>CALNZC010000047.1:0-79366 GCA_942490895.1 uncultured Saprospiraceae bacterium
GTCCTGAAAGGTCAAGAGTGTCAGAGCTGGACCTTTCGCAATTCAATACTTTCAAGTTATTGCAGTCCTCAAGGTATAATTCCTGAAAGGAGTAGATTGTTTTGAGAGCTGCAATCTAAAGTTTCAAGCGTACTTAACCCGGAAAGATCCAGGACTTTCAGATAGTTGTGGTCAATCGTGATATCTTTAATTTCATTAAATCCTGTTTTATCAAAAGAAGTGATAAAATTGTCTGAGATGTCCAGGTATTCAATTTTGTTTGGCACAGGGAAGTAGATCGTATGAAGGTCTTTGTTGTTGATGTCCAGATAGCGCAAATTATTCATTTGGCTCAAGTCAAGTTTAATAGGAAGGTTGTTTTGAAAGTTGTAAAATGGGATTATTAATGTTTCTAAAGAATGAATTGCTTCAATCCACGATTTTTCAGCTAAAAAACCAACATTGAGATATTTTAAGGGCACATTTGTCAATGAAAATTCTTTTACTTTTTTGCCTAATCCATAAAATGATATGCTGTCAAGACCAGGTAGATTTTCCAGATGTATGGTAAAGTCAAATTTGTTATCAAAGATCTTTAAGTTTCTCAAATGATTGTGATTGGAAAAAGTGAAATGGTCTATTGAGATGCCGTCAAGAGATAAATAATGAAGATTTGTAAATAGAGATAGCTCATCTATGCATAGCGTATCATTGGGTGTGCCCGATACCAAATTGTTATAATATAGTTCTGATATGGAGTCAGCTTCAACCTGCTCAATTTCACCGTTCTGATTTTTATCAATCGAAGTAAAATGTCCATCAAGTCCCCTGGCCATTTGATGATTTACAGTAATGGCAAGGAGGTTCTGTTTGAACGTAGAATCTGAAAAATTGATAATTTGAGCTTCTGATGACAGAGCGAAAAAGCAGCTTGCAACTAGGGTGATTAGCAGCTTGTTCATGGAAGGTAGAGTTTGATATGTTAGACTCTTGGATATAGCCTGGCGTGGCTCTTCAAGATAAGTGGAATTGTTTAAAGAAGAAAGCAATATCGGGTTATTGTGATGCAATGCGCTGGATAGTGATGCCATACTCACCCGGATGCGGAGAATGGCTATTTGTGAGCATCCTGTTTGCTATGCTCGATATACAAATAGGCTAAGTACCCAAAGATGATGATCGGGGAGACGTAAAGCCCCCAGACACCTAAGGCTATACCGATGCCTCCCAGTTCCAGCGATGGATTGTACAGTGGAAGTAGGATGGGCAGTGCTGTCAGTATAATGATGAGGTTGATCACGCTACGTCTCATTACAGGTGGTTTTAAAGGAGGGTTGGTTTAGGATTTGGTCAGGAGCTTTTCAAAACACAGACTATTTTTCACATCTACGTAAGGGCCATAGTTGGGAATGCGTGTATATCCATGGCGGGTGTACAGGGCTATAGCTTCAGGCTGTTTGAGTCCGGTTTCGAGGATGCATCGAAATGCGTGAAGATCAGTCGCCCAGGATTCCAGAGCAGTTAGGACCTGACCTGCGATCCCCTTTCCACGATAGGTTGGAAGTGTATACATGCGTTTGACTTCCATGCTGGCCTCTGCATAGGGTCGGATCGCTCCGCAAGCCACCGGCAGTTCATCCTGATAGGCTATAATGACTTGTCTTAGATGATCGGTTGTATTGAAGGTGGCATAAAATGCATGTTCATCTCCATCACGAGTGGCCAGGTCGGCATCCAATAGGCGGACCAATTTGATAAAATCGGGGTGAAGGGCATCGGCACGGAGGAGGTGGGTCATGGTTCAGATGCAGATATCAGATGAGCGGATCTAAAGCGGCTGGAATGATCTTGCCAAATATAGGTCAACTGCCTTGGATGAGAGGTACTGGAGGGGAGGACCTGATCTCCCCGATGAAGTGGGGGCTTGACAGGACAACTGTCTTATGAAGTGTAACAAGTCGCTTGGTAAGGGCGGTCCAAGGTCCTGTGAAGCAAGGGTTTGCCTGGACCAGCAGGCCATTCTGCCAGGGTTTGAAAATGCTTTCCAGAGGCATCCAGAGGGCCTTGTGGGTTCTGACAAGTCGTGATCAGGTCGGGATGTTGATGCCACATGAAAATTTAATAAATAGCTTCTCGCAAATGCTGCATCTTGCGCCCTAATTGACGGAAAAAGTTGGATTTCTCTTTGATTTTCAGTACATTCCAGAATTCTGGCACTGCAACAGGGCATGTTGCATGCTATCCCTATCATTTTTCATGAAATATCCTCTATGGGCCTTAAAACTCCTTCCACAAATGCTGTTGTGGAGACAAGTAAATCAATGGCGCTTCTGGAAAGAAGGAAAAACATTGTCGCCAATGGCGTGGGCATATTTAATGTTGCCACAGCCCGAGATGCAAAGGGTGCGATTATCACCGACGAAGATGGCAAAGAGCTGATCGACTTTGCCGGAGGGATCGGGGTGGTCAATGCTGGCCACTGTCCAGAGCCTGTCGTTGCGGCTATCCGGGAGCAAGCAGGCAAATACATCCACACCAGCTTCAATGTGGTCACTTATGAGCCCTATATAGAATTGTGCGAGAAGCTGGCAGAGATTCTACCTCATGGCAAGAAAACCAAAGCTATGCTGGTGACGACGGGTGCTGAAGCCGTCGAAAATGCGATCAAGATTGCACGCCAGAAAACAGGACGGCAAGCAGTCCTCTGCTATACAGGTGCCTTTCATGGCCGAACCATGATGGCGATGACCCTGACCAGTAAGATTACCTATAAGGTAGGGTGTGGCCCCTTTGCACCTGAAGTGTACAGACTGCCCTTCCCAAATTTCTATCGGTATGGCACCGGTAGCAATAGCCAGCAATATGTGCAACTGGAATTGAAGCGACTGAATGAGAGCATGTACAATCTGGTTGACCCTTCAAACCTGGCTGCGATCATTATCGAGCCGATCCAGGGTGAGGGTGGCTTCAATCCAGCACCCAAAGAATACCTGGAGGGGTTACGGGCATTTTGTGATGAGCATGGCATCATGTTGATTATGGATGAAATTCAAAGCGGTTTCGGCCGAACGGGTTATTGGGCCAGCTGGCAATACTATGGTGTCCAACCGGATATCAGTGTTTATGCCAAGTCGTTAGGATCCGGGATGCCCATTGCCGCTATTCTCGGCCGGGCAGATGTCATGGATGCTGCTGCTCACGGAACAATCGGTGGCACGTATATTGGCAATCCAGTCTCTTGTGCCGCAGCACTGGCTACTATCCAATATATGAAGGATGAAAAGTTGAATCAACGGGCAGTTGAGGTTGGAAATATCATCACGTCCAGGTTTGAAAAATTGAAGCAACTCTACACTGACATTGGAGATGTCAGAGGGGTCGGGGCAATGGTCGCAATTGAATTTGTCAAAGATGGCGATTCCAGAAAACCGGCACCAGAAATCTGTCATGACGTTGTACAAGGATGTGCAGCACAAGGTTTGATTTTAATTAGTGCTGGAACATTTAAAAATATTATTCGCGTCCTCTGTCCTTTGGTGATTACCGATGAGCAGTTGGATCGAGGTTTGGATATTATCGAGCAAGAAATTGAACACGCAATACGTAAAAAATTATGAAACCATTTGCAATAGCAGGTATACAGATGAAAGTTTCAGCTGTAGTCTCCAATGTGGAGATGATGAAGTTGAAACTGGATATTACCATGGCACTCTATCCTTGGGTAGAGATGGTTGTCTTTAGCGAGCTTTGTGGATTTGGACCCCTGGTCCATACCGCTCAGGAAATCCCTGGTTCGTTTGAAGAACAGATGAAGGCCATGGCAAAGAAGTATAACATCTGGTTGTTGCCAGGTTCTATTTTTGAAAAGCGCAACGGACAGATTTTTAATACAGCAACCGTCATTAATCCTCAGGGAGAAGTGGTGACGCGGTACAGTAAGATGTTCCCGTTTTACCCATACGAAGCAGGGGTTAGTCCTGGTCAGGAATTTTGCACTTTTGATGTGCCTGGAGTCGCCAAATTTGGCGTTTCGATCTGTTATGACATGTGGTTTCCAGAAACCATCCGCACGATGACGGTTATGGGAGCAGAAGTGATCCTTCACCCTACGATGACGGGGACGATCGACCGGGATGTTGAGTTGTCGATTGCCCGCGCAATGGCGACAGTCAATCAATGTTACCTGTTTGATGTCAATGGGCTGGAAACAGGTGGCAGTGGATGCTCTGTTGTCTGTGGACCGGATGGAAGAGTGATCTACCAGGCCGGAAGTACAGAGGAGATATTCCCGCTGGAACTCAATATCGAACGAGTCAAAAGAAGTCGCGAATTAGGCGTTCTTCGTCTTGGACAACCACTGAAGAGTTTTCGGGATCACCCTGTCGACTTTTCAATTTATGCAAAAGGAGCAGAGCATCCCTACCTGGATACCCTTGGACCGCTGATCAAGCCTACACGTCTGGATGAGTTGACAAAGCTCAAACTGAAGGAACAAGAAATTGAACAACCATATAATACAGAAGCCTATAAAGGGGACGGACATATTTAATCACCAATAAACATTTTCATGGGTTCTACATCTTCAAAGAAAAAAACAAAATTATCATCCAAAGATTATATCAGCTGGTTTGAAATACCTGCCTTTAATTTTCAACAAGCCGTTGGATTTTATAATCAGATTTACGGCATACAAATGGAGGTTTTTTCATCCAATGGTCATGCCATGGCCCTCTTTCCAACAGACGGCGGAATTGGTGGTGCGGTAGTGGCTGGACCGGGTTCTGTACCCAGCGAGCATGGTCCGCTGATATACTTGAATGCCGGGAAAGATCTAAATACAGTTTTGACAAAAGTTGAGCCGGCCGGTGGTCGTGTGATCATGCCAAAAACATTGATCAACAAAGAGTCCGGCTACTTTGCCATATTCATTGATTCCGAAGGCAATAAACTAGCCCTTCATTCACCACAATAATGTATGACTGAAAAGAATCAAGTTAGTGCTCCTTACTATAATATTGGGCAGCTTCGAGTCGACTATTGGAATGACCTGAAAAAGGAAACGGCCGAGATTGCTCGTAGCCCTAGAGGTTCTGACGAGGAGAAGGAGCATATTCAAGCGGCTTCCGAATTGATAAAGGTGTTGGAAGGTGTAGAGTGCTTTTTCGCTTTCCCGGGAATGAAACGGTTGGATGCATTGAAAAATGCACTGTCCAGCCAAGAGTTCACATCTTTGGCGAATCATGTATCCGATTTTACCCAGCAGCTGGTCAGTGACAGCTATCGGACGAACCCTGATTTTAGCGACGATGACGAGGAAAATGTAGAAGTTGAAGATGCACGCGATAATGGAGTAAAAAAGAATTACTTCGAAGTCCTCTTCGTGGAGGATATGTCGCATAAAGATGAACAAGCACTACGTGCCAGATTGAATGCTATTCGGGATCCGGAGGAGCAATTTAATTACGGCGTTGTTGTTCAACGGTCTTTTCAGGGGGCACTCATGGCTCTGTTGTTTAATTACAAGATTCAGGCGGTGGTAATTCGTTACTCACCTCCCTATGAAGCGACCAATGTTTCACCGTTGATCAAGCCTTATATTCAGAATGTGGCCAAGCTGGATCTATCTTCTCGGCATGAAGCCGATTTGGGTCCTATTCTGGGTAAACTTGCCCAGCAATTCAGGCCGGAGCTGAATACATATTACGTGACAGATACCGCACTGGCAGATCTGAAAGATTCGACCATAAAATCGTTCAGTCGGATATTCTATCGTCGTGAGGACTTGCAGGAAATCCATTTGACTATCCTAAGTGGAATTGGTGAACGATATGAGACGCCATTTTTTTCTGCGTTGAAAGAGTATAGTCAAAAACCCATGGGAGTGTTTCATGCCATGCCCATCTCCCGGGGAAATTCAGTGTTTAAGTCGCGTTGGATAAATGACTTTGGAGAGTTTTATGGCCGGAATATGTTCCTGGCCGAAACATCGGCCACCACTGGTGGACTGGATTCTTTGCTACAGCCGACTGGACCACTGAAAAAGGCACAGGAGATGGCCAGGGATGCCTACGGTTCTCAACGTACTTTCTTTGTGACCAATGGAACCTCGACGGCGAATAAGATTGTGATGCAGGCCTTGGTCCAACCTGGTGACCTCGTTTTGATCGACAGAGATTGTCATAAGTCTCACCACTATGGGATCGTGTTGTCCGGAGCATATCCAGTGTATCTGGATTCCTATCCAATCGAGGAGTATTCGATGTACGGGGCTGTCCCATTAGAACATATTAAGGCAAAATTCTTCATACTCAAAGAGGCTGGGCGACTCGATAAAGTAAAAATGCTCCTCCTGACCAATTGCACATTCGATGGAATGGTCTACAATGTGAAGCGGGTCATGGAAGAAGTGCTCGCCATTAAACCCGATATGATTTTCCTTTGGGATGAGGCCTGGTTTGCATTTGCTGGATTTACCTACACCTACAAGCAGCGAACTGGGATGTATATTGCCCGAAAGCATTGGCGGGTACATACTAAGTAAGCGAGTGCCAGAATATCAGAAGAAATAGTATGACGCATACCGGAAGGAATTAGGCAAAGGAGAAAAGCCCTTCATGCCAGATCTTCAGACCTGGTGCGGATTAGAGTTTACTCTACTCAGAGCACCCATAAAACCCTGAGCAGTTTCAGACAAGGGTCCATGATCCATATCCACGATGAAGATTATCGCCGGAAAAGTGAAAGTACGTTCCTGGAGGCGTATATGACCCACACGTCCACATCACCAAACTATCAAATGCTGGCTTCATTAGACGCCGGACGTCGCCAGGTGCAATTCGAAGGGTTTGAACTTGTCGAAAAGAGTATTGAATTGGCGATGGTCTTACGGGCAAAAGTGGATAACAACCCAAGGTTGAGTAAGTATTTTGATGTTCTGACAGTTCATGATTTTATTCCTGATGAATATCGAGAAACTGGACTGGTTGAATACTATGATAAAAAACTGGGGTGGAACCGAATGGAGGAGGCTTGGGAAAAAGATGAATTTGTTCTGGACCCAACGAAGATCACCTTGCATATTGGTCGAACCGGTGTCGATGGTGATACATTCAAGAATAAGTACCTGATGGATAAGTTTAATATCCAGATCAACAAGACTTCTCGAAACACCGTCCTCTTTATGACGAATATCGGGACGACCAGAGGTAGCGTGACTTATCTGACCAATGCCCTGCTCACTATTGCCGATGAGTTGGACGAAGAATTCAAGGCATTAAATAAACGCGAAAGTGAGATCAGACAGGCACGAATTTATTCGCTGACTGAGGAGGTGCCACCATTACCTGATTTCAGCCATTTCCATCATTCCTTTCAGGCTGTCCCCGGAGTTCCCGGCGGAAATTTACGAGAAGCCTATTTTCTGGCATACAATGAAGACAATTACGAATATCTGCCTCTGGAAGAATGCCTGCCGGCAATGGCCAAAGGTAAAATTCTGGTAGCCTCCTCCTTTGTAATCCCATATCCTCCCGGATTTCCAGTACTGGTGCCGGGTCAGGTTGTCAGCAAAGAGATCATCTCCTTTCTCCTGGCCCTGGATGTATCTGAAATTCATGGATATCGAGCGGACCTCGGACTTCGTGTCTACAAAGAAAGTGTTCTCAATCGACAGCAAACCACTACCTCTATGGGTATGATGGGTGCAGCGATGAAAAAATCAAAGAATTAATTAAACTATATAACTTTTCACATGGCGACTAAGAAAGCAACTGAACCTATACTGAATGGTGTTTCTGATATCAGAAGGTTTTTTTACAAAAATGAAATTCCAATTTATTTTATCAGTGCAACCAACTTTAACTTGTTGGGTGCGGATGAGTGGATTAAGGGATTTAAATACATTTCCTACATCGAGTGCTTTGATGGACTTCACCCGAACGTCTTTTCACCCAAGGACGAAATGCCCCATGATGAATTTGAATGTATTGAGGATATCAACAATTATCTGTTGCAGCATCCCGAGGTGCAGGCTTACCTGAAAACAAGGAAAGTGGGCAATGAGACAGGGAAGGCCATGTTCCTGATGTTTGATGAGAAAACAGAAAAACTGGCCAAGAAGCTTGGATTGGAAGTCATGTTCCCATCTGCCAAGATGCGGACCTTCCTGGATAATAAAGTGAATACCAACCGGATTGCGGAAAAAGCTGGTGTGCCATGTGTTCCCTATGTGTTGACCCCTGTTGAGAACTATGCCCATTTACAGAAGGTGTCCAAAAAGTTGGGCACTGACTTGGTGATCCAGACACCTTTTGGTGATTCCGGGCACACGACATTCTTTATCGAGAATGAGGCTGACTTCAAGAAATATGAAGAGGAAATTGTCAAAGAAAAGGAAGTAAAGGTCATGAAGCGTATCAATTGCCGAGGATCAGCAGTTGAGGCTTGTGTGACACGACACGGTACCATTGTCGCTCCGTTGATGACAGAGTTGGTCGGATTTAAGGAGTTGACTCCTTATAAAGGCGGATGGTGTGGAAATGAAATATATCCGGATGCCTTTACACCAACCTTGCGGACCAAAGCACGGAAATACACGCAATTGTTCGGTGATCAATTGCGCAAGGAAGGATACAAAGGGTACTTTGAATTGGACTTCCTGATTGATCAGGATAATGGTCAGATTTATCTGGGTGAGTTGAACCCTCGTGTAACAGGTGCAAGTTCAATTACCAACCATGCTGTATTCGCATTGGCTGATGCCCCGCTGTTTGTCTTCCATATTCTCGAATGGATGAATGTGGACTACCAGCTCAATGTAAATGCGATTAATGCGCGTTGGGCTAAGCAGGAGAACATTGACGGTTGGAGCCAGCTCATCATTAAACATACCGAGGATACCATTGAATATGTGACGGAAGCGCCAATTTCCGGTATTTATAAGATGTTCGACAATGGGCATATCCAGTTTGACCGAATGGATACACACCGAAGGGCGGTGGAGACTGAAAATGAAGCGTTCTTTTTGAGGATTACCCAAAAAGGTGATTACCTCTATGAGGGAGCAGATATGGGTATTTTGGTTACCAGGGGGCGCATGATGACGGATGACTTTCAATTGACAAGCCGAGCCAAGGACTGGATCAAGGCATTCCATGGGAAATATGCTGCAGATATGGTCGAGAACAGGAAGGAAATGCCTGTACTCATGGGCAGTCTGACCAAGTAGGACAGATTTGATTCAGTCTTCCTCTTTTTGAGGGGCTGATCATGAAAGGAGTATAGTATTTTTTCCGGGAGCCTGATGGATTCAACTATTCAGGTTTACCCGGAGGGAATCTCTGATGATAAATGACATGCTTGTATGCTGTTTAAAAGTATAAACCCCTATAACGGTCTTGAAGTCGGTCAGCACCTCGCGCTTTCCGATTTTGAATTGACCGCTAAACTGGATAAGGCACATGCCGCTTTTCTGGATTGGCGTCAAGTCAGTTTGGATGAACGATGCCGACTGATGATCAATGTAGGTAAGGTCCTTCGTGAAAACGTAGAGGAATATGCCCGCATGATCACCTTGGAAATGGGGAAGCCAATTTCTGAATCGAGAGGGGAGGTGAATAAATGTGCCTGGGTGTGTGACTATTATGCCGAGCATGCTGCCGATTTCCTTTCTTATGAAGTCATCCCTACAGATGCCAGTCAAAGTTTTGTTCGGCATGATCCCATCGGTGCGGTATTGGCGATTATGCCGTGGAACTTCCCGTTTTGGCAGGTATTCCGATATGCCGCTCCAACCTTGATCGCTGGAAATACCGGTCTGCTCAAACACGCGCCCAACGTCTTCGGATGTGCATCACAAATTGAGGAGGTATTCACTCGTGCCGGATTTCCGGAAGGAGTGTTTCAAAACCTTATTGTGCACCATGACGAGACAGAACGGATCATCGCTCATGATGCTGTCCAGGCGGTTACGCTTACTGGAAGTGAACGCGCAGGTTCTGCGGTGGGTGCTTTGGCAGGGAAATATATCAAAAAGTCTGTCCTGGAGCTGGGTGGTAACAACGCCTTTATCGTCTGGGAAGATGCGGACCTGGATCAGGTGATCCAGACAGCGCTGGTGGCACGGATGCTGAATTGCGGTCAGAGTTGTATCGCCGCCAAGCGATTCATTCTGGTCGGCAGCATTTATGACGCCTTCGTATCCCGATTCACAGAGGCCGTGTCAAAACTGCAATCTGGAGAGCCATTACTGGATACCACTCAGGTGGGTCCTCTGGCACGAAAAGACCTGGCAGATCAACTGCAACGACAGGTTCGGGAGTCTATAAATCAAGGTGCTGATTTATTGCTGGGGGGGTGGCCAACAAGGATGTTATCACGAACCAACCATCCTGGGAAATTTACTTCCTGGAATGCCTGCATTCAGCGAAGAGACTTTTGGTCCATTAGCGGCCATGATCAGAGCGAATGATGTGGAAGAGGCGTTTGTCTTGTCTGAGCAATCCAGATATGGCCTGGGTGTGACCGTCTGTACGACAGACATAGCCAAAGCTGTGTCCATGGCAGGACGAGTAACGGATGGAGCCTACTTTATCAATGAACTTGTCAAATCTGACCCGCGATTGCCATTTGGAGGCACGAAGTATTCCGGCTATGGCCGTGAATTGGCAAAGGATGGAATGATGGAATTTGTCAACCGAAAGACAGTCTATGTGAAGTAATGAATTGGCTCTTCATATCGATCTGATTACCTTAATGGATGAATGCTGTGTGTTCTTCACCTTGATCCATTTTTGTAATGATGTTCCGATCCCTTCTCGTTCGACTTACCGTTCTTCTCACTCTGATTTTCTTTATCCTGCCGACTGAGCGCAATCAGACCCTGGAGTCCATTGCCCCTGAGGAGGAACAATCCAAGTTATTTCCTGGAGATTGGCTTTTTCACCAACGGGCCTATCCCACGGGTACAGTAGACACTCGTGCATACGGCCAAGCACTGGCTTTCCGACAAGGTCAGCTCGCTCAGCTTCAGGCACGGTCGGGTGGAGGTGTGATTGATGAGCCCTGGAAGTTTGCCGGACCGACCCATATTGGAGGAAGGGTTACCGATATCGAGCGGACCACCACCGAGACACCTGAGGTGCTTTATGTGGGCTCCGCCTCTGGAGGGATATTCAAAACCACAGATGACGGCAAAACCTGGATCCCCATATTTGATGTGGCAACCAACTTGTCGATCGGGGATATGGCCCTGGTTCCTTCGGATGAGCAGATCATCTATGTCGGTACGGGAGAAGCGAATGCCGGCGGTGGGTCCATTGCCTATGACGGTGATGGCGTTTACAAATCTATGGACGCTGGAAATTCCTGGATGCATCTGGGCCTGAGCCAGATCGGTGGAATAGGAAGAGTTCTTGTGCATCCCCAAAATCCGGACAAGTGCTATGTGGGTGCAATGGGGCGCTTGTTTGAAAACAATGCAGACCGAGGTCTGTACCGCACAGAGGATGGGGGGGTAAACTGGGAGCAGATTCTGTTTATCAATGACTCGACAGGGATTATTGACATGGTCATCCATCCGGACCATCCAGACACCCTGTATGCCGCTGCATGGGAACGTGTCCGGCGGGTGAATCGATTGACATACGGTGGCCCCCACTCTGGTATTTATCGTTCATTTAATGGAGGTGATTCCTGGGAGAAATTGACCACTGACTTGCCAGCCACCGGCGGGCGGATAGGACTGTCTATTTCCGCTTCTGAGCCCAATATTGTCGTGGCCTATTGGGCCGATGAACAAACCGGGTATTTGAAGGGCTTATTTAAATCCGAAACCGGAGGAAATAGTTGGTTCCCATTGAATAAGATCGGCATCGATGATGTGCCCTATATGTATTGGTTTGGTCGGATCAATATTGACCCACAGGATCCGGATATTATTTATGTGACCAGTTTGGAAATGTTTCGAACGATGGATGGTGGGCAAACCTGGGAGGAGAACTTTAATTATGTGCATGCCGATCAACATGTCGTGTGGATGGATCCAGACGATCCGGCAAATATGTATTTAGGTAACGATGGCGGATTGTATCACAGCACCAATCGTGGCGATAATTATGTGAAAATGAATGGGCTGCCCATTACCCAGTTTTATACAAGTGAGATTGACTATTCAGAACCACATCGATTCTATGGGGGCACCCAGGATAATGGGTCTATGCGGACACTCAGCGGGGAGGAAGATGAATGGCAGCAGATCTATGGGGGGGATGGTTTTCGCAATCTGGTGGATCCAATGGATAATTCCTATGTATATACGGAATATCAATACGGGAATATGGCCCGTTCTGTTGACGGTGGAAATACATTCAAATCATCTGTAAATGGCATCGCCTCTGCGGATCGGAAAAATTGGAATACGCCCTTTATTCTTCATCCCAATGATCCATCTATCTTATATTACGGTTCCAATAAATTATACCGATCAGATGATCGTGCAGCCTCCTGGAATGTGATCAGCCCGGACTTGACGGGCAATCCGGCCACTGTAAATCTTGTCTATGGGACGATTACGTCCATCAGTGTTTCGCCGCTGGATGATCAGGTTATTTTTGTCGGAACAGATGTCGGCCTTGTTCACCGTTCAACAGATGGCGGCGCAAACTGGATCATTGTGTCGGATCCATTGCCCAATCGATGGGTGACCAGTGTGACTGCAGATCCCAAAGATGTGAATTCAGCATACGTGACCTTCTCCGGATTTCGCTATGGCACAAATATGGGCCATATCTACAAAACCGAAAATTTGGGCCTGGACTGGTTCGATATTTCGGGAAATTTCCCGGATATCCCGATCAATGATCTGGTGGTGATTCCAGATCGGGACTATCTGGTGATCGCTACAGACATCGGGGTGTATTTCTCTGGAGATGAGGGGGCGAATTGGGAGTTGATTGGTGCGGAACTTCCCAATCTGGTGATCACAGATCTAACGTATCATGATACTGAGGAAATCCTGGTTGCCGCGACATATGGTCGGGGGATTTATACCCTGGACCTCACAGATGTCGTTCGAATACAAGAGCCTGCCGATATGAATGCCACGCTAGTGGCACATCCGAATCCGTTTAGAAATACACTGGCCATTCATTTGACTGTCCGAAATCCCCAGCCATTTACAGTTTCCATCCTGGCACTGGATGGACGCTCCTTGAAAACAATTCAATCAGGTTATTTGGTAAGGGGTAAGCAACTGATTCAAATGGATCTCTCTGGACTTGAATCCGGGGTGTACTACGCTGTCATTACCTCGAAGGATGGCCGAGAGCGAGGCGTAGTGAAGTTGGTTCGACTTTAATGTTATTCCAAGGCGCCCTCCACTCATCGCAGCTGTTTGCACTTCAAAATTCTGTTCAGAAGCTATGATGGGCACTCGCCTGTAACTGATTTTTACTCCAGTTGTCGGTGGTTTGATTCATGATGCCCAACTGAATCTTGAGGCCCTTTGTCAGGATATATCCAAGGGCGATATAGGCTCGATTCCGGTCAAAGAGTTCGACCTCTTGTCCATTGCCAATCTTGCGTTGTCCATTGATGAATAATTCATTATACATCGCCAGGTATACTGTTTTAGGCTCCATGTCATGTTTGGTCAATGGAATATTGAGAAACAGATTGTATCTGAATCGGGTGCGAAAATTCTGGTCATCAACAAAACGTTGTTCAAAACGAAATCGGTGATTGGTCTGGAATCGTGAACCAAATTTTACGGGAAAGAGCGCCTCTTGATAGATCCGACTTTCTGTGGTGGTGGATTTGTCACTTCCAAATGCACCGGTCGTGATATGCCCATAGCCAGCAGTGAAGAGGATTGCCGCATTTCGAGGCTTATAGGTCAGTCCTCCACGAAGTAAAAGTTGTTCCAGGTCTCCTGCGATATTCCAGTTCCGGAATTGTACATCCCCCTGGATTCCCCAAGGACTTTCCTGGAAGGTAGTATTGAAGAAGTACATATACCAGGCCCCTGTTTGGCTTTCATCAATTTGAGCGGCGCTTCGAAAAGGGAGGAGGCTGGTGAGGAGGATGAGAACGATGGATAAATGCTTGTTCATATAGATTATGTTGGTCAATGTGCTTTCTGAAATTCAGTAGCAGGTAGGTTGTCAATGTTGATTATTGCCCTCGTCCTCCGAGTAACGGCAAATGTTTGATGCTGTGGTAAGTCAATGCCATGCGGATACACTCTTTGACTTCCTTCACCGGGAGGGATTCATGGATGTCGAAAACGAGGGCTCGATTGCCTTCATACGTAAAGGTATCCTTGAAAAGTGCTTTGAACGTCGGCACAAGTTTACTGGTACATTTAAAGTACAGCGCATATTGGCCAGGTGTTTTGGCCTTCCAGTCCATCCGGATGGTGCTGCCCTTTTTAACCAGGTAGCTGAGTTCGCCCCATTTCAAAGTCTCTTCCATTGAATCAATGTTTTCTACTTCGTTTGCCGTTTCCAGGATCAGCGATCTGAGCGTGTTGAGTTTGGCTTTGATTTCCTTTGGAAAGGAATTCAATTTTATTTCTGCCTCCAGGCCTTGCTTGATTTGTAGTTTGTTCATTCAATATTCTAATGATTCACTATGAAGGTGAGAGAAATGGTCCTGGTTGACATGTTGACCGCATTCTTATCCCTGCCTACGATTTTTCCATTCCCTGTGATTGAAATAGGCCGTCCCGAACAAGCTGGCCCCGATAAATAGGATGAAAATGGTGTCGCGAAATAGACTGCCATTGAACAATTTGTAAAGCCCGAAAAGTAAGGCAATGGCTCCAATGATCATTGCAACAAGATTGGCTTTTTCAATTTTATTCTTCATGTCAGGCTGGTTTATTGTTCGGTACTCGAATGATGGGAGGGCTAATATAAGCCATCTATGCGGTATTGAGATCGGATATAAATATTATACCATTGTTCTTTTGTGCCATGTTGAAGGGTCTTACTTTTTCAAATAATAAGAGAATTCTGGTGCTGAATGATCCTCACCAAATTTGGCTACTCATCATCGATCAATTGCATTTGATATTCAAGTGTACGGTCTGGATAATATGAGCCCTCCAGGCAATGAGGTTTAAACTATTGTACTCATAAAATCTGATTGTGATTTGTAACGGGGGGTGTAATGAAAAAAAGTAGCAGATTTTCATTATTTTAGATGCTAAGGTAATGGCTGTGACAGGTTATGATAAATCAAATTCTATTTATTGCAGATTATTATCTCTGATATGATTTATATACTGATCATAAACTGAAATGCCAGTTATCTGTTTCCGGGTGTTCATTGGTGACCTAGGTTAATTATTTTGAATGTTTCCCTCGTGGGTACATGCCCAGCACCTTAATCATCTCAAACCAGGTGACGGCCACCAGTCCTCCGCCTATGGCCAGGCCGATCATTTCCCATTGCGGAAGAGCAAAGTCAAATAATTCATTTAGTCCGGGCAACAGGATGACTAATGCCAAAAGGGCGAGGTTGAAAAGTGGGATGCCGTATAAGAGGGGGTGTGGTCTTTGAAGGATCTGAAAAATGTACTGCGTTCTCGAAAGATCTGTCAGGATCATAGACAGATTGGCCAGGACAAGAGTCATGAAGGTGGTGGTGCGGATCTGCTCTTCATTGAATCCAAGATGGACAGATACTCCATAAACGGCCAGTACGATTCCCAACAGGCTGAGGCCTTTGAAAATACTGATGACGACATCACCGCGACCGAAAAACGTGTCATTGGCATTTCGTGGTGGACGGGTCATGATGTCTTTTTCAGACGGTTGTACTTCGAAGAGGAGAGAACAGGCCGGGTCAATCACCAATTCCATGAAGACAATATGAATGGGCCAAAGCAACATGGGCATTCCTCCGATCAACACAGGAAGAGCCGTAAGGCCAGCTAGGGGAATATGGACAGCGAGGATATAGTCCATCGCCTTTTCGAGGTTAGCAAAAATGCGCCGCCCCATCCGAATTGCGCCAACTATGGCGTCAAAGCGATCATCCAGGAGGACAAGTGCCGAGGCTTCCCGGGCAACATCTGACCCGCGTTCGCCCATCGCAATCCCGATCTGAGCCTTTTTCAAGGCAGGGACATCATTGACGCCATCCCCGGTCATAGCCACTACTTCCCCCTGGCTCTGGAGGAGTTCGACAATGCGTAATTTTTGTTCCGGGAGAATGCGTGCAAAGACGGATGTCACCCGGATCCGTTCGGCAAGTTCTTTTTCAGGTAATTCTTCCAGATCACGACCGGTGAGCACTTCACCCGGACGGGGCAGGTCGATCTGCCGGGCGATGCTCCTGGCAGTTTCCGGGTAGTCGCCGGTGATCATAGCGACTCGTATTCCGGCTTTATGGCAGGCAGCTATAGCCTCTGGGACCTCTTTGCGAACTGGATCTGCCAACCCGATCAATCCTAGAAATCGGAAGGGCAATCCTGTCGGATCTTCAGAAGGTAGTTCTTCGCAAGTTTGTGCTTCGGCTATGGCCAGGACACGCAGCCCCTGACGGGCAATGTTTTTCACTTCATGGATCAGGTGGATTCGCTCCTGATCGGAGATATCGCAGTATTGCAATACGGTTTCTGGCGCGCCTTTCATACAGACGCGACATGAACTTCCGTCCTCCTGTTTGTAGACCCGAATCAGGGCAAGTCGTTGCCGGGTCAAGGGGTATTCCCGGTGTAAACGCAATGGTTGACCCGGTGCATCCAGTCGGTCGCAGGCCTCTTGGATGGCTTTCTCCATGGGGTCGGACGGGGCAAGTGGGCAGGCCCAGCCAGCAGCGGATAAAACGGCCAAATGTTCTTTTGGACAATGACCTTCATCCAATGTGTACATATGACCTTTGGTCCATACAGCCTGAACCGTCATTCGATTTTCAGTCAGCGTTCCGGTTTTGTCCGTACACAACACTGTACAGGCACCCAGGGCTTCGATGGCATTTACCTTCCGGGTGAGTACCCGATGGCGGCCGAGTCGCCAGGCGCCCAGGGCCATGAATACGGTCAGGACCACCGCAAATTCTTCAGGGAGCATTGACATCGCCATGGATAGACCGTACAGGAGGGCCTCCAGGAAATTGTCGTTCATCCACGTAAGCACGGTGACAACCAGGACACAAAGGGCAAGTCCAACAGTCGCAATGATCGCAATCAGACGGCCGATCTCTTTTTGCAGCCGGGTGGGTTGGTCTACAATATTGTCCAGCATGCGGCCGATTCGTCCCAACTGGGTTTTCTCTCCTGTGGCAAATACTTCTGCCAGACCCTGACCCTGGAGGATCATAGTGCCACTATAGACGAATGGTCGATCCTCACCTCCAGGTGTTCCCTCTTCTTCCTGTCCATCCCATTCCGATTTGCGGACCGGGATGGACTCCCCGGTCAATAGCGATTCATCCAGGCTGAGGTTGGTATTTTCCAGGACGCGTGCATCTGCGGGAATACGATCCCCTTCATGAAGGACCAACAGGTCGCCCGGAACCACCAGGTGGCCGGCAATTCGTTCTTGTTTGCCTTCTCGGATCACCAACGCACGGGGACTGGACAGGTCCTTCAATGCCTGCAACGCGCGTTCTGTTTTATTTGTCTGGTACAGGGTGATCCCGATGATCACCAGGATACACCCAAAAAGAAGAGCCCCTTCAGCCGGGTCGCCCAGCATAAAGTACAGACTACCCGTCACCAACAGAAAGATGAACATCGGTTCACGAATCACCTCCTTGACGACTCGCCACAGGCTATAGGACTTGCCTTCTGGAAGCGCATTGGGGCCATGCATGGCCAGAAGCCGCTCGACTTCATTAGATGAAAGTCCAACGATTGGTTTTGTGGTTTGGGACCTCATAAGATCTAATGGTTCTCATACAAGGATAATCTCCTTTCTGATGACCATGAATGATCAAGGTTGGCAGCATGAATGATCCGGGCAGGTTACCTTCGTGAGGTGATCAGCGTGATGTTTACCCCTCAACGAATGTGTACTGAACTGATGCGCAATGCCTTTCTGGTGTTGATCATCTGGGTCGGTGTTGTGGATTGTACCCAGGCTCAGGATACCCTTACTCGCCCCAGGATCGGCCTGGTCCTTGCCGGGGGCGGCGCAAAGGGACTCGCACATATCGGAGTGATCAAAGTGTTGGAAGAAGCCGGTTTTGATGTGGATATGGTCGGCGGCACCAGCATGGGCTCCATTATCGGCGGGCTCTATGCCCTTGGGTATGATGCGAAGACGATGGAAGCTCAGGTCGCAAACCTGGATTGGGACTGGATGCTGAGCCAGACACCTGAACCCGAAACGCAACCATTGCCCGAACGCGAGGCAACCTCACGATATCAATTGTCTGTGCCCCTGAAAGGTTTCAAGCTCTCTCTTCCATCCGGGTTTAACAACGGACAGAAGATCTATCTCCGAGTGTCCCACCTGACAGAAGACTTTCACGAGGTGACTCATTTTCATGACTTGCCACGTGACTTCTTTTGCATTGCTTGTGATTACTATACCGGTGAAGAGGTTATTCTGGATCATGGATTCCTGCCAGATGCCATGCGCGCATCGTCATCTATTCCCAGTTTTTTCTCTCCGGTCCTACTGGAAGACCGGATCCTGATCGACGGTGGATGGATCAATAATTTTCCAGTAGAACGAATGAAAGAACGAGGCGCCGATATCATTATCGGGGTGGATTTTCCAAAACACAAAGCCAATCTGAATGCTGATCTCAGTCTGGTGGATGTGCTGATCCAATCAGGGTCCTATGTGAATACCCGATACAATCAGATCAATCGAGATCTCTGTGATGTGTTGATCATTCCAGAGTTGGGTAATTTGTCGGCGGCTGATTATCAACAGGCGGATACCATCGTCCGCTTGGGCGAGATGGCTGCTCGAAAACAATTTGACCGCCTTCGGTTCCTCGCGGATTCCCTCCGCATTCAGCCCAGGAAATTGCGCAATCCACTTCCCACTGGCGAACGGGAGATCACCGATATCCAAATAACGGGTCTGGGAATTACGGAGAAGAAAGTGCTAGATCATTTTCTCAACGCAGACTATCGTGGACCTGCGCATCCATCCGAATATTTGCGCATTGCCAATAACCTTTATGGCACTGGCGATTATGATCAGGTTTCCTATCGGATCAATCAGGATTCTCTGGAAGGGGGATATCTGTTCCGGTTGGATTTAAAGAAAAAGGCCACACCGGCCAGCCTCAACTTCAGCCTCAACTATACGACAGATTATAAGGCGGCTTTGCTCCTGAATTATACCCGGAGAAACTGGCTGTTCAATGGCAATCGACTGCTCATTGATCTCATCGTCTCCGAAAATCCGGTCGTTCGAATGCGCTCCCATTCTGTTTTGGGGTCGGGTTGGCGCCCCCTGGTTGAAACAAGTTATTTCCGTTTCCGACAACCCCTTTATATCGATAACAAAGTATTCAGTCGCTATGTGATGGAGCATATTTCTGCCGGGGTTGGCGTTCAGAGTTTACTACAGACCAATACCCTTCTTGGCATCATTGTCGAATACAAACACACTGGGTTTTTTGGGGATGCCTTTGATCTGTTAGGAGAAGGGAAGGCTCAGTTTGATCTGCTGAACGTTCGAACTTTTTTCCAATACAAACCATACCGCGATCCACGACGACCTCGTGGGCCCCAGGTGGAACTTGAACTCGTTTTTTCTTCCGATCTGGATAAAGGCGTGCTCCAGGGCCCAGCCACATTCTATCGGGCCCTGATTTCACAGAGTATGGTGATGGGGCCACGATGGTCCTTCAATGCAACACTGCGAAGCAGAAGTACAATCAGCCGTCCATTGGTCGGCCCCAATACCATTTTTGGAGGCGGGTATGGTGCCAGTTATCCGTTGAACCTGACCCCCGTTATGGGTTATGAACGGATGGAGCTCACCGCGGATGGGGGGCTTCATCTCCTGGGAGCAGAGATCGTTTATACCCTGATGAAAAATCATGAATTGATGGTCGTTGCCAATGATGGCTGGATCACGTCGCGAAAGGAGACCGATCGTCTATCCTTTTCCGTTGACCGCATTGGCGGGTTTGGCGGGGGATATGTCTACCGGTCACCTATCGGGCCGCTCCAGATGATTGCCGGTAGAAACTATGCACATCCTGACTGGGGATTGTACCTCTATCTCGGACACTGGTTCTAGGGCGGCGGCCATCAGGTTACCCGGGGACCTGGATGGCCAGACTTCCCGAGTAGCCATGCCTTGAGAAAATCCTGTATTTTTCGCCTTGAAAACGATCTGAATGAGATACGCAATGAAACTAAGCTTGATTTTGATTGGCCTTAGCCTGGGTGGTTATGCCCAAGCACAATTATCCATGAGTGCTGTTCCCCCCTCGGTCAGGCTTTCAGGGGCGCAGGGTGGCAAAGTCGCCGGTGGGGACTGGTCTTCTTCGGAGATCAAGGGTAAGGTCTTTACCGTCATGTATGTTGATCCGGATGAGAAGGACCTCAACGAACATGTGGAGCGATCCCTGAAATCAGAAAATTTTCCCCGGGATAAATATGGCTCCATGGCTATAGTCAATACGGCAGCAACATGGAAGCCGGATGCAGTCATCAGGATGATCCTGAAAGGAAAGCAGAAAGACTATCCGGACTCCATCTATGTCATGGATCAGGATAAGGTGCTTGTTCAGAAGTGGGGTTTGAAAGACGACAGTTACCACGTGCTCACTTTTGGCAAGGATGGTGCGCTGTTGTATAGCAAATCCGGGGCGTTAAGCGATCAGGATATTCAGCAACTGAAGCGGATCATTCGCGCCAATTTATAGACGATCGGGATTGTGCGGCACCTTCAGATGGGCTAGATCTCACTTGTTTCTTCAGGGGTGCAGTCCATTTCGGAGGTTAAACAAAGTGCCCCTATCTTTACACGTGATGAAGTCATTGTATTGCATCCTTCTTTTACTGGTCCTCGGTCCTCGTTGGGGTTCTACTCAACCGGCGCAGGGGGAGCTATTTCCTACCATAACCCTTGCTGAAGAAAATGGTGGCAAACTTGGAGGAGGGGCCTGGAAATGCAGTGACATTAAAGGTAGACCCTGTCTGATCGTGGTGATCAATCCGGATCATCAGGACATGTTGGCTCCGATTGAAAAGGCGATAGGCGAATGCCATCTTCAAACGAATGAAGGAAGCCTGGTCAAAGTGATGGATACCCAATCTTCATGGAAGCCGGATGGCATGATTCAAGCAGGGGCATGGCTGAGCCACCTGGCGGGAAAAGTCGATGAAGCACGGAAAAACGGGATCGTTCAAGCGCTGTTTACCGATCGAAAAAGCAAACCCGCCAACTGGTCGGTAGTCTATGATCAAAACCGGGTTTTCCGAAATGAACTCCATTTGAATGACCGCCCCATTCATATTTTCCTGTTGGATAAACGAGGTGTCATCGTCAGTTACCATTCCGGTAAGCCATCAGACACAAATGCGCGGGTGTGGATGCAAATGATCAAAAATCTGGGCGCATCATCCTAAGATGTTCGAGAATCCAATCAGGATAACCTCCATTTCTTTCCGGAAACTATTCATCGATCGACCAGATTGTCTACTCTGATGAAGCGTAGCGCCCAGATCCTGGGCCAATGCCAATAGTTCTTGTCGGATTGTTTGAGTCAAGAGGAACAAGGCCATGTTCATTTACGATGTCAGACAACATCTGGCAACAGGGCTGTTCATGGTAGTTGATGATGGGTGTGAATATGGATGGATTGACATGGAGTGGATCCAAAATGGAAACACGATATTCCTTATATTGCGATAAATACAACTCTTTCATGTCGGCTTCTGCATTGCATCAACGACTCACTTCTCCAGGCCCGAAACGTATTCTGGCACTTGATGGTGGTGGCGTTCGTGGGGTCCTTACTTTAGGCTATCTCGAGAGAATGGAAGCCATTCTGCGAAAGCGTCATGGGAATCCAGATCTTCGACTTTCCGATTATTTTGATTTGATCGGAGGAACAAGTACCGGTTCCATTATCGCAGCAGGTCTGGCAGTCGGCATGACTGCCTCGGAGATCAAGAAGCATTACCTCAAACTTGGAGCAACCATCTTTTCAAAGAAAAAGGGAGTGCTGCCCTACTTGACAAAAGGGGTCAAATATGACAGCTCACCGATGGATAAAGCCCTGAAGGACATCCTGGGGGATACCCTCATGGGCGACCAGGACAGGATCAAAACAGGCCTGTGCATTGTGACCAAAAGGGCGGATACGTTTAGTACCTGGCCCATCATCAACCACCCGGACGGAAAGTATTACAAGGACAATAAGGATTTGCCACTCTGGCAAGTGGTTCGAGCCAGTACAGCAGCACCGACCTATTTCCTGCCTGTTATTTTTAAAGTTGGAGAAAAGGAAAAGGGTGCATTTATAGACGGTGGGATCAGTATGTTCAATAATCCCTCATTGCAACTTTTTCTCATTGCGACACTCAGGGGATTTCCCTTTCACTGGCCGAAGGGGACAAATAAAATCTTGCTGGTTTCCTGTGGGACAGGGGCGATCAACCACATTTATGAGGTGAATGATATGAAAAATCCCAGTCTGATGACATGGGCAAGCTTGCTGCCAGAACATTTTCTTTCCGATGCGAATCACTACAATCAATTGATCTTGCAAATGCTGTCAGATTCACCCACAGCAAAAGAGATCGATTCTGAAGTTGGCGATTTGAAGCACGACCGGTTGAATGAAAAACATGTGTTGAGCTACTTGCGTTTCAATGTCCAATTGGACGTTGAATCCTTAAATGAACTTGGATTTCCAGTAGATCGGAAAAAGGCGATCGCTATCTCGAAAATGGACAATCCTAAAAATATTGGCATCCTGGCAGAGATCGGGGAGCGTCATGCCGATCAACTCCTCAAGCCAGGGCTGTTCCCAAAAAGTTTCGATCTGTCTGCCCCGACTGAAGAGGTCATCCAGCGATTTACGGCAGGAAAGGCACACCGCCTTCCCTTCGAATCAGTTATAAAAAAGCCTGTTATCGTCAAGGCAGTCAAAATTGACAAGGCTTTTGAAGTGGAATCCCTCGAAGGTATCATGACCGGAAAGCCCGGAGATTATTTGATGAAAGGAGTCAATGGGGAGTATTATATCTGCGATAATGCGATTTTTCGAAAAACCTATGAAAAGGCAGATCCCTCATGAGTCATGACCATCCGCGGATTTATATTTCTCATGCCTGGGGAGGTGAAAGTGAAGACATCGTCCGGGAAGTAGTGCACGTTTTTGAAGATGCTGGGCTACCAGTTATTTATGATAAAAAGGACTTGGGTTATCGACAAAGCATCCAGGACTTTATGGTCAATCTGGGGCAGGCGGATGTCATCATTATTGTTGTCAGCAACAAATATTTGCATTCCGAATATTGCATGTTTGAGTTGCTTCAGATCTACGACAACAATCGAGTACTCGATCGGATATTCCCTATCGTCCTGGAAGAAGTTCAAATTGCCAAGTCGACCCAACGGCTGGAACTGGTCAAATATTGGGAGCAGGAAACCACACAATTAGAGGAGAAAATCCGAGAGCTGGGATCCATTGCCCATATTGAAGGGATCGCTGATGACCTCAACTTGTATCAAACCATCCGCAATCGGATTGCGCGACTGACGGCCATCCTCAAGGACATCAATACACTCAATATCCAGATCCACCGAAAGAGTGATTATGCTGATCTGTTGGCCGCAGTTAAACAAAAATTGGAGACACTCACTGCAGCCGAGCTAGAATCTGGAGAGAAATCACAAATGGTGCCTCCTATTGCTTCACGCACCACACCACAAAAGCGGCGATTGATCTGGCCCTGGATGTTGATCACTGCTGCCGCAATACTGGCCTTTGTTGGATTCAAATGGTGGGCCGCTGGTTCTGACCTGAAAGGCCATGAAGTTCCGATGGAAGTTGTCCAACAGGAAAGCAAGATGGAACCGCTTATCGAAGGTTCTGATACAGAGAAACCTGTGGAGGCTGAACCAGCTCGATTGGAACAACAACCCTCCACTCCAGGCAGTGAGGCCCTGCCCATTCGCAAACCTCCAGCCTTGAAAAAAGCGGACCAGATCAATAATCCAAACGAACAGATTTCTGAACCGACAGCACATCATTCGTCGTCCTTATCCACCTCTGGAGAAACGGCTCCACCAGTCTCAGTAAAGTCGGATGAACCAAAAGTGAAACCGATCGAAAAGAAGCAGACTTCCAGGACCGTTGACCTCAATATTCCAAAACAGATGATTCGAGTCGTTCTGGCCAGTACGCTGAGTTCTGATCGAAACCAGGCAGGCGACGAAGTTCAGTTGACCGCTATAGATGAGGTCAAGATTGGTCCCCACATCGTGATCCGGCCCGGTGCAATGATCCGAGGCGAAGTGACTCGTGCAAAATCCTCATTGAATGGCGTCAAGGGAGAGTTGGCCTTTCGGATGAAAGATGTCCGTACGGAAAACGGACAGTGGATGGAATTATCCTACCCGGAATACAGTGATTCACGGAGAGGAGAAGTGATCTTTCCGAAAGGAACAGAACTTGCAAATGTTGTACTCAAAGAAGCCCGATTGACATGGACCACCGACCAATAAAATCGATTTCAGGACATCTCATTGCCCTGATGATGATGTGTATGTTCTGCATTGCGGAAAGTCCGATATCAGCGCAGGGCATTCGTTCATCAACAGCAGGGTTCAGTGTTAAAGGTGGCCCTATATGGGAGACCTGGGCTTCTTCTAGCTTTTACCTGGGGGATGTAGACGGGGAAGCTTTTCTAGGAGGCTACCTGGGTGTCGCTTATGGGTTTGGCCAACGACTGGAGGGCTTTGCGAGTTACCGGTTTGCTGGGGGATATACGCAAGAGGACTATGACGCCTACCGCAGCCGGACTTTTGCATTTGGTGTACGTACACATTTTGGAGGCACCCTACACCGTGCAAGACCCTGGTTAGAAGCCGCATTTGCCTGGCAATCTCTCCAGCTGGATCCGATCTCTTACTTTGATGATTTTGGCAATTATCTGGGTGAGTTTACCATGGTGAACCGGGGTGCTGCTTTCGAATCGGGGATAGGTGTTCAATATTATCTAACACCCAATCTTGCACTGGATTTTGGTCTCCACGGCAGATTTGGTGCATTCTCTACCATTCAGATCGACGGGTCAACAGATGACCCGGACGAACGGGTCGGTTTCCGGTTTCTGGGCGTTGGTCTGGGTTTGGCGTACTACCTGAACTGAAGCAGGGTCAGGGGATTCTGACCACTTTGATGTATTGGGTTCTTCCATTCCGCATCTGTGCAACCCCCATATACATACCAGGTGTATCCGGAGGATAGAACAGATGGACACCCCGTCCGTGAATATATTGCTCCAGGACCTTTACCCCACGTATATTATAAAGCGAAAGTGTTCCCGTCTCATCCAATGGCCAATTCAGATACGCGGCGCCTTCCCTTGAAGGATTGGGATGTACAGTGATCAACTTCAGGTTTTCCTCCTCTGGGATAATGGATGATGTCGATCCACAATCTTCCTGGTAGCCTACCAGCGCTTCATATTTGGGGAAATATTCATTGGGACAAAACTGACATTCCAGGCTGCCAAAGCTGCCATACTTCTGACTGGGGACACCGATATAGGAGAAGTGCATAAATAGGCCAGGATCCTGAGGGGAGCCGAGCGTGCTGAGCGAATCCAGCCATTCCCGATAGAGGGTGTACATCCCGGAATCTCGTTGAGCAGCGACCATAGCTGGGCCATAATTCTGATCCGTCCCCCAGGGGTCAGGCGTGAGGTGCTGACCTCCTTCGTAATAAAGCATGGGGATACCCAGTTCGTCTGCTATAGATTCTTGCTGACTGAGGGTCCAATCCCAGGCTTCCTGCAACATGCCTTGATGTGCCCAAAAGAGGACATCCTCGACTGGCACATTGTTCCCCAATGCCTTCAGAGCAGTATGGCCTTCTCCGGGAATGCCAAAATAGGCCGCTGGTGCAAATGCATCAAAACTGCCCGGGGTCATATTGAATACAACTCGATTACTGACGTCTTGCCAGGAATGTTGAACACCAACCACCCGCACAATGCGGTCCATTTCATTGGCAAAAACATCAGACCAGATGTCCAGTGCGTTCTGGACAAAGGCAACAGTGCGTTCCGGCCACGGGATATTCTGATTCCCCTGTTCATTGAGGTAGTGAGTCTGGTCAAAGAGCCAGTTCCAGGTCTCGTTGGAGTATTCGACATAGAGTTTTCGTTCCGGCTCCAGTTGATCGCGAAACAGTTCGGCCATAGTTTGGATGTACTCGTCGCTGGCCAGGTGGGGGATGCAGACCCAGGCGTCTTTGTCCAGGTCGTTGCAGGCCTTGATCATGAGTTCATAAGGCATCCCGACATCAGTAAAAACATAGTCATCGAGATGCGCACGGTCAGTCCACTCCTGGAGAGGAGAGTTGTTGGTATATCCCCAGTCCATGAATCGAAGGGCGGAGAATGGAGCCAACTTGTCCTTCCATTCAGTGCACCAGATCTCTTCGAAATAGGTATCTTCTGTTCCCGGCATCAGGAAGCGGATATTGCGGATGTGATTGGCTGGATCGGTTTCATTGATCTCCAGGGCCATGATATCAGCGACCCCGGGGGTGACATTGACTTCCATTCTTCCCGGTTCGGATTTGATCACCTGGGCATCCCAACGCAAGGTGATGGTGCCTTCTCCTTCGTAGAGGAGGATATAGGTGCCAGCCGGAAGTACTTCGGTGTTGGCCCAGACGGTCAGGACGATTTGAGGGGCTTCTGTGCCGGGGATGTTTTCGACGGGCACTTCTGTAGGCCAACCGTTTTCATCGAGGTCAAAATGGGAGAGCACTTGTGTGTCCCAGGGATTGACGCCACCTCCGACCCAGTAGGCATTGTGGGTCGTCCAGGTACGGGCGTATTTCATAATGTCCACCAGGGGCCATTCGCTTCCATAGTCGGCTGGACCGGCCAGGTTGGTCCCGATCCGTAATGGACAATCTTTTTGTGCAGATGAAAGGCCTATAAAGCCCAGTGTGAGTGCCAGAAGAAAGATGAAACGCATATCAGAGGGAATTTTTCGAAATAACTCAATAACTCAATCACTCAATAACCTTCCAATTATAGAAGCTGTCAAGCCTAAATACGCTGCATCAGGCACTCAGATCCTCGCGCAAACGTTCAGGAATACTTACGACCTTCCTGGAATCATAATCAAAGGCCACCATGCCGGTCTTCGCCAGCGCCAGTAGGCGGTTATCCTGATCGGGGAGGGTCATGCGGTACACAAAATCCCAGCTCTTGACCGTCCAGTCTGTGGTGCCGACCTGTATGACGATCCGATCGTTATAGAATCCTTCGGCCTTGTATTGGATCGCTGAGTCCACTTGCAGGAATCCTACGCCGTGGGCGTCCAGTTCAGAAATGCCCAGGGTGGTCAACCATTGGACGCGAGCCTCCTGCATGTAGGCCAGGAGGCGATCGTTGCCCAGATGGTTGCCATAGTTGAGATCGTTGATCCGGATCCGGATCTCGGTCTGGAAGGGGAGGGTGTCGGGGATGTCGAGTTTTATTCGTGCCATGAGGCATAAAGGTAATTCGGCTGTTTGGGATTCGCCCTTCGCTTCTCGCCCCGAGGACTCGGGGCTGAGTACGTTAGTGGCTGGTGCCACCTCGGTCCTCAGTCCTGCTCCCTTCGAAATAACTCAATAACGCAATAACAACTTGGCAATTCGCTGTTCGCAATTCGCCCTTCGCCGATTCCATCAGTGGCTGTCGCCACTCTGGCCGCAGGCTTCCTTTTAGCTGGTAATGGGTAAAGGGTAATAGGTAAAGGGGCCAATCATTCAGGCCTCGACCATCGGCCCTCGGTCCTCAGTCCTGCTCCCTTCGAAATAACTCAATAACGCAATAACGCAATAACAACTTGGCAATTCGCTGTTCGCAATTCGCCCTTCGCCGATTCCGTCAGTGGCTGTCGCCACTCTGGCAGCAGGCTTCCTTTTAGCTGGTAATGGGTAAAGGGTAATAGGTAAAGGGCCAATAATTCTGTCCTCGGTCCTCAGTCCTGCTCTCTTCGAAATAACCCAATAGCGAAATAACGCAATAACAACTTGGCAATTCGCTGTTTGCTGTTCGCTGTTCGCTCTTCGCTTCTCGCAATTCGCTGAGCCGGATAATGGATAAAGGGGCCAATCATTCATGCTTCGACCATCGGCTCTCGGTCCTCGGTCCTGCTCCCTTCGAAATAACTCAATAACGAAATAACCCAATAACCCAATAATTGACCGGTTGTTCGGATTTCGGTATTCGGCTTTCTGCATTCCTTCCACTTGCAGTAGGAATCAGGAGAGCATTTTTCAGATGCATGGCAATATTATTTTGTTTTTCGTGCAGCTACCCAAGCTGCACCCAGGCTTCCTGCCAGGCCCGCCAACTGTGCCATCACGGGTCCGCTATCACTTAATAGTGCGCTGAGATCCACAGATTGTATAAGTTGAGGGAATACATCCTTGCCCTGCATCAAGACCAGAACCAGCGAAGAGATCAGTGTGATTTTTGAAGCGAGTCCCCTGGATCTCCTGGCCACCAAACCGGATAGCCCCGCAATAATTGAAATGCCGAGAATCGTCAGGCCAGATGATTGCACATCAGGGTCCATACTCGCCAATGATTGTAATCCAGACCAACCATTTGTGAGCAATTGGGTCATCGCCATTGGTGCCAGGTTAGGTCCAGAGGCTTTGGTTTCCTCCTTTTGGGGTTCAGCTGGTGATTCAGCCTTTCTTTTTTTAAGTTTAGTCGACGAATCTGATTTTACACTCGGCTGCGGGGCTTGATTAATATCACCGACTACCACCTGCCACTCGGCTGCGGGTTCAATGCTTGATGGGGAGGAAGCGGGTTGGATAGGGTTGCCGCATTCAGGACAAAATCGCACAGTTGATTGAGGTAAAGGTGTCCCACATGAGGAGCAGAATTTTGCCATATCCAGATTTTTAAATGATTCTTTTTTATATCAAGCTCCTTGTTGCATTGGATAAGAAACAGGTTGGTTTAATTCGTTGCATGAACAGAGCCCGGTTGTTGGTTATGCACTTTTAGTGCATCATAATTGGAGGCCAATTTATTCGAGAAGTCCTCGAGATCTCTGAAGCCGGCATCATTCATTTGTTTATTGAATTTGGCCATAGCAGCTGGCGTCGCCGAAAGATCTGTAGGCGCATTCTTTACGATTCCCATTCCGTGCTGGATATTTGGATGGAGATGACCGACATCCAGGTTCTGCATGCGATAGCCATGGCGGACCTTATTCAACGTGTCAACAGATTTTTTGGCTTGAGCGATCGCTTCAGATAACTGCCCAACGCGCAGTGAAGCATGCACCTTTTCGTGATACATATTCCCCAAAGCAGCGGAGTCATATAAGCGGGAAGTGCCTTCTTCAACTGCAAGGATATTAGGCCGAATAATGATCTTTTTTCCGGTATTCGGGTCAATGGAGTGGTCGGAATAATCCGGACTCGCTTCAATGTGGGCCTTGTCCGTAGCCAATTGCATATGTTTAGTGGCCCAATCCAGATCACTTGTGCCTGGGGGCTTACCAGTCAGTTCACCAAATTTTTTGTAGGAAATATCCTGCCATTTTTCCTTGGGTACTTCAAACCAGATATCCTTGCCGTTGGCATCCACGCCCGCGCGATACAATAATCGATAATCACGATCTGTGTTGATATTCGATCCAGCACCACCCGGAGTTCGGAAGTCGTCGATTCGAAGGTCACTCTCAGGTATGCCAGTTTTTTCTGACACAGAGGTTTTGACACCATCATCGTGTTGCTTGTACATGGCTTCCCGGGTTCGGTTGAATGCATCCTGCAATTCGGGTGAAGCCTTTTTCAAACTACGCATGGCTCGTGGGTCACGCATGCATTCCAACATGTCTTCCGTCTTGACCACATGGTTGCCGTCAGCCTTAGCCACCATTCCCCGTCGTAATCGTTTTATCGGGTCGGGGGCGATCTCCATTCCGTCCTTGCCTTTCTCTCCTTCTGCCTGAAGTTTTTTCTGGAAGAACATGATGATTGCTTCATCACGCATTTCCCTTGCGACCTGCTTCAGGGATTCGACGACCGATCTCTTTTCCCAGAACACATTATAGGCAAAATGATAAGCGATGAAAATCGCCCAAGCCTTGGCATAGGCTTTCACCCCTCCATCTCCTTTAAAGTAATCATGGAGTTTATCGACATCGATCAGCCGTCCCTCTCCCGCCTTGAATAAGGTGTGGAGGGTGAAACTGTCATAGGCCCATTGTTCCAGGGTTTTCCCCTCCAGAACATATTGAAGGGCCTGAATACCATAGCTCTTGGAGATGGTTACCGCTGGCGCATAAGGTCCAAATACGGAGGAGGCAACTGCATTAAAGGCCAGGTTGCCGGCCCATTCGGCCCATTCCAACATTTCAATGACATCGGTGTACCACTTGTCCGCCTCGCGATATCCATCTGCTCCTTCTGCCAGGATCAAATGAACAGTGATGCCATGGATCTTGTGCCTCAGGTAATATAGTCCTTCATGGCCCAATTCCATTTTCCGATCCTCCACCATCTTCAGCATGTCCGCTTTGTATTTATCCGGAACATGCTTTTTAATGTAGGTCTTACAGAAATTATATTCCTTCAGCCAGTCTGCAGAATTGGGACCGATTCCTGCAGCGAAAATTCCAGCAGGAATGTCGATCTCATAGTCCTTGTCGGCAATATCTGAATGTGTCTTCACCCGAAGGATGTAAGGCAGTACTTTCTCGTCACCCGGGATTTCATGTTTCACCTGGAAGGAGAACACAGCATGATTGTCGCCGGTCGGATGTTCGTATTCCGGTTTTATCTCGGCCACCGATAACATATTCAGCGCCTTCTTGTCTTCTTTATTCGGGCTTTTCTGGTCAAAGATCAAGTGCTCAACTGCACGTCGATCGGACACCATTTCCTGGTGTTTTTCATCCCAGACATAGACGGCAAATTCGGCATTGATCTTTTCCTTTTCCGGGTCACCCCAGATCTGCAAGACGTTATTGGTCTGGCCCTTGATCATGAAGATCCCTTCTCCGCGCAGGGTCACATGGACCTGCCTTTCGTTGAATGCTTTTCGATTGGCAGACTCGGCCCGGATGATCAGTCTTGAGTATTCAGATCCCTGGCCTGGTTTGAGTGGCAGTGAAGGGGTCTTCAACCGGATGATAGCCTGTCCGTCTGCCTTGGGAATGATCTCCAAAGCAGTGAGAATAGGGCGATCCTTCTCATAGGCTGCTGTGAAGGTCCACTTTTCATGAGGTGCAGGATCTTCGATGAAAGCTGTGATGTCCAGTTGGCGAGGCATGGCCTGTTTGGCACTGGATTTTTCGGTGTCCAGCGGAATTGCAGGAAAATAGAGGGTGTCTTGATCCACATCCAGTACAGCCGGTTGCTGGATAGGAAAATCAAATATCTTGGAGAGTATTTTCCCGTCAGGCAGACTCACCTTGGCTTCGATGCTGACTTGTTTCGGTGGTTTCACCACCTGGCCGGCTCCTGCAAGGTGAGGCTGTGGATTGCTGGCCATAAAACCGATGGCTTGCCAGCCATCGATAAATTTCTGTTCACCCAGATCCATCCATTTATTATCGCCTCCGGCATTTGTCAATTTGATTCGGTTGGTCAGTTTGGGTACTTCCGGATCATGCGCATCTGCGGTATTACGTACCTGCGTATACAGGAACAGGGCATCATGCCCATCCGGAATAATTTCCATTTTGTCCGGTGGCATCTGGGTGGAAATAAATTCATAGGCGGATACTTGTTTTGTGACCGCCACTTCGATCCGACCCCGGATGGCCGATCCACCTGCCTCTGCCATGATGTCAACGAAGACTTTTTCCGATTCTGGTTGAGAGACCATTTCGAGCCGGGTGGACAGACTGCCCTGCCCCAGAGGTGGAGTCACCTTTAATGCTCCTGAATGGGAACGGAGTTGGATTCTGGCTTCCTGGGCAATGGAACGACGCCCATCCTGAGTCATCCGCCAAACCGCAACCTGGAGATCGGCTTTTTCCCTCGCTTTCAAGTTGAATTTGTTCTGGCTCAATTGCAGGACGTACCGGGCTTTCCTGGTCACTTGTTCATCACCTTCATCTTCTTCAGGGTTTTGCTCCTCATCTGATGTCGATTCCTCTTCATCTTGTTTTGGTTTCCTGGCAGGCGATCGCGGGTTTCGGGTAGGGGAATGAGGGCTGTTCCCTGAACCACCGCCTGATTTTGCGGCATTCTTCCCGGCATTCAAAATGGCTTTGATGCCCAATCCCACACCGGCTGCTACACCGGCACCTGTAAGGACACCGACCACGACTTCACCAACAGTCCAGTCATCATCACTTCCACCAGTTGATTCTGGGATCACATTGTTTCCAGCCTCTTCGCCTGAGCCATCCTGTTGGCCATCATTGCCACCAGAAGTGGAAGACTCACCTACAGTTTTCCCAAAAAATCGGAGGGATTTGAGAATCTGGTCGATCTCCTGCTCATAGGTTGACGTACCACCTTCCACCTCTGAATTCGATTCTGAATAGATGTAGTAAGCCGCTTTCCCAACCTGTACGTAATAGGTCCGGGCGACATCTTCATCGTCGAACGTACCATCACTTTTTAAATAGCAACGCTGTAATTCGCCAACAAAATAAGCCGGATAGCCACTTATTCTCAATGGACCATCACCCAGGCGTGTACATTGGCATTTTTGAAAACCGTCTTCTCGTCCAGTGCCATCCATATGGCCATAAGGTTCTTTTTGCTTCCACTCTGCGAGGTTCAGCATCGTTTGTTCAACAGTGATACTGGCGCCTTCATAAATGAACCCGAAACCATAGTCGCCTTTAATGACTCGGGCGAATCCTATTTTAAATACACCACCGTTATCCTCGGTGATATCCTGCATCTCCCATCCTGCAGGCAGGGGCCCGTGATCAACAGGCTTTTCGGGCGTCTGAGCAAAAAGGAGACTTCCTGGAATGACGAATGGAATGACCCACTTTAACAGAGATGCACGTGACATAGCGTTTCACTTTATGCACGGGACAAAGTGGAAATTAAACGATGAAATGTCGATGATCTCGATTCTTAACGAGCATGATTATACACGTGACAAATGAACCGTGGCCAGTGAAAGAGGATGTGCTAGAGTGGGATCTTTCCATGAGCCGAATCCTGGACGTACAACGGGCAGGCGATACCGCTTAATGTGTCGCGGAGTTGGTTGGCTATTTTCTGCTCCCGTCGAATGTCGCCATGGAATTGATCCAAACCGAGCACATCATCACAGTGAAAAAGATAGTAGGGAATCACCCCAAGATGGTGCAATTCGGTGAAAAGGGTATGCAACGTGTCTACATGATCATTAATGTTCTTCAAAAAGACGGTCTGGGAAAGCAGCATTATGTGGCGAGCACGAAGCATCTGGATGCATTCTCGAGCTTCCAAAGTGAGTTCGTCCGGATGTTCAATATGGAGCATCAAGTAGACCGGTTTTGTCTGACCGATGAGACCCAAGTGGTCCAGCAGTTTTCCGATACTTTTGGAATAGAGAGATTCGGGAGACTGGAAGGGCAGGCGAGTGCCGACTCGGATTACTTTGATTGTAGGAAGGATTGAAATTCTTTCCAGGAGGATCAATGAGACGCGAGGTGTGATCAATGGATCTCCTCCAGAAAGGATGACCTCATCAATTGCTGGATGATCGTTTAAGTAGTGGATGATCGGGTCAATGTCCTGTGTAGACAAAGTCCCCATTGGGTCGCCGATCTGCCGGATCCTCGTGCAAAACCGACAATGTGCCGCACACCGATAGCTTACCTTGATCAAGGCCCTGTTCGGATATTTATGGACCAAACCTCGGACAACTTCATGTGCGTCTTCGTCCAGTGGATCATTGGGAATGCTACAATTGGTCTCGGCGGCTTGAGACACGTATTGGGCCGCTATTGCTGGGCTGCTCAGCAATGACTGAAGATAAGGGGTGATCTTTTGCTTCATAAAAGGATATCCATATTTGCTTCGCAAATGTTCCGGAGTCGATTGGATTGTGTTCGTTCCTCAAATTGCGCTGCCTCCACGATATAAATATCAGAGGTGATAGGGCCGATATGCGGATATTCCTCATCGATCTGTCCGACCTTTCTGCCGCCGACAGCGAGAATCAGCGGGATAGCAGCGAGGTTTATAACCGGTTTGGAGACAGTTGTGGTGATCATGACCTCATGGCCAGTTTGGAACATGCCATCCACAAGGTGATATGCCAGCTGGAGGGCAAGACGGCTACGGCCGGCCAATATGGCCAGCTGCTCCACATAACAAAGCGTTCGATTCGTCCATTGTGTCAAGTCCAGGTCTCCGTGGATCTGATGCCGACGATGCCAGATGTCTGTCGATTTGAAGAGCGCGTCGTTTAAAGCGATCCCGAATCCGATGATTTCGTCATTGGATAATGCGGTCAGGCAATATCCATGCGAGATATATTTTTTGTATGTCTCCAGATCGGTCCCCAACAGGAATCCTCCAACAGTTGATCTGCCGGATAAAGTGGACAGTGCAAGCTGTTCTTTGATGCGGATAAAGTCGGCGGCATCATCCAATATGGATGGTCTGATCCTGTTCCTCATAAACAATTTCGGGGCCTTTAAACTGGTTGACAATAGCGTTGAAAAAAGTGGTGGTCTGTTGGTTGCGCTCTGCATATTGATCAGGCAGTGAGCTTCGCCTGTTCGGTAGTTCATACCAGGGGATATTGGGAAACTGGTGATGTGTGGCATGCTCCTGGAAATTCATCAGGATCCAGGATAGAACAGGTACCGGCTCAAGGGAACGGGCATTGTATCTGGTAATGGGTCCGCGAGTCGTGTCATAATGAAAGATGTAAAGCAAGAGAGACAATATCCAGGCAAAAGCCAGCATGGGAAATCCAAGGGTGTAGAGGTACACCTGCTGTCCGGCGAAAGAATAGATAGCCAGATGAAGTCCCACACCTCCACCAATAAGGAGGATCGATGCGATCTGGTCTTTCCATGTCCAGTGATTAAAGGCAGGCGAGATTCGGCGGGAAAGCGAGGGAGGGACAAAAAGGAAGAGCAATACTGAGATCAAAGAATGAATAAAGAAACCGCCGCCAAAAACCGCAATGTACCAGATCGTATAATACCATGCGCTCTTCCACCATGTCGCTTTGCCCTGGATGACAAAGGTGTCCAGAGCAGAAGTATGGGCATCCCTTCGATTGAATCCATGGTGGAAATTATGGATCTTCCTGTAGATGGTTAGGGGTACCATGAGGGGGAGTAATATGAGCCCTCCGATCACGTCATTCAAGATGGGATGACCAGCGAACAGCTTCCGGTGGGCTGCTTCATGTCCGACGATATAACATCGGTATAACCAAAGGCCCTGGAAGAGTAGCAAAGGCGGGTAGAGAGTCCATCTGGCCCATGCCGGCAGGTTCTGCACCTGAACCTGATAGGCTGCCAGGCCCATCAGGCAGAAAACGAGGATAGTCTCTAAAACCAGATAGATGTTCTGTCTGGAAAAAGGGTGTTTTGAGGTACTTTGATTTTGGGCCATATCCTGCATGATCAAATTGCGTTGACTTTGGATCTAATCAATCGGTACTATTCCGGGGATGTCGTCCAGATCCTGAGATGTGTTCTCTGCGGGATGGATACCCCATTTCTCTTCAATAGCCTGTAGTTCGGCATATCGGAGTTTGTATTGGAGGAGTGCATCTTCTACCGAGCCGTCACCACCTTCCGTGACCAGTTTGGTATATCGGCTAAATGCTGCATCGAAGCGCATTTTGGCCCTTTTCCACTCCTTCAAACCAGGAGTATTCTCTGTTTTCGGGGTTGATGCCTTGTCGGGAAGGATGAGGGGTTGGTCCAATTGATCCTGACTGACCTCATCTTGCTGAATGTCAGAGCTGGGGTCCACGATCTCCAATTCACTCTGCTGTAAAGGTTTGACCTTTTCCGGCCAATAGAACCAGGTCAGTAAGAGAATGGCAACGAATCCAATAATCGCTGGCACTACCCAGGAAGGCAGGGAAAGCTTATCTGATTCACTCCCGGAACGAGTGGGTTCATTCGGGACATAAGTCGAAAGATCCTGATCTTTTGGAATCATTGGTGATCGATCCTGTTCACTGGTGGGGATGGAGCGATGATCTTGTGGTGGTGTGACCGGATTGGGAGGGGTCAGAGAAGCGATGCCAGCAGGACTGGGTGGAATCAGGCGATCCGATGACTGATCTGCTGGTTCAAGTACAGGAAGTTTGGTACCGCATTCTGAACAGAAAAATGCATTGTCAGGATTGTCGTTTCCGCATTTCGGGCAGTTCATAAGGTTGAGTTCTTTGCGTGAAGGGCTGGTTCCAAGAAAATATACCGGATACTCAGAATGGGTCGTTCTGGAAGTCTAGATTCATTTTTCGATCAGCGTATAGTTGGATCCAGAAGTGACAACATGTTGAAGGATCTGTTCCTTCAGCCAGTCAAAGTTCTCTGGCTCGATACAGAGGCGGATATCCCAAGCGCCTCCAGTGATACTCATCTGAGCAAGATCAGGTTCGAGTGTCACCTTCTTAACGGATTTCCAGGTAGTATAAGGGCGAAAGTCAGACCATTGCCCACCTTTCCAGGTGAGCAGGAAGACCATCCTGGAGATGAATTTCATGTTCTGGTCGATCTGAGCCTGTTTTTGAGAGGGGAGAATACCCACTCCTCGATGACTGTAAAAGAAGAGTACACTTTTGGGTCTCGCCCATTCTTTGATGATCACCCATAGGAGCAAAGAGAAAAAAACCAGGATGGACAGGAAGATGAGCGCAGGGCCAAATGAATCGATGCCTTCTTTATCCATCTGCCAACTCCCGTATATAAACATGGCAACAGAGATGGCCGTCCAGATGATCAATGTTTTCGGTTTGCCAGGTCCTCCTTCACGAGCTGCTTGAAAACCAGGTAGCTGTCCTGGCCAGGAATATTCTACATCAGGTGGGAGTCGATGCAGATCAATGGGTTCTGTCGTTGGGTTCATAGTCGTGCATTTTTTATCAGGCGTACGGATGTGGATGAAGGTCAACCCTTCCTGAGCGTGATCAATACATCCCCTTCTGCCATACCCATTCGGTATGCAGGCCCGGATAGTTGAATTGATCTGCCATCTTCCGACAACACAGCGCGAACTGGAATCATGGAACTATTGCGGTAAAGCAACCCTTCGTATCGTGCATATTCTAGGTGGAGAGAAATGCGATAGCTGCCTTCAGGTTCAGAAATCAAATAGAACTCATTCGCAGTGGTCACCAAAAGACGGCATGCTCCGGAAGTGCCCTGGACCGAAAGAAGGTCCTTGCCGTCATCAAAATGGTAGGTGCCTTCCCAGGGTTTGAGCTGCCCAATAGCTTCCATATTGAATGGATCAGGCTGCTGCCATTCGGTCCATCCGGAGAAGGCGAAGAAGGCTAACAGGCAGGCCATCCAAAAGATCAATGTGAACGTTTTTGCAAAATTCGGTCCCGGAGGGGTCGGTGTTGCTTCATCTCCTTCATCCTGCACTTCTTCTTCATCAAACTGATCGTAAAAGTCAGTCGGTGTGTCCTCAGATTCTGTCACATCTGCGTCTGGATTCAGGGCCGCTCCCCAAATGATCAAGCCCAGGAAAAAGAAAAAGATCAAGTCAAGTAAAACGAAGAAGATCCACCATCCTCCGCTTAACAGGCCCTCCATTTGACGAAGAGGAGCGCCCCCGAAGAAGTATTCTTCTTCATACCCATTTGCAATATCAGATAACCAGGTTAGAGGGCTGGCCAATGGTGCAGCGTTTAAACTGCTCAGGACGAAGAGTTGGGTCATGCAGAACACTAGGGACAAGTGGAGCCAGAACCAAAATCGTTGACCTGGTGACCAATAAACAGGCTGGTCCCTTGTCGCAATCTTGCCACTTCCCCACGCCAGAACTGATCCAAGTAGCAGCCCTTGAATGCCAGGTACAAAGCCCATTCCACTTCGAAACACCTCAGTCAGACCTCCGAGCAGAATAAAGAGGAGTGTGAACAGGAAGCCACGCGCGAAAATCCACCAGACACCACTAGGTGGCTGCGCAGGTGATTCAGATTCCCGTTGAACGGTGAATGGAATGGGATTTTCATCCCTGTCTTCCTGTTGGGTCGCAATCCCGCAACCTGGGCAAAACTTCGCATCTTCTGAGAGCGCAGTTCCACATGTTGAACAGTAACGCATACTCGGGCATCATTCCATGAACAAATCATTCTCGCTTTGAATTGATTTTTCCAAAGCAATGGTAAATTGGGTGTTTGTCCATTGGCAACCAATGACCTCGGTCTTATTCTCGAATGAGATGGATTTCGGGCAGATCCCCTTGGAACTGAAGCTGATGACATGGAGATAAAAAAAGCCGGCCCCTGGGTCGGAGGCCGGCTGCTTTACCAAACTTCAAAGCTTCACTTCGTTACTTAATCTCAATGGTGCGCCCTTTGGGGGTGATGGTTGCCTCGTTCTTGGGAAGATCGATGGTCAATACGCCATTGTTGTAGGTAGCCAGGATCTTTTCATCCTGGATATGCTCCGGCAATTGGAAACTGCGTTTGAAGCTGGCATACTGGAATTCCTTCCTGGTGTAGTTGTCGGTTTGATCCTCTTCACTTTTCTGCTTTTCTGCAGAAATGGTGAGGATGTTATTTTCGACAGCCAGCTTGAAGTCCTCCTTTGTGAGACCGGGAGCAGCGACTTCCAGATGGAAGTTGGTGTCCGTTTCCTTGATGTTCACTGCAGGTGTGGTGAAGAATTCTTCATCACCAAACATGGATGTCATGTTCTTGGGCAGGAAGTCATCAAAGAATCCCTTGAATGCTGGGGTGAATGGGCGATAGATACTGGGTTTCATGGTGATATTGGTTTAATGGTTGATATAATTCAAGGTGTTTACGCAACCGCGATCTCGCGGCGGATGGGCTCAGTGAGTCCGATGGTGACGTGTAAGATGCCATCTTCGACTTTGGCATTGATCGCATCCTGAGCCACCCGATCGGTCAGCTTGAACCGTTTTTCAAACGGAGCAGGCCGAAACTCGCGACGGACATATCCGTTGATCTCTTCCTTTCGCGGTTGACCCGTGATGATCAGATGTTGATCTTCGACCTTAATGGTGAGGTCCTCCCGACGAAAGCCGGGGATGACAAATTGCAATTCGATGTTCTGGTTCTCTTCGCGGATATTCATTGCGGGGCGAACCGTTGCTGCCACAGGGCGGCACTGTGCTGGATGATGATGATTCATTTTCATGAGGTTTTGCTTTTGCCTCATCCTGTACAAGCCCTGTACCAAGCCAATTTTTCTGTCAAACCGACATTTTTCAATCGACCAGATATGTCAAAATGGCAAAATATCCCAAAAGACGATGCCAAAATGGCAGCAGTGCGATCGTGGAGGTTAGAAAGCGAGTGGAAAAATTGTCACCCTTCAGGCAATCCGATACATTCCAGGAGGATGCTATCCATCGAATCCTTAGATTGATGGAGATATCCAGAAGCATGAAACGCCACCATTACCTTTTTAGGTCGAAGTTGAATTTGAGTGCCTTGATCCTGTTCCTGGTGTTGTGGTTGCCACAAGAAGGAGTAGGACAAACCACTCACTTATTGGATCTATCGATCGTACCCCGAACCCTTGTCGGAAATGATGTCCTGGCTACGGTTGGACCAGGGCGTTTGATTCTGGGTGGTCCGGCAATGTTGCACAATGAAGGTTATGACCTTTCCTTCCAATGGAAAAAGGGCCTCTGGGCGGGAGGGTACCTGCCTGGGGATAACCTGGTGATGGTCGCCACCGACGATCAAGACCATCTGATATCTAAATACCAGTTCGGTCCTTTGAATCCGGCAACCGGCCTGGTGGACAAACAGGCAGTAGCCCCGTTTCAAAATAAGGTCTGGCGCGTAACGACCGGCGAGACGCAAGCCTTCAGGTATGATGTGAATAATGGTGACGTAGACCCGCTTAAATACCCCTCCATCTTTGCCTGGCCTGGATTTGGCAATCCGTATTTCGAAACGTTCAACGGCTTTTCATTTCCATATCCTGAAGAGATGATGGCACCTTTCTATGATGAGAATAAAGACGGAATCTATGATCCGCTGGATGGCGATCACCCGAATGATTACCTGTCCCCCTTGCCTTGGGTAGAAACGGAAATCGCCTATTCCATATTCCACTTGGGGGACCTGGATGACCCGGCATTGAAATCCGTTCACCCGATTCCATTGAATATCCATGTGATCAGTTCACCGCTCAGATGTCCAGGTCAGGGGGCCAATGCAAACCGGACCATCTTGACCTATTTGATGGTACATTCAGTGCATACTCTACCGTTGGACTCCTTTCATATTGGATTTTGGACTCGCCCCGAACTGGACTGTCCGGTAAAAGCTGGATACGAACCTGAATTTCACACCCCCTACCTGTATACAGACCTTGATGAATGCGATCAGGGATTGATCTTCTTTGATCAGGTCTATGCCGTATATCCCGCAAAGCAAGTGATCGATAAATCAGACATTCGGGAGATCGGTGGGGCTATGTATTTTCTGAATCAGCAAACCCCTGGATTTCCGGGGGGGATCACCAAGCCATCAACAGCCAAAGAGTACTATCGATTGCTCACCGGTACCTGGAAGGATGGTACGCCCTTAACCAGTGATGGCATTGGTTATAATGTCCTTTCTCAGGGCTACACCAATGGCCCCTTTACCGGCATACCTGGTCAGGGTGGTTGGGAAATGTCCGATGATTTGGCCAATGCAGACTATACCTTTCTCCACCGAGTCAAATTGGATCAGACTTTAAAGCCCGGAGAATGGGCTTACCTGGCCACAGTGAGTTCCATGTACGAATACCCCATATCGGATGGGAGTGTATTGCATCAATCGATGAAGAACTATTCTGCGCATCTGCAGTCTGATTGGTACTTCGACCGGCCTGCCTGCCAGGATGGTGTCAGCGATCCGCCGATCGCACACAAGGTCTGGCCAGGTGATGCCAACCTGGATGGTCAGGTCAATGGGGCCGATTTTATTTTACTTCGACACCATCTTGGTGAAGAAGGGCTATCAGGTGTGGTCCCGATGTCCTGGCGGAGTTATGGTCGTGATCCGTGGAATGTCTCCAGTATTTTCGGGCAAGACATGGTGCATCTGGATGTTTCCGGAAATGGAGTCGTTGATGTGGAAGATGTATTTGGAGTCGCACTAAATTATTGGCATTGCACGTATGATTTTGTTTACGAACCCAATCTGTCCTGGGGGGATCAATTGCGGCTCACGCCGAATTCAAACAGTATGAAGGACACGTTGTGGATCGGGTCGATGGACAGCACTTTTTGGCTCTTTCCTAAATTAAAAGCGATAAGTCCTTTTGGGATTTGGTTTGGGATCGATCATCCGAAAGAGATGGCCGTGAAAGGGGTCTTGTCCTCTCATCCACATCTCCTTTCAGAAGTGATGCCCACGCGGACAGATTTGGCCTTCACCAGTCCGATTCAAAATGGAATCTGGGTACCAACATATATCCAATTCTCTCTAGACCCGGACCTGGCGTTTCAGAATGGCAATTGTCTGGAGGTTCGGCCATTTGACGCCTTTGCATATTCACCAGAGACCTTGGCGGAAATGCCGTTGACGACCAGATCGACGTGGATATGCCGAGATCAAGTGACGTCAATTTGTCCAACGGAGAATGCCAATATACCCCCTTTAATCACTCCAAATCCGACATCGGGTTGGATAACCCTTCGAACAGATCTTGGTCCCTGCTCTATTAAAGTGTGGGATTCCTTTGGTCGGTTGTTGTTGGTGGCAGAAGGGCAAACCGTTGATTTGAGTGGTCTGCCATCAGGACAATATCAGGCAGAGATCCAGACGTCAGATGACCGATTCTGGCGTCAGCCCTTGACGATCATTCGTTAAAATGTATGTTTTCAATGCGATGGGATACAGGAGCTTCGTTTAAAATTCTACTTTTAGTGCCCTGACCTGTTCAAATTATGCCAAAGCAATACACCAACCTCAAAGAATTCTATCCCTATTACCTCACCGAGCACCAGCATCCCACCAGTCGGGCACTTCATTTTATCGGCACGGCAGGCTTGATTGCACTTTTCTTTTTTGGGATGTTCGTGGGTCCAGGCTGGTTGATCGCCCTGGTCCCCATCTGTGGCTATGGGTTTGCCTGGGTCGGGCATTTTTTCTTTGAGAAGAATAAGCCGGCCACCTTTACTTATCCGGCCATGAGTCTGATATCCGATTTTATCATGTTCTGGCATATCCTCACCGGCCAGCTCCCCAGGAAAATGGAAGAAGCGAAGAAGATTTTGGAGTGAATTCGCTATTCGATTTTCGCTGAGCACGTCAGTGGCTGGCGCCACTCTGGCAGCAGGCTCCATGTGGGCCGGTAATGGGTAAAGGGTAAAAGGCTAAACGAAATTGGGCCCTCTCTCTAACCAGCTGTATTGCGAACGACCGAAATCCGAATACCGAATACCGCAAATTGTCGGCATCAGGATTCTCAGGATTTAAGGATGAGCAGGATGTGGGGATAGATTCGAATATTCTATTTGGTGTTTGTTGGAGATTCTTGCCGCGAAAACTTTATCCAATGCCCCCGATTCATCCTATCAACCAAATGAATTAAAAAACTATTATTGGTTCGAGTGTCTCACTCGAACCGGTTATTGTGCGGTGTCTCACCGCATCCCTTAGCACTCCTATTATCGCTTTTCGCCATTCGCTATTCGCCCCCGAGTCCTCGGGGCTGAGCACGTCAGTGGCTGGCGCCACTCTAGCAGCAGGCTCCATGTGGGCCGGTAATGGGTAAAGGGTAAAAGGTAAAGGGACCTGATGACCTTGCCTGAAATGGCATGTGGGTTTCCTTCGTTTGCTTTCTCCTCGACCCCGACTCCTTCACTCAAATCGCTATTCGCCGTTCGCTGTTCGCCGTTCGCCGAAATACGTCAGTGGCTACGCCACTCTGGCAGCAGGATTCCTCTGGGTCGGTAATGGGTAAAAGGTAAAGGGACCTGAAACACAGAGCTTGGCTCCAACTTAGACGCCACTTTCCTCAAGAGAAGTAAGGTGCGGTGCCTGCCCACAGGAGGGCCCTGTAGGGGTCCAACATTTATAGCCCCGGGCTACGTCTGGACATGGGCCCCTCAGGACCATCGTCCATGGTGGAACCCGGGGTAATATGGAGTAGGAAGATCTGTTTTGGCGACCTGTTTGCCGGCACCGCAAACAGGGTGACAAAACAACTTAAAACGGAATTGAGATCGAAGAAATACCTCAATCCAAGGACGAAATCAGCTCCATCTTCTCGAAGACGGTATTCGCCCTTCGCCCCCGAGTCCTCGGGGCTGAGCACGTTAGTGGCTGGCGCCACTCTGGCAGCAGGCTCCCATTGGGCCGGTAAAGGGTAACAGGTAAATGGCCATTCGTAATGGGGCCCTCTCTCTAACATTTGTATTGCGAACGGCCGAATCATGAGCACCGAATACCGAACCCCCGCTTGCCCTGTGGCGATGCCACAAACAAACGCCAGTGTACCCCGGATCGGAACTGGCCTCTTGCGCCCCTTCAGGGCTCCTACATGTATCCTGATAGATCCCCCAGGCGTTGCCTGGGGCTGAGTTATTCCGCCCCTTCAGGGCTTATAGTCGATAACCCGCGTTCGAAATAACTCAATAACGAAACAACTCAATAACTTTTCTCCTCGACTCCTCGACCCCTCACCTCATAACCTCAACCCTCCATCTCGATGGAAAAGCAGTGAAATCAAGCCAGAAATAATGGTAAATCCCCCTATTTTAATCTTTCTCTAACAAATTCCGCATAACAGGGAACGGAAAGGGGGCGTTTCAGTGTAAGATTAAAAAGGCAGCCCCTTTTCTTCTCATACTCCGTTTTTCTATTGTGCTATAGGTTAAAGCACCAGGTTGATAAGGTTATTGTTGGTGGGGCTGCCTTCTTTTTTATTTAAAACGCCGCCACGTTTCCTTCTGCTGCCTCCCAGGTCTCAATTTTCCACAAAATACATCTCCAGCTTCCCCTTGCCCTTGGCTTCAATGGCCCCGCGAGGTGAACAAGCGACGTCATCCTTCACCTCTTGCCAGGTTGCCGCCGACAGATTGATCCGGCCCGGCTCACTGTTGCTCTCCATCCGAGCTGCGGTGTTGACCGTATCCCCCCAGATATCATAAGCGAACTTCCGATCGCCAACCACTCCGGCCACTACCGCTCCCGTATGGATGCCGGCTCTCATTCGAAAGAAGGGGCGCCCCTCTTTTTCCAATTCAGCAACCCGACTTTCCATCCAGACTTGCATCTCCTGTGCAGCTTTGACCACATCCAGGGCATGGCCCTCCCGCTCTTCCGGCAATCCCCCGACACAGAGGTAAGCATCACCGATGGTCTTGATCTTTTCGATGCCATGCCGCCCGGTGATCGCATCAAACGCTCGGAAGCAAGTGTCCAGTTCTTCAACCAGATCGGCAGGGGCTAGTTTGGCAGCAGTTTCTGTGAAACCGGAGAAGTCAGTGAATAACACCGTCACGGAGTCGTAATGTCGGGCTTGAGCCCGACCCGTTTCTTTCAGCTCCCGGGCAGTGGTGGCAGGAAGGATGTTCAACAACAGGTCATCCGACTTCTTGCGCTCCGCATCAATGATGACATTCTTTTCCTCCAGGTCCTTATTCGCCTTGTTTTTGATCCGATAGCGATTATACAAGAGAAGCGCCAGCAGAGCCAGGGCCAGTCCACCGCCCATCAGCGCACGTTGCCGGGTGCGGGCTTCGCTCAAACGGGCATCCTGGAGGGCGAGCTCCTGTTCTTGTTTTTCCAGTTTGATCTGCTTTTTCAGATCACCATAGAGTACTTCCCGGCGCTCATAGTCTTTGACCCGCTTGTCATCGAATTCTTCCCAACGCAATTCTTCGTACTTCTCATGGCATCGAAAGGCCTCCTTCCAGTTGCCCATGGCCTTGTAGACCTTGGCTCGGTCCTTCCAGCCATTCCGGATGAATTTACTGTTGTCCAGGGCCGTAGCCAGGTCAAAATAGGTATTCGTATAATGTAAGGCGTCCCGATATCGCCCCTGGCGACGGGCTACATCGCCCAGTCCGTTCAGGGTTTCGATCACCCCGATCTGATCACCCAGCTCTTCACGAATCGTTCTCGAAGTCGTCAAATGGTCCAATGCACGGACCCAGGCTTGGTCGGCTTTCTTTTGGTCTCCGATCATCTGATATGCGGAGCCTAGATTTTTCTCGACGACACCCCGATTGTTGGCAATATCGGCCAGGCCTGACGGATCTTCATATTCGGTGTAGATGGCCTGGGCCTTATCCAACCATTCCAGGGCAAGTAAATGGTGCACAATGGCCGAATCACTTAGATCCTGATCTTGAAATTGTTCGCCGAGATTATCCTCTGAGTTCCCCAGGTTCTGATACGTATTGGCCAAGGTCCAGGGATTATCCAGTTGCTCCCGAATGATCCGGGCCTTATGATACCAGGTCATAGCCTCCGAAGTCAGTTCGATCTCCGCTTTGATATTTCCGATCAGGTTATAGCCAGTAGCGATCTCCTCCTGATCATCCTGCGACTCTACAAATCCAAGGAAATCATAGAGATGATTGAGTGCTTCCGGGTAGTTGCCAAGCGACTCATGAATAACGGCCATGCTATAGGTCGCCCGGGCGATGCGGGAGGAATCGCCCAACTCTTCCATAATCTTCAGGGAGAGTTGATAACTGGCCAGGGCCTCCAGACTTTCGCCCTGATTAACATATATATTTCCCAGGTTATTATAGATCGAGGCCATCCCTTTACGGTCCCCCAACTTCTCCCTCAGCGGGAGAGCATAGTTGAAATAACGAATGGCATCCGTATTCCGATCATGGATGGTCTCCAATACTCCGAAGTAGTTGAAAGCAGTGGCTTCGCCTTGTAAGTATCCAATCTGTTGGGTCAGGCAAATCGCATCCTGGAGCAAGTGACGGGCTCGGCTTGGATCTTCGATCTTCAACTCCCAGGCCGCATCGGCCAGAGTCAGGACACGAGCCGTGTCATGAATGGGTTTGTCCAGTTCCAGGAGCAAACTGTCCAGAAAGAGATTTTGGCCGGTACTCCGAAGAGTGCCAAGCAGCATGATGAACAGGATGAAGAGTGACCTCATCGGGTGAAGATAATCACTTCCAAAGGTTCACTACCGGGCAAGTCGTTTGCGCCTATCGTGGAGATTGCACAATCAGGATCCCCAGTTTCTGATTGAGCCCCATCACTGGAGTGGCGATCCGCCAATGCAGTGAATCCTGCTCCACGATCTGCTTTTCAGCTTTGAGAATCATCGGATTGAGAATGGTGGTGCCTTCATCTTTTTTATCTGTCGAGATCAGGATCGCCCCTGTTTCAGCATCCACATACTGTGCTTTGTTGACCCGCGAATCCCGGATGAATTGCAGGAAAAACTGGTTCACTTGTTCCTGATTGTTCCGGCTTACTTCGCTCCGTATCGCCCAGGACAGCACCTTTGATGTCAAGGCCATCCCTTCCAGTTGGATCGTGTCGATCCGAGCACTGAAGCTGTCCACCAATTCTGCCCGTTCCTGCTCAAACCCGGACTTCATGGACCGCATGGTCAGCATTGCCCAGGCAAAGATTCCGACGGCAAGCAGTCCGAGGAAGATGGTCAACCAGTGACGTTTGAGGAAGGATTTTCCCTGGGAAGGAGTAGGATTGGTTTCCATGTTGGATGCATTAGGGGTTGGAGAGGACAGTGCCGGGTTTTCCGGCCATGTTCGATACAAGATTACAGGTTTCCAACCTGTGAATTGTCAACGTATTGTCAATGGCACATGGCTTGAAAATAGGCCAGATAAATCACGGAGGGCAGCCAGATAGATCAAACTGAATATGAAAGGCACCCGGGCGGGGTAGGGGCGTGATTTCCGGCACATCAAGGCTGCAATTGTAGAGAATCGTATCTTGATACCACAAGAGCACTCCGTGACAATAGTCACAAAACACACAAATGCCGATCCTTAACTTTGACGAGCAAATCAATGGATCATCATTTTAGTTCAGAAAGAAATCATTCATTTATGAAGATCGAACAAATCTATACCGGCTGTCTGGCACAAGGAGCCTATTATATCGTAAGCAATGGTGAAGCGGCCATCATCGACCCCCTGCGTGAAACCGGACCCTATCTCGAACGGGCACACCAGGATGGTGCGACCATCAAATATATTTTTGAGACGCACTTCCATGCAGACTTTGTCTCCGGCCATATCGACCTGGCCCGTAAATCAGGAGCGGAAATCGTCTATGGACCTTCTGCTAAAACAGATTTTGAAATCATTGAAGCCACGGATGGTCAACGCTTTGAGATTGGACGTGTGTCCATAGAAGTGTTGCATACGCCTGGCCACACGCCGGAGAGTACCTGTTACCTCTTGCGTGATGAAGATGGCAAGCCCAATGCTCTGTTCAGTGGAGATACCCTCTTCATTGGAGATGTCGGACGTCCCGACCTGGCCCAGAAAGCGACCGGGCTGACCCAGGAGGATCTGGCCGGCTGGCTCTTTGATTCCCTCCGGAACAAGGTGATGACCCTGCCGGATAAGGTGATCGTCTATCCGGCACATGGTGCAGGTTCGGCTTGTGGTAAGAACATGAGTTCGGAGACCTGGGATACTCTGGGCAATCAGAAGAAGACAAACTACGCCCTTCGTGCCAATATGACGAAGGAGGAATTCATCCAGGAAGTGACCACCGGTTTGTTGGCGCCACCTCAATATTTTGCCAAGAATGCAGCTTTGAACAAGAAGGGCTACGAGAGTATCGATGTAGTCATGGAACGTGGTGCTCATGCGTTGACTCCTAGTGAATTCGAAGCGATGGCCACCGAGACCGGAGCGCTCATCATGGATGTTCGGGAGAATACGGAGTTTGTGAAAGGCTTTATTCCCAATTCCATCTTTATTGGTATTGATGGTGGGTTTGCCCCCTGGGTAGGCGCCCTCGTACCCGATATTCAACAGGAGATACTCATCGTTGCACCGGAAGGGCGCGAAGAAGAGACCGTCATGCGCCTGGCGCGTGTCGGATATGACAATGCCATAGGATATCTGAAAGGAGGCTTCCCGGCCTGGAAAGCTTCCGGAAAGGAGGTCGATACCATTGTCGTTATAGATCTTCCTGAATTCGCCGAAAAATGGAAGGCTGGGCAAGCCGAAAAAGTGCTTGATGTGCGTAAGCCCGGAGAGTTTTTAGGTGAACACCTGGATAAGGCAAAGAACCTGCCCCTGGATTTTCTAAATCTGCAGATGGAGGAAATTTCTCGCGATCAGGAATATTACCTGCATTGCCGCACAGGTTACCGTTCTACAGTGGCCGCATCTATATTGAAGGCACGTGGATTTGATAAATTGATCAATGTGATCGGGGAATTTGACGATTTTGCACCCGCCGGCCTGCCGCTGACGGACTATGTCTGCCCGAGTACACTGGTAAAATAGAAGAAGCTCACCCCCGGAAAAGTCCGCTGGTGAATAGTTAAAAGAGTTTGGCATTACCGGCCCTGGAATTTCGGGGCCGGCATGCCATTTGGCTTGAGAAAACTTGCACTATGAAATACGGTTTTATCATAGACAATCGAAAGTGTATCGGTTGTCATGCGTGTACCACCGCTTGTAAATCAGAGCATGATGTACCGGTCGGGGTAAACCGGACCTGGGTCAAACAAGTGGAGAAAGGGGAGTTCCCGCATACTCGACGTTTGTTTTCGGTCATGCGGTGCAACCATTGCACTGATGCCCCATGTGTGGAGATCTGCCCGACAGAGGCCCTGTACATCCGGGATGATGGAATCGTCGATTTCGACAAGGATCGCTGCATCGCATGTAAATCCTGTATGCAGGCCTGCCCGTACGATGCCTTATACATCGATCCACAAACCCATACCGCAGCAAAATGTAACTACTGTGCCCACCGCGTGGACATCGGTCTGGAGCCGGCCTGCGTCAATGTGTGCCCGGAACAGGCGATTATCTCCGGTGACATGGAAAATCCGGAATCGGAGATCTCCCAACTGCTCGGCCGGCAACAGGTCAAAGTGCGGAAGCCTGAAAAAGGCACCGTACCCAACCTCTTCTACATCGATGCTGACGATGCTTCGCTCAACCCTTCCCTGACCGACAAAAAACAAGACTATATGTGGAGCCGCCAGGAAGGCGGGGTCGGGCATTTTGCCAAAGCGGCAGAAAGTATGGCCTTCTCCAATCCGGATGTCGTTTCCGCTTTGATGGAAGTCAATGGACAGCAGACCACCGCTGAGGATGTGGCTAAAAATGGAAATGCTCGTTCTGTCGATCTACTGATCGGTAAAAAGCCCAGACGTGTCTATGATGCACCCGACAAGGGCATCCTCTGGGGCTGGGAAGTGTCCGGCTATGTCTGGACAAAGGCCATCGCAACAGGAGTGATCCTCGTTCCGTTTATCGCCTGGATGCTGGGTGTCGCTGGACCTAACCTTGCAGGGCAGTATTGGAGCCTGGGCCTCGGTATCTTCTTTTTGGCAGCAACCGGACTTCTTCTGGTGATGGACCTGGACCAGCCCACACGCTTTGTATACGTACTCCTTCGTCCACAGTGGAAATCCTGGTTACCTCGAGGAGGATATGCCATTACTGCCTTTGGCGGATTGATGGCGCTTTCTTTGCTCTTGCTGTACATGGGAAAGTCTGCACATTGGATACAATGGCTGATGGCCGGCTTTGCCATTCTGGTTGCCGTTTATACGGCCTTCCTCTTTGCTCAAGCCAAGGGCCGCGATTTCTGGCAGAGCCCAACCTTACCCATTCATATGCTCGTGCATGCATTGATGGCCGGTGCTGCTGTCTTTGGACTGATCAACCTGGTCACCGGAGCAGACGTATTATGGGATCTGTTCTTGCAGCTTTTCCTTATGGTGACCATCGGGCTGAATCTGGTGGTCCTTATTTCGGAATTGGCGACCCCTCATCCGACGCATGATACCCATCGGGTCGTGACCATGATCGTGAAGGGCAGCTACCAGAAACGCTTCTGGATCGGAACCATTCTGCTCGGCAATTTGATGCCCCTTGGACTGCTCTATTTCGGTGGTGGATCCACTATCGGATTTGCCATTGCAGCCATCCTGGTTTTAGGCGGAATCTATATCACTGAACACATTTGGGTTGAAGCGCCTCAGCGTATTCCACTCAGCTAAAAGATACTCAGGCTATGACTAAGAAACCTGGATTTATCGAACGACTGGCCGAATCAATTGGCATCATTCCCAACCTGCATCAAGACAGAGATCTGGATCTACCCCATCTGACCCAGACGACTGAACTGACTAATTTCCCGCCGCCAGAACGATGGGATGACTGGGTGGAATATGAGGCAAAGTCGCATCCACGCCGGGAACAAAAGCATTATCAGATCGTTCCGACGACTTGTTTTAACTGCGAAAGTGCTTGTGGCCTGACTGCCTTTATCGATAAAGAGACGGGTGAAGTGCGCAAATTTGAAGGAAACCCCTACCACCCGGCCAGCCGGGGGCGAAACTGCGCGAAAGGTCCAGCAACTATCAACCAGATCAAAGACCCCGACCGTATCCTTTATCCACTGAAACGAAAGGGCAAACGAGGATCCGGCGATTGGGAACGGGTGACCTGGGATGAGGTCCTGGATGATATTTCCGGACGGATTCGCAAGGCCTTGCAAGAAGGCCGGAACAACGAGATCGCCTACCATGTCGGTCGACCCGGCCATGAAGGATATATGGATCGCATCCTGCAGTCCTGGAACATCGATGGGCATAACAGCCACACTAATATCTGTTCTTCAGGTGCCCGATTCGGGTATGCCATCTGGTACGGTTACGATCGGCCCAGTCCGGATCACACCAACGCCAAGGTGATTTTCCTGATCTCGGCTCACCTGGAAAGCGGTCACTACTTCAACCCGCACGCACAGCGCATTATCGAGGCGAAGATGAAAGGCGCCAAACTGATCACCATGGACCCTCGGTTGTCCAACACAGCGAGCATGAGTGATTACTGGATGCCGTCCTATCCTGGCTCTGAAGCGTCAGTCCTCCTCGCAATCGCGAAGATCATCCTGGACGAAGGCCTCTACAATCGGACCTACATGGAAAAATGGGTCAACTGGGATGAATTCCTGGAGCATATGCATCCAGGTACGCCGGTCACCTTTGAGAATTATATTGAAAAGCTGAAAGAAACTTACGCTGAATATACCCCGGAATACGCCTACGAGGAAAGTGGTGTTCGACCTGAAATGATTCGGGAGACGGCCATTCTGATCGGAGAAGCCGGTGAGCAGTTTTCCTCGCACAACTGGCGCAGTGCCGGATCCGGCAACCTGGGTGGTTGGGCCGTGGCCCGTACCCTGCACTTCCTCAACGTGCTGACCGGTAGTGTCGGGACCAAGGGAGGGACAATGCCGAGTGAATGGAATAAATTCAAGCCGACCTTCTTTGCCAAACCACCGGCACAGAAGTTCTGGAACGAGCTTCATTTTCCCAATGAGTATCCATTGGCGTTCTTCGAAATGAGTTTCCTCCTGCCTCACTTCCTCAAGGAAGGCAGAGGGAAGATGGATGTCTATTTCAGTCGGGTCTTCAATCCGGTCTGGACCTATCCCGATGGCTTCTCCTGGATCGAGGCATTCAGTGATGAATCCAAATTCGGGCTACACGCTGCCCTGACCCCGACCTGGAGTGAAACAGCATTCTTTGCTGACTATGTCCTCCCGATGGGACTGGCCAGTGAACGGCATGATATCAACAGTTATGAGACCCATTCCGGCAAGTGGATCGCCTTCCGGCAGCCTGTGCTGAGAGAGGCGGCCCGACGCAATGGCAAGCCGGTGACGTTCACCTATGAAGCCAATCCTGGAGAGGTGTGGGAAGAGGACGAATTCTGGATCGAGTTGAGCTGGCGCATCGACCCCGATGGCAGTCTGGGCATTCGAGAGCACTTTCTGTCGCCTTATCGACCCGGTGAAAAGGTCAATATCGATGAGTACTACCAGTATATATTCGAGCGCGTTCCCGGATTGCCGGAGGCCGCCGAAAAGGAAGGCCTCAATCCACTGGACTATATGAAGAAGTTCGGGGCGTTTGAGATCGAACCGCACTGCTATCACCAGAACCTCAATGAGGTGAAGCCGGAAGCACTGACAGGATCCGAAGTCGATGCCAAGACCCAAGTGGTGAAGAAGGGAGGGAAGGCCATTGGTATTATGGTCGATGGAAAAGCTGTAGAAGGCTTCCCGACGCCATCCCGGAAGAATGAGTTTTTCTCCAAAACCATGGTTGATTGGGGCTGGCCAGAATATGCATTACCCACCTATATCAAGAGTCATATCCACCCGGAAACCTTGGATAAAAGCAAGGGCGAATATGTGTTGGTACCGACGTTCCGACTGCCCACCTTGATCCACTCTCGGTCTGGGAATGCAAAGTGGCTTTATGAGATCTCCAATCGAAATCCGATCTGGATGCATCCGGAGGATGCCAATATTTTTGGGCTGAAGACAGGTGACCTGGTCAAGATGAATACCGATATCGGGTATTTCGTGGACAAGGTCTGGGTAACAGAAGGCATGAAGCCAGGTGTGGTGGCCTGTTCACACCACCTGGGTCGCTGGCGTCGTCCGGAGGACAAGACTGGTAACCGATGGGCCACCAACACGGTGGCGATCAAGAATGACGGAAAGGGTGGGTGGAAGATGTCCACTATTTCAGGCGTCAAACCGTTTGAAAGCCAGGATGATGATTCAAAACGGATCTTCTGGAGTGATGGAGGAGTACATCAGAATATTACCTTCCCGGTTCATCCAGACCCCATTTCCGGTATGCATTGCTGGCATCAACGGGTGAGGATCGAGAAGGCCGGCCCAGATGATGCCTATGGCGATATCTTTGTCGACACCAACAAGTCGATGGAGATCTACAAAGAGTGGTTGAAAATGACCCGCCCAGCTCCTGGACCTGGGGGGCTGCGTCGTCCGTTATGGTTCAAACGTGCACTGCGTCCAGTAGATGAGGTTTACTATCTGGATAATATGACCGAAAATGGAACATTGAAGCCCTGAGTGGGGAGTCATTAGGAACTCATCATTCCATGCAGATACCAAATTCTCTCTGGCAAAAAGTATTACCCTTTCTCCAATGGTGGCCGATGGTCAGCCGGGAGACAGTCAAAGCGGATTTGATTGCTGGATTGACGGGAGCGATCATCGTCTTGCCTCAGGGGGTTGCATTCGCCATGATTGCTGGAATGCCGCCTATTTATGGTTTGTATACGGCCATGATCACTCCGATCATTGCCGCTTTGTTCGGGTCTTCCTGGCATTTGATTTCTGGTCCGACAACGGCTATTTCGCTTGTAGTGTTCGCTACGTTACAGGGTTATGCCGAACCCACTAGTCCGGAATTTATTCAACTCGCTCTGGTGCTTACTTTTCTGGCTGGGGTTTTCCAGTTTGGAATGGGTCTGGTACGTTTCGGTACACTAGTCAACTTTGTTTCGCACAGTGTGGTCGTCGGCTTTACGGCGGGTGCCGCATTGTTGATCGCGGTCAGTCAGCTTAAGCACGTATTGGGTCTTACGATGCCGAGAGGGTTGGCGTTTCATGAAACCCTGTCAGAAATTGGTTCACATTTCGCTGAGATCAATCCCTGGGTTTTTGGTGTGGCCTTATTTACCCTGCTGCTGGCTGCTACTTTAAAGCGATACGTCAAGAAAATCCCACCGTTGTTGACCGCAATGATCGCCGGGAGTGTGTTGACGTTTTTTCTTGATCCGGTGGCCAAGGGTATCTCACTGGTGGGGGAAATGCCCTCTCAACTGCCACCTTTTGTTGTTCCAGAGCTTTCTTTGAAAAATATCACAACCCTGGGAACAAGTGCATTTGCCATCGCTTTGTTGGGATTGATCGAAGCAGTTGCCATCGGCCGTTCTATCGCAGTTAAGACACATCAACGGATTGATGGTAACCAGGAATTTATTGGACAAGGGTTGTCCAATATTGTCGGCAGTTTCTTTTCCTGTTATGCAGGTAGCGGCTCTTTTACAAGGTCGGGAGTCAACTTTTCCTCAGGTGCAAGGACCCCTTTAGCGGCCATATTTGCTGCATTATTGCTGGCGATGGTCATTCTGTTTGTAGCGCCCTTGACAGGGTATCTTCCCATACCTGCCATGGGTGGCGTAATCCTTCTCGTTGCATACAATTTGATCGATGCACAGGAGATTCGGAAAGTGATCCGCAGTAGTGGAAGTGAGACCACTGTACTGATCGCAACGTTTGTTGCTACTCTCTTTTTTGCACTGGAATTCGCCATCTATATCGGTGTTTTCCTGTCCTTGTTTTTTTATCTGCGTAGAACTTCCAAGCCACACATCGCCATCATGGCACCGAGTCAGAAAGATGTGCGTCACCATTTTATCAATACAGAGCGGGTTGATGAAATTAAAGAGTGCCCACAATTGAAATCAGTCAGAATTGATGGGTCACTGTTTTATGGTGCGATAGACCATATCGAAGGGTACTTTAACGAACTGCGGGAGGATGGTGTAAAAAGGGTTCTTCTTCTTGCAGATGGGATCAATTTTGTCGATTTGGCCGGTGCCGAGTGGCTTCATCATGAGGCAGAACGATTGCGTTCTATCGGAGGGGATTTATATATCACCGGGTTGAAAATTGTGGCTCAGGATGTGCTGTGGAAATCCGGATTGAAGGACGAAATTGGAGCCGATCATTTTTTCACCACCAAAAAATTGGCCTTGGCGGCCATTTACCAAAAGTTGGATCCGGCGATCTGTGAACGCTGCACCGCCAGAATCTTTTGGGAGTGCCAACAGGATGATCGATTGCCCGTCGTCGATATGCCAACCACACCTCTCCTCAAGCACTGACCGGTATCAGAGTTTTTCGTGACAGGGGTCACAATAACAGCATCTTTTCCTAGGTAATTTTATAGTCAGAAAGAACGGACTCGGGCCACTCTGAGTACCCTTATTTCATATTGTAAAACAAGCCTTTATGAAAGTAGAACAATTGTATACGGGATGTCTGGCCGAAGCGGCTTATTATATTGAAAGTAAGGGCGAAGCTGTCGTCATTGACCCGCTTCGTGAAACGGAACCCTACCTCGAAAGAGCGAAGGCGGATGGTGCAACCATTAAATTTGTCCTGGAAACGCACTTTCATGCAGACTTTGTCTCCGGGCATTTGGATCTGGCGAAGCAAACTGGCGCTACCATTATTTTCGGCCCAACAGCCAATCCTAATTTTAAAGCCCATATTGCCAAGGATGGAGAAGTGTTAAAGGTGGGGGATATCTCTATCGTAGTCTTGCATACACCCGGGCATACCATGGAGAGTACATCCTATTTGCTTCGGGATGAACAAGGGAAAGACTATGCCATTTTCTCAGGCGACACCTTGTTTCTCGGTGATGTGGGCCGTCCCGATCTGGCGATCAAATCGGACCTGACCCGAGAGGATTTGGCTGGGTATCTCTTTGACAGTCTACGCAACAAAATTATGCCTTTGGGGGATGATGTAATCGTCTATCCAGGTCATGGTGCTGGATCTGCCTGCGGAAAGAAAATGAGCAAGGAGACCCAGGGGACCATCGGCGAACAGAAGCGGGTCAATTACGCCTTACGGCCAGATATGACCCGGGAGGAATTTGTGCGTGAAGTGACCACAGGATTGGTTGAGCCTCCCCAGTATTTTCCCAAGAATGCCGTGATGAATAAAATGGGCTACGAATCCATTGATGTGGTCCGGCAAAGAGGCTCACAAGCCCTTAGTGTGCGTGCGTTTAAAGCCGCATGGGAAGGAGAGAATGCCCTTGTATTGGATACGCGTGACCAACTTGAATTTGTAAAGGGATTCATTCCGGGCTCCATTTTTATCGGCGTGGATGGCGGTTTTTGCACCCTGGGTGGGTGCCCTGATCACGGATCTGAAACAGCCTATTCTCTTTGTGGCCGATCCCGGACGGGAAGATGAGGTAGTGGTCCGTCTTGCCCGCGTGGGATACGACCACCCGATCGGATTTCTGGAAGGCGGGTTTGCTTCCTGGCTAAAGGCAGGTGAGGAGGTGGATACGCTGCAGGAATTGTCCCCTGAAGAATTAGACAAGGCCTTTGATGGGAAAAACATGAAGGTTTTAGATGTGCGGAAGCACAGCGAGTATACAGCCGAACATGTTATCGGAGCGTCTAATTTTCCGCTGGATTTCATCAATCGGAATATGAATGATCTGAAACCAGAGAACAAATACTTCCTCTATTGTGCGACAGGGTACCGGTCCGTGATCGCCGGGTCCATCCTCAAAGCCAGAGGGATCCAGGATGTGGTGAATATTCCGGGAGGTTTTACCGAACTCATGGAAACGAATATCAGTCGGACTGAGTTTACAGAACAGGAAACTGAATTGTAGATCGATCAGCACTTATACATGAACGATTATGGGTTGGCGAGTATTCGCCAACCCTTCTTTGTGATGTGAATCACGTTGTGGAATAGTTGGATTTTGGTTCTTTGTTGCGTTCTACCCGGAGAAGTTGGTGAATTGCGTGTATCCCGTATCTTATGCTTTACTTTTTCAGGAAATACAACGATAACTGTAAGTCGAAAACAACGAGTCTATGTCAATTTTGGAATGGATCAGTCAGCCCTGGCACTGGGCGATTGGAGGTTTAGCCATCGCTCTTTTATCCTTGGCCATGACGCTCATGGGCCAAAAGTTTGGTGTTTCTTCCAGTTTCAAGGTCCTCTGCACCTATGCAGGTGCGGGGAAGAAAATTCCGTATTTTGATATGAATACAAAAGACAATCGCTGGTTGATGCTATTTGTTGCCGGGGGTGTGCTGGGAGCGATCATCGCCGTCCATTACCTCCGTAGTCCAGAGCCAGTTGCTATTTCCCAAGCGACCATCGATTATCTCAGTGGATTGGGAATCGCCTACCCGGAATCAGATGAATCCGGTTTGGGATTTGTTCCCACTGTCTTATTCAGCTTTGCCAATTGGAAAGGAGTCGCACTAGCTCTATTAGGTGGATTCTTTGTCGGCTTCGGTGCACGATATGGTGAGGGCTGTACTTCAGGGCATGCCATCACCGGGTTGGCTCACCTGTCGCTCCCTTCTCTGATTACCGTGATTGGATTTTTTATCGGTGGACTGTTCATGACCTGGTTGGTCCTCCCTTATCTGCTTCCATTTATTCTCTAATCCCAAACGGTACTGCATTATGAAAAATCTAGCCTTTTTTCTGATCGGCATCCCATTTGGGATCATTATGACCAAGTCGGAAGTCATTTCCTGGTTTCGAATCACTGAAATGTTCCGGTTTGAAGCCTTCCACATGTACGGAGTGATCGGTGTGGCCGTTGTGGTCGGTATCATCGCCATGTATGTCCTCAAAAGTGCGAAGGTGAAAACCTGGAGTGGAACGGAGGTCGCCTACACACCCATGCCGTTGAGTATTAAACGCCACCTTTTGGCCGGTTCGATCTTCGGCATCGGCTGGGCGATCACAGGAGCCTGTCCTGGCCCGATGTGGGTACTTTTGGGGAATGGTTTCTGGATCGTACTCATCTATATTCTGGGAGCCTTTTTGGGCACCTGGGCGTACGGAGCGGTGGCCAGCAAATTGCCTCATTAAAAGATCTGCCTTTCATTCAGTTTCCTCAATTTATAGTGGACCGAAGGGATGCCATGATTCCAATTATGAGAATAATTCAAGGAGGCCTGTTGGTCCTGCTCGTTGCTTTGGTTACATCTGCGTATGGGCAGGATACCCTGGTGGATTTGCGCAGCTATAAACCCGCAAAGCCTGAATTCATTGCCATGTTCCAGATGTGGGGGACCTATTCCCCCCACCATGATCACTATGAGGAGACAGGGCCCTCCACTGGGAAGTATTTACCTACCTATAATATCTGGAACCTGCAGGTGCGTCGCGCAAGGATCGGTGTGAAAGGCGAGATACTCCCCCGCTTGAACTACACCACTGTTCTGGCCTTTGATCAGGTCGGTCACAACACAGCTTCCGGGACAGTCGGGGGGATGAACAATGGATCGTTTCCTTCTGTCGGCTTGCTCGATGCTTATGTCACCTGGGGTATTCGCAGGAACGGGAAAGGACCTCGACTAACAGTTGGGTATTTCCGACCGCAATATGGCCGGGAAAGTATCACCAGTGGCTTTGCTGTAAATAGTATTGAGAAGACCATGGATCAGAGTTACCTCCGTGAACATCTGGTGCATCGCAATCCGGGAAGAGCACCTGGCATCAATGCCGGTTGTCAATTGCGGCTAGGATCTGATAGAGCCTGGTTGCGTTGGGATGCAGGCTTGTTTGCACCTGACAGAAATGGTGCAACGAAATCCCCAATGGTTGGCGTGGGCCGGATCGTCGGTACCTGGGGTGATCCGGAAAACCCCCAATACAGCCTCTCACACAAGATCAATGCCTTCGGCAAACGCAATGGAATCTCTCTGGGGATCGGCGGTGCCCGAGCAAATGGCTTGGGAACCGTCAAGCGATCCTGGTCCTACGGTGTAGACCTTCTGTTGAATCGTGGACCTTTTCAGCTGGACGGGGAGATCCACTGGCTGGGAAAGGACCCCGAGCCCTTCTTTGACTTTCCCCCCTTCCTCCTTGAAAGGTATGCGATCCAAACGGGTCACATTCGGGCAGGATATAATCTTTCAGTCGGTCGCTTAGGTACAATTGAGCCCACCTTAACCTATGCCTTCATGGCCGGAGGGATGAGTGAAAATGATCAACTCATCGCGCAGTATCTGAATAGTCCCGCCGGTAAAGAATCCTATGTAGAGGTAGGCGTCAATTGGTGGTTCAATCCCAAAACGGTGGTCCAACTGCACTGCACGTTCCGCCAGGGCGATCCGGGATTTGCCGGGGATGGGGCAGAGGTGAATCCGTATTTCACCCAGTCGGGTCTCGGGCCTATCCGACGCGGCGACTGGGCAGGATTGGCGCTGCGGTGGATATTGTAATCTAATTGGGCTTGGAAGGATGAAGCTTATTGGGCCTTCGTTTTATCCCCATTCCACTCCCGATAAAACTGCTCCAAGTAGGCTTCCATAAATTGATGCCGTTGTTCGGCCATCTGACGCCCTGTGTTTGTGTTCATCAGGTCCTTGAGCAAGAGCAACTTTTCATAGAAGTGGTTGATAGTGGGAGCCGTACTATGTTTATATTCCTCCTTGCTCATGTGCAGATTCGGAGGGATCCCGGGGTCAAATAACCCACGGACCCTTATGCCCTCCATAATTAAATGCCCGGGCAATACCAATGGCCCCGAGAGCATCCAGGCGATCCGCATCCTGGACGACAGCTAGTTCGGTTGAGAAAAATGGGCCATCCTGATGCCCTCCTTTGAATGAGACATAGCGAATAATTTGGACCACGTGATCTACAATGTCCTGGTCCACAGACAGACTTTCCAGGAACTGCCGGGCTGTGTTGGGGCCGACTTCCTCATCCCCTCCATGGAATTTCGAATCGGCGATGTCATGTAATAAAGCCGCCAGCTCAACAATGAACAGATTCGCCTCTTCGCTTCGAGCGATGAGCGTTGCATTGGTCCACACCCGATGGATATGCCACCAGTCATGTCCGCCTTCTGCATCCTGGAGTTGCTGTTGCACAAACTGAATAGTCTCGGCAATGATGGCTGGTTGATTCATTTTGCTGGAGGATTATTGAGAAAAAGCAGTGCGTACCAATGGTCCACGTGCTAGGATCGCTTTTTGGAGGGGTGAAGCCGTTCCTCCAGGAGAGGGAGAAGCTCAGTTGCAGACAAGGTAAGATGGTCGGCCTGGATCACGATGGGCGTGCCATACAGTTTGACATTTGTCGCCATCAGATTTTGCTGCAGGGGGTTTCGGCCTTTTTTCTGCAGTTCCTTTGGCTTCGCCACATCTACCAGGATATGTTGATCCGAACGGCTGGTATCTATGCGCAACAAGCGTATCTCTTTCCAGCGGATCAACCCGACCCCAAGATTACTGCTGTGGTCGATCATGCCTTCCGGGGTGATCACTAGTCCAATGGGATTTCCCATCCCTTTTTGCAGATCGTTCATGGCCAGGATACCAAACACAAAAACCAATACACCGGCAATCACCTGGACCACCCAGGGTGTCAGGAAAGTTTGGACGGGAGCATAGGAGAGAAATAGCCATACCCCCACCAGGGCCAGGGCGGTAAAGAGCCCTCCTCGCAACAAGAATTTCTTTCGATTGAGGGGGATTTCGAGGCGTGATTGATCCATGGTTTGCTTTGCCTTAAAGGTACAGCTCACCAGGCGTTGTCCCAATCATTACAAACTGACGATCTCCGCAAATCCGGGATAGGCTTGAACTTGCCCTCTTAAACGGTCATATGGAATACCATTTAATAAAGCGGTCTGAATAGGCGCCAGTACTTCGGATGCTTGTAGTCCAAATGCTGCGGCCCCCAGGATCAATCCAGTATCTGGATCCACTTTAATTCGAAGCAGCCCATTGCCAGCCTGTTTCAACCGGGCTTTGAGTAGTTGATCATAGGATTTGGTGATCCATTCTCCGGAACCATCCTTGCTGACATCACCAATCTGTGCAATGGGTGGATGGGTGTAAACCCCCTCTATCACCGGATACTGGTTCCAGGTGGATGCGGCTCCAAGGGCCATGTGATGGACGGCTACCCTGGCTTGCATTTGTGCGCGATTGGCCATCATCGGTGCACCCGTGACATCACCCGCAGCATAGATTCCTGAAGAACTGGTCTGGGCATTTTTGTCTATGTGGATGAAGCCGTGAGGGTCCAGATCCAATGAAATGTCAGACGCGACTGTCCAGGACATATCAGGTTGTCGCCCGGTCGCAATAAAGCCATATTCTGCACTGTATGTTTTTCCGCTTTGCGTGGTGGCTTGAACACGATGCCCTTCCATTTTCATCGAAACCACTGCATCTTCTGTATGGATGTCGATCCGGTAAGTGGACTGTAAGTGCCGGGTGAATGCATCGATCGCCATGGATTCCATGCGGGGCAGGAGCTGTGCATTGTTTTGCAGAATGGTCACTTGTGCACCTAATGCCGCGAAGGCATAGGCATATTCTGTTCCGGTAACACCACCTCCTGCAACAATGATTGATTCCGGGACCTTTTCCAGCGCGGGGGTCAGTCGGGGAGCAATGATCTTCTTCATATCCGGCTTTACCTCCGGCGTAAATGCAGGGCCTGACCCAGTGGCGATGAGAATAAATCGACAGGTCAGGAGTTCAGGGTCACCCTCTTCAGCAATGACTTCCACCTGGCCAGGTGCTCTGACTTTTCCATTACCTGTGATGAGACGTGCTCCAGCCTTTTCAACTTCTGAGCGACTCCATTGAATGGTTGCTTCCCCCTGAGCCGAGATGTGTTTTTTTAATCGATTGAGGTCAAAGGGTGGGTGGGTAGGCAGGGATTGTATCGAAAATGGATGATGATAGTGATCCATTTCTTCTGCTGCAGCCAACCAGACTTTTGACGGGACCAGACTCCCTCTGGCCGCACGGCCTCCAGCGGGAGCATTGAGGATTAGGGCAGTCGTCAGGCCTAAACGTCCCGCCTCTCGAATAGCTTCAATGCCGGCAGGCCCGCCCCCGATCACGATCAGATCAAATGCATGTTGCTTCATCCTGCAAATCTAGGCGTCGCTTACCCAGGCAGGCTGTGATGCAGATCACCGCATCATCAGAATTTCACCTGAGTAAAGCTTCGGGGTCGCTGGCAGGTTGGCCAGGCTGGGCGGAGCGACTTCAAGGGTGTACAAATAGACTCCCGGGTCCAGCGGCTTGCCATTTGCAGCCTCCCCGTTCCAACCCAATAGTGGGTCAAGGGATTGAAAGATCAAGCCACCCCAGCGATCATAAATTTGCAACCTGTACGCATCCAGAGGGCCAAGTGCCGTAGGCCGGAAAATGTCGTTGACCCCATCTTCATTCGGAGAGAAGGCAGTGGGGATATACAGCTTGACGTCCCAAGCCACCACAATCTCCCGGGTCAGTGTATCCGCACATTCCATTGCACCGGTCACCACCTGAGTTACTGTATAGATTCCGGCATCGAGGTATTCATGAGCGGGGTCTGTCTTTGAACTGGTACCGCCATCACCGAAAGTCCAGAACCAGGACTGGGGATCGCCGGAAGAGGCATCGTTAAATTGTACCAGCGGCTCCAGAGTGGTCGGTTGCTTTGGCGTAAATGTAAACCCGGCTACCGGAGGCACCAGAATGTGAACAAAGGAGTCTTTGGTCAGTGCAGCTTTACAGTAATCGGAATAGTACGCTTCGAGAGTGACATTATACCATCCGGGTGCCCAGTAGGTCTTTAATGGATTGTTGAAGGTCATGCCTGTATTTCCATCGCCAAATGTCCAGAGGACAGAAGCGACCAGGGGGACACTTTCGTCGAAGAACTGGAGGGCATGTGGAGGGCACCCAACGGGCTTGTCCACCGAAAAGTCGATGATCGGTGCAGGAATGATCTCCAGCTCAACCTGGTAACCAAAGGCACAATCTCCGGAAGGTTTGAACTGGATCAGATGGGTCCCTGTTCCAGGAATTCCCGGATCAAACAAGCCGCTTGCGGGGTTGGTGATCCCCGGGCCTGACCAGATCCCGGCTCCTGCTCCCGGGTCGATCACAAAAGGATTGGTACTGGCACAGATAGATTCAGAAAATGGATTGATTGTGTTGCCAAGGACAGAAACAGTGATCACTTTGGACAAGGAGCAATTTGTGCTATCCAGGGTGCGAACAGTGTAGGTAGAAGTATTTGTTGGTTTGACCCAAATTCCATCAACGGTGTCCGCAAAACTTCCGTCGGACCATTCCACCGGATAGTTGGATGTCGCGGATAAAAAGACACTGTCTCCCAGACAAATGGTCTGGTCATCTGAAGCCGTCAGCAGGGGCTCAACGCGCTCGATGATGATGTCATCAAACCAGGCATAAAATCCAACGGAGAAGTCCATGCTCCAGGCCGTAAATGTGGAGGTAGATACATTGCCCACATAGCCCACATAGGCATAGGTGTAGGCATCTGCAGCTGTATAGATGAATTCGACGTATGACCAGTCACTTCCATCATTGACCTCCTGGCAGGTCACAAATTGATTGGCTTTTGTGGCATAATTGATCAGGTCAGGATTAAACGTAGGAATCATGGTCTTGGAAAAGAAGATGCCCCACTGATTGGTTAACATGATAAAATTCGGATTGTCCTCCTTGTTTTGAACCCAATAGGACACCTTGTAACAAGCCCCTGGGATCATGGGCTGTAGCAGTTCCGTCCCCGCCCATTCTTTAGAACCGTCCGGACCGTTTCCTTTCCAGCAGCCGAGGACACCTTTTCCGGAATGTGGCACTCCGCATTCGGTATTCCCATTGCCAGTAGGGCAGGGCAGGAGGCTGGTCAGATTACTGCCCGCCGGGTTGTCCTCGTGGTGATGATCGGGTGTGCCATTCGCATTATACCAATAGGTCAGTGGTGCCATGGTGTTGGGCGGGTTGCCCACTGTACCATCCCAATCCTCAAAACCCGGATCAGCGATGAGGTTTTGAGCTTGAGTGAATGAGGCCATTCCAAAAATCAGGAAGAAAACCCCGATGATTGATCCGTAGAAGCAGGTATAGTTCATAAGGTATTACCAACATGAAAACCGTCCGGAATCAAAAGTGGTTCCGGACGGTCGACAGGAAAACGATTAGTGTTTGATCAACAATTGTCGTCCTGTGCCATCTGGTCCCTGGACGACGACGATATAGGTCCCGGAAGCGAGATGATCAATCGGGATCCGGTAACGAATCTGATTGGAAGCAAGAACACCTGCATCCATCTGCTGCCCGTTGGTATGGAAGATGGTATAAGTGCGTTGCGGACCAGCAGGAATATCCAACACCAGTTGATCCGTTGCGGGATTTGGAGAAATGTTGAGTTGGATGGATACTGGATTGTAAGTGCTACTGATCTCGCCATTATTATAGCGAACCACAACACAATCATTCCCTGAATTGGTTGCCGAAGCACCTACCAGCAAAACCCGGCCGTCGGGTTGAATGGCGCAGTCGTTGGCAAATGCAAAGAGGTCAGAAGTTGGTGTGGTTACCATTCCGGTTCCGCCCCAGCTCGGATCAATCATTCCATCTTCGTCCATGCGCACAGTGAAGTAGGCACGCGGTTCACCCATAAAAAATGTGCCGCCTGATTCACCCCCAGTAATGATTTTACCATCGTCTTGCAGGACGATAAACGAAGCGTAATCTGTAATATCATTATCGATCAGCACAACTCCGTCCGTGCCGAAGGTCAGATCTTCAGTTCCATCCATGTTGTAAGCAAGAACAACAATGTCGGTGCCCATATTCCCTGAATTAGAAGCCGCCAGGAGGATGCGTCCATTGGGGTGTATCTGCATCTGGTGGGCCGTACCATCATATGGGGCTAAAGCTTCGCCATTCATCGCAAAGGAAGAATCGATACCCGCTCCATCAGGCAGGAGTTTGTACAGGCAAGGCCGATTGGTGCCAAAGGGTACATTCTTGCCGCAGGTCAGCATGCTGCCATCCGGAAGCAACTCGATATCCCAGGTCTGGTTCGTTGTGCCCACATCGTTCCACTTATAAAATCCCTGGTCGCCAAAAGAGGTGTCAATCGTACCATCCGAGTGGAGCCGACCTACCAGGTGGCTGGACATACTGAACCCGGGGACAGAAGTATTGCCAGCATACAGGATCTTCCCATCTGGCGTAAAAGTGATGGCATGAATGTATTCTTCACCTTCCCCATAAGCATGGAGAAAGACACCGTCTGTACCAAAAGATGGATCAGGGATACCATCGGAGTCCAGTTTGACCATTACCAGGTCTGTGTTCGGAGCAGTGACCCCATACCCGCCAAAGACAAAAATGGAACCATCCGATGCCAGGGAGACCCCATAGTTGAGATCTGTAAAATCAGATGCGCCATAGGCATAAATCCCCTTGTTGGCGAAGGTGGTATCCAGTGTACCATTTTCAAGCAACCGGATGACCACAATATCAAATGTGCCGGTTAGGTTGCCGGACATACTGACGATAATTTTACCATCGGGTTGAACGGCAATGCCATGTCCAGTATCCGATTTTTTATTGAGGTCAAACTGGAGAATACCGTTGTCGGCGAATGTTGAATCCAGTACGCCATCCTGGCCGAAGGCCGAAAAGGCAGTGAAACAACAAATGAGGAGGGTGTAAAGTGATTTCATAAAAGGATGGTTATAAAATAATCTGGGAAAGTGGTTGGCGTGATCGCCAAAGCAACAAAAATAGAGAACTACCTTGAAAGGAACAGGTTCGTGAGGTTACTTGCAGGGCATGTCTCCCTATGGATGGTCGGAAGTGCCATCGTGCGCATTGGTGCCTCCTTCCAGATAGGCAACCAGGATGAATCCTTTGGAGGCCATAAATTCACAGGCCAATCGACTGCGTTTCCCCGTGTCACAAAACACATAGTAGGGGTCCAACCGATCAAGAGTCTCTATGGCTTCTTCAAAGGATGTGTCGAGGTAATCCAGATGTTTGGCATGAAGAAGTGTGCCTTCCGATTCGATCTCTTCGGCCGTACGGACATCCAGGAGGACAGCGCCATCGGTGAGCGTGCATTCTGCAAGGAATAGGTCGGGGGGGATCGATCGGGTAGGGAAAGCCATCAGTGGTTGGGGTCAATATGAAAAACAAGAAGCCCTTTCGTTTTCGAAAGGGCTTCCTGGTCATACAGAACTTTGGTTATTGAACGATGACAACACCGTTGGCCATAAACTTGAGTTCCTCTTCAGGCTCGGTGATGGCGGCTATTTCCTCAGCGGAAAGACCCTCATCTTCGGCATAGTGTCGCAGTTCATCGACACTGGTAATGTCCCGATAGGCATAACCATCGATCACCACTTCCGAACCGGCAAGGCCGAATGGCATGAAGAATTCATAGTCTTTGAATTGCACGAATATCTCGGACGCTTCATCCGCAGTTGGTGCTTTCATGGTCATCCAACACCCCTTAACCTGACAAACTGAAGTCACCAGGCCACGCACCTTGGTGACGACGCTGTCCGAGGAATTGAGCTTGACGAGTAGCTCATCCATGGTGATGGCTCCGTCTGGAGTGATCACTTCACCAAAATGCAGACTGTCTATTGCTGCCTCGCCTGACCCATCATGTTGATCTGTATCCGTAGATGAGCTACATGACCACAGGCCACCGATCAGCGCAAACAGGATTATTCCATATTTCATAATAGAGAAATTTAGGCCCTAAAGATAGTGGAGTGCCTGAATTTCGAAGCGATAGACTTCAATTGACAATATTCCCATTCTGGCGATGGTTATAAGCCTCAAAGACACGCTTATCGACGAAACCATACTTTAAACATCCCGCTTATGTTGATCTACGTATGGTTTTGTCTGTCTGGCATGCTTCCACTCACCACTCAGGGAGGATGTATTTCAGGAAATTGTCTGAATGGCACAGGAGTGTACCAGTTTGCAAGTGGTGCCCGGTACGAAGGCGCGTTCCAGAATGGAAAACGGCAAGGTCGAGGCACACTGACCCTATCCAATGGTTTGATCTATCAAGGAAGCTTCCTTCGCGATTATCGAGAAGGGGAGGGGCGTCAATCCAGTCCGGAAGGATCTGTATATACAGGCCAATTTTATCGCGACCGATATCATGGAAAGGGAACCATGATTTTTGCAGATGGAGCGACTTACCGGGGAGATTGGCAAACAGGAAAAATGCATGGAGTGGGTGAGCTGACCAAGTCGACCGGCGATCAATACATCGGCGCTTTCCGCTATGGGCAGATGGATGGAGCGGGTGTGTTGATCCGGGCCAATGGCACCCGTACAGAAGGAATATGGAAGGAAGGGAGGCAACTGGATGATGCTGTTGTGGAGTCCAGGGTCCAATCAACCCATGAAAAGCCGTCCCGGGCGTCAGACGCGACTGCCACATTCAACAGACCTGCAGCCAGTCGGCAACCATCCATTTACGTATACATGGATGGCAGTCGGTACGAAGGTACCATGGCTCAGGGGCTTCCAGAAGGTACCGGGACGTGCCATTATGCGAACGGAGATGTGTATACGGGCGAGTGGTCGAGGCATAGCCCTCATGGAACGGGGGCCCTGCAGATGCCTGATGGCCGACGTTTGCAGGGGCATTGGGTCTATGGACAACTTAAAAAGTTGACCGCTCCTACCCAATCTTTGGATCGTCGGCAGATTGCCCCTGTTCACGATGACAAGATCAGGGTCTGGGCAGTTGTGGTGGGGATTGCGCCGTATCAGCATATGCCTGCCCTGCAATATCCAGACGATGATGCGTATCAGATGTACGCCTTCTTGCGGAGTCCTGAAGGAGGGGCGCTCCCGGAGGATCAAATTCGGCTCCTGATCAATGAAGAGGCTACTCGAGATCACGTGATCCAGGCCATGCAGGAAATGTTCGGTTATGCGGATGAGAACGATGTGATTCTCTTTTACTTTAGTGGGCATGGGCTGGATGGCGCTCTCTTGCCAGCAGATTTTGATGGCTTTAATAACCGATTGTTCTATCAGGAGTTGACCTCCCTTCTGGATCAAAGCCTGGCTCGACAGAAACTGGTCATTGCTGACGCCTGCTACTCCGGATCACTTCTGGCTGCCAAAGGCGACACAGGCTTTGACCTCGATCAATATTACCGTGAGCTGGAAAAAGCCGCAGGGGGTACGGCCATCCTGTTGAGTTCCAAACAAGAAGAATACTCCTTGGAGGACAAGGGGTTACGGGCAGGCGTCTTCTCCTACTACCTGCGCCAGGGTCTGAAGGGAAATGCAGACAAGGATCAGGATGGTGTGATCCGGATCGGTGAATTGTATGCGTATATCCACCAAAAGGTGAGATCACGTACTAAAGACCGACAATCACCTGTTTTGAAGGGGAGCTATGATGAAAACATGCCATTGGCTTACCTGCGGCCCCGTGGATAGCTCTATCTTTGTACGATGCGGATAACCTTACTCCTCATATTTGTCCTGTTTGGTGCCGTGATGGTTCACGGCCAATGCATTTCCGGTGATTGCCGGAATGGCCGGGGCATCTATGTGTATCCGTCCGGAGCAAAGTATATCGGTGATTTTAAGGATGGAGAGATTCATGGAATCGGCACCTGTTACTATACCGATGGGAGTAAGTATCAAGGGGAGTGGCAACATCGGTATCCTCAGGGCAAAGGGATCAAGACCTATGCGGATGGATATAAGTATACAGGATCCTGGATCAAAGGAAAGCCAGTTGATGAATTTGGTCAGCTGCTGGAAGAATATGTCATGGCCAACAAGGAAGACGACAACGATGGGACGGATATCCAGTCGGGTTGTATCGCTGGCGACTGCGAGAATGGATTAGGTACGTTCGCCTATCCGGATGGAAGCAAATATGATGGCCAATTCGTCAATGGAAAACTGCTGGGTTTAGGTACCTGGTATTTTGCCAACGGTGACAAATATGTCGGGTCGTTTCGCAATAACTTCCCCCATGGGAAAGGCACACTATACGCGGGGGATGGTGAAGAGACTCAAGGAGAATGGCGTGATGGTGAATATGTCGGGTCATCCCAACCGGAAAAGATCCGATTGGGCTGTATCGAAGGCGATTGCAATGAAGGTGTAGGCACCTATGTCTATCAGGATGCTTCGGCAACCTATAAAGGAGAATTCGAACGCGGCCGACCTGCTGGACAAGGATCCGTGGTTTTTGCCAATGGTGATCGCTACTCCGGGGAATGGGATGAAGGTCAGTTCAATGGGCGGGGCACCCTCTACAAGCGAGACGGAACCGTCATTCGCGGCCAGTGGACCAATGGCCAATACCAGATCCCGGCAGAAGTAGAGGCGGAACTCCTGGCCGAACGCGCAGTGGATACGGGAGCGGTGCAGATCAACGAGCCCAAGCTCCATGCCCGCCCACAGAAAGTGTGGGCAGTGGTCGTCGGTGTAGCTGCGTACAATCACATGCCGGCACTGCGATATACGGATGATGACGCCTATCGGGTTTATGCATTTCTCAAGAGCCCTGAAGGAGGAGCGCTACCCGACAGTCAGATCCGGATCCTGGTTGATGAGGAAGCGACTCTGAACCATATCCGAGAGACAATCCAGAACCTGTTCTCTCAGGCTGGGCCGGATGATCTGGTCGTCCTGTACTTTTCAGGACATGGGGTCAAAGGCGCATTCTTGCCCTATGATTTTGACGGATACAACCGCAAACTACATCACGAGGAGATCGGTGAGTTATTGCAAAATAGTCCGGCACGCTATAAGATCTGTTTTGCGGATGCCTGCCACAGTGGTGGCCTCTTTGCGGATCGATCCGTCAGCGTTCAACCGGAGTTGGTCAATTTCTATCAGGACCTGTTTGCGGCTGCGCAGGGTACGGCAATCATTATGTCCTCAAAATCTGAAGAAACCTCTCTGGAGTCCAGTGGATTGCGGCAGGGTGTCTTCAGTCATTTCCTGATCCGTGGACTAAAAGGAGAAGCGGACTATGATGGTGATCACCTGGTGAGTATCCAGGAGTTGTATGATTATATCTACGTGAATGTGCGGGCGTATACCGGTATGCGTCAAAGTCCGGTCATCAAAGGGAATTACGATCCGCACATGCCGGTTTCCGTTGCGAAGTAGATTCTACTTCTTATGTTTCCATGTGCCATCCAGCGTTTGCGGCCATTCGATTGCGCGATTCCCGCATGGATTGTTTGAGCTTGGCCTTCAAGTTTGGGGCGGTAAACCTGTAGTCCATCGTTCAACTGTCTCTGCCAATTGTTTCTGTGACTTAGTTGTTCCATTGATTGGAAGGCCAGTCCGGTCACAGTTCCGGAGTATTTGATGTGAAGGCTGGGGATATACTGTTCTCTCGGACTCAAGGATTCCGATGCGTCAGAAACTGATCCATTCTGCTGGAGTGGTCGGCGATTAAAAAAGCCACCCCATCAGTTGATGAGGTGGCTTGCTGAACTATGAGAAACCCCTAACTTCTTATTGTTTGAGAACCCTCAGGGTCGAAATTGCTCCGCTTTCTGGCTGAAGCTGCAAGAAGTAGATTCCTGCAGGCAGCGATGGTACTGGGATCTGGATGTTACCCGTTCCAGGACCTGCAATCAGGTTCTGACTCTGTACAGGCTGACCATTCACATCCACTAATGTCATCGTCACTCTTGTATCTTTTCCTATCTGAGTACTGAGATTGATGACATCATTGACCGGGTTGGGCCAGATGTTCAATTCGCCCAGCACAGGATTGACTGTAGAAGTGATGGTGCTGAGCGGGAACGTTGTGCCATCTGCAAGTGCGACCCACAGGCCGAAAGAAGGTGATTGGCCCAGGAATCCAGTAGCAAAAACAGTAGCTGCACCACCTGCCAGAGATGTAACATCGGCATTGTAGCTGAACAGGTTATTGGTATTGTCGTTTGCAGGAGTGATGTTTAACTGATATTCTCCCGCAGGGACCGTGAGATATCCATCAAAGGTGCCATACTCCAGATTGTCGACAACTGGAACCTGAGAACTTCCAACGGTCACATCTACGGTTGGCGCATTCGGCGAGCCATGAAAGACGAGCAGATCCACATCAGTTGGAGAATCGGCTGCCTCCCTGGCCTGATCGAAGATGGCGATATCAAATGGTGTATTCATATCTCCAACAACACCATACGCCATGGCGATGTATGTTTCACCATTCACCAACTCTACCGGGAAGGTTGCAATAATGTCTCCAGGAGAAGAACTTGGTGAAGGCGCGACACCAACATTGAGGACTACACCAGCAGGCAGTTCAATATATGGAGTCGCCTGGCGGAATGCGAGTTCTGTGATCGGTGTCAGCTGGTCATTAATCCAGATATCAACAGTTGGTGACGGAGAGTTGTGGATGATCTGCAAGCGTGCGGCCTGGATGGCAGGCAGAGGAATGACAGTACCGTCTGCAAGGACAGCAAAGAGGCCAAACCCTGGATCCTGACCGAGATAACCGGAAGCGATCACCGTTGCAGATTGACCCTCAATACCGGATAGATCAGCTTCAAACGAAGCGACAATCGGTTGAGTGCCAGCAGCAGAAATATCCAGGATATAACGATCTGCAGGTACAGAAGCATAGCCACTGGCTTCAGCAAACTGGAGGTCTGGAAACAATGTCCCCACGCCACGAGCGCGCACATCTACTGCAGGTGCATCCGGTGAACCGTGAAAAGCGATGATATCTACTTCGTCCTCTTCTACCGCACGAAGACGTGCCATTTCTAAAACCTCCAGGTTGAAAGGTGTCATCATGTTTCCGACCACACCATTCGCGATGACCTGGTAGTTTTCACCATTGGTCAATTCAACCGGGAATGTGGCAATAATGTCACTTGGGGATGAACTCGGGGATACAGCGATGCCGATATTCAGAGTCACACCCGCGGGTACTTCCAGGAATTCTGTTGCCTCACGGAAAGAGAAATCCGTCTTGAAGGGCTGATCATTGACCCAGATATCCACTGTTGGACTCGGTGAATTGTGAATGATCTGGATATGCGCCAGAGATGTGTTACTCAATTCAATTACGGTGCCATCCGGAAGAGCAGCAAAAATGCCGAATCCTGGAGTCTGTCCAAGGAAGCCGGACGCAAAGACCACAGCGGAGCCGCCTCCCAGTGTGCTCAGATCCGCTTCGAAACTGGCTACAATCGGGTCCGTCATGGCTGCACGGATATCCAGGATATAGCGATCAGCGGGCACCGAAAAATAATCTGTAGTGAAGGTGTTGAATGCAAGGCCTTCTGCGAGCATGCCAACGTTTCGTGCTTCAATGTCGACTGCTGGAGCATCGGGAGCACCATGGAAGATGAGCAGATCCACATTCGCAGGGTCTGCCGCTGATTCCCGGCCAAGAGGGAACACATTGATCTCGAATGGGGTGTTCATGTCGCCGACAACACCTGCAGCGATAGCCACGTAGGTTTCGCCAGCCAGGAAGTTGGCAGGAAGGGTGTAAATGATATCGGAAGGGCTGCTACTGGGTGATGGGGCGATTCCGATAGACAGGTCGGTATTGGCCGGGACATCCAGGAATGCAGTGGCGTCACGAAAACTGAAATTGGTCTCGAAAGGAGCGTCATTCACCCAGATGTCCACAGTTGGCTCTGGTGAATTGTGAATGATCTGGAGTCGGGACGTAGTGATCGCTGGAAGTGGGACAACTGTGCCATCCGGTAGTGCGGCAAATAGACCGAATTCCGGGCTTTGGCCGAGATATCCGGAAGCGACTACCATAGCAGCCTGGCCACCCAGGCTCGTCAGATTGGCACTGTAAGTAGCCACCACTGAAGTGGATCCGGCAGGGCGGATGTCCAGGGTGTAATCCCCTGCAGGAACCGCCTGGTACGGATTAAAGAAGCCGAAAGCCAGATCTTCTACAAGTGTAATGACACGTCGCGCATCGACGTCGACATTAGGTGCATCCGGGGAACCATGGAAGACACCAATTGCGATGTTATCCTGATTGTCACTGTTTTCTTGAGCACCGGCCAGAACTTCGATGTTAAACGGAGTCATCATGTCACCGACCACGCCATTGGCGATGGCGACATAGGTTTCGCCTTCGGTCAGTGTGACCGGAAAAGTGGCGATGATGTCATTCGGTGATGAACTTGGCGACACAGCAACGCCGATCTGCAACTCCACTCCGGCTGGGACCGTTCTGAATTCTGTGGCTTCACGAAATCCAAAATCGGTTTCATAAGGTGTGCCATTCACCCAGATATCCACTGTTGGACTCGGGGAATTGTGGATCACCTGTAATCGGGCAGTCTGAGCCTGAAGGCCAAGCCCCACCAGAAGGAATAGGATTAGGTAGGAAAACTTTCTCATTTGTGCGTTTTTGATGATTGATGACGACGTAATCATTAAAAGGTCTATTTTGTTTAACGAATGAGATTAGAAAGTTCTAAATAGTTAAACAAAAGTCTTGAATCCTTTAAAAATGTGCATTCGATGATGTTTGAAAAATTTTCGAAACAGGACGGGAGACGTAAAATTTGAATTGTCTTACTTTGCAACTTCCCCTCTGACTATATCGTTAATGGATACATATTCTTAGCTATGCGTAGTTCCTGGATCAACTGGCTTTCAGCCGCAATATTTCTTTTGGCTCTTACTCTTGTAGGGACCTCATTTCTAACTGAACGAGATCCTTCGGGGAAGCCAGCGACGAATTGGATCGGGTTGCCCCAACAGATTACTTCCATCTCAACGGATCGGAGTTATTCCTTTGCAGGTGAACAGATGGATCTGGAAAACTATGACATACTTGAGCGGCTGGATAGGGAGCTCATCGTAAACGCCTATTATCATTCCAGCACCTTGCTGATCCTGAAAAAGTCCAAGCGATATTTTTCGATCATAGAGCCGATTCTCAAGGAAGAAGGGCTGCCGGACGACCTGAAATACCTGGCTGCGGCAGAGAGCGCACTGATGAATGGGACCTCTTCTGCCGGGGCCAAGGGAGTGTGGCAATTCATGGAGGCTACAGGGAAATCCTTTGACCTGGAGATCAATAGTGAGATCGATGAGCGAAACCATCTTGAAAAATCAACTCGCGCAGCCTGTAGATATCTCAAATCCTATTATGAAAAGTTCGGAAGCTGGAAGCTTGCCGCTTCTGCTTACAACATGGGAGGGCCAAGACTTTCCAGGGAAATGGAGGTCCAACGGGCTTCTACTTATGAAGAAGTGAATCTGAATAGTGAGACGTCCCGTTACCTGTTTCGGATTGTTGCCCTGAAGACTATTTTGGAAGACCCGGAAGCTTTTGGCTATCAATTGGCAGCGTCCGAGTACTATCCGCCCTTCCAGGAGTGTTATCAGATCGAAGTCAGTGAACCGGTACCCAACTGGGGCGATTTTGCGATCAAGTACGGTACGGATTATCGGACATTGAAAGTGTATAACCCCTGGTTGAAGGATAACAAGCTGACCAACAAGGCACGCAAGACCTATACCGTTCTGGTGCCGAAGGTGCAGAAGTGACCGGGTGCATACCCACTAAAAAAGGCTTCCCGATTCGGGAAGCCTTTTTTATTTGATGGTTGGTGATGCTATTAAAAGAATGCGATGCCGACATTCATCACGGTGAAGTCATACGGCATGTCCTCCTTGAACAGGTTGTTGAGGTAATAATTGACATAGATACGGGCCTTTTTATAGCCGATCTGACCGGTCACCCCGTAGAGGACATCATTCAAGCCCAAGTCGGCGCGTAAGGTTGTTTCCAGGTCTCCATTATCCAGTTCGCCATCGATCTCAGAACTGCTGGCTACCCGAAACGCCACAAACCCACCGGCGGCGATGGATACTTTGTTTTGGTATTCGAGCATCAATGGAATGGAAAGGGTATGGACATTTAATTCAGTATTGGTCACCCCATCCAAATCAGAATCATCATAATTGGGGATCTTGGTATCTGCGTCCCAGTCCAAACCGGCCTTGTCTGTCTCTACGTTGAGGTATCTCCACAGCAGTCCATAGTTGATATTGAATGAACTGCCAGCACCGCCAAGGCGAGTGCGCGCCATCAATCCGAAGTCTGTGCTCCAGGACTTCCAGGGCTTGAATTCAGGAACAAGAAAATTGCCGTCTTCAAAATTGGAGGTTACGAAGGTCGGTCCGATGCCGAAGTAGCCTTCCAGGTTGGTGCGCTTTCCCGACTTCTTGCCCATTTTGAATTTGGTGGGATCAAAGTCAAAGTTGACATCTGTATCATCCGTATCCGGTTCTTGTGCAGAACTGCTGACGGGGGCCAGCCAGGCGAGAATCATGAATGGGATTGCAAAAAAGAGATAACGTTTCATGCGTGCTGATTTTAGGAGGGTAAATATAGGTGTTTCTGAGATTTGACCTGCTCCAGGCAGGGTCACTAGTCCAGCCCTTTGGCGATGAGTTGCTGTAAGGCGGACTTCCATTCTTCTCCACGAAGGTCCCAGGCCTTTCCGTTGACGATCAGGTAACGCAGGTTTTCCTTTTCATCCTGGAGGTAGAAGGTGGGGTTGTTGCCGAGGCCCACAGGTTCACTGGCATCGTCGTCCAGACGGCGTATGGCCAGGGGAGCATCGGCATACTTTTCCAACAGGGTCACCTGATCCATGCGAATGATGGCTGTGCCGTTGAGAATAAGATCTGTCAATGGCTCCTCTCGAATTTCAGCCATATCCTTCATGACATGAGGATGGGTGCGGGCGGGAATGATCAACCACTTGCCCTGACCTTCAAGGACGGTATAGGCGCCATAGGGAGAGAGGTCACCGATCTCTTCGATCTTGGCTTTCCGTACCCAGGATCGACCATCCGGAGTACTTTCCTCCTTGTGCTTGAAAATGATATCCATCAGATAGGTGGACTTTCCGACCTGGTGACGCACTTCCTTCAGAAGCAGATCTGTCAGGCGATTCTGATTGAAAGGGATATCATTATAGGTCTTGATGGGCTCATCGATATAGGTCTTTTTGGCGATCCCGTCCAGGGCAGCGACCAGTGTGGCGAAGTAGAGGCGGCGCAGGGTTTGTTTTTCATCATCGCCAGGAAGCCACCCGGCTTCAATCAGGATGGTGCGGGTCCCCCATTTGGTGAAGTTATCGCCAAAAGCCCTGGGCTCAAACGCATCCGAGTACTTCGCCACTTGATCGGGGATGAGCTTTTGTAGTCCATTCGACAATCCGCCAATCAGGCGCATGGCATCCAGGCGGTGTTGTGGTTTACTGCGGCTGTAATCCGGAGGAGGCGCGAGAAAAGCGATCACGCTGGTGAGGTTGGTGGAGCCGGCACTGTAGTACCGATGTTGATCATGGAGGTTGAATCCCCAGTCGGCGTCCAGGCTGTCCCGCCAGTGTTTGAGGATCTGTGCTTCCGGACTGGTCAGACGGAGGGCGTCCCGATTGAGGTCGATGCCCAGAGCGTTTTGTCGTTCATACACTTCTGCTCCGTCGGGATTGAGCAGAGGGAGGAAGACCAGGGTCAATCGCTCCTTCAATTTTGCAGCTTCGGGCAGGAAGTCCTCATCCTGGAGGGCATTCCACAGGTCCAGGGTGGCCAGGGTGGCGGTGGGTTCGTCACCATGCATCTGGGTCCATAGGAGCACGGTGGTCGGCCCACTGCCCCAGGAGACGGCTTTGATCTCCCGGCCCATGACAGAATGCCCGGCGGTGGATACGCCGAAGGCTGGATCAGATTTCAGTCCTTCTATCCGGGACAGGACATCCGCATGTTTGAAGCGACGCTCATCCAGGCCCTCTTCCTTCACCTCTTCATGGTGCCGGTACATCCGGCGCATGAGGTCAGAGGATTGGGTTGAGGCGGTAATCGATACTAACAGAGTAATTCCGGTGAGTAGGAGTTTCAGATGTTGCATAGATGAATTTCTAGCCGCAAAGGTACACTCGAAGAGTGGCAGCTCAATCGTTGACGGGGTCGCCATCTTTTTTTCCTGTCGTATCCTCAAAGTAGACATCGATCTTGACATCATCGTCATTATCAGGCGTGGTGATCGTCAGATCTATTCTTGGCTCAGCCATAACATCGAACAACTTGGAGGTACTTTCCGAGTCGGTGATCGGAATGTAGACAGTAATCCTCTTATCAGAAGGACATTCTAGTGAAAGCGTGAAGGATCCATCTTCATTGCTGTTGGAAGTGTTTGTTGGGTAAAGAATCTCCTTTATGATTGCCCCTTTGTGGGGATTTCCATTGTAATATATTTTTCCACTTACTGTAGAATCTATTCCGGGCTTTTCTTTTAGATGGAAAAAGAGAGTTTTGACATTGTAGTTCTTGATTATTTGAAATGAAATATTTTTCTTTTTTATAGGATTTTAAGGAATATGTTGATTTGTTCCTGATCTCAAGAGATTTGACTCCTGATTTTGTAAATTGAAACGTGGGATTGGCATTCGAATATATTCTGATGTTTTTTAAAAAAGCCAAGGTTCTTTCGAGTCTCCATCCAGAGTGGCAAATTGAATGGAATAATAGGATTCTGGAGTCTCTGATTGTGCATGGATAGCTAGCTCCAAATAAAGAGAAGAGCGCAATGATTAATATTCTATGATGGGTCATGGTATTCGGGTTTAAGAGTGTGAATAGCCTGTTTCTATAGTGGCTGGTTTTAGGGTTTTCGGTATTTCCAGGATCAACATTATTGAGGTGATAAGCCGATTGGTTTTACTTGCAATGATTCAATTAGACTTGTTGATTTGAGCCTACCTAATTCTTTCAATGTATGGTGTCATTTGGGGTGTAAATCGGTCCAGGTTGAATTTCTGCCCAGAATATAATCTTGATTGGTGTCTGGAATCCACACATCAATATGTGTATCATCAGGGTTTTCTACGACAGTTAGATCAATAATACCTCCCGAGTTAGCTCTGTAATTCTGAGGACAATTGGATTGATCAGGAAGTACTACAGTGTGATATCGGTCTTGAACATGTCCGAGCATTTCTACTCCATAATCTCCAAAGGAGGTTGTATAAGAACTGTCGATAAGAATATTGTCAAAGTATACGCATAACTTTTCAACTCCGATTGGTGTATTTGTTTCAGGAAAATACATTCTACCGTGGAGGTAATTGTACTTTTTACTTGAATCAAAATTTGAAGTATTCATATAAAATACAAGCTCTTGAACATCACTTGATGTTCCTATCATGAATGTCTGATTTGATTTGTATGTACTTGTCAATGAAATCTTATTCATACCCGTCAATTTTGCAGTTTCAGATCGTCCAAACCATCCAGTTCTGCACTTCCTGTTATCATCAATCCTGACGCCCTTCCTTGCGGAGCAATTTGGCTCGTCATCACCGTTTCTTACGGTTATTGTTACCTCGTGTTCCGCTTGGGACTGCAATGGTCCAGTTGGGGTAAGGTAGAAGAAAGTCAGGATGAGGAATTGGAGAAATAATTGGGGACTAGTCATTTTGAATTATTATTTTATGTTGATCAATGAGCTTTTCAATGCCTGGAAGATTTTCCCATCGGGCATTTTTTTGGAATGTCCAGGTTGGACAGCCACAGTTGGACAGACTGCCGGTGGTTCCGCGAAACACCAGCGCGGCAAAAGCCCCATCACCAGCCTCCACGGTCTCTATCAGGGCAGCTTGAGTGGTGGAGCCGTTGAAAAATTGCCGTTCAGACAGACCCACCCGTGCCAAGAAGTCATTTCGCGATGCATGACCCAACCGGTCAATACCTTCCGTTGCGTCTTTTCGATAGATCAACCTGCACAGTTCGGAGAGCCACCAGGCATTGACCGGATTGAACCCTTGGGCACTCGCCTGAAATCCAACGGGGTGATCTGCCGTGAAAAAATCATCGGATGCCCCCGGTCTGAATACTGCTTGCCAAGTGTGGTTGTAAGCCATCGTAACGGATACCTTTTCTTTTGCTGGTGCTCATCCCCAAAATCATACCAATGTCACTCACAGTGGTGTTCACATTTTAATTAAGGGGAATAGTGGCGTCAATCAATTTGTTAGCATTTGGTTAGAAAATAGTTACCCTGGGGTTAGTATGAGCTAATTCGGAAGCAACGATTCTGCATAAAAGTAACTGAAGCGAGGGTGTATTTGTGCGGCAACCGGCGTATTGACGGTTGGCTTCATATCAAAAAAAGGATCCTTAGTCCATTTTGCCCTCAAGAAGTACATCATAACGGAAATTTAAATCGATTCTTCAATCAATGGATGGTCTGATCGTTCCGTTTCAGGAGGAGTGGGGCAGTGATTAAGAAGAGAGTGGAGGATGGATGAAAATATTGATAACCGGAAAGTACGTTCTGGCTATCACATAAAAATGGACCCTCCGGTGGTTTGTGGTTTCTTGCCAGGGGATTTAATTATCAGGGAATGCATAGAATTTTCATTGTACAACTGGATATCATGGTCTTGTCTTGAGGTCTGCTTCAGGGACGTGGATG
>CALNZC010000048.1:0-2878 GCA_942490895.1 uncultured Saprospiraceae bacterium
TTCACCTTGGTGACTCCAAGGAAGATTCCCCAACTCCAGGGCGACTGAGATGTATGCTCCAGCTTGGTGGACGCTGGCAGCTTTCGGTTCACTGATTGAAAACGGCCAGGCTGACGGCAACCCCATCAGGAATGGTAAGAAGGTCAGGAATCCTAAAGTTTTGACAGGGAAACCCACGCGATTCATAGAGATCCTCATCGAGGAATCGAGTCCAACACTACTATCATACCATTCTTGATGTGGGCATTGGATACAAAGATTTCACCAATCTTTTTTACAAACCTACCCAATCTTTTATTCACTTTCCAAGGAAAGCGACACCCATCAGTTCCAGAACCGACAAACCATACAAGACCAAACCAGGTTTTCTCTTCAACGCCTTGCACACCTATCAGACTGGGGATTTGGATAAATCTGCTCACGCTCACGTGGCTGATGTACTTCCCCCACTGCTCTTAAGAGATCAACCAAATCCGGTACGTGAACTGCACGTTATTATTCCCCGCTGTCTATTTTCATAAGGAGGCCTCATGCTGTCAGCTATGGAAATTGGCAAAGCACTCGTTCCCCTGTGCAAGCAAGGAAAGAACCAGGAAGCCATCAACACGTTGTACAGTCCCGAAATTGTCAGTGTAGAGGCCATGGCCACGCCAAATATGGGGAAGACTCAAAACCGAAATTGCCGCGATTAAAGGAAAGAATATGTGGTGGCTCCACAACCACGAAATACATGGTGGGGAGGTGAATGGGCCCTATCCGAACAACAACCAATTCATTGTTCAAGTTCAATATGTTGTGACCCCCAAATATACGGGCCAACGCATGCCAATGGATGAAATGGGACTGTACACGGTAGAAAATGGGAAAATTACGAAAGAAGAGTGCTTCTATTCGATAGGCGAATGAAGCTGACGAGAAAAATGCCTATACTCGCTGTAGACAATCATTCCCGCATCTGCTGTCTGTCCACCAGCCTTACATGGCAGGAGCAATGCCGTTGGCATTCCCTGGTGCATTGAGCACCATCTGGAGCGAATCCAGCGGATCACCATACCAAGAACCGTCCCATCTGAATCTTCACAGGAAGTCGTTCCCGGCATCCCCCTTTCCAAGAACCGATGGGGGCCCAAGAAAGAAGAGATGACAACAAAGCTTATCATCAAGATGGATATCCATCTGACGCCAATCGATTACGGTATTCACAACAAACTGGATAGTACCCACGTTCATTAATCCCAGCCCACCGGTTCGTATCCGCGTTCCTTTAAACAACGATCGACAAAGTTTCGATAAGCTGGTCTCGGTTCAGAACGACTGGCCCCAAACAACCCTTGCAAAAATCCCTGTGTGGCGCCTACGGCGGCACCAATGGCAGCCCCAATTCCCACGTTGCCTGCAATCGCGCCTCCAACCGCCCCACCGGCAGCCCCAATGGCTCCTCCTACTACGGTGCGACCTGCGACCTCTTCTCCTGCATTGGATTTCGAGACATAATCTTCAGCTAACTCTTCGCAGTCAGCCACATCCTGATCAGCTTGCTTCTGTCCCACATTCTCTAAATGCGAATTGGGATAGAGAACAGGCCGAGGCCCTGCACAGCCTGCAACCAGGCCAAAAGCCAGGACCACACACCATGATAGCCTGTGAATTCCTGTATTCATTTCTTTCCATCTGAAAACACATGGCATGCTTCATCACCTTACATCCTTATTATAGTCGAGCACACTTAACGGAACCACTTGGCATGCATATGATGTGCATAGGAAGTGATAAGCTTCATGCCATACCTCATTCGCATCCATCGAATTGCACACAAGGCTATGAAAAGATTTCCCCCTTATACAATCGAACACATGCTATACCCTTGATGAATGAAAACCCGGTTCAGACTGGCCCGTTGCACGGCCGACTTCCTCTAAAAGTTTTTGGAAATCATACGGCTTTGACATGACCGCCCATGCCCCTGCTTTTCTTGTTTGAATCGACATGTCTTCCATTGATTGGCTCGTCATAACAATAACCGGCATATCATGAAATAATGGAAATTTGCGTATAGAATCAATGAGTTGAAGCCCAGGCATCTTAGGCATTTTTATATCTGTCAACACCAGATCCATCGGTGCCATGGCAAGCCGGTCGAGTGCGACAGTGCCGTCTTCAGCTTCTTCGCAGATATACCCACAGGCCTCAAGTCTGGTACGCAAAATCAACCGGTGGTCTGCTTCATCATCGACAATAAGTACCCGCTTCATCATTTTTCCTCCAAGCTTTTGGTTGAGTGCCAGATAACGGATAACCTCATTCAATCCAAAGTTCGTGCCATAGGCGACCTTGGGGGAAATTTCATTTTGTTTTCACCGATTATTGCCCCATCACGTTTTCAGGCATAGAAGCATCCCGTCTTTGGGCACGTTCCATCCCACAGAATGGCACACCAAAGTGTTCCGAAACTGTTCCAATAGATATTGGGGAAATGAAAAAATACGCTGTGGATAGGCACAATATCGGGAAAAACAGGAAGACCAAGAACCCAGGAATATGCGAGGGAAACTCAAAATCCTATGAGTTTTTCTCAAGGCCTGAAAACAGTAGGGATTGTACTCTAATCACATCCGTACAATTTCATCGGTATCATATGACAAGGAGAGACCATCCCAGGGAAAAGCTTTTCCCTGGAACGGCTCCAGCACTCTCCAATACAAATGAAGAAGGAACCATCATGCATTTTCCCTCAGACCGGCTTCTACCGTTGACGTACAGAGTTGCGAAACACCCACTACAGAGTATTATGATGATTGGGAAGTGTGAATAAACCGCAAGGCTTCATCATTGCTGGCGACTAATGAAGGACATCGACCATGAATCCCCCGCCTAACAG
>CALNZC010000049.1:0-40819 GCA_942490895.1 uncultured Saprospiraceae bacterium
CTCCCTCATTGTGGCCATGACGGCGGTAGCAGACCATATCAATAAAGACATCTGCATTGAATCGCTGACGGTATTCTGTAGCGAGCTCGACTGCCCAGACCACTGCCTCCGGATCATCACCATTGACATGAAAGACTGGCGCCTGGATCATATTTGCTGCAGCAGTGGAATAGGTTGATGTCCGCGCATCATCAAAGTCGGTGGTAAAGCCAATCTGATTGTTGATGACAAAATGAAGGGTACCTCCAACCCGATATCCAGACAATTGACTCATCTGTGCTGTCTCGAACACGATCCCCTGGCCGGCAACAGCTGCATCACCATGGACCAGAATGGGCAGGATGGCGTCATATTCACTATTGTACAGGATATCTGCCTTGGCTCGCGCAAATCCCATGACCACTGGATTGACCGCCTCCAGGTGTGATGGATTGGGTGCCAATTTCAACTGCATGATCTTGTTATCAGCATAGGGAACCTGGGAACTGTATCCCAGGTGATACTTGACATCACCATCCCCAAAACTCAGATCGGGTACAGCAGTCCCTTCGAATTCGGAGAAGATCTGCTCATAGGTTTTACCCATGATATTGGCCAACACGTTCAGTCGACCGCGGTGAGCCATACCAATGACCACTTCTTCTACTTTGCCTTCTGCCGCTTTTTGGATGATGGCGTCCAGGGCTGCGATCGTAGTCTCCCCTCCTTCCAGGGAGAATCGTTTCTGGCCGATATATTTAGTGTGTAGAAATCGTTCAAATCCGACGGCTCCATTCAATTTCTCCAGGATGCGGCGCTTCTTTTCCAATGAAAACCCGTAGTCCTGTGGATTCCTGGATTCGATTTTATCCCTGAGCCAGGTGCGGCGCTCCCGGTCCAGGATGTGGGTAAATTCAAACCCGATATTACTGGCATACAGATCATGGACCCGATCCAGGATCTGACGCAAACTCGCCGATTCGCTTAAACCAATCTCCATTCCTGCCTGGAAGGACCTGTTCAGATCTGCTTCTTCCAGGCTATAATCAGATAGGTCGAGGTGAGGTTTCCGATCCCGGCGCTGCCGGATTGGGTTGGTCGTTGACAGAAGATGACCGCGATCCCGGAATCCGTGTATGATGGACATGACTCCAAATTCCTTGGCATCCATCTGGTGAGTAGTGCCATTATTCTGACCATTGGTGGTCGTTCCTCCAAAGTCAAAACCGCGAAAGAAAGCTTGCCAGCCATCATCTACAGAGGATGGATCCTCCATGTACCGCTTGTACATGTCATCGATAAACGAAGGATGGGCATTAAAAACTGAAGAATAATCACGCATGATCGCGTACTTTACAGGGTCAAATAAGAACGAAAGATCGGTTTGCGCGGCAAAGATCGCTGCCTTTCCGGGATGGTGGCAATGATTCACCGAGTTTCTTTCCTGAAAATAATGCCAAAAGGCCTTTTAAAGTTGTAAAACAACAGCTATCTTTGCCCTCCGTTAAGAAAAAATAATATGGCAAACCATCAGTCCGCCAAGAAGCGCATGCGTCAGATTGCTGTTCAGCGTCTACGCAACCGATTTTACAAGAAGACCGCCCGTACAGCGATCAAGAACCTGCGTGCAATGACCGTAAAGAGTGAGGCTGAGACCTTTCTCCCTAAGGTGATTTCCATGGTTGATCGTTTGGCTAAGAAGCATAACATTCACAAGAATAAGGCTGCAAACCTGAAGAGCAGCTTGATGAAGCACGTCGGTCGTCTGGCCTAAATCCAGTTTCCACCTTCATCAAAAGCGTGTCTTTCCCTCTGGAAGGACACGCTTTTTTTGTGCACTATCGACTGATTTTCTCTGGTTTGACAACCAGCGCCCTCTGTTTCCTGTACTCATCATCAGCCTGATTTGCATCTAAGCCTCCGTATTCAGGGCCTCCATTCCATTCTTTCCTTTCTGCTATTCTATCCTGGATTTGTGCCAATGAATCGGCCGAATCTCCGGCAAATCCACTTGCGAACCGTTAATTTTATCTTAAAATACGAAATCATTCGTAGATGCGTTATGAACTACGAAAGACTTCGTATATACTTGCAGTAGAAATAGAATCTATGTCTCACTCCACACATCCTCTGCCTACTGATGGCGAACTTGAGATTCTCCAGATACTCTGGGAAAAAGGCCCGGTAACGGTTCGCCAGGTCAACGAAGAGATGAATCTGTTACGCCCCGTCGGCTATACGACCACCCTCAAACTCCTTCAGATCATGGACAGCAAGGGCCTGGTCACCCGCAACAGCTCCCAGAAGATCCATGTCTATGCGGCTGCTTTGCCCCCCGATCAGACACGAAAGGCCCTCCTGGACCGTTTTCTTGAAACCACCTTCCAGGGCGCTGCAGGAGAAATGGTCCTGCAACTATTGGGTGGACACCGGACTACAGAAGCCGAATTATCCAGGATCCGACAGATGCTGGAGGATCAGGACAATCAAAACGCATAACGGCCATGCTCACCTTTCAATCACTTCCCCCCATCGCTGAAATTCTCGGCTGGACCCTGATCCATTCGCTATGGCAAGGAGCCTTGATCGCTCTTTTTGTCGAAATCATTCGTCGCCAACTTCCCGCTCGGGCCAGCAAAGCCCGATATGCTTTAGCCTTTTCGGCACTGAATCTTTTCCTGATCCTGGCCGTCACTACATTCCTGATCCAGGACTGGCCCGCGCAAACCGTTGGCTCATCCGAAGGCAACGATTCAGCTGTTTCCACTTTTCTGATCGCTGAGGCCGTCACCATCCAACCTGGTCACTCTTCCGGATTTGATCTTCGAGACTGGGTGCCATTACTTGCCCCTTTATGGCTGGTCGGATACTTGTTACTATTGGTACGGTTCTTTGTGGGTAGACTGAGCCTGTGGGGGTTGCGCGTCCAAGCCAGCGAAATTAAGGATGAGCAATGGACTGCACGATTTGCCAGGCTGTCCAACCGGTTGGCCATTCGTCGCCGGGTGCGCTTAATGGCCTCCTCCTTCACTTCAGTCCCCATTACATTTGGCTGGATCAAACCGGTCATCCTCCTCCCAATCGGCCTGATCAACCACCTCGACCCCCAGGAAGTGGAAGCCATTCTCATCCATGAATTGGCACATATTCAGCGCCGGGACTACCTCTGGAACACCTGGCAGCAATGCCTTGAATGTTTATTCTACTATCATCCACTGACCTGGTGGCTCTCTCGCCAGATCACGGATGAACGCGAGCATCTCTGTGATGAGATCACTCTTCAACAAGATGCCAATGCCCTGACCTATGCCAAGGCCCTCCTGCATATCCAGGAGTGGCACACCCTTCCCCGACATGCTGCATTAGCGGCCACGGGAAGAAAAGATGCCCTCCTTCATCGTATACAACGCATTATTGATCACTCTGTAAACCCTGACACCATGCAACGCAAATGGCTTATTCCCATGCTCATGACCATTCCCGCTCTGGCGATCGCCCTGATGGCCTGGATCCCCTCAGCTGAAGGCAACGCTGACCTTCAACCTGAAACACCCCTCACTATAATGAGGGACAGTGTTCCTGAAAAAAAGGTCATCCGCAAAGAGATCCACAAAGAAGTACAGAAGATCGTTGAAGAAAGTGACGGTGTTCGCGAAGAAGCGACGTTTGAAAATGGCAAACTCACGGAATTGAATCGCAATGGAAAAATAATTCCAGCAAGCGAGTATGACCAGCATAAAGACTTGATCAAGCGCATGTCAGAGAATGTGGCCAAACTGGCGCCACCTTCCCCTCCCTCCCCACCAAATGCGCCTACTCCTCCTGGATTTGAGGATGAGGAAGTCATGGAATGGACATCGGATGAAGGTGGTGAAAAGAAGATCATCATTCGCAAAAGAGGCCCGGGCCAATCCGGTGAAAAGCGAATCAAAACCATCGTTATTGACGGGGAGGATGAAGAAAATATCTGGATAGACAAGGAGCAGGCAGGCCATGGCGAAAAACGGATCAAGATCATCCGGGAAGAAGAGTCTATCGATGGCGATGGCAACCAGGTCTTCCGGTTCAAGACTGACGGAGATGATCACCGCCACAAGGAGATCCGTATTCAGAAAGAATTGGCTGAACATCATCATCCACGAGGACTCGACGATCGTGTCTATTTCTTCGAGGACGGCTCCGGTCAAAACAAGCAAATGCTGGAAGTCCTTATTGATGGAGACGCCCCTCATTTAGCCAAGAGCTTCCAGTTTTTTGGTGGAAAGGGCGGTTCTGTACATGAGCAGTTGACTACACAGCTCATCAAAGAAGGACTGATCCAAAGCCGGAACGACTATAAATATGACCTCAGTGTCAAGAAACTGAAGATCGATGGTCGCCGGATGCCAGACGCTGTTCACCAGCGCTATGTCAAACTGGTGGAGTCCTCAACAGGCAAACAAATGACCTCCAAGGATCGGTATCGCGCCGATATCGATAACGACTGATTGTTTACGTTTTCTGGAATTCGCCGGCCCCGCAACCTCGGGGCCGGCTTTTTTGTTTTTATTAAGAATGAAATCCTCTTTCTTGACCTCGAACTATCCGTGATCCTGGCAGTATCTTGTCTGAATCACGGATGAATCGGATGAAAAAGATTTCACGGATGATATTGTGCCCAATCCCCGGATAAAAACCAACTGCGCTTGTGCCGGTGTCTCACCGGCAGCCCTGGATGAAATGCTACTACCCTTAGCGATCCGAAGACCGCTGCATTATTGGTGTCTCACCGATCCATCAACTTAATTGTTGAACTCCATAAATCAGGATCGCTTCATTGGATGGGATACAACACGACATGTGATTCTGACAATACCCCGCTTCTTCATTGGCTCCCTATATAAGGGTTAACCCACTATCCTCATAAATGAGGACACTGCAGATTTTACCCGCATAAATATTGAATACACTGAGTGTTTGGTGAAACGAAAAAGTGTCAGTTATCCGACAATTATTTATTTTCCATGATTCACATCATTCTCATAATGTGCACATTACATTTCACATTCATTCATTTTTAGTTAAATTTTCTGGACGATCATCATAACTATTGCAATGTTCAAATTCATGAACTACATTTGATTTTATCTATACCAACATTTTATCATTCCGGGGCTCAACTCGATTAGTCGCCTGGTTTCATGAGGTAGTTCAGCCCTGGTGAATTTGTTATTTGTGTGTATTCTTCACGCTGAGAATACCTGGATATTTTTGTCATTTACTGTTGACAGCTGGGTACCCATTTTCACCCAGTTCATTCTTCTTCTCATATTTATTATCACCAAAAACGTTTTATCATGAAACCAAATTTTATCTCCATAAATTGGGGGGGGGGGGGGCGAAATATTAGTTCGCTCCTGATTGCAATGCTGACCTTGCTCCTGACATCGTTAGGAACCTATACAGCGCACGCCCAGACAGATATTACGATCGAAGTGGACAATGACAACCCTGTTGAAGGGTGCGATCAACTGACCTTCACCGTAAAACTGTGTAACGACAATGCTCAGTACCGCGACGCAACGGTTCGGGTTTACCAGATGGGATATTTCGAGATTACGGACATCGGTGATTTTGGCTATTACCAGCCTGGTTCGACAAAAGAGAATTCCTATGTGCACAAGTTCATTTCTCAAATGGCACCCTATGATTGCCAGGAATTGACCTTCATAGCAATGGCTATGTCCCAAATTCAAAATATACCAAATGAAGTGGAAGCCAAAGTTCAGTTTGTGTTAAATGGGCAAAATGATAATCAGGAGGATGCCGTACAGGTTTCCTCTCAGGGTTACATTGTTTTAGATGGGAGGACAACTCCTCTGTTGTATTCTGATGCTGTTGAAGACGAGATTTTACCAGAGGGCTCCTTAACTTGTGATCAGTTGGTACCTCATAAAATTTTTAGGATTACTGTGCTTGGCACCTTTGAAGTAGATGACCAATTTTGCTTTGGCAACCCATCCTATGGTTCCATTATCATGGGTGATGATGCTGAGATCATAGTGAAACAGAATGCAATTTTGAGAATTAACGGTAAAGTTGAAGGCTGTTCTGGAATGTGGCGACAAATCCGGGTTAACACTGGAGGAAAATTGGTTTTCAATAATCATTCACTCTTAACTGGGGTAATAAAGGATGGCGCTCGTGCCATTTCCCTTGACGGAGGGTCAGAAGCCTATCTCCAGAGAGTAAACTTTGAGGACAACCATGTTGGTGTCTACATGACCAATCTGGTATCAGATGCTACTGCATATTCTGATCCAATTCTAACTCGCTTTAGCGATCTCAAATTCGAAAATAATCTCGAAGGTACTCTGAAGGGAACGATCGACGAGTCCCTATTGGCCGAATCTAATGCTAACCCAGAATATTCCTTCTGCGGAGTTTATGTGCGGGGTGGCAATATGATAAACCTTTCAAGTTTTGAATCGGACACTTATAACTGGAATCGATACTTTGACCTGCCAAATGGTATCGTTACCGTGAATGCGAATGTCATTGTTGGCCGTACACATATTGATGGGTCTCATCAAGAATCTGCGATCTCCGCCCTTACTGGTCATGCCATTCTCGCTCGAGGGAACAACCATTTATTGACAGTTAAAGGCGAAAGTGCATCAAAACCAGTAACCATCTATCATTGCGACTATGGGATTAGAGCATTGGCAAAGATGAACGTTTATGCTGAGCATGTGTCGGGTAGTGACTACCTTAAGGGTGTGTATTCCACAGGTGTTTCTCCAAATCTCACGATTAAGGTACAAGACTGCAACTTTGATGAAGTAGCTGAAGTTGGCCTTCACCATCGAGGCTATGGCCATCTGGATTACACTCGAAATGTTCTTGGTATTGATGGTGGAGTGACCAGTCAAGGTGGCTCCTCCATTCTGGTGGGAGAAGGCATACTTGCCACACCTGTTCTATATAACCATCTGAGCTCGGATATTCGTGACAACACTATTGATGTCAATACGGGCTCTGCAGGGATCACTATTTTCAATAGCCCGGTGGAAATTCATGAAAACACAATCAATCTCAAATACGACAATGTCGCCGTGATCAATGGGATCGGCTTGCTGAATCCGTTTAACAGTGCCGTGAGTTGCAATCTGATCACAGGGACAGATTATGACAATCAGAGCCAGACAAATGGAATTTACCTGGCTGGTTCATCCAATCTGGCTGTAACCTGTAATGATGTGACCGAAACGGGAGCAGGAATTCGCTTTTTTGGTTTGAATGATGCCACCGAGATTCGCGCGAATACAATGGATGAACACCTCTTTGGACTGGCCTATGGCTATCCCAGTGCGGGAAGTGGCACATATACCAGCCCACAAGCATTCAAGGGCAATTATTGGCCAGTTTTAAACTCCGAAGACAACCCTTCGGGTCGATATGGGGCCATTCACTATTCGTATGATCAGTTTCCTGTTGACGAGTCTAAATATACTGTCAATGACAGTGAAGGAAAGGCATATCTGCCTAAATGGAATGCCGTCTCAACATGGTTTTTTCCCGATGAAGGAAGTGCAAATCAAAATTGTTCTGAGTCAAGCACACTCATTTGTCTGAATGGTATCGGTGCTTATCGACCACTGGTACCTGATGCATTGGATGAATGGATCATGCAGGATAGTTTGAATCATGCCGCCTGGCAGGCAAATGGAATTCGCCACCTGCTTCGCCGCTTTGCCTCCAATACACTCTTGCTGCAAGACAGTACATTCTATGTTTACCACACCTCTGTACTCTCCTCGGATGAGGCAGCCTGGCACGATGTTGCCGAGTCTATTCGCACCGCTTGGAAAGTAGACTCTGCTCTCCAAATGAGTTTCGAGCAGCATAGGAGTAATTTGGATGCTTTGACTGCAGCCCTCTTCATGGCTATGGATAGTCTCGTGTATGCCAGCAATGACACCGACTCTACCTATTGGGCTGGCCAATTGGATACTGCACTATTGGATTATCGGGCTGAGTTTGTAGTTTGGTCACCAATTGCGGATTCAATTGATCAAATCGCCATGGATCGATTAGATAGTATATGGATGAAATATCACTAACCGATCCACGATCTGGGAAGAAAATACAAGCGTAAACCATATCAGTTTGGAATGGTACTCGATGGAGTGATCGTTAAGTGATGAGTCATGACTGAGGTTTGCGGACCAATCCAACTTCTGGAGGAGATGCCGTCTGGATGGCACGATCTATCCGCGAGGCATGGACTTTATGCTGGGATGATAAGACTTTGCGAAGAGGCTGTGCCTAATTCTCAAAAAATTATTCCTCTATCTTCAGATTCTCCATTAACCCGAATCCCGCTCATGAAGTCGCTACACTCTGGTGCACATTACCACAAGGGTCTGCTCTTGACGTAGTCGATATGTATGGCCGCACAGTATTCGCGGAGACTTTTAATGGGATGGGCCACCAACTGCAAACCGCTGCATTACCTGTCGGAACGTATCTTGTCCGAATCGCACATGTTGATTATCCACAAGCGATTCAGCGATTGCAAGTGATTCACTAATTCTTTTTTCCTCACAGGGTTGCTGGCTTACACCAGCAACCCTGTCATTTATATTTGGTTATGCGCATTTCGATCAATATTGTTATTTGCATATTATTTGCATGCACTTCTTTTGCACAAAAGAGTGATTATACCTGGCTATTAGGTTACAAGCCATCCAATCCGAGCCCGGACAGTACAATTGGCATTAATCTTATCGCTTTTCCTGAAGGATTTAAAAATTCAGGTTACTTACCTGGAGAAGGAAACATGCTTCTCACAAATGCTTCATTTTCCAATTATCAAACTGGTGAATTAATGGCTTATACTGACGGCTGCCGGGTATTTAATCGGAAATTTGAGATGATGGAAAATGGTAATTATATCAATTACGGAAAGGCTTGGATAAATAGATGTGAGAAAAATTTAGCAATTTACTATCCCATTCGAAATAGCAGTCTTCTTTTACCCCGGCCCGGAAATAAAGATCAACTTATTCTGTTACATGCAAAAGATACCATTACAATAAATGGGTTTTGGATCGAAAAATTATTCTATTCCATTTTGGACTTTTCTAAAAATATGGATGGAGAAGTAGTATCTAAAAACAACGTTATTTATCATGGGCAAATCAACTTGTGCGAACTCCATGCCGTCAAGCACACCAATGGCACAGACTGGTGGGTCATGATGGTGGGCTATAAGAATAACACCTATCTGCGTTTTCTAGTCCAGAAAGACACTGTTTATCTTCACGGCATGCAGGATATTGGGCCCGTTGATTATCCGGGGGGGGGAGTAATTTAAAATTCAGCCCTGATGGAAAAAAACTGGCGCGTTTCAGTCGTGATGAGGGTGCAGTCCTTTTTGATTTTGACCGCACGACAGGTTTGTTATCCAATTTCAGGCAATGGCTGATTCCGGATTCTACATTTACATATGCGGCTAGTGGCGAATTTTCCCCTGACTCACGTTATATTTATATCAATAATACCTTTGCTCTATGGCAATTAGATACTGAGGAACCAGACCTTGCATCCAGTGGCATCAAGGTTGCAGATTATGATGGCTTTATTTATAACGGGTTTTTTGCAACAGGATTCCAGTATATGAATATCGGCCCAGATTGCAAGATCTACATGAGCACCGATGGGGCAACGCCCTTCCTACATGTTATCCATCATCCAGACTTTCCTGGCACTGCTTGCGGTTTTGAACAAAGAGCCATCCAACTCAAAGCTACTAACGGCCAATGCTTGCCCAATATGGTCAACTATCGTCTGGATACCGGGCCGGTATGTGACAGTACCTTATCCACTTCCTTCTTCCTTCCGGTGCAAGCCAAAGTCCGCTTGCTAGAGGTGCGGCCCAATCCTGCCCGAGGGCAGTTTCAGGTCATGCTTCCGGATTTTGGTTCAGGTGGCTCCCTCACGGTGATCGATATTTCTGGTCGGGAAGTGGCACGCCTGCCCTGGACAGGAGAGACAATGAATGTCACATGTACTGGATGGACTCCTGGACTCTATTTTCTCAATCTCTATGATCCACAAGGACGATATGCGAGTGGCAGAGTGATGGTGGAGTGAGTGGAGGTGGGAATGAGCTATTTCAAGGGATCAGGGATCAGGGATGAGGACTGCTTACCTGCCGGGGCGGGAGGGATGCCTGCCCGTGGAGGAGTCTATGAGGTTATGAGAAAAGTTAATTCGTTATTGAGTTTTTTCGACAATCAATCAGGCAAAAACAAAGTCGGAAAGCGGAAAGCGGAAAGCGGAACCCAGCTTATGGCCAGGCAGGCAGGAAATTTGGAATCAGGAACACAGGAACTCTGTATTCGGCGTTCGGCGTTCGGTATTCGGTATTCGCGAAGCTTACCTTTTACCATTTTCCGTCATCCTGTTCATCCTCTAATCCTGAAAATCCCGATGCTGACAATTTACGGCCTTTGGCGTTATTGCGTTATTGGGTTATTTCGAAGGAAAGACCATAGAACAATGAAACTCTGAAATCAGGAATGAGGAACACAACACGTACACCCTCATTGCTGAAATATGTACATCTACCTCATGTAATCATTCCTGTCACCGGATCACCAATATAGCGGTGAGACACCGCCAATATTCATCGATCAAAGGATAGAAAAATATGGAGCCTCACGTCTTGCGCTGCCGGTGAGACACCGGCACCAACGTCCATCTTTTTAAGTTGCTGGCAAGAGATTGAAATGGCTCACATGACAAATTGAGTAATCAGGAACCAGGAACGCAGGAACTCTTTATTCGGTGTTCGGAGTTCGGTATTCGGCGTTCGGCCAATATTGGGCCCTTTACCTCTTACCTACTAAACGAGCAACGTACATCCCAGTGGCGCCAGCCACAAACAACTCAAGCCTCGAGTCCTCGGGGGCGAACGGCCCCGAGGCCTCGGGGCGAATAGCCCTGGCAGACCCCTCCCTCTCTTTTTTTAGCCAACCCTGTCCCCAAAAGCGGAATTCCCCTATATTTGCAGGCCGAAATGGCGAGGTAGCTCAGCTGGTTAGAGCGTGCGACTCATAATCGCAAGGTCGAGGGTTCGAGTCCCTCTCTCGCTACACCTGAAGGTGGCTTCTTTTGAAGCCACCTTTTTTTGTTTCCATCCACCCGGTTGAGGCCATTCCAGCAGATCCGTCAGAACTTCGCATCTTCGTAAATCCTTCAACCCGTACACATTGAGTAGAAGTGATACATGGCTGGCCCGATTGACCCGGATGGACCTCTTGGTCGTCATCTATTTTATCGCCTGCGTATGTATGATCTTTTCGCCCTTTGTGTTGTCGGTCACCATGTGGCTGATCCCTGCGTTAGGCCTTTTTGCATGGGCGCCCGGGCAGATCTGGTACCATCCTCGAATATCGCAAAGAGCATATAATCTGCGGATCCTGGATCGGGATCAGTGGCCCTTTCTATTTTTGATCGGTTTGTTTTTCCTGACCCTCCTCAGTGGGTTCCAAACAGAAGATTGGCCTTACTGGTGGGAACGTTTGCGGATCCGCCTCCCCTTTCTCATCCTGGGCATTTCCGGTATGCTCCTCCCTGCACTCCCCATTCGCCGCCTCCATGCCATTCTGGCCTTACTCCTTGGATTCATGACCCTCACCTGCATCGGTGTAGGTATACATTATCTGATCCACGCTGACAGCATTCAGGCATCCATGCGTATGGGCCATTCTATTCCTGTACCTCGTAATCATATTCGATTCAGCATGCTCCTGTCCATGAGTATATTAGGCGGATTCGAGCTGATCCGAACCAAGTATCAATACCGCTGGTCCTGGGAGCGGCCCGCTCAGATCATTGCCAGTCTGTTTCTGTTGTTTATGCTCCACTTCTTGTCCGTCAGGACGGGGATTCTAACCTTCTATGGTGGAGCATTGATCATTGGTTTATGGTTTGCCTTCCGATTGCGTGTCATCTGGGCACCTATAGCCGTAATGGGCGCTTTTGTCTTGATGATCTGGTCTGGATATCATCTCCTTCCCAGCTTCAAATCCAAGATCGACTACATGCGCTACGACCTGGCCATGTACCAGCAGGGCGAAGGGGGGCATTATGCTGATTCAGGTCGAATCGTTTCTCTTCAGTCCGGATGGAAGATCTTTCAAGCCCATCCGTGGACAGGCATTGGGGTCGGCAACTTGCGCAAAGAAGTGAATCGGATTTTCGAAGAAGACTACCCTGACTTTGTGGAACCACTTACCCCGCACAATCAATTTATTTATGTCCTTGCCGGCACAGGCATCCTGGGGCTGACTTTATTTATGCTTTGTTTTTATGGACCATTATATATCCACAGGAAGGTTCAGTCTCCACTTTTATTCGGCTTCTACGGATTGGTCAGTACGGCCTTCCTGTTAGAACACACCATCGAAAACTCTATAGGGACCGGTTTTGTTATCCTGTTTCTACTCCTGCTCCTGCTTCGTCAACGTACTCCTGAAATCGCCTGATCAGAACCGGGAAGCTCGTATACCGGGTTTACCTGATTTCTGATTTGGTGTTCCTCCTGAATTTTACTTCCTTCGTAGCTATGCGTCTGTTCGGTCTTCTCTTTTTCGTACTTGCCTGGAATCCATTATTTAGTCAGGGATTACCCCCCACGGGTGATCTGGAATCTCCCTATCAGGCCATTTTTCAGCACCTCTACTACCTTCAGCCTGAAACCAATGACCCGGCGAAAGCTGCAGAAGCATTGACCACGATCGGAGATTCAGCGACCATGGTCCGACTGGCGATTCAACTGAAACAGGTGCTCGATGGGAATGGGTTTTTTATCTATCTGGAAAAACTGCCCCGAGACCCGCAATGGCGGGATACGGTATCCCGGAGTGCAACTTACACCCCATTCCCACAAGAGAACCCGCTCATTTTTATCGACGAAGAGGATGGCATCTGGCGGTATAGCGCCGAAACGGTCAAAGCCATCCCAGCGATGCATCGGCAGTTATATCCCTTCGGTGCTGATCGCCTGGTGAACTGGTTTGGCCAAAATGCACAGCACAGCTTTTTAGGCTTGTTCACCTGGCAATGGATAGGCCTCCTACTCCTGCCGATCTGTTTATTTCTTCTGTACTGGGTGATCTACCTCCTGTTCTTTCCGATTATTCGCAGTCTTGCGCATCGATTCCAGGTCGATGATATCACAGATCAGCGTAGCCTTCGACATGCGGATCGATATCTGACCTTGTGGATCCTGGTCCGAGTAGCTATCATGGCCATTCCCATTTTGCAATTACCCGTTCGATTCAATGAATGGATGCTGCATGGACTGCGGATCACCTCCTGGATATTTGTATTGCTTTTAGGCTTCCGCATCCTGGATCTGATCTTCGTTTATGTCCGTAAAGCAGCGGAAAAGACGGATACAAAAACGGATGATCAACTGGTCCCTATCCTGAGGAAGACCTTTCAGATTGCCTTGGTCTTTTTGATACTTATCCCCATTCTTCGTCTCCTGGAGGTGAACCTCACCGCATTGATTGCTGGTCTGTCAATCGGTGGAATTGCTTTGGCCCTGGCTGCTCAGGATACCGTGAAAAACCTGATCAGCTCAGCGCTGATCTTTTTTGACAAACCTTTTCAAATCGGCGATTATATTCTCGCGGGAGGCGTAGAAGGAACTGTAGTCGAAATCGGTTTTCGGTCGACCCGTATGATGACTATCGACAGTTCCATCATTTCGATCCCCAACAGTAATATGATCAATGACAATATTGTCAACCTTGGTCTTCGTCAATACCGCCTGGTACACTTTATGATCGGCGTTGTCTATAGTACGCCTGCAGATCAGATCCAGCGTTTTATCGATTCCCTGCGGGACATGGCTGAGTCTCATCCGGACACGCGAAAGGATCTGATCTTCATCTACCTCCATGAACTGAACAATTCCTCCATCGACATTCGCTTTCGGGTTCCTGTAGTCGTACCAGATTTCAAGAACGAGTTGATCGTCCGGGAAGAACTGGTGATGGGCATTATTCGCCTGGCGCATGAAGCCGGGATCAGCTTTGCCTTCCCAAGTCAGTCCTTGTATGTGGAAAGCTTTCCTGGCCAGGTCCCGAACCCGGGTGCACCTGTACCTGCAGCAGCAGACTGGCAGGAAATCGAACGTTCCTGGCTGGTCAAATTACAGGATCACTGGACAAGTAGTCGCACTGTCAGCCCAAAGGAATGATGTACCTTTACACTCTACATAACCCCCAATATCATGGCATTCGAATTTTTTAAGAAATGGTTCGGTAAAGCTCAGGAAGAGCTGAACGAAGAGATGGCTGAGGCCAAAGAACATGCAAAAGCCCTTCGCGAAAAAGCCAAGGAATGGGCTGACAAGACAGAGGACATGATGGAAGAGGCCGGAAAGGTGGCCGCAGATACTGGCGAACGTATGGCAACTAAGGCCAAAGCGTGGGCTGAGGAAGCAGGCGATGCAACTGAAAAGATGGCTGGTCAAGCAAAGGATGCGGCCAAAAAAGCCTGGAGTGAAGCCGCTGAAGCCACTGAGAAAGTCACTGAAAAAGCAACAGAAGTAGCTAAAAAAGCTATGGAAGAGGCTGAGGAAATGACCGAAAAAGTCGTCTCCAAATCAAAGGAGTGGGCTGAAAAAACGGAAGACACGCTTGAAGAATGGGCGGATAAAGCCAAAGCGACTGCTAAGGATATGACCGAAAAAGCCAAAGATGCGGCTGAAGACCTGACGGACAAGGTCGAGGATATGGTCAAAGGAAAGGATGCTGAAGAAGGATCTTCTCCGGATGCTGAGTCGGAAAACCCGACTAATCAGACCCCACCGGTCGTCTAAGCGTTTCGAACTACACGTATCTATCTAGCCCGAATCCCTTAGCTGCATGCATGGTGGCTAAAGGATTCGGGCTATTTTTACGGCAAGACCACCTCCGTCTCTGTGCCCAATACAATTCATCAACCTGTTTCCCGTCGATGGGAGTTCATCCTGTTGCTGCTGATCGGAGCACTGGCTCTCCCAGCACTCTTGATCAATTTGGGTGATCATACCTTTATTGATGACGAAGGTATTCGATCCCTGGTGGCATTCGAAATGATGGAGTCTGGAGATTATGTCCACACCACCATGAATGGTGAGGCCTATTTTAAAAAACCTCCCCTGTACAACTGGATTCTGGTTGCTGCTTTTACAGTCACAGGGACAATTGATGAATGGGCGGCTCGCTTGCCGACTGTCTTCTTTTTACTCTCCTTTCTGGCCCTGACCTTTTATGCCATCCGCAGGGCAACCGGAGATTCGACCATGGCCTTTCTGGTTGCTGCCCTGACGCTGACCAGTGGTCGGATTCTCTTTTGGGACTCCTTCCTGGGTTTGATCGACATGGCTTTTTCAATGACCATTTACGGGCTGTTCATCTGGCTGTATTTTCAATACCAGACCAGGCGATGGTTTGCTTACTTCGTCGGCGCCTGGCTGATTGCTGCCATAGCTTTCCTTTTGAAAGGACTACCCGCTGTTGTCTTTTTAGGTCTGTCCATGACGGCTCATCTATTGAGCCTGAAACAATGGAAAAAGTTATTTCATCCCGGACAGTTCCTCGGCGCCGTCCTTTTTTTCCTCATCATCGGTGGATATTACTGGTTGCGCCTGGAAGGGGCAGATCCGTCCACTGTGTTTGGCACCCTGTTCACAGAATCAGCTCAGCGAACCCCGACGCACCACGGGATCGGTAGCGTGTTCCTACACATCCTCACCTTCCCTTTTGAGATGACCTATCATTTTCTACCCTGGTCCTTGCTCCTCCTCTTCATCTTCCCCCTGCGCTCGCTGTATTCCAGATTGGATCACCCATTCATTCGATTCAATTTGTTGATGATTGCAGCTAATATTCCGATCTACTGGATCAGTCCGGATGTTTTCCCACGGTATCTACTGATGTTTGTCCCCTTATTTTCATTGATCGGATATCGACTATACTCAACTGCATCCTCCCGCCCCAGGAAAGTATTCTACACAGCAATGGCCAGTGTGTCTGTGTTGATCGCTCTCGCCTCCTGGGCGCCATTGGTCCTGCCCCAAACCAGGGATATGGACAACACGATGGCCCGGACTGTGCTTCTGGTGGTGCTTTCCGTTTTTGCAGCATTGGCTATCCTCCGTCAGAGGGAGCTTCTGCTTTTGGGACTGGTCCTGCAACTTCTGACTTTGCGGTTGGCATTTGATTGGTTTGTCATTCCAGATCGGATCGCCAATGATTTTGGTACGGAAGTTCGGGAAGATGCTATTCGGATCGGTCATCAATATAAAAACAAGCCACTTGTCTACCTGGATGGGATCAGTGGCTCGCCAACAACCTGGTTTTATCTGAGCTCGGTCCGGGGGGCGATCACCCCTCTGGTCCAATCTCCGCCCACTCCGGGTATGGCCTTTATTGCTCCCCGTTACACGATTTTGCCTCCAGGCGTGGTTATCCGAGACTCCATGCATATTCGACATTCGGATGAACGGTTTGTGATCATTTGTGAAATGCCCATCTCTAATTGATTGAACTATGAAACCCTACTTATCCGTCATTGTCTGTGTCTATAATGAAGTCGAGAATATTCAACCTCTGGTTGACAAGATTCGCAATGACCTTCAAGGCATCGATTATGAATTGATCTATGTCGATGATGGGTCTACCGATGGTACCGTAGCCGCATTAAAAGAGGCCATGTTCGATCGCCTCCGAATTGTAGAACTGAGAAAGAACTATGGTCAAAGTGCCGCTCTGGCAGCAGGGATCGATGAAGCCCGGGGAACCTTTCTGGCCACTCTGGACGGAGACCTGCAAAATGACCCGGTCGATATCCCCATGATGCTGGCCATGGCCGAGAATGAAGAGTGGGATCTGGTGGCAGGTATTCGGGCCAATCGCCAGGATGGTATGATCCTGCGCAAGATCCCCAGCAAGATCGCCAATGCCATTATCCGCCAAAGCACGGGAATCCATATCAAAGACTATGGATGTACGCTGAAAGTCTTCAAAAGTGATGTCGCCAAGGACATGGGCTTATACGGTGAATTGCACCGGTTCATTCCTGTCCTGGCTAGTCTGGAAGGTGCTCGGATTACCCAGGTAGATGTCCACCACCATCCGCGAATCCATGGTGTATCCAAGTACGGGATTGGACGGACCTTCAAGGTGATCAGTGACTTGCTCCTGATGGTTTTCTTCCGTCGTTATCTTCAAAAGCCGATGCACCTGTTTGGCACTGCAGGTGTCATTGCTTTTGGCGTTGGCGTATTGATCAACTTCTATTTGTTGGGGCTAAAACTGATGGGCCAGGACATCTGGGGCAAACCACTTCTGATTCTGGGTGTCCTCCTTGTCATTGGTGGCATTCAGTTTATCACGATTGGCATTGTTGTAGAGATCATGATGCGTACGTATTATGAGTCCCAGAATAAGACCGTCTACAAAGTGAGGCAGATTATCCAATCCGATTTAGATCGGCCACATGGATAAACGTAAACCTGTCTGGCAAAAGCAATTGATGTTCATTGCAAAAGTCGCGTTGTCGATCACTGCACTGGTCATCGTCTATCGAAAAATAGACCTCCAACAACTCTATGATGTACTCCACCAGGGACAATGGCTCTGGTATGTGCCCGCTCTCCTGGTATTTACGGGCTCGCAGGTCATCTCCGCCTTTCGGTTGAATACTCTCTTTCGCCAAATTGGCCTGACCCTCACTGAGCGTATAAATCTACGGTTGTACTGGTTGGGGATGTACTATAATCTCCTTTTGCCAGGCGGGATCGGAGGGGATGCCTATAAAGTTGTGGTCCTGCGCAAACGAGGAGACGTCAACACTAGAGATCTCGTATTGGTATCGCTAGCTGACAGGGCATTTGGCCTGCTTGCCCTGGTGAGTCTGGGGCTGATACTGATCCGGGTATTGCCGCCAATATTCCCGGCGCAATCCTGGATATTCATCCTCGTGCCTTTATTGATCCTCCTGGCCTGGTGGGCTGTTCGATGGATCCAACCAGCACTCATTCCTGCATTTGCACGTGTGCTAGGCTGGTCATTTCTGGTGCAAGGATTACAAATATGTGCTGTGCTCTTTTTACTCATGATGATCGGCCAACCGATGCCCTGGCTGGGCTTTATTGTCCTCTTCCTGGCCTCTAGTATTTTAGCGGCCTTGCCCTTGAGTTACGGTGGGGCCGGAGCACGAGAGATTGCCTTTTTCTATGGAGCAACCTGGATCGGCTTGCCCGAAGCGCCCGCTGTGGCGATCAGTATCCTGTTTTATTTAATGACCCTCCTCGTCTCCCTGACCGGGATGACCTTCAGCTTCCGGGCCTGGGATCGGGCACCCCAGGTATAGACTAGACCTTCTTCAGTTCCTGGAAAACAAGAAAAACCCCTGATTACTGGAGCAGCTCAGGGGTTTTTCGGTTTCATGAAGCAATGTTCGATGCAGATTATCCGGGGGATTTTCCTCCCTGCAGGAAGTCCGTATACTCTTTAAAGGCTTCGAAGTCACCTTTCGCCAGTAAGTCGGCCTGTTTCGGCCAGGTTCCCGGATCGTGAATCCGATAGCGGTCGCCGGCCGCATCCAGGATCTCCTGGAGCTTGGTGACCGAGGCCACTGCAAGATCACTCCAGTTTTGGATCCCCCCGTTTTTCAGCAACTGTTCGATTTTGGGACCAACGCCCTCCACCACTTTCAAGTCTTTTGGATTGGTGGGCTTCGCTTTGGAACGTTTGAGCGCAGCCGGATTGGTCATCTTGGTTTGAAATAAGGCTGCCGCCTGACCGACCCAATTGTCCCTGGCCATACGACCGGGAAAAAACTCGATCGCCTGGGTGACCTGTTCGACGAGATCATCATCAAATTGACTGATCTGTTCAAACGTATAGATGCCAATGGCATTCAATTTTTTCTCAATAAATGGGCCTACTCCATTGATCAATTTGAGATCATCCTTGTCGGCAGCACTTGCTTTGGTAATTCGGGAACCCATGGCGGAACTCAGGGCCAACTTCGCAGAATCGGCACCTCCACCACCTTTCGCTGAAGCAGGAGCCTTTTCTTTTCCGTCTGACTTCTCCTGCAAAGCATAGATATCTGCCCGCAGCTGACCTTTTTCTTCTTCACAAGTATGGAATTTCTTTCGAAAATTATCCGCTTCCATATTCGCACGATGGAGATCTTCTTCGGTGTTCGCCAGCTTGACCTTCATGTCATCGAAGTCCTTTCCAAGGCGACGAAGCGTTTCGAGAGTTCCCGTCAATTCAGTTCGCAGGTCCTCCAGGCGTCGACGCCAATAGAGCCATCCAGCGATCAGGCCGATCAGGAAGGCTACAAACAAAAACAGGAGAACCAGGAGACTGTCCCGAATGCTCAATTGGGTGAACAGGTCCGTCAAAAAATCCATGAGTTCAGGTTTTTCGGTTAGTTGATACTTAGATTGACTCTGCGGTTTTTAGCACGTCCCGCTTCTGTGTCATTTTCGGCCACAGGCTCCCTCTCGCCAGCTGAAGCAATCTTGAATTTGGCCTTCACACCTCGTTGTTCCAGGTATTTACGCACAGATTGAGCGCGCCGTCGGCCCAACTCCAGATTGTACGTCTCACTGCTTCGAGCATCCGTATGACCGGTAATGGTCAGAGACTTGTCCGGATGAAGGGAAAAGTATGTTTTGAGGCTGTCCGCATATGCTTCAAAGGTGACGTTCGGTCGAAAAACATCCGAGTTGGGGTCGAAGTTTGCACCTGAAAAATTCATGTTGGTAAATGTAAAGGCATCACCAGCAGGAGCAGCCGCGACCTGTTTACCATCTTGTTTTTCGGCAGCAAGCACTTGGCTGCGCACACTAAATCGAATCGGTTGACTGAGATCGTCATTATTCAGTTGAAGATAATCTAACCCGATCCGTCCTTCCTCAATGCCCCGATCAACCAGAAGCTGTCGGATCGATGCCGCTCGGGCCAATCCCAGATTTTCAAAAAAACCAGAGGTCTTTCCTTCTTCGGACAAGCGATAGCTGCCAGTCAACGTCAATCCGAGGTCTGGGTTGAGCTTCATCCATGAAGCAAGGGAGTCGAGGAAAAGATCATTTGAAGCGGTGAGATCCGGTGTAACCGCATCCCCAATGAATGCGAGCTGTTCGAATCCTCCAATCACCAGATCATTACCCTGGTATAAACCAAGATCCATGGCCCGAGTCGATTGATCCACCATTTCGACTGGAGCAGGTGATGGTTCGCAATGGTGCTTGATCTCACAGACATACCAATAGCGGCATAAGACCGCCCAGAGCAGAAAGATCACAAACCCATTGATCAAAATGCGCATAGCGTGAGGATTTAGAATATTTGGTTGAATGTAATAATTTCATCTTCAATCACCAAATAATTCTCTGGTTCCAAGAGTAAAAGACGCGAATCAACATGACCGTAAAATTCAATTTTCAACCTCAAATACTTCCTGTGGGCTATTGGGGCCATTCCTATGGCGATTGGCTTCCAATCAAGGGCATGATCGAGGCTGCCGAATGGAAATTCACCAGGTCTATTCTGGGAAGGCATTTCCGTTGATAATCCGCTCCTTTACTCCTGAAATGATGACACTATACCGGTAGGTATCTCTCCCGACCTGGTTCATCCTGGATATTTTCTTCTAGTTTTAGTGCTTGCCTTGAGTTGTCGACGAATGATGAATGCCGCGCTTTCTTTTCCCCTCTCCTGGGCTCCAAGTGTAAGGGGGTTTGTTCGCTACCTGAAATTGGAAAAAGGACTTTCCCATCACTCTGTTGATGCCTATCAGCGGGATGTCGCCAAGCTGGCTTTCTATCTGACCACCGGTGAAATGCAGATTTCTCCACCTCAATTAACGCCACATCATTTAGAGGCGTTTATCCGACAGATTCATGCTTTAGGGTTGGCCAGAGCAACCCAAGCCCGGATCGTATCGGGTGTGAAATCCTTTTGCCAGTATCTCGTTCTGGAGGAAATCCTTGCAAATGATCCTTCCACCTTACTCGAAGCCCCCGTCCTTCATCGTCATATCCCGGATGTCTTATCCATTGAAGAAATCGAAGCTATCCTCATGGCTATTGACCTTTCCCACCCTTTTGGACAACGTGACCGGGCCATGCTGGAAGTACTTTACGCCTGTGGCTTGCGGGTCAGTGAACTGACTGGATTGCGCATTGCCGATCTATACCTGGAAATAGGCTACATCAAGGTCATCGGAAAAAACGACAAAGAGCGGATCATCCCGATCGGAGAGGAAGCAGTCAAACACCTCCAATATTACTTGACGGATGTTCGACAACATCAGCTGGCCAAACCCGATTCCGACCATATTGTCTTCCTCAATCAACGTGGTGGTCGGTTATCGCGAGTGATGGTGTTTATGTTGATCAAGAAACTGACCACTCAGGCGGGCATCTCCAAAACAGTGAGTCCACACACCTTCCGACATTCATTCGCCACCCATCTGGTGGAAGGTGGTGCCGACCTTCGTGCCATCCAGGAAATGCTCGGGCATGAATCCATCACCACCACTGAGATCTATACGCATCTCGATATGCGATACCTGAGAGAGACTATTTTGCGTTTTCATCCTGCGAATCGTTCTTCATCATCCTGATCGATTCCAATCGCCAATGTACTTTTGCGCAAACGAATGCCGTTGATCCTCCGCCTTTTTATCCTGTTTTTCATTCTGTCGAGCTGTGCTCGTGTGTTGCCCCCAGAAGGAGGTGAAAAAGATACAGCACCTCCTGTCCTCGAAAAATCACTGTCTACGCCTGACCGCCAAACGGAGTTTAAGCCAAAGACCATCCGTTTGGTCTTTGACGAATGGATCCAATTGAAAGATGTACTCAAGGAAGTCGTCATCTCTCCACCGGTGAAGAAAACCCCGATCGTGACCGCTGAAGGAAAAGCAGCCGTGGTCACTTTTGATCCAGATGAGCCCTGGAAGGATAGCACTACCTATACTCTGTATTTTGGGAAAGCCATCCAGGATCGAAATGAAGGAAATGCAGCACCCGATCTCCGGTTTGTCTTTTCTACAGGACCGGTAGTCGACTCCCTTTCTGCCAGTGGCCAGTTGATCAATGCCAAATCAGGTGAACCTGTTTCTGATGCCCTGGTCATTCTGCATCGCAGCTTAAGGGACTCTGCCATCACGTTGCTGTTACCGGACTATGTGGCCCGCACAAACAAGCAGGGACAATATCGTCTGGAAAATCTGCGCGCCGGAGCTTACCGAATGTTTGCATTGGCGGAAAAGTCAACGAACTATCTCTATGACCTTCCCGATGAATGGATCGGCTGGGTTCCAGAAGAAATCCGAATCGACAGCCCGTCTACGATTTTGCCTACCCTGAGAGTATCGCCTCCAAGAAAGACATTTCGAGTCATCAATACCGACTCCACCTCCATTCGTGGCAGCCTCTCCCTGGCATTCAGCAAACCACCGAATGCCCTTCGACTGCTCACTGAAGAAGCAGCACCTCCAACGGTACAATGGCTGGGCGATACCCTGCTTCGGTTATGGTCATCCGAGAAACTGACCGGATCCCTCCTCCTCAATGATGTGGACACCATTCAATACCATCTTTTCCCGGATTCCCTCACATCCCTCCCGATCGTGCGACAAGCAAAAACGGGCAAACTGACTCCGGGACAACCCATCCAGCTGGTGGCACCTGTTCCTCTATCCAGGATCGACTCGAGCCTGATTCAAGTCTGGAAGGATTCCACTCTCCTCCCGCTTTCCACAATGCATCGATCCACCTCCGGAGATTCGCTGACGTTGAGTGGAATCAAGACGGAAAGTGTCACCCTCCGCATTTTCGTGCTTCCCAATGCTCTGACCAGTGTACATGGTAGATCAAATGTGGATACGCTGATCATTCCAGCCAGTATGGGGACACAAGCCGAACTGGTCCAGTTGCGTCTTCTCATAGACAGTCTGTCTGCCCGGGAACAGGTTATTCTGGAAATCATGAATGGTTCTGCTCCCATCGGGAAGTGGATTCATTCCGGAAAATCCCGATGGGAAATATCCATTCCCGGATTGCTACCAGGAAACTATCAGGCTTTTCTGAGCCTCGATGAAAACAAGAACGGGTATTGGGATCCAGCGGATTATTATCGCGGAACACCCGCTGAACTGCGTAGTGTCTTTCCACTGGCCGGCCTTCGTGCCAATTGGGAGATGGAAGTCCCAATCATCCCTCAGTGGCCAACAGAGCCTGCGAATTGACCTATCTTTGACACATGAAGCTACGGGCCGAACATCTCTTTAAGCAATATGGCAGCCGAACGGTGGTCAATGATGTCTCTCTGGAAGTCAACCAGGGAGAGATCGTGGGATTGCTTGGACCGAATGGTGCAGGAAAGACGACCAGCTTCTATATGGTGGTCGGATTTATTCAACCCAATGGCGGGCAGGTCTTTCTCAATGATCAGGAGATCACTAATCTGCCGATGTACAAGCGCGCACGCCTCGGCGTGGGCTACCTCCCCCAGGAGGCTTCTGTCTTTCGAAAAATGACTGTGGAGGATAATATTCGTGCCGTCCTTGAAATGACGGACCTGTCCAAAGAAGAACAGCGGGACAAACTGGAATCCCTGATCGAAGAATTCAATCTGCATAAGGTGAGAAAAGGAAATGGCGACACCCTCTCAGGAGGGGAAAGACGCCGCACAGAGATTGCCCGGGCCCTGGCCACCAACCCCAGTTTTATCCTCCTGGACGAACCATTCGCCGGGATCGACCCGATTGCGGTTGAAGACATTCAGTATAATGTATCCCGTTTACGGACCCGAAATATCGGCATTCTGATCACCGACCATAATGTCCAGGAGACCCTGTCCATTACCGATCGCGCCTACCTCATGTTTGAAGGGAGTATCCTCAAAGCAGGGACTGCAGAAGAATTAGCAGCAGATGAAGTGGTGCGACGAGTCTATCTCGGACAGCAATTCGAATTGAAGCGCAAGGAAATCAATCTGTGATGACACGATACGGCCTGATCTTCGGCCTCCTGATTCTGGCAGCCTGCAGTCCCGAAAATGAGTTCCTCAACTCTACGCAAAAGCGACAAGTAGCGGAACTCTCGGAACAACGCTATCAGGACATGACCCCTCTCCTGGAAGACCGTTGTGAACTCCTGCAAGACAGTTTGCAACCCTACCTGATCGATTCTCTGCTCAATGCACGTATTCGGGATATGAATCGAAAACTGCACCAATGAATCCACTCACTCTCATCCTCTTGATCCTCCTCCTGGCCACTCCGGAACAAACTACTCCTGGACTGGAACCCAAAGTGGAAGAAGCCATACAGGCTAATCTCGAAGCGAGGAAAGCCATTTTCTGGAAAGAATGCCGTGCTGCAGCTGTAGAGCGTGCCTCCATGTATGTAGACTCCCTGCTATTAGCCCAGGCCTCATGGACCAGTGAAGACTCCCTGGTCCCGCCTCCACGGCCGTTACGCCCCGAACTAGAGGAGGCCAACCTGGACGAAGACACCATCCCCCTGAGACCTATTCTTCCTGTTCGAAAAGAAGAAAAATAATTGTTCTTGAAGCAAGCCTTCCTCTCGGTGAGATCAAATTCATTCTGCTTCTGTGGACCTTCAGGGTTCGTCATCGATGTCTTTTTTTCCAGATTATGAATAAACCAACTATTGAGCCATTGACCTCATTCCATCGCCTCTCCATCCAAGCAAAAATCTTTATCCGATGACAAAAACAGTACTGATCACCGGCGGCTCAAGTGGTATCGGCCTGGCATTAGCCCGACATTTTGCCCGGGCGGGGCATCATCTGGTGCTGGTAGCATTGCCCGGACGTGAACTGGACGACGCTCAGTCATCCCTCCAGCATGAATTTCCGGATGTCTCCATCAATGGCTTCGCCATTGATCTCACCCGCCCGGATGCCCCGGATCAGGTATGGGCATTCACCTCTTCAAAAGGGTTACACGTGGATGTATTGGTCAATAATGCAGGAGTCGGCACCTGGGGGATATTGAATAATATTGATCCCGAAAAAGAGGTGCAGATGCTGGAATTGAATATTCTTGCATTGTACAAACTCACCCGGCTGTATCTCGCTCCTATGCAGAAACGCAATGCCGGACATCTGCTTTTCATTGCCTCCATTGCCGCATTCCAACCCAATCCCTATATGGCCGCGTATGGGGCCAGTAAGGCATTTGTACGCAGTCTGGGTTTGGGGTTATATCATGAGCTCAAAGACCAGGGGTCCGATGTCCGAGTGACCACCATCTGCCCACCTGCCATTCCCACTGCATTTCAACGAGTGGCGGGAATGGATCGATCAGCCTTGTATTCCGGATGGCTGTCCAGCGACGTGGAGACCGTTGCACGAGCTGCCTGGAAAGGGTACCTGCGAAAAAAACGTCAGGTTATCCCCACCTGGTATCTTCCAATGGTCAATATGATCAGTCGATTACTTCCTGAACAATTCAGTATTTGGATCGCCCGTCAAACCCTCCGGAAGAACTTGCCTGAGACCGCCAGATAAACAATTCAACTGCAGAATGGTCCAAGATGAATCGACGAACCTTATAATCGTCGTTACGAGATTAGTTCGGTTTGTCGCCCCGAGGATTCAGGAACCCAAGCTATCACTATAGCTCCCTTTTTTTCTGCTTATAGAGTGACAGATTTCCAGTTCAAGATCAGGCGTCTACAAGACAATAAAAGCACGAGCATACACCTCTATTCCTCTTCGGCAAACTCCTCGACCTTACTTTGGGCATCAACATAATAGGCCCCCTCCAGGACGAACGCTTCCTTTCCATTGAAGCTCCCTCTCTCCAGAGCGACCTGGCGACTATCCCGTCGGATCACGCGCACAGGAACTTTTCGAAAGGCCACTGATGTCGGTGTACTGGCCTCTGAATCCAATACAAAAATATATTCTTCATTACCCTCCCTGCGAACTGCAGACGCTGGCATATATAGCAATTCCTCCTCACCGGCCCAATCGAAACGCGCAGAAAGAAACCCGCCCTCCACGGCATGGAGAGGCATTTTCCCCTGGACGATTGTATGTACCCTGATCGCTTTTTTTTCCGGGTCAATGCGATTATCCAGGCTCAACACCTTCACATTGACTGCCTCCATATCCGGTGTAGGCAGCTCCAGTTGGAGGATCTGTCCCCGTTGCAAATCTTCATTCTGAGCAGGAAAGAGAAACAGATCTGCATGCATCTTTTGCCGATCGCGAATTTGACAGATACCCGCTCCCGGTTCCAACCACTGACCAATCGCCACTTCCGACTGGACTACTTGGCCACTCTGCGGTGCTCGAATGGTGTACTTACTGGAAAGGGTCGACACCTGAACGTGTTCAGCCTGCAATCCATATAAGGCCAGGTCTGCCTTTAAACCGGCTAGTCCGGCCTGATTGCTATTGAACTCTGACTCGGCGATCTGAAGATTTTTCAAGGCTGTTGCACCACCTTCCTGCAAGGTTTTCATCCGGTCGAGCTCCTGTCTCAGGAATGTGGCCCGCTCCATTTTTTCCAGATACTCCCGTTGCAAGTCGATCAATTCAGGACTTTCAACCACGATCAATCCGGCCCCTTTTCCAACTTGCTGATTCACTGAGTACAGTATCCGGTCCACCCGGCCATTGGTGATACTGTGCACCTCAGCCGTGTACTCCGGATGCAGGACCCATTCTCCAAACAGCCGTTGTCCGTCCGGAATCTCCTGGCTGTTGGTCTGTCCCCATCGGATACCGGCCACTTCGATCTGGGCGCGATCGATCAGGATCAGCCCCTCACTTGAACTTTGGGATACCGGTTCTGGAATAGCTGATTGCTGCTCGGAAGGAACATCTTCTCCAGATGATTGACAGCTAGAAAGCAACAGAGCGAATACGCATACAAAAAGGCAAACTCGATATAAGTACATGGTCGTTTGTTTATTGGGTGATATAGGAAAGCTGGAGAAGATTCTGCCGGAAGCCATAGGCCGCCTCCACATGGGCCATCTGGATATCCGCCGCCTGGTCTACAGCTTGCAGAAATTCCAGATAACCGATCGCACCGGAAGACCAGGCGATCCGGGCTACCCGGGTTAATTCATCGGCCTCATCCAGGCCCTGTCCGCGATAATAGTCCATTTCGTGGTCAAAGACTTCCAGGTCATGATGGATCTCGGCGAACGTCTGGCGCAATGTCAGTATCTGATTTTGATACTCTGATGCTGCGACCTCATTGCCAATGATTGCCTTTCCCAGGCTGGCCTTGTAAGCCGATCGAAACAGGGGGACACTGACGGACACATTCCAACCGGGAAATACCTGACCATCTCCCAACCATTGCGCAAATAATCCAGAGCTGACAGTGGGATTGAATCTGGTTTTCTCCAAAGCCACCTCTGCAGCAGCTGTCTGGATCATCCCCTGATAATAGTGTGCGGAAAGTGTATTCTCTGGTTGAAATTCAGGGTGCAACCAGGTCGTATCTCGAAAAATGGTCTCCACCAGAGGAACAGCGATTTCCTCCTTCCCCGTCATCCAGGACAATTGTTGACTGAGGTGTTGATATTCATGTTCTAACCCGTGGAGCTCCAATTCAACGCGACTGGAACGGCCTTGAGCAATCTTCATGATTAGTGGACTGGCGTCTCCGGACTGAACCTGGAGATCCGCTATCCGCACCATTTCCCGGTACAGGCTATCCAGTTGCCGGTAAATGCTTTGCCGCTCCACATTCCGGGACAGATCCAGGAAGATTCCTCGTATTCCAAAGACAACGGCTGCCTGCTTTTGCTCCAGGGCTATCCGTCTGCTCGAGGTCATTGTTCTCTGATAGTTCTTGCTGGCACGGATGCGGCCAACCTGCGGAAAGGTCAGCTGCCCCCCCAGGGTAGTGGTACCAAATAAACCCAATTCTGGATCCGCATTCACCCCATGGGTGATCTGAAGGGGATCCCATGGCACCGGGTGATTTTCAAGCGTCTCACTTTGCCTGACCTGCGCATCCACTGCCCGGATACCCGGATGATTTCTAAGGACGAGATCAATGGCTTGCTGCTCGGACAATGGTGGTTCCTGAGCGGGGAGTGCCACACTGATCAACAAGAGGATTACAGCTGTCATGGCTGGTAATCTTCGACGTACCTGCCGTTGCTTGAACAGGAGGTACAACGCCGGGAGGACCAGGAGGGTCAGCAGGGTGGAAGTGACCAGGCCACCGATCACGACTGTGGCCAATGGCCTCTGGACCTCCGCGCCCGCACCATGAGAAAAGGCCATGGGGATAAAGCCAAAAGATGCCACAGCAGCGGTCATTAATACCGGTCTGAATCGCAATAACGTTCCCTTGCGCACACGCTCCAAAACATCCGCAACACCTTCCCTTTCCAATTGATTGAGATAATTGATCAAGACGATCCCGTTCAACACCGCTACGCCGAATAAGGCAATAAATCCGATTCCCGCCGAAATGGAAAATGGCATATCCCGCATCCACAGTGCCAGGACTCCACCGATGGAGGCAAGAGGAATTGCAGAAAAGATCAACGCACTCTCCAAGACACTGTTAAACATCATGTACAAGAGGATGCCGATAAGGACAAGCGCAAGTGGCACTGCAATACTCAATCGCTTTTTTGCAGCTACCAGATTTTCAAACTGGCCGCCATAGGTCACCAGATAACCACTTGGCAAATGGACCTCCTTCCCGATCTTCTCTCCCATTTCCTGGATCACACTTTCTACATCCCGACCTCGGACATTCGCACTGATCACCAGACGGCGGCGACCTTCCTCCCTGGAAATCTGTGCAGCACCATCTGCCTCACCGATATTCGCGATCTCACTTAATAATATCAACGAACCGTCTCCTGTCCGGACAGGTATCATCCCTATTCGGTCCGGATCCTGGCGCTCCCTGGCCCGCATTCGGATCACCAGATCAAATCTCTTTTCATCTTCGTAGATCTGCCCAGCCGCCTCACCCGCCAGTGCAATTCTCACCGCTTGATTGGCATCCTTTACCTGAATCCCATACCGGGCCAACTGGTCATACTTGAACTGGATCCGGATTTGAGGCAGACCCAGCACTTGCTCTTCTTTGACATCCCGAGCACCAGACACTTGACCCATGACCTGAGCAATCACGCCTCCATAAGCCGCCAGTGTATCCAGATTATCTCCAAATAGTTTCACTGCAATATCACTTCGAACGCCGGTCATCATCTCATCAAAACGCATTTTGATTGGTTGGGTAAATTCAAATGCCATCCCGGGAACGGTCAACACGGCCTGATGGATCATTTCCACCAACTCTTCTTTATCCTGAGTGCGCGTCCATTCACTTTTTGGTTTCAGCAGAATAATATTATCTGCTGTTTCCGGGGCCATTGGATCTGTGGGTATTTCTGCTGAACCGATCTTGGAAATCACTTGATCGACCTCGTCTGGAAAGTTTTCCAGGATTACTTTTTGGGCGAGATGATGACTTTCAATCGTTTGGGTTAATGACGTTCCTGGCTTACAAAACCCATGCATCATAATATCGCCCTCATCCAGTGTCGGAATAAATTCTCCACCCATCGAATTAAATAATAAAATAGCCCCGCCGAGCATGGCTATTGCAATAATCACTGTCATCACCGGTCGGCGTATCGCCTGATCGAAAAAGGGTGTGAATGTATTTTGTAAAAAATGGATCAACTTCTCCGAAAGCGCGTGCTCACCTCGGATTTTTTTACTCAGGATTAACGAAGCGATCACCGGGACATAGGTCAGGGAGAGAATCAGGGCCCCCAAAAGAGCATAGGACACCGTAAGCGCCATAGGTTTAAACATCTTTCCTTCAATTCCAGTCAAGGCCAGGATGGGGAGATACACAATGAGGATAATTAAGACTCCGAATACAGATGATCGGGCGACCTGAGAAGAAGCCACCAGAATACTTTCGTCCATCTCTACCTGAGTGATCTCTACATCCTTTCCACTCTTCCGAAAATGCATGAACAAATAGAACAATGTGGCTTCGATAAGAATGACAGCGCCATCTACGATCAGCCCAAAATCAATGGCGCCAAGAGACATCAGATTGGCCGTCACTCCGGTCTGGAGCATCAAGCCCAAAGCGAATAGCATAGACAACGGAATGACCGACGCAATCACCAGTCCGGCTCTGAAGTTCCCGACCAGTAAAACCAGAACCAGGATGACGATCAATGCACCTTCTACCAGATTATTACGGACGGTGAGAATGGTGCGATTGACCAGGTCCTCCCGATCGAGAAAAGGCGTGACTGTAATACCCGGTGGCAAGGAAGACTTGATGATCTCCAACCGGTCTTTGACACGCTGGATCACATCACCGGCATTTTCTCCTTTCAACATCATCACAATGCCCAGGACGATCTCCCCGGAAGCCTGACTGGAAACGGCCCCATATCGAATCGCATACCCCTCCCGAATATCGGCTACATCCCGGGCAAGAATGGGCATGCCGTTATGATTTGCGATGACGATCTGTCCGATATCTTCAAGTGAACGAGCCAGGCCTTCGGTCCGAATAAAATAGGCATCAGTCTGCTTTTCGATATAGGCACCTCCCGTGTTTTCATTGGAGGAGGCAATGGCTTCATACAGCTGGCCCAAACTGATATCCAATGCCTGCAGACGTTCCGGGATCACCGCGATTTCATATTGCTTGAGAAAACCTCCAAAAGAATTGATTTCCACCACTCCTTTGATCCCGGTCAACTGGCGTTTGACGACCCAATCTTGAATGGTTCGGAGTTCGGTGGCGGTATAGGTATTTTCAAATCCGGGTAGTGGCTCAATCCGGTAATGTAGAATCTCCCCCAGCCCTGTGGAAATGGGGGCGAGTTCAGGGCGACCAAATCCAGCAGGAATCACCTGCTCTGCCATGGCCAGTTTCTCATTGACCAATTGGCGGGCCTGATAGGTTCCCACCTCTTCATCAAAGACCACCGTGATCACACTGAGGCCAAATCGAGAAATGGAACGGAGTTCGATCACTCCGGGTATATTCCTGACTTCGATCTCGATCGGACTGGTCACAAACTGTTCCACTTCCTGGGTGGCCAGCGTGGGACAAACCGTCAGAATCTGAACCTGATTGTTTGTGATATCCGGAATGGCGTCAATGGGGAGTCGGGAAAAAGAGACCAACCCCCAGACAGCAATAACCAGGGTTCCTGCCAGCACAAGCAATTTGTGCTGCAATGAAAAACGAATAATAGATGAAAACATGGACCATCAAATAGAATTGTCTGAAATCTGACCTTCGGATCAAGTTATCCGGGGTCACACCTAATCAATCAAAGGAGTTCAGACAAAACGGGGAGGCTGCCAGATATCGTAAGTCAGCTCAGAGAAGGTCCAGGACCAATCCAACCCGAGTACAGGGTGTTGGTAGAGGCAAATATCGGTAGTGAGTACAGGAGCTGTTTTTTGCAGAATCAAATGCACGCTGGCTATGACCATGCCGTGTTGATGCCCGTCCTGAAAGGGTAGATTAGAGTGATCATGCTCAGATTGATGTTGTTCCTGCATATCGCCAAAGTGGAGATTCAAGAAGGCACCAATGGACATGTTCGGGTTAGTGGCAAGGTGTTCCTGATAGTGCTCGGAGAGGTCGTTGAAATGACCCAGCCATTCCTGACCATGTGCAGATCCAAACAGTTGGAGCGTCAACATTCCAATGATCGATACAGTCACGACAATCGGTCGAAACAGGGCGAACGCATGTGTATGGAGAAAGATCAACATGAACACTGCAAAGATAAAGCGTCTGAGCAGATCAAATTGTCAAAAGAAGGTTAATGTTCGCAGAGTGGTCTTTTCCCGTCATCAAAGTGCATTTTCCCGTAAGTTTGGGACCCTATGAAAGCCATCATTCCCGTGGCCGGGGCCGGCATCCGTCTCCGTCCACATACCTATACACAGCCGAAACCCCTCATCCCGGTGGCGGGCAAGCCGATCATTGCCTTCCTGGTCGATCAATTGGTCGATGCGGGTGTCCAGGACTTTGTCTTCATCATTGGATATCTCGGCGAGAAAATGCGTTTGTACCTGGAACAATCGTATCCAGACCTGCGCAAAACGTTTGTCACCCAGACCAATCGCCTGGGATCCGCCCATGCCCTCTACATGGCACGTGATTCCTTTTCTGATGATGAGGAGTTGATCATTGTCTTTGGAGATACCATCATTGATCTGGATATGTCCAGTTTCCTCCAATGCCCTGGTTCCTGTCTGGCGGTCAAAAAAGTGAAAGACCCCCGTGATGTGGGTGTCGTGGAAGTCGATGCAAAAGGGATTGCTCTTCACCTGATCGAAAAGCCGAATATCCCTAAATCCAACCTCGCCCTGGTGGGCATGTACAAGGTCCTGGAAGTGGCATCCTTTCGAAAAGCGATCACTACAGTAGTAGAGGGAGACAGGCGCACCCTTCAGGAATTCCATTTAACAGATGCCCTTGAAGCGATGATCCAGGAGGGCATTTCCTTCCAAACGATGGAAGTCAACAACTGGTTTGATTGTGGAAAGAAGGAGGTCATCCTGGAGACCAATGCGATCATGCTCAAACGTCCCGGGGCGGCAACAACCAATACCGCAGGATTGGACAATACTATTATCATTCCTCCGGTCTATATCGGAGAGAACTGCGCGATCAGCCACTCCATCATCGGACCCAATGTGAGCATTGGCAGTCATACAACAATTCATGCGAGTATGATCCGTGAATCCATCGTCGGCAATTATTCCAGTCTGGAAGAGGTGGTCCTCCATCACAGTATTATCGGCAATGATTCCTCAATCCAGGGACCACGACAGAGTCTCAATACGGGCGATAACACCGAAATTGATTTTGGGTAAACCATCGGTTCTAATGCGATGGAAGGATTCAGATCTTTGGCTGCACAATTTGAAAGACACGGCTGAGATTGAATCCGAAATGGATCTCCCCCTTCAACCAACTTCCATTGGCTTCCGTGATGAAGGCCCGTTCGTTCATGCCTGTGCTATTGCTAAAATGCAATTGGAACACATGTCCTCCGGTTTCGATGTCCACACCCAGGGATAGTGGATTGCGCACGACCAGATTGGGGAAACGATTGAAACTGTGCACGTAATCCAGCAATATGGCGACTCTCTGTGTGATCTTATACCGCATTCCCATCTCCACTGCATAGATCGTATTGGGGTCAAGAGACCCGCTGGTCAGGTTGCGATGCACGATGGTCGGTGCCAATTGCAGGGTAAACTTGTCTGAAAATTTTCGTCCGACTATAGCCTGGTGATAGTATGCCAATCGATCTGAAGCAGAGGTTTCCTCTGCCGGGTAGGGATTCTTCAGCCCATTACGCGTCAGGCCACTCACCCAGGTCACCGTGACCGGCATCACCCTTGCTCCGGTGCTTTGACGGAGAATGCGGTACTTGACAAATGCATCAATCTCCTTTTTTTGATTAGTCCGGCCAAATCCGACGGTCAGATTGGAGGTAATTCCATAATCGAAGCTCAGGCGAATGCTGGCATTATCCAGGCCAAAGACATCGTAAAACCCTTGATCCAATCGACCGAATCGGTGCAGGATCCTGAAATCCAACGCCCCCTTGTGCAGCATTTCCAGGCTGTGGCTATTGATCACCCGTGGTGATTTGAACGCATATGCCGCATAGTCTGTCGTTTCCGTTTCTCCCAGAAGGCTGAGGAGATCATCCTGCGCGTGGACAACCGTAATATGGGATATAAAAAAGCAAAGAAGTAGTGTGATCGTTCTCATGGTATCCGGGGATAGGCGGTTAATTATTGGGGGCGCCATCAGACACCCATTTCTCGATCTGACGGATCGCACATTCGGGCAGTTTGCTTCCATTCTTCGGCATGGCGGAATAACCGCTCGCATGCCGGACACTGCCGACCAGTGATCCATTGTCAGCAAACGGTTTCACATTAGACCATGACGACAGGTCAATATCCCCTTCCGGTGGATTACCCGAATGACAACCGGTGCAATACGTGGTCAAGATCGGTGAAATGGTCCCAGAATACCCGACAAATGTGGTATCGCAAGCGCTTTGGCAATCCAGGGATTGAATGGCGCCTTCCTCGATCCATCGGGCGACCAATGCAATCTGTTCATCTGAAAAGGGTTCAGCCGGGGATTGTGGCATTCTCTTTTCCCCCAAAGGGATAATCAGCACCTTGTATAGTGATGAACCTTTATAATTTCCGGGCTCGACCCCTTTCAGGATGCCCTGGTAGGTGGAAAAATCATAGCCAGCAACCTGGTCTGTGCTGTTATGGCAGCCACTTTGGGTACAATTACTGACGATCAGCGGCTCGATGTCCGTCTGATAGCAAATGGGCGGATCTGGCAGGTGATCTTTTGTACATCGACTCAGGAGGAGGACCATTACCCCCATGAAAAAGATAAATAGTCCAGATAGTTTCAACTTCATGATCAACTTCGCTTGAGGTCATAAATGTAGAGGTATACTTGCATTATCTGGGGCTCAAGACTGTCATTGAGGCAATGATAAGAGCAAGAACCCACCAAATAGATCCGAAACGGTGAAATTGACAACTCAATCCGGAAAAAAGCAGGTTCCAGTAGCTCTGGGATCATTGTTCCCATTCAGTCCCAGGTTGCATCACATAAAAGGCAGTGTCTATTTGGCCTTCCTGCCCGCTTACATTGCCTATTCAGCCTTCGTTATGTATATTTGTTAGTGAGCAAAGGCTGTGTTGCTCTAATCCATCATTTCTTATATCACACCTTTCACCATGAAGAAACTGTACATTCTCTTTCTCCTTCTTGCTTCATCTGGCCTTATGGTTGCGCAAAGCACCTTTACGACCAGCTTTGATTTTACCGCGTTCACATCTGATTGGCAACAAGAGACGCTTGCTTCAGATGGTGGCTGGTCACTATTCAATCCATATGCATCCAATGTCGTAGATGTCGGATTTCCGGCTCCCGGTGGCGATTGGCAATACGCCTTTACCGCTGATGGCATGTGCAATTGTGACAAGAGCAGTGACTTACTGATCATTCCGGGCACCTATTCAGCAGATAAGAACTGGACGGTAGTCTTCGAATATTATTTCCCGGGAACAAGTAACAATATCAGCGGAGAAAATGTCGCAGTCCTCTATTCTACCAATGGTGGCTCGACCTGGACATCTTTACTGAAACTTGATCCGACAGGAAAAGCCTGGCAAACAGCCGTTACAGGATTGAAAACAGCAAACATTCAGGGAGACATCCTTTTTGCGATTCGCTATAGCGATAATGGTGGACAGGGCACAGGCGTGGCTATCGACAACCTCAGCCTTGTTCCAACAGATGGAGCGAATATCCATGTAGCCGGAAAGATCCAATCCGAAACACCCGTATATGTGGGGAGTGAGTTGATGGTTCAGGTCACTGTCAGTAACCTGGGCGATGAAGATATCTATGGTGTTGAGCTTGGTATCAATATGGAAGGACAAACCCCGTATACGGAGGAGATTGAAGAGATCGAAATCCCGTCCATGTCCACATTTGAGTTTGAATACCCTGTATCTATTGATGCGGCAGGGTTAGGCACTTTCTCGATGACGATCAATCCATTGGGCACAACAGATCCAATTTCTGATGATAATGTGTTTGACGTGGTGATCGCTTCTGTTGATGCGAACTCCATCCAACATGGAATCCTCGCGGAAGAAGCGACTGGCACCTGGTGTGGCTGGTGCCCAAGAGGTGCAGTTTTCATGGATTTGCTGTCTGAAAAGTATGATGACTTCATCGGAGTAGCCGTTCACAATGGCGACCCCATGGTCAATACGGTTTATGATTCCTGGATGGCTGGTTCTGTCGGTGGATATCCAAGCGCACACATCCAGCGGAAATTCAAAGATTTCAATCCTTCAGATCTGGAGGCCAATTACCTCCTGGCGAAGAACATCGCTCCTCCTGCAGAGCTTTCTCTGGACATCGACTATGATGAGACCACGCACATGCTCAATGCGACGGTCACGGGTAGCTTCCTGATGAATGTGATCTCGCACCGATTCAACCTGATCCTCACAGAGGATGGCGTGACCGGCTCCGGAGCGGGATGGTCACAATCCAACTACTATGCTGGCGGCGGTCAGGGTCCAATGGGGGGATATGAGTCTCTACCCAACCCGGTTCCTGCTTCACAAATGGTTTACGACCATGTCGCACGTGCGATCGTAGGCGGTGCCAATGGCGCTGCAGGATCATTGCCTTTCCTGTCCAAGACCGGCGAAATGCACTCCTATACTTTCAGCTATCAGTTGGATATGGGCTGGAACCCGGAGAACATCCATGTCATCGGCGTTTTGCACAATGACCAGAGCAAGAGTATTGCGAATGTGGTGGCTACAACTTTACTAGGTACTCGCACATCGGACCTGCCTGCATTCGTAGGCAAATTGGATCTCTTCCCGAATCCAGCGACAACTGAGGCCTACCTGCGTATTCAACTCCAGCAGGCCCAGCCTGTAAGTGTGCAGATCTCCAATGTCCTGGGACAGGTCATTGCTTCCCGTAATTATGGTGTACAATCCGGTGATCAGGTTCTACCTGTGCTGATCCAGGATTGGCCAGCAGGGATGTACCAGATGATGATCACAGTTGGAAATGAGACCGTGTCTCGTCCACTAGTGGTCGGCAGCCGTTAATTCGGCGTTAAAGAACGAGAAGATGGTCGGATCGAAGACACTTTGGTGACTCAGTCCGACCATCTTTGTTTTATTTTGAACCTTTACCCCTAATCCGGGTGTTTACCCCTTGTGTAGAAGCTTTTGCCCAATAAACATGATCTCCAGATTTGATCAAGGAATTGTAGATCGGCCTTGGTAAACACTACGGGAGATTCAGGCATTTGGCAATAACGTTTCAGATCAGTATATTTGTATACTTCTATAAAGTATATTCTATGAAGAGATTACTACCACTTTTACTCCTCCTGTTTATTTTCACTGCGATTCAGGCTCAGTTTGAACTTGGTCCATCCCCTGTGATGACCCAGTTTGAGGCAGATGAGAATGACATCCATGGTGAGGCTACGTTGACCTACAACGGGAATGCACCCATCACTCTTCGATGGAATATCATCAACATCGAAAGCCCGAAAGAATGGACAGCCTATGTCTGTTTGGGTATCGCTTGCTATCCTCCCGGTCAGTACACTGGCTTGACGACCATCGAGCCTGGTGAGACGATTGACATCCAGGGACACTTCTTCACTAATCTGACCTGTGGGAACGGATCCTATGACTTGACCTTTACAGATGAAACGACCAATCAGGTCGTTGCTTCTGGGACATTCCAATTTGAATGTTTGGCCAGTTCCACCAGCAACCCGACTGCTCCGAATGCCGTTTCCATCTTCCCCAACCCGGCTGTCACCTGGTTCTCGATCAGTGAGAATGTTCAGGCATCCAGGGTAGAGGTTTATAATATCATTGGCAAGCAGATCGCTCAATATGCATATCAGTCCTCAGGTCGCTATGATATCAGCAATCTAGCTGGTGGCCTGTATCTGGTTCGCGTGATTGACATCAAAGGCCGTTTGGTGACCACCAAGCGACTGACCAAAAATACACCCTGATCAGGCATACCCTGATATAGTGGTACCAAAAAGCCCGCCTCGAATCCTCGGGGCGGGCTTTTTTATTCCCCTTTATTCCTGGGGCAGAGTACCAAACTCCGCCTCACCATTCCACCTTACCCCAATAATCGTGTGTTGGTACTGGTGTCTCACCAGTACCTCCTATCTGCCGGTGTCTCACCGATTCCTGAATACGAGGGCGCAACTCTGAAATGAAAAAAATATAACCTATGCATCTGTGCGCCTTTCCGCCAGGGGGCGGACAGATCCGCCAGGGGGCGGACAGATCCGCCAGGGGGCAGGCCAGTGAGTATCCAGAGGCCTTGGGGTCCCCGGACGCCCACGTGTCTGCCTTTGCTGTGCCACCGGGGGGTGTCTCGGACATCATGCAGGGCATGTATCCAGGATTGTTTGGTACCCAAAGCAGGTGCATTATTCCACTCTTGGTTGCCATCGTGAAATTTGATCTGCAGGGTCTGATGCCTGGCTCTCTCCGCCAGCTGGCGGACCGGCGAGGCGCTCCCTTTTTGAGACGCCAAAATGGGCCTTTCCTCCAAGTTATACTTCTTGTTTATATCGCCTCTGTATTTGGCGGTCGTTAATATCATGGCCCAGCCGTTCCTGTTTTGCCGTTGGAGGAGGCCCGTAAATGAATAAGGTTTGTTGCTCTTCGCCATGTGTCATCCACTACAACTAATCGGCAAAACAATACGGCATGCTATCTTTTGTGAGCATCAATGGAATAATGGTAAACGTTTGAACAGTAAAGTCGGCCATGATATTTCTGAGGCCCAGACGATCCGCCAGTGGGCCCCGAGAACTCGGGGCTTGGATCCGGACCCCCGAGTACTCGGGGTCCGGGCCCTCCATTGGCGACGGTTGTTGAATTTAAATATCTCTATTTTATTTGGCTGAATTCCGAATGGTCGACGTGATAACCTCACCCCCAACCCCTCTCCGCACGCGGAGAAGGGAGATGCAGTATTACGCATGAAAGTTGAAGGTTTGTGTTTGCGAAAGCCGAATACCGTTTTGGAGGCTTCCATTGTCGACAGCAAATGATAAACTCATACCTGTCCACCGTGGCAGAAACGAATAAACCCATAAACCCCCTCCATAACTCCTTAACCCCTAAACTCCATAACCAAGAATGCCACAAAGGTGCCACTTCAATTCAAGCGGGATACTCGACAATATTCCGGGGGTCTCATACAGCCGTACCATCAATTTCAGGTTGTCGGGCAGGTGTACCCGCAGTCGATCATAGATCACCCGACAGATATTCTCGGCAGTGGGGATCAACAATCGCCCCGTTGAATCCGGCTGGCAAAACTCAGGCACTTCGAGATTCAAGTTTTTATGATCCATGTAGACTTCCACCTCCCGATAGATCAGTGCCTTTAAATCCTTCATATCGATCAACATCCCCGTTTCTTGATCAACCTCGCCACTGACTCGTACATCCAGTTCATAATTATGACCATGGTAATGGGGATTGGCACACAGGCCAAACACTTCACTGTTGCGCTCCACGGACCAGTCTTGGTGAGCAAGGCGATGAGCAGCATTGAAATGAGCTTTTCTGATGACGGCAGTATGCATATCTCGTTAGTCTTTGATGTGTAACAAATCCACAGGCCTCTGGTTGCCATTGGCAATTCCTACCTTTAGGCCAATGACGATACCTACTGACTTTTACGCCTTCACATTGCCACTTCTGAATGGCGGATCGCTGTCCTTTGACCAATTCAAGGGCAAGTATCTACTTCTGGTCAATGTTGCGAGCGAGTGCGGGTTCACCCCTCAATATCGGCAACTGCAGGAACTGCATAGCCAATATTCGGATCGGGTCCAGGTCATTGGGTTGCCCTGTAATGACTTTGGTGCTCAGGAACCTGGATCACCGGAAGAGATTCTCAGCTTTTGCGATCAACGATATCAGATCACCTTTCCACTGACAGAAAAGGTCAATATCACGGCTGATCCCGTTCACCCTTTGTATAGCTGGTTAACCTTAAAGCAGTATAACGGTGTCCAGGATTATCCGGTGACCTGGAATTTTACCAAGATATTGATCTCACAGGAAGGCGCTTGGCTAGGGGGCTATGGCGCCACTGTCTCCCCCTTTGCCGATGAGATTCTCCAGAAAACAGGGTTAACTTCTTCCTGATATGAGTCTTTGGAATTTTTCACAGATCCCTGGTATGGACCAGGAAAAAGCTGAACTTCAGCAACTGGCCCGTCAGGATCGCATTCCGCATGCCCAGCTGTTTTTGGGCGATTTTGGCTCGGGAGCACTCGGACTGGCCCTCGCCTTTGCACGACTGGTGCTCTGCGAACAAACGGGCATAGAACCCTGTGAGACATGCCCTGCCTGTCTGAAGTCCGGTCGCTGGGTCCACCCTGATCTTCACTTTTCCTTCCCCGTCATTGGTGAAAAGAAGACCAGCAATGATTTTCTTCCTGTTTGGCGAGATTTCATTTCCCAGCATCCCTACGGTCAACCCTCTGACTGGTTTGGGAAGATCGGTGAAGAAAACAAACTCGGCAATATCAACGTCGCAGAATGTCATCAGATCTTTCAGAAACTGAGTTATACCATCGTGGAGGGCCGGTACAAGATCTTGTTGTTATGGGGTCCAGAGTTTTTAGGGAAGGAAGGCAACCGCCTGCTGAAGTTGATAGAGGAGCCCCCGCAGAATACTCTGTTTCTCTTAGTGGGAGCAGATGCGGATCGTATCCTTCCGACCATTCTCTCCCGTTGTCAGTTAGTCAAAGTCCGACCATTCCGTGACCTTGAAATAGCGGAAGCCTTACAGGCATTGAGCCTGGCCAGTGCCCATGAAGCGACGACCTGGGCGTATCTGGCCGATGGAAACCTGGGGCAGGCCATTCATCTATCCAGTGTCAGTGACCGGCCCGTCGCCGATATGCTGCTGACCTGGTTGAGAACCTGTTACGGTGATAAAGGACCCAAACTGATGGCCTTTGTTGAAAAGCTGTCCAGAATGGGGAGGGAGGAACAGAAGAGCCTGTTTCAATATGGCCTCTACTTCATGCGGCAAATGGCGTTGGCATTGGCAGATCGAACCGATGCCATTCGCTTGTCTGCAGA
>CALNZC010000050.1:0-50713 GCA_942490895.1 uncultured Saprospiraceae bacterium
TACGAGGAGTAGCGCTACTCCTTGGAGTAGCGCCACTCATAATGCTGAAACTGCGAATAGCGAGTAGCGCTACTCATTGGTTATCAGCTCAACGGAGTAGCGCTACTCATAATGCTGAAAACTGCGAATTGCGACTGGATGACTCCAAAATGACCGTCTCGCTACCGCCAAAAATCATGTCCAAACAATGGCGGTTTCATTTCCCTATCGTAGCTCTCCTATTGTGATACTGTATGATATTTACAAGCATTTGATGGTGTAATTGAAGAAGTTTCTTTCATATTCATCTGACAATCAATCACAAAGTTATCGAGCTGCGAAGGTTCCGGCGCGCCAATAAAACGACAACGAACGATGATGACTTTATTGACCTGAAAACAAGCTCCTCCTGTTTAAGCCACACTGCTTATTATTCTTCAATGTTGTATTGGTGGGTTGTTGTGTTCTAATGTTGCTAGGATGCCATTTATGGTGCACCTATTTGGTCGTCTTGTCGCAGCGGCTCTGTGTTGTGTGGACCCTGTAGCTACAGGATTCACCGTGATTCCTGTAGCTACAGGATTACAGGAGGATCGACAATAAAAAAATTGTGGCGCACATGCTTAAAGAAAAGGTCCTGTTTTAAGCCTCACTGCTATATCATTCTTAAATGTCTTATTGAAGGGTTGTTGGGTTGTGGTATCGCCTGGATGCAATGTTGTGACCACTCTTTAATGCTTCCGGGGATACCACAAGAGAATGACATTCAAAGACTGACACGTTAAGTCTGAATCCTGTAGCTACAGGATGCTCGAATTACTAGCAATGTGCCGAAAGTGGCAGCTGGTTCCTGTGAGGAAGTGAGTGCATTTGCCATGAACATTCCCTAATGGATGATTCAAAATGGACTGGTGGTTCTGTCACTGGATACAGAATGAAGGTCTGTCTGGTGTGACTTGTGAATTCCAAAGACTGACACGTCGTGTCTTTATTTTTTAATCCTGTAGCTACAGGATGAAGGCACTAATTTATCTTGATGAAAATCCGACCAAAGATGACCGCTAAGTGACCTCACCGAGTGGCGCTACTCATTGGTTATGGGCTCAAATGCTAAAAACACCGGGTAGCGCTACTCCGTGAGCTGATAACCAATGAGTAGCGCTACTCAGCATTCGCGCCATTCCTCGTAACAGATCATGGGTGATGATGATGGCACCCCTTGAACCCGTGCTGCTCTCTTCAGCACATAATACACTTCATTCGGGCCAATGAAATTTCTCTGCCTTTGGATATCCATGCTCCTGCTCATTTCGGAGGCATCAGTTGTCGCCTTTTCCGTCCATCGTCCATCATCGCATCGATCACCATTCGAGCACATCAGCCGCAGAGATACCATTACCATCAAGAGTATCCTCATTACATCTCCAATAACGTTAGGAATGTCTTACTTCACAGCATACACTCCAGACTCTGACGCTCTTCGTGAGTCACTCTATCTCATTTGTCGAGTACAAGAAGCAACATGTCTTCATGAGCGATACATACAAAAGAAGGCGCCTCCTATCCAAAAGATGAAACTCACATTGGAGACTTATCGACAGAAGCTCTCGTCTCCTGGATCAGATCAATTACATTTCGAAATTGTATTCCTGCTGGCGATATTGTCCTTGCTGTCAGGGTGGAAACCGAAGCGGCCGATTCCCTACAAGATGCCATTGACTTTGTCAATCAATATGACAAGGGCGGCGAGAGTATGACGGCCTCGCAAAAAGACATTTCTCATTGATGCACTGACCAATACTGAGAAAAGCTCTTTGACTTTTTGTTCATGCCCTTGCCGAATCAAGACAGGTTACTAGAGGCTCGAGCTCCAGTTCAAGAGGAAAATAAGCCCAACCAAGATGAATTCGATCCTGACTTGGCAAATGATGCAGGTGTATACAATCCTATTGAACTACCATGGAAGAATAAAACGCAATGAAAAGGTGGACGGTTGAGCGAGGTGAATAATAGTTTGATCGTGCAATCATCGTGAACTTATGCGGTAGCTCTGCCGCAGATCTAGCTTCGTCTCTTCGATTTCTTTTCTCCCTTTAACTGAATTCATGGAGAATAAATAAAAAAGTCAGCCCCACACCTGCTTTGCGCGGCGCCGGAGTGCTCTAGCCTCTCTGCGGTCTGCCCGGTCCGCCTTTCTCCCCTCCCTCGCTTGACGCGCTGAGCGCTGGAACGTGCCGCACTACGACGGAAGGATGCTATCGGAGATGGAGCTCAACCAACGCAACGTTGCCTCCAACAAATCGCCAACAAGATGGTCACATGCGAGGTGCTCTTTCGTCCTTTCCAGTGCAATTCTCCACTCGCGTTGATCGGTGTTTGGCGCCAGTGCCCACACTTTCAAACTTTAGAGCTTGGCTCTTCTCTCGCCGACGCAGCTTCTGGTTTGGGTGCCAAAAACAGCACTTCAGCAAGTCTTGTGAGAGCAAGATCGACATGCAAACGGAAAGGGGGACCTCGAAACGAAAGCACGCGTTGCGACATGGGCAAAGACACAGTGTTGCCTGGTGACGTCGAGGCGACACAGACCTCAGAGGGAGACATCGCGCCGTCGTCCGAAGGTGCTGGCTGCGACGGCGGGAACGCAGCCGCAAGAGGTCGAGACAGCATGAATGCCAAGGGTCAGGCTATGCAATCAGCAGCGACATCAAAGGATGGTGGACCCCGGCATTCGCCTGCGCTCGCCTGCATTTGCCGGGATGCGAGATGGCCCCGCCGTGGCCGACGCCACAAGCGGCGTGAGCGACGGCGCTCCCGTGGCAGCCGTCAGCGCGAGTCTTGTTCAAGAACGTAAAGATTGGCACCCCCAGGGTGGCGAACCCCAATGATGACGATGAGGGCGGCGTGATCCGCGGCGGTTGGTGTCGGTCATCGTGGCGCCCAGCGCCCCCCGTGAGGAGTTCCACGGGCGACGAGGGAGAAGGATCTGCCACCGCATTCGAGAGCCTGACCCAGAGTGCCACTGTCCAAAGAGAGCCTGCCGCACAAGATGAAGCATGCATGGCCGTGGCAAAGGTTGTTGTCGGGCCGGAGCTCGTCGCCGCCGCGCCCCGAGATCCCGCCGATCGACAGCTGGCCCACTCCTCCGCCTGGCCAAGACCTCCCGTAGCGCTTTCGTCAGGGGGGGGTTGCTCTGCCACCGCACCAGCAATGCTCGTACTTTTGCAGCAGGCTCCGGCGGCTTGCCGCCGTGGCCAGCAGCGACGGCAAACGCGCCAGCGCCTCCCCCTTGAACCCGAGCACACCGCAGACAAGTGCTCATCACTTGAATGACAACCATAGCCTGACGGTCTAATCATTTAGATTCTTCGACAAAATCGAATCATCAAATTTCGTACATATATAATGAACATAATGATCTAGTTGAAAAGAAATTTGAAAATCCAACTGTTCACGATGAGAACGAGAAATACTTCTATGAATATGACGCACAAAATAATTGGATAAAAAGGAAAATGTTTATCAATGACAAACTTTTCAAGACAACAATAAGAAAAATAGAATACAATTGAACCACGACACATAACACCGTGAGGAGAACGACAATGCTTCCTAAACGTCAGCACTGCGTCTCCACACACGTTCTCTTCCATAAAATAAAAAATGAGTGCCAGTTATAATATATTACCGATAAAAGAAGTACAAACTAATATTGAATTAAAAAAGCAATTACAAACGCTAACGGCTTATGAAAGCAATAATCCCACAAGAATATACCGTCATAGATTTATGGAACGAGGCACTAGAGCTGAGATCTTTGAATCCATAATTGAAATTGAACTTAAAGTTATTAATGAGAATAAACAATTTGACAAATTTGAATTAGACAATGGAATTGAATTTATTATCCATTCATTAGAGATAAATGACACAGAACTATCTTTTGGGAGCGATTTGACAATGAGATGTCCAAATGATTCAAGCAAAAACTATAGACTTGAGTCATTAATTGGTTTGCCAATACCATCGTACACCTTTCCAAAAAAGAGTTATGACGGTCCAGAAGATATTTCTATGGATATTTTAAACTGGCTGAAAGCGGTTTATGAGCAGGCGGGTTAATGCCTTAAGAATATACGCAAAGCAAGGTTTTACTTGTGACAGATAAGATTTAACCTAACCTAGCCGATAAATAGAGGTCGATTTCTTTTATTTCATATTTCTTTATTTCAATTTTTCATTTAGATTCTAAATATGAACTGGCACCTAATTAGTAAAGAAGAAGCCTTGGAACTGACCGGAAGTCGACCCAATGGCCTTTCAAATTCCGACGCGGAAGATCGGTTGGCAAAGTATGGTACTAACCAATTGGAAGAGAAAAAGAAAAAGCCAGTCTGGGTCATGTTTCTTGCCCAGTTTAAGGATTTGATGATTTTGATATTGATCGCCGCAGCTATTGTATTGGGTCTCGTTGGTGATTTAAAGGATTCAATCGTCATCTTGATCATTGTAGTATTGAATGCGGTGGTTAGCTTTGTTCAAGAATACCGGGCAGAGAAAGCAATGGAGGCATTAAAGAAAATGTCGGCGCTTTCGACCACAGTAATCCGGAGCGGCAGCCCAAAAAACATAGATGCTTCCGAGCTCGTACCTGGCGACATCGTTCAATTGGAAGCTGGCAACATGATTCCTGCCGACATCCGGCTGTTGGAAGTACATTCCTTGAAAATTGAAGAAGCCTCCCTCACTGGCGAGTCTTTGCCAGTGGAAAAGCAGCAGGAAGAATTACAAGGTGAGCAACTTCCACTTGGCGACCGTAACAATATGATCTATAAAGGAACCCTGGCTACCTACGGTCGGGGCAAGGGTGTAGTGGTGGCAACTGGTATGCAAACCGAGATCGGACGAATCGCCCAAATGCTTCAAGAGGAGGAATCGTTGACACCACTACAAAAGCGGCTCGCTGATTTTGGCAAAAAATTGTCCCTTGCCGTGTTGGGCATTTGTGTAGTTATTTATAGCGCCGGACTTTTACGTGGAGAGGACCCCCTCCATATGCTGATGACGGCCATCTCTGTGGCAGTAGCGGCCATTCCTGAAGCTTTGCCGGCTGTAGTCACCATTGCCCTGGCACTTGGTGCCAGACGCCTGGTGCAAAAAAATGCACTGATCCGCAAACTTCCGGCAGTAGAGACCCTGGGATCAGTCACTTTTATTTGTTCCGATAAAACCGGGACATTGACTCAAAACCAGATGACCGTTACAGATATCTGGACACCTGTCTCCCCACCGGTAGATCTGCCCCTTACAGGGGAAGAAGCATTACTGCTCGGTATGGCACTCAACCACGATATAGAGAAAAATGAAGACGGAAAGCTGGTAGGGGAACCCACAGAACTGGCACTTGCTACTTTTGCCGAAAACCACTCTGCTCTGGACAAGTTTGACTTGCAAAAATACCCACGGGTTGCAGAATTACCATTTGATGCTGATCGTAAGTTGATGACCACTATCCATGAGTATGACAATCGTTTCTTGATTATCACCAAAGGGGCGCTGGAATCTATATTAGCTGTCTGCAAAGATCCTGACGAAAAGGATATGGTGAAAGAAGCAGAGCGAATGGGCCAAGAAGGTCTGCGCATCTTGGCTTATGGTTGCCGTTTGATCAATAAACTACCCGTTGAACATACTTTTTCTACTATCGAAAACCAATTGCAGGTGTGTGGGCTTGCGGGTATGATGGACCCCCCAAGAGAAGAAGCTATCCAGGCCATTGCCGACTGTAAAACAGCCGGCATCGTGCCGGTCATGATTACTGGGGATCATCCCGCAACAGCAGAGGCCATTGCCCGCCAAATTGGTATTTTGGAAAAACCAACAGATTTGCTAGTCTCTGGCCCGCAACTCCAACAAATGCCGGAACATGATTTAGATGAAAAGATAGAACGAATCAAGGTATATGCTCGGGTGTCGCCACAACAAAAGCTTAATATCGTGAAAAATCTCCAGTCGAAAGGCCAGTTCGTAGCCATGACTGGCGATGGTGTGAACGATGCACCAGCATTAAAAAAAGCCAATATCGGCGTGGCGATGGGCATCACAGGAACTGATGTATCCAAAGAAGCGGCTCACATGATTTTGTTGGACGACAATTTCGCTACCATCGTGAAAGCTGTAAAAGAAGGTCGCCGGATTTTCGACAACATCCGTAAGTTCATAAAATATACCATGACCAGCAACAGCGGTGAGATATGGACTATATTCCTGGCCCCATTGGCTGGTTTGCCGATACCATTACTGCCCATCCACATCCTTTGGATCAATTTAGTAACGGATGGCCTACCTGGTCTTGCACTCGCCGGTGAACCCCCTGAAAAAAAACTGATGAGCCTGCCACCACGGAAGCCTTCCGAGAGCGTTTTCGCCCATGGACTGGGCTTGCATATTTTTTGGGTAGGACTGCTGATGGGGGCTGTTTGCCTTGGCGTACAAGCCTGGGCTTTTCACGAAAGCGACCCAAAGTGGCAGACGTATATTTTTACTATTCTTTGTTTCAGCCAAATGGGGCATGTGTTGGCTATAAGGAGTGATTATTACTTTTTGTTCCGACAAGGTATCTTCAGTAACCTGCCATTGGTCGGGGCAGTATTGCTGACTTTCTTCTTGCAATTGGCCATTCTTTATATTCCATCCTTAAATTTTATTTTTTCGGTACAACCATTGACCTGGAAAGAATTATTGGCTTGCCTGCTTGTTTCGTCAATTGTATTTCATGCTGTGGAAATGGAGAAGTTGGTACGGGGCTAGCGGAGGAAGCAATTTCATATTGCACGATAATATGCAATGGCAGTATGCTAATGAAGATGGAAGTGTTGTAAAGGCAATCAACAGATTTCTCAATATCGAAGCTTTATGATCGCAAGTATCTTAATCTGGTTATCCGTTATTATTGCCGGTTTTGGAATCATGATCTTTTCCAGTAAAAAGATTGTACACCATGTCTCCATGCTGGCCTATGGGCTTGCTATTCCCCCTTTTATTTTAGGAATCACGCTGGTATCAGTTGGGACAGACTTGCCAGAAATTGCCAATTCGATTATGGCTTCCCTTGCCGGGGAAGGTGACCTCAACGTGGGAGATTCTGCTGGTTCCGTATTGACTCAAATAACGCTGGCACTTGGATTGATGCCTTTTTTTGCAGGTGCTTTTGATGTCAAACGTGGTCAGGTGTTGTGGATTGGTTTTTTGACTGTAGCCGCCTTGGGCTTAGGTAGTTTTCTCTTTGCCGATGGCTATTTTTCCAGGCTTGATGGTATTGTCCTATTCTTTTGCTGGGTTGTTTTTTCGCTTATTGCAGTAAAATATTCCACACCTCAGTCTGAGCCGTTTTTGCAGACCACTGAAAAGCGGAAGGCTTTTAATGCCTTTGTATCTATATTTTATTTACTCATATTATTGGCAGGGGCAGCGGCAGCAGTGAAAGGTATTACGGAACTGGCCGAAATGGCGAATATCCCTAAATATATCATTAGCTTTTTTGGTGCTTCCATCGGCACTTCCTTGCCGGAGTTGGTCGTAGATATTATTGCTATCCGAAAAGGTGAAAAAGGGCTTGCAATTGGTGGTATACTAGGTGCGTGTCTAGTTGATGCCACCCTTTCTTTATCAGCAGGACCGCTCATTGCGCCTACCATAATAACCGCAGCGCTTGCCGTCAAAGGCTCCATTGTAACGATGGTCATTGTTGCATTGGCAACCGGGGTTATTGCCCTTCGTCAAAAACATGACTACAGGACAGGTTTATTCTTGTTACTCCTGTATGCTTCTGCTTATTATTTTTTACTTACTTAGTACCAAACTCATTAGCGATTCTTTTTTAATTTTAAGTTCATATATAGGATACATTATAGACAAGGAAAAAACATTTAAAGAGATTTGGAGTCAACTAATAACTGAGACAAAGTATGATTTCGAAGAATAGATTAAAATACGGAAGAGAACAATGCATATCTGGCAAGTGGGGCTAAACGCCCCACCTGCAGGTATGCGAGTCGTTGGCAAACATTAAAAAGATCAAACAATGAGCTTTTTTAGCAAACTTTTCAAAAAAGCGAGTAATAGCGAGACTCAAAAGTCAAAGGTTGAAGAACAATGCCTAAAACTCACGTTTAATTATGGCTTTGACAGTTTAGATGAGCTCTATCGATTGAGCGACTTACTAAAGAATGAAATTGAAAAGAATGAACTTGGTGATTATGATGGACATGAAATCGCAACCGACTTAAGTGATGGTTTTATGTATATGTACGGACCGAGCGCACAGGCAATTTATGACTGTGTAAAACCAATTTTAGAAAGCACTGAATTTTTAAGAGAAGGTTCTGCAACTTTAATCCTCGGTGAAATGGGAAGTGAATGTGAGAGACAAGAGATTAAACTTTAGAATAAAAAAACGTTTGCCAACAATTGCTAAAACAAAGCGGGGCGAAGTGTGAAACGCAGCTGTGTTCGTCTTAGCTAGGTTTTCACGGCTCGACAGAAACGCACTTCGAAATCCCGCCTTATCTTAGCGGCAACGTTCTATGTAATTAGATAAATGAAAAACTCAAATGAATAAAACAATACGAAAAGAATTAGATCGGTTACTTCCCAACTCAGGAATAGAATCGATTTATGGAAAATTCGGAATTAGATTCGAATTGGGTGGAGAAGGTAACGATGATAATGCAAAAAGAATCGAACAAGCCACTAAAAGAGGTTGTGAAATATATGAACAACTAATAGGCGAAAATGAAATAATACTTGTTGTAGAAGAATGGGAAAATAGTTGGATAAAGATCGATCAAGAAATAAAGGAAAACTATTTAAATTCAATCTTGAAGAAGCACGAATTAAAGAGAATTAAAGGGCCTTTCGACCAAACCTATTATGATAAAGATTCGGAAGGTAATAAAATTGAAAAGATCTCAAAAGATGAAATTGAGTGCGATATTTCAATAGGACGAATTACTTTGTCAAATATAGAAGTCAAAGCAATAATCAAAGGAATTGCATCTTTGGAAATGGGCGGTGAACCATTTATTACTCAAAGAGTCTATTTTTTCTCACCAAAAAACCAAGCTGGCTTTAATATATATGATGATAGAGGCTGTGATATTTGGTCAAACAGATTAGATGTTTTAAAGCCTATTTATAAAAATTTGAATTCTTGGATTTTGGACTACAATCGAAGTGAAATTGATGAAATGTTTGAAACAGAGAAAACTACATAGAATCGAGTAGGCGGCTCCGCCGCTAAATAGCGACGGAGTGCGCCTCTCACACCACCGAACCCCGAGGCCTCGGGGGGTCTCGTATTCGGCGGTTCATGAACTTAACCGGCGTAGATGATAGTAGTCCATCATAGAGATATACCTCTAAGTTTTAAACGAGCAACGGTAATGGTGGAGCCGAGAATAGGGCTTTGGGCAATAGGCCATCCACCCATTCTACTCCTGCTCCAGGCATAAGCCAGACCAGGGATAACACCTAGGCGAGCTAGGTTCTTCCTTTTCCGTTCTCCGCCCGCAGGCTGGCTCGTTCGCTAAAAATGTCCACTGGACATTTTCTTAACGCTCCGCCCTCCAATGGTGCCAAATACAATACCGGAGCCTGTTTCTGAGCCACTCGTCTATCGCTTTAAGCTTGGAATGGATAGACGCCAATTTGAAGTAGTTCACCCAGCCCCGAATCAGCCAGTTGAGACGTTGGATTCGTTCATCAAAACTCAATGGGGTCGTCTTCCGAGTCAGAACTTTCAATTTCATTTTCAGTTCAGACCACTTTTTCTGACAAACCACCAATTGGTATTGACCCCTAGAACCCTTTTTATAGCTTGACACAAAGCCAAAGCCTAGTGTGACAAACTGCAAAGGGCGCCGAATTCCACTTTTCACCCGATTGATCGGCAAGTGGAGTTGATCTTTAAGGAATTTAAAGATGCTATTCCCCACTCTTTTAGCTGCGAACTTACTTCGAACGTAGATACTAAAATCGTCGGCATAACGCACATACCGATGTCCCCGTTTCTCGAGTTCTATATCCAACTCGTTGAGTAGAATATTTGAGAGTAAAGGACTCAGGGGAGAACCTTGTGGCACTCCCTTTCTTCGTTTGTGCAGTCTCCCGTTGATACGTATCGGGGCTCGTAAAAACTTGCGCACAAGTTTCATCGTCAACCTGCAACTAACCTTCCTGAAAATCAAATCCAGAAGTATAGAATGATCCACATTGTCGAAAAACGATTCGAGGTCGATGTCGATCACATACTGATACCCTTCATTGATGTGTTTCAGTGATTGCTTTACAGCCTGATGAGCGTTGCGCTGAGGGCGGAATCCGTAGCTATGCGGTTGGAAATCTGGCTCGAACAATGGTTCCAGCACTTGATGTAGTGCCTGTTGAAATAGCCTGTCTGTAACTGTTGGCACTCCGAGCATTCTCGACTTGCCATTACTTTTAGGTATTTCGACTCCTTTGATCGGGCTGGGTTGATAATTCCCTGACCATATCTGGCTAGTAAGTTGTAACCCATTCCGGGCCAGGTGGTTCTTCAGGTCCGCAACTTGCATTCCATCTACCCCACCTGCTCCTTTGTTGGCACATACTTGCTTGTACGCCAGATTTAGATTCTCCTTGGATAGTAATGTACCTATCATCTAACAATACTTTGGCGGCTCCATTTAATGGCAAGCTATCAGCAAGTGTGGAATACAATCCTTAATACCCACTAACTCTCGCCTTCATTTAAAGCCTATTCATGTTCGGCCCTTCATCCGTCAACCAACGGATTACTATGGCTTCGGCTGACTTCTCTCCTCGACCAACTCGTGGTTGGAGAGACCTCCCTCGGTAAGACAATTAGCTTTCAGTCAATCCCGGCTGGATCTACCAAAGTGAACTTTTCTCGTGGGCGTTAGTATGGCAGCCCACCCGCTTCGCGGTTCCCTCCCTTGAATGTCCAACGGACATTCACCCGCTTCCGCGGGTTCGGTCGGTCATCTTACCCCATTCACAGTGGCCTCTTATCCAGTTTCTATTCGTCCGTACCGACCTTTGCAGTCCTGTTGACTTCAGTGCAGGGGTCACCCCCAACCACCCCCGCCACACCTTACAGCTTGCTAGCGGTTCAGGTCGTTACTCCTGCCCGCAGGCCAGCCCACCCGCTCTACGGTTCCTTCGCTTCGATGTCCTCTGTGGACATCAACCCTTCGGGATCGCTCAGTCATACTCCCTAGCTAATCCGGACTCACTTTTGAGGCCGGTTACTCCCTCACTAAGAATAGCTATATTAGTGAGGCATTTGCCATTCGAGGAGGCACACACAACGCATATAGCTTATGGCGGGTGAAGGGCTGTCAGCAAGGTTTTCGCTCCGTAGCCAGCTTTGATTTCGGGGGACAGAAAAGCACTTCTTGAAACCGCTTCATAAAAACTATCGTGCAAGAAAACAATATTTAGAAATGAACTTTGAAAAAAGATTTAAAATTGGTAGACTGGTGACTTCACGTGAGAATATTGACTTTACCAAGTTGATGAATAAATTGTCATTAATACTTAGAGATAACTCTATCACAATTGATTACTTTATTGTTCCAGGTGGATTTTGGAATATACCATTAATTTTGAAAGTATATAACAACATCAGAATTCAAGGAATTGATATATGAAATCGTAGAAGAAAAATTGAGAAATACCAAATAAAACAATGGGCTTAATTAAAAATAGAATAAAACATTTCAGTTTAGGAATTGATGGTATAGGTTACAATTCTGGATTTCCAATTATTCAAAGCGTAGTATGTATAATTGTATGAACCAAAAAATTGTAAACATAACAGGCAAATCTTATCCAACTACCTATGATCAAAAAAATAAAAATAAAACTGTATTCTTTTGATTCTCATATTTACACTTATTCGGTTGATAGAGTATTAATATTGGGATGTCATGATTTAAAATTATTCTCTCCAAGAGTAAAGAAAGTCGTAAAAGGAGAGAGAAGAAAGAAGTTAAACCAGTTCAATAGATTGTTTAAGTTGGAAAATCCAAATGTGATTTTGCACCACCCACATATTACCAATAATTACAAAACTGGAATCACGAATGGAGATGGATAGACAATAAAACTGATTGCGAGTTTGCTAGTGGCATCTATTACGAGAAGGGAGAAAATGATGATCTACAAACTACAATTGAAAAATCTCAAAGTGAAAGTGTTTTTACAGTGAGATATTAAAAGATAAAAACCAGCACAGAATCGAGTGGGCGGGAGACTGTTTCATAAAGTGTGTCAATGATTCAAGAATTGAACACTCAAATCATTGACTTATGAAAACTGAACAGTTTGACTTCGAAGCCTTCAAGAAGGAGGCGATGGAGCGATTGAAGGCAGGAAAAGGCCTGCTGGGAAGTGAAGGGGCGTGAATTCCGGACCATGGTGTCCCCCTATTCCAGGAACTTATCCTCTTTGAAAGCGACGTCCTGTTACGTGTTTGGCTAACATTCCGGCATTTTGCCCCCCTGTTACTCCCTCACTAAGCATAGCTATTCGAGAGGCATTTGCCATTGGCGGCATCATAATTGATAGGAGATCAGACTTACCATCGTTGTGGCCACTCCATATCCCTGAACTATCAGACGCAATAAGAAATCAAGGCGCAGGGTAAACGTCTACATGATAAATAATAGCAACTCTAGAAAATAATCGAACTCTTTGGAACAATCCTCAACCCCTCTTTGTTACCCCCCAGTTCTCAGTTCATACACACGCTCAATAAAACGCCATCATTTGTCACAATTAAGATTCTTCCGTCATATCGCCATCCTGGAGGGCATCAGTTATTTGTTGTTTGGATTGACGATGCCATTGAAGTATATGTATGGGATACTGGAACCCAACTATTTTGTCGGCATGGCACATGGCCTATTGTTTCTCTTGTATTGTGTTTTGGGACTACGCTGTGCTATTCATTACAAATGGACATTCGGCTTTAGCGTGATGGTCTTCTTGGCATCGCTGGTACCATTTGGTACGTTTTACCTGGAAGCCAAGTATTTGAAGGCGAAAGGGGCGTCTGTTGACAACCCAATAATCAAATAACAACAAAGCATCATCGAGTATTTGGCCCTGACCGCAGTTATCAGTCAGAGAGCAACTCTTTCGCCAGTAGTCGGACAAGGACACCACAGTACCCCAACCCTCGGCGCGGCACCCTCACCTGCCGGCGAGGCTGGATTCCTTCGATTTGATGTCGCCTCTGGACAGCCTGCCCACCCGCTTCGCTGTTCCCTCCCTTGAATGTCCCCCGGACATTCACTCTTCGAGATCGGTCGGTCACTCTTCAGGATCGCTCTGGCTTACTCCCCAGCTAATCTGAACTCTCTTCTGAACCCGGTTCCGCCTTACTAAGAATAGCTATATTACTGAGTCGTTTGCCATTCGAGGCACACACAAAGTAAAAATTGTTCATGCACCTTATGCAGGTACACGCCATTTGTACGAACCGTTACCCGCATCTATAAAACCAATTATGAAAAAAACATTGAGTCATTTGGCATTATCATGCATAGTACTTACCAGCCTTTTTATCAGTTGTCAGTCAAATCAAGATGGAACAAAATTGACTAAAAACGCTCCTGAAGCACAGGAAGAAAAAGTACTGAATCCAGAGGAAGAAGAACTAATAGCCAAAGTAGAACAGTTATTGCTATTTGTAGGTAATTCTGACTTTAAGGGTTTGGATTCTATCACCTCAGACAAAACAAACCTTGGCATTGCAATATTTCGAGACGGTGTCTGGAAAAATTCCGTCTCCACGATAGATGAATATTTTGATCGTGTTCAACAAGGGGAACGCAAGCCCTATTTTGAGCCTGTCAATGAATATAAAATTCTTATTAATAAAGGACAAATTGCCTTTGTTTGGGCTGATGCTACATTGTATTCATATGGTGTTCCACGAACCCATAACATCGACAATTTTACTCTGATCAAAGAAGATGGTGAATGGAAATTCATTAACGCCTCCTTCACGAATACACGATTACCAGAAGAGTTGAAAAAATTTGATTTGGAGGTTTTTGCCAAGAGCTACGCACAAGTGTGGTGCAGTCAAAGACCTGACTTTGTGTCTTCTTTTTTTGCTGAAGATGGCGAACTAACCATCAACAACGGAAAAACCGCAAAAGGAAAAAATGCCATTTCAGATGTTGTTAAGGGCTTTATGGAAACGTTCCCGGATATGATTGTTTCAATGGATAGTCTAATTACGAAATCGGACAAAACACGATTCTATTGGACGCTGACTGGAACAAATAACGGAAGCAATGGGACTGGAAATAAAGTGAACATTAGCGGATTTGAGGAATGGACTTTAAACGATGATGGATTCATACAAGTATCAGAAGGTTATTTTGATGAAAAAGAATACAAACGCCAACTTGAATTTGGAATGGATAAATAAAAACTACTGCCAACAACCTATCCAAGCCCTTTATTCGGCGCATATATGAGAACGTCCAGGCCCCCCAGGCAGCAGTTTGGCTTATGTTTGCAGTCTACACCTAAAGATATAGCAGATGCGAACCTGGCTTGCGATCACCTTCACCGTGTTTATGACCCTGCCTGGCCTGGCCGCCTCCTTCTACCTGGATCCGGTCAATGGTAGTCTGAACAATCCAGGCACGCTTACAGCGCCCTGGCCCTCACTGGAAGAGGTCATCCTGGCCAACCTGGTGGAGACGCAGGAATATTCTCCCCTCCCCTATGACCCGGCCACTAGCCAACTCATTCCCAAAAATGTGGGCGGACCCGTGCAGTCCGGCGATACCCTGATCTTACTGAGTGGCTTGCATGGCGCAGTGGAGATCGATCGGCATGTCAATTCGGGATATATCACCATCATGGCCGCTCCGGATCACCAGCCCATCCTGGCCACCTTGCACCTCCGATCATCCGCCTACTGGCGCATAGAAGGACTGACCATCAGTACAGAACCTTATGGATATTATACTAATGAGCATCTCCTCTTTGTGGAATCACATGGCTGGCGGGGACCAGCTGACCATATGGAGATCCGAAATTGCACCATCACCAGTGGTGCGGACAGTTGGGACTGGACCCTGGACGAATGGCTGAATCGTGCCACCAACGGCATGAACATCTACGGTGACCATGTCCTGATCGAAGATAATCTGGTCACCAATATCTACATGGGGATCAGCCTGGTGGGCGACAGTCTCGTGGCCCGAAATAACCAGGTCATCAATTTTGCCGGAGATGGTATGCGGGCGTTGGGTGCACATCAATTGATCGAAGGGAATCTGATTAAAAATTGCTTTGACATCAATGACAATCATGACGATGGGATCCAGTCGTTCAATCTGGGCACCTATAATGTCAGCGATGTGATCATCCGAGGAAATACCATCTTGAATTATGACGATCCGGATCAACCGTTCAGAGGGCCCTTGCAGGGGATCGGCTGTTTCGACGGTCCTTTCACGGATTGGGTCATTGAAAACAATGTCATTTCCGTCGATCACTGGCATGGCATTTCCTTGTATGGGGCCATCAATTGTCGGGTGATCAACAATACAGTCATCGACCCAACCCCTGGAATCACGCCAGGTCCTTCATGGATTCTGATCACTGACAATAAGGATGGCACGCCCAGTGAGGGGTGTGTGGTGAAAAACAACCTGGCCAATACCATTAGTGTGGATGCGGAAGAAAGCCACAATATGACCATGGCCAATACGACAGCCTACGGACTCAACTTTGCGGATTATTCGATGTCCGACTTCCACCTGGTTGCCGGGAGTCCGGCCATCGATCAAGCAGATCCCATGGTGGCCCCGCCTGTTGATCGGGACGGCATCACCAGGCCTCAGGGAGATGGCGTGGATATCGGGGCCTATGAGTACATCTTTGCCAGTGCAGTAGATCCATTGCCTGAAGATGATGTTCATCTCGCTCCCAACCCCTGTTCGGACTACTGCTCGATCCAGATGACCCGGCCAATTGACGGAGATCAACTGGTCTTGAGTCTGACTAATACCTTCGGTCAATCCATTCCGATCCACTATACCCAAACAGATCCCCACACATTGGTGATCGACACCAGAAACCTGTCTCCCGGGTTGTATTGGGTACAATTCGGTCAACTGGCTATCCCTTTCATCAAAGTGGACTAATCCCCTACCGGGACCCGTGCTCAGTTGGAATTTCTTCCGACCTTGGGGTACAACCATACCCTCTTTTAATGATCACCGGAGCACACACCATTATTTACAGCCAGAATGCAGAGGCTGATCGAGCTTTTTTTCGCGATGTCCTGGACTTCCCCTTTGTAGATGCAGGTGGCGGCTGGCTGATCTTCCGACTGCCCCCTTCCGAGGTCGCTTTTCATCCGGCCGAAGAAGACCGCGCGTCCGAGTTCTACCTGGTCTGCGCCGATATCATTGCCCTCACCACCCGGTTAACCAAAGAATCCATACCCTTCACTGCAGTGAAAGATGAAGGATGGGGTCTGCTGACCCTGGTCACCCTCCCTGGTGGTAGCAAGCTTGGCATCTATGAGGCCAAACACAATCAACCAGAATAACTTCTCAAGGCATGAAATTCATTTTCCCTGTATTCATCATGTTTTCTGTCCTTTCTGGACAAGCGCAAAACATCCTGATCGGCCCCTACCTCCAGGATGCCACCCCGCACTCTATGTATATCCTGTGGGAAACAGATAGTGGTGATGAGTCGATCGTAGAATGGGGTCTGGAGGCCAACCTGGGAAAAAGCACCTCAGGAACTGCCGTAACCACTCCGGATCAAAGTCGCATGCATGAGGTCTTATTGGAGGGACTGGAGCATCATACCACTTATTATTATCGGGTAAAGACGGGACTGGCTCAATCGGAAATCTATTCTTTCCGAACACATGGCCATGCCAGCCATGAGGACGACACCCATATTGTCGCGATGAGCGATGTACAACGAGATGGTAATAATCCGGACAAATTTCGGGAGATCGTCGAAGAGGGGATCATCGAATATTTTCAACAAACCTTTGGCGGTGATATCATTGACCACCTTGCCCTGGTGATGATTCCTGGAGATCTGGTCAATACCGGAAGCAATTATGCCCAATGGCAGACCCAGTTTTTTGAACCTTCCAAGGAATTACTCGCACGAATACCGATGTACCCCGTCCTGGGAAATCACGAGGCGAATGCGGACTATTATTTTCAATTTTTTCGATTACCTGAAAATGGCACGCCAGGCTTTGAAGAGCATTGGTGGTATAAGGATTATAGCAATATCCGGATCATCGGTCTCGATTCCAATTCCCCATTCTCCAATCTGGAACAATTGGCCTGGCTGGACACTCTGCTCACAAAAACATGCGCAGCTGATTCGATCGACTTTGTATTTGCACAATTGCATCATCCCCATAAGTCTGAACTGTGGACTCCGGGTGAATCCAATTATACCGGAGAAGTGATTCAACGTCTGGAAGACTTCTCTACAGCCTGTGGCAAGCCCAGTATTCATTTCTTCGGCCATACGCATGGTTATTCGAGAGGACAATCCCGGGATCACAAACATTTGTGGATCAATGTCGCCTCCGGAGGCGGTGCCATTGACTACTGGGGCGAATACCCGAATTTCGATTACGATGAATTTTCGGTCTCCCAGGATGAATGGGGATTTGTGTCGCTGGCAGTGACTGCTGGTGAAGATCCTCAGGTGACTGTAAAACGGATCAGCAGAGGAAACAAGTTCATTCCTCGTGACAATGAGGTGACGGATTCATTGGTCATTCGATCCAGGCATTCTGAAGTCGCTCCTCCTGATCCCATTTTTCCGGTGAACGAAACGGTCAGTCCGGATTGTGTCACCCTCAAAGCCACGGATTTTGCTTCTGCCGAAAATGGAAGTCACGGCCAAAGTCACTGGCAGGTAGCCCTGGCGGCTAATGACTTTTCGGCTCCTGTAAAAGACCAATGGAAGAATTATGAAAACTGGTATTTCGAAGAAGACACCCAGGCGGGAGATGACCTGACGGATGAGATCATTACGGATCTGGAAGAAAACTCTGTGTATTGGTGGCGGGTCCGTTATCGCGACCGGGAATTTAACTGGAGTGACTGGTCTTCGGCGGTATCCTTTTCGACAGGGACCTCTCAAGCTCCCTCAAATCTGCTCGTCAATCCAGGAGCTGAAGACAGCCTGGCTCTCTGGACGATCACCGACGGCATCGTCGAAGCCCTGACGGCCAATGTCTGTGACGGGACTACTCCGCATTCGGGTGACCGGTACTTCATTGTGGGAGGTCTTTGCACAGAAAGCGCGTTTGCCCGATGTTTTCAGGATATTGATGTATCTGCTTATTCCGATTCGATCAAGACCGGTCAATATCCGGTACAATATGGCGGTTGGCTATCCGACTACAGTGGCTCAGATCTGCCTGAGATCCGCTTGATATTCCTGGATGCATCCGGCCAACCGGTTGATTCAAGCCAGGTCTTGTCCACGTTCAACAGCACCTGGACAAAAGTGGAAAACACCATGATCATTCCTGTTGCGACCCGAACCGTACAAATGGTATTGACGGGTACGCGGCTGGCTGGCACGGACAATGATTCCTATTTCGATGATCTGTATGTCCGAATGGGGCATGAGATGATCGACTGTGATGAATATGCGTCGAAAGTCCTTCAGCCGGATCTCGCTGCCGAAGGCCTTCGGATCTCACCCAATCCATGGTCTGGCCAAACACGAGTTACTGTGCCTCATTTAGATCATCAAGATATGCAGCTGGTTATCACCGATGCTATAGGAAAAGTTGTTCAATGCCCGGTCACAAAAATGCCTGACGGATACCTGATCGAAAGAGGTCACTTGCCCGCGGGTCTCTATCCCATATCCATCCGGATAGATGGAGCCATCAACTACTCCGGCACACTCATTCTGATAGATTGACCTTCATATATACATGATCCAGCTCCAACACATCGACCATGTCGCCATCAAGGCATCTGACCCGGAAAGAAGTGCGCGTTGGTATAATGCAGTGCTAGGCCTTGTTCGAATTCATGTACCTGAATGGACCCCCTACCCCATCATGATGATGACTGGTGATCAGGGCATTGCCATTTTCCCTGTGAAGCAGGATGAAGATGGACAACCAAACCCCACGACGCCTGTACGGATCGATCACATTGCATTCCAAGTCGATGCGAATAATTTTCTTCTTGCTCAGACCCATTTGAAAGACCTGGATATCCCCTTCACCATCCAGGATCATATCTACTTCCACTCATTACATTTTCAAGATCCGGATAATCATCAGATCGAATTGACCACTCCGGTAAAACCGCTAGCACAAATCTGAACCAATATGCAGATCCCTACATGCGACCCTTTGGCTATCGATTGGAATACCTGTCCGACTGTTATCGTTCAGGGTGCTCAGGGGACGATCACGGTAAGCCAGGTAGAAATCGGCGAGATCAGAATACGCCTGGCTCAGTTCAGCCCGGATTATCTCGCTGATCATTGGTGTGTCAAAGGTCATATTGTTCAGGTCCTGGATGGCCAATTAATATTGGAACATCGCGAAAGCGAGACTCTATTCTTAGATGCAGGTAAGACTTTTATCGTTGGGGATGATGGCCAACCGCATCTGGCCAGATCCGAGGGCGGTGCAAAGGTGATTATCATCGATTGATTGGCAGAATTCACTTAAGCGACAGCCGTCTATTCTATTCACCCCCTTCAGGGTTGGGTTCTTGTCACCATCCATTTTTAAGATTTAACATGAGGCAATAGGATTCAACTTCTGTATGGTTGATTTCTCGATCGTATTGTCACTCATTCCCGATTGGCACCATCTGATCTTGCGCCCCTTCAGGGCTTTTCGGGTGGGGTTTGGTTCCATTCATCCCGCGTTGCGGGATGCTCTGTTCTTGCGCCCCTTCAGGGCTTGAAATCGCTTCCAGGCAAAGTCAAGACTTCCGAGTTCCGCCTTCGCCTTTCTCCCGCCACAGCGGACAGGCCCTCCTGCGGCGGGTAAACATTCCTCGTTCCTGCGTTCCTTATTCCAAGTTCCTGCTTTGTGCTTTGTGCTTGCCTGATTAGTCTTGACCGTCGAAATAACCCAATAACAAAATATCGAAATAGCTCCTCATCCCTTCTGCTTCGACCGGCGGACAGGCATTCCTGATTCCTCATTTCAAATTCCTGATTCCTTGCGCCCCTTCAGGGCTTGAAATCGCTTCCAGGGAAAGTCATGACTTCCGATTTCCGCCTTCGCCTTTCTCCCGCCACAGCGGACAGGCCCTCCTGCGGCGGGTAATCATTCCTCGTTCCTGCGTTCCTTATTCCAAGTTCCTGTTTGTGCTTTGTGCTTGCCTGATTAGTCTTGACCGTCGAAATAACCCAATAACAAAATATCGAAATAGCTCCTCATCCCTTCTGCTTCGACCGGCGGACAGGCATTCCTGATTCCTTGCGATTCCTTGCGCCCCTTCAGGGCTTGAATCCGCTTCCAGGCAAAGTCATGACTTCCGATTTCCGCCTTCGACTTTCTCCCGCCACAGCGGACAGGCCCTCCTGCGGCGTAAACATTCCTTGTTCCTGCGTTCCTTATTCCAAGTTCCTGCTTTGTGCTTTGTGCTTGCCTGATTAGTCTTGACCGTCGAAATAACCCAATAACAAAATATCGAAATAGCTCCTCATCCCTTCTGCTTCGACCGGCGGACAGGCATTCCTGATTCCTCATTTCAGATTCCTGATTCCTTGCGCCCCTTCAGGGCTTTTCGGGTGGGGTTTGGTTCCATTCATCCCGCAACGCGGGATGCTCTGTTCTTGCGCCCCTTCAGGGCTTGAAATCGCTTCCAGGCAAAGTCATGACTTCCGATTTCCGCCTTCGACTTTCTCCCGCCACAGCGGACAGGCCCTCCTGCGGCGGGTAAACATTCCTCGTTCCTGCGTTCCTTATTCCAAGTTCCTGCTTTGTGCTTTGTGCTTGCCTGATTAGTCTTGACCGTCGAAATAACCCAATAACAAAATATCGAAATAGCTCCTCATCCCTTCTGCTTCGACCGGCGGACAGGCATTCCTGATTCCTCATTTCAGATTCCTCATTCCTTGCGCCCCTTCAGGGCTTTTCGGGTGGGGTTTGGTTCCATTCATCCCGCGTTGCGGGATGCTCTGTTCTTACGCCCCTTCAGGGCTTGAAACCGCTTTCAGGCAAAGTCATGACTTCCGATTTCCGCCTTCGACTTTCTCATTCTTCATTCCTGATTCCTCATTCCTCATTCATTCCACCCCTTCAGGGCTGGCAACAGTGGATACATAGATCTACGGATCGCCAGTCACCAAATTCTGTCATTCAAAATGACTTCATGATCGCGTGTTTATTCGATCAGAGTGTATTTTATCCTGGCGACTAAAGTCACCTTTACAAGAAGTTATTTTCGAAATAACTCAATAACGCCTTAACACAATAACACCTTGCATTGACGTTTATTCGTTTCCGCCTCGGCGAACAGGTATGGGTTTATTCGTTTATGAGTTTATTCGTTTATTCGTCAAGGGAGTATTTTGTGATGGAGACTAAAGTCACCATGACAAGAAGTTCATTCGAAATAACGCCTTAACGAAATAACATTTAACATCGTCAGAACACAACGATCCTCCCTACTTCTGCCCTTCTATGACCTTGATATAATTGGCCCGCTCGTAAGCGGTCGGGTCTACAATATTCTTCTGGCTCATGACACCCCGAAATGCCTCTAAGGTGGGGTACTGATGACGCTCCATCCATAGGGCCAGATCCTTGTTCATCTGATCGAGATAGTCGATGCCGTGTTTGTACAGTGAGGATGAGGTCATGACCACATCTGCACCGGCCAGGAGATATTTCACCACCTCGTCGGCAGTCTGCACCCCGGAGGATGCGGCCAGGGATACCGGTACTCTTCCGTGCAGGATGCCGATCCACAACAAGGGCAAGCGAATCTCATTGGCCACAGAATATTGCAAATCCGAGATGAGTCGCAATTGTTCAATATCGATATCCGGTTGATAGAATCGATTGAACAGAACCAGGGCATCCGCTCCGGCATCGCGCAGATCTGCAGCCATGGTCCCCATCGCACTGAAATAGGGATTCAGTTTGACTGACACGGGAATAGAAACCGTTTTCTTCACGATGCGCACGATATCCAGATAGCGGCTTTCCACCTCCTGAGCTCGGATGCCCACTTCTGCTGGAATGAAAAAGATGTTCATTTCGATGCCATCTGCTCCAGCCTCTTCCATCTGGCGGGCATAGTCGATCCACCCCTGACTGCTGACCCCATTGAGGCTGCCGATGATCGGAATATCCACTCGAGCCTTGGCCTGTCGGATCAGGTCGAGATAGGCTTCAGAACTCACATGATAATCATCGAAATCCGGGAAATAACCCGAAGCTTCAGGATTGACATTCGCCGTGTTTTCGAGGTCGGTATCCATCAACTGATCCTCCTTGCGAATCTGCTCCTCAAAAAGTGAGAAGAGCACCACCGCTCCGGCACCCGCATCTTCCATGTGCAGGATATTTTCCAGGTTTTCTGAAAGCGGGCAGGCCGATACGACGATCGGTGAGGAGAGTTCAAGACCCATATATGTTGTGCGGAGATCCATTTGTTCAGGTGAGGAGTTATGGAGAAAAGGAGGTGAGGAGACCAGTGGAAATGTGGTGGGCGATCTACCCGGTGAGATTTTCATACTGTTCTGGAGAGCGATACCTGATGAGATCGTACGGATGTGAGGACATAGTGTTGAGCATTTGGTTGTTGGAATCTGATACTGCAACTTAGCCCAATCCTGTTGCCACCTCATTGATTCGAGGCAGCTCCTGACTTGATCTGGATCATAGGTTCATCAAGAACATTCATCAGGAACACTTCGTATAGATTCCCCGTATCTTTCGGCCATGCGTCTTATGTTGGCTATCCTACTGGCATTTATCTTCCTGCTGCCGACCCTGGCCTATTGGACCGGATCCACTTTACATCGGGATCACTTGCGTCATGAAGCCAAGCAATGCATCCTCAAGGGCATCCCGGAAGCATCCCTCTTTCGGATGGCCCTACCCGCTGATGGAACCGTGCCCTCTGACTTTCAATGGATGAAGAGTGATGAGTTTCGGCACCAGGGGATGATGTATGATGTTGTCTCTGCGGTTCGGACCCCTGACAGTCTGATCCTCATGGCCTGGGCAGACCACCATGAGGCCGCCTTTGAAGCAGAGTTGAATGATTTGCTCGCCCGACTGATGGGCTCCTGATCCATTCAGCGCCCACATGCAACATACCTGGTCTCATTTTCTCAAGCAACTTTGTCCTCCCGACCCACCGTTGGAACACCCACTTGTTGCGGATCTGAAGGCTACCTCTCCTTCGGATCGCCACGCTGAAAAGCCAGGTCAATTCAACCTCCATCCGCCAACACCTCCTCCTCAGTTGATCGCTTGACTCCCGGCCAGGTTGGCCCAGAATCAATTTCGTTTACCCTTCAACAAATATGATGATGCCATTCACTCATCGATCCATGCTTGTGATCGTCAGCCTGATCGCTTCCATTCCACTCTTTGGACAAATCATCACGGTGGAGTCGGCGGTGACCCGCGATGCACTGATCGGCGCTTCTGTCACCGACCAATCTTTCACTCATGCGACAGTGACGGACAATCGGGGACAAGCCGATATTCAGGCATTCAACAAATCTGATACATTGATCATCTCCTATCTCGGGCATGATCCAAAACGCATTACTGTTCAAGAGCTGAGCCTGGTGGACTATAAGGTTCACCTTCATGAATCCAGTATCCTCCTTGGCGCTATCCCGGTAACAGCCACTCGATGGTCGCAGCCGATGAAACGATCGGCGCAACCACTGGCTGTCATCCGACCGGGTGAGGTACGTCTTCAAAATCCGCAGACGGCAGCCGACCTTCTCGGCCTATCTGGTCAGGTTTTCATCCAGAAAAGCCAGATGGGTGGGGGCAGTCCCATGATCAGAGGTTTCGCAGCCAATCGCATCCTCATCAGTGTCGATGGTGTTCGGATGAATACTGCCATCTTCCGCAGTGGCAACCTCCAGAATGTGATCGCCCTGGATCCCTTGACGCTCGACCAGACCGAGATCATCCTCGGGCCGGGGTCTCTCCTCTACGGCAGTGATGCCATTGGAGGCGTGATGTTGTTTACCACCCGGCAGCCCACGCTTATTCCTGAAGGAGACAATCCTGTCCGAGGACAAGCCTTTTTGCGCTTTGCCAGTGCAAGTAATGAAAAGACTATGCACCTCGATCTGCATTACGGTAAAAAACGATGGGCCTTCCTGTCCAGTGCTACCCTGACAGATTATGAAGATCTGCGTATGGGCCGCCATGGGCCGGACGAATATCTCAGACCGACTTTTGTTCCCGGTTTTCCCTCAAGGGATACTGTCCTGATCAATATAGATCCCATCATCCAGTTGGGTAGTGGCTATCGCCAACTCAACCTGATGCAAAAGGTCCGCTTTATGCCCAATGACCATTGGGACATTGAATATGGGTTTCATTTGTCGACGACCGGAGATGTGCCCCGCTACGATCGTTTGATCCGGCCGAAAGGCAATACCCTCCGTTCAGCCGAATGGACCTATGGCCCCCAAAACTGGCAGATGCATCATCTGGAAGCGGAACACAAGGCCGATCACCCCTTGTTTGATCATCTGCGAATGGCACTCGCTTATCAGTATTCTGAAGAGAGCCGGCGGGATCGGGACTTGAATGACCCTATCCGGCGCATTCGCGAGGAAGCTGTGGATGCCTGGTCGTTGAATGTCGATCTGCATCGGACACTGGATGACAAACAGACGTTGAGCTATGGCCTGGAAGGTGTATTCAATGTGGTTTCTTCCTCCGGGAAGGATATCGATCTGGCCATGTCTGAAAGCAATCCTGCACCCAGTCGTTATCCGGATGGTTCGACCTGGTCCTCCTGGGCTGGATACGCCTTGTATCAATATCGCCCCAGTGACCGATGGACGCTGGAAAGTGGCGTTCGCTATAACTACATCACCCTGGATGCACGGTTTGAGCCGACATTTTTCAACCTTCCCTTTACGGAAGCGCGACAGCGCAATGGCGGGCTGACTGGAAATGCTGGTGCGATCTGGCGGTCTTCTAACGGCTGGCAACTCAGTGCCATGTTCAGCACCGGATTCCGCAGTCCTAATGTCGATGATATCGGTAAGGTGTTCGATTCCACACCGGGCACGGTTGTCGTTCCCAACCCGGACATTCGTCCCGAATATGCCTGGAGCGGAGACCTGGGTCTGGCCCGGACTTTTGGTGAACGGTTAAAGGTGGATGTCAATGCCTGGTATACCCTTCTGGACGATGCTATGGTCCGGCGGAATTTCTCGTTGAACGGGCAGGATTCACTGCTCTATGCCGGTGAACTCAGCCAGATCCAGGCCCTGCAAAATGCAGCTCAAGCCCGGGTGTGGGGCATTCAGGGAGGGGTGGAAGCGGTGCTTCCATACGGCTTCCGGTTGCGTATCCGAAGCAGCTGGCAGAAAGGGGTAGAAGAACTGGAAGATGGCAGCACGGCTCCCTTGCGCCATGCCGCCCCCTGGACGACTCAGGCCCAATTGCAATATCGCCACAATGCCTGGCAAGCTGACCTGACCTGGCAGTACCAGGCAGAAGTAGCCTCTGGAGACCTCCCACCAGATGAGCAAGGCAAGGAATACCTGTATGCATTGGATATGGAAGGGCTGCCCTATGCACCCGCCTGGGCCATACTCAATCTCAAAGGGACTTATCAAATCAAGGAAAACTTCCTGCTGAGCGGGGGGTAGAAAACATCCTGGATATCCGATATCGCCCCTACAGTTCAGGAATAACCGCTCCGGGACGAAATGTCATTCTCGGGCTGCGGATCGGGTTTTAATCACCAAGTGTTCTTCCTGGCAAGAATGCTCCACTTTGATGTAAAAAGGCCCCTTTGTCGGAGTGACAAAGGGGCCTTTTTCAAGGTGTGCTCATTCAAATCTGTTTCAGGGTTGACCGGATCGACGCCGCTCGGGCAGGTCCCAATTCAAAGGCACTTTCTTCGGCTTCTTTGAGGAATGTCTCTGCTTTTTCCAGCTGGCGATTGGCGAGGTAGATCATACCTGTATGATAGAGGACATCCGGCTCGGAGGTCCGATCCTCGACAAAATCCCGGGTGATTTCCAGAGCTTGCTCGGCCTGACCGGAGAGCAATAAACTCCAGGCATAGAGGTCGTACGATTGGGGTGTGGGTCGACTGGAGATCTCCTCATTGGCGATAGCCAGACTTTCTGCCACCAACCCCAGTTCTTCTGCATAGACTTCCGCCAGGTATTTATGATACATCGTCTTGTATCCGGGGATATTCACCGACTGCACAAATCGTTGGAGGCAGATCTTTTTGGTTTCTTCATCCCCTTCTATTTCTGCGATCTCGGCCAGCCAGAGATCCGCCTCAGGCAGGTGCTTCCGTCCTTGCAGGACCTGTATTATTCGCTTGGCCTCATCATAATTACCATCATGGGACAGGGCAATCCAGGCGATACCCTTCAACGCATAATCATAGGAAGGATCGGTTTTCAGGACGGCCAGATATGCAGCATACGCATCTGCGATACGGCCTGCATGTCCATACATATCTCCCAGGTTGGACAGGGACCAACAATAGAGGGCTTCATTGCCTTTGATCCGCTCAAATCCCTGCTCCATGAGTTTGATTGATGTATCGAGATCGCCCCGATGATCGCTCAGTTTACTTTGGCGGACCAGATGGGCAAAGGAGTTTTGATTCGTAAAGGAATTCAGCAGGGCATTCGCCTGATAATCATTTCCCAATTCCAGGGCGACATCAACAAGAACGAGTGTGGATGCAGCCTTGCGCTCACCGATGGCCAAAGCTTGCTCGGCATAACCCTTTGCCTGTTGAAATTGATGCTGGGTGATCGCATTCTGCGCCAGTGCCTGGTAAATCCCTGCAGCAGGTGAGGACTGACGCTCAAGGACCTGATGGTAGAGGCTATCTGATTGGAGAATATCCCCCAGTTGACCGCTTTGCTTGAATCGGGCCGCGAATATCTGGGCCAGTTTGATCATTGAGATTTCGTCTCCCGGATCATTGGCAAGTCGATCCTGCCAGAATTGGCGATCCACTTCCAGTGAGTATTTTTTTGGCATTTCCTGATTGGCGAGATATGCTTGATAATCGGTGGATTGAGCAATTTGGACAGGCTGGTTTGTGCATGCGCCCAACAGGATAAATCCGAGAAATGAGAGGAGGTGTATGGTTTTCATGGTGGTCTTTTGTGCGTATCTTAAAAAAAGAAGAGGAGAGATCGTAACAGAGCCACAATCTCTCCTCAACATCGATTGATTAACTATGCGGTGCCGCGAGGTAGGGGAATGAAGCCAGGAAAGGCTTGTCGTTTCCAGCTACATTGTCGCTTGTCAAGCCAGGGTTTGACCCGCCGGTTGGTCCTCCGAAAATGAGGATCAATTCCACATCGATGACGTCATCGCCAAGGGTTCTGCCTGTCAGGACATTGGTCCCATCAAAGAAGGTGGTTGGCTTGGTCAGGGAAACACTGAGCACATCTGTTGCCAGCACACTGGCAAAAGTTGCTGCATCCAATGTCAGCAGATTGGTGGTGTACCCCGCGTTGAGGGCCAGTAGTCGATCCTGAAAAACGGTGCTGTATGTTGCACCCATCGTTGCAGGAGTGGTTGTATTAAAATCATCTTTTGCTGATCCTGAAGGAACAAAGACGGTATTGATGGCCGGGCGACCCATCTGGTCTTCCTGTTCGTAGCGAACAACCGGTTGATCATCATCCTTTTCACATGCGGTGAAGGCCAGAAAAGAGAGGAGTATCAGAGAGATCTGTGCGATTTTCATATTCGTATTGTTTTAGACTTTTGATTCAATGAAGGGGTTCAATTACAGCTTGCGGTTGGAGGTTGCCCAGATATTGATGTCACCTGTTCCCAGCATGGCCTTGGGTACTTCTACTACTAAAGCCATGACGTTTGTACCGGCAAAAGCGTCGACACCCGGGTTTCGGAATCCGGGTTGGGTTCCGCCCAGAATATCCAGGTAGCGGCCCAGGTCAAAAAAGAAAGGATCATCCCTTGGACCGGCAAATACTTTAATCCCGTTGGCATCCCCGATCTCAGGTGTACTGCCTTTGGTAATTCCGACTTCTACAGACGGTGCACCGGAGATCAGGGTACTGTTCAGTCCTGTTGTCTGAGGAGCGGCAGGGCCGAACACCTGTACTTTCCCATTTTCGAAAGTAGCCTGGATCACCAGATCTTCGATCTGATCTTTCGCAGAGCTGTTGTCAATGTTAATCTCCAGCATCACTTCCTCATCAAAGGATGCAGATGCTGTTGCGCTTGGTGACAAGAGTCCTTGAGTGTTGATGACAAAGACCATATTGTCGCCGTTGGCGAAGGCATAGAGGTCGGTGATATCCGATCCGACACTTCCACCATTACCACTGGTGACTCCAGGGGCGTCAATGTGGTCAGCTGCGATGACAAATGCGGCTGCGATCAATGCCCCTGACACGAGTGTCCATTTAAGGGGATTCCATTTTTTCATTCTGTTCAACATGATTTTGTTGTTGTGATGTGATGAATAGGTTCCGGTCTGGCAGTCTACCCTGTTGGTGTATCCCAAAGCCGGATTGTTTGTATACCCCCATCTACGAGCTGGATCACCAGATCGGATTTCAAAACCTGAAAAAAAGTGAAAATTATCTGCCGCAAGGGACGGAACTGTGCAATACCACGTTGTCCGGCATAGAGAAAATCCCGAGCATCGGGCCTCATATCATGGCATTGAGGATCGATCATACCCATGAGCTACAAGAGAGATGACGCCACTCATCTCGGCCAATCATCTATCCTTCGGAAACCGAAAACCTCTGAGGACTCGATCCTTCAGATGCCATTGCAGAGAAAGGAAAGGGATCAGTCGAAGTCGATCCTATAAAACAGCCCCTAACCCTGAAGAAGCAACTAATGCCAAAGCTGTGTGATAGTGCACAATAAAGGTAATTGGATCCATAAACCTGCAGTTTTGGCAAAGAAAATATGCAGTTTATGAAAAAAATATTCACTCTCAGCCTGCTTGGTATCCTGATTCTCTCTGCCTGCAAAAAGGAGGAATTCGGCTCCATTTGTGACTCAGTCAATTTGCTTGAGGCACCTGCACCTTCTTACAGATCACCCTTGATATACAGCGATAATGATTATCAATTTCCAAGGGCTCTTTTCTCAACACCTTACGGATTAATCATTCCCATCTCGACGAATGCTGAAGATTCAATTATGTGTATTGACCCATTGACTGGGAATCGCAACTGGGGGATCCCATGGCCGGAATCAGCAGGGAACTACAAGAATATCAAATTGAATGAATCCAACCACCTCATTTATGGTGCTCAATATTACATTAGCTTTGAACCTGAACTATTTACAATAGAGTCTATCAACCGATCTGCAACAATCCAATATAAAACTGAATGAAAACATTCAAGGATTATTTCATTGCGACCTCTCAGAAAATCTGATCCTGACGACACAATTAGATCTGCCAGGTGGTGGATCTGAGGAATCCTTATATCTATTTAACCCATCCACAGGAGTGATGCAGTGTTTACAGAAAGACACAGCCTCATTCAGCATTCAATACGGTCATTACCTTAATCCCAAAGTAAGCACCTCCTCGAGCGATACACTGTTATACTATATGGCTTATTCCGGATCGGAGGACATGTATGAAGTCATGAAGATCAATACAACTCAAAACAGTCAATCGACAATTAGTGAAGTCATTAAAACACCTTATTCCAAAGGTGACCCGACAGAACTCATTCTTGCTCAAGATCTGATCATCGTCTTTCACAAAAGAGAAAAACTGTACGTTGCTCATGATCGAGACACGGGTGAAGAGCGTTGGCGGCGAAATGTTTATTCTATCTATTCGGTAGATGATGATTTTATACATGCAGGCAGCCCAAATTATTCTCGAATCCGAATTCAGGATGGTGCACTATTTTCTACGGATCAATACTGGTCGGTTTATCAATCTGAATTAGCCGCATCACCAGCCTATCACTTTGGATCAAGCAGTACAAACTTTGAGATCATGACGTTATTTCGAAATACAACGGGCTGTCCTGCTATGCGGATTCATCACCCAGGTGTTCCAGATGGAGAAAAGCCCGACTCAAGAACTTGGAGCCAATTCAGTGTTTTAGATCAGGCGGCTGGGAAAATTTATATGACAGATGGTTTCGACCTGTTCATCTATGACTTACCCTGAAAATTGTCTTGTCAGCAGAACGCAGAAGGACTAGAAACCCGTCAGAGCTGTCTCTATCTGCAACTAATAGCTAACGTTTCCCTTAATCCTCTGACTCTAGAATGCGCTTGATGGCTTGCAGATCCTTTCGGTTGGCGCGGCGCATGGCCCAGCTCATCATAGGGGCGATCCAGGCGGAGAATCCGGTTGGTTGTCCCTGGTTGCGAAGGGTCATCCGGGTGAGGCCATTTCCACTATCAGACCACTCATAGGTCGTCTCCATCGGAAAAGGGCCTTCTGAGGTTCTCATCACCAGACGTTCACCGGGTATCCATTCTTCGACCTGATAGGTGTAGGCCATTCGTTTGCCCAGGAAGTGGGCCACAAAGGCTACTTGTGATCCAACCTGAAAGGGAGGATGTGTGATCCATTCAACCGTTTTAATATTCTCGTACCACACGGGCGCATGATCAGGATCCGCAGCATAAGCGGCAACGGTTTCCCGGGGACAACGGATCTCAATGGAGGTATCAACGTCTACATTCATTGTCTTGAATTTACTCCGAATTCAACAATTACCGGAGTGCCTCATTCGATGATCATCAGCTTGGCAAACTTCAGCATGATCCTCCGCTCCGGGTTATCGATCTCCTTGAAGTAGATGGTGGCCACTCGATTCTCCCGGGCACCGTCTACTAACTTGACCAGCCCCTCCCCAAATTTCATATGCAGCACTTTCATCCCTGTTTCAATGGAGGTTGACGGGCTGGGTATAAATGTTGCCGGATCGATTTTTCTCGCGGAGGCGGCGACCTGAACAGCAGGTCGTGCAGCACCGCCTACCCTGGCTTTCGGAGGAGCAGTTGCCGCTTCTAACTCCTGGACCATTCCGCCGGTATCTTCCAGATTGTCTGTGTCGATCTCTTCGAGGAATCGGCTGGGCTCATTATACCGCATCTGGCCATAACGGTAACGGCTCTGGGCAAAGGTCAACCACAGATGCGCCTTAGCTCTGGTGATCGCCACATAAAACAACCGTCGCTCTTCGTCGATCTCATCCTGACTGTTCATCGACATGAATGAAGGAAACAGTTGTTCCTCCAGACCCACCAGGAATATGGCCAAAAACTCCAGTCCTTTTGCGGCGTGTACCGACATCAAGGAGACAAAGTCTGTCTCATCCGTCCCCTCATCCGCATCGGTCAGCAGGGCAATATTTTGCAAATAGGAGGCGAGGGATTTGTCCTTGACCTCTCCTGTATATTCCTCTTCATCGCTCTCCGTGAATTCCTGGATACCATCCAGTAAGGCCTGAATGTTTTCCTTCCGGCCCAACCCCTCAATGGTATGGTCACCCGCATACTCATCATAAAGGCGCGACTCCTTGGCCACCCACATGGCCAGATCATAGGCCTGCAGCGTTTCCGTCTTTTCTCGGAAGCCGGTCATCATGGCGATAAACTTGGAAATGGCCTTCCCGGACCGAGTTTGCGGACCTGCCTTGACCAGGGCCTCCCAAAGGGTAATCGATTCAGCAGCGGCCACTGCTGCCATCTGACTCATGGTCGAACTTCCAATACCTCTTTTCGGGAAATTGATCACCCGTTTGAGGGCTTCTTCATCCCGATGATTGACCACCGCCCGCAGATAAGCGATGAGGTCCTTTACCTCTCTGCGTTGATAGAAGGACTGACCACCAAAGATCTTGTAAGGGATATTATGCCGGCGCAGGTGTTCTTCAAATATCCGGCTTTGGGCATTGGTCCGATACAGAATGGCAATCTCGTGATTGGGAAGATGATCCCGGGTTTTCAGCTCCATGATCTGGTCGATCACTCGTCTGCCTTCCTCCGTATCGTTGATGGCCTTGATCAATTTGATCTTCGATCCTTCCTCTTGATCTGTCCAGATGGTCTTCCGGATCTGTCTTTTGTTATACCCGATGACCTTGTTGGCAGCCTCTACGATATGTTTGGTGGAGCGGTAATTCTGTTCGAGTTTGAATGTTTGCAGTCCGTCAAAGTCCTTTTCGAAATCCAGGATATTATCGATGGTCGCGCCCCGGAAGGCATAGATGCTCTGGGCGTCATCACCGACGGCACAAATATTCCGAGGGCTGCCATTATAGAGGGCCAGCTTCTTCAGGATCCCGTATTGTAGAAAGTTGGTGTCTTGAAACTCATCCACCATGACGTATTTGAATCGCTCCCGGTATTTCCTGGCAATTTCTGGCTTCTCTTGCAGGAGTCTGAAAAACTGGAGAAGGAGATCATCAAAATCCATGGCACCGGCCTTGCGACAACGACCGACATATTCGGAGTAGAGCTTGTGAAACTGAGGTATCCGGCTGGCCTGATCATTGGACATCTGCTCCGAATTCATCTCATAAGCCTTGGGCGTCAGGAGATTGCTTTTTGCCGAGGAGATCCGGTTTTTGATCGCGTTGGTGGGGTATGCCTCCTTATCCAGATTCCATTCCTTGATGATGGACGAGATAAGGCTTTTGGAATCTTCAGTGTCGTAAATGGTAAAGTCAGAAGGGTAGCCAATCTGGTCGGCCTCGATCCTTAAAATTCGAGAAAAGAGGGAGTGGAATGTACCTGCCCAAACCTGGCTGGCTTTGGGGCCAGCGACATGGCCGATCCGCTCCTTCATCTCTCGGGCTGCCTTATTCGTAAACGTCAGTGCAAGGATGGAAGAAGGAGCGACGCCCTGGGAAAGGAGGTAGGCGATCCGAAAGGTCAGGACCCTGGTTTTACCTGATCCCGGACCAGCGATGACGAGCACAGGACCCTGAATGGTGGTCACCGCCTGCAGCTGTACAGGGTTGAGACCTTTGAGAAAATCTGACATGCGGCGAAGATAAGGAAGTGCTCGGGTCGGGAGGCAAAAGCGAGGCGGTTACCCTCAGAAATTACGGGCTGCCATTCTCATTTCGGATCACATGTACGGTGGCCACTGTGATCATGAATGTTTCACACATCGAAAATCTCCCCTAACGCTGACGCGTATAACAATCTGTATAGGTATCAAAGCAAGCCGTCTCAATGACTTTGCCCGACGGATCTACAACGGCGATCTGGATACCGCGATGCTGGTCAGCCACATTTTTCCCATTCACCTCCAGCATAGGGGGCACTTGATTCAATTTTCCACCTGAGGCCATCCGTATGGCTGCAGGAGCGACCCAGGAATTGATGACTTCTTCCCGATCAACATTCAGAGTCAGTGTATCTGTGGATGCAAATGCCTCCCACACTAATTCCCCTTGTGAGAATATGGCCAACCAGCTGTTTCTGAATTGTAGATGTTGAACCTGGCTGTTTGCCTGCGTAAACCAATCCCTGGCCTCGGAGCACAATTTATTTGAGGCTTCATCTGACACGGTAAGGAGGACCGTGTTCGAATTGTTGCGCTTCATGAAATCATGAATTCCCTCGCCAAGGTCAATCTGAAAAACCCGACCTTGAATGGGCTCGGGATGTTCGTCAGAAAAAGGATGGTCATCCGCAACCATCACAAAATATTCATTGATATACCACACCTTCACCTTCCCTGCATTCAGGAGTTCGGAGATGTCATCTTTACTGTTTTTTCCGGTAACCACCATTGCCCCTGGGAATCTGGAGAAGTCTCCTGTTTCCATGAGGTGAAGGATCTCATCCTGGTTTCTGAATTTTAATGGCTCATCTAATCTTGAGAGGTAACCTGTAGTGATCGGAATCTGATACGGTGCTACCCGCAGTCCAAGGGTCGCAAAATCATTCCAGTGGACCAGACTAACTTCAAAAGGAGGATGCAGGATGACTTTGGCAGAAGTGGTCAGTAGAGAATCCCATTGCGGCGCATCAGCCAAACTGTAGTAGGTCACTTCCAGGCGTTGATCTCTTTTCCATAATGACTGAAGGTCTGCTACCTGAATCCCAAACGCCAGAAGAATAAGGATATGTTTGACGCGTGGTGATCCGGGTAATCGATGGATACCGATAATAATCATGATCATCAATGCATATGCCGCAGGCCAGATAAACCGGCCCGAGGATCTGAACATCCCCGTAAAATGATCTTTGAAATCCCATTTAAAGAGATAGTCAGACCCGAGAGTCCATTGATGACTCAAGGCAAAAACAGTCAGGGCACCCAAGGCCAGCCACATCCCTTTGTGTGCGGCGAATCGTGGGATAAAACGGTGTTGATGAAAGATCAGATTTTGGCCGAGTAAGATCAGCATCCCGAGACCCAGGTAGCCAAATCCTTCATATTGATTGGGATGAGCCGAAGGTAATGCCGACAAGAATGCACTGTGTTCTCTTGGATTGAAAAAGGTATTCAGGTTTGCCGAGAACTCTCCAAACCCAGATGAGATCGCATTGTCGGATGAGATCTGAAAATAACCGATCAAGGCCCAGCTCAGGAAGACACCCAGGAGCAACCCCGCCAGGGTCAGTGCCCTTTTCAACCAGGGTATATCACAGACCTGCCAATACGACCACCAGGCCGGCAAGGTCAGTACAAAGACCATCAGGGTGAGGTATGGATGTATAAATGCCGATGCCAGAGTGAGGGCAAGCAGCCACCGAAATGTTTTTGCCTGGGAATCCTTCGCCTGGAGATAAACCAGAAATATGGCCAGGATCATCCATTGCGCACTCAACGCATCATGGCCCCAGCGAAACAATAAAAAAGGAGTAATGCCGATCAGGACACTTCCTCCCATCAGCGTGATAATATCATTGATCCCGATTTGCTTCAGGATCTTCCAGCTGAAAAAGATGCTCAGGGAATAACAGCACAGATACCAAAACCCGAAATATTGAAAGGGCGAAGAGACCCATCCAAACAGGATTCGGCAGGGAATAGCCAATAGGGGGATCGAATCCGTGTATCCGATATTGGTGATCTGCGGCCAGGCATAGTTGGCAATGGTCCCGAGTGGCAGAGTCAGCGGCGAGTCTTTATAAAAGTGCCATCCCATATAGTGAGCGGTGAGGTCCCAACCCGCATTGATCATCCAGTCTATGTAAAAGGGATTGAGGACCGCCAGGCTCATTTTGCTCATAACCAGACAAAGGCCGAGCACAACCGACCAGACGGGGGCCATCCAGGGCTGATCTGAAAGGGCACGCATCAATCTAGTTTTGCATCAGTTCCTCCCAGTATTCTGCTGCGCGACGGGTATGCGGGATGCAAATGGAGCCACCGACGAGGTTGGCTACACTGAAGACTTCGTAGATCTCTTCGGTGGTGCATCCCAATTCGTGGCAGGTCCCCAGATGATATTTGATACAATCATCACAACGCAGCACCATGGAAGCGACCAGTCCCATCAGTTCTTTTGTTTTGACGGGTAATGCGCCATCCTGATAGGTTTGGTTATCCAGGCTCCAGAACCGCTTGAGCACTTTATTCTCTTTTGCCAGGATGACATCGTTCATCCGCTGGCGGTATTCGTTAAACTCGGAGATCTGATTAGACATGGGTACAGGTTTCAGGTAAAGATCAGGCTTTGCGGAGATTATGCCAGCGCCACACAGAGATGACCAGCCGAATGGCGAGAAAGATAACCGCGATCACGCTTCCGGTTCCAAAGAAGATCATCTCGGCTTTGATAAATCGACTCAAACTGGAATACTCTGCATTCGAAAGGTGCTCCAACACGGAATTCAACCCGTCTTCATCTGCAAAGATCTGGAAACTATGGATCTGGTCGACCAGATAGAATGTCCCCCAAATACAAAAAAAGAAGAGCGCGATTTTCACGATCTGTTGGCTGGCCAACCAGGAATGCCGGAGTAAAAAAAGGTAACGCATGGCAAACATAAAGACCACGATAAACAGGCAGTGGGACCACCAGAATGGAAATGCCACCTCATTGATCAGGATGGGTGCACTGAAGGCGGCTAGAACGAAGGCCGTTAAAACGACCCAGAGGAGGGTTATTCGCCAGTAACCTCGTTCCGGATGTTGTTGGTTATCCATGTGGATGGCGAAAGTAGGGCAAAGATAGGAGAACGTCATCCCTTCCTTCTTGAAGGCATCCTGTCCATTCCAATGCTCTCCGAGTATGTGCCATTATCGCCAGATTCTACAGAAGCCAGTATCTTGAACCCCTGATCTATATTTGGTCGGGCATGTCGTACCGAGTTCAGAAAAACCATCCGATATGAAATTTCAACCTGTTCCGATCCGTCTTAAAAATGAACAATCTGTTACACTCCGGATGGCGTTGATCGAGGATGCGGATGCCCTGCGTCAAACTGTCCTGACCTATTTGAAAAGCAGTCCATTTATTCCATTGACACCGGAGGAGTTCGCCCCAGGACTGGAGGACGAGGAGGCCTGGATCCGCAATTTTATAGATCAGGAAAACTCCTTGTTACTTGTCGCCGAACATGACCATCAGATCATTGGCAATATTGACCTTACGGGTAGTCCACGCAAACGGATGCGGCATACCGGGATGATCGGGATGGGCATCCTGGAAGAATGGCGCAATTCTGGCCTGGGCACACATCTGATCCAGGAAATGACCCGTTGGGCGACGAACAATCCCATTCTTGAAACCATCTGGCTGGAAGTCTATGCCGCCAACAAAGCAGGACGACGCATCTATGAACAGGCCGGTTTTCAGGAGATCGGGATCGTCCCTGACTTTTTCAAAAATGGAGACACTTATTGCGATAAAGTGATCATGAGCCGGAAGGTCTGAAGCCTACTGCCGTTCGACAGACCAACCCGATTGATGCATACACCCGTCTCTTCTATCAAGATCTCCTGCCAGTTGTTCCATCGATTGAGCCAGATCTTTGGATTCCCGATCCATATCATCGCCCAGATTAGGCTGGGATAGTACCTTCGTTCAAAACCATCGATCATGACTACCGCCGATCTGGCCGCGATGCGCCGCAATTACAGCCTACATGAATTAGATGAATCCAGTGTCGCCCCACATCCCGTCCAGCAACTAAGGACCTGGTTTTCTGAAGCCGTTGACAGCCAGATTCTGGAGCCCAATGCCATGACCCTGGCCACTGTAGGTACTACAGGAATGCCGACTGCCCGGGTCGTTTTACTCAAGGAGATCCGGGATAAGGGTGTGGTCTTCTATACCAATTATGAGAGTCGTAAGGGTCATGAGATCGATCACAATCCGAAGGTATGCCTGAACTTCCTCTGGCTGGAACTACAGCGTCAGGTGCGTATCGAGGGTATCGCTCATCGCATCCATGATGAGGAGTCCAAGGCATACTTTCAATCCAGGCCCAAAGAGAGCCAGATCGGTGCCTGGGTATCGCGACAGAGTGAACCGATCCCCAGTCGGGTGATCCTGGAAAAACGTTACCGGGAGCTTGAAGAGAAATACCAGCAAGAAGATTGCCTTCCACTTCCTCCCTATTGGGGTGGATATCTGGTGGAACCCGATCTGGTCGAATTCTGGCAAGGCCGGATGAGTCGTTTACACGACCGGGTTCAATACCGTTCTATAGATGGCAAATGGATCATCGAGCGGCTTTCGCCCTAAACGATCCCATTACTCCATCTCAGAGAGCCTTTTAAGGGCGGAAGTGTCTGGACGGTCCGGTATCAGATTAGCAGAACTTATCGAAAGCCGTCATCAGGTTGTCGGCGATCATAGATGCCGGACGGCCTTCAATGTGATGGCGTTCCAGCATGTGGACCAATTCTCCGTCTTTGAACAGGGCGATCGCCGGGCTTGAAGGAGGATAGGGTAAAAAATATTCGCGAGCACGCGCGGTAGCCTCTGCATTGACTCCAGCAAAAACGGTCCCCAGCTGACCTGGCTTCTTTTCTGAACGGTGCAGGGCCAGTTTTACTCCAGGGCGACAGTTGGCTGCTGCGCAACCACAAACGGAATTGACAACCATGAGTACAGTTCCTTCTTCACTCCCGAGCATGGCATCCACTGCAGCAGGTTCTGAAAGTGGCGAAAACCCGAAATCAGTCAGGTCCTTGGTCATCGGTTCGGTCAGTTCTATCGGATACATGCGTTCTTTTTTGCAAAGTTACTTAGATTCAGTTTAAACAAGGAGTATAGCAACTTGTTCCAAAGGAATGAAAAAGATTACCTCCTTCATTTTAATGACTGCTTGCCTGCAGATCGGCTGTAAAAATGATCCTGTCATTTCTTTGGAGCCTGATCCCTGTCAGATACAGTTGAGTTATCAGGTGGATATCCTGCCCATCATCCAGGAAACCTGCAATTATGCAGGTTGTCATGCCGGGGCTTATTCAGACTATGAAGGGATAGAGCCAAAGCTCCAAAGTGGCAAACTGGTCGATCGTGTTTTCCAGCGCATGGACGATCCGGCTTTACGCATGCCTCCCAGCAAAACGGTCTATCCCGATGTGATGCGTGAAAATCTGACTCAGGAAGAACTGGATCTGATCCAATGTTGGATCAACCAGGGATATCCCCGATAATTGGCCTCTGGAGCTGAAACCTCTTTCCTCCGTACCTTACCGAAAACAACCTCTTTTGGACGGATACCGCCCCTACCCTATTTCCCGTTTTGACCGCCACCAAGGCTGGCAGGATAGTCCGGATGCGGTCACTGTAGAGGAACCGCTGGAGATCAGGCTGATCTTCGGCCCGGATTCACATCGCGAAAATCGAAGCCTGGCCATCACCATGCGTACGCCTGGACACGACACCGATCTGGTTCGTGGATTTTTATTCAGTGAAGGATTGATCACCGAAAATGATCAGATCCGGGCCATGCATCTGACGGATACCAGACAGGAAGTGGGACGAGGGCATACCCTGGAAGTTCATCTGCGTCCTGAAGTCACACTGGACTGGACAGCTCTGGAGCGCCATTTCTACCTCACCTCCAGCTGTGGTGTCTGTGGCAAAGCCTCGATTGATGCGGTCATGCAAAATCTGCACGACGACCTCTTTCCGCTGGAGCCGCGACTGGAGGCTGCCACCATTCTAGGGTTGCCGGATAAATTACGAAAACAGCAATCCCTGTTCAGCATCACTGGCGGTATTCATGCCAGTGGCCTGTTCGATCAAAAAGGCAATCTGCTGCTCTTGCGCGAAGATGTCGGGAGGCACAATGCCATGGACAAACTGGTCGGCGGCATCTGCACTACTGAAGGGCTGCGTCAAGACCTGGCGGCAGTGGTGCTCAGCGGGCGGGCCAGTTTTGAGTTGGTCCAAAAGGCGTTGATCTCTTCCATCCCCATCCTGATTGCTGTAGGCGCGCCCTCATCTCTGGCCATTGATCTGGCAGAGGAGGGTGGATTGACCCTGATCGGTTTTACGGGACAGGACCGGTTCAATGTCTATACCGGGCGGCAGCGGGTCGTTTAGGCGTTGCGAAACCGCTCAGATTCTCTCGAATGAAGGTGAGCACATCCGTGCGGGTTCCCTGAAAATGACCTCTGACCCATGAAATATGGCAATGTCAGCATGGAATCCCAATTTCTCTTACCTTTGCATCCGTCATAAAAAAACAATCTAACCATGGGTAGAGGAGATAAGCGCACAAAGCGCGGAAAAATCTGGCGCGGCTCTTTCGGCAATTCCCGTCCGAAGGCTGTGAACGTAGCTGCTGAAGCGGCCAATAAGGCTGCAGAAACGAAGAAAGCTGCTGCGAAGAAGGCATCTTAATCGTCTTTGTGCTTCGACAACGACAAGGCCTCCATACGGAGGCCTTTTTTTGTTAGTCTCATGTGCAGTCGTCACCATACTTCTGCCAGAATGACTTTTCATGCTATTCTGAAGAATCCGACTGGATACCAATTGCTGAGAGGAGTCGTTGAATAGTAAATTGAACTCAGATGTCATTTCCCGCATTAATTCTGTTTCTAACCCTGCAGATGAATGAGGATCCGGGACCAATACAACCACTAGCCTCCATTCTGGTCGAGATAAATCAAAGCCCGGATACTTCAACGATTGTCGAACCAGAAGAGACCCTCTTTCCCATATTCGTTCATGGACGCTGGGGATTTATCAACCGACAGGGAAAGGTGATCATCGAACCGATGTATCGAGATATCGGCAGATTCTCTGAAGGTCTGTGCCCTGTACGCAAGGATGGTCTATATGGGTATATCGACAATCTTGGACGACTCGTCATCCCATACCACTATGACTATGCAGCACCATTTTCAGAGGGACTTGCCAGGGTGTACCAAAATGACCAGGTCAAATTTATTCGCTCGGACGGCCTGGCACCATGGCCATTAGAGGCGACTGACAGTGAAGATTTTTCAGAGGGCACTGCTCGTATTTCCATACTGGTGAACGACACAGTTATTCAAAGGGTTATTGACAAAAATGGAACATGGCATATCCGCACACCAGAAGAAGAATGGACTCGGACTGAAGGTCGAATTATTGCCACCCGATCGATCCCCGGAAATGATGGTCGTTCGCGAACAGAGTTTGCTGTTTTCGATGAAGCCACCCTGGACACCCTCGTTCCATTTGGGACATATCCCTACATTTCATTTTACCGGGGAGAGCTTGCAAGGGTAAAAATACATGCTGACCCTGCGATAAGGCGCGCTCCGGATCAATATGGTTGGATCGACAAGAGTGGCGAATTGGTCATCACTTTACCTAAAGGATATTGGCCGATGACCGACCACTTTTCTGAAGGATTAATCGCCGTCCAGGCACCCGCTCGATTGGGGCCGGTCAATCCATCACCCCGGCGAGAGAAAAAAGTTATATGGTTTGACACAAGAGGGCGCATTCGGTTTGAAAAGCCAGGGGACAAACAAGGATCTCCATTCCGAAACGGCCGTTCATTTGGCGGGCTGACCAGGAAGCATTATTTGATGGACAAAGAAGGAAATGTTCTGGGACCCCATTTATTTGAAGCATTCAGAGATCCCGATTTTTCAGACAATCTGGTTCTGGTGGCGGATCATCCCAATCCTCAGGAACGATTCAGCGACGAATACCTTTGGGGAGCGATCGATAGCATGGGTGAATATCGAATAGCCCCGCAGTTTACAAAAGTCCACCCGGGTGGCTTCCAAAATGAAGGATTGTGGGTTGGTGTAAAAAACCCGAATATCCCTCATAATCCTTTTGCACAACCTGAGATTAAATGGGGTTTGATTGATAGAAGCGGGAAGTATTTAATTCAACCAATATTCGAACGCATTGCCTCCTCTGGATTTGATTTCGGACTGTGTTATGTTGAAACATCCGAGGAAGCGGGATATGTCGATTCAACCGGACGATTTGTATGGTCCATCCCCATTCTGGAGATGGAAAATGGTTTCGAATTATTAAATACTTTATTTATGATCAGACCTGAATACAAGGTCCAGTCTTCCAGGCATCCAACTGAATATCTCAGAACAATTGATGTAAATCGACCTCAGAACATTTCGACTGAACGGCATTTTAATCCGAACCAATTTGGCTTACAGGTAATCCCCTCAGCTCAGGACACATTTATGGATCAATGGCAAGGACATTCCGCCTTTATTTATAACACTACTTCTGACACGATCAATGTAGATGTCCAGGATGGCCGTGTGAAGATTATTGCTCAGGCGTTAGACAGCCAGGGAAACTGGAGGGATATTGAATATTTCCTCGACAGTTGGTGTGGTTACAGTTATTATAAGGCAGCCCTCCCACCAAATAGTTACTGGCCCCTGAGTGTCCCCGCCTATGATGGCAATATGAACACTCAGATCCGACTTGAATTCCACTATTTGACTAAACAAACGGAGGAGGGTGTCCAAGAATTTACCCTCCTGAGCAAACCTTTTCCCGGAAAGATACATGCTGCTCAATTCTGGAATCGACGTAGAGAACAATTTGAATTTAATTTGGATGAATAGGTAGCGTTCGTACCTGTTCCGAAGCAGTCCTCATTCCTCTTTCTTCACGATGTTGAACATCAGGGTATGCACACTTCCTGCACCGGCTGGCTTTTCTTCGATCGAAATCCCACGGGTACCCCCGATCTCAGGAAAACTGGACGCATAAAGTACTTCCAGCAGGTGAGGCTTGGGGGGAAGGCCCCCTCGAGTTGTATTGATAATCCTCAGTCGGACAGGCTGGTCCGTACAGATCAACTTGATCGTTTCGGGGCCAAAGGGTGGTTTGATCGTAAACGATTCAGTCTTATCTTTTTCACCCGGTTCCAGATAGGACAAACGTTCATCTTCGCCAAGCTTTGGAATCAAGGTAAATACCTGGTCGTCCGGTTGAATATCGACCAGGGAATAGTAAAACGGAATATCACCGGTATTCGTCACCACAAACCGCATTTTACTGCCCTGGATGACCTGATCACTCTGAAAAACCTCCCATCCATTATCTGTCAAAATGAGCAGTTGCACAGTCGCTTGATATGCTGGATCTTTTGTCTCGATCAATCGAAGGGCGGTCGCTTGTACGTGTTGTTTGATGGCGCCAATGATTTGCCCGCCGGTATCGTTGGCCAGAGGTTTTGACCAAATCAATCGATCATCCGGAGTCCAGATGAAAATACTGTCCTGATTATCCTCTATGATCAGACTAGCCGGCAGGTCGGAAATCCGAATCAAAGGATTGTCCTTCAGAATCGCCTGGATATTGGCCGTCACTTCAGGACTGAGATCCCGAAGATGTACCGACAAATCGATCGGAGGTGGGACGGTGAATATCGGATAGGCACGGCTATTTTCAATCGCCGAAGCCGAGACCGGAGCAGTAAGGGCGAGATCACTGTTCACAGCGGTCACGCTGGTAATGATCCCCCTGGCAATAGGATCCACTTGAGTGGTATCTGCTGTTCCTGCGGGAAACAAGGCCATGATCGTACCCGGATAAATACCCTTCAGGCTCCCCACATCCAACCGCAGGGTATCTGGTGCCTGCTGTTCGACAATTCTGAACACGGGTACAGGAGGAGTCAGCCGACCGCCAAACATCGGATTATTGAGAAACCCTTCTGCTGTTGGCGTCTGATGTAAACCCAAGTTCTGAAGACGCTTTTTGACTTCATCATAGAGTTCAAGTACCGTCGAACTTTGCTCCATCGCTCGCAGACCGCGACAAAGTTCATATGTGTATGCACCAAACTGCTCTCTGGAATACGATTGTTCATAACTGAGTTGAGTGGGCGAAGAACTGGTAAAGACCACCAGGTTATTGCGGGCTTTTGCAGTGAACTGATCCGGTTTTGATGGAGTATCGTGCTCATTCTGGCCAAATAATCCCTTTCGCGGAGAAGCGGGTTTCCCCATAGTCACATCTGTTCCTCGTGCTGTACCCAACCCCCGGGTGGATGTCCCCGAATGGCAGGCATCCACGGACAGGAAAATATAGCCTTCAGGCCCGACCCTTTCAAGAAAGTCGTCCAGGATAGAACCTATCTCATCATCCCGGAGGAGGTTATCCCCTTCATATACGCCAGCCTGATATTCCTTTGGAGAGTCAAATGGCACCCAACACTCATCCAGACCATCGTCTTCATCCCGATTATCATCTGTGGCTTGCTGGCCATGGCCTGAAAAATGAAGTACCAGAAGATCTCCTTTATGCAGCTTGGGAGCCACTTCCTGCTGAAGGAAATCGGTTATCCCCTTTTTGGTTGCCTGTGTATCCAGGATGGTATGGATGTTCTCGGAAAGAAAGCCCACATCCTGAAGGGTCAGAGAAAGCAATTCCATATCATTAGCTGACGAAAGCTGCGACCAGCCTGTTGACTTCGGATATGCGCCAACGCCTATCAGGGCTGCATGATTTGTCTGCTGACCCTGAAGCGGCAAAAGCAATAAAACAGTAAATACAAGGGAAAAAATAATGCGTAACATCTCTGATTTTTTAACCGGTAAGAGCAATCTGGTATTCGAAAGATATGACAAAATCAAGTGGGGACAGTTACAGATCCAGACTCCAGGATACTATTCTTTTCTATTCACATTGCGTGCAATCCCTATATTTAGTGGTTCGATAACGCAACGACTCTATGACTCAACGCTACCTGCTCCTCTGCCTGTTCCTTCTGCTTTCAGGCCTCATCCTCCCCAATGTTGTCCACGCTCAGCCTGTTCGCCCGGCGACTACTACTACAACACCTGTGCAGATACCCACCATGCGAGCGGTGGTCATTGGGGTCTCGAATTACAAAGACCACGGCATTCGCCCTTTGCAATATGCCCACCTGGATGCCCAGGCATTTGCGGATTATCTGCGGTCGGATGCTTCGGGTAAGATGCAAAAGCAGATTCGCACCCTGATCAATGGGGACGCCACCCTGGCCGCTATAGATGATGCGATGAATTGGCTTAAAACCTCCTCTAAAGAAGGGGACATGGCACTCTTATACTTTGCTGGCCATGGAGATGTTGAAGTGGCCGCACTCTGGCAATTAGGGTACTTATTAACCTATGATTCCCCACCTAACAATTTCAGAAACAACGCCATTCGGGTTGAAGATCTTGACCTGCTGGCCATTGATCTGTCCACCGTGAAAAATGTGCGGACAATGTTCATTCTGGATGCCTGTCGATCTGGCACCCTGGCGGAAGGCCGCAGTGTCCCTACAGAAAATCTGGCCAAACAGAAGGCGAATGAGATCCGAATCCTTTCCTGCAAACCGGACCAGAAATCTGTCGAAGGCTCCAGCTGGGGTGGGGGCCGAGGTGTGTTCTCTTATTACTTGATCCGGGGCTTACAAGGCCTGGCGAATGATGAAAGTAGTACGTCCGACCTGGCCACAATCACCGTGGAGGAGTTAGAGGACTATTTTCGTTCGACGGTGGTCAAAGACACCAAAAGACTTGATCCCCCACAACGTCAGGATCCGATCATCGTTTCTGGCTCTGCAGAATTTCCGATCGGCTTTGTCATCCCCGAAATCCTCACTGCTTTAAACAATGAAGAGGGCACTGGCGAAATGGCCTTGGCTGATGTTTCGACCGGCGGAAGGGGCATGGATGATGAGCCAGCTCCACTCATGATCATGCGGGAAGAAAACCCCATTGACATTTTGTTTACGGCAGCTCAAGACTATGCCCTGATCGACGAAATGGATCTCCCTTCTTTTTTGGCGTTACCTCCTCTGGAAATTCCGATCGCCTTTATGTCCGAAATGGCCAAAGTGGCCAGGGAAAAGGGTTTAGATGAAGAGGCGCAAATGAAACTGGATCATTTCTGGCAACTGGCTGGAATTGATACCCAGGACTCCATGGCGCTGAAAGCCTTTAATATCAAATTGGCAATCACATTACACGATCGGGGTCAGGAGATTATCAATAGTTACTTACGGGCCGACCCGGATGATCTGGAAGAGCGGGTCTATCACAAGCACGAGACCTCCAAATACAAGTGGTACCCGGATGTCTTCAAAATGGTGCTCAAGCTTTTACCAGAAGGCCATCCGCTTATTGCACGTCTGGCGGTCAAGGAAGCCTATTTCTCCGGTGCGTCAATACGCATTCTGGCTGTGGCTCTGGAAGACAGGAGCCAGGCATATGCAGAGGCACTAGCCTTACAATTGAAGGCACTTTCCCTGGATGACAAGGCTCCTTATGTGCATAATGAACTGGCTATTTTATATCGCCAGATGAAAGAATACGATTTGAGTGAAAAACACTTGCGTGAAGCGCAAGCACTTGCACCAAGCTGGGGATTGCCTTATGCCAATCTTGCCTCCATACTCATTGGTCGGGGGCGATTGGATGAAGCTCAACCCATGGTTGAAAAGGCACTTGAACTGCTTCCCGAATATGCCAATGCGCACCTCATCCAGGGTCGGATCTACGAAAAGCAGCACCGCTATTTATTTGCAGAAGCGTCTTACCTCCGATGCACACAACTCGCCCCGCAGCATTTTGCCGGATTCGAACGCCTGGGATATCTGTACCAGCTCACAGGTGAATTTAAAATGGCGAATGAAAACTTTGTCATTGCGGAATACCTCAAGAAAAATCTTCCATTGGATTTGGCCGACACAGATATGGATGGATATATGGACATGTTGGACCTAAGCCCGTTTCGTGACAATTTCAGAACGGAGGAAGAGCTTCTGGCTCTTATTGAGAAAAATCCCCGGGATCCTAGTTTATATTTTGAACTGGGACAAGTCTACAGTCTTGACCTCAAATATGAAAAAGCTGTCCCTCGATTCAAGAAGGTAGTCGAACTCGATCGTCATTATCCTGGTGTCTATGATCAGCTGGCCTGGGCCTATTTTAAATTGGAACAATATGAACTTGCCGACCAGAGTATTTCGCTGGCATTAGCATATGAAGGGGACGAAGAGAATGGTCGATGGATGCTGCAAGCCCTGATTGCTGAAGCGTGGGAGCGCTGGGCCGAAGCAGAAACGATATATCTCGACTTATTGGCACAAGACTCCTCCAGAAGTATCCTTTATCAGAAATTAGGATCCTTATATGAGCGTACAGGACGCTTCACGGAAGCGGAGAATATCTATTTGCGCTACAACCAGACATTTGGGTATGTGAAACAGGAACTTTATCAGTTTTATTTAAGAATGATCGACCGGATGCCCGGGCAAGCTTCCTGGTTGATCCGGCCAGCCAACCTGCTGTACAAGATCTGTTTGTCCACAGATAAAAACTATGAAATGCATGTGGATCATTTTGAGGACACCTTTGATGATCCAGACCCGTCACACGACCTGGCCCTGGTCACCCATTATTATATGGACTGGACGGCACCTCGGCATGTAAATAACCATCCTGACCTCATTTACTGGCCTCAGGTCTGTGAAAAGCCTCTGTCATTATTAAATATGGCCTTCCCCTATCTGGTCTTTGCGAATGAGCGTGCCGACGTCTTGCAAAAGCAAGGGGATATCCACCTGCATCTGGAAGATCGTGATCAGGCAGAATCTCATTATGAACGGGCGTTGACTCACGCGCCAACACAGGATGACCTCAGGGATAAGATTATTGACAGTTACCTGACCCGGCACAAATTGCCGGCAGCCCGGCAGTTGTTGGCCCACCAGGACTCTACTGGTCACTTGCGCTTTCCACAACATCTGTTATTAGCCAGAATGAATAACCTGGATGCCCGATATCCAGATGCCCTGAATTTACTGGATGAAGTGAACGGCTTTATCCTGCAGTCGGACCAGACCCACGAATCCAATAACCTCAAAATCCAAAACGCCTTATTATCCGAAGACTTCGAACTAGCCAAAAACCTCTATGAACAGAGCCATGATACCGATCCACAATTAGGGGTATTTGCCTATGGAATCGCCCGGATCTATGCCCGACAAAAGGATGATCAAAAAGCCCTTCATTGGCTGGATCGAGCTATGGATCAGGGATTTGGCGAATACAGTTGGGTATTGGCCCGGGATCCATGGATGAATGAGTTGAGGAAGACAGATGGTTGGGCGAAATGCACTCGGGGTTGAATAAGTCAGACAATTGAATGTTAACCTTTTATTCCGCTAAAAGCTACAATTACAGAGCAATCCCCCTGATTTACTAAATTATCACTAATTTCCCATTGTCAATCACCGTTGGTGATCACACTATGGGCGTACTGCATCCTAGGCTAGTTCATTGGAATGGCTACCACAGACTGGTCTTGTGGAGCTGGCTGGTGGTATTCTTTACAGTGACTGTATTCTGGCCTGCAGCTGCCCAGGAAAAAGGCAATGCCGGACTCATTCCCACAACAAGCAAATCTGGACCAGGAACCACCCCGGGCTGTAGTGGTCGGCATTAGTGATTATCAGCATCCGGATATTACCGATCTGCATTATGCGCATCGTGATGCGGAAGCATTTGCAGGATGGCTGCAATCACCCCAAGGTAAAAATCTAAATACGACACAACTCCATTTACTGACAAATCAGGAAGCCACAGCTGCCCGAGTCTTTAATGAGATCATTTGGCTGTTCAGAGAATCTGGCCCTCAGGATGTGGCCATCCTCTATTTTTCGGGGCATGGCGATGTCAGCGGATCATCGGCCAGCAGGGATATTTACTATGCCATGATGCGACGCCTCAACTGTATGGCGCCGGAGGAGCCGCTAGCATTCAGTTATTAAAAGAAGCCATCCACATTCTGTCCAAGGAACGTCACAGTCAAATGATCATCATTATGGATGCCTGTCATGCAGGAAGACTGAAAGGCAGCATTCTGGGTGGGCCTCAAATGAATGTTGAGAAAATGATGTCCTCATTTGAAAACTCGACCAAAATGCTGGCCTGCCAGCCTAATGAAGTCAGCCTGGAGAGCCAACAATGGGGAGGTGGTCATGGTGTATTCGTCATTTTTTTATTGAAAGGGTTAACGAGGGAAGGCGGACCAGAATGAAGGATGGACAAGTAACGCTTTATGAATTGCGGCGGTTTCTTGAAGAACAAGTGCTTCAAGAAACCGCCCCCATTCTTCAACACCCGATACTCGAGGGCGATCCAGAACAGATCATTGTGAGTGTCACCAAACCAGAAGATCCTAACCCGTCAGAATCTGCTTCAATTGCCACATTCTATAAAATAGAAGAGCGCTCATACGAGAGTCTGCTTTTTAACAATAGCGACTCCTTGCTTATTCAGTTGGTAGATGCATTCAAGTTTGCTGTAGAAAACAAAAATTACTTTTCTGGAAAGCCAGCCATGATTCCCTCTATCATTCAATCATTAATCATGAGGATTTAAACATTAAAGCCAGCCGCTATTTGACAAGATATTATGCGGCAGCTCTGCAAGACGACCCTGGAAATATTTGATGTTTTATGGACTACAGATTCCAAAACAATGGAAGCGGAATAGAACCAATCTTTTCGTCATTTTTTCTTGTCCAACCCATAAGCCAGTGACGCCGCCGTGGGTTCGTTGATGATTCTCAATACATTCAGGCCGGCTATCTTGCCGGCATCTTTGGTCGCCTGCCGTTGGCTGTCGCTAAAATAGGCCGGCACGGTGATGACGGCATCGGTGACTTTTTCACCCAGGTATTCTTCGGCTGAATTCTTAAGGTTGGCCAGTATAAAGGATGAAATTTCCGCCGGACTGTATTGTTTCGAGCGCAGGTTGATGCGCACATCGCCGTTGGACGCTTTTTCGATTTTATACGGCAATACCTTGACGTCGCCCTGCACTTCTTTTGAATCCCATTTGCGGCCGATGAGGCGTTTGACGCCAAACACCGTGTTTTCGGGATTGGTAATGGCCTGTCTTTTGGCTATTTGACCCACCAATCGCTCACCAGTTTCTGAAATTGCCACCATGGAAGGTGTTGTGCGTCCGCCTTCGGGATTGGTGATAATATTGGCATCACCACCCTCCATGATTGCCACGCAAGAATTAGTCGTTCCAAGATCTATTCCAATAATTTTGCTCATGATGTTTTCCTCCTTGTGGGTAAAATCAGTATTTTTTCATTACTGAAACATAATACAAAAAATTAGTAATGCAATTAATAAATTTAATAATAATATTGACAAGTTTAATTTTCTGGTTAAATTTAATTTCATCAAACACAAATTGGCATAACTAAGAGGGTGTCTTTAAACAAATCAACTATCAACTTAGTCAACCAACTAACCAAAACATAAGGAGGGTATTAAAATGATGAATTTAGTCAGATGGAATCCGAGGCGAGAGATGTCGATGTTGCACAATCGGTATAGCCGTTTTTTTGACGATCCCTTTTTCCGGATCGCCCGCATGGATGAAGACGCCAATCTGGGTCAGTGGAATCCGGCGGTAGACCTCTATGAAAAGGACGATCACTTTGTGATCAAAGCCGAGCTGCCCGGAGTCGACAAGAACGATATTAAGGTCGACCTGAAGGATCGCGTGCTGACCCTGTCCGGCGAACGCACCTATGATAATGAGGTTAAGGAGGAAAATTACTACCGCAAAGAAAGGTCCTACGGGAAGTTTCAGCGGGCCTTTACCTTGCCGGCCGATGTGGATTCGGATAAGATCACGGCCGAATTTAAAGACGGCGTGCTGCGGGTAGAAGTTCCAAAGCCGGAGGAAAAAAAGGCCAAGCAGGTAACGATCCACTAATATCAGGACGATTAATTTCTCAAAAACTTAATCATGCAGGGGTGGCATTAATTGATGTCACCCCTTTTTTTTGTTACAATCAGGCATATATTTTGCTTAATGTTTGATTCAGGGTTCCAGGTTCAGGGTTCAGCGTTCAAGGTTCAGGGTTCAAAGGTTATAAGCTTATAGGCCCTTAGCTGGGCGTTTCTGACAACATGTTGTAAATCCTGACACCTAAATTCTATAAACTGCGCTATGGCTGCCCCGCCGGGGCCACTTTATTAGAGCGTGGTCTCGAAAAAAGCCTGGTT
>CALNZC010000051.1:0-11934 GCA_942490895.1 uncultured Saprospiraceae bacterium
TACCAATAAAAATTAACACGAAGGAAGCAACGGCTGCAGCAATACCCGTGCTGACAAAAGGGCCTCGCACTTCATCAATATCAATTTTTGTCATCACAGCCAAATTGGTTCCTTCCACCGCCGCATAGGCAGCAAGTACATGTTTGCCGCGATAATCCCATGTGGTAACCAAACCCGATCCGCCGTCAGTAAATGCTTGATAAAGTGGCCTCATAACAGGGTCTGTCACCGTAAATTGCCGATTGTCTTCATCAGCAAATCGAAACGGAGATAACAAATAAATACTCTCGCCATCACGATAAGCAAACATAAGTTCTGCTGTTTCCGTGATGGGCGGTGTTTTTTCATAAGTAAACTGGACGTAATCTAAAACTGCTTGAGACGGCCGGCCCTGAAGATGCGGTTTGTTTGAAAGCAGAACAATAGAACGAATTTGGTTTGCCTGATTTTCAGCAAAGGTAGTCATAATTTGTTTGTTGGCGTCTGCTGATGAAAATAAGGTCATGATCATGGTAGTACCTAAAATCAATACCACTGACGTCATCACCAAAATCAGCCAATTTTCTCTTTAGGTAATATAATAATTGAATTAACGGGAGTGCTAAAATGAGAACCATTGGAATTGTGCAAAAGTCGTTCATCGTAATGTTCCTGCTGTCATGCATACTGATAGCAGGTTGTATAGGCCAGGATGAGGTGGATTATCCTCCTGCCAACGAAGCCATATCCTGTGAGGAGGGAGGTACCTATTCCTCAGAGGATGAGTTCCTGATACTGGTTCCAAAGGCACTTTTCTCAGGCGGGGAAAGTTCTGTGACCATGTCAGCTTTCCTTGATGATGCTCCTGTAAGCCGGTGTTTTGAATATACTCTTACAAGTGCTGCAGGTGAGGTAATTCCACTGGTGAGGGCTGCTAGCTCAGATTCGGGCAATTCTGTTGCGAAGTTCGATGTCCCGGAGGTCGAGGAAGGCAGTTACACACTTACTGCAACTCCGGTTGGTGCGGAATCTGGTTTCGAAACGACCATACAGGTCGTGCAGAACAACCCGATCTTCATTGAGACTGATAAGCCGATCTACAAGCCAGGGCAGACGGTCCATGTGAGGCTCCTTTGCCTGAACAACAACCTTGTTCCTGTTGTCCAGAACACGACCGTGGAAATATCAGATGCCAAAGGCGTGAAGGTGTTCAAGGACGATCTCACCACCAACGATTATGGTGTTGCGTATTTTGACCTGCCACTGGCTTCCGAGCTTAACCTTGGTACCTGGAAGGTAAAGGCAACATCCGGCACATCCATGTCGGAGGTGGATATCAGGGTGGAGAAATATGTGCTTCCGAAGTTCGATCTGGAAGTTTCCACCGAGAAGAGCTGGTTCCTTGTGGATGACCCTGATCACAGGAACAGTTTCCGCAGAGTATTTCTTTGGAAAGGATGTCGAAGGTGACGTCGAGATAAAGGCCATGCGATATGTGGGTGTGTGGGAAGAATATGCAACATTCAGTGGACCTCTTGAGCAAGGCTCGGTCGAGTTCGAACTCCCACCCACAGAATATGTTGCAGGAACCTTTGGTGCAGGTGGACAGGGCAGTGTTATGCTCAATGTCACCGTAACAGACACCGGTGGGCACAGTGAGGAAACCACCGAACTGCTGACCATTGCACAGGACCCGCTCGTCCTTCAGATGATACCTGAGTCTGATTCCATTAAACCGGGAATGCCGCTTCAGGTCCTTATAGTCACAAAGGATCCCGGAGGAGAACCGCTGGAGAAGGAAGTAAAGTCTCATTGTGACCTTCATTGACGACAACTATGATAGGGACGAGCAGGAGCAGACCGTCAATACAGACAACGGCGTTGCTCTTGTGACACTCGAAGTACCTGAAGATGCTCTGGATGTGGAGATCTATGCTATCTCGGAAGGGGTCGAGGTCTCAGATTATCTGAACGCCGTATACTCCCCGAGTGCAAGTTTCCTTCATTTGAGCCAGGTAAGCGAAGGCACACCTGAGGTTGGAGAGAACATCGTCTTCAAGGTCTATTCCACCAACAAGGGAACGGTTTTCTATGATGTTTTCGCAAACGGCAGGACCGTTTATTCCGCAACAAGTGATGAAGCACAGATCAGTATCCCGGTCACACCGCAGATGAGCCCCACTGCAAAGGTGGTCGCTTACATGATCAACCCGAACAATGAGGTCTCTGCCGACAGCCTGCCCTTCGATGTGAAGTTCAGCACCCAGGTGGACCTGTCCTCAGGCTTCGATAAGGAGACGGTGGCACCAGGTGAGAACGTTTCAGTGGAACTGGATGCAGGCACTCAGTCGATGATCGGCCTTTCCATAGTTGATGAATCGGTCTATGCATTGAGTGAAGGCAGGCTCAACCTTAAGCAGGTCTTCGATGAACTTGAGCTCAGGTTCATGGAGCCACAGGTGGAAGCACACCCCAGATATGGATGGTATCGGGAAACTGCTGGCGATGTCATTGATGATGCAGGCCTGATAGTTCTGGCATCAGGTGGCCTTGATGTTCCGAGAAGTGAAGTCGAATTGGAAGAAGGCGGCTTTGTCGATCGTATGTTCGCAATGGATGACATGGTGATGGAAGAGGTTGCAGTAGAAGCACCTATGGAATCTCCGGCCATGGAACCATCTGATTCAGGTTCGGGAGCAGCCCTTGCAGAACCGGAAAGGGTACGCCAGTTCTTCCCTGAAACATGGATCTGGATGCCTGATATCATGACGGATGAAAGTGGACTGGCATCCCTTGACCTGAACGCACCGGATTCCATAACCACCTGGAGACTGCATGCAGTGTCCTCCAGTCCGGAAGGTATTGGAATATCCGAAGCAGGCCTTACAGTGTTCCAGGACTTCTTCATCGACCCTGACCTTCCCTATGCGGTGATCCGCGGGGAAGAGTTCCCTGTGCAGGTGCAGGTCTACAACTATCTTGACAAACCTCAGGACGTACAGCTTACTCTTTCAGGTGCAGACTGGTTCGATCTGGTGGGTGAGGATGTAGTAAAGGTCAGTGTGGACGCCAACAGTGTGACCCATGCAAGTTTCACCATCAGGCCTACTGAGGTAGGTGTGCAGGAGGTCGAGCTGACAGGACAGACCACAGAGAAGGCCGATGCTGTACGCAAGACGATCATCGTTGAAGCAGAAGGTGTTACAAGGGAGATCGTGGACAATGGCATCCTCAAGGAGGGTTCCGTTGAACTTGATTCCACGCTGCCTGTTGACATTGTGCCGGATTCCGGCAAGGTGATGGTTAGCTTTACGCCAAGCATTGTGGCACAGACCATCAGCGGTGTCGATGATCTTCTGGGCATGCCATACGGCTGTGGTGAGCAGAACATGATGCTTTTCTCAACCGATGTGGAAGTGCTGAGATATCTCAAGGCCACCGGACAGCAGAACCCGGAGATCGAGGCCAAGGCACAGACATACATAATCACCGGTTACCAGAGGGAGCTGACCTTCCAGCGTTCCGATGGTTGTTCTCCGCATTCGGGGAAAGCGATCCTGAAGGCAGTCTGTGGCTGTCAGCATTCGTGCTATCACAGTTCAGCGGTGCCAGGGATATCACGACCATAGACGAGAACGTTCTCAGAGATGCAGCAGACTGGATCGGCTCACACCAGAAGGAGGATGGTTCATGGGAGTCCGTGGGATTTGTCATCCATCAGGATATGATGGGCGGTGTCAGCGGTACCTATGCCCTGACAGCATACATCACTCTCGCACTTGATGAGTACGGCTATTCAACTCCTGAGGTCATGAACGGTGCCCTCACATATCTCGAGGACAACCTGGATGCTCAGGATGACCCATACACTCTTGCAATTGGAACGCTTGCCCTTGAAAAGCTTGAGAGCGAGAAGGCAGACGAGGCAAGGGCCAAGCTGCTTGCAATGGCAAAGGAAGATGAGAACGGCATGTACTGGGGCTATGATGACGTGGTTCCGGAACCCTATGAATACGGAGGCTATGGCATCTATCCTGTTCAAGCAAGAACGTTGAGACAACAGCCTATGCAACCCTTGTCCTTATAGAGGTCAATGACCCTGCAGCAAGCTCATCCCTCAAATGGATCGCAGCACAGCGCAATTCCAATGGAGGTTTCTCAAGCACCCAGGATACCGTCATGGCTTTCAGAGCACTGATGACAGCTGCAGCGGTTGCAGGAAGTGGATGTTGATGCTACCATAACTGTCACTGGAGATGGCGAGGAACTTAAGAGCATCAGGGTCACATCCGAGAATTACGATGTTGTCAACATAATCGAGGTTGCTGTAGGTACCGAGAGTATCAACATGACCCTCGAAGGAAGCGGTGAGCTCAATTACCAGCTTGTCAGGCGGTTCAATGTGATCCTTCCTGAGATGATCGAGCATGAGGAGATCGAGCTGGATGTGGAATACGATTCCACCGATGTGGCTGTGGATGACATCGTGAACGTCGATGTGCGCCTGAAGTACAACGGAATGCCGGGAATCCGGGGAGTTGTCGAGTCCAGTGGCATGATGATAGTGGATATTGCGGTGCCTACAGGTTTCACACCGGTCTCTGCAAGCCTTGAGGAGCTCAAGGACGATGGCACCATCACTCGCTATGAGATCGCAGGCCGCAAGGTCGTACTCTATATCGATGAGATGATGGCCTGAGAAGAAATGAACTTCTCACTGCAGATGAGGGCAATGTTCCCTGTCAAAGCAATGGTACAGGAGAGCAGTGCTTATTCATACTACAACCCGGATATCAAGGCCGAAGCAAAGGGAATGGACATAAATGTGACATGATCCTTTCTTTATTTCCTTAAAGGCAGCCGGTTATGTTTGTTTCCTACTGTTTTTTCTTTTTCTCTTTTTTGAGCATTCAATTGCTACTGCTTTTATTGAGTGCACATTGAGGGCATTGTATAGTGGAGCTAAAATTTATATACAGTGAACATGTATTCGGAATGTCGAAAAATAGACACGTATGTCGATATTGTGAATATTGTCTATGACACACAAGGACCCGAGGAGATCGAATGAAAGAAATTAGTACTGAGACTGCTGATTTTTGAGGACAAACCTGGATATTTTTGTGAGCATATCTGAGATATTTGCAAAATAAGTAATGGACTGATAATAAATGAGTGATGAAAGTTTGATGTTAATCTTTATTGTGGCGGCACTTGGACTATATGCATACTATTCCTATTCGCTGCAAAGGATCGCAAACAGAACTAACACAGAGAATGCCTGGATGGCATGGATACCAATCCTTAATGTTGTACTTATGTGCAGGACTGCAAGAAAATCCCTCTGGTATTTCCTTGGTATGCTGATCCCATACGTCAATATCCTTGTATATATGTACATCTGGGGAGAGATAGCAGGCGTCCTTGGAAAGTCGAAGTGGTTCGGGGTCCTGACCATTGTACCGGTAGCAAACCTTGTACTTCCGGGATATCTGGCTTTTCTCGGAATGATACATTTTTTAAAAGGATGATGTAAATACCTCCTCTGCACCACCTTTTCAAATTAAAAATAAGGCAATTATTTCTCCACCTCTTTTTTCTCTCATTTTTTCTTTTTACATCCCAAGCCTGGGATCACATACGATGCAAAAACAAAAATACCAACAAACTGATAAATTCACCAGACCAATTCAGCGTGGAGCAAGAATGAATAAACTAACACCTGCAATGAAACAATACTATGATGCAAAGGAGCAACATAGTGATGCACTGATCTTCTTCAGGATGGGGGATTTCTATGAGTCCTTCGGGGAAGATGCAAAGACAATTGCGCAGGAACTTGAAATAACGCTGACCACGCGGGGCAAGGACAAGGACGGCGAAAGGATGCCTCTTGCAGGTATCCCATATCATGCTATTGACAACTATCTCCCGCGTCTTATCAAAAAGGGCTACAAGGTAGCTATCTGTGAGCAGCTTGAGGACCCGGAAAAGGCAAAGGGCGTTGTGAAGCGCGGGGTCGTCAGGGTCGTAACACCGGGCACTGCCACTGATACCTCGATGTTCACGGATTCTTCCAACAATTATCTCATGTCTGTCTCAGGCGGGGACGGGAACTACGGTGTCTCATTTCTGGATGTATCCACAGGCGAGTTCCTGACAACGCAGTTCGCTGATGCTCATCCAGACGACAGGATAGCCAGCGAAGCTGCAAGGATGAGGCCATCAGGAATGTATCCTGCCTCCTGGAAATGTATTCTGACAGGCAGTAGCGTTCAAGCTGAGGCTCAGCGAGCTTCAAGATCGTGGTACATGATTTCGAGGAAGAGGCATTTGATGTCGGGACCTCTGAAAAGAAGCTTAAGGAACACTTCAAGGTCTCGACCCTTGAGGGCATGGGCTGTGATGGCCTGCCCTATGCAATATCATCAGCAGGCGCTGCCCTTGCTTATGCCTTGAGCACCCAGATGAGGGAACTTGGGCATGTGAGCGAGCTGAAGACGTATTCAGATTCCGAGTTCATGGTGCTGGATTCCATAACCCTGAGAAATCTCGAGATCGTGAAGAACGTGCGCGGGGAAGGAAATGAAACGTCCATACTGAAAGTGCTGGATGATACCAAAACACCAATGGGCGGCAGGTTGCTTCAGAAATGGCTGTTAAAACCGCTTATCGATGTGGATGCCATCAACCAACGTCTCGATGCTGTGGAGGCGCTGGCAAACGGTACCATGATACGGTTCGATGTCAGGTCCCATCTTTCCTTTGTAAAGGATATTGAGCGCCTCATTGGAAGGATCATGTATGGAAATTCCAATGCTCGCGACCTTATCGCACTGAAACGTTCCCTTGAGTCAGTGCCTTTGGTAGTGGAAAGCCTTGGGGACGATGACCTCTGCGAAATGCTCTGTAGCAAAAGGGAAGGTGTTCTGGGATTTGAAATGGGTGACAGCATCGTGGAGCTGATAGACAGTTCCATAGTTGAAGAGCCACCGGTAAGTGTAAGGGAAGGTGGCATGATAAGAACAGGCTATGACGAAGCCCTGGACGAACTTAAGGGAATGTCCAAAGGGGGTAAGTCATGGATAGCTTCATTCCAGCAGAAAGAGCGTGACAGGACCGGGATAAAAACACTCACGGTGGGCTACAACAAGGTATTCGGATATTACATCGAGGTCACAAAGGCGAACATCTCACAGGTACCTGATGATTACATACGCAAGCAGACAATGAGGAACGCGGAAAGGTTCTACACTCCGGAACTGAAGGAATGGGAAAATGTCATCCTTTCTGCGGATGAGAAGATCACAGCACTGGAGTACGAGATATTCTCAGATATAACTTCCAACGTTGCTTCCTATTCATCACAGTTGCAGACCATTGCAGGCCTGATAGGGCAACTGGATTGTGTTGCGAGCCTTGCAGAGGTTTCCGTGAACAATAATTTCGTCAGGCCTAACATAACTTCTGATTGCAAGTTACTGATACGCGAGGGCAGGCATCCTGTGGTAGAGAGGTCAGTACCCGGTGGTTTTGTACCAAACGATGCGGAAATGGATTGCGTTGAGAACCAGTTCCTGCTGATAACAGGACCTAACATGGCAGGAAAATCCACTTTCATGCGTCAGGTCTCACTTATAGTTATAATGGCACAGGCAGGTTCATTTGTTCCTGCTTCCCATGCATCCATTGGTATCGTGGACAGGGTATTTACAAGGGTGGGAGCCTTCGATGATCTTGCAAGCGGGCAGAGTACTTTCATGGTGGAGATGGTGGAGCTTGCCAATATCCTGAACAACGCTACTCCGAAAAGCCTTGTACTTCTTGATGAGATCGGAAGGGGTACCAGCACCTATGACGGTTACAGTATCGCAAAGGCCGTGGTCGAGTATATTCACAACAAAGGACGGGTTGGCGTACGCTCACTTTTTGCCACGCATTACCACCAGCTTACCAACATTGCATCCGACCTGAAAAGCGTGAAGAACTATCATATTGCAGTGAAAGAGGATGGCGATGACCCTGTCTTCTTTGCGCAAGATCGTACCTGGTGCCACGGACAAGAGCTATGGGATACATGTTGCCCGGCTTGCGGGCGTCCCTCACAAGGTGACCCAGGAGGGCAAGGAAATACTGCAGGACATCGAGGATGAGAGTTCCATCAGCAAGGAAAGCAGTTCAAAGGGTGGCAAAAAAAGAAGGTCGGCACAATATACACAAGTCCTGCTTTTCGATTCAGGAAGGTTCGGCTCCTGTCGAGAAGGACTCCGTGGTCGAGGAACTTAAAGGACTTGATGTCAACAACATGACACCTATGGATGCTTTGAACAAGCTCTGTGGAATCTCAGGAAGAGAGCTGGAAAGAACGCGGAGGAATAAATGGAAGAAGCAAGGGCAGAAGCGAGCGGTAACAGGATCCATGTGCTGGATGAGGCTACCATCAACAAGATAGCTGCAGGAGAGGTAGTAGAACGCCCGGCATCTGTGGTAAAAGAGCTTCTGGACAATTCCATTGATGCGGGAGCTACCGAAATTCGAGTGGAAGTAAAGGGGGCTGGAACGGAGCTGATCACAGTTACCGACAACGGACGTGGCATGTACCAGGAGGATTCCACTTTGCGTTCACAAAACACGCGACCAGCAAAATAGAGCATATCGATGATCTTGAAAAGGTGCTTACCCTGGGTTTCAGGGGCGAGGCCCTTTCTTCCATTGCAGCGGTTGCAAAAATGTACCTGACCACCCGTGAAAAGGGCAGTATCTCCGGTACAAAGGTGGCAGTCAGCGGCGGTTCAATCGAGAATGTGCTGGAGGTTGGTGCGGCACCCGGGACCACGATCTCGGTAGAGTCATTGTTCTATAATACACCGGCCAGGAAGAAATACCTGAAAAGCATGCGTACCGAGCTTGCACACATCACTGATGTTGTTACAAGACATGCTTTTGGTCATCCTGAGATCTCATTAACTCTCATAAGTGATGGGAAGGTGCTGGTACGCTCACCCACATCAGGTGACATTTTTGACAGCATCGTCTACCTGCTTGGCAGTGACTCCGCAAAGAAGCTGATCCCTGTGGAATTTAGATCGGATATCGTGAAAATATCCGGTTATATCTCAAAACCTGAGCTTAGCCGCAGCGGGACCGACCTGCAGTACTTTTTCGTAAACGGCCGGGGCATATCCTCAAAGAGTATCAGCAATGCGGTGAGACTTGGTTATTACAATTTGATCCCAAAGGGACGTTTCCCTGTGGCTGTCCTTGATCTGGAACTGGACCTGAGTGAGGTGGATGTCACTGTCCACCCTGCAAAAGGTATGTGAGAATGATTCATGAGCGCGAGGTCTGCGATGCAGATCACTCTTGCTGTGGAAAATGCATTGAAGGCCGGGCAGCTGGTACCTGAGATAAGCCTGCCTGAAAAGCCTGTACAGGCCGTTTTTGTGGAAAGGACCGAAGAGATATCTGAGGAGATATCCAGAGCGGACGCTGAAGTGTTTGTTCCCGAAGAGAAGGTTGAACGGAAGGTCCCTGTTCCTGAAAAAAAGTTCTCACCGTTGCTAAAGGAAGAGGAAGAGACCTATCATTTCACTGCACGGGATACGGAAAAACGTCTCAAGCATTCCGAAAGGGTGCTGTCAAAGACTCAGAAGAAACCTGAAAGAGCACCTACAGGTCTTGATAAGGCAAGAATAGCAGGCCAGGTCAATGAGCTTCTATATTATAGTGGAGCTGGAGGATGGGCTTGTCATAGTTGACCAGCATGCTGCACATCGAGCGGTCATGCATTTATGAGCAGATCTGTGACATCAGCAGTTCCGTGCTGAGCCGGAACTTATAACACCGGTAACGCTTGATCTCACATCCAAGGAAAAGGTCCTGCTTGAGGAGTGACAATACCTTATCTTGAGGAAATGGGCTTTGGTAACATCGGAATTCGGTCCGAACAGCCATGTTGTAACTACTGTTCCGGCGCTTCTTGGGAAGATGGAGAGTGCTGAGCTGATCCATGATATAATTATAGACCTGCTTTCTACAGGCAGGGTAAAAAATGATACCGGAATGTTCGATAACCTCTGCAAGACCATGGCATGCCGTGCAGCAATAAAAGCGGGAGCTGGTTAAGGTATGGGGCAGATGGAGAGTCTCTCGAAGCAGCTGGATATGGCAGATAATCCATATACATGTCCACACGGTCGTCCGACGATGATATCCTTTACCCGTGCAGAACTTGATAAACTGTTCAAGAGGACAGGATAAGTTAGCTCATTGGTCGGTAACTTTTATAACTATAAGATATTGAATAACTGGCAATGTCAATTATCGATCCTGTTAACAAATCAAAGATCCCGGAAGAGTGGATCAATAAATCAAAAATGCCCCGCGATGAGCTTGAAGAGGGTATAAAAAGCGGGATGCTGGTGGTGCTTAGTGATGGTTCTGTGCTTAAGAGGGGCTATACCACAGGAACCACTGCTACTGTTGCGGCAAAGGCTGCCGTTCTGTCACTCAGGAAGGATGTGGATAAGGTATCCGTCCCCACACCTGTAGGACTTCGTGCGCTGTCATGGATGTAAAAGCAAAAGATGGCTATGCTGTTGCTGTTAAACTGAAAAACGACCATGAGTCTGATATCACCCGCGGCCTTGAGTTCGAGGCAAGAGCAGTTGAATCCGACAAGATCAATATCACTGCCGGTGAGGGCATAGGCATCGTGACAAGAGGCGGTCTGCAGTCCAAAAAAGGCTATCCTGCTATCAATCCGAAACCGATGCAGCAGATCAAGGATGCTGTCGCAGAGGCTGTGGAAGAGATCGGCATCAAGGGCGTTGATGTGGAGATCTCCCTTCCAAGAGGTGCTGAGATCGCAAAGAAGACCCTGAACAGTCGTATAGGTGTCGAGGGCGGTATCTCCATTCTGGAACTACAGGGTTTGTTGAGCCATGGAATGATCATCTTGGTGAAATGAAGAGCGATCTCATACGTGAAGCTAAAAAGGTGGTTCTCACCACTGGTCGTATAGGTATCCGCTATTCTACAATGCTGTTCCCGGACCATACGGTAGTTCTTGCCGGAAGCCGCATCTCTGAATTCCTAAATTCCGCAACCGGTGAGGTGGCTATTTGTGGCCTGCCAGGTCTGGTCCTGAAATGGGGTGACCCGGATATGCTCAAGGACAGCGGTTTTGCAACGGTCTCAGAGATGATCGAGGTGGAACCTGAAGGGGAACACATCAAACGTGCGTTTGCCAAAACAGTAGAGAAAGGCAAAGGTGCACGCATTGTGGTAGTGGACAGGGACGGCACCGTTCTTATGGATAGCGGGGAAAAGAAATGATAATCGCAGGGATCGGTGTCGGGCCGAACATGTTGACATTGGAAGCTATCGAAGCCATACGCAATGCTTCGGTGGTCTATGGTTCGAAGCGCTCCCTTGAGATCGCTGAACCTTACATTGAGTGTGAGGCAAATATCATCACGAACTACAAGGCTCTGCACGAGCTTCCTGATGATGCTGTTGTTCTGTCCACAGGCGACCCCATGTTCTCAGGGCTTGGCAAGTTTGCCAGGGAAGGGACAGGATCATCCCGGGAATCTCCTCTATTCAGGTCGCATGTGCTCGGTTAGGTGTAAGCCTTTCGAACATTGCTGCAATAACCGCCATGGCACGGATCCTGCACCTGCAAAGAAGGCATTTATCCAGGAGATCGAACTGGGGAAAGACATTTTCATGCTTCCAGCTGACACTTTTGGTGTTTCAGAGGTCGCTGAAGTACTGAAAGAAATGGGCGTGGACGCAAAACTCTATGTCTGCGAGAACTTCGGTTATCCTGAGGAACGCATTGCAGGCGGGACAGTGGATGAGCCACCAAAGGCAGAATCAGTTCTTCATTGTGTAGTAGTTGTAAGGCAATAATAGCCGAATTCTTAATCTGTTTACCTTTTATTTATTTCT
>CALNZC010000052.1:0-265000 GCA_942490895.1 uncultured Saprospiraceae bacterium
ACAAAGCGCCGGGATCACGACCACCTGAACTGTTGTCCACCCACCCGGCACCGGAAACCCGGATAACCAACATACAGGCGCTAATTCCAGAGGCGATGGCTTATTACCGGGGATCGGCTAAATAGTTTCCATCCATAAATGGCCCTTTTCCGCAATTTCGGCGTCAATCGGCGGAATCGCTTGTGCGGCGTACACGAGTACGCCTCCGCGCAATTCCTTGATTTCATTGAACTTGCAGAAAATTGCACATTCCTGGATCGGAAACTTTCCAGTGCCCTTAATGAAACCGTGGATGGGCACTAAATATTTTCCGTCCCTGTAAGTGTCGATTTTGAAGATCGGGAGGACGTGGTGCAGCCAAATGAACCCGAGTGTCCGGATCCTATCATCATTAACGAGGCCCAGTTGATTTTGGCCGAGAAACGGACGTCACTGGCGGCCATGAGAACGGGAATCGCGGTGTTTGCGTTACCCATGTCGGTCTTGAGCCTGCTCATCGTCACTTCTAAATTTTATAACGTTGTCCATGTAATCCATTTTATCGTGCCGCTGGTGTTACTGAATCTGGGACTTGTGGCCCTGGGGTCTTATCTTGTCATCCGGGCCGTCATCCACATTCGCCATTATGATCGGCTAATGAAAAGTCTAAAGTCGAAGCACAGCAAAGTCGCCGAATTCTTCGATTAGCCGGCGAGATGATGCCCGGCCGGGTCGCGGCGAACCGGCTTTTTTTCGCCAGCCGGCGGGTGCGGGGGGATGCGATGCCGGGCTGGCCCTGAACATCATCTCGACGATCATTGCGGGACGTTAAAATGCTCGATATCGTCATCGTGATCGGCTTTGCAGTGATTATGGCCGTCGTCGGGGCTTTGGTCTTTGTAAAGCGGAAGCTTTTTTAACGCAGCGGAAGAATCGAGTGATGAAAACCTATTTATACCACCACAGCCACTTGACGCAAAATACATCATTAAAAATGGTTGTTTTGTTTGCCGCTGTAGTCGAGCTGGTCGTTCTTTTCGGGATCCCGATTGTTTCTTCTTCCGCAGCTACCGATCTGAATTCGTTCGAAATGGAAGCCGAGGGGTCTTATTCGCTAAGGGGCGGGGACACGAAGCCTCTGGCGCAATCCCTGGCCGTCTTTGCAGCCAAGCGCTCTGCAGTTCAAGCAGCCGCCAGGTACTTTTCGCAAAAAGAATCCGATCGTTGTTCTGGGAAAAAGAGAAGAAGTCATCAACATGGTTGTCGATGAACCTCATCATGACCAAAGAAATCATTACGATGGAGAACTGTCCGAATTTAACGGGCGATTCAACCGCATGAAGCGTCCGATTTATCATGAGTCTGACTGAAAACCTGCAGTTGGAAAAGAAAGTCTCGGCGCAATCATACCGCGAGGAAATGGAACCGGTTATTTCTAATGAACTGCTTCCGGGACACGACATCGCCGAGGCCTATCGGCTGATTCGCCTGCAGTCGCTGCGAACGGCGCTAATCTACCTGGATCGTTTGCAACAGAAATATCCGAACTGGCCGGATATCTTCGAAATCAAGGCGCTTGCTTTCTATCTCCAGCACGAACCGATGAAAATGCAAGCCGCTCTCCAAAAGGCCTGTGAGTTGGGAAGCAAAAACGGTTGCAACGATTTAAAGATGTTTCCCCCAACGAAGGTTCAGCCTTGACCCCACCTTTTCTTTACGGTGATTAAGGGCTCAATCAAAAATAACTTCACATTTTGGACACCGATGCATCCCGTCTGGCTGCGTTACGAAAACTCGGAATATCCAGATATTCCTGCGTTTTCGCGCCTTGTCAGGCGGGCGCCTCAACGCCCAAAATTGCGAACTTATTTTTTCGTGAACCCTGAGCCGCAGAAGAACGCAATTTTTCAAATCTAAATCCACCCTGCCTTTAAAACCCACTGCCACAGAACAAAAGCCGTCATACCGCCGACGATTGTGACCAGCAGGTTTTTCGCAACTGCCACCGTGACCGCAGAAGACATCGACAATGGCTCTAATGACAATTGTTCTGATGTTGACCTGGCCATTATTTCCGGACAGACCACGTTCGACTGTGATGATGTAGACCAGAGTTTTCAATTAGAACTGGAGGTCACCGATGCTTACGGCAACAAGGCAACTTGCCTGGCCACCGTTACGGTTTCCGCTGACGACCTCCCCGATACGGATTGCGACGACGTGGCTGATGTGTGCGATGTATGCCCTGACGGCGACGACTCGATGGATGCGAATGGAGATGGCCTCCCAGATTGCAGTCAGATACTGCCTTACGCTGAATACAGCGAGGATTGGAAGTGCAAAAAGAACAAGATTAATATTTGCCACAACGGCAATACACTTTGCATCAGCATAAATGCTTTAGCTGCACATGTCAACAACCACGACGATGCAGTAGGTCCTTGCCAGTCCTGTGGTGGAAGGAACCTCATCCCTCCAACCGACAAACTCACTGCTCCCTACGAAAACCTGAATGGAGAATTGGAAGTCACCATTTCCCCCAATCCGGCCAGTAGCATGGTCACACTCGACTTGCACGGTCTGGAAGACGTCGACGGCACACTCAAGCTATTCGACCAGATGGGTAGAGAATTGTTGAACCAGGATGTAGACTGCAGGCACCCATATTCTTACAATTCATTTACCCGAAGGAACATTTCCCACCGGCACATATGTTTAAGAATAGTCTCTGCGGATAACATGTTGACTAAATCCTTGATTATCCAGCGATAATCTCGACTGAAATATGAATATAGGCCGGATACTTTTCAGGTGTCCGGCCTTTTTTAGTTCCGATAAATGGCAACCGATCAGGTATTTTTCTGTTCCTGAAAATGGTTGACACTATTCCATCCAATGCCTTCTTAAAAAGAAATCATCTGCTTCAGCTGCCGTCTCAAACGATTGAGAAAATACATTGGACATTCAGTAAAAAGGCCTAAATAAAATGAGGGAATTGACAAATTATAGTGCGCCTGATTTTAAAATTCCAGCACTCAATGGGCAAAAGAAGAGAATATTGAGGCACGCCCTACGGAAGGAATACAACCCACGCAAAAGCGCTGTAGTGGCGAAAAAAACTTAGAGCCCATCTTGAATGAAAGGTGTTTCTACTCTTCAAAATCAGCACCCGGCCATCCCGCAAAAGCGAGATCATCTGGGGGCAGAAATATCTAATGGAACGCACTGACAAATTGGGCTGCTATCTCAAACGATTGATGGAACTCATTTGCCACATGATGGTGAGAGCGCCCAAAGTACAGACATATGATATGCGATCGACTGAAGAAGCCTGCCAGGTCATGCCTGAGGTTTGACGTGTTTATCCTCCATCCCCGCTCATTCCTTCCCTTCTACACCGTATCTTTGCCCCCTTCAAATCAAATCCTTCCCCCATGCGTCAGCTGCTCCTGCTTACCATCCTCTTCATCGCTACTGTATCTTTTGCCCAGGAAAAAGACAAGAAAAAAGACTGGGACATCACCAATCCTCCCGGTGAGTGGAACTGGAAACAGGCCAACTTCACCGTCGATGAAGGCACCTGGATGAACCTGGATGTCAGCCCCGATGGCAAGACCATCGCCTTCGATATCCTGGGAGATATTTATACCATGCCCATCTCAGGGGGAAAAGCCACGCCCATCCGTACCGGACTAGCCTGGGAAGTGCAGCCGCGCTTCAGCCCCAATGGCAAACAACTCTCCTTTACCTCCGATGCTGGAGGCGCGGACAATATCTGGATCGTGAACGTGGATGGCAGCGATGCCAAACAGGTGACCAAGGAAGATTTCCGCCTCCTCAACAATGCGGACTGGACACCCGACGGCCAGTTTTTGATCGCCAGGAAACACTTCACCTCCGGACGCTCCATCGGGGCAGGTGAAATGTGGATCTACCACACCAGCGGTGGCAGTGGTCTCCAACTCACCGAAAAGAAAAACGAGCAGCAGGATGTCAACGAACCGTCCATCTCTCCGGATGGACGCTATGTGTACTTCAGTGAGGATATGTATCCCGGTGGATTCTTCCAGTATAACAAAGACCCCAACAGCCAGATCTACATCATCCGCCGCTACGACCGGGAGGAAGGCAAGGTGGAAGATATCATCGGTGGACCCGGCGGTGCTTGTCGCCCGCAGGTCTCTCCCGATGGAAAAAAGATCGCCTATATCCGTCGTGTGCGGGCCAAATCTGTTCTGTTCATCCACAACCTGGAAACCGGGATGGAAGAACGGATCTTTGATGGTCTGAGCAAGGACCAACAGGAGGCCTGGTCTGTCTTTGGTGTTTATACCGGTTTCGACTGGACTCCGGACAACCAGTCCATCGTGATCTGGGGCGAGGGCAAGATCCACCGTATCAATGTCACCACCAAACAGGCCACGGTTATTCCGTTCACTGTGGATGCCAAACACACCGTTTCGAAGACCTTGAAATTTAAAAACAATGCCTTTGATGATCAGGTAGAGGTCAAGGTGATTCGGCATGCCACCACCAGTCCGGATGAAAAGTCCCTCCTGTTCAATGCCACCGGAAATCTGTGGCTGATGGACCTCCCCAATGGCACCCCGCGTCGACTGACCAAGGATGCCAATCTGGAATTTGAACCCGCCTGGTCAGCCGACGGCAAGAAGATCGTTTATGTCACCTGGAACGATGAGCAGATGGGGAGCATTCGAATCTTTGACAAGGCGACAGGAACTAGTAAGGCGATCACCACCGAAAAAGGGATCTATCGTACTCCGGCTTTTTCACCGGATGGAAAGTGGATCGTGTATCGCAAGGATGATGGCAATATGCACCAGGGATTTACGTATTGCAAAGAGCCGGGTCTTTATCTTATGCCTGCAAACGGAGGCGAACACAAATTGCTGACGCCCCAGGGTGAATACCCCGTTTTCAGCCAGGATGGCGAGCGCATATTCTATCAGGCCGGTGGCTTTTTATTCGGCTCATTGACCAAGAGTTTTCAAAGTGTCGACCTGAATGGTCAGGATCTGAAAAAACATGCGGAAGCGAAGTATGCCCAACGGTTCTCCATCAGCCCGGACAATCAGTGGATCGCGTGGAGTGAATTGTACAAGGTATACATCGCCCCCATGCCCGCTACTGGCAAGACCATTGGTCTGAGTGCGGATACAAAAGCCGTTCCTGTCAGCCAGGTCGCTCGGGATGCTGGAATCAATATTCACTGGAGCAACGATTCCAAAAAGCTGCACTGGACCCTGGGCAATGAGTACTTCACTGAACCTCTGAATCGACGTTTCCTTTTCCTCCAGGGCGCATTGGATTCCATTCCACCCATGGATACGGTCGGCATGAAGATCAATTTGACGCTGCCCGCGGACAAGCCATCCGGCGTGATTGCTTTTACCAATGCTCGCATTATCACCATGGAAGGCGACCAGGTGATCGAACAAGGCATCGTGCTGGTCGAAAACAACAAGATCATCGGTGTAGGCGCCAATGTAGATGTACCCCGAAATGCCAAGGTCATCAATTGCAATGGCAAAACCATTATGCCTGGCATCGTGGATGTCCACGGCCACCTGGGCAATTTCCGCTACGGTTTGTCACCCCAGAAACAATGGGAATATTTTGCGAACCTGGCCTATGGCGTGACCACCGCTCACGACCCTTCCAGCAATTCGGAGATGATCTTTTCCCAGAGTGAGATGATCAAGACAGGCCAGATGGTCGGACCGCGATTATTCTCAACAGGGACCATCCTGTATGGCGCAGATGGCGATTTCAAAGCCGTAGTCAACAGCCTGGATGATGCCCGCTCGGCCATTCGTCGGACCAAGGCCTATGGTGCCTTTTCGGTGAAGAGTTACAACCAGCCTCGACGCAACCAACGCCAGATGGTGATCCAGGCATCCCGCGAGCAGAATGTAGAGGTGGTACCTGAAGGAGGATCCTTCTTCTACCACAATATGACCCAGGTGGTCGATGGCCATACCGGTGTAGAACACAACATTCCAGTGGCGCCTTTGTACAATGACGTACTTCGCCTTTGGGCCAGCACAGAGGCCCACAATACCCCGACATTGATCGTCAATTATGGCAGTGTGAATGGAGAGTTTTACTGGTATCAGAAAACCAATGTCTGGGAAAAGACGCGTCTGCTCAGTTTTACCCCTCGCCCTGTTGTGGACAGTCGGGCTCGCCACCGGATGATGATCCCGGATGAGGAATATGAGAACGGACACATCCTGACCTCCAAGTCGCTGAAGAAACTGACCGATGCCGGAGTGAAGATCAACCTGGGCGCTCATGGCCAGCTACAGGGCCTCGGTGCTCACTGGGAACTGTGGATGCTGGCTCAAGGGGGAATGACCAATATGGAGGCCCTCCAGGCCGCTACGATCAATGGCGCCGAGTATCTGGGCATGGACCATCAGATCGGTTCGATCAAGGTGGGCAAGCTGGCAGACCTGATCGTCATCGATGGCAATCCATTGGCCAATCTCCAGGATTCGGAGAACGTGCAGTACACCATGGTCAATGGTCGTCTGTATGATTCCGCTACGATGAATGAAGTGGGCAACCGTGAAAAGGCACGTACCAAGTTTTTCTTCGAACTCCCCGGTGGCAGCAACAGCTATCCGTATTTCAGCGAGACGCACAGCTTTATGGCACCGAAGTGCGTGTGTGGGAAGTAGAGGAGGTTATGAGGTTATGAGGTTATGAGTGGAGAAGAAGGAAGGCTTGAGCAAGGTGGACAGCCTGAACAATAGGAACAAATCAAACCAGTTGAACATCAACGCCCCTGCCGGAATCCATTCCGGCAGGGGCGTGGCAGATCATTTGAATAGCAAATGTATTCTATCCTTTATCTCCGGATGTGTCAGGGGAGTACTTATTTATTAATTCATTCCAGCGCTTTGGATAGGCTCGCAGTGGGTCAAAACCCGGATAGGTTTTGACATCCAAAAAAGGATCATCCAGCTGATATCCACCCTCCAGAGCATCTTCCAGAAGTTCAAAGGCTTTTTCAATCTCATTTTGCTCACTAGAAAGTACGGCCTCGCAAAGGCTTCTTTTATGTTTTTGAGATAGCACCATCTTATTGCTCATTTCAAGGGCAATCCGTGCTTCATCCAGGCGATCATGCTCCATTCGGTCTAATGCAATACGCAACAATTTATCAAATTCTTGTGCCGCTTCTTCCTTGCGCCCTTGCATAAAATAAATATTCCCCAAGAATACGATGCCACTGACAAAGTCAGAGTCAATCTTCAACAGTTTCAGCATGGCTTGCTCAGCCTTGCCAAACTCGTTGATCATAGCATAGGTACTGCCCATAGTCATGTACGTTGTCAAGGAAGTCGAATCCAGGGAAAATGCTTTTTCAAAAAGGGCCTCGCCTTCTGCTACGCGATTGGTGAGAAAGTAAATTCTCGCCAAGCCGGAAACCCCCGATATAGAGGTGGAATCCAATTCAACCACTCTTTTTAAATGCTCTTCTGCTTCGGAGTACTGCCTTATTTTCATGTAGATATTTGCCAGGTTCGAATTGGGATCAAGAAGGGTTGAATCAATCTCCAGAACTTTCTTGAATTGAAGAATAGCCTCTTGCAGTTTACCCTGTTTAAAATAGATCAGTCCCAGATTATTAATGGGTGCACCGCTTGTGGAATCGATTTGGATCGCCTTTATATATTCCTTTTCCGCCTCCTGATATTGCTCAGTCGCGTAATAATAAACTCCCTTATGAACAATAAGATAAAAATTAGATTGTGCAGCAGTAGAGTCCAGCTGCTCAGCCATTCTCAAAAAATAATGAGCTTTCTCAGCATTATACAATTCCGTCACCTGGAGATATAAAAACGACATTTGAGCGTACGGACTGAGCCAGGAAGGTGCAGCTTCGACAGCCTTGGTCATATAATACTCAGCAGAGTCTGCCTGAAGAAATTGATAGAAAAAGAGGCGACCCATAGAACGATAAACATGCGGAGACCCAGGTTGCCATTCCAAGGAAGCATGATATTTTTCCAGAACTCGCTCACCCAATTCTTGATCCCTATTCTTGTTGTCGATGTGCATTAAATAGCCCTCAAAAAATAGTTTGCGGGCCTGAAGCGCAGGGTACATGTAATGGTCTTGAGTCAGTAATTCAGCTGCCCGATCAAGATAAGCTGGATATGCCTGATACTTGGCTGCTTTGTTCACCTTGGAAAGTTTGTTTTCATCCAGATCATCGATCAACCAGTTGTTGATCACCTGCTGAGCTTCATCCTGCAGGGCTGCAGCATAATTTCGTTGCATGGCTGGATAAAGCGGTGACAATACGTCTGCCTGAGTCAGCACCGAATAATAATATTCCGCGCAGGCATTGGCCGGGGATAAAAAACGCTTGTCTTTCAATGCTTGCTGAAATGACCGGTACATCTTCACAAGACTGGTATCGGCCCTGGACAACACGTCATCTTCAATTCCTTTTGATTCCGTACCAGTGAACATTTGCATTTGTGTCTTTTTCCCAGACTTCAGTTCTGCCAGCAACGGTAGAGACACATTCGTTAAATTTTCACCTCTGCTGCCGACCGTCATCGGTATCTGGCTTTGAGGTGCGACCTCAGTACTGACCCGATCCTCCAGATATCGACCTACTTCCATCAGGCTGATCTTATTATCCGTATTCATGTCTGCCATACCGTACAAGCCATCCATCAAATGGTAGCTGAAAGCCCCTCTACCTCCACCCCATTGTTCACCTTCGATGCTGTACTCATCGGGTTGACAGGAAAGGATCTTGATCTCATTGGCATACTGCCTGGCGAGATTGCTCCCTGTGATCTGAGCACCGCCAACAGAGCTGCCGGAAAGCTTTCCGGCACGGCAAGCATCAACCACCATAATGACTCTGGCTTTATTCTGCACAGAAAGAGTAGAAATAACTTCTTGCACCATCGACAATGAAAATGCACCTCCTGCCATATACACCCTTGATGGTGCATCCCAGCACAACAGGAATCCAGGCTGGGTGAGACTCTTCTTTTCCACATCTCCGTGTCCGGAAAAATAAATGATGGCCTCATCCCCTTCCTGACATAACTCCCACAGCCAGTCGAGGGCATTGGCGAATTGCCCCATAGTGGCTTCCTGGTTCAATAACACTTTGAGATGGTCGGCGTCCAAAGCCCCGCCAGCTGGTGAGCGCAGGAAGTTGGCAAAGGCCTCTGCATCCTTGTGGGCAAAGCGCAGGTCGGGTATTGCAGGGTCCTGGTAGTCGGAAATGCCCACAACGACAGCGTAGGTTTCGCCTGCTGACGCCGATGATGTTGACGTGACAGGCTGTAGACCCTTCGGACTCTGAGCCAGCAATACGACCGGCATAAAGACCAAGGCAAATAGAATTAATCTCATCATACTGGTTTACAAGATGAATTGGCCTGCTTGCCCGGTGTAAATGGTTGGGAAGGTCATATTTCTGAAATTACGACTAATCCCCAAACCTACCACCTTAAATTGTATCTTGTCATAACTTAGTGGCGTAGAAAGCTTTCTGTATGTCAGTGAGACGTACAGTTTTATGGCACCGAAGTGCGTGTGTGGAAAGTGATAGTGTTATTGAGTTATTGAGTTAAGGAGAAAATTGAACGCCCCTGCTGGAAAGGATCCGGCAGGGGCGTTCAATTTCGTCGTCATTTTTTCCTGGTCAAATTGGATGACTTGATCGAGGCAAGTAGGTTACTCCTTGGCCTGGTCAGGGAAGTATTTCTCCATCAGTACCCCCCATTTCACATCCTTTCGCATGTCTACAAAATCGGGCCACTCTTGTAAATCAATCAGGGATAACTCCCCGTTTCCGATGCCCTTTTCCAGTCCTTGTTCGAGGTAATTCCAGGCATCTTCGAGTTGATTCTTTTTTAAAGACCATATGGCGAGATAGACATAAGTATCAGGACCTTCCGGAGACATCTCAAGTGCGCTGTTCAATGTATCCCAGGCTTTCTCCGATTGACCTGGCAGGTGGCTGAAGGCATTCCCCTGAAGGGCGATAAAGACACTATTCACTGAGGTGCGTTCCATACATTTATCTATCATTGTCAGCACTTCCTCCCACCTCCCCTGACGTTGATATAAAACGGCCAGATTTCCGTATGGAATCCAATAGGATGGTTTGAGTTCAATCGTTTTCCTAAAATAGCGTTCCGCCATTTCATCCCGTCGCGTATACATGCCTATATTTCCCAAATAAGCATACGTATTGGTATAGGTTGTATCCAAATTCAGTGAACGTAAAAAGCACTTTTCAGCATCGATATATCGTCCGGTTTTCATGTATAGATATCCCAATTCGTTGTGCAGAGATGGCCTGCTGGGATTGAGACCTATTGCTATTTTATAACATTCTTCTGATTCCTTGTTGTGACCAATTCGCATATACAAATTACCCAATCCCACCCAAAACTGATAATTGGTTGAATCTAATTCAATCGCCCTTTTATAATTTAATTCTGCCTTGGCAGCATGACGGGATTCTTTATAAACACGGGCCAAATGAGCATAGAATATCGAATTGGTCGAATCAAGTTCCAATGCTCTCACATAGCATTTTTCCGCCTGGGGGTATTCTCTTTTTAGGATATGATAGATACCCCAGGTATTCCAGACAGCTACTGAAGTGGAATCAACTTGTAACCCCATTTCCAAATACGGCCTGGCTTGATCGAGACTATTATATTCTGTGAGGAGCACGAACGCCAATCCCGTATATGGCCTCACCCAATTCGGATACATGTCTATAGCTTTTCGAGCAACCACTTCTGCAGAATCTGGCTGAAGGAGATTAAATCCATACACATTAATCATCTGCCAGTATGCTTGCGGCAATTCCGGTTGCCATTGAAGTGCCTGGTGAAAATGAAACAAGGCCTGATGACCATTCTGCACATTCTGATTCCCCTCAGTGTTTGTCAGGATATACCCTATAAAAAAATGCATCCGGGCCTGCAACGTTGCATACATATAATGTCCTTCCCCTAACAACTCTGCGGCGCGTTCCAGATATCTCGGAAAGGATTCAATTTTCTTTGAATAGTCCAACAATGACAAGTGTGTGTATCCATTTTTCGAATCCTGGTTGGCCAAATCTTTTCCGGATCTCATCCAGTCATTCATCAACTGTTGGGCATCATCCTGCAAAGCTGCTGCATAATTTCGTCGCATACTGGAATGTAGTCGTGCCAATTGAGGTTCCTGACTTAATTGTACAAAATAATCATCTGCACTATTCCCCTTTGGTTCCAAAAAGTTCTTTTGATCCAGGGCCGACAAAAAAGCATGGTATTTTGCAACAATATTCGAATCAGCGGCCTGGAGCACTTCGGCCTCAATGCCCCTGGTTTCGGTAGAAGCGAAAATGGGCATATCCCCCTTTTTCCTATCCTTTAATTGGGCCAACAATTCTGGCAGGACATCGGTTAGCGTTTCTCCTTTATTCCCCACTGTCAACGGAATCTGACTGTGTGGTGCAACCTCACTGGTCACATGATCTTCCAGATAGCGACCCATTTCCATCAGATTGACTTTCTTATCGCTATTCATATCAGCCATTCCAAATAAACCATCGAGAAGGTGATAGCTGAAAGCACCTCGGCCTCCTCCCCATTGCTCTCCTTCAATACTGTATTCATCAGGTTGGCAGGAGAGGATTTTAATCTCATTGGCAAATTGCTGGGTCAGATGAGCTGCTGTTGCTTGTGCCCCTCCTATTCCACTGCCTGAAAGTTTACCCGATCTGCAAGCATCAGTGATCAACAATACTCTTGCTTTATTCTGGATGGAAAGGGTTGAAATGACATCTTTCAGATCACGAACATTGAACGCGCCACCGGCCATGTATACCTGAGCTGGTGCATCCCAACACAACAGATAGCCCGGTTGGGAGATACTCTTCCGTTCGACATCTCCATGACCTGAAAAATAGATGATGACCCGGTCGTCTTCTCCCGCCACCTCCCAAAGCCAATCCAGCTGTTTGGCAAACTGGGCAGCAGTTGCCTGTTCATTCAGCAAGAGCTTCAGATGATCTTCATCAAGGGATCCCCCGGCTGGTGACTGAAGAAATTGAGCAAAGGCTTCTGCATCCAGATGTGCAAAGCGCAAGTCGGGAATCCGCACATCCTGATAGTCCGAAATACCGACGACAACGGCGTAGGTCTCTCCTTCTGCGGGACCATTGTCCGAGTCCAGAGGTGCAAGCCCTTTTTCCTGGGCCAGCAATGGACTAGCAAAAAAAAGGAGCATCCAAACCCACCGATGAAGGCCGGAGAAACTCATGTCAACGGTAATTGTGCCTGATGTGTGATCTCCCAATTTACTGAAAAACAGGGATTTTCCTGAAGTGCAGTCTACACCTCCCCTTATATCAGGAGGAGGAGTCGAGGGTTGATGAGTTGAGAAGAGGAGGTTATGAGCTTATGAGGGGCGAGGAGTCCAGAAATGCATCCCTATCCAGATGGCAACCCAGGATGGGTAAAACTTGAATAGCCCGGCGTGACAACCCCGGAGGGGTTGAATGTGAATAGCCCCGGGTTTTAACCCGGGGTTCGAGATGAGGGCATCTCCGTTATGGCGACATTTTTGCCCTCCGCAAAAATGGTGACAAAACACCCACTGGAACAAATCGGCAAGTATTACACCTTCTCCAACGTCTCCAGCAAGAAGCCCCAGAATTTCTGAACAGAGCTCACCTGGACCTTTTCGTCCGGAGAATGTGCCCCTCGAATATTTGGACCGAAGGAGATCATCTCCATCTTGGGATAGTTAGTCCCCAGGATACCGCATTCGAGTCCGGCATGACAGGCATTGACTTTAGGTTCTTCCTTATATCGCTTGCGGTAGAGATCGGCCATCAGCTTGACGATCTTGGCGCCAGGGCGAGGGGTCCATCCAGGGTAGGAACCGTCAAATTCGACATCTGCTCCGATCAACTCGAAGGTGGACCGAATGGCTTCTGCCAGGTCAAACTTCTCACTTTCTACTGAGCTTCGAGTCAGACACATCATGGTGTAACTTCCATTCTCCACGATGACGCGCGCCAGATTGTTGGATGTCTGCACCAGCCCCGGAATATCCGGACTCATCCGGTAGATCCCATTGGGACAGGCATAGCAGGCCCGAAGGAGGTCATATTGAAAATCTTCCGCCAATACCTGGGCTGGAGCATCGGTCGCTTCAAAAACAACATTCAATCCCGGATCCGTGGTCTGGTGCTCCTCCTTCAGAACTGTCTGCTTGTTGGCCACCCATTGGCGGAAGGTCGCTTCCTGGCTGTCGGGAATCAGCACTGTAGCGAATGACTCCCGGGGGATGGCATTGCGGAGACTGCCTCCATCGATACTGGCGATCCGTAAACCCATTTTCTGATCAGCCTGATAGAGCAGGCGATTCATCAATTTATTCGCATTGCCCCTTCCTTTATGGATATCCATGCCGGAGTGGCCTCCTGTCAATCCCCTGACTCCGATGCGAAAGGAACTCATCCCCTCGGGTACATCCTCAGACGGATAGTCGCCCGTAGCCGTTACATCCACACCACCCGCGCAACCGATGGTCAGTTCATCATCATCTTCGGTATCCAGATTCAACATGATCTTTCCATCCAGCATGCCACCCTGAAGGGCCATGGCGCCGGTCATTCCGGTTTCTTCATCTATTGTAAACAGGGCTTCCAGAGGGGGGTGCGGAATATCGGTGGAACTCAGTAAAGACATGATCGCCGCTACACCGATCCCATTGTCAGCGCCCAATGTGGTGCCATCTGCATGGACCCAGTCATCATTCAGGATCATCTTGATCCCTTCTTTGGCAAAGTCAAAGGTGGTATCGGCGTTTTTCTGGTGGACCATATCCAGATGGCTTTGCAGGACGATGGTAGTCTTTCCTTCCATGCCTTTAGTTGCCGGTTTCTTAATGATCACATTGCCTGCATGATCGACAACTGTCTTCAGGCCCAGGCCCTTGCCAAATGCTTCCATGAAAGCTATGACTTGTGCTTCCTTTTTTGATGCCCTGGGGACAGAGTTCAGATCTGCGAAATGATTCCACAGAGATTTAGGTTCGAGGGTACGGATGGGGTTCGACATGAGATTGGTCCTTTTTTCAGGATGCCAATATAGGGATTGTGGCTCTGACCTATGCACCACAGGCGTATGAAATCGCAGCACAGGGTGGAATCAATCACACTATACAATCTGTACGATCACTGATTTGAAGAATCTCTGTGGTCAATCGTTAACTTTTTTTCATTTTGCACCAGCCAATTGCTTACAATCAGACCCTATGACCAAGTTTTCCACCTTATTCATTGCCTTGTTCATCCTTGTTGAGACCACAAACGCCCAACAAGGGAGAGCGCTCCTTCAATCCGGACCAATGGTCGGATACTCCGAAATGACGGAAGTTTTACTTTGGGTCCAGACCACGGAGGCGGCGGCAGTCCGGATCGACTATGCGGTAAAAGGTCAACGCATGCGATCGCTTTCTACACGCACGGTCAATACCCATCCAGATCAGGCCTTTGTCGCCAAGTTGATTGCTGACCAGGTTGAACCTGGCCAGAAGTATACCTATCAGGTATTCATCAATGGTCAAGCGGTAGAATTACCCTATGCCACAGAGTTTCAATCCCAATCACTTTGGCAATGGCGAGAAGACCCACCTTCCTTCAGTATGGCCGTGGGGAGTTGTACCTATATCAATGAACCCGATGTAGATCGACCGGGTGAACCGTACGGTCAGGACATGGGCATCTTTCAAGCCATTCAGAAAAAGGACCCGGATGCAATGCTCTGGATGGGTGATAATATCTATCTCCGAGAAGTGGACTGGTTTACAAAAAGGGGGATTCAGCATCGTTATACACACATGCGATCTCAACCGGCATTGCAACCCTTCCTCGCCAACGTCCATCATTATGCGATCTGGGATGACCACGACTATGGCCCTAATGATTCTGACCGGACCTATATCCACAAAGAAAAGACCCGCGAGGCCTTTGAGCTGTTCTGGGGGAATCCAACCACAGGATTGCCGGGGCAGGAGGGGATCACTTCAGCTTTTCAATGGGGAGATATTGACTTTTTCCTCCTGGATAATCGGACCTTTCGGAGCCCGAACAATTGTAAAACCTGCACGCCTGAGTTGCTGGGAGAGGTGCAACTCAATTGGCTGATCGAATCATTGACAAGTAGCCTGGCACCGTTTAAGATCGTGGCAATTGGTGGACAAGTCCTGAATCCGGCAGCTCGATTTGAAAACTACGCCAACCGACATGCTCCTGAACGATCAGAGCTCTTGAGACGAATTGAAGAAGAGGGGATCACCGGTGTCATTTTTATCAGTGGAGATCGGCATCATACAGAATTGAGTCGGTTGACCTTTGACTCTGGCGTCGATATTTATGACTGGACAGTCTCTCCTCTGACGTCTACTCCGGTCACCAAGAATGAACATGAAGGAAATACTCTACGTATGGGAGGCACCTATGTCAACCAGCAAAACTTTGGGATCCTCCAGGTTTCAGGAGCCCGAACAGAGCGGGCATTAACCATGTCCATCTTTGATCAGAAAGGGGAACTCCTTTGGAAGCGAAAGGTATTTCAGAGCAAATAGGGAAACGAGATTCTTTTAGCTATACGTGCGAGGAAGGCTTTTCTCTTGTAAGTCTGGAATCATCCGGACATAAAAAAAGAGGACCCGGTCGAACCGAATCCTCTTTAGGTCTGGTTTCAATATCTCTGAGTAAAACCCAGATCACATTGAATCCTCATGTTTTGATTATCCGCGCATGTAGCGAGCCCAAACTGTTCCAGAGCGATCCTTCACCAGGATACCACGGCGGCCCTTTGCATCCTTCACGAGTTCCAGCATGACTGGGATGTCCTTTCCATCTTCAGTGGTATAAACACCACCCCATCCTTGACGCGTCTTCCGCACATCGTGCAGACCTACAGCAGAATTGGACAGACCATTGTCTGGAGACGTGTCAGAAGCACCTGCGCCAGAAGTGGCTGCTCCACCGGATCCATCAGATACGCTGTTAGCGCCTGTGGTTGCAACAATACCTGTGGAGGAAACGACTGCGGTTGCGTCAGTACCAAACAGGGTGTACGTGCCGATAGCATCACCAGGGATCGTAGCATCTGTCTGTGCCTGAAGAGCAACTCCAGCAAAAGCGAAACAGATCAAAACAAGAAATAGATTTTTCATAAAACGAGCATTTAGGGTGTGATAAAATGGATAATAGAAAGGTGTTCGACAAGTGCTTTGCGTTTTCTTTTCAGAGCTGCATCCAGCTGTCTCACGTAACTATGACACCTCAAAGTAGGAAAAGATACAGTTAGCATGAAAAAATTTTGAAAATTGTTGGCATTCTTTCCCAGAAGTCAACCCTACCAAGGGATTCTTGATCATCTGGCCAGGGCCTCGGCTTCTTCAAACCTGGATCTTGGATCCATCTTTCCGATCGGTAGATTGCCCCTCTTAACGGCTGAACTGGGGACTTCCCTTCGTTGGACGAGTGGCATACCGGGCGCACCAAAAAAGAAGAGGACCCGGTACGACCAGGTCCTCTTATATTAGGCACGTATATCAACTGGGCAACCCTGAAAGATTACCGCGCAGAAGAAATCAGTGCTGGGCGGGACGCAAGTACTTGGCAACTACTTTGCCTGAACTCTTGTCAGTCAGTGTTACGGAGTGTGAAGCCCTGTCAATCGCAATGGCAACATTCAACACTTTGCCATTTGGCATCGTGTATGTACCACCCCACTGGCCAGACTTTGATTTCCGTACGTCTGACAAAACACCACCCTTGTTGGCATCACCAGTGGCATCAGTCGATGCACCTGAACCATCTACAGCTGCGCCGTTTTCATTGGAAATTGAACTTCCTCCTGAACCAACACTGGTACCATCCTCAATGCCAGTAGCAGTTACAACAAGTGTGTTCGAACCGCCATCCAATACATAGGTGCCTTGGTCAGCTTCGGGTATGCTAGTTTGCGCATTTGCGGTAACACCAGCGAAAGCAAAACAGACGAGAAGAATCAATACTTTTTTCATTGAATAGAAATTTGGTGTGAAAAAATGTGAGTCTTGGTTTGCAGCCTGCTGTGAGGCCCAATTTATTATTTGGATTGACTCGGCAGCTGTTCATGCTAAGGACACTTAACCTACGAAAAAGATACTGTTAGCGTGAAAAATTTCTGAAAAATGCGCCCAAAGCACTCTCAACATGCTGATAATCTGCCATTTGCCAACTCAACTCTTTCTACACATATCCCAGCCATTCTGACCGCTCATCCAAGATTTGCCGAATGCCCTTCCCTTCTAAGGCCATGGATATCTTTTGATATCCCTTTTCAAAGTCCTTCCGATCGCATCTCCAAACCGTTGAACCATTACCGATCACCCTCCCTCGGACATCATCTACGCATCCAACCCATCAAGCGTCCATAGTCCAGTCGACCATTCGTTCGGCTTGGCGTACCTTTCGTACCTGATCCAGGATTTGGTCTATGGAATACTTCGCCCTCCGTCTGTTTACATTCTTTGTCAGTCTGATTCCCTGGCGATTGCTCCATCTAAAAACGGCCCCTGTAGCCTTCCTGCTGCAGCGTGTCTTCCGCTATCGACGAAAGGTGATCTACGCCAATTTGGCCCTCGCTCTTCCGGATCGTATAAGCGAACATGATCAGATCGCCACATCATGTTATCGAAATCTGGCTGCGATCACTATGGAGACCTTCAAGGGTTACTCCTCGGGTATAGAAGATATCCGGCAGCATTGTTCTATCGAAAATCCTGAATTGATCAATGACCTGGTCCTTCAGGGCCGATCTGTACTCATAGCAGCCAATCACTTTTGCAACTTCGAATTTGCTGCATTGACGATTCCCGGAACCATCGATGTCCCGACTATAGGTATCTGGAAGCCCTTCAAAAATGAACGGATCAGCCAATTCATTCATCAAAACAGGGTAAAGGGGGGCATGACCCTGATACCGGCTGTAGGTGCCATAAAGGTTATGACCCATGGAGAAGTGGAGCAACCCCATGTCTCTTTCTTTCTGGCCGACCAGTCTCCGTCCAATGAAGAGAAAGCCCATTGGGTGCCTTTCTTAGGTGTAGACACGGCCTTCATTCCTGGTGTGGAGGTTGTCGCCAGAAAGCTGGCCATTCCAGTTGTCTATGCGGCTATGCGCCGGGTGAAGTCAGGGCACTACACCATCCGATATCACCTTCTGGTGGAACATCCTGAAGCGTTGCCGGAAGAAGAGATCACGAAACGTTATGCCCACATGATCGAAACCGATATTCTTGAAGATCCGGGTAGTTGGCTCTGGACCCATAAACGATGGAAAAAAACTCGCCCGACAAAGCACATTTGAGCAGGAGTCCGTTAAACCCCTAATGCTTTGGCCGCACGTTCGAATGTCTCGGGCCTAACGTAGATCACATATCCGAACATCCCCTTTCCATCACTGACGCCGGAGGATGCAAAGACGTTCACTTTTGCCTTGAAAATCTTCTCATGCACGGCCGACAATGCCCCAAGGTCGTCATCCCCCTGGACGAGGAAGGCCTGATGTGGGCCATCCATGGTCAAACCTATTTTGAACGTTGCCTGTTGAAAGGCGGCAGCTTCATCAGGGAAAATGGTCAGCTGTGTCTTATCTGGCCCCACAGGAATAGCGGTAAAGGCCATCAGATTAATACCCAATGCAGCCAATTGGGACAGGAAGGTGAACGACTCTCCCGGTTGGTCGCGCACCATCATGTAGTAATAGGTTACTCGGCGGATTTGGAACTTCATGGTCATTGATTTTGGCAGAATATCCGGACGCTCGCCCCAGAACTATTTCCTCCTCCCCTATGTACTTTTGCTCCTCCGGTTGCTGGAAGATACAAAATGGTCTTGACATATTTGGGTGCCAGGATCACGATCATCCGAACCTTGATCGAGCTGATTATTCCAGGACAAACTTCAAACTCCGCCCCTCCTTCATTCCTTGGAATGACAGAATCACGCTCGCATCCAAGTCCGATCTTTTCAGCCCTGATGCTTCAGAACATATAGTTGAGAAAAAGTCCGCCCTGCCACTCTGAATAATCCAGGTAGGCCTGGGACCGATTTAACAATAGAGAGGAATTTACAGAAAGACTTGTCTGTCCAAAGAGCCAACACTGCGCATCCAGGCGAAATGTGGTGACGGAGCCATCCTGTTTCCCATCGATCGTGCTGAGGTTCCAGCCCCCACCTCCCTGGATGGACCATCGCTTCCCGAAGTGACGTTGCACATTCACTTGTCCACCAAATCGATCGGTTGTCAGCTTGGCCAGAAAGATCCGGTTGGCTGTCACGCCTCCAGACCAACCCCATCCTGAACGGACAGGGCGTGAGGCCCAGGTGGCCTGGACAAACCAGGTAGACATGTCGGTGAATTCGCGTGTAAATGGATTCCGGTCATTGAGATTCTGCATATTGACAGAAAACACCATTGATCTCGAACGAATGCTGTCTGACCAAACCCACATCGGTGTCAGACTGTAATGAGTGGTGACAAGTGCCGTCCGTATCGTATCCGTCAATTGGATATTCCCATCACGCTGATTCACAGAAAGGCTGACAGCAGAGAGATTCAGACTAAACCGGTTATTGGGTCGAATGAGAATGTTCCCCCTTCCGATAAAACGGGTTGTTGTCTCATTTCGATTGTCGAGAAGGTTGTTGCGCTGCAAGCCGAACGTACCGTTCATCATCACTTTTGAAGTCCATAAACGGAGTGCCGGAGAAAGGGTGAAATTCTCTATATCATTTGCAAAAAAGAAGGCACCCATAGTCTGAAATTCAGGCATGACCCGCTCCCACATTCCTTTGATCTGAAAGGTCCGCAGGCGCAATTCCATACCCGCTCTTGCGGCATAGTTGGCTCGCGAACTCCACCTGGGTGAAAACAATCGCTCGGATCCAAGCGGAAATTCATCCGTAATTAGAGGGGAGTTTATATTCCTGGTGTACAGGCTGATGGCACTTTCTGCAAAGAGACTGAAGGTTGAGGATAATGCCAGTCGGGAATTCAGACCTACAACCGTATTCTCAGCAGGTGTCAAGATCGAATCCGGAATGAGCTGAGAACGAGTATCATCCGCTGCCCGGAAGTAGATCAGATCGATAAAATTTCGTTCTGTCCCTATGCCCATCTTGATGGCGTATCCAGTCCTTCTGAACACGGGTGGATAAGCCGCCGGATCATTCTGAACATAATCTCTGGATCTGCGCAATCGCCCGTACATGGCAGCAAACCGAAATTCGCCTGTGGAGCCTTCAATGCCGACACCCAGGAAAGGATGCCCTGCCAGTGTATAAGAGGACATCCGCATTGACCGATTGCCCGCATGCAGGGTGACCCCCTTCCATGTCGGACTGCATCCGAACTGGCTAAAAGACGGAACATTGACCTGGCGACCCTGGCGACCGATGGTGAAGGAAAAGGGTGCCTGAACACCATAAAGTGCAAGGGTAGCACCTCCGGAAAGATTCCATAAAGGACTGACCGACCGAGCAGGGATACCCGACACAGCATAGATCTGTCCACCCAGGTTGAGACCACCGGTGAGGGAAATCGCTCGAGGAGCCGGATCCTCTTGAGCACAAACGGAAACAACCCGGCAAATAAAAAACAGGAACAGGATATTTTTCATCGGATGTGTATGATGGTTACCAGGTTGGTTTCGTGTTCTTGGTTATGGAACCATCTCCGACAATGACATGGTAGGAACTGTTAAACATGTTCTGCAGGCCTGTCTTATTATAATCGTATTCGCTGTTATCAAATCCCCAGAAACTCTTGTAATAGCATCCCAGACAATCCTTCTTTTCTGTAAGATCGGTCCCCACTTTGCAGGACTTGCAATCCCAGGATATCGGGTTTCCGATTTTCCATTTCAGATTGATGTTGAGACCAGTCGCGGCCAGGGAATTGGCCACATCATCATTCATGCCGTCATTCACTGCTTGCTGGAAAGTCTTACCCGCTTGCCACGAATAGGCGAACGGATTATACCGCGTCGGACAGAAGTTCACATTTCGCGTACCGCAGGCCACTTTCGCACCGGCATTTTTAAATGCCGTAAGGAGGTTACTCCCATAGCAATTCATCTGATACACCATGCGAAGCGGGAAATTTCCAGGACCAAAGCAGCCTCCCAAAAATGTTTGAATATCCTGTGCCGTCACTGTACCATCCTTAAGCATAATGCCATTGCGACACCCATGAGTAAAAATGTAGAGATCGATATAATACCCATCCCTGGCCAGGTTCATCAATTCGGTCAAAAACATGGTCTTGGACATGAAGTTCACTTCCTTATCGGCTTTCAGTCCGAGATAATCTTCTTTCATCACAACGGTCCTGCTATACCCATCCAGGGCCAGATTCAACTTGGTGCCAATATTTTGAAAAAGGGTAGCAAAAGGACCATTATCAAAATAGAACAATACAAATGCCGCAGATTTTTCGGCTTTGGGTTTAGAGCTGCCGCCTTTAGGACCAGCCGGATCCTTATGCACAGGAACGGGGCCATCATCAGGTGTGGAGATGCCCGTTTTCGCTCGAATCAGGGTATCGCAACCCAGATCAGAAGGACCATATCTATTGACCCGGCTATAATTCTTAATCCTCCAGGCTGACTTGCCGGATGCGTTCTTGTCCCCCTTGGATAATGTGGAAAAATAACCTTCAACATAGTCATCATACCCTTTCGTATCATAGGGGTTGATCTGACCTGCAAACAAGTGAACAAAGCGTGGTTTTTCCCCTTTTTTAAAGCGCGTTTCACCCACCATGAAGATCTGATCTTCTACCTGCCGGACGTAATATCGTCCACCATCCGTTCCAATGAAGAGACCTGTCAGGTGACCTCCATCTTCAAAATTACCCGAGTATGCTGCATAATCCCTGGCAAGAGGCAACAGGTCGATATATGCATTCAGATCAATGGCTGTCAGAACATCCGGGATAAAATCAACAAATTTTGATTGGACGGCCAGGGTTTTCCCATTGTCTTGGATGGCCAGAGTCACTTTCCCTGAGGTTGGCACTCCATATTTCGGGAGACCCCAGAATGTCCCTTCGATCAAGTTCCCTTTGATTTCGCCATCAAACAGATGGCTATACCCCTCACCAGGATGTTCTCCAAACCAGAACACTTTGGTTTTGGATCCCATCTTCTGCACCGTCAGATAAAATGCACCACCGTCATTTCCTTTGTAGGTCTTGAACAGCGGACTGTTATCATTGGCAAACCCCCCGGGTCCACCAATGCCTGGGTCCTTTTCTTTCAAAACGATCCCGGGGTCAAAAGCATCTACTTGCTGGTCGCCTACACCCCAGACAAACCAGGAAACAGGACCCTTGCCGCCATTTTTGAACGCTGTCATTCCAGAGGGATCGTCGGCTTCTATACGCACGGCATATTGGTGACCCACGACCAGGGAAGGCTTGGTCATATCCATCGGATAAGCTGTGGTCCGCCAATGATCGTCTGCATAAAAGGGGCGAATGGCTGGGTTGTCGAAAGCCTGATTGGCATCGAGAAGATGATTCATGGTCATATCCACGAGTTCGATCCGGTATTCGGTCAGATGAGGCATACCGGAAGGTGTCCAGATCAGATTGAGCATCTGGGGATCTGACGATGCCACTGCATCATTCTCGGCAGGATAGATCAGCACAGGTGGATCATAATGCGTGATAAAAATTGTAGCACATCCACCATCCGGGTCAGAGAGGAGCCCCCCCTGTGATCAGATCATGAGCTGTGACACAGATCTCATATATCCCTTCCGGAATCGTTTCGGTTTGAGCGATCCGTTTCCAGGTGATCCCGGTCAGATTTACATCCTGTTCCCGCATATTGGCATGCATGGCTTCCAGCTCAGCTCCTGTCAGGAGGCGAGTCTCAAATGGCTGCAGGAGGATAGGTGAAGCAGGCTGATAATTTGGCTTGATCTCAGCTTGAATGCCCTGATCCCCTGTCACACGAGCCCTCAATTTGAGCTGGTGTGATGCACCAGTCGTATTGATCAGAGTGACAACCTGTTGCCCCCGAAATCGAATCAGGTCCTCAGGATGTACCGGGTAAGGGGGCATTACCTGGTAGTTGATCTGGACGGCCTGTGCATGGACAATGGAAGGAATGGACATTGCCAGGCAAAACAACAGCAGAAAGAAGATGGAGATACGCATGGGTTTCAGTTGATTGAATGTTCATCCAAAATTCTGGATGATTCAGGATTCAAAGATTCAAGGACGTTTGAAAAAGGTTGAAAAAGGATAAAAACCAGGTATGGTCATTGTGCCAACCAGAAGGGCAAGCAGGAGAAGAATCCACATCGGACAAGCCGTAGCCAATTGCTGCATGTGTGGTCCTTCGGAGAATCCCGACCATAAAGGCAGAGAAAATGAGATCCCTTGTATGAAACGCATACCCAGAAAAACAAAGACTGTTCGGAGATCCTGCCCTGGCAGGCCAGCCGGCCAACCGGAGACAACCGGATAACACCCACCCTTCTGCCAGAAAGAATACGGGGTATCCGACCAATACCAGCCACAATACAGAAGCTTTCGCCGGGCTCGGCCAGCCATGGAGATCAGCTATTTCTGGCCACAGCTGCCATCCCATGTGCCAATAGGACATCGCGGGCGGCATCACTCCACTCTCCTCCCATCCACCGGGAAGGATCCGGAATCGGATGAACAGCAGCATAGCCCCGGCCAGAAATACGGAACTGGATCGCTGAAATGAGATGGGGATCACTTGTGACATCGAGGGCAAAATTGCCAGCTCTCGGTCTTGCTTCCCTTTGCTATCTGATGAAAAAAGATAAAAAAGGATAAATGTCCTTTGACCAGGACTCGGATTTTCCGAATTTGAGCTTCATGATGACAGACGAGCGGATCAAGGTCCTTTTTGTTGATGATGACGTCACGTATGCTCCCCTGACCCAGGAATACCTGGAGTCTAAAGGATTTACCGTCACCCTCTCACATCAATCTGAGAAGGGTCTGGCTCTCTTTAGAGACCACGCATGGGATCTATGCATTCTGGATGTGCGTATGCCGTTTAAAGATGGATTCACTCTGGCACGCGAGATCAGAACGATCGACCCGACCATTCCCCTCATCTTTCTTACGGGCCAGTCTGAGAGATCCGAACGGTTAGCGGGATTGCAACTGGGTGCAGATGACTATGTGACCAAACCGTTCAGTATGGAGGAGCTGGTGTTACGCATTCAGGCCATCCTGAGACGATCCAGACCAAAGGAAAAGACCGCTTCATCCGAACGTGAAGTGGGTGCTTTTCGCTTTATTCCAGACCTCCAACTCCTTGAAGGCCCGACTGGTTCACGTCGACTTTCTTCCATAGAATCGAATTTGCTCGACCTCTTCCTTCGGCACCCGGAAAGAACTCTGGAACGGGAGACTGCGTTGAGAAGGATCTGGTCAGATGAACACCAGTTACACGGCCGAAGTCTGAATGTCTACATTTCCAGGCTTCGCAGTTTTTTTCGAGAAGATCCCAGAATCAGCATTCTGAATATTCATGGACGTGGCTACCGGATCATCGTTCAGGATTGATGGAACCTGACCATCGGGCGATGGTATCTGATATCTGATTCAGCCACTGTTCCAAGGCCTTGTAAAAGACTTCCAGGTGCCCAGCATCCGGAAGCTCCTCCCGGTCAAAAGCCTGCTCCAGGTCCTCTGCTTCTCCAGCCAGATCAAGGGCATCTGTATACCTGAGCTGGGTCTTGAAACCATGAATCAACCGGCCTGCCAGGGCCAGATCCCCATCCTGGACAGCTCGTTCCAGAGAGCCTATCTGATCGGGCACCGTCTTGCGGATCTCGAGAAGGAAGCGAATGGCCATCGACCGATCGCCGGCGAAAAGGGAAAGCAGGGTATTCATTCCGGATTCTGGATACGGGTGATCAATCGGGCAATCGTTTCTATCAGTTCTTCCGGCTGGAGAGGTTTGGTTAACATATCATCCATTCCGGATAGAAAACATTCATCCTGTTGTTCGGAAATGGCATTGGCTGTCAATCCAAGAACCGGCAGATGGCGATCAGTCCCCTTTTCCATTGCCCTGATCATTCGGGTGGCTTCCAACCCGTCCATGACGGGCATTTTGACATCCATTAATACCAGATCATACGTGGACTTGTCCAGTCGAGCCATTGCCACCGCTCCATTCTCAGCAACCTCTACCCGGACATCAGGGAGGTACTTCCGGAGAACTTCCACTGCCAGCATCTGGTTGAACGGAGTGTCTTCTACTAGCAGGATCTGCAGGCCGGCGGGTAAGACAACAGGTGTCTGTTTCTTTCTAGTCTCTGGTGCCTTGCCCTCGTCGAAGTCCAGTTCAAACCAGAAAACACTTCCTCTATTTTTATAGCTTTCAACCCCGATCTGCCCTTTCTGTTGCTCCACCAGTTCACGGGCAATACTGAGGCCCAGTCCGGTGCCTGTTCGGACCACTTCTGCATCGTCGCCGATTTGGTGAAAACTTTCAAAGATGGCCACCTGGTCTTCTGGGTCAATACCGCGACCTGTATCCTCGACGTCAAACCGGACCCGATGATCCATTGTGCTTCCCGGCAACAGGCGTACCTGAATACGGATGGACCCAGTCTCAGTAAACTTGAGCGCATTTCCTGTGAGATTGATCAAAACCTGCATCAGGCGAACCGGATCACCGACCAGATATTCCGGGATATGAGGATCCCGGATGATTTCAAATACGAGTCCCTTTTCTTCCGCTTTGAATCCAAACATTCTCCGAAGCAGATCCAGTTGTTGATCCAGATTAAAATCACGACGAACGAAACTGTACTGACCCGATTCGATCCGAGCCTGATCCAGGACATCATTGATGATCCACATGAGGTTGTCTGCCGACTGACTGATCGTTTCTACATACTCTCGTTGCCGGGGTTGGAGCGCCGTATCCAGGAGGAGGTGATTCAGGCCAAGAATAGCATTCATCGGCGTTCTGATCTCATGACTCATATTGGTCAGAAACTTGCTCCGGTAGCCAGCCGTCCGGTCTGCCAGTCTTTTCTCCTCTCTCAATCGACGAATCTGCCGAGTCTTCATCAGCAGGAAGGTGATCATTCCTCCAAGGATCAAGGCGATCAACATGCGAAACCAGACCATCTCCCAATATGGCGGGAAAATACGGATAGGGATTTCCAATTGTGGTTGCTTGGGCCACATTCCGTCACTGTTGGCCGCTTTCACCTGGAGCGTGAATTTGCCTGGAGGAAGATTGGTATAAGTGATCCTGCCTACTGAACCAGTGGCATCAATCCAGTCGCCATCGAAGCCTTCCAATTTCCACGAGAACGCCTGCCGAGTATCCCCGGTGTAATCGAGCGCAACCACCTCAAAGGTGAATCCGTTATCCTGATAATCTACTTTCAGGTCCCGGAGTAACTCGACATTCTCCTCCATTTCCAGAGGCTGGTTGCGCACACGAACCGATCTCAACACCACCGATGGAAACCTCTGTGAAGGATGGATCTCATATGGATCAAAACGAACCAGTCCGTTTGCACCTCCAAAAGCCATCGTACCATCCGAAAAGGTGATGGCCGACATTCGGTTAAAGGTGGTATGGACACCATGGATCGCACTGAATGAGGTAAATGTCTCTGTGGATGGATGCAATCGAATGATCTGATTGAATGTATTCAACCAGATATCCCCGACTGCATCCATCTGTAGTGCATACACCAGGTTGCCTCCCTGCAATCCATTGCCCGTATGATAATGGCGAAATTTGCCATCTTTTCTGGTAAAACGATACAACCCATCTTCATACGCCAACCATAGTGTATCCGCTCTGCCTGAGATCATATCTCGGATCCGTGGCCCTCGACTGGCGGAGCTCAGCTCTGCCCCCTGCTTCCAGCTTTGCCAAGTGGCAGACACCGGGTCGAGCATGGTGAAGACACCATTGGCATCCATCCAAATGTTCCCATCATTGGTTTGCAGCATTCGCCGGACCGGGAGAATTCCCTGCTCCCCTCCTCCAGGTGGCTTAAACCAGGTAGTTGTTGCAGAATGTAGATCAAACCTGCAGAGTCCACGAGATGTACACATCCACAGAATCGTTGAATCCTTTTTGTCAAATACCAAATGAAATACCTGGGTTCCTTTCGGCAGAGGAGATTCCGGCCAGGGTTTCATTTGGTTGGATTGGGCGTCCCATTGCCACACTCCCTGACCGGGCCTTGACCATCCCATCAGCATCCCTCCATCCGGAAGTGCAAGGAAACATTCAAGAAAAAAAGGATAGGGCTGCCCTCTTACCGCATGTAGTCGGTCCTGCCAATCGTTCATCCAATAGACCCCTCTACGGGTAAAGAAGAACAACCGTCCATCCGATCCCTCTGCCAGGCGTTGAATGTGATTCTCTTCCGCTTCATAAGGTACATCAGGGAACAATTGGAAGAGGTGGAAGCGGATACGGGATGGATTGATTTTATCTACACCGAGATGATTTCCAAACCATATATTGCCCGACTGGTCCTCAAAAATAGCATGAACGGAAGGACTTCGCAGTCGTTCTGCAAAAGTCAAGGAGGCCAAGTGAAGGCTGACCTTTTCCGCATCCCGATTCCATTCTGCCAGGCCACCATCTATTTCAATCCAAAGTGTACCTCGTTCGTCTTCCAGAATGACCCCGGCAGGACGCCGAAGTTGTTCTGGCAGATGATCCATAGCCACCTGATCCAGATCGATCAATCGTGCCGGGCCTCTGTTCGTACCAATCCACAATTGATTTGACCGATCCGGGCTGATCGCTAATACGGTCAGGGGCTGACGGCCATCCGTCAAATCGTGGCGAAGGATAGACCATGTTTCAGCCTCAGGATCCAAGGTCCACAATGCGCCACTCATCAACAGACAGATTTGCCCATCCGGTAGTTTTATTATCCTGGTGACTGTAGATGGAGTCGCCAATCCGCGCGTAGCCCCATCGGCATGGAGCGGTATCCGAAAAATGGCCCTGGATGTAGATGCCCACAACCATTCCTGATCGAGGTAAAGGGTCTGCACCAATGGATCCTGAACCCCACCGGCGAATGCCGTATCAAGGGGGATAAAAGTAGATTTACCAGTTTGCAGGTCCAGGCGATTCAAACCGCGATTTGTGCCTACCCAAAGTGCTTTCGACCCATCCAATGCAAGGGAATGAGCGCGGTTGTTGGAGAGGCCGGAGGATTCATCCGAGCGAATTCCCATCGCTTCTACTGATTGGCCATCATAGCGGTATAACCCTTCATAAGATGCCAACCAGATAAAGCCCATACTGTCCTGGAGGATCTGATACACATGACCTTCCGGCAAGCCGTCCCGAACGCCAATATGGTCAAACTGGGTATTCCATCTCTGGGCATCGGCGGAGACCCAAAATCCAAACAGACAAAACCCTATCGCAAAAAGAATTCTCATAAATCTATCCCCTGATCATCGAAATGTACTCGTACCATCAGACTCTTGCAAATGGAATCACCTGATCATGGCTGAAGACCTGTCATTCTTTATCCTTTTTTACTTATTGGGGCTGGAAGCAATCAGATCGCCATCCCCACCCGGGTCCCCTCCTCGATCGCCCGTTTCGCATCCAGTTCGCCAGCGATCCGGGCCCCACCAACCACGTGGACATTCAAACCTGCCTCCCGGGCGATCTCCACCCATTCGTTTCGTTCCACCTGGCCCGCACAGATCACGATGTGATCGGCAGGAAAGAGGCGTGGCTGGCCCTTGACCTCGGTATGGAGGCCTTCATCGTCGATGCGCACGTAACGGACTTGACCATAGGTTTCGACACCGTGTTTTTTCAAATGCATGCGATGGACCCATCCGGTGGTCTTCCCCAGACTGGCCCCGAATTTTCCTGCAGATCGGAAGCAGATCGATATCTGCCGTTTCGAAGGCGCAATGATGGGCGGCTGTAGGCCACCCCGGTGTGCAACGGATGCATCCACTCCCCATTCATCCAGATAGTGGTCCTGACCATTTGATTGGCCGATCAGATAGGTCGCCATATCGACGCCGATCCCGCCAGCACCTATGATGACCACCTGATTGCCCGGCACTCGATCACCCCGCAGCACTTCATCATAGTACAGCACCTTGGGGTTTTCCATACCCGGAATCTGCGGTCGACGGGGCCGGACACCAGCGGCGATGATGACCTCTTGCCACTGTCCTGTCCGGATGATGTCTTCGGATACAGCGGTGGACAGATGGAGGATGACCCCTGTCTCTTTCATGCGCTGCTGATAATAGCGGATGGTCTCGGCATAGTCGGCTTTTCCCGGTACTCGCATGGCCAGATTGAACTGGCCTCCAATGCTCTCAGCCCGTTCATACACGTGTACTTCATGCCCGCCCTCAGCGGCAGTCACGGCAGCTGCACAACCCGCAGGGCCGGCACCCACTACCAGAATTTTCTTGGTGGTCAGTGTCATTTATCATCGCGGAATTCATCCTCTCGGCACGCGGCAGGGTTAACCAGGCAACTGGCCTCCTTCCGTTCAAAAATATGATCCAGGCAGGCCTGATTGCAGGCAATGCAGGTGTTGATTCGATCAGGCTGGGCCATTCGGGCCTTTTTAGGCAGCTCTGGATCTGCCAGGAGAGGACGGGCCATGGAGACCATATCCGCCTCCCCTTTGGCCAGGATGTCTTCTGCTACCTCGGGTGTATTGATCCGGTTTACCGCGATCAGTGGGATATCGATCTCTTTCTTCATTTTTGCCGTCACCCAGCTGTATGCTCCTCGGGGTACGACAGACGCGATGGTCGGTACTCTGGCCTCATGCCAGCCGATCCCGGTGTTGATCGCATGTACTCCGGCCTCCTGGACAGCCTTGGCCTGGATGACCACTTCCTCCCAGGAGTTGCCCTCCTCGACCAGGTCCAGCATGGACAGCCGATAGATCATCAGAAAATCTGAACCCACCTTTTGACGAACGGCCTTGATGATCTCCAGCGGAAACCGGATCCGGCCATGGATATCCCCACCCCATTCATCTGTCCGTTTATTCGTCCGGGGCACTGTAAACTGGTTGATCAGATATCCTTCTGACCCCATTACCTCGATGCCATCATATCCGGCCTCCCGGGCCAGGGCGGCGGCTTGAGCGAAGTCGGAGATGGTATTTCGGATGCCCCGTTCAGACAGTGCAAACGGTTTGAATGGACTGATAGGTGATCGCAGCTTTGAAGGCGCCACCACAAAGGGATGATAACCATAGCGTCCAGCATGCAGGATTTGCATAGCGATTCGGCCACCTGCTTCATGCACAGCATGGGTGACCTCTTGATGATGACGTACATCTGCTTTCGAAGCCATTCTCGCCCCGAAGGGAGCGAGCCATCCCTGGCGGTTGGGGGAGATCCCGCCAGTGACGATAAGCCCCACCTCCCCTTTTGCGCGGGCTCGGTAGAACGAAGCCAGTCGAGTAAATCCCCCTCGTGCCTCTTCCAACCCGGTATGCATGCTCCCCATCAGGATACGATTGGGGAGGGTGATCGGACCGAGGTCCAGGGGCGAGAAGAGATGGGGGTAGAGCATTGAAAGATGTTGGATTTCAGATAAAGATAAGTGAAGGCAGGCTCCTGAGGGAACCTAGCCATTCCTGCCCCCACGATACAGCGCACTAATCCGTTAAACCCTATGTTTGACCTTCTACACTTAACCTGCGCAAAATGAAACACCTCCTCACGTTCACGATATTCGCTTTCCTTTCAGGATTTTGTTTCGCCCAAACCCAGCTCCCCAATGCCGATCTGGAGCAGTGGACACTGGCTGTCAATGGCACGGACTCTTTGATTGGCTGGTCGTCGAGTAATGCCATTGTGATCCCACCGGTTCAATCGCTCTATCCGGAGAAGAATGCCTGGGAAGGAAAATTTGCCGCAAACGTGGTGACCGCTCCATTTGGGTTTGTGCAGTACTCTACAGTAGGTGTCCTGGTCAATGGTGAAGCGACTTTCAGCTATGGCGGAGGAGGTGGCGGTGCAAACGTCGACTATGCTTCCGGGGGTGGCACGCCAATCACGATGAAGCCATTAGCCCTAACCGGGTATTACCGCTCAGAAACGCTTTCACCAGGCGATCAACCACTCGCCAAAGTCTATCTCACTGCGACCAATACAACCACTGGTCAACGTGATACGGTTGGTGCAGGGCAACTGGTCTTTCCACCGACGACTTCATACGCCCCATTTGTCATTCCGATCCAGGACCTGCAACCCGGTATGGACCCGGATTCCATTTTGACGATCTTTTATTCTTCCGACCCTATAGATGTGGATCTCATCGGTGTGTGGAGTAACCTGTACCTGGACAGTTTGCATTTGGTGTATCCCACTACTGGTACAAGCCATCCGCATCAGGGAAGGAGTAATGACCTGTCTGTATATCCGAATCCTGCGACCAACCAAATCACAATTCAGTGTCTGTCATGTCAAATGTTTGCATTGGATCTGATTTCCATGAATGGAGAAGTGGTCCGATCTGAAACTACGAACGACCCGAAGAATCATTGGCAGATGATGATCGATGGACTGGATTCTGGTCATTATCTGGTCCGTGTCCGCTTGAAGGATGGCGTTATCTACGAAAAGCTGCAAATCCTCACACCCTGAACCTACAGGTTCGATGTTCATGTTGTAGATTGAGGGCAAACACACAGTGCGATGGCCTCAGAAGCAGATCAGAAAAAACATCAGGAATGGCATGCGGATCCTCAGAATTGGAAATGGGGTATCTTCTACTACAACAAAGAGGATAAACGCATCCTTCCACCCAAGCGAATTGGCTGGATGGGTTGGACCATCAATTTTGCGAACCCCTGGTCGGTGGTCGTCTTTCTTCTCATGATGCTTGCCATCGCGGGATTCCTTTGGATCGTGCGATAAAACGAACTGCGTTTCAGTTGAACGCTATCAGCTCAGACAAACTCAACATGATTTGATTTCCATCTTAGGAAAGGATAACTTCATAGGTCGGCTGGTCAAACCATATCCTGTGGTTTCTGGCAATAGACCCCACTCATGAGAACAATCCCTATTTTCCTGGTCCTTGGCCTGATTTTGTCCGGTACATTTGTATCGGGTCAGGGACAATATGTAAAGACATGGGAGGTATATGTACCCAGTCATTCTGCTTCACAGGGTTCTTATGGTGCGGAATTTCAACCCGCATTAGGTCAAAAGTTAAAGCACCTTCGTACACCGGATGGTGGGTTTGTCGTATTGGGAAACCGGCTCCAATCCGACAAGGATTTACATTCTCAAATCTTTGTCTTCAAAATCAATTCGGAGGGGGAAACCCTGTGGGAATATCTACATGACGACCCGGAGTCCGTCATGGAAGATGCCTATGACCTGGCGATGGACATGAATGGCCATATTCTAGTCGCTTGCAAGCGTACTACTAATTTCCTAACTGGCCCTAATTTCATTGCTGAAAGTTCAGATTACATGGTCCTTAAATTGTCACCTTCAGGGCAATTCCTATGGCAAACAATTATTCCTGGAGAGGACAATAAAGTCAGTCGTGCTCAAGCCATCGTCTGCGACTCTTTCGGCAACAGTTATACCGCTGGGGCACTGGAAGAAGATTTCACTTTCGACCAGGGAACCGCCTATATCAACAAATTGGATAGTGCCGGAAATATTGTCTGGGAATTGGAAATTCCGGACAAGCGAATTGGGAATTTGAGATTACAGCACAACACTCTTGAACTTGCCCTTTTTAAAAAAGGGAGTACGTTCCTGCGATTCGACCTGGATGGCACTATAATCGACTATGGCAACCCGATCGAAGGAATGGCTTATTCTGTCCAGGCAGATCATCATGGCAATGTTTACACCAGTGGGCACTTTGGCACATTTAGATTATCCAAACAATTTCCAGATTTCTCTCATTCATTTACATACGAAAAAACAACCCTGTTACCCAGTCCCGGCTTAGCTAATGAAGTGAAGTATTATATAATTTCAGAAGACTCGTCTGTCTGCATGACAGGCAGATTCTATGGAAAGAATGTAAGTGACTCAACTAAAAATACTTTATGTGACATGTTGACCGTCAAGTTAGATGCAAACGGAAATATCCTGTGGGAGGATCTTTATAAAAATGACTTCAAGCGTACATGTCAAATCGGCAATCATATCGCAGTAGATGAACAGGGAGTTTCTTTTGTTACTGGATATCAAAGTGCCACTCAAAACGGAAATATTCTAGCGTCCCATGATATGGTCATCATGCTTTATGATCCTGATGGCAAGAGAATTGACAGTATATATCATAATGGCCCAGCCAATAAACGTGATGATGGTATTTACAGCATTCCTGATGGTGATGATCTAACCCTTTTTGGCTGGTCTCAAAACGAGAATGATCTCTATGACCACGCCATTATCAAATACTCCAAAAAGACGACAGCGACACCTCCTATCGAAAACCTCCATCCCTACTTGATCTTCCCCAATCCAGGAGCGGCGGACCACCTGACAATCCAGTGTCCGTACTCCGAACAAATAATTTACATATTCAACATTCACGGACAATTCATTCACCAAATTCAGGCAGGACCAGGGGTACATGAGATCTACTTTCCCACATTGCTTGCTCCAGGTATGTATCTGATCGTGATCGGATCAAAACACGGCCAAGCCACTTATAAATACGTTGTGCACTGACCAATTGACGTCGACACGTACCCTTTTAATACCCCCTATGTTCGCAGTACTCTATTCTTTTACAATCATTCCCGGAAAGGAGGATCAGTTTCTCAAAACCTGGCATGAACTGACGCGCCTGATCTACCAATATGAACAGAGCTTTGGTTCCAGGCTGCATAAGGAAGTCGACCAGCGCTATATTGCTTATGCCCAATGGCCGGATAAACAAACCTGGAAAAATGCGGGATCCAAACTCCCTCCAGAGGCCGACCCTTATCGGAGCCAAATGCGAGACAGCTGCCTGGAGATCAAAACCCTCTATGAATTGGACCTGGTGGACGACCAACTGGCATCAGCGCAATTCCATTGATGATGACAATGGTTATCCTCAATTTCTATTAAAAGACCTCCTGAATCTAACAGAATGGAGGACAATCGTGCTTGAATAAATGCTGATCATTCAGCCAATGACAAGTCAAATCAGCGTGACGCATTCTTCGCCAGGACCTAGTGCCTGTCGCAACAACTATCCTGTTTGATTATCCCCACTTTCAGAAATAGAATCTTGTCAAGGGCCACTCCTGTAGGACTGGAAAACGCGAGTGGAGAGCTCAGATCTACAATTTTCTGGTATCTTTCTAGGGAAACCTCCACAAACTCTACATCCCAGACCATGAAAGATGTCTATTTGATCCTCCATTTTATTGGCCTGGCGATGGGACTGGGCACCAGCTTTGCCAACCTGTTCTTAGGCATTTCTCTTTCAAAATTACCCAGAGAAGAAGCGATGCGCATCTCGATGCACACCAGTGTATTGGTCAAGATGGGACAGATCGGTCTGGCCCTCCTGATTCTCTCGGGAGTGCTACTCCTGATACCAGAATGGGAGAAACTCTCTCACTGTGCGTTCTTTCTGACGAAGATGGCCCTGGTCGCAATTCTGACCTATCTGATCTTCAAGATCAGTGGCCACATCCAGGATGCAAAAATAGCTGAACCGGAAGTCCACCTGGCCAAAATACCACTACTGGGCAAGCTGGCATTTGTTATTTCAATCCTGATCGTAGTCCTTGCAGTCCTGGTATTCCACTAGAGTTGCACTGCATCATTATTTCATCTAGAACATAAAGTATATGGACGCTGGTACAATCAACAATCCCTGGAAACTGACCACCCCACCCGGCTCGTCTGCGTATGAAATGTATCGGGATGAAAAAGATGGTTTGGACGTCATTGTCTGCGTTGTCGGAAAAACCAAACTGTTGTACAATGCTCGATGTATTGAAGATCTACATGCTATGTTGAAAGCACACGGTGATTGGATGGACATGGGCGGATGCGATGAACAAAAGCCTGCAAAGGAAGGCACTGTGGAAGCATGGGGCCGATCAGAGAACAATCCTGTCGGAGGTTGGTATGGATTAAAAAAGGGACCAAGAGGACGATTTGGGGTGTACCTTCCTCCCTTGATGGAACTCCTCGGGCTGGCAGAAATCACCCATGAGAAGCGTAACAACAAAATGCGCGCAATTTAAAACCGACTTCTTCTGAAGCAGCAAATCAACTGCATGAAACAGTTTTTCACTTTTATCATGGTATCTGTTTTATGCGGATTGAGCCAGGCACAAACGACCGGTAGCTTCCAGCAGACCATCACCTTTGATCAACCGGATTATTCCTTTACACGCATTCTGTATTTTCACGTGCCCGAAGACTACGATGCAAACAAGGCCTATCCACTCGTGGTTGGATTCAGAGGGGGGCCACATGCCAATGCAGGACAGTTTCGAGATCAGCTTTCCTTCTTGTCTGATAGTTTGGATGCCATTATTCTGTGTCCCGAAAATTCGGGTCACTTCTGGAATCAGGAGGGCCTGACCAAACAACTCTTCCGTTATTCTGTGGATACCACCATGGCGCAATACTCCATCGACACCAACTTCATCTACCTCACCGGACTGTCCTATGGTGGCCGTCATTCTGTCATTGTATCCATGGATACTGACAACGGTCCTATTCCCAAACTGAGAGGGGTTATTCCTTTTGCAGCCGGGTCTGACAGTCAGCTGGAACCGGATTATCTTGACATCCAGGATTTTCCTCCTGCCTGCATATGTATTGGCCTTGACGACAGTCAGAATTTTATCAATGTATCCAATACCATTCACAATGACATCCAGTCAAACGGAGGCACTTCTTTCCTGAATGAAATTCCCGGAGTGGGTCATACGGTGGCCTTTCCGACCTATCCCCAGGAAATGATGAAGTGTATGAACTTCATTGAAGACTTTCACCAATCCACTGCGATCAATGACCATAGTGGATTTGCCGGGACTCTGACGATTACTCCGAATCCGGCATCCACCCAGATCACTCTTTTCGGGCCTGACCCTGGTGCAGTGAAACGAATTGAAATCTTGACCATATCCGGGCAGGTGATCAAAACGATAAAAGGATACACCGCAGTGATCCCCGTGGACCAGTTCCTCGCAGGGATATATTGGGTCAGACTGACTACCCTGTCAGGCTCTGTCATTCAATCTTTTATTATTCAGGAATAAGCATTCATCCCACCCTTCCTGGTTGGACAAATAACCACTCTGCAGATTGACTATTGATGAATTTCGTGTTTTAGCACTTGGCTATCCGGATGCCATTGAATCTCCCTCATTTTGATCGGGCCTCCTTTCGTATCCAGAAAAAAATCTTTGCAACGTTGTTAAAAGAACAGAATCTGGTTTGCCTGATGCTGACACCAGAAGATCAAGATGTATTTGTGACTTTGGGTAAGTCCGCTGTTTACCCGGTGCCGAATAAATGGGGGAAGAAGGGAGCGACCTATGTCGATCTGGAAATGGCCAAAGATGCACTTCTGAAAGACGCCTTACTCTGCGCATACAATAACAAGGCATCCAGATGATCAGCACACCTGTCCAGGCCGGGTTGAACCAGGTTAGACAGATTGAAGACAAATCTGCTGTATTTACACCCATTTATTCGATTATTATTTAATTTCAGAAGTAAATGACAGCCGTATGAGAGTCCTCACTTTATTCCTGCTTTTACTGTGCACATTGAATGCCCGCAGCCAATCCTGCTTCCCTGTAGGCACCTATTATGAGGGTACTTTTTTCTCACCTACATCCGGCATGGGCGTCTGGCATCAGTCCTTTGGTGTCGATACCATCGTCAATGGATTGGTTTGTCAAAAAGCGTCCTATTTCCACAAGGAAAACCCGCCTAAAAATTTTGAATCTCATAAAACACATGTCTACTATTCCGATGGAGACTATCTATTTCTTCTCGATCCACAGACCGATAAGTTAGAACCGATCTATCCGTGGCACCCCTCTCCGGGAGACACCCTCCCACAACCCACAGAATGGATGTATTTTAATAACGAATTCGAGAATTGGGTCCTCGATACGTTTCATGTCAATATATTCAGCAAATCGGAGTTCGCCTATCGAATCGTGGTCGAATGCTCAAATGACAACGACCTGTATTATGATACGGTAACGGTCATTCCCCGGATAGGGACCTTTCCTTTTTTCGGGAAGGAACTCCCTTTTTTCAGAATCCCTTCTTGCAGTTTGTTTGATGGTCGTTTTTATACATTAGAGTGTGCCCTCATTCCTGATTTTGGCCTTTATGGGGATAGTCTAATGTGTGGTCATCTCATCAACAGCATCGAGGTGCCAAAAACCGTTGAAATTACCATCCTTCCTAATCCCGTGTCGGGTGTATTACACGTCCGCGGCATTGGTATTGATCATCACATCCAAAAATACCAGATTGTCAGCCCGACCGGTCAGGTTTGCCAGGAGGATAACATTTGGCCCGACAATGATCAAATCACATTGTCTCCCCTCCCCGCAGGCTGCTACCACATCTTGCTTTGGGGGGATCGGGGTCTCCTGCCTGGTATGGTCGATTTGTCAAATTATAACTATCCGGAATGAAAACGCCCGCCAGTACCATTCATTCTTCCTTCTCCTTTACCACTTGTTCGAGCGGGACATGGAAAAAATCAATGCGTCCAAACTTCACGGCAATGCGTCGGGGAGTGGTCTGTTTAATATTGTCCATGTACATGATGATTCAACCGGGGTATTCACAGTCTTGTTTCCCGATTGGCTCCGCCTGGTCTGGAAATTTTAGTGGGTTCAGTGGTGCTGGAATCTGGCAAATGACAGCAGGTGAGGACGCTTGGATCAAGGGAATCCTTTGTCAGTCAGTTGTCTACCGTGACTCGTCCTGGAATCCCTTGGGACAGAATAGTAAAATCACCCGATATTACTATAACGATGGTGAATTTCTTTATACCGTTCAGGCAAATAATGGGACCAAAAATGTGCTGTATCGTCAATACCATGTGCCAGGTGACACTGTCCTGATCCCGGAACTCTGGCAGGGCTTTGGTGTAGATATTTTCGGGGTAGTCCTGGATACCTTTTCGGTCAGCCTCATCGATTCAAGTTGGTTCGCCTATACCATTGAATGGTCCTGTGCTTGGGAATCGAATATCACCCTGGACACCATCACTGTTATCCCCGGATTTGGTTGGTGGCCATGGTTTTCTCTTGGCGTCCCTCTCGGCTATATGCCGAGTTGTGGCCTCTTCGATGGAACCTACTACACCTTATCCTGCGCCTATGTGCCTGGTCTGGGCCTTTATGGTGACAGCCCGAGTTGTCAGGCTCTGGTCGATCTGACCGAACTTGTACAAGAAGATCAACATGTCACCATTCTCCCGAATCCGGCTTGGGGGTCCATACAGATAGTCGGACTACCTGACATTCGTCCCATGAGAGTTCAGATCCTGGACTTGTGGGGACGGTCCATCAGGGAAGTTGCTGACCTTCCATTTGATCTCACAATCTCACTTGACGGCATTCCGGCGGGAACTTATCAACTCCTGATTTGGGACGGTCTCGCAACACGACCCTGGACAGGTCAATTCGTCAAAGTGGAATGATCCAATCCTCGATCTACTATAATTCCCTCTTAATGTGCAATTTCTCGAATGAGGAGTTTTTTTATAGATATCAGCTACTCATGTTTATTGCGTTTCAATGAAACAGATAAAAGCATGAATGACGGGTATATAATTCTCATTTATAATCTACCCTCTGGGCTCTTTCACATTTTAATACAATTTGTTTATTTTTGTTTTCATGGGCTCTTTCCGTCAAATCATCTATCACGTTGTATTGTCAACATATGGCCATGAACCTAGGTTGATATTAAATTACCCACAGGATTTATATGCATATATGGGTGGCATTCTTCGTGAAAAACATTGCCATCCTCACGCCATTCATGGAGTGAAGGATCATATTCATCTTGTGTTCAATCTGCATCCTGCAATCGCCCTTTCCGGGTTGATCAAGGATATTAAATTGGCAACATCAAAATGGATGAAACAACAGGAGAGGGCCCCTCTTTTTAGAAATTGGTCTTCGGGTTATGGAGCGTTTACCTGTTCTGTAGGCGACTTGGATCGATTGATCCATTATGTACGAAATCAGGAAATCCACCATCAAAAGGAGTCGTTTATAGATGAGTATAAACGGTTGCTGACAGAACATCAAATACCCTTTGAAGAACAATACCTGATGGGATAATGCGACCGAAGTACGTCTGGCAGTTCTTCAACCCCTTCAGGGTTGATCCTTTGTAAAATCACTACCCCGGGTTTCACCCGAGGCTATCTTATTGGACCCCTCCAGGGTCCTGATAGCAATTCATCTCGGACATCAGATGGGGTATTTCAGTGGCGATTTCAACTTAATACTCTTCAACCCCTGCTGGGTTGATCTCTTGGTGCATCATTTCTCCGGGTTGTACCCGAACATTCTATTGGACCCCTTCAGGGCCTTGATAGCAATTCATCTCGGACATCAGATGGGGTATTGAACAGATGCTCCAGGCTTATTTCGTTTGAAATCCTTCAACGTTGATCCCTTGACGCATCAATTCCCCGGGTTGCACCCGGACATTCTATTGGACCCCTTCAGGGCCCTGATAGCAATTCATCTCGGACATCAGATGGGGTATTGAACAGATGCTCCAGTTTTATTTCGTTTGAAACCCTTCAGCGTTGATCCCTTGACGCATCAATTCCCCAGGTTGCACCCGGACATTCTATTGGACCCCTTCAGGGCCCTTATAGCAATTTATCTTAGACATCAGATGGGGTATTGAACGGATGCTCCAGGCTTATTTCGTTTGAAATCCTTCAACGTTGATCCCTTGACGCATCAATTCCCCGGGTTGCACCCGGACATTCTATTGGACCCCTTCAGGGCCCTGTTAGTAATTCATCTCAGACTCAACCCTGTAAGGGTTGAAGATTATAGCCCCGGGTGAAACCCGGGGTTTATGACAGGTCCCCATATCAACCCGGAAGGGGTTGAAGACCTCATTGCTCGTAGCTTGTTGCCAGGCTTTATATTGGTAAAAAGCAAACAGGCTGCCCGTGAACGGGACAGCCTGTCTTGACGTCATAGGATTATAAAACGCGCTTACTCTTTCACGATCATACGCTGAGTGGCGGTACCATGAGCCGTGCTGACCTGATAGATCAGCAAGCCGGTTGTTCCCAGTTCATTACGATTGATCGACAATTGATTGTATCCTTTGTAATAGTATCCGTTCCGCTGGAGAAGTTGACGGCCACTGAGGTCAAATACTGTCAGTAACACATCACCAGCTTCCGGCAAATCAAAGGAAACAATGGTTTCGCCATTAAACGGATTCGGTTGGTTGCCATACAGGACAAACGGTTCTTTCGTTTCGTTGCTCACCTGATCCTTGCGGATCTTCAGCGTCACATCGGTGATATCAAAATTCTGACTGACCGCTTCAGGAACGATCAGACCGCTATTGATGTGAATGGCATTCTTTAACTCTCCTTTGCGCAGGGCTTTAAAGACCAGGGTCATTGTCTTTGCATTCGCATTCAAAACACCCGGCCAATCCGCGGCCAGCGCGATAGCACCAGACTTGGGAACATGATGATAATTCACACCTTCAGTCAAGGTGATCGCCTCCGTACGGATTTCATCCAACTGCAGAAGGCTCAAATCATATTGCAATGTGAATTGGAATCCAGCAAATCCGTCAATATTCGGAGACTGAAGGGTGACTTCAAATGTCTCTCCCGCATTCCAGTTGCGATCCAGAACTTCGAACACAAGCGGCTGGTTATTCCGGATCTCTGATTCGATCAGTCCGTTGAGCTTAACGGTTCCATTAAGGTCTCCGATCTTGATAGCCCGAACATCAAATGCATGTGCATCCTCAAGTGGTTTGATCAACAATTCTGACGCCTGCTCCATTTCGGAAAATGGATCAGATGGGTCCGCGAAAATAAATGCATTATTGACGAAAGCCCAGGGTTCCGTTCCGGCGAAGGTTGTTTCCGCACCAATCAGGACTTTTCTCATGGACAAGAGATCCGCAATACTGATATCTCCATTTGTGTTGACATCCGCCGCGATCAGTTGATAAGGTGAGGAGAGCAGGGGATCACCCGTCAGGTGTCTGCGCATGAGAATCAGATCGGCAATAGATAAACCATTTTTATACGTATCCTCTTTCGTTGCGGATAAATGATAGCCGCGGCAGGTTTGCGTCGAACCAAACGTAAATTCTCCATCCTCATCTGATCCAGCCAATGCATCATTGGCATATTCAGCTGACAAGGTAAACTCAACGTTCTGGAGGGGCTCTTCAGTCGTATTTGCTATTACAGCTCCACTGACTTCTACCTCAAACTCGGTAGCCTTACACATGTCATAATGGGACTCCATAATGAACAGGTTCTTTTGCAGAACGGTAATATTCGTATTCCGCATCACCACGTCATATAAGGTCGTCCCTTTGATGGCCGCTTTTTCTTCAGCGCTCAATTCCGCATCATTTTCAAAGTAGAAGCGATCACCATCCCGTAAAGCGGTAAACTGATCCTCCATCACTTGAATCAACGTTTCACCGAAGAGGCTGCCGGGAACCTTCTTTTCGACCAGATACCCCACCCATGGATCGATATTGTCGATATTGACATAGGCCACCTTCAGCAAGTTGGCCAATTCTTCATCTCCGGTCAATTCGAGAAATGAGGTATACTTTGGCAAACCGAAATCAGCGCGGGCGGTATTGAAGTCCGTAAGTCCGCGATCGCGTCCACGTTGCATATTGATGGCTGCCAGATCCATGCCTCCAGAACCGGGTCCGCCGAATAGAAAATTGCGCACATCATCGACCACTTTTCCATCAAATTCCTGTTGCATCTGGTGCGCCATCCCTTTCAAGAGAGGGTTGACACCGCCCGCATTTTTGATGGCTGCCGGGTTAAAAAAAGCATTCCGAAGGAGAATATCCCCCTCGGGAATTGTGCCACCCAAGTTATTCGAGCGATGCAGGTTACTGCTCAAGAGGGTGTGACCGAGGCGATAGGCCGCAGCTGAGAAAATATTAAAGATGCCCGGATCCAGATTTGGATTGTAGCCGGTGTACGGTGGCAAATTCACGCCGAGTGTAGGCAAAAACTCTTCATTGGTAATCACCTGAAGGATACCCCCTACAATCTTACGGGCATGTTGATAGATCTGCTCATCCGTCCAGTCCGGGTGGTCCCGTTTGATCAAATCACACTGATGATTGTGTTCGCGAACAAACACGGTGTGCAATGCCGTCAGGAAAATATTCTCATTGGTTCGAATATCGCCACCGACAAAAAGCTTGCTGAATTGCTGGGTCGCATTTTCCAGGATGGGTGCTGATGGGTCCTGCGGACTATCCAGCTCTCCATCAATGGTATTGTAGGGAAGCAGATTACCTGAAGACACTTTCATCTTCCCATCCTGATAGGAACGCAACCAGGCAGCATGTAATGAATCAGATCCATAGACAGCTGAGGCATCTACAAAGGCGGTGATCTCATTTGCATATTGTCTTGGATTACCTACATCTGTCCCGGTACCCGGAATCGCTGCAGAGCGAGTCATCGGAATAAACGCATTGGGAAATGCACCTCCCGGATTAAAGACCTCGTCCGGGAAATTGATGGTGATCGGTAAAAACTCAGTGCTGTTCGTAAACACCAAGGTGATATCATGGTCGACAAACTGACCGAATGCCCATACATAGTCACTGAGCTTTCCAGCACTGAACAGATCAGAATTTTGGTCCATCAGATAATTGGAGATCAACCTGGCATTGGCCCGATTGCCACCGGCTGGCGAGCTAAATCCATTCCCAAATGCTACCGTCGTGCGAGTTAGCAACGGCGTATGAACGGCACCCCATTCAGGATGATCGACATTGTTACCCCACCCGGAAAAGGTGCGGTAGTCTTGCGCTTCAGAGATCAGCGCAATGGAAAGGAAGAGGCATACAAGAGTTACTATCCTGTTCATGGGAACATGATTGATTCGGTGATTAAATCAGTCTTCGGGATAGTTTCGGGGTTGTCCTGGGATGGACGTAGGCAAAGCTAACCCGTTTTTATGGGAATTTCACCATAGACAAACCAGAATCATCCCGATAAAGGGTGGTCAATGCCTATTCATAGAAATTTTCGTGCCAATCCGCAGTGGTTCACCAAGTTATCGACAACCCGGCCACCCAACTTCGACCTGCCTGTGGGTAATAAAAGTTCTCCGTCACCGTATCTCCATAGATATAGGAATAGGTATAGCCATTTGAGCTATAGTCTCGATCCAACACATTATTCATCTGTAGACGCACCTGGATCTCCCCGACTCCCTTGACCTGTCGTCCCCAGTGGCATTGCAGATCCTGAACCCACCATGAACCGAGTGATCGATCGTCATTGGCTGTATTATCCAGGTACTGTTTGCCGACATACTGGCTCATCCAGATTAGTCCAAAACCCTTCCATCCGGCCCAACTCAGTTGATGACTGTAGACCCACTCTGGTGAAAAGGCGATATCGACATCCTGATGCGCTATCCTGACCTCTTCAAAGCCCGTCGAATAGTCATAAACCACCTCTTCAAACAGGGGGATCCGATTTCGGCTCAACCCCAAACTGCCCCTATACCCCAGGCCGAAGCCCAAACTGCCCGCGGCTTCCAACTCCACTCCCATTCGGTACGATTCAGGAACATTCGTCTTCAGGGTTGTACCGACATCATTCAATGCGCCTGTGGGGACCAACTGGTCTGTATAGTCCATCCAATACCCATTCACGTTAAAACGCCATGCCTTCCAGTTGATCCGGCTGCCCACTTCAAAATCGACCATTCGTTCAGGCCGGGGAGCTGTTGATATCAGAGCGTCGACATAGTCACTGCGTGAAGGTTCTCGATGCGCAACAGCCACTGAGGTATACACCTCCACATCAGGCCTGGCTGCCCATGTCAGTCCAGCTTTGGGATTGAAAAAAGTCAACCCATCCTGAACATCGTACACCCTCAGATCATTGTCCACCCCTTTCGTCTGGTAGCCCACCTGGCGCACTTGCAGATCCCCGAAAAGACGCCAGTCACGGGCCATTTGCCAGTCTGCTTTCAGGAATATATTGCCGTCTGTCTTGGTGGCATCCCCGCGATAGTACTCATGGTCGGGCTGTATACCTTGCGCAAATTCAGCCCAGATGATTCGACCAAAGTGATTGCCCAGGTAGGTATTCCAGGCACCACCCAGATGCACATTCCAGAGTGGTGATTCATAGCGAAGGTTGGCCACTCCCCCGACAAAATCATTTTCCAGCCATCGACGGCGGACCAGATTGGTGGTTAGAATCGTATCCTGGCCAATGATCACCGGCCCCAGATTGTAGGCTGACCGTTGATCCTGATCCCGGAATTGTTCAAAATATCCCGCACCGCGAGTATAATGGGCGGTAGCATTGATCCGCCAGCGATCATTGAGGACTCGGGAAGCCTGGAGTTGCAGATTATCCTGCCCATATTGATCGACCTCATTTTCATACTGATAGTAGTTATATGTCCGTCCGGATGTCAAGAGGTTTTGTGTTTGACTGGGACTCAATCCGTTATTTGCGGCATGTGCCAGCATGGCTTCTTCATCATTTTCAAGGCGGGACTGGGGTGTCCCCCACCAGGACTGGTAGGTACGCTCCCGCCCGGAAAAGGCCAGGAATCGTACCAGGGTGCGGTCATCCTGCCAGGCCAGAGCCGCATACCAGGATTGCAAGTTGGCGGTGGCCCGGTCGATATAGCCATCTGAGGTGATCATGGACCATCGGCTATCCAGCGTCCAATGCCCTCCCAGTAGTCCAGTACCCGCTTCCAGATTGGCCCGACGAGTGCCAAAGGATCCAATGGATGTGGACAGGCCACCATAGGGTTCCGTCTCGTACGGTTTGGGTCTGTAAATTGATGGTAGCCCCAAATGCTCCTGCTCCATTGGTGGAGGTGCCCGCTCCGCGCTGCACCTGGACATGGTCTACCGAGCTGATCAAGTCGGGCATATTCACCCAAAACACGGCTTGCGATTCTGCGTCATTGACCGGGACACCATTAATGGTGACATTGGTCCGGGTGGGGTCACTGCCCCGGACCCGGATACCGGTGTATCCGATGCCGGTCCCTGCATCGGAAGTGGAGACCACGCCCGGTGTATATCGTAACAAGTAGGGGATATCCTGGCCCATATTCAAGGGCTCTATCTCTTCCGCAGTCATTTGGCTCACGGCAAATGGAGCATCCGCTCCAGCCCACGTCCCGATCAATTCCAGGGTCTGCAAGGCATAAACCGAAGGATTCAGATGAATGATCAATGGCATATCTACGGATAGCGCGATGGTGTGGATCCATGATTCATAACCGAGGTAGCTGATCTGCAGGACAACGGAATCTCCAGGGGTGAGTGAAACTGAAAAACGTCCCTGATCATCCGTGATCCCGCCAGGGCCATCTACGATCTGAAATGCCGCAGCCACCAGTGGCCGGTTCTGTTCATTCAGGACCTGACCACGGAGGGTGGTCGGTTGCTCCTGACCCTGAGTCCAGGTCGAGAAAAATAAAAAGGCGATGATTGAGAGAAGGCGGATGTGGTCCATAAGGGGTGATCTACAGGGTGGATCACCGGGGTGCCTTCTATTAAGGTTGGTGGCGGAATTGCTCATCTTCCCTTCCCGGCATGACCCGGGCAGGTTCAATGGGTATAATCTCAGTCAGACAACCTGGTCTGACACCCCGATGTGACGTGAAGGTAGGTGACTCCATTCAGATTAAAAAATCACGAATGGCAGCCCAGGCCAGTTCACGCCTGTTGACCAGATCACCATGAAGGATGGAATACGGCCATTGTTCATGGTCAAGGATCTCCAGATGATGCTGAAAGAGCGCATCTCGTCCATGTTCATGTTCCCGCAGTGGATCGGCTTCCCAGGGTAGATCGGGCATGCAGAGTAGATAATGAACAGGTGCAGCTCTGCGGTGGAGTGCCTGGACCCAGGAAGAACATCGGTGGTATTTGACCTCCAGCCAGATTCGATAGGTCAGAAGATCCGTATCTGCGACCACCAGACCGGTCCCGGATTGACGGCAAATACTTTCCTGTCGACGCCATTGGGTCAAAGCCATCCGATATACATCCGATTCGGAATAGGACGGCCCTTGTCGGGTCAGGATCTCCCGGGCGACCTCCGGAACCAGTGGCACACCTAAATCCCGGGAGAGTTGCTCGGCCAGCGTCGTCTTTCCTGAAGATTCCGGACCAGTGAGGACAATCAATGGGAGGTGACTGGACATACATGCAAGGTACAATGATGATGATCATTTGCAGAACTATAACCTAGCACCGACCTTTACCTCGTCATGCATGATATAGAGCCTCATTTCCACTGGCGCGATCATTATATCGCCGCAGAAGACAAGCAGTCGCCCTTCTATCGGCAACAATATGATGAATTCAAGTACACCCAGAAGGTGTACAACTATTTCATTCATCCCCAGTGGGACAATTTTGGTTCAACGACGCTTTATGGAAAAGTCCTTTTTGTGGACTACGACGAGGGATTTGCCATCCTGGAACTGATCGGTGAATGGAATGACTGCCTGCACAATGATATTGAAGCGCTGAAGCGCAATCTCATCGACCTGATGATCAAGAAAGGGATCTACCGGTATATCCTGATCTGTGAAAGTGTGTTCAACTTTCATGCGGAGGATGGCGATTATTATGAAGAATGGTGGGATGATATCAAGGAGGACGATGGCTGGATCTGTTTACTGAATACAGAAAAACATGTCTTTGAGGAAATCCACGACCGACGTCTGGATCATTATATCCATGTCGGGCCACACTTCAATGATGTGATCTGGAGGCCAAGGCGACCCGAGCTGGTTTACCTGGCGGTCAATCAGCTTTTAGAAGCTACAATTAAACATGTGGAATAGCTGATACATATCAATCTAAAGCATTATAGCCCTTCTCGAGGAGAAGCGCAGGTGATTTATATAAAATAGGAGGATAAAATTTGAAATTTGATGATCCCAATGATTCAAAAATAACATTGTTCTCAGATTGAACTCGGCGGGTAAAAGTGTATAAACAAGTATTTGTATCGCCCTGTGAATTGACATTCATTAGACACAGATATTGATATCCGAGCGCCTGCCTCAATTCCCAGTTATAAATCATCTCATTTCCCTCAAAGCAAGGCCCACTCATAACAACTTTATCACGCAGAAAACACCAGTAACACCGATCACTTTGGATTTCCTTTTGAGAATGCACCTTTTTCAATTTTATCTTCTCAGATAATAACGGATTCACCTTCACATTTCTAATATAGTAACAGCCTGGAATGTACTTTGCAATTTTTTTTAAATAATTCCTCTGGTAATATAATCCCAAGTCTATTTGACCGCCAAATTGCTCTTCTTCAACTTGTAAATAAAGTTGCCCCCATAAGGAATCTGGATCGATATTTCCCACACCTTTTAGCAACTTTAGTTTCGACAATTTTTTTATACTTTTTTGACCTTCTAGGAATGACAACTGCTGACCTTGACATAACAACAAATCAATTTTTATTCTTAGTGAATCATCAATTAATTGTGGTTCAAATTCATGAATCTCCACTCCTACCCATATAATCGGAACCGTATAGGAAATGATCAATCCATAGATTTTATGATTTATTACATCAAAGGAATGAGTAGCGTCAAATGTATCCGTTGGTTGATATACGATACGGACAAAATGATTCACTGGTATTGAATCTAACGTAAAACAACTTGATTGAGTCTCACCCCTAACCACAAAACCGAATAAAAGAAGGACCAGCACTGTGTTTTTCATTCCCCAATCATTTCCATCAACTTCAATGTCGTTCGCCAGTTCCGTGAGGTGGCATTTACCTTCAATCTGGACTCCCAAAAGTTGTTATTCAGTTTTGTTCTCCCGGCCCCCTCGGTCAGATACAAATAGATCACATCATCCTGGATCACAAATTCATCCCGACCCAGCATTTTTACCTCTATGTCCGGAAGAACAGCTGGGATTTGATCCAGGAAAACGATATAGATTTTCTTCAGATCGACGTCCGATTTTGAGAGATAGGGATTGCCCTCGATTACCTTTTGTAATTTCTCAGCAGTCAGTATTTGGGTGGGTACATCAAAGCCATACTCCTTCTGGATGGAGCATTGAATCGTATCGACCAAAACAGGGAGCTGCTGCTCTTTGGACTGGAAGGCGATATTTCCACTTTGGATATAATTGCGAACCTCTTTCAGTCCGGCCTTTTCCAGCAGGCTGATCAGGTCCTTCATCTTGATGAGTTTCTGACCACTGACATTGATGCCGCGCAGGATGGCGATGTAGGTTTGCATGCCGTAAAGATAAGACCTCTTTTGAGGACCACGACTGCGATTCCCCATACCTGGAAGGAATACTGACGTCCGTCTATTCTTTCCGGTAGATATGCACCACCCGAAGCATCATGGGCGGATGAGCATAGCGCACCACACGCAATATATAGGGTCCAGGTGGAAGGTCGGCTGACGGAATTTTGACGATTTCTGCTTTATAGAGTGTCTGCTGATAAACAGTCAATCCATTGAAATTGATCAGTTCCACACGCTTGATGTCTTTCACGTCCAGTAAATTGACCGTGAGTTCATCTGAAAATGGATTCGGATAGGCCTGGAAGGTAGAGTCCACAAAAAGTGGTGGTGGCGGTGGTGGCTCTATAATTGTGGTATCTCCTCCTTGATCCGTGGTATCGGGTGGAATGATCTCAGGAATAAAGACATCCTCGTACTGTTCCAATTGGGCGGGTGGAATGTATTCTTCAACCTCATAAGCAGGTGTCCATCCAGTAGCATTTACCCCAATCCCGTAAAGTGCAAACCAAAAGGCGTTAGGCGACATATATTGGGTGAACTTCAACCATCCAAAAACTTCTTCGCCATTGACGTCCAAACGGATCGCAATATATCGATTGGAAAGTTTCGGCCAAATTTGCGGGCCCGTCCATGGATAGGACCCTAATAAAACCTCTCCTCCCGCATCGGTCCAACGTTTTTTAAGGGGCACATCACATAGGCAGGTATCCCCTTTATTGAAAGGGACGGAAACATAGTCTGTATAATACCGACATGCACGTGCATTATCATGCAATGGTTCAACAAAGATGTAAGAAGTTGATTTTGGATAGTTCGTAGGCTTCCAAGGAACCCCATACACTCGATAATCCCAGACTCCATCGCCGTCTACATCAATCTTAAGCGCCTTTTCAGTCTGATAACTCCCGATCGAACGTTTCAGATTGGACGTAAATTCTCCTTCCCCGGCCACGATCTGAGCGTGGACTGACATGTTACCCCAAATCAAAAGGGGGACCAAACACATTCGTAGAAAATTTATCTGGCCAACTCCTTGGTTGTTCCTAATATTTCCCACGGGCAAATTCATTGGTTTTTGTTCCACGTCTACAAATTAAGACAAATGAACCCGATTTCATAAAAATCACCTGCCGAATAAACCTGCTTATCTCAAACCATCCATCAGACTTGTCTTCTTTGAAGATCAAGGACTTTCTGACCATCACTTTAAAATCACTCCTTCCAGGAAGAGTGCTCAAATCCTATTCTTTCCGTTGGATATGCACCACCCGAAGCATCATGGGCGGATGAGCATAACGCACCACACGCAATATATAGGGTCCGGGTGGAAGGTGGGTTGACGGAATTTTAACGATTTCTGCTTTGTACAGGATTTGCTGATAAACAGTCAATCCATTGAAATTAATCAGCTCCACACGCTTGATGTCTTTCACGTCCAGCAAATTGACGGTCAGTTCATCTGAAAATGGATTCGGATAAGCCTGAAAGGTAGAGTCCACAAAGGGTGGTGGTGGCTCAATTATAGTGGTATCTCCCCCTTGATCCGTTGTATCGGGCGGAATCAAGAAAATATAATCCTGATCAGGATAATCATCCTTGATAGGCTTTGGGTTCTCTTTAAAAATTTGCCAAATCGGATTCCAACCTGGCGTATTTGTCCCGATGGAATGCACGTTAATAGAAAATCCACTGATCCACACTTGCGAAGTAAATCGGACCCAACCAGTGTCTATAACCCCTGGTGATGATTCCAGGATAAAGAAGGCGTAGGCGTTGTCCAACTTCGTCCAGGCCCATGGTCCACCACCGCTGGACATTGTCCCGATCAGTGGATCACTGGAATCAAACTTTTTAGATGATGCAGTGTGAATAGTGTCCTCCAGGCAATAACAAGTCTGCCATCCATAAAATGGCACAATGACATTACCACTTGGTCCATATCGACATACTTGGAAATCAAAGGTCAAATTATCAACCTTCAGGCTACCTGAATTTGATTTTGGAAACTGATAGTTATACGCTGTCGTCCCCGAAAACGCCATATCCCAAACACCGTCACCATTCACATCGAGAGCAAGGTGGCCATCATATCCACCCGAATTTTCCACATGTTTGAATACATGGTGAATATACTTTGTGTCTTGAATCACAAATTGACCATATCCAGATGGCTGGGCGAGCAGGAAGGCCAGACAGAAGATGATTGCAAGTCTTATTGATGAATTAACCTGATATTTTAGCATTGGGCCAGACATGGTCACAGTTGACATTGCTCTGAACTGGAGTGTAATAAAGATACAACCAATCCCATTTAATGTCACTAGGAACGCCCCGGAGCCGACACTTTCTCTTTCACCTCATCCCAGACCCGCTTGAACTGCAGGTCACCCAGTCCATAGATCGGATGGGCTTTGGAAAAGGCTTCGAAATGAGCCGGAAACTCACCTTTCGGGTTTTGGAGGATGATCTCTTTCACGGTATTTTCCATCGGGCTCGAACCTGAATCATCGCGATAACGTGCCACTTCGGCATCGATGACCGGCAATAAAAATTCAAAGTCGGACAAAGGACCAGTAGCCAGACGATGCATAGCCATTCGGTCCTCATACTGATAAGCCTTCCACATGCTGGCAAAGGCCGATCGATGCGCCGGACTGACCGGCACCTTCTCTTCATAGCTTTTGATCAACCCGGCTTCATCCAGATGCGCAAAGGAAAAGCGAGACTCTTCCAAGGGTCGAACCAGGAAGAGCGGGTGATCCTTACGGGCTTCATCCAGTAGCCAAATGATGAACCAGAGATTGACCTGGCAAAAAAGGTCATCCTCAAACCAGAGCATAACCTCTTCCCCACTCGGGATGGTCTGGATCTTTTTGAATTCAGCGAGGCTGTTTTCCCGGTATTCCCGAATCGGGACACCATAGACATCCAGAAGGAATTCTTCGCGTGACTTGCCGATCTGTTCCAGAGTTGCCCCGAGAACATCACCATCGACCAGGCATTCACGGGCAACCAGCTTGCGTCCGTCCAAGCTTGCCGGGAATCGATCGTGTAATATATCGCCATTGAGAATATGAACCATAAGGAGGAGGTTATGAGGTTTTGAGCCAGGAGCAATCCAGTAGAATCCAGGAGTCTCTTCACCCATGATGTAAAGCTACAAAGAGTACATGGGTCGGTTGTCAGTTGTCAGTTATCGGTTGTCGGTTGTCAGTTATCGGTTGTCGGTTGTCGGTTGTCAGTTGTCAGAACTTATTTCGAGTAGAGAGTGGAGAGTAAAGGGTTGTATTCCATCTAGAACTACTCTGGATCAGTTTCTTTTGAATGCCCCGTATTAAGAAGAAATCACTCCAGGGTCAAAAGCCCCTCCTCGTTTTGGTCATGGATATCTGGTTTTTGATTTTTATTTGGGATTTGTCTATTGGCTTTTGGGCTTTTCCCTGTCAGTTGTCAGTTGTCAGTTGTCGGTTGTCGGTTATTGAAACAGGACTAAAGATGATGGTTGAGGGATGAGCCAATATCCTGTTTCCCATTTAGTGCTTGGTGCTTGTAGTTTATTTGTGATTTGGAATTTGTGATTTGAAATTTTCCTGCCGGATATCCTTATGGCCAGGATACACAGATGGCATAGGTCCGGTAACCGGACATCGTCGTACCTTTACGGGATGCATCGATCTGGTTTTGTCAATATTCTGGGCCACCCTAATGTCGGGAAGAGCACACTCATGAACGCTCTGGTTGGCGAACGGATGAGTATTATTTCTTCCAAACCCCAAACGACCCGACATCGGATCATGGGCATTCTCAGTGGAGAGGAATTTCAGATCGTCTTTTCAGATACGCCCGGATTTGTCCTGCGTCCGTCTTACAAGATGCACGAAAAGATGAATGCTTTTGTGACGGGAGCCTTTGACGATGCCGATCTGGTGTTGCTGGTGACGGAGCCCAAGGACGACTATGATGAAGAAGATCCACTGATTGCACATTTGAAAAAAACCGAGTCACCGAAATTCCTGATCATCAACAAATCAGACAAGTTTCCGGCAAGTGAACTGGAGCGTGTGCAGGCGGAATGGGAAGCTCGACTGGCGTTCACCCAGGTCTTCACCCTTTCTGCACTTCAGAATACAGGAACAGAAGATCTGTCTTCCGCGATCCAGTCCCTGCTTCCTGAGGGGCCGGCCTGGTATCCCAAAGATCAGTTGACGGATCGTCCGGAGCGCTTTTTTGTCAGTGAACTCATCCGGGAAAACATCTTCGAGATGTTCGGTCAGGAGATTCCTTATTCCTGTGAAGTGGTCACGGAGTACTATCAGGAACCGGCAGAAGGTGAAGATGATATCATCCGTATCGGTGCTGAAATCTATGTGATGCGTAACACCCAAAAGGCGATTCTCATCGGCAAAGGCGGGAGTGCCATCAAGGAATTAGGCATTCGATCCCGAAAGGCGATCGAGGAATTCCTGGGAGAACATATCTTTTTAGAACTGCATATCAAGATTCGCCCCAAATGGCGGGATGACGACCGTACGCTGAAAGGATTCGGATATGGATAATGCCCCGCTACTCAACCTCAGGTCTAATGCGCATACCGCATCCCTACCAGCATACGCCGACGTTTTGTTTTCCATGTTGAACACCCAACGCTGCGGCCACTTTTTCCGTTAAATGATTAAACTCCTTTTATGTTACGCTTTGCCTCCAGTCTGCTTTTGATCCTCGCTCTGTCCTCACAAACAAGTGCACAGGAAGTTGTCTGCGTGGATTCCACCCATTTCAACCCCCAGGTGCTATGCCCCTTCATCTATTTGCCCGTTTGCGGCTGCAATGGCAGCATTCCGGGGAATACTTGTGAGGCCTTCAATTTACATGCCTTGAGCTGCTGGGATGGCATCTGCCCGGATGCCAATCCAAGTGGTTGTCGGGTGGATATCACTTCTGAATGGTCTGGAGACACCCTTCATCTCTCCAGTGCATCGATCTCCGCATCGGGTGACCCGATCCAAACCTGGTCCTGGGAATCTCAATACAGCCCATTTGCCAGTACGGAGGAAACATATCTGGTCAAGTCTCCCGGAGACACCACCTTCCTGGTCAGCCTTGGCGTCCAAACCCAGAATGGTTGTTTTGCCTACTGCACCTATTCTTTCGAACTCTCTACATCCGTTCAGCAACCGAACCGCAAATTGGGAGTGAAAGCTTTCCCCAATCCGGTTTCGGGCATGGTGCAGATCCTGTTTGAAGAAGAGGAAGATGGCGGGCTGATCATGTTAATGGATCTGATGGGGCGTGTGGAGGATGTGCAACATTGGTCGGGTGGTCGTCGGGCCGAGATGGATGTCAGTGGCTTGGCAGCAGGCATGTACTTTCTGGTCTTGCAACAGGGCAATGATCAGGTTGACTTTGGACCGATTGGTCATTACCACGCCATGAGGGGTGGTGGGTAAGCACCAGCTATTCGCTATTCGCTATTCGCCGGTCGCAATTCGCATATTCCGTTGGTGGCTGTCGCCACAGGGAAGGGTTTTGGGTAAAGGGGAATTCAATCTTGAAGTTGCAGTCCTTCCCCTCTCTTATTCCTACGTTTCTGGTTCCTGCGCTCCTGGTTGTCAATGTGTCCTTGCCTGATTCGTGTTGACCGTCGAAATAACGAAATATCGAAATAACTCCTTATCCCTGAAACAGGGTAAAGGTCAAGGGTAAATGACTCTATCTGCTTACCGAATGCCGAATGAGCAGTTCCTGCGTTCCTGATTCCTGCGTTCCTCATTCCTCATTTCTGATTCCTTATTCTACCTTCTACAACGCCACAGCGAGCAGGCATTCCGGATACACGCCTTTCTTCAATTCGGACCCTTTTGTACTCGTCTCTTGTTTTTCTTGCGCCCCTTCAGGGCTCTTGAATGAGGCAATTCATTTGGTTGGGCGTTGCCCAACCCTGGGTTATTTCGCCCCTTCAGGGCTTGCCCAACGATCAGGCAAGGTCAATTCTTCCAATTTTAGCCTTTGTCCCGCCATAGCGGGCAGACATTCCTCATTTCTGATTCCTGATTCCTGCGTTCCTGCGTTCCTCATTCCTCATTCCTGCGTTCCTCCTCATTCCTCATTTCTCATTCTACCTTCTACAACGCCACAGCGGGCAGGCATTCCGGATACACGCCTTTCTTCAATTCGGACCCTTTTGTACTCGTCTCTTGTTTTTCTTGCGCCCCTTCAGGGCTCTTGAATGAGGCAATTCATTTGGTTGGGCGTTGCCCAACCCTGGGTTATTTCGCCCCTTCAGGGCTTGCCCAACGATCAGGCAAGGTCAATTCTTCCAATTTTCGCCTTTGTCCCGCCATAGCGGGCAAACAATCCTCATTTCTGATTCTGATTTCTGATTCCTGATTCCTGCATTCCTCATTTCTGATTCCTTATTTCTGATTCCTGATTCCTGCGTTCCTCATTTCTGATTCCTTATTCTATCTTCAACAACGCCACAGCGGGATGGCATTCCTCATTTCTGATTCCTCATTTTTCAATCTCTACGTCCCTGCGTCTCTCCGCCTCCAAGTCTCACAGTCTCCGGAGTGGGGGTTGACCCGAGGGGCACAAACCCTTATCTTTGGACAAATCCCATGGACTAGATGATGTCTCCCCCCCCTTTGGAAATCATCGTCGCGGACCCGCATCCCTTGTACCGCGAAGCGTTAGAAACACGCCTTTTGGCTTGGTTTCCCAAATCCCGTATTCACCATGCTCCCAATCAGGAGGCCTTGCTTGCATTGGCCCTGGAAGTCGAACCCGACCTGGTCATTAGTGAGATGAACCTGCAAACCGGGGACATCTTTCAGGTCCTGGAACAATGGCCCGGAGCGAGAACTGATCATTTTCTGGTACTCACCATATATCATGATGCCAAGCTCGTGCGCAATGCCTGTAAGGCAGGAGCATTGGGATATGTGCTCAAGACCAGCCCTCCTGATGAATTACATCAGGCCATCCAGGTCGTCCTTCAACGGAAGGTCTTTCTGGGAGAGGGCGTATCGCCCACGGATACACCCGATCAGAATGGACACACCATGAAGACACCGTTGCGTGATTTCTTCCATTTGCGATTCGAGCTCACCAAGCGTGAGGTGGAGGTACTGGGGCAGATCATGAGTGGCTTGAGCAATCGAGAAATTGCGGAGGCGCTGTTCATTTCAGAACAAACCGTTTGTGTCCATCGAAAGAACATTCTCAGGAAGGTAGGTGTCAATAATACCCAGAAGCTTTTGAAGATCGCTTACCAACAGCAATTGGCATGATGCGAAGAGTGTCCAAAACGTTGAATTTGATATCCAGGAAACAAACTATATATAAGGTCTAGACAGTCAGACAATTTGTACATCTTAAAAGTCCTTATATATGAGCTTGTTATATATCAATATATGCGCAATATGTAATTTACCCTGAATTAGGTATGCGCTCAGGACAGTTTGGACCTATTTTTGTAAAACCATAGTCAAACAACATACCCAAGAAGACCACGCGGTAACGCAGCCACAGATTTCAGACCACGGGAACCCCATTCCCAGATCCCATTCCACTAACCACCCGGAGTCACGCCCGGACCTCTTTATCCCATGAACGACACCTACACTTACCTCTCTGCTTCATTGAACCGTGCATTCTGGCCGGTGTCTGTCGTCCTTCATAATCAACGATAAAGAATTCAGTTAGACGGAATTCGGGATCACCCTGAATTCAAAGGCTTTTTTCGCCTGGTGTTTGCGGGTCGTAAATCGACATCCCATGAACACATCATTCTCTGCGCCGTGCGCAGGCAGACCGTTCGTATCTCCAATTGGCTCCTCAACGCCAACTTTCATTCGTGCCTTCATCGGTGCCTTTCTCCTCGTATTCACACTATCACCTGCTCAGGCACAGGTCGGATTTATCGCTGAATCAATGGTGGCTTCACCTGGTTCCGTGATTCATCTACCCGTTAAAGTGACTGAGTTCGACAGTATTTCCGGATTCCAACTCTCTATAGCGTGGGATACCCTGGTGCTGCAATTTGATAGCATCTCGAATTACGATCTCGAAAAGATTGAAAATTTCGACTGGGCGCTGGACTCCACATATCGGATGTCCATGTTCTGGTATGCCGACGATGTCTATTCCGGGTTTTCTACCGAGAATGGACATACCATATTTACACTCAGTTTTACCGTCATCGGTGAAATGGGTGACTCATCCTGGGTCAGTTTTGTGGATGAGCCCCTTACTCCGGAAGTCATTGACTACAATGACAACCCTGTACCGATCGACTTTACATATGGCCTGGTGCAAGTCCAGGAAAACTCTGCGGTTGTTCCCGCTTTTATTCCACCACTGAAGATGCAGATCATCCCCAATCCCTGCCGGGAATGGTGTGATGTTCAACTGGAGGTCAGCCAGGCAACAGATGTGATCCTGCAGGTAGTTAACCTCGCCGGAACAGTGGTTTACGAACTCGAGCGCCATTTGCTACCCGGCAACCAGGACATCAGTATTCCTGCAGCCGATGCTCTTCACAGTGGCGGCTACTACGTCATCGTGATTACCGAGCAGGGCCGCTATATCAAGCGGATGCTCATCCAGAAATAATTCCAAGACAAATTCACATTCCAAATTCCAAGGACAATGAAACGCCTCTATTACCTCCTGTTGATTCCGCTCTTGCTGAGTGCCTGGGCTTTGCCCGCTCAGCTGCAGGTTTCCTTTGATCCCGCTGTCGCTACCCTGGCAGTCGGCGAAGAAAAGGTTTTTAACCTGGTGGTCAATGACAACTTTGACGATCTCGTCGCTTTAGAGTTTACGGTCGCTTTCGATCAAAGCAAACTTGAATTCGTAGATGCATGGCCGTTGGTGGATACCAACTCTGTAAATACATTCAAAGGGATCAGTGTCGAATTTATCCCTCCTGGAAATCCGACGCTGGGGACCGGGGTTAAAGTCTTCTATTTCGATTTTGATCTGAATCCAAAAACACTGCCAGACAACACCCAGTTCATCGCGATAAAGCTTCGGGGAAAGGCCCCGGGTAGCTCTCAAATGCTGGTTCAATGTGATCCGTTTTCGAATTATAACTGCGAAATATTAGACGAACAGTTTAATAATATCGGCATCACTGGATCACAGGCGAACATTACCGTTGTCGGTACCTTTAATGGCATTACAGCCACCATAGGTGAAGAGACTGGATCTCCGGGTCAAATAGTCTGTATCCCTGTAACCGTTGACAATTTCCAGGACGTCAGTCTGATGGAATTTGGTGTGACCTGGGATCCGGCTATTCTCGAATTTTCCAGTCTCAATAACTGTAACAGTACGCTTCAATTGGATTGTGGCCTGCCCTTACCCAATGGTAATTTTGGCCTCTTCAATGCCAATACACTCCAATTGTCCTGGATCAATCCATTCAATGGAGACAACCTACCCGATGGAGCCACACTTTTCGAGATATGCTTTAAAATTATTGGCACACAGGGCCAGGTCTCTCCAGTAAGTTTCTTTTCCAACCCCAATCCGAGCTTACCACCAAAGATCGAATTCAGAAAATCGAACGATGATATCATTCAGACCCAGCTAAACAATGGAACTGTGACTGTCGGCAATGCCGTGTCCGTGACCATTGATATTGGCGAGAGGAATGTCTGTCAGGGGGACACGTTTTGCGTGCCCGTCACCGCCACTAATTTCACCCAAATGGTGGGTGTCCAGTTGTATTTTGCAGCCAACCCCGCAAAATTGGATCTGGTTGGTGTGAAGGGTTGCCACCCAGATTTACAATTACCCAATTGCTCACTCGGCAACCTCTCGTTCAACGAAAGCAATAATATTCTGGGCTTCCTGTTTGAGGACCCCACTCCGCTCGACCCATTCGGAATCACGCTGGATAGTGGAGCGGTCATGTTCCAACTCTGTTATCAGAATTTAATGCTGGAAGGCCAAAATGATACGATTCGGGTGGTCGACAAACTACCCCTGATGTCCGAAATGAACGACACGTCGGGCGTAATCGGTTTGATCCGGCGAACGGGACGAATCACGACTACACCATGTAATTGTGATCTGAATGTGACAGCGACCATTGTTACCAAAGTCAACTGCCCGGGTGGCAGTGACGGCGCCATCAATCTGCTGGTCACTGGCGGATCCGGGAATTTCACTTACACCTGGTCACCGGCACTGTCCAACACCAAGAATCCGAAAAACCTGGCGATGGGCACCTATAAGGTGACTATCACGGACAATACGATTCCGGATTGCAAATGGGAGTCTGGCGATATTGTCGTCGGTCTGAAAGCACCCCAGATGATGATCGAGGATGTTGCCATCATCCATGAAACCTGTTCGGGGATGAAGGATGGCAGTATTGAACTCGAAATATCGGGTGGCACGCCCAATTATGTAGTCAACTGGGGCGTCGGCGTCGGCGTCGGCAACCCCATCACCGGCCTGGCTGGTGGCACCTATACGGCAACCATCACGGATAACAATGGCTGCAGCCTGATCGGTCCTGCACTGAAATTGAATAGTTCCAGTCTGGTGCCGGTCATCAATTCAACCAATGTCACTTGCTTTGGCGCCAAGAATGGTACCATCACCCTGACGCTTCCAGCTTCAGGAGAACCGTATACTATCACCTGGGATCCTTCCTCTGCGGGAACAGGCAAGAATCTGGTCAACCTCGGTCCCGGTGAGTATACACCGACCATCGAAGATGGGAATGGATGTACCACGAATCTTGAACCCATCCTGATCACAGAGCCATCGGCAATTGATCTGTCGGCCAAGACCAATCCAGTGATCTGCGCTGGCCAGGCACAGGGCTCAATCAACCTGACCCCTGCTGGAGGTGCTGGAGGGTTCACCTTCAAATGGAGTAACAACGCTATAACGGAAGATCTGATCAATGTGGTCAGCGGTACCTATAGTGTCACAGCGACCGATGTAAACGGCTGCACAAAAACAGGCAGTTATACGGTTAGTGGTCCTGCGAATCCCTTGATCTTGAGCGCCACAACTACTGCAACCATAACCAATCAAAGTACAGGGACCATTACGCTGACGGTCACTGGTGGATCACCAGTTTACACCTACAACTGGAGCAATGGCCCTACAACTAAAGATCAAACTGACCTGGCTGTCGGTTCCTATACCGTCACTGTCACTGACAGTAATGGTTGTACCAAAACGCTGACCACAACGATCACCCAGGCGGATGACAATCTGGTCACTTTTGACAAGTTTGACTATAACGGATACAACATATCCTGCTTTGGCGAATGTGATGGAACAGTCGTTGCCTTCCCTCCGGGGTCGGCATTGACGCCCGTGACGTTCAAATGGAGTCAGAGTGCAGGAGGAGGAAATACAGCCTTAGCCAACAAGCTTTGTGCGGGTATGCACTCCGTTACGATTACCGATGCAAATGGCAAGGTCTTCACCGGTATGGTGACCGTGACCTCACCACCTGCCTGGGTCATTGAAATTATCACGGATGGTGTTCCACCTTTTGCTTCTGCGTTTGCAGATGTGAATGGGATCGGTTTGCCTCCTTATGAATATGCTTGGAGCAACGGAGATGAAGATGTCTTCATCGGCGGTCTGGACGAGGATAAATACTGCGTCACTGTGACCAATGCCCGTGGATGTCAGAAAATCGCATGTGTGGACATTTTCGATGTGGAATGCCTGATGGCACGAAATATTGTCACGCCAAACAATGACGGCAAAAATGACTTCTTCGTCATCAACTGTGTCATGGATGATCGCTACAGCAATCACAACCTGCACATCTTCAATCGCTGGGGTCAATCTGTTTATGCTACTTCGAATTACAACAACGAATGGCAGGGACAGAGTCAGAACGGAACCATGCTCTACGAAGGCGCCTATTATTACGTCTTTGAGTGGGTTGATGATGATGGTACGATCACTGTGGTCAAAGGGGATATTACCCTGTTGCGTTAATCCAAATTCCAAAATTCCAATCGACATGAAAAAGCTAACCTTCATACTCTTCCTTGTCGCCGGCATAGTCGGACTGCAAGCTCAGGATGAGGCGATATTTACGCATACATTCCTGAATCCCTTCCTGGTCAATCCAGGGTATACCGGCATCACGGGTAATCATCAGATCCAGATGCACATGAATAACTCCTGGACAGGATTTCAGAATTCACCTCAATCCTATGCGCTGACCTGGAATGGTCCTGTCGCCAACAATATGGGATTAGGTATGGTCCTCTTTACAGAGAACGCAGCCTCACTGACCCGCTACCGTGGACAATTGTCCTATGGCTTCAATTTTCTGGTCAAGGAGGACTTTCGCCTGGGGATCGGTTTGAGTACTGAATTCCATCAGGAACGACTTTCCGCTTCCGTCCGGGACAACCCGCTTTATGATGCGTCGGATCCGCTGGTAGAGGACCGGATTGACGGTGCTCAGTGGTTTGATGCTTCGATGGGAGTCATGGGTGACTATCAGAATCGTGTCTTTTTCGGATTGTCCACCTCCAATATGGTGCGTGCTCGTCTGGATGACGTCGATGATGAAAATTTCGCTCAAGAGATCTTCGACCATTGGATGGTTCAACTGGGTTACCGGTTTGACCTGACAGAATATGATGTACTTGTAGAACCTTCTGTTTTTCTACGGAAGACACGAAACGCACCTTTTCTGGCTGATTTTGCGATCCGCGCCAGTTTTATGGAGCGGAGGCTCACCGGTGGCCTGCTTTACCGCGCTGGTTCAGGGGGGCAACTTGGCCTGCTGGTCGGCACACGATTTAACGCCTTTGGCATCCTGTATTCCTATAACGTTGGCTTCCAGCGTTTCCAGCAATACAGCAATGGCACACACGAAATTACACTCAGTCTGGACTTCCCTGGCAAGGCCTTAAAAGCAAAACAGGCCGCTGCGGAAGCCCCGCCAACCGAATAAGTGCGGACTCCCACCGCCAAAGAAGTGGTTTTTGGGATGGCCCCCGCTCTCTTTAGAGGGGGGGCACTTTTTCCACTCTCTTGGCACGTAGTTTGCCTAGTATATAGTAGAAAGAAACAACATACGAACCACCTTCTACCGAAGACCGAATCCTTGAGAAAACCCAAGATTTCTGGTCGGCTCTGAGCCTCGGCTCTCGAATAAACATGAACACCACAAGGACGTCGGTCCTGCTTGTCACGCAAAGGCGGTCAAGTGGGTCCCCAGGAAGCGTCTGCCCATTCCCAGAACCTAATCCCTATCCCATGAACTCACGGAATCTCCTGTCCGTCCTGGCTTTTTCAAGCCCGGACAAACGGACGGAATCTGTTCGCCCCGTCCAAACTTTGCGCTCAGGCCTGATGGCCTGGACCCTGGGCCTGCTCATGATCCTGCTCTCCACAGGAACTCTGACCGCCCAATGCGAACTGGCATGCAAACCGCCCTACACGCCCATCGTGTTAGATATGGACGGTTTAGCGACCATTACCCCGGCAAAGGTCTTGAACAACTATCCGGATCCAAACTGCCCCGGAAATGTCACCCTGACCATCACGGATGCAGGTGGCAACCCTGTCAGCCCCAATGTCGATTGTGCCCTTGCAGGCGACACCCTCATGATCACAGCAACTCACGATATCAGTGGGAATTCATGCTGGACATCTGTCGTGGTGATCGATGAAATGGCCCCGATGCTGATCTGCCCGGACAAGTATGTCTATTGTACTGACAGCCTCTTTGCGGATTCTGTGGGCTACCCTCAGTGGATGGAGAGTTGCATGGATATTACAAAGTCGGACCTTTCCTTTTCCGACCTTTATACCAATCTACCCTGCACTACAAAAGTGAACAATATAACGGTCACCGGAAAAGTGGCCCGGCAATGGTCGGTCACTGACCCATCTGGCAACACCGGTACCTGCCAACAGACCATCTGGCTGAAGCGGGCAACGCTGGCAGATGTCGAATATCCAGGTGATCACGATGGTTTCGATCTTCCCGCACTCTGGTGCGGCCAGAATCCAAAAGATCTGAAACTTACAGGACAGCCCACTGTGGATGGATATCCCTTGGTTACCCTGGGAAGTTGTGACTTTACCGTCACCTATACGGATGATATTTACCCGGGATGTATCTCTGGTGCCTATACAACAGTGCGCACCTGGAAGCTCATCGATTACTGCCAGGACACGACTGTTTATCATGCCCAGGTCATCAGTTTGATGGACATGTTACCACCTGTGGTCACGGCTCCGGCGGACATCACTATCGGCACTTCTTCCATTAAGTGTAGTGCGACGGTCAACCTGCCTACGGGCTGGACAGCCATAGATAACTGCTCTTCATATACAGTCTCTGTTAAATGGGGATTTGGCATTGGCTATGGCCCTTTCCTGAATGTGCCTGCCGGAAAGCATCCGGTATATTACGAAGCTAAAGATGCCTGCGGCAATATTGGTCGAGACACCATGTTTGTCACCGTAAAAGATGACGACAAGCCTGTCGCCGTCTGTAAAAAAGATGTCAACATTGCGTTGCCGTCCACGGGTATTATTAACGTACCAGCCAGCCTGTTTGATGATGGCTCACATGATAATTGCGCCCTCGATCATCTGGAAGTCAGCCGGGATAACGGTGCTTTTCAATCCGAGATCATGTTTATGTGCAGCGATATCGGCAAGATCATCATGGTGGCCCTCAAGGCAGTTGATCATGTCGGGCTGACCAATACATGTATGATGGAAGTGATGGTCCAGGACAAACTGGAACCCATGATCACCTGTCCAGATGACATTACCGTATTGTGTTCAACAGATATCAAGAAACTCTCCATTACGGGCGCTGCGTCCGGAATGGATAACTGTCAGATGAAGAGTGTCACTTACCTGGATACAAAATTCTTGAACCAGTGTAAGGAAGGTTATATCAACCGGCAATGGACCGCTGAGGATATTTATGGCAATAAGTCATACTGTCTCCAGGTCATCACTCAAATCGATACAACACCGATCAAGATCACCTGGCCGGCCAACTTTACCAGCACAGAATGTGGGATCGACGTCAGTCCGTCAACGGTAGGCATGCCGACCATTACGGGCGATGATTGTGAAAACCTGTTTGTCTCCTTCAGCGACAAACTCTACAAAACAGCCTATCCGGCGTGTTATCGTATCGAGCGATGCTGGGAGGTAAAAAACTGGTGTACCTACAATCCAAACCTGAACCCCAATCCGGGGCATTGGAAGGGTGTCCAGTATATCGACATCTACGATCAGGATGAGCCCATCCTCACCTTGCCAGCAGATATCACGATCGGCGCTGACCAGCAAGGCTGTTATGGATATCTGAACGTTGCATCGGCAACAGCAACGGATTGTGACCCGAATACGATCATTACCAATAATAGCATCTATGCCATTTCCGGTGGTGCGTCCTTGAATGGCACCTACCCGGTAGGTGTACATACAATCATGTTTATCGCCCAGGATGGCTGTGGAAACAGCAGCATGGGTGAGGTCAAGGTCACCGTCGTCGATGACAAGCCACCTCTGGCGATCTGTAACAAGGGTGTCTCCATCGGACTCAACATGACCGGTACCGTGATATTGCCTCTCAACTTGATCGAAGGCGGATCCTTCGACAATTGCACAGGATATTCCGATCTCAGCTTTAATCTGATACCGAATACATTCTCTTGTGATTCTCTGGGCAACCAGCTGGTCACCATGACGGTGGTCGACGCCCATGGCAATAAAAACACCTGCACCACCATTGTAGAAGTCCAGGACAATCTGGATGTCTGCTCCAGTGGCAAAGCAGAGATCACGGGTACCATTCTGACTCCCGGTGGCGACCCATTGTTGAAAGCTGAAGTATATCTCAACGGGATCGATATGATCCTGACGGAGGCCAACGGCACATATCATTTTACCGATTTGCCCAAGGGCATGAACTACACGGTGACACCTGAATTGGACAAGGAAGCGCAAAACGGACTCAGTATCGGAGACATCATTCTGCTCCAGAAGCATATTACGGGCAAGAAGATGCTCACCGATCCTTATCAAATGATCGCTGCTGATGTCAACAAGACGGGCAACATCAGTATCTCAGATATTATTGAGATCCGACGTATGCTCCTCGGTCAACAGAACGAATTTACCAATGCTCCAAGCTGGCAGTTTGTGACCAGTGACTACACCTTTGACAATCCGAACAAACCGACCCAGGAAAACTTCCTTCAACAGATCCTTATCCCCAATATCCAGGGGACCTATATCGGCCAGGATTTCGTCGCCGTGAAAACGGGCGATGTAAACTATACGGCTAAGGCTTCCGGTCTGCTGACAGGAGATGTCCGAACGGGTCAATCAGTTGACCTCATACTGGAGGATCCGATGATGACTGCCGGATACACCTACCGGGTACCCGTCCAGATCGGCGGTGCTGACCTCCTGGGCTTTCAGTATCAACTGGGTCTACTTCCGGATCGGGCACGTTTTGTCGGATTTGAAGCAGGAGATTGTGCAACATTATATCCGGAGATGATCCGTATGACGGATCAGGAACTTCGTACCGTCTGGCACAGCCAGCTCCCTGATCCAACCCTTGAGGGTGGAACTGTTATCTGGATCGAGATCGAAGCATTAAAAAGTGGATCCCTATCCGAGGCCATCCAACTGCTGGATGATCTCCAGGCGGAAGCGATGGCCACAGATCTGGTCCCTGCAGAGATTGTCCTCCGGTTTGCCGGAGAAGACGCGGCTGCTGGACTTCTACTGGAGGATCCATATCCGAACCCCTTCCGCGAGGAAGCAGGCATTCGGTTTAACCTTCGACAGCCCAGCGCCGTCACATTGCGGGTGTTCAACATCACTGGCAGTGAGGTATGGCGCCATGAGGCCGATTACAGCCAAGGGCGGCATGCGCTCTCCATTCCGGGATCGGAATTGGGACGAAGCGGCCTTTATCAATTGCTCATAGAAACTCCATATACCCGTCCGGTTACCAAAACACTGGTACTGATCGACGAGTGACGAGTTTGAAAGATGTGGTTTTTGGGATGTGAGTGGGTCCGCCCACTTTCGGGTGGGCGGCCCACTACTTTTCACTCCATCCCGGACTGCAGATACAAGATTCCCATTTTATTCTTTACAAGCATTTACTCTGTGCCTGCGGGTACCGGCCTGGCCGGTGCTTGCCCGAGCCTGACTTCCTGACAACCACCCTGACCCCATTCAGGTCAACCGAAAAAAACACGACATGTGACGGGAGATTCAACCGAGTCTCCAAATGAGCTCAGTTTTGGACAACAAACCCAATTTTTTTTATTCATCCCAACAATGTTTAATCCCATGAGAAAATCTCAACTGAACACCGGATGGCAAAACCATCTCCTCCGGATCAGCTTTATCCTGGCGGTCGCCCTCTTTGGACGAACCGCCCTACAGGCTCAGTGTACACTGGGCTGTAACGACCTGGTCCAGTTTTCCCTAGATGAAGACTGCTATTCCGAGGTCGAAGTCGACCATATTCTAGAAAGCCCACAATCCTGTCCCGGAGACAAGATGGTCACCGTGATGGGCGCTAATGGCCTTCCGATCCCGAACTCACCCTGGGTGGGCGCGGCTTATATCGGACAGACCCTGACTGTAAAGGTGACCCACGTCGCCACTGGCAATCACTGCTGGGGCTCGATCAAGGTCGAAGACAAACTGGCACCAGTCCTTATCTGTGAGAACGTGACTGTCGCTTGTAGTGAAACAGCATTCGGACCAGATGATCTCGGCTATCCATTTGCTGAGGACAACTGTTCTTATGATGTGGAGCTGGAATGGTCCGATATCGTGACAGACTATGGTTGCAACGACAATCAAAATCTGACAGCTGTGATCAATCGTCAGTGGACAGCTACGGATGATAGCGGTAACACGAAGAGTTGCGTCCAGTATATCTACTTCGAGCGTGCAACACTGCTTGATGTCGTATTCCCATTGAATCGGGATGACCTGGAGGCACCTGCACTGGATTGTGCCAATGCTAATGTCAATCCGTCAAACACCGGATGGCCAATGGTCGATGGCAAGCCGATCGCAAATTTCTGCGATTTGGTCGTGACCTCTACCGAGCAAAGCAGCTCGATGTGTATGGGCAATCTAACCATTCTGCGTACCTGGACTGTATTGGATATGTGCTCCGGCACAACCACTACGGATCTGCAGATCATCAAGGTATTGGACAAGACAGGACCCGTCCTGACCTGCCCAAAAGATCCTGAGCATGATGTCAAGATCCTGAAGTATCTGTCAGGCCCGCAATACAATGGTTGCTTTGCAGAAATTCAGCTGCCTCAGATTCAGGTAACGGACAAGTGTAGTAACTATTCCAAGTTTACCTTCCATGTGAGCACTACGGTCAATGGTTTTAAATATTCCATGGCGACCAATGGCGGAAAGCTGATCGTTCCATTAGGCACTCATGTCTTCACGTATAAAGTGACTGACGATTGTGGCAACACGGGAACATGTAGTTTCACACGTGCAATTGATGATGAGACACCTCCTGTTGTCGCTTGTGAAACCATTCACACGGTAGCACTGACAGACGGTGTCACCCTGGTCAATGCCTTGACGTTTGATGATGGCAGTTATGATGATTGCAGTGGGGTCACCTTCAAGGTGAGCCGTATGGACAATCCCAAGTGTGCGGGCAATGATGCCACCTCCTTTGGTGACAGCGCTCCATTTTATTGCTGTGATATCAACAATGGACCGGTCATGGTCACCCTGCGTGTCAGTGACGCTGCGGGGAACACCAACCAGTGTATGACACAGGTGAACGTGGTAGATAAGGTCATGCCTTCTATCTGGTGTCCACGTGATATCAGCGTAGCGTGCAGCATGCCGTATGAGCCAATCGATCCAAAGACATACAGCAAAGGTGCCAAGCCGGGTACTGCGATCAGTTCGACATTCGCTCTGACCTATCAGGTGCCGATCGAAGTCACTGGTCTTCCTGTCGATGCGGAAATTGTTGACCTGGATGTCTTCCTGGATATCGAGCATGAATATCTGGATCAATTGAAGATCCGCTTGATCAGCCCAACAGGCACTGTTGTTTCCCTGTTTGAAGGTGGTGCATGCGGAATAGCCAAAGCAAATCTGTTAGTGACCTTCAACGATGAAGGAGATGCGTTCACTTGCAACGGCCCCACCCCGTCCATTACTGGAAACATCAAGCCACAAGCTGGCTTGCTGGCACTGTTCGATGGCGAAAATCCAAACTCAATTGCGTCTAACCCACAGAAGAACTGGATTCTTGAAGTGGAGGATACTGCCCCGTTGGCGGGTGGAAAAATCAATGAGGTAAAACTGGCCTTCACCTATGGTACGCCATTGGCGCTGAAGCCACATGCCAGCGACAACACAGAAGAATGTGGATTGACTGTAACCTGGAAAGATCAGGATGCTCCGGATGCCTGTCCTGGAGGATACATCAACCGGATTTGGACTGCAACGGATGCCTTTGGCCTGGAGAAATCCTGCACCCAGAGGATTACATTCATCGACAACACTCCTTGGGATGTAGAATTCCCAATGGACGTAACTGTCGAAGATTGCATCGATCCGGATGACCTGAAAAACCTGGGAAATGTCAAGCACAATGGGGATTGCGAAATGGTATCAGTCGACTATGTAGATCATATTTACACGGTTGTTCCTGATGTATGTTATAAGATTGAACGGACTTGGTATGTAGTGAACTGGTGCAAGTATGACAAGTTCAGTCCGAATAACACCAAACTCGGAATCGCACTGCCTCACCCAAAGAATCTCAAGTATCGCGATAATGGCGATGGTTACTTCGAGTGGGTGCAGACCATTAAAGTGATTGACAACCTGGCACCCAAGATCTTCTGCCCTGCTGACCTGACGGTTGACAACTTCGAAGAAGATTGTGGTCCTACTTATGTAGATCTGGATTCAGTGGTTGTGCTCGATTGTAGCCCGACGATCACGGGGACGATCTCTATTGACCTCTTCAATGATGGTTCAGTAAATATCATCACCAATGGCCTCGAAGCAGATGGTGAATACCCCAACGGGACTCACCGGATCAGCTTCAAGGTAGAAGATGGTTGTAATAACTTCAGCACCTGCAGCTTCCTGTTGACTGTTGTCGATGGCAAGAAGCCGAATGCATCTTGTCATGACATTCAGATCGACCTCATGGCCGTTCAGGGTGGAGGAATGGCACAAATCACGCCTCAAATGCTGGACGTGGAGTCCAATGACAATTGTACTCCTGATCACAAACTGATCTTCGGTGTCACACCAAGCCTTTTCGATTGTGATGATCTTGGACCCAACGACGTGACCTTGTCTGTTACGGATGCTGCGGGCAATACGGATATCTGTGTCGCTGTAGTCACCGTTCAGGATAACATGAAAGTTTGCCCAGGCAGTGCCAATGGCACGGTGACGGGTAAAGTTCTGGATGCCAACAGCGAGGGTGTACAGTTTGCAAACATCAAGATCGCCAATATGTCAGGCATAGAAGATGAGACGGATGCCTATGGTACCTTCTCGATTACCGGACTGATACCTGGCGAGGCTTACGTTGTTCAACCGATCAAGAACACCAACGCATTGAACGGTGTTTCGACGTATGACATTCTGATGCTCCAGAAGCATTTGGTAGGGGTCTCTTCTTTGAAGAATCCATACAAGTTGATCGCAGCTGACGTCAACAAGAGTGGTCATATCTCGATCTCAGACGTACTGGATCTGCGAAAGGCATTGCTGACGGCTAGTCAGACGTTTGCCAAGAATGACAGCTGGCGTTTTGTGAAGGCTGATTATGTCTTCATCAATCCGTTCGATCCATTCAAGGAAAGTTTCCCAGAGTTTATAGATACCAAGGATATGCCTTCCACTGGCCTGGTTGCCGACTTTGTCGGTATCAAGGTGGGTGATGTGAGTGGCGATGCCCTTCCAAACACTTTGCTGGGTTCTGAAACCCGCAATTTGGCCGGTACGGTTGCCTTCTCCACAACCGATGTACAATTGGTACCGGGCACCATCTATGCCATGCCGATCACTGCTCAGGATATTGCGACACTCGAAGGTTTCCAGTTCACGCTGGCCTTTGATCCGGAATTCCTGCAGTATGCCGGCTTCGAGCAGGGCGATCTCGCCCAGATGGGTCAGGATCATATCGGAACCAACTTCACGGATGCCGGATACCTGACATTGAGCTGGGATGGCAAGCCTGGCAGTGCCAAGGCAAATGACGTTCTGTTCACCCTGAATTTCAGGGTCACACAAACTGCAGCATTGCATGATGTGATCAAGTTGACGTCAACCTATCTGGTTGCAGAAGCGTATGACACGGAAGACAATCTGCTGGATGCGACCTTGCGTTTCGTTGGTGACAATGGTGTCTTCACAACAGGAGAGGAATATGCCCTGTATCAGAACCGTCCGAACCCGTTCCGTTCTGAGACCGTTATCGGTTTCGATCTGGCAACGGCAGGAAATGCCACGCTGACACTGACAGATGTGTCCGGTAAAACGCTGCATATCTACGAAGGCGACTTTGCCCGCGGTTACAATGAGTTCCGGGTAAACAAAGCTGACCTGGGTGCATCAGGTGTGGTCTACTACCGCTTGACAGCAGACGGATTTGCTGCCACACGGAAAATGATCATTCTCGACTAATGTGATCTAAAAGAGGTCAACCCTCTACAACGTGAACAATCAACCGCCTCTCCCGTCAGGGAGGGGCGGTTTTGTTTTGGATCACCCCGTGCTGAACGATATTGGACTGTCGTAATCTTCTGGCTGAAGTCGGAGCCTGTTGACATCAGATGGATTAGATGTGTTTGAACATCGGGTGTTCAAGGTTCAAAGAGGACCGACAAGTCGGCCCTCTGTTCAATGCCTGCCCGCCTACTGGCTGGTTTAACGTAAATCACGTTGAACGTTGAAAAGAGGGTGGCGTCAGCTACCCGTTTGAACATTGAACAGCTCAGTGTTTAGCAAAGCGTTCATAGGAGACAATCTGGTGGTCATGAGCTGATTTCAGGGACCGGTGTGACACCGACAGATAAGAGGAGCTGGTGAGACACCAGCACCAACAAACTATTATTAATATGTAAAAAACGACGTATTGGTACGAGTGTCTCATTCGTACCGGATATGCGTGCGGTGTCCCACCGCATCCTCTGGGTCAATGTTTAATTTTAATCTGCACTGCGGCTAAAGCCACTTTTACCTTCTCTCCCAACCCCTGGCTGAAGACGGAGGCTATTGACATCAGTTGGAACAGATGCATGTAAACGTCGGGCCGATCAAGGTTCAAGGAGGACCGACAAGTCGGCCCTCTGTTCAATGCCTGCCCGCCTACTGGCTGGTTTAACGTAAATCACGTTGAACGTTGAACAAGGGTGGCGCAAGCTACCCGTTTGAACCTTGAACAATACAACGTTTAGAAATGTGTTTCACTCGAGCCCAGGATTGCACGGTGTCGAACCGCAGTAACGGAAGTGTCTGCAAGCGCAGAAACTTAACATTAACTTCATACAGGATCAACATTTTCTGAATTTGCTCAACTGATCTTTGCACCAGCAAATAAGCCGGTGCCGAACTGTAATCGCATCCGGCATTCTGATCTGTAAACTCAAATACACATGTTTAAACATTTTTCTCTCCTCGTAGCGACTGCCTTCTTCCTTGCTTCATGCGGCGGTGGCGCTGCTGACACGGCTGACACGGCCGGCGCAGGTGTGACTATCTCTGTTAAGGGGTCAGACACCGTGTTGCCACTGACTCAAAAAGAAGCCGAAGAATTCATGAAGGCGAATGAAGGCGCGTCCATTACCGTTGTCGGTGGCGGATCAGGAACAGGCATTACTGCACTGATGGATGGATCCACTGATATTTGTATGTCCTCCCGGGACATGAAAGTTTCCGAACGAATGAGTTTTACGGAAAAGAACATGGATATCCAGGAAATTGTCGTCGGATTTGATGCCATTTCTGTGATCGTTCATCCCGACAACCCGGTGACTCAACTGACCCGTGAACAGATGGAAGACATCTTTACGGGTAAAATCACCAACTGGAAAGAAGTGGGTGGTACTGATGCACAGATCATTGCCTATAGCCGAGAAAGTTCATCAGGCACATACGAGTTCTTTAAGGAGCATGTCATGGCCAAGAAGAATTATGCTTCTACTGTATTGAATATGCCGGCGACTGGAGCCATCGTTCAGTCTATCAGTCAGACGACCGGTGCGATCGGATACATCGGCCTGGGGTACATGACCCCCAGTGTCAAGGCCCTTGCTGTTTCCTATGATGGCGGGCAGACACATGTGGCTCCATCTGTACAAGGCGCGAAGGACAAGACCTATCCCATTGCACGTCCATTGTACTATTTCTACGATGCTACAAAGCAGGATCAGGTTGCCGGATTTGTAGATTACATCCTCTCACCGGAAGGCCAGAAGAATGTCGCAGAGATCGGCTACGTCCCGGTAAATTGATGAATTGATCCCTGATTTCAGGAAAAAAGGGGGGAGGCGTCTGCAGACGCCTCCCCCTTTTTAATTTCCGTGTATCGGCGGCTTAACTTAAACTTAATATTGATCGCTATACTTCCTGCTCCGGCATCCCGACTTTTGCGCCAGCTTCTTTTAATACACATACACTATGAAAAATCGAATCGGAATAGCCTCCGCGCTATTCATGGTGATGACTATGTTCAGCATGGTCAATGCTCAAGCCCCTCTCGTCAAACTCCAATTAGGTAAAGGCCTTCAGATCATGGCCGCTGACTCTTCGATGTCGATGAAAATGACATTTCGAATGCAGAGTCTTTTCGAAACCGAACGCGATCTGGGCGAAGGTGATGAATGGGCGACTTCCTTTCTGGTCCGTCGATCACGTCTCAAATTTGATGGATGGGCCTATCATCCCAACCTGGTATATAAGGTAGAGTTAGCGCTATCCAATCGAGACCTGAGTAGTTCAGCTGATCTCTCCCAGACCAGTGGAGCACCAAAGATCATCCTGGATGCAGCGATCAAATGGAAAATGAATAAATATTTCACTTTGTGGGCCGGACAAACCAAACTGCCGGGCAACCGGGAACGGGTTGTCTCGTCACAGAATCTACAGTTGGTGGACCGTAGCCGGGTCAACAGCTTGTTTAATATTGATCGGGATATTGGATTGCAGTTGCATAGCAAATTCAAAGCCGGCAACATGGTGATCAAGCCTATTCTTTCCTGGTCACTAGGAGAAGGTCGCAACATTACCATTGACAATGAAGGGGGCTACGAATACGTAGGTCGCCTGGAATTCCTACCCATGGGTGAATTTGCAGGAAAAGGAGATTACCTCCAATCGGATTTTGCCCGGGAGGTTACGCCAAAGTTGTCCTTGGGTGCCACCTATTCATTCAACGAGGGTACACCTCGCCAATCGGCGACCGGACGATTCCTGGTCGACTCTACTGGTGGATTCTTCCATCATGACTTGCAAACGATTTTGGTGGATGGTGTACTCAAGTATAGAGGGTTCTCTTTTATAAGTGAATATGCCCATCGGACTGTTACAGATATGGATATCCCGGAAGAACCAGAAGATTATCCCGTTGATCTCATCGACGATAACAACCGGACCTATACCACCGGTTATGGCATCATGTTCCAATCCGGATACCTCTTCCCCAGCAACTGGGAAATAGCCGGTCGCTATACTTACGTCAAACCAGATTCCGGACAGAGCTTTCGTGAAACAACCGAATACACACTGGGCATTTCCAAGTACCTCGTTGGGAACAGTCTGAAAATCCAAACGGATATCAGTCTGAGTGAGAGCCCCGGTGTTGAAGACCAGCATTTGCGCTATCGTCTTCAGATGGAATTGGGCTTTTAAACCCATAGAAAGACGAACGTGATGAAGAAAATGGTCGGAAATACGAAATTGCGCAGATTCACCGAACCCGTGGTGGAAAGCCTGGTTCGTATTTCCGGCTATTCTTCAGCTTTTATTATCGTCCTGATTGTTATCTTTCTGTTCAAGGAAGGCGTCTCGTTTTTGAACATGTCCCCAGTCGAAGAGGGGTTCACATTAATTGTTCACCGGGATAATCCGGTGAACACCCTGACCACAAGTGAAATCAAAAACATATTTGACGGAAAAGAAACCAATTGGTCCCATGCCGGAGGCCAGGATGAAGCGATTCATCTGTTGACACTGGATGAATTGGCAGAAGCGTTTCCCCCCGAAGCATTCGGGGCCAAACTGGAAGGGATTCCCGGTTGCATCGATCATTACCTGGACAGTCTTCCAGGCGCAATCGGATACTTCCCGACCAAAATGATCCTGGATAAAACAGAACGGGCAAAAGCACTTGGGGTACCCGATATTTCCCTGGATGAATTCATCCTGGATGAAGAGTGGTTTCCCACAGCTGTTCCCGCTGCACAAATGGGTATCATGCCCTTACTTCTGGGTACGCTGTTAGTAGCCTTTGCCGCAATTCTCCTCTCTCTGCCCTTGGGTTTGGCTGCGGCCATTTATCTAGCCGAGATCGCCGATGAACGGGTCCGGAAAATCCTGAAGCCCGTCATTGAATTACTGGCAGGTATTCCTTCAGTCGTATACGGTTTTTTTGGACTTGTCGTCATTGTTCCCTTCGTTCAGAATACGTTTGGACTGCCTGTTGGAGAAACCGCCTTGGCCGGGAGTCTGGTGTTGGCCATCATGGCCCTCCCTACGATTATCACTGTTTCTGAAGATGCTTTAAGGACCACGCCAAGGGTCATGAAAGAGGCCTCTTTAGCGCTGGGTGCCTCCCGTTGGCAGACCATCCGAAAGGTGGTCATTCCTTATGCTTCGTCCGGGATCACGGCAGCGGCTATTCTGGGTATCGGCAGAGCGATCGGAGAGACCATGGCTGCATTGATGGTCACAGGAAACTCTGCCATCATGCCACATTCCCTACTCCAACCCGTGCGGACCATCCCTGCGACCATTGCGGCAGAACTTGGAGAAGCACCCTTTGGTGGATTGCATTTTAAAGCCCTCTTTGCATTAGGGTGCATATTGTTCATCATGACCCTTCTCATCAACCTGGGCGTTGAACGCGTCTCCCATCGCAGAAAACACTAGGCCATGGAATTTCCGAAAAGAGCAGACCAACGAAAGCGGATCACCCAAAGTATTATGTTCTGGATTGCCCGGAGCATCAGTTACGGCATCGTGGCCATCCTTTTTCTCATTCTCTTTTTTATTGTTCGTCAGGGTATCGAGGTCATCAGCTGGGAATTTCTGACGACTTCTCCAAGGGATGGCATGACCAAAGGGGGCATCTTCCCGGCCATTGTGGGCACCTTCTATCTGGTCATCGGCAGCATGCTATTTGCCGTTCCTATCGGGGTGATGGCTGGCATTTATGTTCATGAATATGCCAAGGCAGGACCCGTAAAACGGTTTATCCGCATCATGACAGACAATCTGGCGGGCGTTCCGAGTATTATTTTTGGATTGTTTGGAATGTCCCTTTTTGTCAATCAAATGAATTTTGGCACCTCCATTCTGGCGGGATCGTTAACTCTCGGATTACTCGCTCTTCCCATCGTGATCCGCACCACCGAGGAAGCCTTGATCTCCGTAGCGGATCATTATCGTCATGCCAGTCTGGCTCTGGGCGCTACCCAATGGTATACGGTCAGAAAGGTCGTCCTGCCAATCGCCATGCCGAATATTCTGACTGGATTGATCCTGGCTGTCGGACGTGTTTCCGGAGAGACCGCACCTATCCTGTTTACAGTTGCTGCCTATTTTCTTCCGAAATTGCCTTCCGGAGTCCTCGATCAATGTATGGCCCTGCCCTATCATCTCTATGTGATCGCCACCAGCGGTACACAGATCGAAGCCTCCCGGCCTATGGCTTATGGCACTGCCCTGGTCTTGATTGTGATCGTCCTCATCGTCAACCTGTTCGCAGCGGGTCTGCGTAACTATCTGGGGAAAAAAGTAAAAATGAACTAATCCTTGCATGAGTAAGATCGAAACAAAAAACGTCCACCTGTATTACCAGGACTTTCATGCGCTGAAAGGGATATCCATGGCCATAGAACCGAATTCAGTCACAGCACTGATCGGCCCTTCCGGTTGTGGAAAATCAACGTACCTCCGGTTGTTTAATCGGATGAACGATCTGATCGAAGGAGTGCGCATAGAGGGCGAAGTACTCATTGACAGTAAGGACATCTATAAAATTAAAAAACAGGAGATCGATCATTTGCGCCGTAGTGTGGGAATGGTCTTTCAAAAACCCAATCCTTTCCCGAAGAGTATTTTCGAAAATGTCGCCTACGGCTTGCGGGTGAACGGCATTACAGACCGACCATTCATTGAATCCAAGGTCGAAGAGTCATTGCAGCAAGCAGCTCTATGGGATGAGGTCAAAGATAAATTAAAAAAATCCGCCTTTGAATTATCCGGCGGCCAACAACAACGTCTCTGTATTGCCCGCGCACTGGCTATCGAACCATCCATCATTCTGATGGATGAACCGGCATCCGCTCTCGACCCGATCTCTACGGGTAAGATCGAAGATCTGATCTTCGAATTGAAAAAAGATTATACCATCATGATCGTGACCCATAACATGCAACAGGCTGGACGGGTCAGTGATTATACAGCGTTCTTCTATCTGGGCAATCTCATCGAATTTGATACCACCAAGAAGATCTTTACCACACCAAATAAACAAGAAACAGAAAATTACATTTCAGGTCGTTTTGGATAAATACCATCCCACATTAACATGCACTCATGACTCATCTGGACACTGAATTAACGGAATTAAAAGACAACATCATAGAGATGTGGAACCTGGTCATCAACCAGATGATCAAGGGAGAAGAGGCCCTTCGAACGTTTGACCGTGACCTGGCACGGGAAGTGGTGGAAACGGAGAAGCGGGTCAATATGTTCGAGTTGAAGATCGACAAGGATTGCGAAAACATCTTTGCCCTTTTCCAACCCGTCGCAACCGACCTTCGTCTGATCCTGGCCTCACTCAAAATCAACAACAACCTCGAGCGTATCGGTGATATTGCAGCCAGTGTAGCAGAGTTCACTTTACGTGCAGACAAGGATTTTAATAAAGATATTCTCGAGCGCACCAAGATCTTCGAAATGTATGCCATTGCTCGTGAAATGCTGGCGGATACTCTCGAAGCATTTGACCAGGAAGACACCCGACTGGCTCGCACCATGTTCAACCGCGATAGTCATCTGGATGAATTGGATGGCCGGGCATTAGATGTCCTCTCTGCCAGTATTACAGAAGTTCCGGATCAGGTCAGAAATAATCTCCTGGTCATGTCCATGGTCCATAAACTGGAACGCGTCGGCGACCAGACAAAAAATATTGCCGAAGAAATTATCTTTTACTTCGAGGCCAAGGTGCTCCGGCATAAAAAGAGGAAGGATAAGCTGAAGTGAAGTATTGAGTGGAGGAGTTTGGAGTGGAGGCTTGCCCGCCGAAGCTTTAGCGTAGGAGGGAGTCGAGGAGGAAAACGCTAAGGCGCTAAGACGCCAAGATTTTTAGACTGCCTTTTCCCGAAGAAGATTTAGCCCAGGGTTTTAACCCTGGGATTTTAAGTTCAAACCCCTCTTCGGAAACCATTTTAATGGTTTTGCTTTCAAATAATCCATCCTGGCACATCAGCCGCTAGTCAATCGAAGGATAACGTTTATTCGGTTATGGGTTTATTCGTTAAACGTTTTATAAACCCGTCGCTAAAGGAGGGCCAAAAAAAGTGGAGGAGTTTGGAGGGAGGCTTCCCCGCCGAAGCTTTAGCGTAGGAGGGGATTCGAGGGAGGAAAACACTAAGTTTATGCAAAGGCGCTCCGATTTTTAGACTGACTTTTCTCGAAGAAGATTTAGCCCAGGGTTTTAACCCTGGGATTTTAAGTTCAAACCCCTCTTCGGAAACCATTTTAATGGTTTTGCTTTCAAATAATCCATCCTGGCACCTCAGCCGATAGCCAGCCTGCCTATGGCTCCACACACATGATCCAGATATCATTGCCATTTTCCAACCATGGGCCGGGCAAAATTCCTCTGCCAGTGGTATTTGGGTTGATCCAGCATGTGTCATGATACCAGACTTTGGAGTCGACCTCATATTTTACAGCTGACTGCCATTCATCCTGGCAATTGCAATAGCTATCCTTTTTACAGCCATACCCCAATGCCAGAAAGATGCAGATTAACATCACAATCTTCATATCAAGATGATTTTCCATCTGTTTAATACGACCAATACACCGAATATAGTATTCAGGAGTTATTGAACCGAGCGGCGCCGGATTCTCCGCTGAGCTGTAAAGAAAAAGGAGCCCCGTTTTTCAACGAAGCCCCTTTCCTAATCTGGTGCATCTTATTTGGCTCAGGGAATCTGGTAAGCCAGTGAAAAACCGAGGGTCCGACCGATCTGATACTGAGAGTAGACAAATTCATTCGTCGCCCCCTGACCATTTGTGAATGTAGAGGCCGTCCGATACACGGCATCCAGGAGATTGGTACCGGTAAAGCCAAGGCTGATCCCGTTCTGGAAACGCTTGGTAACCGACAGATCCAGGCTATGTCTGGATTGCTCAAAAATATCCGGAGTCCCTTCTCGTCCAACATACGCCAACCGATCTCCAAATAGATTATAGGAGATGATCGCATCCCAACCAAAATCCGTATTGGTATATCCCAGGTTCGCATTGATAATATACGGGCTTTGCCCCTGAAAAGGGCGCGTGTCAGCCGCACCGGGGTCCACCATCTGAATGACATCCAACTCTATCTGCGGGATATCTACAATTGAATGGATGAGGGACAAATTAGCTCCCACCTTGAAGTCACGCAAAGCCCTTGAAATAAAACCAAGGTTGCGACGGAATTCCAATTCCAGCCCATAGACCATCGCGTGATCGACATTTCGGAAGGAGAATTCAGGATTGGAAGCCGGTGTGAATGATCGGACGATCGGGTCTTTAAAATCCTTCAGATACAGACTCGCCGCAAATAATTCTCCAGCCTCACGAAACCACTCCCAGCGCAGATCCAGATTGGTGATCCGCGTCCGTTGCAAATTGGTATTTCCCAGGAAAATCGCATCCCCGATAAATTCAAAGGATGCGAACGGGGCCATTTCCCGCATATTCGGTCTAGCTAGTGTATTGCTGTATCCTGCGCGCAGATTCATATCCGGGGTCAGACTGTACACGAGGGATACCGCAGGCAGAAAATCAATTGTATCAATTTTTCCGACAGGAAGGTTCTCATTCCCACTGACCACTTCCATGTCTGTGGTCTCGATCCGTAGGCCTCCGACCACTTTGAGCCGTGGCAAGACCTGGAGATTAGCCATTCCATAAGCAGCCATCACATTGGAAGAACCGGTGTAGGCATTTTCCGGACGAGTATCTTCGTTGATATAATTCCCGATATAGTTGACCCCTTTGGTATCATCTGTTTTATACACGCCTGTATTTCCAGGACCAAAAAACAGATCCGGGTTGCCCTGATAAGGCTGTCCTCCATACGTTCCAGTCCGAAGCGTCATGACATAGCGGCGTTCAGAAAAGTTTCGCTCCATGCCCGTATAGGCACCTCCGAATTTCAATTTTGAACCACGCAGATACCCCTTGTCAATCGGGAATGAAAGATCCACATGCGCTTCTACCTGATCATCCTGCAATTGGCGGAAATAATGGGCTGGCAGATTATAAGCGGCCTGGGTGATGGCCCAGGTCTGTTCTTCCGGATTGTATTCGTTGGCAAAAATGCGCATGTCCGGTTCATCCTGATTGGACTGTGTATACGCTCCCCACCCAGTCGAGGGTCATGAATCCGAAATGGTGTTCTCCACGAACCTGGCCGTTGAGGATGCTGCGCTCCGTGAACTGCTGGGTTCTTGTTTCGAAAAGCTCCGGTGCGAGGATGCCATAGTCCTGATGGTTCCCCACCTGGTAACGGGAGAGAATATCTGTCTGATGATTGTACACGCCCGTCATCGATATCTTCTGAGAATCACTGAACTTGTACGCCAGGCCGGCCAGGCCTCCGACGACAGGCGACTCCACTGAACGAGTATCCTTGAGTGAGAAATTGTTAGTCAGCTCACTGGCATTCGGGTCGCCGGAATAAAACCAGTTGGCCGTTGTGCCATTTGTATAGTGACTGAAGTTGCGTTTGTGATTAGCCGCCAGCATATATCCGAGTGGCTTGCCGAACAGTCTTTTCTGATCTCCCAGTGCAAAAGACAATCCATAATTCAGCGGGCTCATCATAGCTGTGGGGGCCATATCAGAGGATAGCGACTTGGCTGCTTCATCCAACTTGACAGCATAGGCTTCCTGTGTCCGTGCTTTAATGGCCGAACTCTGTTTCAGGTATTCACTGATGCCATCTTCTGAAAAGACCGCTGGCAATGCACGTGTCCCATCGTCATACCCCAGCCAGTCGGTTCTTCCTCTGGTTTGGGTCAGGAAGTTGTCGTTCAACGATGACTGGGTATTATACCCCAAACTAGTTTTAATGCTAAAGGTGAATTGCTCCGGGAATGACTTGGTCTGGATATCCACATTTCCGCCTGTGAAGTTACCCGGCTGATCCGGAGTAAAGGATTTAGCTGTGATGATATTTTCCAAAAGGTTGGACGGAATCAGATCGAGTTGAGCACTGTTCCGATAGGGGTCTGTACTCGGGAGCATCACGCCGTTCAGTTGTGCTGTAGAATACCGGTCTCCGAGACCGCGGACATTAATATACTTCCCGTCCTCGATCGTTGCACCGGTTACCTTTGTCATGGCTGATGCTGCTGAACCGACACCCATCCGGGACATTTCCTGACTGGAGATGCCATCCTGAATTTTATCTGACCTCTTCTGAAGCATGAGTACTGCATTTTCAGTACGCTCCAGAGCTGCAGCTTTCACCACGACTTCGACGAGTGAAACAGACTCATCAGAAAGGGTCATTTCCAGCTTCGTCACCTGGCCATCCACCACCACGACTCCCTCCATTCGCCGCTCCTGGTAACCCACATAGGTGGCGATGACATTGTGAACACCCGCCGGAGTCTCAAACGAATACTGGCCATCCAGATCTGTCGATGCACCGTTTGTTGAACCTTCAATAAACACACTGGCTCCGATCAGGGGCTCAGCAGTTGTCGCGTCTAACAGTGTTCCACTAATGATCCCCTGAGACCATGATGGGGATATCACCACGGAGGCGAAAAATAGAATTAGAATGTTTTTCATTGCACCAGATTAAAAAACTAAAATGGCGTGACCGGACCCTTCATTAAGGGCCCGGCACGCAGCTTCAAATACACAATTACTCGATGACGATCATTTTCCGGGTCAGCCTGACCTGTTGCGCTTCAAGCGACAGATAATAGGTACCTGATGGGAGGTGATCGATATTGATTTCCCGAGTGTGCTGACCGGCAGACAGGTGGACACCCATCAATGGTGTGGTGATCTGTCTACCTGCCAGATCACGAATGATTAAATTCACCTGATCTGCCTGTGGCAGTGTGAAAGAAACGGTGGTTTGATGAGCGGCTGGATTGGGCCAGTTGTCATGAAGAATATACCCATGAGCTTCAGCAAACAAATCCTCCGTAGCCGTAGTCGCACATTGATCATTGAAATAACCATACAGACTTAAAGCGGTCCAATTTTGAGCCCAGTTGGTGGCACCAAATGCGCCATGATAATCCACCTTGTCAAAAAAGATATCAGTGGGCACAGGCGCACCCGAACCTGCGGCCGAACCAGGTGCCAGAGCAGGATTCAACAGACCATCTGGCTCACGGCTGATGCCGCAAATAAATGGGTTTTCCGTTTTATTGGCATTATTGCTCAGGTGAGCGATCACACCGGCAGCTGTTGGATCATCACCATTGGCATAAGTATCGACAATGTCAGCCAGGGATGAACCCGCACCAAATTCCCACCAGAAATTATTCTGAAGGTTCAGATCTCCAGCCAGGAGATTACCATAACTGTCGACGCCACTGGCAGCCGGCAGGTCTTCCACACTGATGGCCTTCCCTTTGAAAGAGGTGAAGATGGAATTCGCATAGGTACCTCCTGTATTGTCCCGTAGCATCAAGGCAAATTCATTATCCGCATTGGCATTCAGTCCAGAACCGATATAGGTCGCATTGTAAATAGTTGGCTTTGAGAAAGGAGCCTGTCCGTCCGGGCTGGCGCCATCATGTTCACCGGCATTGTTGCCAAATTCAGAGCTCATGATCACAAACCAGAACTGGCCTTTCCCGCGGAAACCGAAATCCCAATCCATCCCATCATCACCGCAGAATGCAGAGATGAGGTGCTTGCACTCGACGGTGCCGCCAAACCATTCGATACCATCGTCCGAGTTGGCAAAGATCTCGACATAGTCGATTTCCGTACCGCGCCCCACTCCACCGAGGGTCAGCCCGTTGATTTCATTGCCCGGTGCGAGTTCTGCACCGCCGTGACGGATAGACACATAGTTCAGTGTACCGGAATCATCGTCATCATTTGTCCCCCCATAGCGCGCCCTGGGCTCCATGGTAGAGATTCCTTCGACTTGATCCTCCCCGGTCGGACGGGCGATAGTGGCATTTCCCAGAATGATCAGCCCACCCCACAAGCCACTGTCATCAGCGGTGAGCGCACCACTCAGGTCATCCAGTTCGCTCGTAAAAATAATCGGCGCTGTAGCCGTTCCAATGGCATTGATCTGTGCACCTCGTGTAATAATCAAAGCAGAAGTATTGTCTCCATTGGTCGGTGTCTCCAAACCCTGGATGACTGTACCCGCTTCTATATTCAATACGCTGCTGGCTTCCAGAAAGACCAGACCGTCCAACTGGTAGATATTGTCTTTCGTCCAGTTGTATGTCTGGCCTTCCGCCAGATCACTATCCTGGATGATCACTTGCGCATAGCCTGCAGAAATTGCAAGCATCAATAGCACTAAAAGAGTGTAGATTTTTCTCATGGTTTAGGTTCGTTTATTTGATGGGGCAAAACTATTCGGGGCATGTTAAGCCTGCGTTAAGTCAGCATTAATTCATAGTTAACCTTGCTTTCCAAGTCCGTCCAGACTTCACAATTAATTCACATTGCAGTGATTTTAAGTTCATATATGGCGACTTACTTTGTCTTCCGAACAACTTGCTCAGTCCCAATCCCGAACTTTATGTATCGAAGAAAACTAAGTGTCGCAGTCATATCCGATGTACACCTGGGGACCTATGGTTGTCATGCAACGGAGCTGTATCGCTATCTGTGCAGCATCGATCCCAAGATCCTGGTATTGAACGGTGACATAATTGACATGTGGGAATTCCGAAAAAAGTATTTCCCCCAGAATCACCTTCAAGTGGTCAAGGAGATTTTCAAGATGGCGAGCAGAGGGACCCGGGTGTATTATATCACGGGCAACCATGATGATGGCCTGCGCCGATTCTCCAATCTCCGATTGGGGCCCATCCAACTGAAAGACAAACTCGTCCTCCAGATCAACCAGGAAAAGACCTGGATTTTTCACGGGGATGTATTTGACATGTCTATACAGGTCACCCCCCTTTTGGCCCGGGTTGGCAGCCGAGGGTACAACATGTTGATCAGGGTAAATCGAATGGTCAACAAGATTCTTGAAAAAATGCAGCGGCCGAAGATCTCCCTCGCTGGTAAGATCAAGCACTCTGTCAAAAGAGCTGTCCGGTTTGTCCAGGATTTCGAAGATCTGGCGATCCGAGCGGCAATTGACAAGGGCTATGACTATGTCTTATGTGGACATATCCACAGACCCATGATCCGCAAGGTTGAACTTCCACAGGGATCAGTCACCTATCTCAACAGCGGGGACTGGGTAGAGAACTTGACTGCCATGGAACATGATGGCCAAACGTGGAAGCTTCATTACTTCGACCAAACCGATTATATCTATCGCAATGACCGATTGATGATCAATCATGAGGCTTTGGATGAGGCTGATATCAATCCATATAATCCAATGGAGATGTTGGAGGAAATCCTGAATGGATCCACTTCGGAGGAGGACCTCCATCTAGATATTATTCATTCTTCAAAGACGCACTAAAGCATGTCAAATCTCTTACTGGACCGCCCCCGTTGCCAAGTCATCCTGAATGACATTCGGATCCCTTTGACAGAACAGGAATTTGAGCTGCTGTGGATCCTGTCAGCTCATTCCGGAAAATCGTTGACCCATCAACGGTTGATTGAATATCTGGACAAACATGATCTGGAACTGTCCGTTCACGAGCTGCTTCCCAGTTTACTTTCGCTGAAGGAAAAAATTCCACCGCCTCACCGATTGGCTTTATTGGGTGGACGAGCGATGTTGATCTAAATTGCGGTCATTTTTTTCAATTCCCAACCTTGTGTACGGGCTTCTTTTTAATGATCCCTCCACGAGCATCCTTGACAGCAGACATAATCACAAACGCATCCGGGTCGATCTTGTCAATCTCGGTTTGCAACCGGGCCGTCTCTAGTCGGGTAATGACCGTATACACGATCTCTGTATCCTCTTGTCGGGTGCCTTTTTTACCATAACCTTTTCGACCGCGATATAATGTGACCCCCCTGCCCATTTCGCGAATGATCATGCGATGGATCTGCTCGTGATAATCCGTCACAATCGTGACTCCCACGTACTCTTCGATCCCATCAATAACAAAATCCACAGTTCTGGATGCTGCATAATAAGTCAGAATAGCATACAATGCGATTTCTACTGACAATACTTTTGCAGCGATAACAAAGAGGATTAGGTTGAAGATCAAAATGACATTTCCGACAGTGAGGGTACTTCGCCGACTGATGGTGATTGCAAGGACTTCTGTACCATCGATTATCGCTCCTCCCCGAATGGCCAACCCGATACCCAAACCAAGAAAAAAACCACCAAATGCGGCGATCAGGATTTTGTCTTCTGTCATCATCGGGATGGGCAGAATGGCCACTGCTCCTGCTAACAACAGAATACCGATCAAACTTCTGAATGCAAATCGGCGGCTGAATGCGATATAGGCCAGTAAAAGGAAAGGCAGATTCAGGCCAACCAATAACCAGGGCAAAGGCCATTCAAACAACGCTGCCAACAAGAGGGATGTCCCGGTGACACCCCCATCCAGGAATTCAGCGGGCAGCAGAAATCCCTTCAGGCCAAATGCAGCCGCACAAACGCCAAGAACAATAGACAGATAGTCTCGGAACGCATGGGAAACCTCCACTTCGATGGCATGCACCTGCTTTTCAAGAATACTCGGTTTTTTGAGAATCGAGGGTCTTTTTTTATACGCCCGTTGAACGGCCTGGACAATGATGGAGTGGAAAAAAGGGAGCATAGATCGGATGTTCTTGGACTGGAGTAAGATAGGGATAAAGTCAAAGGACTGGCCAGATCTGGGTGGTTCCATGCACTTCTTATCCACTTCTAATGTCAAAACCTGATAAATCCACCCCAGGCTTTTGGCATCACGAGGCTTTCTCCTAATTTGGGACCCCAATCGTCAAATCCTGTCGTGTCGGCTATTCAATCGAACATCCAAATCAGATCATGAAACAATTTTCCTCCCTGCTCCTTCTTTTCCTTCTTCCCTTTTGCCTCCTGGCACAAAAGAAGGCCAAAACAACACCCGCTGCACCGGATTACGGGGCATTCACCAGTAGCACACTGTCCGGGTTGGCATTTCGTTCTATCGGACCTGCTGTCACCTCCGGACGGATTGCCGATTTTGCAGTAAACCCGAACAATCACAGTGAATACTATGTCGCCGCAGCAGCAGGCGGTGTATGGAAGACTACTGACCATGGGGTGACCCTGACGCCCATCTTTGATGGCCAGGGCTCCTATTCGATTGGGTGCATTACCCTCGACCCTTCCAATGCTTCTGTGGTGTGGGTGGGCACAGGAGAAAACAACAACCAACGTTCTGTCTCCTATGGCGATGGCGTCTATATGAGCCCGGATGGTGGAAAATCCTGGCAACACAAGGGCCTCAAAACCTCTGAGCATATTGCCAATATTATCGTCCATCCACAAGATCCGGCTACAGTGTATGTAGCGGCTTATGGACCTGTCTGGAGCGCTGGTGGAGAGCGCGGCGTCTACAAGAGTACGGATGGCGGCACGACCTGGACTTGTGTCAAATCTGTTTCGGATTATACCGGTTGTAACGATCTGGTGATGGACCCCCGCAATCCGGATGTCCTGTATGCCGCTTTCCATCAGCGGATGCGCAAAGTCTTCACCTATATCGGTGGTGGGCCGGAGACTGCTCTCTTCAAATCGACTGATGGTGGCGCCACCTGGAACAAACTTGAAGGTGGATTGCCAAGCGGTGATCTGGGCCGAATGGGCCTGGCCATTAGTCCGGTCAACCCGGATGTCCTCTACACCGTGATCGAAGCCAATGATGATAAAGGAGGTGTCTATCGGTCGACCGATCAAGGAGCCAGCTGGGAAAAACGTGGGGGCACCTATACCTCTGGAAACTATTACCAGGAGGTCACCTGCGATCCAAAAAATGTCGATCGCATTTATATCACCGACACATACTACCAGATCAGTGATGATGGCGGAAAAACCACCCGTAACCTGGGCGAGTTGAACAAGCATATTGACAACCACGCGATCTGGATTGACCCGAACAATACAGACCACCTGCTGGTGGGTTGTGACGGTGGTGTATACGAGACCTGGAATCTTGCCGGCACCTGGCATTTTAAAGACAACCTCCCAGTCACTCAATTCTACAAGGTCAGCACCGACAATGCCGAGCCGTTCTATCATGTACATGGTGGCACGCAAGATAACCTCAGCCTGGGCGGACCCAGCCGGACCACTTCCGCCAATGGGATCGTCAATGCCGACTGGTATATCACGTCTCTGGGCGATGGTTTTGAAACACAGGTCGACCCGACCGATCCCAATATCATTTATGCCCAGGCCCAATACGGTGCTCTGAGTCGTTTCGATCGTGGCAGTGGAGAGTATCTCTACATCAAACCGGTAGAGGGCGAAGGTGATCCTGCACTTCGCTGGAACTGGGATGCACCTTTGCTGATCAGTCAGCACAATCATACCCGATTGTACTTTGGTGCGAACAAACTGTTCCGCACGGATGACCGGGGGAATTCCTGGAAGGTGATCAGTCCGGACCTGAGTCGGAACCTGGACCGCAACAAACTGGAAGTGATGGGTCGGATCTGGTCTGTTGATGCCGTCGCCAAAAATGGCAGTACCGACATCTTTGGCCAGCTGACCAGCATCGCTGAATCCAAATTCGATGCAAATCTATTGTGGGTGGGCACAGACGATGGCCTGCTCCACAAGACGACTGATGGCGGCGCCACCTGGACTAAATATGACAACCTGCCCGGTGTACCAGAGATGAGTTATGTCCACCAGATCATCACCTCACTGCATGACCGCAATACGGCTTATGTCTGTTTCAACCACCATCGATATGGCGACTTCAAGCCTTATGTGTTGAAAACAACCAATGGAGGAGCTTCCTGGACGGCCATTCATTCTGACCTCCCGGAGAGAGGTTCAGTTTATAGCATTGCCGAAGATCATGTCGATGCCAACCTGCTCTTTGTTGGCACTGAGTTCGGATGTTTCTTTACCACCGATGGTGGTGGTCACTGGCTGCAGATCAAAGCCGGACTGCCGACTATAGCTGTCCGGGATTTGGAGATCCAGCGTCGGGAAAACGACCTGGTCCTCGGCACCTTTGGCCGGGGCTTCTACATCCTGGATGACTACAGTGCCTTGCGCGGATTGAACAAGCAAAAACTGGAAGCAGCCGCACTCCTGTTCCCTGTAAAGGACCCCTGGATGTTCGTCGAACGCTTTCCAATTGGCTTGCGCAGTAAAGGTCATCTCGGCAGCAGCTATTATGTGACTCCCAATCCGGAAATGGGCGCTGTCTTCACCTATTATTTGAAAGACGATATCAAGACAATCAAAGAACAGCGACAGGAGCGGGAAAAGGCGGCTTATGAAAAGAAAGAGAAGGTGTTCTACCCTTCCATGGATAGCCTGCGCATGGAGGATCATCAAGCAGACCCCTATTTGCTTTTCACCATCCAGGATCAGAATGGCAAGGTGATCAGACATCTGAAAGCAGACGCAGGCAGTGGTCTCAAACGCCTGGTTTGGGATCTGCGGACTGCCACTCCTGCTCCCGTCAATGACCGATATACTCCCGGACCGGATGTGTTGTTTGGAACCGAAGAAACGGGGCACCTCGTGTCTCCTGGAGAATACACCGTCCGCCTCTCTCAGGTCGTGGATGGCATACTCACTCCCTTATCTGAGCCACAGTCCTTTACCGTCAAGCATTTGAATCAGGGAAGCTTGCCAACCAATCTGGCAGCCGTGACTCCCTTCCTTGAAAAGGTCAGTGTGTTGCGCAAGGCCACCGGAGCGGCCAGCGATCTGCTCCAGGACATGCAAAACAGAACCAATACGATGGCGGCCGCTGTTCGGGATATGCCAGCCCCTGCGGCAGATCTCCTGGCTAAAGCCACAAAACTGCAGCAGAGTCTGACGGATCTGAATATTCGATTGAATGGTGATGGCACCGTTGCCAGCCGTCAATTTGAAACGATCCCTTCGATCAACGATCGCATTTACGGCATTCAGGGAGCCTTGTGGACCTCGACAGCACCCGTGCCCAAGACGTATACTGATTCCTATGAAGTGGCTAAGCGTCAATTTGATTCTTTTATGACCGATCTGCGTACTATGGACACGCAGGTTCGTGCCCTGGAAGATGAGCTAGAAGCCAATGGGGCACCCTATACGCCTGGACGCTGGCCTAAAAAGTGGTAAGTCCTGATGATTCAAAGAGGGCCTGGCGGATGATCCGCCAGGCCCTCTTTTTATTGGAGAGCGACCATAGGAGGCCACAGAATTACTGTATTTTACCCCTTGACTCTGGCACTGAAGTCAGGAATCCCTATTGTCTGAACGATCCTTTTCCTATGCATCACAAACTGACCGTTCTCATCTGTTTTCTCTTCGCTACTGGTTTACTTCAGGCCCAGGTAGCGCGAACAAATCATTGGCACTTTGGCTTTGGAATGGCCCTTGACTTTTCTTCAGGGGCTCCAGTCCAGGTGGCCGGCAGCCAGCAATTCACCTTTGAAGGTTGTGCAGCCTTGAGTAACACCGCCGGCCAATTGCTCTGGTACACCAATGGAGGTGGTCGCGATCCGGTGCAGAGTGGCCAGCCTGGCGGGTCGATCTGGGATCGGAATAATGATGTCTTGTATGACATGAGCTATACGGAAGGGGGTGGATACAGCTCCGCTCAATCTGCTGTATTCATCACCAAGCCCGGGGCTCCGAACGAGTATTATCTCTTCACCATGGAGGAGGTGGAATACAATATTGGCGGAGACGTCCCCAGTCAACCGGGGGGCCGGGGACTCTCCTGGTTTGCCCTGGATGCCACCCTCAATGGTGGCCTCGGCGGAGTCACGGATTACCAGGAAAACATCTATGGCCCTACGTATGAAGGACTGTGTGCAATTCAACATACCAATGGAGTAGACTGGTGGATCGTGGCCTTCCAATCCAATCTGAAAGGGCTGGTCCTAGTTCCTGTCACATCTGCCGGTGTCGGGCAACCCTTGCTCATCCAGACACCTGCCTTGAATAATAATGTTATCAAGAGTTCACCGGATGGGAAATGGCTCACCACTATCGGAGATGCGGGTCGACTCGTATTCCCCTTCGATGCGGCGACAGGCACCCTCACCAATCCGGTCATACTGCCCGCGGGTATGCAGGTCGAATTTTCAGCCAACAGCCGCTGGTTGTATGCCTTTTCAAAAGCCCTCGCTACGGAGGTCTACCGATTCGACCTGGAGAGTCCGGACATCCCCGGCAGTCAATTTACCATGGGGACTATCCCGGACATGAAGGACGGCCTACCCCTCATGACTATCATTACTTACCCACAATTGGGGCCGGATCGCAATATCTATTTTTCCAATTTTTACCTCCACTCCGATGGCTCAACGGCCAGTTATCTCTCAGCCATCATCTGCGCCAATACCGGCGGTACACTCGCACCCAATCATTTTTTCCTGGGCGACATAGATGTTTCAAATCCTGTCTTCCTCGGACTGCCCAATTTTCCTGCCGCTTGGCTTGCCGGAGAAACCATTGAAGAGGTGAACGTCGATCTTGGTCCGGATACAACATTGTGCCAGGGGGCATCCATCCATATCTCCTTCCCTGTCCCTGGAGCATCGTACCTGTGGTCGACTGGAGATACGACGACGGCTCTCGTGGTGACCAGTCCGGGTACCTACCACTTAACGGTAACCACTCCTTGTGCCAGCGGAGTCGACACGATCATCATTTATCCAAGTAGCCTAATTGCCGATGCCGGGCCGGACATTACGATTTGTGCCGGAGATTCTACTCAGATCGGCGTGGATGCACTGGGAAACATCTCCTGGTCACCATCCACCACGCTCAATGATCCAGGATCGGTTACGCCTGTTGCCTTTCCTGATTCTACGACCACCTATATTCTGGAAGTTTCCGGTGAAGGGTGTGTGCTAAAGGATTCTATGTTGTTGACTGTATTTCCACTTCCTGACATTTCCATGTCACCAATTGATACGACTGTTGGGCCTGGCAGTCCCGTTCTTGTAAGTGCAACCGGTGGACCGGTCACAGGCTGGACACCTCCGACGGTAGTGGACTGTCTCACCTGTAATGAAACGGAGGTCACCGTTTTTGAGACCACGCGCATCATTGTCGAGATCACCGGTCCGAATGGTTGCTCTGCCCTGGATTCCATGTTGATCACCATCGACCTGGAGATCTGCAAACCCCGATTGCCAAATGTATTTACACCCAATGGGGATCAGGTCAACGGACTACTTGCCCCCGTGCTCTGGGATACACCTTACCGATTGCAGGTGTGGAACAGATGGGGGAAGCTAATTTTTGATAATAACGGAGATGGCTCGGGTTGGGATGGAAAAGCTGACGGCGCAGATGCTCCTTCCGATGTGTATGCCTGGATGTTTACGGCCAACTTTTGTGGCCGGGAGCAGACGTTGAGGGGGGAGATTACGCTTGTCAGGTGATTTGAGTTAAGGCGTTATTGGGTTATTTCGTTATTGGGTTATTTCGCTATTTCGAAAATCACCAATAAACGAATAATTCTGCTCCGGAATTCGGCGATTGGTATTCGGTGTTCGGTGTTCATAATGTAGAAGGTTGGGTTATTTCGAATTACATTCGACTGCATCGGAATTAAACCCGGTTCTTAATCGCAGAATAGAACCCTGAAAGGGTTCAATAATATAGCCCCGGATGAAATCCGGGGTGTGTTATCATACGACCATTCAACCCTGAAGGGGTTGAAGAACTTTTACGTTGTGACGGTATTTCGAAAAGGCATTGGGTATTGGGTATTGGCCTTTGGTGTTATTTCGTTATTGGGATATTTCGAAGAAAAGACCGTAGGATAATGAAACTCTGAAATCAGGATGGAGGAATGGGGACCGAGGACCGAGGGCCACAAAATTTATCCGCGTCATCCGGTCATCCGTGGACATCCGTGATTCTGACATGATGAGGTGTTCGGAGTTATGGAGTTATGGAGTTATGGAGAAAAAACACGAAGTCGCGAAGAAACAAGGCAGGATTTCTTTCATTCGAACAGGTGCTGGCGATCGGTATTCGGTTGAACCTTGGGTTTATTCAAAATGAATTCATCGGCATTTAATTTATAACACTCTGAATAAATCTGAATTAAAAAGGTGAAACAGAGAACCCTGAAAGGGTTCAATAATATAGCCCCGGATGAAATCCGGGGTGTGTTATAATACACAATCCAACCCTGAAGGGGTTGAAGAACTTTCTACGTTACTGCAATATAAATAAAAGGTAATGGGCGGCGGCACTATTTCCAATAGCTACAACCAGGAGTGGAATCCTGAATAAAACGTACTCAAGCGAAAAGCGAATCGCGAACGGCGAACAGCGGGATAAATGCCATCCTCAATGCGTAACACAAAACCGGATCACCTCCGATCGCTGATCATCCATCAATCGGAGAAAATAGATCCCCGGCTGTAAATCCGGCAGGGAGAGTTCCCATTGATTTCCGCCCTGATGTTGATAAATGTTTTGATGGAGGAGGACAGACTGGTCCAGGGCTAATATGTGAACCTGGATATCCCCATCGCGATCGGCCTGTCGCTGCAGTTGGATAGTCTGACCGGATAATGGATTGGGATAAACATGGCTGGCAGAAGTTTCGCCATCCAATTGCACTGTAACAAGAGGACTGAACGACGATTTGCCATCCAGATCTATCTGCTCTAAACGATAATACCACTGCCCTGCTCCCGGATTACGATCTAAAAAGGAATACTGTTGGGGCTGGCTTGTCGTCCCATGGCCGGAACGGGTCGCCAACTCCTGAAAGCGGGATCCATCGACGGACCGCTGGACCCGGAAAAAATCGTTGTTGATCTCCGTCGCCGTGGACCAGGAAAGTTGAACATCCTCCATTTGCCGGGTTGCGGTGAAGGTGGTCAGTTCAACAGGCAGCGGAGCCGGTGGATAGGTGTAATCAAGGCAGTCGATGTCCAATTGTTGAATAGCCTTACAACAATTGGGATTCATATTTGCAGTATTGTTACCCGCGATATGACCAATCCCAAGACCGTGTGTCAATTCGTGGATGAGGACAATGGTGTAGTCAATATTTGTACAAACCCCTAGTTGGTTATTGACAACAACATAGGATTTTTGCCCATTGTACCAGGTTAAACCATCCAACATATGTGTACCCCCCGCCCAAAGTCCGCCGACAGCTAAAACTCCAGACCATTGGTTACTGCCATTAATTGAAAGGTTGGTAATCTCTTCACATGGATCATCGAAAATGACAAGACTTTGATAAAGATCAACAGTGTCATCAAAATTGGTATAATATGCACTATTATCAAGACAATCAGGAGTGAATCCTAATTCATTTCCGTAATTGAGATATTCACACCTTCATATTTCAGAGTTGATCTCATCCACAGCATCCTGAACATAAGTGTAAGCTAAAGTCGCAGGCGAGAGTGATGGATCTCCACCCTCCTGACTAAATACTAATAGGCCATTTGTACTGATATCCTCATATCGAAAAGGCGTTCCTGAATAGCTTAAAAATGTACAATGGCTGGGCGCCACTCGCATATCCACTTTCAATTCCTTCACCTCACCTTCAGGTAAAATCAACTTCTCCTGCCAGGGAGTTTTCCCTGTCACGACATTTCGCAGATGCTGGATCAGTTCCTTGGCCAGCATCACCTTCATGGTCTCCGGCACGATACCATCCGGCCGGGGAAAGGCATGGATCTCCTTTGATTCACTTGATGGAAAGAAGAAGTCCACGCCGTTGATGGTCCGTAGATAAAACTGTCCATAGGCCAGCATCATCGGTTGCCAGTACGGGGCATGGTCGAGTTTGCTCAGAAAGATCAGATAGGTTGTACCTGATTCATAGGTCGGATCCCCCCAGATAGTCGTCTCCCGGTCGCCTTGACGGCGCCACCAGGAATCCAGGTCAACATTCTCCCCGGGTTGCAGATCTCCCTTGATCACATCCGTCACCAGGAAAGGTGTCCGTCGGCACAGCCCATTCCCTTTTTCTTCCAGGCGGGTTTCACCTGCACGGACCACCACAACTGCATCAGCAGCCAGGGCCATATCGCCAAGATTGGCAAAAGGAATAATGGTCGTCGCCTGAAGAGAGACAGAACAGATCAAGGTAGCCAGGAAGCATCCGAGGATTCGGGTTGCAGTGTGCATCGGTTTGGGAATTGAGGGACCTTCAATGTCCGCTATTTTGAAGAATAAAGAAAGGGCTACCCTAAATAATTGCAGAAAAAATGAACCTCTCGCTTTCTCATGGGTACTTCCTTCAAAACCATTCACCTATGATTCTTCGATTCCTACTCCTCCTTTCCTTCCTGATTTCCAATTCTGCCTGCGATGCACAAGCCCAACCTCCTGTTGCTCCACAGGAGGTCCACCCGATCACCGATGTAGTGCAAGAGAATGCTTGGTACCTCCAACAGGTGGATGCCTGGAAAAAACAGACGGAAGCAGAACCATCCAATACGTTTGCCTGGTACAACCGCTACAAAGCCCTGCGATATGCCGACTTCCCGCGCATTTTTCGAGACACGCTTTACAAGAAGGAGATCGACAAGGTCGTCGCAGAAATGGGCCAGGCCATCCCGGAAAGTTTCGAATATGCCTACGTTCGCAACTGGAATGCCCATCAGGATCCGGACGCCTGGACCTGGCTGGACAAGGCCCATGCTATCGACCCCTCCCGGCCTGAAGTTTACAGCGCCTATGTGACGCGATACGAATTGGAAGGCCAGTGGGACCAAATGGCGAACTATTGCCGACAATGGTATGCCACCCACACCATCGCCCCTTCACTGCTACATCTGGCTTACAATATGCTGCAGTCCGTTGATCAGAATGGCATTCTGTTTACCCATGGCGATAACGACACCTACCCCCTTTGGGTTTTGCAACATGCCAAGGGTGTCCGTCCGGATGTTACGGTGCTCAACCTCTCTCTGATGGCCGACCGAAGCTATTTCTTCAAGCTGGTAGATCATCGTCAGATTCGCATCAACAAGGAGGAAATCGAAGAGGATTTTGACCCACTCCCCTGGGAAGAAAAGCGTTCATGGATGGTCCGCCACCTGGAACAAATGAACCAGGACCGCCCTGTCTACATCGCTCTGACAGTGGGAAATAAACATCTCGATTTACTGGAAGATCAGCTCTGGTGTACCGGACTGGCCAATCGGTTTAGTTCTGAAAAAATGGATAATATCGCTGTGCTCCGCAGAAATATCGAACAGCGCATGCTCCTGGACCACCTTCGTTTTCAACCGTACAACGAGTCTTTCCCTTATGAGCAAGGCCTGGCCCAAACAACAGTGGCGGTGTACCTCACGCCGTTCCTGACCCTGGCAGAGCATTATGCGGAGGCAGGAATGGCCACGGAAGCCAACCGGTACCAGGAATTGGCGAGGCAGGTGGGTCGCCTGTCCGACCGGGAATCGGAAGTAGAGGCCTATCTTGAGAAGCACCCATCCGAAAACTGAACCAGCATTGGGGATGAACCAACAGTTCTCAGACGAGTATTTGATGATCCGCCTCCAGGAGGGTGACACCACCGCCCTGGAGGCGCTCTATCATCGGTATGCAGACCGACTGATGGGATTCCTCTACCGCATGGTGGATGGTGATCGCGCCCGGGCAGAAGATCTCCTCCAGGATGTCTTTGTGCGATTGGCCACCTCAGCACACGCCTTCGACTCCACACGTTCGTTCAGACCCTGGATCTTTACTATCGCGGCTAATCTGGCTCGGAATGCCCAACGGCTCCGAGCATTTCGCGAACCAGATCAGCTGGATATCACTTTGGATCAGGCGACCCGACCAGATACAGATCAATGGATGGACACTCTGGACCAGGAGTTGTTCAAGTCCCTGTTAGACCAGACTCTCCGCGAATGTGCTCCGGACAAACGCACTGCCTTTTTACTCCGCTATCAGGAGCATTTGTCGCTGGCAGAAATTGCAGAGATTCAGGACTGCGCCATTGGCACGGTCAAGTCCCGCATCTTCTACACCCTTCGCTTCCTGGAATCCTCCATGATGACTTTCAGACCCGAAAAACATTCCTCATGAACACGAATCCTCTATCCGATCAGATCGAACAACTGTTGAAAGACAAGGACGTTCAGGCGCTCACCCCAACGGAACAACAAATCGTCATCCGAGAGCTGGGAAGCCTGGAGGCCTATGCCCGTTTGCGGACCATCGCAACTCGGAGTCAGGAGGTCTTTAGCCGGGAGTCGATTGTTCCCTCCAGCGCAGTGCTTGGCAGTATTCTGACACGCGTGGCTTCACACTCCGCTGCTCCAACAACCAAGACATCCTGGTTTATGCGTCCCCTGCCACTTTACCAGGTGGCAGCGGCTATGGCTTTGTGTCTGTTGTCTATGTGGTGGTGGACATCCTCAAGAATGAACCCATTACAGGATCCCGTAGTCATCACCCTGGTGGATACGGTGGTTCAGGAAATCGTGCGAGTGGATACCATCCTGTTAGAGACATCAACAGCACCCGCCTCCTACGTGCAATCGATTCAACCCCATAAGAAGGCTCGAGTCAAACCAACTCAGCTTGCCACAAATACTATTTCGACTAAAGACTATCGGTTTTCTCGGGGGGATTACCCAATTGCCTCAGCCCCTCGTTCTGGTCCTTCGTTGAAAGACCAGGCAACCCACTTTGTCCTGGATTCAATGCCAGGAATGGAACATCTATTTGCGGCGGATAAGGTGTTTTAATAGGAAGTCGACACCTATGATTTACAATCCCTCCAGGCATATACTGGCAGCCGAAAAAACACTAATTCTACAATAACCAATGAGAAAGAACTTGGATAATAAGTGCTCTTCCAGAGTTAAGTATTGGTATTTATGATCTTGAATAGCTTATAGTCTTCCTCAATAGAAGAATTTGAGTAACAATTTGAATCTGAAATTGTAAGTTCAATATATCTATTATTATGGTGCCTATGAATTTGCAAAATATATCCAGAGCCTAAATAAATAATAATATAACCGAAAATACTCGTGTCTGCTGAATAGGTAGAAACATATACTTCAATTGAAGTTACTTCTAAATCGTAGTCACAACTATAGGTTGAGTTAGTCAAAAATGTGAATGCATTCAAGTATTTACGCTTAAAGATTAATCTATGCCCAAACACTCCAGGCCAAAATCTACTTAACTTGATATTATCATGTGTACTTTCAAAATCCACTCCTTTGATAATAAATTCGTAATACTTATCATCAATTGACAACTCAAACACCAATTTCCATTCAGCATTCAAAATGCAAGGAAAACCATAATATATTTCACTCTTGTCATATAAAATCCTTCTAATCTTTCCGCCGATTAGTTTCTTTAAAGAATTCTCAAATTCTTGCGTATAAGTCTCAATCATAATGCTTTCCTTATGGTGCAACGATTTGAATAATCGCTTGTTTTAATGGCGTTTATTCTTCGTTGTGTGTAGTTTTTAATTCTGTCAAAATTTCTTCTAAATGATTTCTAATCAAGGAAAAGTGCCCTTCATTATCAATTACTTTGAGTTTTGAGTTTGGGAGCTCTTTTTCATAATGATATCCCCTGTGAGTTGGGGCCATCTTATCCGATGAACCATACCAAAGGTTTACTGGGGAGTGAATTGTACTTAATTCCATCTGCCAATCCGAAACATAAAGTTTCCATTCTTGAACAACTGCATCTATCCCTTGCTTATAGCTTTCTTTGCTTCCCTCAATAAACTCCCAACCGTATTCAGGATGCTCGGTCATCAACTTTTTTGTCTGGTTCGGGCAGGTAATTTTGAAATTGTTTTATCCTTTTATCGGGTTCATTTACAAGGTCTCCATAATCTCTTTGTATAAACTTTCGTAGCAACTTATCATTTTTCCAACTCGCGAACCAATGAATGAGTTTTACTGGAAACCACATACCTTTAAAAGTGCCCTTGTAGTTGTATGGTGTTGCACCTGATATAATGGAAGCATTTTCTATCCTATCCGATAGTCTTACCAGACAAGCCAACACATGCGGTGCACCGCCAGACAGACCGAAAATGGAAAACCGCTCAAGTTGTAACGAATCGGCCAGTTGGGCAACATCTGTTGCCCAACTTTGGAAGGTTCTATTTTCCTGAAATGTGGAAAGACCAACGCCAGGTCTGTCTGGGGCAATGATACGCATGCCCAGTTCAAAGGCAGTACTGTCCATGAAGCTAGACGACAACCTGCTCTCCTGACCACCATGGAAGTAGAATACCGGAAAGCCTTGGGAGTCGCCATATTCTGCATATCCTAGTACTCTTCCATCTGCTAAGGTTATGGTATTATCGGTTTGCATGGAAAAACTGGTCTTTAACAAAAAAAAGAATGAAAATACGAGGCTAGAGACAATTCTCATCTTCTGTTGATTTCAAATTAGTGTACAAAGTTTTGTGGCTTCAGGAGATTGCACTACTCGTTCTCAATTTGTCTTTGCCAATTGTCCAGCAGGTCTTCCGCTGTTTTGCTGAACTTTCCTTTGAGAATAGGGTGTAGTAACCAATTCTGAAAATTCTTTTTATACTCGAATTCAAACAGCATGATGACCCTTGTTTGAGAATTGTCGATTGCTTCCACTTTCCAATTTCCTTTCAAATATTTGAACGGATAAGGGTAGTCAGGAGCATCCGTATTCACTTCAAAGGTATATTCCTTTTCTTCTTCCCAAAGCGAGCAGGTTTCTGTCCAACTGTCTTTCCCGTGGCTGCAGCTGCGCACCATTCCTTTACCTTTCCCAGAAACGATTTTCACATCATCCACGTTGGGCGCTACTTCATGGTAATTGGCCACATCGGAAATGACATTCCATACGCTCGCTTTGCTTGCATTCAACATTCTCTCAAATCTTAGTTGCTTGATGCCCTTGTTAGCAATGCTATCTGTTTGGGCCAGTCCGTTGGTCTGGCTGATAGCCATTAACAGGACGATGAGTGCAATGGCGGCGATAACGCCATTCCCCGTCATTGAGATATCAAAAGGTTGAAGGACCAATAAGAGAACACTTCCGACAACCCAAAGAGAATCCTGAACGATTATGAACAGCACTCTCAAGAGATTTTGGTGTTTTATTTCAAAATAAATGGTGAAAGAAAAGTAAATCAGGGCTGTGCCAATTACTTGGAACACTGAGGAGTTCGGTGTGTCGAAGAGTCCGGCAACTCGGTTGTGCCCGGCCACTAATAGAATACCTGAGAGCCCAGAGAACAGGGCGTTGATCTGAAGAGCTTTTTGGAGTTGATTCATGTCTTGGAATTTTGAAACAAATCTCCCCAAGGCGAATCACCATTCTCTTGACAAATGTTAGGAAATGGACCTGGCAAGGTTTTTTCTCAGCCTGCTCAGCGATTCGGGAGCAATACCAAGCATGGAAGCAATGTGCTGCTGCGGAACATTCAGGAACAGATCCGGTTCGTTTTTCATCAAGGCATCAAATCTTTGTTGAGCTGTGGTGTGCAAATGAGCAAAGGCTCCTTGCTCCAATAAAGCAAACGAGCGTGCCAAGAGCAGATTATCGAATTCGAGCCATTTTGGTTCCTGCTCTCCCAGTAGAAGGTGCTTCTCCTTAGTGATAACATGAAGCTTGCAGTCTGTCAAGGCTTGAATGTTCCAGATACTACCTGTTTGAAACACATAGCTTGAAATGGAGGTGATGAACTTTCCACTGCTCCCAATCCACAGGGTAATTTCCTTTCCATCGGCAATGTTATACATTCTAAGATACCCGGTTTCTATAAATGCCATTTTCCGACATACGGTTCCTGAATGAAGAAAGTAATCTCCTTTCTTAAGCTCTTCCGATTCAAACATGGACAATATCTTTTCTAATGATGCCGTGTCTATACTAACTTGTTTTGATATGCAGTCTTTAAGTAGTTCCATTTTTTAAATTATTCATAACGGTGAGTACATGCAGCGGACGACCAAAGGGAGTCTGATGTCATGTACATTGTTATGTTCTTTTTCATATATCATCTAATATTGCTTCTATTATTGTTTTTAGTTGTTTTTGTGGTATTTTGAGTTCTACCATCTTCATCAACTGATCTACATCAACTCTACCATCTGCTAATTGTTTGGAAATTTGCTTTGCAACAACAATTTTAGCCTCTGAAAATGTGCTGTAATTCACCAATCGAGGAACTACTTTAAATGCTCCAGAGACTTTATCCATCATATAAAATTTACACTTTGAATTTTGACCTTTAATAATTGTAGCTAATATTTCTAAGTCTGATAAATCTATTTTTGTTCCGAAATAAACACCTGTTAAAGCATTTGTTTTATAGCAAAACGAAGTGGTTTTTTCTTTGTGCAAGACCCTCCATTCTTTTTCGTATTCCCAATCAATATACTTATGAAGTAAATTAGCTTTAATTGTTTCTAGGTTATTGTCTGGATTATTAATGATTTTATTCGCATCTATTTCAGGAATATCTTCACTATATGTAACAGGAAACATTTTAGTAAATGGATCATAATTTGTATCAAATTCTAAGACAAAACCCTTTATGGCTATCAGCATAGTGAGACCACATAAGCATATTGTCATTTTCTTCGCTAAAGCAACTTAGGCTAACTTCATAGACTCCTTGTTCCCTTATAAATTGCATACTTGTTTTAACGATATCATTAAATGAATCATAGAATGTTTTACAAATTGCCTTTTGGAGTTTTCCTTCAGAATCAGATTTTTTTATAATTTCTCCCCAGGAAAATATTGAATCTTTATTCAAGTCTAATTTCAATCTTTCAACTAGATTGTGAGAATACAGTTTCATGGAGTTTGAGAGAAAGGTGTAAATTGTTTCTGTGTCTTCTATCAAAGCTTCACCTTTCTCCATTTGTTCAAAGACTTTTCTTTCATTACCATCCCCCCAAAACGTATCTTTCATTCTTACTTCAGATAAATCTTTGATCTTTACTTCCTGAAATGTGTCGAAAGGGTCATTGAAATTTCGAGGACTATTGAAGTAAATATGATTGTTCTTCAGGTTTCGTAAAGAATACTGGGATATCGGTTGGTACTTATATATTTTCTTTGGATTAGCCATATTTTAAATCACCATAATTGTACATAACTTTCTTATACACGCTACATTCCTGTATCAAACATTCGCTTTCTCCCAGGAACGACCTTCTAAAGATAATCGATCCCATGGATTTTTGAAAGCGCCTATCATATTGGTTTCCACATAGGTACAAACCAGAGTCATTCTGATGTACTGACACTCAAGTGGAGAGTAGTGTGTGGAGAGTTCTACAGCCATGGAGACAACATCTGCACCAGATCAACCACTCGGCTGTGCTCGCCAATCACCCCAGAGCAATTCTCGCAGCATCCTGCTCGCCCCCCTATCGTTTCCTTCGCCCAAAAAACAGAGCGGGCCGCCCATGGGCAGCCCGTTCTTCGCCGATATGTTCACAAAAATCTTTTAGCTGCTAGATCAGCCTTATTGCCGGATCATCTTCCGGGTCTCATTAAAGTTGGGGCCTTCGATCCGATAGTAGATCAATCCGTTTGGTGGCAGGATCTCTCCCGGAACGGAGATCTCATGGTAGCCCGGAGGGTACTTCCCTCTGAACTGGGTAATGACCTGCCCACTGACATCCAACAGGGTCAGGATGACATCTGCGGCTTCTGGCAGTCGGAATCCGATCATGGTCATATCCCGGAACGGGTTGGGTTTGTTCTGATACAGGACCACCTTGTCATCTTCAGCTGGTTCCTGATCACTCCATTGCAGGGCGATCCCCTTGGCCAGATCTGCTTCACCGGAAGTAGCGATCATCTGTGTGATCACTTCAGGACGCATGGCGTTCGCATTCAGGTGAAGCGACTCACTGAGTCGGCCGGACTGGCTAGCCGTAAAGTGCAGGTGCAACAATCCTGAACCGTCCTGAAGATCGACACCATAGGTGTCTGACCAACTCAGACGCAAGATTCCCTGCTCCACCTCGTCCAGACCGATATTGCCGTTATCCATCTTTAATTCATCCGCCAGAGTTTGCATGCCTCCGAATGTCAGGATCGTCGGATCCCAGCCCAGCGCCATTTGCCAGGCCTGGATATTCTGGAAGTCACGGGTATGCAGGATCACCTCCACGGCATCACCGGCCTCGAACGTCTGATCCAGTGCGCTCAGGATCAAAGGACTCTCATCATCGCGGACCAGATCATTCCACAAGCCATCATCAAAGGCATCGCCATTGATATCACCGATCTTGATCGCTGTCAGGTCGATGCCGCTGACTTCACCCGTAATATCCTGCAGTGGAATCATTTCTAATCCTGGTGTGAGCAACGGATTGGATGGATTCATTGGGACAGCCGGGTTGAGGAATCGCCAGGCCTTGTTCGGAGCGACATCCAGTTTCGGGCTGAGAATCCACTTCCGCAATTGGATCACATCCGAGATCGAGATCACACCCGACAAGTTCGCATCCGCAGCCAGTTGCATCATCGGATTATTGAGCTGCTTCACACCCAGCAGGTGCTTTTGGATCAAGAGCAGATCGTAGGTACTGACCCCTTTGAGCGGATCTGTTGATTTGGAACCCGTCAACTGGTAATCCCCCCCCGGGGGTAAGTCCTGGAAGCTGTATTTTCCATCCACTCCGGTCACCATCTGTTTGTTGACAGGGCCTGTCAACAGGATCTGGGCACCTGAAACCGGATCTCCCGATTCCGCAGTGATGGTTCCCATGATCTTGGTTGGCTTGCCGGAAGGGCAGAGGTCCATATTGTCCTGAACGAGGATATAGGTTTTGCAATAATCCTGGTTCCCCAATTCATCGGTCACCCAAATCTGGACATAATTAGTATCCAGGTTGTCACAGGTGAACATGGTGTCCACATCCGTCACATCGGAGGAGAATGAAAAGGTCAGGGCCCCGTTCAGAGAGCAATTGTCATAACTCTTGTTATTGAAAAACGAGGCGTTTATTTTGGCTACAATTTCTCCTTCACATAAGCCAAGGTCGACACTCAATCCCCATTTGCAAATGGGTGTCGGTGGTGAAAGATCGGTCACATTGATCTCCAGGGTACAATGAGAATAGTTGCCACACATATCATTCACCGTGAAGGTCACCTTGGTCTTTCCATAAGGATAAGTGCCCGATGCATCCGCTCCTTTCTTGTCGGAGAACGGGGAGTTGTTGGTGATCTTCACATTGGGATTGCAATCAGTGACCTCCAAAATGGGGACGGTCACATAGGAGGTTCCACAATCGCCGTCTGCGGCCACTTCCAGGGTGGGCGGGCAATTGATCACCGGCTTTTCATTATCCATGACTTTAAGTAGCTGGACATGGGTATAAATGCCTCCTGCACTGGGGTTATTCGGGTCATAGATGCAACAATCGACGACGGTCCATGTACGCAAGATCTTATAACATCCGGGGTTGGCGACGACCAGCACCTCGTCTTTGTGTCCGATGGCGATAATGGAGCAGACAGATAGATCCACTACCGGTTCTTTGTAGGGTTGTTCCAGCTCATCCACCTGGAGAAACTCGATGGGTGTGCAACCGAAGAAGGTGGTGTCATCCGGCCAGTTGATCAGGTCATCACTCAATGGATTGCCATTGATCACATCAATAATTTGTTCACAAACGGCTGTATTCCCAGACGGGTCTGAGCCGACCCATTTTCGAAGGATGAGTCCGGAACCGCACTTGTTTCGCTGGTCATCTTCTGTATACGAATTACTGACACCACAGGCATCGATAAAGGTGGCGGTCCCATAAACCGCAAGATTCGGGTTGAGCACATTACAATCAATGAAGGTGTCTTTCGGGCATTCCAGGATGGTTGGGGATACTTTGTCCTGGACGGTGACCTTGGCTATGCAGGTGACGGCATTTCCTCCCAGGTCGATGACTTGCACAGTCACCGAGATAGGGTTATTCATGATGTCGTCACAGGTAAAGCTGACCATAGGCCCAAAGGGGGGCAATGGCAGTATGTCCATTCGGCGAGCCAGAATGGAATTGATCCCACAGTTGTCGTTTTTGGTAAAGAGTAAAGTATCGGCCTGGATGTCCACACTACCGGACGGCAGAAGGTTGACTCCAATATCCTTACAGCTGATCATGGGTGGCGAATTATCCACTACGGTCAACTGGAAGTTACAAGATGCGGTATTGCCCACCACATCGGTTGCGGTATAGGTGATCAGGTGAGTCCCTACAGAGAACGTATGTGGCATTCCATAAGTGAATGGTATGCCATTATCAGTAGCCGTGATAAACGCCAGACCGGAGCAGGTGTCCACCACCGTTGCTGGTGGCAGGGTCGTTTCCACATTACAATTGCTTGGCGATGCGGAGATCGTCAGGTTGGCTGGACAGGTGATCTGGGGTGGTTCGTTATCCGTCACCGTGATCGTCTGTTGATAGGTAGCTGTGTTCCCCAGGCAATCTTCAACTGTCCATAAGCGCCCTATGGTTAAGGGATTGGATGGTGGGTTGGGATCGTTGGTATCAGTATATCCTACAGTAAATCCACAATAATCTCCTGTTTTCAGGGGACGACCATTGAGGAAGGGTTGATCCGTAATGGAGAGATCATATGGACTACCCAGGCAATCCATATTGAAGACCTGAAACGGAGGAACAATATCTCCGATATTCTGATAGCTCAAACTGATCGTCTGCGAGCAGGTAGCCGTATTGCCCCCTTGATCTGTAGCTGTAAATGTGCGACGGATCCGATAAGGAACGAATGGGCAGGAGCCATTCAGCTGGAGGTCGGTCCGGGTCACGAGGAGCGGTCCGCAGTTGTCACTAAACGCAGGCTGCTGGACATTGGCTGTGGACGTGTCAGCATTACAATCAATGGTGACATCTACACAGGTGGTGACGATGGTCGGGGCGATGTTGTCCACTGCCCGGATCTGGACGGTGCAGGTCTGGGAGGGTGGTCCATTGAACGTAATCCGGGCTGTGTACAGCTTGTACAGCTGATCAAAGCCCAGAGTGTTTCCTGGAAACGGGAGACCGAATTCATCGGCGAGTTCCAGATCCAGTGGATCACAATCCGGATCATTGACAATGAGTGCAGCCGGGTCGACGGTTGCAGAACAAGAGTTGTCCAATGGAATGTCTACCGTGCCTCCGAGGCATTGGAGAGTACATTGGGCGTGGCTGGTCTTGGGCACAATGGCCGCAAGGAGGAACACGATGAGTGCTCCAATAAAGGGGATGTGGCGCATGGGATATTCAGCGTTTTGGTTTTCCTATAGGGTGACTACAGGAGCGAGCCTTTTCCGCCGGTTCCATACATGAAGGGCAACCTATGAGAGACTCACGGGCATGCGGTTCCTGCATCTTCAACCGGTGGGTGTGTGGGTTTGGGTTTCTACGCGATTCCGCCCGGATGTTGACGCATGATGAAAAAGACAAATATTATGCCTAAATCATATATGTATAGGATAAATACAAGAAAATGGGTAGGGAAAAGGGGGATTGGGTGCACTTCGCTGTTTGCACTTCGCCATTCGCTGTTCGCACTTCGCCATTCGCTCTGCACGTTAGTGGCTGGCGCCACTCGGGCAGAAGGGTCCAGGCAGGAAGGTAAAAGGCCAAGGGCAATCAGGCAGCCCCCTGGCGGAAGGCTCTTATGGATGCCATTCTTTTTGGGGTTCGCCAAGTACGTTGCAATATGAAGGGGACGTTAGCTATTCGGTGTTGGACATTCCGAACGACGAATTCCGAATACCTGTTCACATTGTACCTTCACACAATGATCAAACTCAAGGTCGCCGATCTGTTTACCCTGGGCAATCTGGCCGCAGGATTCAGCGCCATCCTCACACAGGATGTCCGTCTGGCCGCTGGACTGATCGTTCTGGGAGCCTGCTTTGATGTCCTGGATGGACTGGTCGCCCGGGCCATGAACCAGCAATCCGAATTGGGGAAACAATTGGACTCCCTGGCCGATATGGTCACATTTGGTGTTGCTCCAGCTATTCTGTTTTATCATTTACTGCCTCCTGGAAACCTCTCCACCATCGCCTGTACCCTCATTCCTGTATTCAGTGCGTGGCGGCTGGCTCAATTCAACCTTCTCCCGGCTCAACCCCACTTTATCGGACTCCCTACACCGGCGAATGCCCTCTGGTATGTCGGCCTGGCATTGTGGGTCCCCCAGCCGCCCGAAGTACTTGCTGCTATTCCATTAACAGAAATCCTGCTTGGCCTGTCCCTTTTTCTCTCCGTATTGATGGTGTCCCCTTTCCGCTTCCCTGCGCTTAAATCGTTGCGGCAGAAACGCCAGGATGGTTATATTCTTATTGCCGGACTGGCCGGACTGACGTTGCCCCTCGTGGCGGGCCACTCTGCGTTGGCCATCAATGGTTTCCTGAGCCTGATGATTCTGGCCGGGATCATCGCCTGGTTTTTCGGCCGTAAGGACTGATCCATTTCAATTTTTTATCTTCCAATCTAGTTTCACCCCCTAAACTATTACCAATGCGCATTTTAAAAATTCTTGGCATCATCATCCTGAGCTTGATCGGCCTCATCTTGATCGCCGGACTCATCATGCCAAAAGACTATGAAGTTTCACGTGATGTCGTGATCGATGCACCTTCCTCGTTCGTCTTCAAACATGTCGCCTCCCTCCAGGCTGCCAATACCTGGGCACCCTGGGGCGACAAGGACCCCAACCAGGTGGTCACCTATGAAGGAGAACCCGGCGCTGTCGGATCAACCCAGCACTGGAGCGGCAACGATGAAGTTGGAGAAGGCATTCAGACGATCACCGCCGTCGAAGAAAATCGCCGGGTGGATTCACACCTGAAATTCATCCGTCCCTGGGAATCAGAATCAGATGCTTACATCACTCTGGATACCACAGAAGCAGGCACCCGGGTCACCTGGGGCTTCAAAGGCACTACACCTTTCCCCATGAACGCCATGGGCTTGTTCATGAACATGGACAAGATGATGGGTGGCGAATTTGAAAAAGGATTGAACAGGTTAAAGGAGATCGTGGATGCCGATGCTCTGGCGCCAAACTATGATGGCCATGCCATCCAAACGGTCGACCTGGAAGCGCGCACCTATATCGCCCACCGGGAAACCGTATCCTGGAAGGATTTTCCAGCCTTCTTTGCCACGCACATGCCGGGGATCTACCGGACAGCGATGTCTGCCGGAGCCACTATGGCTGGAGCCCCAGCAGGTCTGTATTTTGAATGGGATGAAGTCAACGAACAAGCGGATATGGCTACGGCTGTGCCCGTTGCCGAAGCCATTACTGTGAAAGGGGCTTCAGTCGTTAACCTTCCGGCTAGTCAGGCCAAAGTCATCGATTACTATGGCCCCTACGAGGGCACAGGTGGTGCTCACGAAGCCATGGCCGCCTATCTCAACGAGTTCGGCATTGAAGGTAGTGCGCCGGTGATCGAGGAATATGTGACGGATCCCAGCACCGAACCAGACACTTCCAAGTGGCTGACACGCATTATCTATCCGATTAAATAAGCCATTTTGGGATCAATCTGATCCATATAGCGGCACCGGTTCTTCCGGTGCCGCTATTTTTATGCTTAGGATACTGTAACTTCGAGCGTGTAAACTCAAACGTACCCATGCGCATTTTCTACTTTCTTCTGGCTTTTGCCATTGCTCCTCTTTTTCTGACCGCCCAAAACGCCAATGACGCCAAACAATCAGTGATCATCCAGGCGGAGATCCAGGACAGCCCTCCTCGGATCACCCTCAACTGGGCCGAAGACCTTCAGAATTCCGGATACACCATTTACCGAAAGGGAAAAAACAGCGTTTCCTGGGCCAGCCCCAAGGGCAACGCCATGTCGTTCCAGACTTCCTGGATAGATTCCAGTGTTGTCGTCGGTGAAGGATATGAATATCGTATCGTCAAGAGCCTGGCCGGTTATGGTGGAGGATCCAGCAACGGGTATATCTATGCTGGCATTGAAGTGCCTGCAACCCATTATCGCGGTGCTTGCCTGATCGTCATCGACAGTACCTTCAAAACCAGTCTGGCTGCGGAGATCAACACGCTTGTCCAGGATATCCAATTGGATGGATGGCGCGTCCAGACGTTATATGTCGATCGCAATGATCCGGTTCCGATCATCAAAGACAATATCAAGACCTGGGCCAACGGCGAAACCGCTGATAACAAGACCTTATTCATTTTGGGACATGTACCAGTCCCCTATTCTGGATACATTGCTCCAGATGGACACGTCCCGGACCACCAGGGTGCCTGGCCCTGTGACGGTTATTATGGGGAACTGGATGGCTTTTGGAGTGACAATTCTATCAACACTGAAGTACCCAACGATCCCCGAAATGACAATATTCCCGGTGATGGAAAATTCGATCAGAGCACATTCCCCAACAAAGTTGAGCTTCAAGTGGGTCGGGTTGATTTTGCCAATATGCCCGCCTTCGCTCAATCAGAAGAAGAATTACTCCGACGTTATCTGAAGAAGGACCATGCCTGGAGAACCGGTATGGTCATTGCTGAGGAGCGCGGATTGGTCCAGAACAACTTTGGTGGATTCGCAGAAGGGTTTGGACAGAATGGCTGGAAGAATTTCGCCCCGATGTTCGGCTATGAAAATGTCAAAGAGTTGCCTTACAGAGCGACCATGACGGACGAAAGCTACCTGTGGTCATACGGCTGTGGTGCCGGTTCCTATACATCTGCATCTGGTATTACCACTACAGCGAATCTGGCCACGGACTCCCTGCGGTCTGTCTTTACGATGGTGTTTGGCTCCTATTTCGGTGACTGGGACAAGACGAACAACCTCCTGCGGGCGACCATCGCCTCAGGTGCTACGCTGACCAACGCCTGGGCTGCACGCCCCAACTGGATGTTCCATCATATGGCTCTGGGTGAACATATTGGTTTTGCTTCCCAGATCAGCATGAATAATAACGGCGCCATGTACCAGTCCGGGTACAGCCCGATGTCTATTCATATTTCCCTGATGGGTGATCCGACCTTGCGTATGCATATGCTCCGGCCGATCACCAATCTGACTGCGACGCCGAATGGCCTGGATGTAGATCTGGCATGGGATGCTGTCGCTGGTGCGTCCGGGTATTATGTGTACAAGAAAAAGGCCAACGAACTCGACTACTTCCTGCTCACACCTGAAGCCATCACAGACATTAATTACAAGGATGTCTGCTCCGGTGAAGGCCTTACAGACTATATGGTTCGGGCTGCTGAATTACGCAGCTCCGCCAGTGGAACCTATACCAATCTGAGCCAGGGCCAGCAGATCCAGATCGATATTGATCAAACCGGATTGGTTGCGGTTGCCGCCTTTGTGGCCGTACCCTATTTCGATGAAGTCTCTCTGGATAATGCGTCCTCCAACGCAACATCTTATGAGTGGGATCTGGGCGATGGGAATACCAGTGACGAAGAAAGTCTCACTCATTTTTATAGCTTGCCAGGCATGTATACCGTTTGCCTGAATGCCTTTGATGCTTGTTATAGCAATCTGAGCTGTCAAACTGTGAACGTGATCAGCAGCCTGCCTCAGGTGGATGCCCAGATTGAAGATGCCGATTGTTTCGGTACCGCCACAGGTAGTATCACCCTGAATCTGACCGGCGGAGCACCGGGATTGACATTCAGCTGGGACAATGCTCCGGACACAGACCCCATCCTTGAGAATATCCCTGCCGGAGATTACTCCTGCATAATCAATACGGAGACAGGTAAGTCAGCTGTATTTGGCCCGTATACCGTAGGTGAACCAACAGAGTTGATCGTTGCGGCTACATCGACGCCAGCCGACCCTGGCCAATCCAACGGAAGCGTTATCGTTACTGTTGCTGGCGGATGTCCACCATATATGTATCAATGGTCTAATGGCATGACTGATCCCGGCCCACCTAACCTTCCTGCCGGTGAATACTGTGTCACCGTGACGGATTGTAAAGGATGTACGACTGAGACCTGCGTCACTGTTGACGAGACCAGTAGTGTGCAGGATCTACCTGGATTGATCCAGGCCAGCTTGTTCCCCAATCCGGTTCAGGGCCTGGCTAATCTAGACATGACTTTTGACCGCTCTCAACAGATCCGATTGGACCTGATGGATCTCTTCGGTCGCTTGATCTCGACACAATCGATTGAAGGAACCACGATCCAGGCTTCCTGGGACCTCTCCTTCCTGCCTGCAGGCAGATACTGGGTGCGCATCACCAGCCTCGAAGGTGCTGGCGTCATCGGCCTGGAAAAAGTGGATTGATCCATTTTGACAGAAATTGAAAAGGGGCGCTTCATAAACAAGAAGCGCCCCTTTTTTGATTGATCACATTCCCTTAATAGCTCCAACGTAATCGCAAGAAGAAGGCTTGCAACGGAGAGGTATAGTTCTCTCCATTATCCTGGGCAACGATTTGCCCGGTGAGGTCCAGATCCCAATTGGACGCCAGAGAATAGGCAAGGACCGGGCTGATAAACAGCGTATGCTCTTTGCCTGGGCTGTACACCACTGCCAGATTGGTATTGAATAAAGGGGTTACCGGATATCCGATCTGCCCGAGCACGCTGTGTCGGTAGGGATAAAGGTTTCGCGCATCCACGCGTTCATTCAGATCGGCGAACAGGCTGGTAGAGGCACTACTTGCAGCGGTATTGAGCAGGTATCCGCCTCCAAGCAGCAAACCGGACTCCCAGGTGCGTGTCAGGTCCATACTCAGTGAAACGACCGTGTTGCGCTGTTCAGTTGGGCTGAGTGGAATGAACACGGTGCTTTCTCCTTTCCAGCCCCACATGCCCAGGTCGGCCTCCCAGCCTCCCCCGATGGCCATATCATCCTGGTAGTAGCCGGCAAGGGCCTGATAGTTGACCCCTTTGTAGTATCCTTTGTACAATGCAGCGATGGTGGTGCCAGACAGACTGTCTGCCCAACGGGCGGCTAATTCCAGACTGGTGAAATTGCCAAAAGTATGCGTCCACCGGATGGCATCTGCACCCGGTCTTTCTTCATAATCGAAGTCAATGAAGGAGTAAGCATTAAAGAGGTCATTAGGATTCCAGAGGGATGCACGCCCCCAATTGATCCGTTGCCGCCCTAACCGGATCTCATCCTGCCTCCCTCTCCACTCCAGATACAACCGGTCAAAAACGGAATGAATGACCCATCCCTTCCGGTTGAGCCAGAGATCAGATAGATTCACCTGATCATTGGCATAGCGATCGATCTCCTTCCCGTAATCCTCACCGATCAATCGATAGAGTCGAGGTTGATCTCCATAAAATGTTCGGACACGCCATCCGGCATGAACGACAAAATTGCCAACCTCGAGATATGTATTCAGTCGCAGATGGACGAGATGATCGTGCAGACTATTCCCCAGGAATTGATCCAGTAATGCCGGAGGAACACCGGCAAATCCTCCATTGAGTAACAAGGAGGATTGCAGGTATTTGGCGTAGCCGGAAATCCGTAGAGCTGGCTCAACCTGTTGCTTCAGGCTATCCCTGGTTGCAGCGCCCTGGCCCTGCAGGGGCATCCAGAGTATGAATAAGACAATCAACCTGATGGATGGTTGACATACCCGTTGTATATTCATCCGGTTGTGGTTCTTTCAGAAATTGAAATCCTGGCCGGAAGATAGCTCTTCATCAGTAAATAAGTTAGATGGTGGCAATGCTTCCGGATTCCAGAAACAGAAAAGCAAGTAAAACACCTTGATTGGTGGTTACCCTTTATCACCAAAAGAATGAAATTGGGCTAACTTTGATTCCCTCGCTCTTATTACCTCAGAGTTTCATAGGGCTGACTCAAATCGAAGGAAAATAATTTCACCTCATTTATTACAATAATAACGCTATGTGTTTCTCAGCAGGTGCTAGTTTCGGAGCCGGAGCTGTTCTCACGATACTTGGCATTGCTTCAAGTAAGCAGGCATTAGCACCATCACAGCGCCTCTTTGCCAGCATCCCGTTTATTTTCGGTTTACAACAAATATCAGAAGGGTTTGTATGGTTATCTCTCTCTCATTCCGCCTTTGCTCCCATACAACAGATTGCAACTTATATATTTCTATTCTTTGCTCAGGTAGTCTGGCCAGTATGGGTTCCACTTGCCATACTGAAACTTAAACCAAAGGAGAAACGAAGAAGGCCGGAGTCCATTTTAGTTGGAATAGGTGCAATTGTTTCAATCTATCTAGCCTATTGTCTTGCAACATTTCATGTTGAAGCCAGAATACTCGATTATCACATCTCATATATTCAGGACTACCCTGCTGCATTTAGCCGATACTGTGGTGGGCTATATATTATTGCCACAATTGCACCGCCATTTTTTTCCCGCATTAAAGGGATGTGGATGCTTGGTATCACAATAATCATATCATATGCCATCACAACCATCTTCTATGCAGATTACATTGTCTCTGTGTGGTGCTTTTTTGCTTCCATTATCAGCATAGCGGTGTATGTGATCATGCATAAACTGAAAGCCTCACAATCCCATATTTCCAGCCAGAGTGATCACAAAACATAGAAGGCGAATAAAAATAAACTGCATGATCTCCTGCGGAGGCCGCTATGCCACTGATGAGAATCATTTCGGATCGTTTGTCCAAAAAGTATGACCACATCCATTCTACGTTACTCCCAACAACCGATGCCTGAATAACATAGAAGGCTGTGTCTCTCGGCCGACCTCTAAAGCTGGCAACAGAGATGCTTCAACTTCCGTCTGGTATTCACCGAATTGAACAAAATCCGCCCCTCTTCCCGACTCTACTGCTATGCCATTCATATCTCGTCCACGAATAACCGTAACTTTGCCCCCAGCCAGACCTAACCATTCCCCATGACCACCTTTCAGGACCTCAATCTTTCCAAAGCGCTGAAAAATGCGGTCGACGATCTGGGATTCGAAACGCCCACACCTATCCAGGAAGAATCACACCCGGTCATCCTCTCCGGAGCCAATATGATCGGAATCGCCCAGACCGGGACAGGAAAGACCCTTGCCTACCTCCTTCCCCTGCTTCAGGATCTCAAATACGGCAAACAAGTCAACCCGCGAATCCTCATCCTGGTCCCAACCAGAGAGCTCGTGATGCAGGTGGTGGAGCAGATTGAAGCTTTGACTCGATACATGACCGTACGCATTCTCGGCATCTACGGGGGAGTCAACATCAACACCCAAAAACTGGAAGTGATCAAAGGCTCGGATATCGTCGTCGCCACTCCTGGCCGCCTGTATGATCTGGTCCTCGCCCGGACCTTGCACCTCAAATCGGTAAAAAAACTGGTCATTGACGAAGTGGATGTCATGTTGGATCTCGGTTTCCGGTTTCAACTGACCAACTTGTTTGAACTGCTTCCAGAAAAACGGCAAAACGTCATGTTCTCCGCGACTATGACCGATGAGGTGGACGCCTTGATCCAGGATTTCTTCATCGCCCCGGTCACGATCTCCATTGCCGTAAGTGGCACACCACTGACTAACATCCAACAAACCTGTTACCCGGTCCCGAATTTCCATACCAAGGTCAATTTGCTCCGACATTTGCTGAAGGACAAAAAGACCTTTGAAAAAGTATTGGTCTTCGCGCCCAGTAAAAAATATGCAGACCGGATATTTGTAGCCCTTGAGGAAGATTTCAAGTCGGCTATCGGCATCATCCATTCAAATAAATCGCAGAATTACAGAATTCAATCAATCGAACAATTCAACTCCGGTGCAAACCGTATTCTGATCACTACGGATGTGATGGCCCGAGGACTCGACCTGGACCAGATCTCTCATGTCATTAATTTTGATGTCCCCACTTTCCCGGAAAACTACATGCATCGTATCGGCCGGACCGGACGTGCTGAACACGAAGGCTACTCTATTCTGTTGTTCACCGAAAAAGAGGAGGAGGCCAAACTAGCCATCGAAGTGTTGATGACATATGAAATCCCTGTCCTTCCACTACCGGCGGAGGTAGAGATCTCCACTGAGCTTATACCCGACGAACGTCCACGACTGATCGAGAAAAATCCGCATAAAAAACGGGGTGGCGATGATGCACCTGGACCAGCCTTCCATGAAAAGAAAGCAAAGAATCGAAAGGTCAACCAAGGAGGTTCCTACCGTCGTGAATTAGCCAAGAAATATAAAAAGGCCAAAACACGGGGCGATAAAATTTCCAACCAGCGGCACAAGAAGAAGTAAACTACTTCTGAAAATGTGAATAATGAAGTCTTCACCCCTGCGAGAATGGCCGTGGCATTCATCTGAGGAATTCACAAATGCCTTCACCTCCTAATTATAGGGTAGGCACAAGCCACCCTTTGAGTCCATGCTCAGACACACCAGGCCCTAGAGAATTCTTGCGGATCGCTCACAAGTTGACAGGTTGCAAAAACCATTTCAGGATGCCCACATTCCAGATCCATTAAGAGAAATAAAAAACGTTTGCCACTGACGCAGCCTTTTGAGGTCGCGTTACCGTATGGACCATTAACAGCACGAAAATATCTGTTATGTCCATGCGTACCTTCCTGTTTATCCTCTTCCTGAGTTTCAATTCAATTGTCAGCCTTCACGGACAGGACACCAAGGCCACTGGTTCCATCGTCGGCATCATCGTCGATCGCCAGTCCCAACCTCTACCGGGTGCGACAATATGGATCGCTGGAACGACCACCGGCACAACTGCTGAAAATGATGGTCGTTTTCACTTAGTCGATGTCCAGCCAGGCACTTTGACGGTGATCGTCCAATTTCTCGGGTTTACAAGCCTCACACTCCCTGATCAAATTATTTCTCCAGGCATGCAGCTTGATCTGGGCTCATTATCCCTTCGCGAAGAAGCCGTCAGCCTGGACCAGGTCACGGTCACTCCGGGCAGTTTTTCCATCATGGGAGATGACAATATCTCTCGACAAACGCTGACCACAAGAGACATTAAAAATATGTCCTGGGCAGAAGATATCACCCGAGCAGTTGCCCGATTACCCGGTATTTCATCCAGTGACTATTCCAGCAAATTTGCCATTCGTGGCGGAGAAGCGGACGAGGTCCTGATCACTCTGGATGGCATGGAACTGTATGAACCCTTTCATCAGCGCGATTATTCAGGTGGTCTCCTCAGTATTGTCGATATCGAAACCATCCAGGGTGTTGACTTAATGACAGGTGGCTTTGCCGCCGACTATGGCAACCGTCTCAGCGGCGCATTTAACATGAAGACTCGGTATGTGCCTCATGATCAAAGACAAACGTCCATCGGGGTGAGTGTGATGAATGCGCGCATTTACACCGAAGGTCGTTTTGCCGATAATAAAGGCTCCTATATGGTTTCTGGCCGACGCGGGATGCTGGACCTGGCTCTCAAAGCATTGGGGAATGATGAGGTGTTTCCAAAATTTTATGATGCCATGACCAAGGTGGATTATGCCCTGACCAACAAACACAATCTATCCTTGCATATTCTGCATTCGGGTGACAAAACGGATATCAACAATTCTCCGGAAGGGGATGCATTTGAACAATATCAAACGAAGTATGATAACACCTACAGTTGGCTGACGCTGAAATCCGCATGGACATCAAACCTTTACTCCAGAACCCTGCTCTACGGAGGTGCCATCAACCATAACCGAACGGGTGGATTTGATAAATATGAAAATTCAGATAAGGGCAATTTTATGCTTTCGGATATTCGAAAATACACCTTTATCGGTGTCAAACAGGATTGGAACTGGCATAACTCCGATCGGTTCTTTCTGAATACTGGATTCGAAGCAAAACATGTCATCGGAGATTACGATTACACCAGTTCCATTCATGAACTCAGAATAGACTCCAATGAAGTCCTGTATGATTTTGATCGGGAACTGGACATTCAACTGAAGCCTACCGGGCAACAAATCGGCCTGTACCTCTCCGGGAGATACAAACTGCTGGATCGCCTCATTGCCGAAACCGGTTTACGATATGACCATACGACCTGGACCAATGATCAAAATATCAGTCCAAGAGTCAGTCTGGCTTATGCCTTTTCCAAAAAAACAATTCTACGTGCGGCATGGGGAAGGTATTATCAATCCCAATTCATCAATACAATCGATGTCAATAATGGGAACACCACATTTAATCCTGCAGAACTTGCGACGCATTATGTATTGGGATTTGAACACAAACTCAAAAACAAAATCCAATTGCGGGTAGAGGCCTACTATAAGGACCTGAGCGATATCAGCCCTTTGTGGCAAAATATGAGGGACCATCTCGAGGTCTATCCGGAAGCGCGTAATGATAATGCCCGAGTGGTCTTTAACGGGATCACCTCTAAAGGTGTAGAACTCTTCCTCAAATACGATGAAGGGGGGAAATTCTCCTGGTGGTTCAGCTATGCTCTGGCCAGGGCTGAAGACGATATCAAAGAAATCCAGTATGATGGCCTGTTGATCAAGCGAACAGGAAAAACACCACGACTGAATGATCAACGGCACACCATTTATGCCGATGTCAACTATCGGCCAAATGAAAAGTGGCATTTCAATCTCTCCTGGAATTTTTACCAGGGCTGGCCGCGTACAGATTACACCTATCGCATTCAGACCCTCCCTAATGGTGACTTGCATTTCTATCCTGTACACCTGGAATTTAACGGCACAACATATCCGGCCTATCACCGGATGGATATCCGGGCGAATCGGCATTTCGACTTGCGTTACGGAAAATGCACTGTATTTGTGCAGGTGATCAATGCATACAATCATGAAAATCTGAAAAAATTCGACCTGGATACAGCCGACGATAATGACGTCCTTTCAGTAGATGCCGATGGAAACTATGTACCCTTTGAAGACAATTCCTATTGGCTGGGGATTACCCCAATTTTTGGTGCCAGCTGGACATTCTAAACTTCGATCATCAACATTCGACTTATGCGATCCTTCCAAATAGCCCTCCTGATCATCGGGACCTTTCTGCCAGTGGCAGGAATGGCACAAAACACGACCATTTTCGGGACAATTCGTGATGCATCCAGCGGTGAATCCCTGATCGGCGCCACAATTGCCATCCCCGCTCAACAAACTGGTGCCACCACAAATAATTATGGTTTTTATTCTCTTACGCTTCCCCGATGGGACAGTCTGACGCTGGTCATTTCTTACCTGGGTTACGAGCCGCAAATCAAAAAAGTATTTATTCGGGAAGACGCCAGGGTAGACATTAAACTTCAACCGTCCGGAACAGACCTTGCAGCAGTAGAGGTAATGGCCAATAAGGTAGATGATCGAAATGTCTCGCAAACCCAAATGGGCGTTATTGACGTCCCGTTAAAACTGGTCAAGGAACTGCCTGCCATCCTGGGTGAGGCAGACATCATGAAAGTGATACAGCTATTACCCGGTGTCCAATCCGGAAATGAAGGGACGACCGGATTCCATGTGCGTGGCGGAAATGCCGACCAGAATTTAATCCAACTGGATGAAGCAACTGTGTACAACCCCAATCATCTTTTCGGTTTGTTAAGCACATTCAATACAGCCGCCATCAATAATGTCACGCTGATCAAAGGGGGATTCCCCGTACAATACGGCGGGCGCCTCTCCTCTATTCTGGATATTACGATGAAAGAGGGAAATGATCAACATTTTAAAGGCGAAGGGGGCATTGGATTGATCTCTTCCCGATTGACACTTGAAGGGCCGATCGTCAAAGAGAAAGCTTCCTATATCCTTTCCGCCCGGCGGACATACCTGGACCTTATCCTGAAGCCCTTCCTGCCCAGGAAGATCAATACCAACTATCACTTTTATGACCTCAATGCTAAAGTGAATTACCGAATCGGAAAAAATGACCGCCTGTTCGCATCTTTCTTCAAGGGAACAGACCTCCTTCGCTATGAACAAGCCGGTATTTATTACAAAATCAATTTTGGCAATACCACGGGTACATTGCGTTGGAATCACATCTTTGGCGAAAAGCTTTTTGCCAATACGTCCCTCATTTATAATGATTATGACTACGCCATCGAGGCCCGGCAAAACAGTGTTCAATCCAATGTGATTTCCGGGATTCGCGATCTGACGACAAAAATGGAATTCAATTACTACCCGCATTATCGCCACCAGGTCAAGTTCGGAGGAATGGTCACCCACCATACCTTGCGATCGGAAGGTGATGCCCGATTTAATCCTGGCACACAAACCACTCCGGAACGGCCGATTCAGGATATCCCCAAAAAGCAATTTACTGAGGCTGCTCTGTACATCGAAGACGATATCCGCCTGAGCAAACAGTTTTCCCTTTCCGGAGGAATACGCATCCCTTATTATACCAGCGACAGTGCACAATACACCCGGATCGAGCCCCGGATCGGGATGAAATGGCAGATGGCCGACCGCACCAGTGTGAAGGCGGCATATACATTGATGAATCAGTTCATTCATCTCATTCCCGGATCGGCAGCATCCATCCCTTATGACATCTGGGCGCCATCTACCCAAAACACAGTTCCTCAGACCAGCCAACAGCTCTCGCTGGGTGTCTTTCACAATCTGAAAGACAACAAGTATGAAATGAGCATGGAGGTCTACTATAAAAACATGGAACATCAGGTGCTATTCAAGGAGGGCAACCAGTTGGTTCAAAGTCTGGATATCGACCCATTGCTGACCTATGGAAAAGGGTGGAGTTATGGCGCCGAACTATTTGTTCAAAAGAATACCGGAAAACTCACCGGCTGGATCTCGTACACCCTGGCCTGGACCAATCAACGATTTCCTGAGCTGAATTTTGGGAATACCTTTCCGTACCGGTATGACAAAAGGCACAATCTGAGCGTGACGGGCAGTTATGCCCTGACGAAAAAATGGTCGCTGTCTTCGACATTTGTCTTTACCTCCGGAGCTGCCTTTACTGTTCCGACAGGCCGAATTACCGCACAACAGGGAGCCACTCTTTTCGAAGGCAATTATTTCATTTATGAGGAACGCAATAATGTCCGAATGCCGGCATACCATCGTCTGGATATATCCGCTATCTATAAAAAATCAAAAACCTTCTTCGGGCAACCGTATGACAGTGAGTGGGTGTTCAGCTTATACAATGTGTACAGCCGTCAAAATCCATATTTTATCTATTTCCAGGTAGATGTCAATACGGATCAACCACAGGCCAAACAAGTCTCACTCTTGCCGATTATTCCGTCGGTGTCTTACAATTTCAAATTCTGATCACATGACGCATACACGATTCATATTCCTAGCGCTTTTCGGTTTGATTCTGCTGGGCACCGCCTGCCAGAAAACGCTGGATATTACACTACCGGACAACCATCAATCACAACTCTTCGTAGAAGGCATTTTGTACGTGGGCGAAACGCCCAGGATTTATCTCAGTGAGAGTGCCTCCTTCTTCAATGACAAGGTCACGCCTCAGGAAGTATTTGTTCGCACTGCAACTGTAATCCTGACCGAAGGGAGCAACAACTACTCCCTTGAGATAGATTCTACTTTTGACAAGTTTCGTTGTCGCTGGGTGCCTTTTTACACGACAAATCTCATCATTGAAAAAGACCGTACCTACCAGTTACACATTGAAGCCAATGGCCGCACCCTGACTGGAGAAACCTCCACATCACTCCAACCGATCACCATCACAGACGTCGAGTACACCCCCGAATTTTTTGATGTCTTTGGCGGCCATGACGGAGTGATTATCCAATTCCAGGACAATCCGGGTGAGGGCGATTACTATCGTTTTCAAATGGATCGGTGGATCGATACATCTCGATATCATGCTCATGTTCTGGACGGATTGATCAACACATGTGTCGAAGAGGATGAGCTGTTTTTTGTGTCTGATCTGGGGCGCACCATTTTCAGTGATTTTGCTATTGATGGTGCACTCTTCAAACTGTATCTGGAAGTCTCGTTTGAATATGAGAAGGGTGACACTGCCACTATTTATATGCAGACTCTGGATGAGCACGCAGCCAGTTTTTATTCGGATATGGACAAGCAACTGGAATCCATTCTCAATCCTTTTGTCGAACCCGCGTTTCTCCACTCCACCGTCCAGGGTGGATTAGGTGTATTCGGATCAGCGATTCGATCACCTTCCGTGCAGTTTATTTATCCTCAGGACAACCCATAGCCCAATAAGAAAACAGGTTAAGGTCGGTTTGAGCCCTTTATGCAAAGTGCAGAGAGGGCTTCATTCATCTGGCGGGGTTCATTCGTATCTGGTATAGGGATGATCATCTGCTTGTCTTCCTTCGAGTACCTTTGTGTCGCTTCCTGACCTCGACAATCAATCACTGTATTGGATAGTATTACACAAGCCATATTGGGCGCATCCGTAGGAGAGGCGGTACTTGGTCGACAGCTGGGACGCCGGGCTGCAATTGCAGGTGCGATCATCGCCACCCTTCCAGACCTGGATGTTATCCTCTATGGCTGGTATGATCACTTTGAAATGCTGTCCATACACAGGGGTTACAGTCATTCTCTGGCAGGAAGTCTGATTGGAGCGTTTGTGATCACGTGGCTTTTAAAACGATTAAAGGGTTTCCGAGCTGTCCATACGACCTCCCTCTGGCTATTGGCCTGGCTTGCTTTGATCACGCATATCCTCCTTGACCTTTTCACAGGATACGGCACCCAATTCCTGTTACCCTTCAGTGATGCGCGCCTGGGTTTGGATAGCGTGAATATTGTCGACCCCGTTTACACAGTCCCTTTATTGATTGGATTGGCCATCAGCTTACGAATGGATCCGTCCTCGCCTCAGCGGCCATCCTATAATCGATGGGGGTTACTGATCAGCACCAGCTATCTGTGCTTTACTCTGGGCATCAAACAACATGTTCAATCGTCATTTAACCACCAATTAGACCATGAACAGATCCACCCGGAAGATATCCTGACCTTACCCGTGGGCATTGCCAGCATCCAATGGTATGGTGTCGCCCGGGCAGATGGTCGACTGTATCTGCAGAAGTACTCACTCCTGGATGGTTTCATCGACCCTTTGTATGAATTCCCCATCCACGAAGAGCTTCTCGAGGAGATTGACCCTGATGTGGCGCAAACAATGCGCTGGTTTGCCAAGGGATTCTATACCGTTGAAAAAGCGGCAGACCATATTCGGGTATTCAATCTACAAGTGGATATGCGTGGCCCGGTTCTGAACGATGGGCACCTCTCTCCTACCCAAGGTTATTTCAAGATCTCCAATCAAATGGGCCAGCAAAACTTCTCCTCTGGCACCCTTCCGGCTGGACAGCCTTAAAGCCTGGCTGATGCCAACCCGGACCTCTCCTCATAGCCGGTCAACTCCAGAGGTTGTTTCTATCCACTCTCATCCCTTAAAATGAATAGCGAATGCGCTGATTGTGAAAGCCAATCAAGATCATCGCATAAATTGATAGAGGACATTTTTGTCTTTTATTCAGATTTCCTACCTTCACTATGTTCCTGGCATCTGAGGATGAACAGAAATGATCCACAGGTAAACACACAATGAATGAATATCCACCCAATCGCTAAAACTCGTTCACATGCTCTCTAAATCACAAGCTCGAACATTCTTTCTGGGAGGCACGGTGATCACATTTGCCATATTTCTAGGCATGTCCTGGAATTCATTGAGCAATGCGGTCCCCAAGCAAACTCATGAAGAAAATCTGACCGACCAGGTCGTGCGTGGCAAGCACATCTGGGAGGAAAACAACTGCATGGGTTGCCACACCATCTTTGGTGAAGGCGCCTATTACGCACCCGAACTCACCAAGGTGATCGATCGCCGGGGTGAACCTTTCGTCAAGGCTGTCCTGACATCCAAGGCACCCTGGGCACCGAATGGTCGCAAAATGGTGGCCTATGGCTTCTCGGATAATGACGCCGATGACCTGGTTGCTTTTTTCAAATGGATCGGTGAAGTCGATCTCAATGGCTTCCCACCAAAACCAGATCTCAAACAGTAATCCTAGACGTCAAAATCGAAATACGCTATGAAATATAAATCACAACAAGTTGCCTACTGGTTCTTCGCCTTGTCGATGCTCCTCCTGGCACTCCAGATCGTCTACGGATTCATCATGGGATTCGCCCACATGGGTTACGATGGTCTGCATGACTTCATTCCGTTTAATACAGCTCGTGCCGTCCACACCAACTTATTGGTGGTCTGGATCCTCTCCGGATTCATGGGGGCCGCTTATTACATTATCCCGGAAGAAGCTGAGAATGAACTGGTCAATGTCAAACTGGCCTATATCCAGCTCATCACGCTCGCGCTGGTTGGTGTTGCCGCCATCATTGGCTATCACTTCAATTATTGGGAAGGACGGAAATTCCTTGAGATCCCCCGCCCTCTCGACTATCTGGTAGTCCTCAATGTGCTGACGTTCCTCGGCCTCATCCTGGCGACGCTGTACAAAGGAAAAAAACGCACCACGACATCCCTGGTTTTGACCATGGGACTGGTCTTTGCCGCCCTCCTCTATCTTCCCGGCATGATCTGGTTTGACAACCAGACCATGGACTCATTCTTCCGCTGGTGGGTCGTTCACCTCTGGGTTGAAGGCGTTTGGGAATTGATCATGGGGGGTATTCTCGCCTTCCTGCTCATCAAGATTACGGGCGTTGACCGCGAGGTGATCGAGAAATGGCTGTATGTCATCGTAGGCCTGACCTTTATCTCTGGTATTCTGGGAACAGGTCACCACTACTACTATATCGGTGTTGACAAAACCTGGTTGATCGTAGGTGGTATCTTCTCTGCTTTAGAGCCTCTGGCTTTCCTGGGAATGGCCCTTTTTGCTGTGGCCATGTATCGCAAGGGTGAGAAAAAACATCCGAATAAAACTGCACTCAACTGGACGTTGGGTACGGCAATCGTTTCTTTTGTGGGAGCCGGCTTGCTCGGCCTCGCCCATACGTTGCCCCAGGTCAATATGTACACACATGGAACGCTGGTCACGGCCATGCATGGCCACCTGGCTTTCTGGGGAGCTTATGGCATGATCGTATTTGCCATCATCTCCTATACCATGCCGAATATGACTGGGCGAAAGCTGTACAACACCAATACGGGTATGCTGGCCTTCTGGCTGTCCAATATTGGCATGTTGGGTATGACGGTCGCTTTTGGTGTCGCCGGTGTCGCTCAGGTTTACCTCGAACGCAAGGTGGGAATTGAATTTGGACTGGTCCAAAAAGAGATCCAGGTGCACTTCTTTATCCTGATTTGCTGTGCGACCTTGTTCACCACGGGGATCACCCTTTATATGTATGAATTTATCAAATATGGTCGGCCTTCAGATGAGGCAATGGCCGAGTAACAAATAGTCTTTCGAAGTGCAATAGCCCGGAAACGTCCGGCCAACGCTTCACTTTATAGAACATAGGGTCAGTACCTGGTATTGGCCCTATGTTTTTTACCTTGTACACCACATGAATACACCTGCACCCTACTATCATGCCGTCGGAAAGGAAGTCGAAGTTTTCGGCCATGCCTATCAGAATAAAATCCCTTTTTTACTCAAAGGGCCTACGGGAACCGGTAAGTCCCGTTTTATTGAATATATGGCCCATGAACTGGGCCAAACACTCATCACGATCAGTTGCCATGAAGAGACTTCCTCTACTGACCTGATCGGTCGATTTATCATCAAAGGCGCGGAAACAGTTTGGGTGGACGGGCCACTCACTCGCGCCGTCAAAGAAGGGTCGATCATCTACCTGGATGAAATTGCCGAAGCACGACCGGACATCATTGTGTCCATTCACTCATTGACAGACCATCGCCGTGAACTCTTTATCGACAAGCTTGGCGAAACCATAAAAGCCCACCCCGACTTTATGCTGGTGGCCTCCTTCAATCCGGGCTATCAACGTGGCTTTAAGGAACTCAAGCCGTCTACCCGACAGCGGTTCATTGCCATGTCATTCAACTACCCCGAAGAATCGATTGAAACTACTATCCTGAATGCAGAATCGGGTATTGAAGATGCAGATGCCAAAAGGCTGGTCCAGATCGGAAACAAGATTCGCAACCTCACCGAACTTGGGCTTTCCGAAACAGTGTCAACCCGTCTATTGGTGGACGCAGCCAAACTCATCCACAGCGGTCTGCCCAAACGGCTTTCCGTAAAGGTGGCCGTGATCGAACCGCTCACCGATGACCCGGACGTGCTCCAGGCCCTGGGCGATCTGAGTGACCTTATGATCTGAACATGCCACTAGACGAATATCTCTTTGGCCGGTTGGTCCAATATTTAAAACGAAAAAAGCGTGCTGCCACCGAGGTAGATGCCCGTAAGGTTGAACTGGCGGATATCAAACAGCGGCTGACCATTCTAGCGCGCGCTGTGTCTGGCGACGCCATCGAGATTTTCCCGGCAGAACGAGAAGGCGGGTACAAACAACACAATTTTTTTCTACCCAATTCCTGCTCTTTGTTTGCTACGTTGGAAGACAATCTGGCATTTTATTTTTATCGGGTACTCTACCTGTCCATCCAGCGGCAGATGAATATTAACGGACCCGCTCATATTGACCTTGCCCTGGCAGATGCTCAATTAAAAGCTTTCGAAGCAGCCCCTGTAATTCTGGTCGAGTTGGAACATCAGTTCCCACCAGTGGCAAAGATTCATCAACATTGCAAAATTGTATTGGAGGAAGCCGCTAGTGAAAAAAACCCTCCCGATTTCTCATGGCTCTATGGCAAATGGATGCGCAATGATCCAGCTGACGATTCAGAAGTCGAACTTCAACATGCTTCTGAGCACATCAAGAAGGCCGCACAGGAACAGCCTACGACCTTGATCAAATCGAAGGCCGTCGAGGAAATCAGAAGCATCATCGTCGATAAAAAGCAACAGGAAGATTACATCCTCACCCACAATTTTGAAAAAGTTGAAACCGCAGACGAATTCAGTGGTGTCTGGCGAGATTTTGACGGGGATGACGAACTGGAGGATCATCAAGAGGCCCTGGATGAATTAAATATGAAATTCACCGTCCGGGTGGATGATCAGGCCCACTCAGTCTATCAGGCTGAGTTTATCGAGAATACCACCATTTCGGAAAGTGCTGAACGGGATGGACAAGGGTATCATCTGAAATATGACGAATGGGATTATCGCAAGCGCGTCTACAAACAAGGGTTCTGCAAGGTCTATCCTCGGACCCAGATCAAGACTGATCCTGATTATTATACCAGCACCATTCGAGATCATGCCCGGGTATTGACCAACCTTCGAAAGATGTTGGCCAATTTGAATAACACCATGCAACAGCATCGACGTCAATCACAAGGGGATGAATTTGATATCGATGCCATTACCGACATGATTGCGGACATTCATGCCCGGCATACGCCATCTGAAAATATCTATATCGCCAAGCGAAAGAAAGCCAAGGATCTTTCATTGTTACTTTTATTGGATATCAGTCTATCCAGTGATGGGTATGCGGCAGGCAATCGGGTGATCGATGTCGAAAAACAGATGTCCATTTTGTTTGGGGAGATCCTGGAGGAGTTTGGGATCGATTTTTCGATTTGCAGTTTTTTCTCCAAAACCAGGAATTATTCCACCTTCCTCACGTTGAAGGAATTTGACGAACCCTGGCAGGCCGCCAAGCTTAAAGTCGGTGCAGTCGAACCCCAGGGATATACCCGTATCGGGGCCGCTTTGCGGCATGCCGGGGCCTTGATGGACACCCGACCCACAAAAAACAAATGGGTCATCCTCATGTCCGACGGAAAGCCGAATGATTTTGATAAATACGAAGGCAAATATGGCATTCAGGATGTCCAGCAAGCCCTGCGTGAATTACATGAGCGCCAGATCAATTCCTATGCGCTGGCGGTAGAAGCCCAGGCCAAATATTACCTCCCCCAAATGTTCGGACAAAACCACTATCAGATCCTGACCACTCCTGTAGAGCTCATTCAATCCATGATCAAACTGTATGAGAAGATTCGGTACAAGTCCTAAAATTCAGTTTGATTGAAAACAAGTCTTCCTCTCGATTCCATGAATAAAATACTGATCACTGGAGCCACTGGAAATGTAGGAACAGAAGTCATCAATGCTCTCTGCACCTCCGATCACAGCCTTGAAATTATTGCAGCTGTCCGCGATGTAAACAGAGCCAAAAAGAAATTCAGGCATTGTGAAAAGGTGCAATTCAGAGCGTTTGACCTGGAACGGTCAGGCATGTTTCACTCAGCATTCAAGGATATCGACATCCTCTTTCTCCTTCGACCTCCACATATTTCCGATGTCGATCGATATTTTATTCCACTTTTACGATCTGCCGAAGAGTGCGGAATTCGGAAGATATTGTTTTTATCTGTGCAGGGGGCAGAGAAATTCAGCGTTATTCCACATAACAAGATTGAACGACTCATTAAGGCGAGCGGATTCCAGTATATCTTTATTCGTCCGGGATACTTTATGCAGAATCTCACGACAACATTGCTGCCGGAGCTGACAAAAAGCAGAAGCCTATCACTGCCCGCAGGTGATGCCAAGTTCAACTGGATCGATGTAAAAGACATTGGAGAAGTCAGCGCGCTTTTGGCAGCTTCATTTGATGAACATGTGGGAAAGGCCTATGAAATAACAGGCAGGGAGAATAAAAGCTTTGGGGACGTTTTAAAAATACTGGGCGAACAAACCGGTATCTCAATTCAATATATTCGCCTGAATCCAATCAGCTTCTTTCTAAAAAAGAAAAGAGAGGGCATGCCAAGTAACTTTGCTCTGGTCATGACCTTTCTACACTTCCTGCCCAGAATCCAAAATGCTCCCAATATCTCAAATGACTACATCACCCTTACCGGTAGGGAGCCAACAACCTTACGCGAATTTATCGATCGAGAAAAAGATCAGTTCATTTGAGTATTGTAGTGCCGTTGACTTGCCTCGGACAGGCAGTTGGAAGTGATGTATTTTCGAAAAAAAGTGTATGATTCAGTATGCTCACCTCACAGCATCACACTACTCCCGCTGAAATAATCTGATGAGCATCCTTCCTGTTTGGTTCACTGGGAAAGCCCGAGTGGATAAGGCTATTCAAATTTCCATTATATTGGACAAGTCAACGTCTTTACAGTCACGTAAACACAAGACATCTCAGGAACCAAAATAACCGTTTATGAAGTCGACTTCCGTAAGCCTTCAGGCATTTGGAATTTACTTGATCCTCATTCCCGGATTTGGATTGATGTGTTGTCCCGATACTCTTCTTGAACTCTTCCAACTGGAACATGGCAACCTGTTGTGGATGGGACGGATGATCGGATACTTGTCGTTTTCGCTAGGAGTCTATTATTACTTCATCGCCAAGTATGCCCTGTCCGCACTCTACCGCCTGACTGTCATTTTACGATTCGGAGCTGCCCTCTTCATGTTGGGTTTATGGATTGCTGGTGAGGCGAAACCTATGATCCTCGGTTTCGCTGCCACTGACGCACTGGCCGCCTTGTGGACACTTTCAACGTTGTCCTTTGTCAAGGCTGAACAATAGGTTTCCGATTGATCAATGGCGAAGACTAGTCATGGCCTATCAGCCAATCGCATTTTACATTTGGTCTTCAATTATTTTTTCGGGGCAAAATCATCCACTACGACCTTGTAAGTCGGATCCTCCAATACATTGACATCAATGATCTCCTCTGCATTCTGCAGAAGCTGACGACAATCCTGGCTGAGGTGTTTCAAATGGACCTTCTTTCCCACTTTCAAATATCGCTCTGTAATCTTGTTCAGGGCCTCAATAGCGGACATATCCACCACCCGACTTTCTTCAAAATCAATGATGACCTCATCCGGGTCATTCAACACGTCAAACTTCTCGTTAAAGGCCGAAACGGATCCAAAAAATAGCGGGCCATAGATCTCATAGTGCTTGATCCCATCTGCATCGATGTGCTTTCGGGCACGAATACGCTTGGCATTATCCCAGGCAAATACCAATGCGGCGATCACAACGCCGATGATGACGGCCAGGGCCAGATTGTGCAGGAATATGGTCACCAGTGTCACCATCACCATGACAAAGATGTCTGACTTGGGCATTTTTGTAAATGTGCGTAGGCTGGCCCACTCAAATGTACCTATGGCCACCATGATCATCAAACCTGTTAAAGCCGCCATGGGCAACTTCTCGATCAGGCCGGATCCAAACATGATAAACACAAGCAGCATGACTGAGGCGACGATACCGGACAGTCGTGCCCGTGCTCCTGAAGAAATATTGATCAGACTCTGACCGATCATGGCACAGCCGCCCATGCCTGAGAAAAATCCGGACAGGATATTTGCGGCTCCCTGGGCAACCGCCTCTTTATTCCCTCGACCGCGAGTCTCTGTGATCTCATCAATGATATTCAGGGTCAGCAAACTCTCGATCAGACCCACCCCGGCCACAATCGCGGCGTAGGGAAAGATCACCATCAACGATTCCCAATTCAATGGAATCGAGGGCAGATGAAAAGGCGGAAACCCACCCTGAATAGATGCGATATCACCTACAGTCTTAGTGTCCAACCCCAGAACCGTCACCAATCCGAAAATGACCAGAATGGCGGTCAAAGCAGCTGGAACCAATCGAGTGATCTTGGGCAACCCCCAAATGATCACCATAGTAATGAGGACCAGTCCGATAAACCCAAACAAGGGCATACCCGTAAGCCAGGCCCCTCCTGGATCTTTAAACTGATCCATTTGGGACATAAAGATGATAATGGCCAGTCCATTGACAAAACCGAATATCACCGGATGGGGAACCAATCGCATCAACTTCCCTAGCCGGAGAAAACCGGCTGTCACTTGTAGGATTCCTGCCAGGATCACAGTGGCAAAGACATATTCCACCCCATGCGACTGCACCAGAGCCACCAGTACTACAGCCACTGCTCCGGTCGCTCCGGAGATCATCCCTGGACGGCCACCCAGCAATGATGTCACCAGGCCCATGACAAAGGCGGCGTACAATCCTGTCAGAGGGGAGAGTCCGGCAATGAGCGCAAAAGCGACTGCCTCAGGCACCAGGGCTAACGCCACGGTTAATCCGGAAAGGACTTCAATACGATAATTGACCTTTTGGGAGAGGTCAAACAGGTTCAGTACTTTTTTCATGGGTTTCGTGTCCTTGCCGTGCAGCTGGTTTTCCCCAGCAGTCCTTGTAAAAGGGGGCAAAAGTACACCATTCACCATCATGAATCCAGGAATAACTTCAGAAAGGGAGGAACAAGCTTCCATGACTACCATCAGACCATCATCCGAATGGTTGGAATCCTGACCCTGAAAAGAGGTCATTCCTTATCTTGGCCAGTACCAAAAGAATCTGAATGAACCATCTGGTGATCAACCAGGTTGGCCCGGAACACAAAGAAAACCTTTCCGGATTGACCAAGCGGTCCAAGGCATTCTGGGGTTATTCCCCGGAATTGATGTCCCTCTGGGATGAGGAACTCACCCTGAAAAGTGACTATTTTGAGCAGCACATTGTCTTTGCAGCCTGGCAGGCTGACCATATCCTGGGGTATTATTCTTATTACCAGACCGGCCCATCGGCGGTACATATGGACAACCTGTTTATCGACCCAACCGTTATCCGTAAGAAAATTGGGACAATCTTAATGCAGCACTTCCTCAATCGAATAACGTCTCATACGATCCAGAAAATAACCCTCCATGCAGACCCGCATTCGGAGGCATTCTATACGCATTTTGGCTTTCAAGTAATCGGGCAATATCCGAGTAGTGTTCCAAATCGGGCGCTTCCGATTATGGAACTGATTTTATAAATCCAAATGAACTGAACGCAGTACGATTGAACATACTTGTATCAGTCCAGGCCGAAATGCTCAGGATTCCGGCTTAACTTGCCGGCCGACCCAAAGGGAATTATAAAGAACAAACAATATGAGGACATTTGAACAGATACTCTCCTTTGAACTATTTCACGTAGGCGACTACAGGATCCATCTCAGTAATGTGGCTGTGATCCTGCTCATCATCCTCATGACCAAATTGATCTTATGGGGCATTCGGTCGGCTTTGTTTCGTCGTACGAAGAGAAATAATCTCGATCCAGGCTCCACATACGCACTCTTCCAGATCATTAGGTACCTCTTGTGGATTGTTGCTATAGGGATCATGCTGGAATCCATCGGTGTCAAACTGACACTCCTCCTGGCGGGTTCTGCAGCTCTATTGGTCGGGGTTGGGCTAGGCCTTCAACAGACGTTCAATGATATCATCTCCGGTATCATTCTCCTTGGAGAGCGATCGATCAAGATTGGGGATGTCCTGGAGATCGATGGCGATGTCGTGCAAATCCAGAGCATCGGCCTTCGGACTTCCAAAGGGCTCAACCGAGATGAAATATCCATTATTATCCCCAACTCTCTGATCACGACCACCAAGGTGATCAACTGGAGTCATCAATCGGAAAAGACTCGTTTCCGGATCGATGTTGGGGTCGCATATGGGAGCGATGTCGATAAGGTTCTCCGCATTCTGGAAGAAAGCGCCATCGACCATCCCGATGTCTCCAATCCCGACTTGATTGAAGGACGGCTAGTCAATTTCGGAAATTCTTCTCTGGATTTTCAGTTGCTATTTTTTAGCAAGAACATTTTCCGCATCAATAAGGTAAGGAGTGATATTCGCCGAAATATTGATCGCAAATTCCGAGAGAATGGAATTACCATTCCGTTCCCTCAAATGGACTTGCATGTGCGATCAGGCCTGCACAAGGAAGAATAAAATATTCTCCTTCTCTGGAATGCGGTTGAACACCGCACACATAACGGGTACGAGTGAGACACTCGTACCAACATAATGAGGTTATGAGTTTGGAAATTTTGAGGAAGCAGAGATAAGGGATGAAATTGGTATTGGGTATTGGTATTGGGTCTTGGGCGTTGGGTACTACATGCCAAAGCATCCTTCAATGGGGCGAGGGTTACTGCCTTCGGCAGTCCAGATTTTGTTATTGAGTTTTTCGACACTACTTTGCTTCGAAGGATCAATGAACCCCGAAGGGGTTCAATAAAATAGCCCCGGGTGAAACCCGGGGTATGAAGTGCCATACTTGCAACCCTGAAGGGGTTGAAGAACTGCCAATCTCACATGATCATTTCAATCATATTCACATTCCTTAAACCTGGTTCTTGGTGCTGGTGTATCACCAGCTCCTCTGTCTGACGGTGTCTCACAGACCAGTGAAAACGAAATCTGAATCAAATAGAGATCTTGGTCCATTTGCACATCCCTTCTCGAGGCTGCGGTGGGACACCGCACGCATAACGGGTACGAGTGAGACACTCATACCAACAAGTTAGTTTTTGTTATAAAAAAAGACTGTTGGTACTGGTGTCTCACCTGCTACTCTATTTGTCGGTGTCTCACCTAGTGGTGAAAACAAAAGCTGAATCAAATAGAGATCTTGGTCCATTTGCACATCCCTTCTCGAGGCTGCGGTGGGACACCGCACGCATAACGGGTACAAGTGAGACACTCGTACCAACACTTCCTTATTACTAAAACTAAATGTGGTACTGGTGTCTCACCTGCTACTCTATTTGTCGGTGTCTCACCTAGTGGGTGAAAACAAAAGCTGAATCAAAAGAGATCTTGGTCCATTTGCACATCCCTTCACAAGGCTGCAGTGGGGCACCGCACGCATAACGGGTACGAGTGAGACACTCATACCAACAAGTTAGTTTTTGTTATAAAAAAAGACTGTTGGCACTGGTGTCTCACCTGCTACTCTATTTGTCGGTGTCTCACCTAGTGGTGAAAACAAAAGCTGAATCAAATAGAGATCTTGGTCCATTTGCACACCCTTCTCGAGGCTGCAGTGGGGCACCGCACGCATAACGGGTACGAGTGAGACACTCATACCAACAAGTTAGTTTTTGTTATAAAAAAAGACTGTTGGTACTGGTGTCTCACCTGTTACTCTATTTGTCGGTGTCTCACCTGATGGTGAAAACAAAAGCTGAATCAAATAGAGATCTTGGTCCATTTGCACATCCCTTCTCGAGGCTCCGGTGGGACACCGCGCGCATAACGGGTACGAGTGAGACACTCATACCAACAAGTTAGTTTTTGTTATAAAAAAAGACTGTTGGTACTGGTGTCTCACCTGCTACTCTATTTGTCGGTGTCTCACCGAATGGTGAAAACAAAAGCTGAATCAAATAGAGATCTTGGTCCATTTGCACATCCCTTCTCGAGGCTGCGGTGGGACACCGCATGAATAACGGGTACGAGTGAGACACTCGTACCAACACTTCCTTATTATTACTAAAACTAAATGGTGTTGGTGCTGGTGTCTCACCAGCTCCTCCTATCTGCCGGTGTCTCACCGATCCATGAAAACATCTGCCTATCCAATCAGGATGCCGAGCTTGTGATGTATTGATACCTTAATATTTCAACTCATCCTGTTCCTTTCTCCTTGCGGTGGGACACCGCTCAATTCAGAGTACGAGTGAGGCACTCCAACAAACTCACTTTTATACAAATACTAAAAACGAACGATGTTGGCAATGGTATCCCATCAGTACCACCACATGCATTTAATTCCAACACCCAACACTACTAACAGTCCTCAAAATCATAGATAATGATGACATTCCGGCTTTTGAAAGAACGCCACAAATCAATAATTTTACTCGAACATATTAATCAAGATGGCCAGAAGAAAAATTCTCGATCCCAAAGGACTCAACTTTCTCACACTGACTACTGTCGGATGGATAGATGTTTTCAGCCGTTTGTCACTCAGGAATATAATACTAACAAATCTGGACTATTGCAGGCAAAAGAAAGGACTCATGATCCATGCTTATGTAATAATGTCCAATCACATTCACCTGATTGCTCAAATGGAGCCTGATCATCCAGATTCACTAGGAAAAGTAATAGGGGAATATAAAAGATACACAGGCCATCTGATAATACAGACCATCCAAGAGAAAATGGAGAGCCGTAAGGAATGGATCCTGTACTTACTAAAATATTTCGCGAATGGTCTAAAAGACAATCGAACAAATCAATTTTGGCAACCGGACAACTACCCTACAGCACTATACACAGACAAAGTCATTTGGAAAAAAGTATACTACATTCATCAGAATCCGGTCCGCGCAGGATTTGTAGCAAATCCGGAAGACTACTTGTATTCAAGTGCATCAAATTATTTTGATGGCGCAAACCATGGTCTAATTGAAATCGATTTGCTTGAACCATTTCTTCCCCATTCAGGTTTTGAATTTATTCCTGATGAACATCGTCCTATACCATAATTTATAAATGAATTGTTGGCACTGGTGTCTCACCAGCTCCCTCTATCTGCCGGCGTCACAGCGAATGGTAAAAACAAAAGCTGAATCAAATAAAGATCTTGGTCCATTTGCACAGCCCTTCTCGAGGCTGCGGTGGGACACCGCACACATAACCGGTACGAGTGAGACACTCGTACCAACATACTTTTAAATTAGTATGAAAATCTACTACTGTTGGTACTGGTGTCTCACCAGTACCCTCTATCCTGTCGGTGTCTCACCGAATGGTAAAAACGCAAGCATCATTCTGACGAGCATTCTGATCAGCTTGTGCATCTCATCTCAAGGTTGCGGTGAGACACCGCGAAAATAACCGGTACGATTGAGACACTCGTACCAACACAATTTAAGATTTGCCAGTTTATTGCCGTTTGTTAGTGAAGGTGTATCATCAGCACTTCCACTTTAATTCAAAGCACTCCTTGAATCACTCAACTCCCCCCCATTAAAGAAAAGATAACGCTTGTATTTGTGTTCACTTGAGATTTTATTTTCGCCAAATAATTCTTCCAAAAACAGTCGATTGTATTTACCACAAAAGTCCGTATGATAATAATTGTGATTGATTGAAAAAATAGGCGAATCAATGCCATTTTGAATTTCAATGCTTTCAAAATCATAATATTCAGAAATAATAAATAATTTTAATTTATTATTTTTGCAATAATTTTCGACGACACCTAATGAGAGACAGATTTTTGAACCGCAGTTTGGGTCCCAGATGTAAACTAGAGACGCGTCATTTTCAAATAAACATTTTTTCAATTGCGTGGCAGTAATGGAATATATTTTCCCATCGTTTTGAAGCTTGCAAATAGGAGTCTGATTTGAAACAAATTCTATCCTGGACTTCTCAACTTCATCTAGCTTATCATATCCACTTCTTATTCCGACAATTTCGACATTGCAACTAGCAATTCCAATGATTGCCAGCGAAAAAATCAGGCCTCTTATTAATAAATTCGACATGATTGAACATAAGGTTATTTCTGTCCCGCATTTGCCCCCGAATGTTCCTTATTCTGGCAATTTCCTTTATGTGTCAGCCCGCTGACCGATCCATCCGGATTGGTGACATAGACATATTCACAATCATCATACTTGACTGTATTAATATGAAAATCATCAGATGGTTTATCCGGTGTGAATTTCTTCCCCTGGTTGCCGCAACCAATCGCTAATAGTAGGAAGGGGAGCAGAACTAGCCCTCGAATATTCTTCATGAGTTCAATATTTGAATCAAGAGAAAGGATTACATATTGGGGATGTCATCCTTCGTGAATTCATATAAGCGCGTAGCCTCTTCCTCCTTGTACTTGCGAACCATGGCGAGTGCATCGCTGACCACATCACTGCACATGACAATCAGGCTACCGGGTGTTGCATGAGTGATCGCCCAAGCCACCGCTTCTTTTTCCGAAGGGATGATCTTAACCTCTTTTTCCGGGTCGACTGCTCGGATACCTTCATGCAACAAGTCGATCAACTCCTGCTCTGTACGACCTCGCAGGTTTTTATCCTGTCGGATAATGATCTGATCAAATGTCTCTGCCGAGATCTGGCCGATCTCCAGGATATCCTCATCGCGACGATCACCGACACCTGAAATAATGCCCACCTTCGGAGAGCCTTCCAGATTTTCAACAAACTTTTGCAGAGCGCGCATACCCGCCGGATTATGCGCATAATCCAACAGCACTTTAAAGTCGCGGAATTCGAACATATTCAGTCGGCCCGGGGTCTGGCTGGGTGACGGAATAAATGTGGTCAAAGTCAGTTTGATATCATCGAGTTTATATCCCCGCAAATATCCCGTCAATACTGCAGGAAGTACATTCTGGATCATAAAATGTGCACGCCCACCAAAGGTCAGTGGCACTTCAATAGCCTTGGCCACTCTCATTTTCCATTCTCCCTTGCAGATGGTAATGTGTCCATTCTCAAAAATGGCACTAATGCCACCCGCTTTCCCATGTTCGATGATGCGAGGATTGTCTTCACTCATACTGAAGAGTGCCACTTTACATTTTACATTATCCTTCATGGCGTACACCAGGTCATCGTCCGCATTGAGGATGGCATATCCTTCGGGCAGGACACTTTCCGGAATGACTCCTTTTGCCCGGGCGAGTTGCTCAACCGTATGGATGCCCTTCAATCCTAAATGGTCTGCTGCCACATTGGTGACAATTCCGATATCACAAAAATGAAATCCCAGCCCAGCACGTAAGAGTCCGCCTCGCGCACATTCCAATACCGCAAAATCAACAGTGGGATCCTTTAATACAAACTCTGCGCTGACCGGGCCGGTGCAATCACCTTTGACCAGCATATGGTTTTGAATATACACACCATCTGAAGTCGTGTATCCCACCTGGTGGCCCATCATTTTTGCCATGTGAGCAATCAGGCGTGTAGTGGTCGTTTTCCCATTTGTCCCGGTCACCGCAACAATGGGCACACGAAATGGCGTGCCGGTCGGATACAACATATCCATGACTGCTCCGGCCACATTTCGGGGTAAGCCCTCTGTGGGTGCCAGATGCATCCGAAATCCAGGTGCTGCATTGACTTCCAGGACAGCACCCTTTGTCTGAGCCAGGGGCTGGCTGATATTATCGCTCATAATATCGATCCCGCAAATGTCCAGCCCAATGATCCGGGCGATCCGTTCCGCCATGAAAATATTCTCCGGGTGGACGATGTCGGTGACATCTGTGGCCGTGCCGCCCGTACTGAGGTTGGCCGTATCTTTCAGATTAAGGGTCTCGCCAGCCGGGAGCACAGAGTCTTCCGTATATCCCTTTTTGTCGAGGATTCCCTGGGTCATGGCATCGACATGAATGGCCGTCAGGACATTTTCATGTCCGTACCCGCGCTTGGGATCCGTATTGACCAGGTCAATGAGCTCACGAATCGTTGCTGTGCCATTTCCAATGACACGGGCAGGTGTACGCTTTGCTGCTGCAACCAATTTATAGTCAATCACCAGGAGCCGATAATCCTCTCCTGTGATGAAGCGCTCAACGATCACACTATTGGAAACCTTCTTCGCAGATTCAAAAGCCACCAATGCCTCTTCCAGACTATTGATATTGGCCGTTATGCCTCGTCCGTGATTGCCGTTGATGGGCTTGATCACCAGCGGAAATCCCAGGTCATCGATCACTTCATTGAGTCCGCGTTCCGTTTTAATAATCTCCCCACGAGGTACGGGCACTTCTGCCTGCAGGAGCAGGGCTTTTGTATCCTCTTTGTCGCAGGCGATCTCTACGCCAATGCTGCTGGTCTGGCTGGTGACTGTTGCTTGAATACGCTTTTGATTTTTGCCGTAGCCGATCTGAACCAGTGAATATTTATTGAGCCTGATCCAGGGCATTCCGCGACTGACAGCCTCGTCGACAATGGAACCCGTACTTGGACCTAAACGCTCCTTTTCCCTCAATTCCCGCATGGTCTGAATATCCGTCTCCAGATCATAGTCCGCTCCGCTGATCAGTGCCTCGGCAATCTGCACTGAGGCTTTGGCCGCAAATCGCCCGACACTCTCTTCCATGTAGGCAAAGACCACATGGTAGACTCCGTCTTCTCCATAGCCACGCGTGCGACCGAAACCAACATCCATCCCGGCCAGGGTCTGGATCTCCAGGGCGATATGTTCAATGACATGACCCATCCAGGTGCCCTCTTTGACACGGGAGAAGAATCCTCCACGTGCACTCTCGCTACACCGATGCTCAATCATCGTCGGAAACATGGCCTCCAACCGGGATAAAAAACCGGGAATAGAGTCCGTTGGACGCTGCTCCATCTCCTCGAGGTCCAGGACCATGACGATCAGTTTATGTCTACGGATGGACCAGTAGTTCGGTCCGCGCATGGCATTTATCTCCCGGATTCTCATAAGTAGAAGTGTTCGTCGTGTAATGATGGATAGAGCCCATACAGGGAGAACTCATCCATGAAGAATCCCCGTATTTGCCTCAATATAGAAAACCATCCCTAATGGTCCGCCTTATCCAACATTCTCAATGATCAATCGATTCAATTCCATCAATTCTTCAAAACAAACCTTCATGATATTACCTTGTTTGTCAGACAGATAGACTTAGCCATTCGCCTTCAAAGTGGCTGACCACTCACTCTATTCTTTGGACTTTGTCCATTTCAGTGGTGAATACATGTACCCTAATGTGGGAATATCTACTTTTGCCGTTTCAATCAAGTTCAATCAAGCATGACCATAAAAGGCATTCTAATTCCCATCGGGGGAAACGAGGATAAAGGACTGGGGGCTGATGAGAATCATACACTGGACTTCATTCATGAAGGCATCCTCAGTCGTGTGGTCCAGGAATCCGGTTCGACAGATACACCGATCGTCGTGATTCCGACGGCATCTCAGATCCCGGATCAGGTTGGACAAAACTATCTCCAGGCATTTGACCAACTGGGGTGCACTCGGGTAGACGTCCTGAATATCCGAACTAAAAAGGAGGCCAACGATCCGGTCAATCTTCGCAAAATGGAAGAGGCTGGGATCATCATGTTTTCCGGCGGAGACCAGAGCCGCATCACACGGATCATTGGTGGCAGCCAGATGAAAGAGATCCTGGTTCGCAAGTATCATGAAGAACCTGTGGTCATTGCCGGCACCAGTGCCGGTGCGATGGCCATGTCAGACGAAATGATCGCCGGTGGTAAGAGCACCGAAGCCATGTATAAAGGCGGTGTCCGAATGGGCAAGGGCCTGGGCCTGATCCCGGGACTGATCATTGATTCACACTTTATTCAACGGGGTCGATTCAACCGTATCGCAGAAGCCACCGCTATTCATCCCCATCTCCTGGGTGTAGGCCTGGCTGAAGACACCGGTATTCTGATTCGCAACGGGAATGACTGCCAGGTCATCGGCTCCGGAATGGTCATCTTTTTTGATCCCTCAAAGCTGACGCACAATACGGAGTCCATACTGCCCGAAGGCACGCCAATGTCCATGGCCAACCTGATCGTCCACATTCTGGCAAATAGCGATCACTTCCGCATCAGTGACCGGAAGATCACTGTGTTGCCGGTGGATGCACCGTGGGAGTAATGTGATTTGTTCATGGATTCTTGTTCCTTGGTTCCTGGTTACTTGTTCCTGCGTTCTTGATTCCTGATTCCTGATTCCTGATTCCTAATTCCTGGTTCCTTCGTTCCTGCCTGCAAGCCGCAGGCTTGTGTTTATCGCTCCTTAGTCTTTGCTCTTGGGTTCCTGCCTGCGTGCCGTAGGCACGGTTCCTGGGCTCCCCGTTACTTGCTTTAGGGTGGTTAACTGATAATGACACCCAGCGTCTTCGAAGGAGGAGGAGGAGGAGGAGGACATGCTGCGCTCATTTATTGTTATGTCGCGTAACTTTTCATTTGTAATTAACCGATATAGTCTTTCCAAAAATCAGTTTTATATTTATTGATTGTTCTTCAAACTTCATAGATTCGACTGTTTCTAAAGGATATCCATTTAAAATATTTAATTGTTCGTTTATTCGTCCATTCATATTGTATGACAGTTTGTATTTGCCATTTAGATATGGATTTTTCATGTCGAATTTGTATTTAATAATTTGGTTAGGTTCAATTGAAACTATGCTAATTGGCTCTTTTGTGTATGTCTCTATAAAGAGTGAATCTATTCTGTTTATTGTATTGTTTTCAATTTCAACATCTGTTGTTGATAGATATTCAAATGACATCTCTCCTTCATTAATTCGCCAAGTTTTCTCCATTTTAAACGATACTCCTTTATTTGAAACTCTTAAAGTATCGATCATATTCTCCATGCCAAATTTCAGCTTGTCTTTCAGAATGATTAATGAGTCTACTAATTCATATTTTCCGTATGATATATCTTCACCCATCATGTGCTGGTTAAATGCTTTAAAGGTTTGATTTTCTCTAAATTCAACATCAACTCCTTCTTCCCAATAAAAAGAGGTCGAGAATAGCACTGGCGACATATTTCGCACTTTGTTGATTAAGGTTAGAATAATTATTAGTGATGTAATTGAGGTTAACCAGACAATGAAGCCACCAAGTCTTTTATTCACAAATTTGATTTTGGTTTTAGTAGTTATGAGAACAGCTATCAAGCTTGAAATTATGAAACAAGGAACACCAAAGTATATTAAAAGAAAACCAAATCCTATCGTTATCTTCTCGTGATATATTAATCCGCCAGATATTAAACTTATAATTAGGAAAAATATTCTTATTTCTTGTTTCATTCTATTTCGAAAGGTTCAGGTTTTATTTTTTTATGCGGCATAACATCTATGTAAACGAACCTCCAATGTCGCATGTATCTATTACATCAGCACAAAACATACGCATACATCCAGAATTCAGGATGTATACGACACAGGCCATGTTCGCAATATCTCACCAGATGATTCCACTGCTCAAGTTAGCGATTGTATTAGATTCTGACAACTAGACAATAGGATCGAAATAGGCCTTCAAATAAGGTAAATGAATTGAGAATCCACGAAAGATGAGCAAACAGCCGCGATAACCTTCCGCCAGGAGGCGGACGGAGCACCCGACCCCCGGACGTGACTTCGTCAGTCTGGGCAGGCTTCTCCTTTCCAAAGAGAGGGGAGCCTCCAAGTTTAGCTCTTTACTATTACCGGCCTACATAGAGCCTTCCGCTAGAGTGGCGACAGCCACTAATGTGCTCTGGCGAATAGCCCCGAGGTCTCGGGGGGCGAACGGCAAATAGGAATTACATCAAGCCCACCATCAGGATCACCCAAAGGGAGATCAGGATGGGGCCCACGACTCCAAGAGAAATACCTCCCAAACGAAAATCTTGCTGCTCGATCAATCCGGTACTATACGCGATCGCATTCGGTGGCGTCGACACCGGTAAAAACAGGGCGCAACTGGAGCACAAACCGATGATCAACGGCAATAAACTTGGCGGCAGTCCCTCCCACAAAATGGCGGCAGGGATCAGGATGGCAGCCGCAGCTGTATTGCTCATGAAATTAGAAGAAAGGATAGTGATCAGCGCAAATGATGCGATCAGCAAGGCCGAAGGCAGATGGATGTCTTTGAGCAAGGTGAGAAAATAATTCATCAACCCGGTTTCCTGGATGGCCAGACCCAGTGACAAACCCCCGGCAACCAGCATGAGGGTATCCCAGGGAAGGGACCGGACATCCTCCGATGTAATAATGTTGGTCATGGTGAGCGCAATGATCGGAATACCCGATACAGCGGCCATCGGTATGGGATGGATCCCGCCGGTCATCCACAATCCCACTGTAGTCGCCAGCACGATCCACATAATTCGTTGTTCATCCCAATTGCCGATATACGCCAATGTGGGTTCATTCTCGACTTGAGTTACTTCAAGCGAAGTGAGGTCAATCGATGAAGGGAAAGAATAGGTGCGCTTCAATATCCACCAAAAGAAAAGAACCAGGAGGATCGCAACAGGTACGCCAATGATCATCCAATCCAGAAAGTCAATTTTCTCGATCATCCGTGGAAGCCGGTTGATCATATCCACAGCAATCGCATTCGGAGGAGAACCAATGATCGTCCCCATCCCACCAAGCGATGCCGCCGCAGGAATGCCGAGTAGGAGCGACTTGGAAAATCCATTTTCCTTTCCCAAACTATGGATCAACGGCAGAAGTGCAGCAAACATCATTGCAGTTGTTGCCGTGTTAGACATCACCATGGAAATCACTGCGGTGGTCATCATAAAGGCGAGAAGCAAATGCGAGGGATTCTGGCCGAATCGCTTGCTCACCAGTTGGAATACCTGCCGATCTAAACCAGTCTATTTCATTCCTTCCGCCAGAAAAAAGCCACCCAGCAATAACCAGATCACACTGTCTGCCCAGGTATCCACGAATTTGCCGACATCGATCTGGTATTCTTCCATGCTGGGCTGACCAAGGAAGAAAACAAGAAATCCGATGATCAAAATACCAACAGCAAAGGGCGGGATTGCCTCCGTGACCCAAAGTCCGATCGAAAAAAGCAGCAGAAAAAGGACATAGACCTGAGGGACTGTAAAGCTCTCATCCTTGATCATATAGGTCAGAAAAAGAGACAGGAGCAGCGTCCCCATGAACTGGATCAACCGGGTCTGGCTCTCTACGACTTTCGCTTGATATTTTGAAAAGGAAGCTCGTCTGGAATCTGACATCGATAGGAGATCAATTAGAGCCCAAATGTACTATTCTCATCCCCAAGGAGAGGCTTTGATTGGGAAAGGGGTCATTTCCGGTGATAAGGGGCGCCTAGAATCGATCAGCTATATGGATTCAACTGAACAGCCGTGACAACCTTCCGCCAGGGGGCGGACGGAGCACCCTGCCCCCGGATGTGACTTCGTCAGTCTGGGCAGGCTTCTCCTTTCCAAGAAGAGGGGAACCTCCTGATCTGGCCCTTTACCCATTACCGGCCCATATGGAGTCGGATCCCAGGTGGCGCCAGCCACTGACGTGCGCAGCGAAAAGCGAACGGCGAATGGCGAATCGCGAACAGCCCGTTTGGAGTTTATGAGGTGATGAGGAAGGTGATGATGAGCATTACCTTATTATTGAACCAACTTCTAAAACGGTCAACCGTATTCAGGGATAGGTCAGCCCTCTACCTTTTACCCATTACCGGCCCACATGAAGCCTCCTGGCCGGGTGGCACAAGCCACTGACGTGCTCAGCGTAAAACAGCGAACAGCGAACAGCGATAAAGCGATTATCCATAAATCCCCACAAATCGCTCCTGCCCTGACTTGACACTGGCCCGATACATGCCCTCCGTATTGAAAGGCAATGCAATATTCCCTAGCGCATCCACGGCGATCAACCCGCCATCGCCATTGAGCGCCATCAACCGTCTATGCACCACCTCATCACAGGCTTCCTGTAAAGACATGCCTTTGTATTCCATCAGGCAGGAGACATCATAAGCCACAACTCCCCGGAGGAAAAACTCGCCACTTCCTGTGCAGGAAACGGCACAAGTACGATCATAAGCATACGTGCCTGCCCCGATCACCGGACTATCCCCTACCCGACCGAATTTCTTATTCGTCATACCACCCGTTGAGGTTCCCGCAGCCAGATGGCCGTGGATATCCAAAGCAACTGCTCCGACGGTCCCGAACTTTCGGTCTTTGATGGTGTGATCCAGTTGGACCGCCTCCGTGCCCTGGACTTCTTTCCACTGGGCAAAACGAAAGGCATCATGAAAATATTCAGCAGGCATCCGTTCAAATCCACGTGCATCGGCAAAGATCTGCGCTCCCTCTCCGATCAACAAAACATGCCCGGAGTGATCCATGACCTCCCGAGATAATCGAATCGGATTGCGATACCAGAGATACCTGCCACTCCCCCCGCCATCCGATTTGATCCATCCATAATAGAGGCATCCATTTCATGACCGCCAACAGCATTAAAGACCGACCCTCTTCCGGCATTGAACAACGGACAATCCTCCAGGGAACTGACCGAAGCAATGACCGCATCCAGTGCAGCACCTCCTGCTAACAGGATCTGCTCGCCTGCATGAAGGGCCTGCTCCAGGGCATCGGTATAAGCTCGTTCCTTTTCAGGGGACATCTCCGATTTCAAAATGGTTCCGGCACCACCGTGAATGGCCAGGGAAAATGAAGACATAGGCGTTTTTTATTTTTCAAATGTACCTCTTTCACAAGTATGCCCCATTGCTTCTCATCACCATGCAAAACACCGATAACAATCAATCCAGTTGGAAAGCTGGATCATACCGCGTTCATCCTTTCTCATCTACCTTCGATCCATACCAAAACGTCCAACCCGACCAGGATCTGCTTGACGGCAGCGGACATGGCGGATCAAACAACCGATATGAACTTCATCGACTACTACCAGATCCTCGGCATACCCAAAGACGCCACTGAAGCAGCCATCAAAAAGGCCTACCGCAAACTGGCCCGGAAATATCATCCCGATATCAACCCCAACGACAAGGAGGCCGAACGCAAATTCAAAGAAGCGAATGAGGCCAACGAAGTGCTCAGCGATCCCGTAAAGCGCAAGAAATACGATAAGCATGGAAAGGACTGGATGCATGCGGATGAAATTGAAAACGCCAGGCAGCAGCAACAGCATTATCGCCGAACTTCTCCCGGTGGCGGCCAGGGGAATTTTGCGGAAGGAGAAGACTTTTCGGAGTTTTTTGAATCTATGTTCGGAGGGCGTAGCTCTGGTCAGCAACGACGTCAGGTCCAGTTCAAAGGCCAGGACTTCCAGGCGGAACTCCATCTCCAACTTCGCGATATACTGACCACTCGAAAACAAACCCTGACCGTCAATGGAAAGAATATCCGCCTGACCATTCCTGCCGGCGTTCAGCATGAACAGGTCATCAAGATCAAAGGTCATGGAGGCGAAGGGGTCAATGGGGGGCCAAATGGCGATCTCTACATCCGGTTCCTGATCGAAAATGACACTGATTTTCACCGAAATGGCGACGACCTGAATACGGTTGTCGAACTCGACCTCTATACGGCTATCCTGGGTGGCCAGATCGTTGTCCCGACCCTGGATGGCAAGGTCAAACTGACCGTGCCCCCTGAAACACAAAATGGCACAAAAGTCAAACTCAAGGGTAAAGGGTTGCCCCGTTACAAGAAAGATGGTGAACACGGTGATCTGTACATCACCTATCAAATCCTTATTCCCAGTAGACTATCCGATCAGGAGAAGGAACTCTTTACTCAACTGTCTAACCTGAAGAACGCATGAAAAAGCTCTCCTATATCCCGGTAGATACACTTTGCACCCATTATCAGATCGAGCATTCTTTTGTCATGCACCTCAGCAACATGGAGTTGATCGAAGTGCAGACCATTGATCAGGCCTACTGCATTCATGAGGAACAGTTAGGCCATCTAGAACGAATCATCCGGTTGCAACAAGATCTGAATATTGACCTGGACAGCCTGGACGTCGTTTTGCATCTGGTGCAGAAGGTGGAATCACTACAACAGGAACTTTCAGAGGCACGGTCCCGGTTGCGTTGGTTCGAACTCGAGTGAAGGAGGTTCCGTACCTTTCCCACTTCCGTACATGGAGAACCAATATGATCTTGAACCGACTTCAAGAGGGGCAAATAGTGAGCGACGAAGACTTCGACGCCCTCTACTCGCCCGTAATGAAAGAAATCTCTGCTTTTCATTTTACACCCATGGCGGTTGCCCTGAAAGCAGCCCGCTTCCTGGCACCTGCACCCGGGAATAAAGTCCTGGATATCGGCTCAGGGGCTGGCAAGTTTTGCATGATCGGCGCTGCAGTCACAGAGGGGCATTTCACGGGTGTAGAACAGCGCCTTGAACTGCATGAACTCGCCATAGACCTGGCTGAAAAAATACACTGCCCCAGGGTAGAATTCAGACATGGCAATATTGTAGAGACGTCCTTTCAACAATTTGATGGCATCTATTACTTCAATTCTTTTTTTGAACATATCGTCCCGGATGATGCCATTGACAACAAGATCGATTTCAGTCGGACCCGGCATACAACCTATGTCCTCTATGTCAAACAACAACTGGCATTAATGCCTGAGGGCACCCGATTGGTGACTTACTTTTCATATGCCAATATGATTCCCTGGACCTACGAATCTGTAGGCACCGAATTTGATGGCAAACTGATCATGTGGATCAAGAGGCCTATTCCCATGTAATCCAAGTGCCACCCTTTATTCAACATGAGCAAGTTGACAGGCACGCTTTAAAATTCCGTTTTCATATGCCCACTCCTTCCTTCCTTGACCAGATCTTCAAGCAGGTTGACCATCTCCAACCGGGTGAATATGAAGGATGCATTTTTCGTGATTGCCCCCTGCAGGAAACGGATCTCTCGAATATGACCTTTGCCGATTGCACCTTTGAAAGATGCGATCTGAGTATGGCTCCAGTGAGAAACACCTCCTTTAGGGTGGTCCATTTCAAAGAATGCAAAATGCTGGGAATGCGGCTGGATGATTGCAAAACCTTCCTCCTGGAATTCACATTTGAGGATTGCCAGCTGAACTTATCATCCTTCTTTGGACTACCCTTGAAAAAAACCACCTTTCGTCGCTGCAGCCTGGTCGAAACTGAATTTGTCAATGCAGATCTCAATGAAGCAGTATTCAATGAATGTGATCTTTCAGGTGCCACTTTCGAACAGACCAAACTCTTGAATGCGGACTTTCGAACGGCCCGGAATTATGTCATTGACCCTGAAATGAATTCGATCAAGGGCGCACAATTTTCTGCCCAGGGCTTAGAAGGATTATTGATGAAATATGGGATCATCATTGATTAGTCTCTGCCGTCAACCAGACTGGAATCCTGATCGAAACCCCGCTGCAGCAGCAAACACAATTGAACCTTTGCGCCCCTTTCACCGAACATATATTCACATATGTGCGTATCTTAAGACGATCGGCACCCTTTCTGGATTGCATAATAACCTGTCCATGAGCAAGCATTTCATTTTCTGTTATTCTGAACGCATCCTGATCGACACTAAAAAATCCAGGAGAAAGGCAGAGAAAAAGGCGAAGAAGCATCGGAAAAAAACGGGCCATATCGTCGGGCTTCGGGATGAAATGCCGCCTGTCCAACCACCTGAGCCACCTGAGCCACCTGCTCCACCGGAGACACCATCACCCACCATTGAAACGGAACCCACCCCATGAGTAAATGGCTACTTTTACTATTGTTCATTCCGGGTGTCCTGGAGTTGCCGGCACAGAATGTGGCTACTGCTCATGGGATCAGCATCTCTGTTGCTTTTCCGAAGAAATTACGCATCAACGTATCCTATGATCTTCATGTGCGCAGCCACTTGAACATCTATAAGGAAATTGCGCTGACCCCCATCGCGGACCTGAAGATCTCTCTATTCCGAAATCATCTTGGCGCCTCCCTGCTGAAAAAATTCCGTGCACCACTGTACACCAATATATCCATCTCCTATGGTGGCCTCGTTTCTGTAGATCGGCATACCCCTGGCCATGAAGGATTTCTACCCGTATACACCACCATGTATCACAATGTCAATAATACGGATTACAGGTATAATGTTGGATTTGCGAGTACGCAAATGTTTCAGATAGCAATGACAAAAAAAGGACACTTAAAACAGCCGCTCTTGCATCAGAAATTGGGAAATTTCATGCTCGGCATTGGCGACTTCTACATGACATACTACAATGACGGTGGACCCGTCCTCAGTTACTTTGGCGATCAGGAAGATCGCTATTGGACAGGCGGACTTTGCCTGGGATATCTTTTCCAGACCTCTAAGGATGCGCACCAGATCGAAGTGGCCTTTGACAAATTTACCGGATTCTCTAAACACGCCTTCGAAGCAACAGGTTTGCTTTATGTCGATAATGTGATCTATCATGACCTGGAACAATTCAGTTATAACACCGGGCGACTGGCCATCAAATATATGAACCACACTCTGGGGTTTGGTGGGTCAGCCAATATCTGGAATATCCCATTCGACTTACAAGATTATCTGCACCGGGATGTGAGCAATAATCCTTACCATCATAAGATAGAAAAGGAATACTTCGATCTGGAAGTGTATAAATGGTTTGCTTTATGAGAATGTTGATCCTCCTTCTCCTGATGGCCCTGGTCAATGCCTGTAGCACGCCCTATGGATTTAAATCCAAGGGGTATTTTCAGGAAGACAATCCGCCGGAGGACCTTCCATTGTTCACCACCTCTCTACCCCACCGGACAAATGACCTTCCCAAGCTCACAGGAGGGAATCACAATTATTTTGTGTGGAGCACAGTTCGATATAATGTCATTGTAGATGAAGAGGAACACTTTGCCAGCTTTCGCACCCTGCGGCAAGATGAACTCCCACACCTGGATCCGGAAGAAAAACAGTACCTGCGCACTCAGGGAAGCCTGCTCAACAATTATCTCTTTTTTCTGGATGATTACCGCTTTATCTATCTCAGTGAAGATGACCATCGCAATGAAATCTCCTATGGACAGATCCCGGTATATTTTGACAATGACGAATACACGGTACCCAGGGATGCCGGCAGTTCCTTCAATCAATTGATCCGCGGATATTATTCCCTTGAGGGAGATCAACTGTTCTTTGATTTTGGCAGTGTAAAGCACTTTTACATCAAGGCAACTGTACACAACCAGAATGCCATTTCGTTTGACAGTATATTTATTCCGGAGAAAAAACTGCTTAATGCTGCTGGCATCAACAATAAGTATGTGCCTTTCCAGGGCATGTTACATGCGACCGCCCAACCGCGATTTGAAGTCCCCCGGGAGGACAACCCGATTCGATGGCCAGAATTCAGTCTGAATACGGGTTTCCTTTGGGGCAACCCAAAAGAAAAAAATAGAAATGCCCTGCATGAGCAACTGCTGGAAAAAGCGCCTGATTATGCCGCAACGGTCTACGAACAAGTCACTGATATCCAATATGATTTTACGGACAAGCAACATCCTGTTCGCCGATATACCATTGAATTGTTGGACAAACAGATGCAGCCTCGAATTGTCAAAATCACGGAGGACTTGATTCAGATTCCGACGTGGTAAGCGTTTGATTTTAATTAAACTAATAATTGTTCGCCGAGATGTACACTCACAACCGAATATAACGTTGAGCGCCTTGATAATTTTAGAGTGTCACCCATGCTTGACTGTGCTTAAAACATATCTGATGAAACTATTTTTTTCCATTTTGATCTATATTGTCACTCTGATTGCGCCCACAATCACAACCGCTCAAGCCTGCCACTGCACCGTCTCACAAGTGCAGAATAATACCGTTTCACCCTGCGACAAAGTCATTGGTCAGATCATCAATGTGTCCAACACTACTGAACTATACAACGCCATCAATCAGGTCAATGCCAATGGAGGGAATATGACAGTCCTTTTAGCGGATGGTACTTACGCGATCGCTTCGCCCAGTTGGTATCCCTATATCACTGCCAGCAATGTGGTGTTTCGCAGCGCATCAGGAAATCGGGATGATGTGATCATCACCGGCACCGGGATGAAGAGCGTATCACCCAACACAGAAAATGCCATCTATTTCGTCGGTGATCATAATACCATCGCCGATCTGACCATACGTGATGTGGGCAACCATGGCATTGCTGTGGAAGGGGACAGCCTCTTTGTGCATAATGTGCGCATCCAGAATACCTACGAACAAATGATCAAAGGCACGGCTGGAGGAGATGGGGCAGATTATGGTCTGGTACAGTGTAGCCTGTTTGAATATACAGCTGGTATCGGTCCACAGTTTTATATCGGTGGACTTGACATACACAAAGGCGACCACTGGATCGTGCGGGATAATGTATTTAAAGACATTGCCAGTCCATCGGGATCTGTGGCCGAACATGCCGTGCATTTCTGGAATAATGGCAGTGACAATACCATCGAACGAAATATGATGATCAATTGCGACCGGGGCATCGGCTTTGGTCTGGGGAATAGCCCCAATACCGGTGGCATGATCCGCAATAACATGATCTACAATGACGGCGGCCATCCGTTCCATGATGTGGGTATTGGTCTGGAAACCTCCCCTGGAACCATGTTGTACAACAACACCATTTACATCCAATATCAGAATGCCATTGAATATCGTTTTCCAGCCACTACCGATGTTGACATTGTCAACAACCTGACCAACAAAACCATCAAAGCCCGGGATGGCGCTCAGGCATCGCTGTTCACCAATATTACCAATGCACAGAGCAGTTGGTTTGAGGATGTCAGCATGGGCGACCTTCACCTACAGGCGGATGTGAACGAGGTGATCGATCAGGGTACAGATCTTTCTCCGGATGTGGTTGTGGATCTGGATCAAACTACCCGACCACAAGGGACCGGATATGATATCGGGGCACATGAATACGCAGAGCCCGTTTCGACAACACCACTTGATCCGAATGATCTGTCCATTTCCATATTCCCAAATCCAGCCATTGAATCGTTTACCATTCAATCGAATCGATCCGGTTTCAATCAACTGATCATCACCGATCTCTTGGGACGCGTGATGAATCAAGAGAATAGGATAAACCTTGCTCAGGGTGTCCGTATAGACACTCGCCATTGGGAGGCCGGTGTATATATCTGCCGGCTGATCCGGGAGAATGGAGAGGCAGCAATGAAGAGGGTAATCATCACAAGGGATTAGCCTGATAAACCTCAATTCATCCGATCCGTCTTCGGGGTTGACATACGACCCTTCCAGGGTCGAAAATTGACCGAATACTTTTTTCTTATGACATTTGACCCCCTCCGGGGTCATTCAGAATCCATTCAAATCTATTTCCATAATAACAAGGTCACCCCTTACGGCGGGCGTGCAACTATTGAAAATATACTTTCTATTCAGGCTCAATGACCCATTGATCACTCCTGTTTTTCAAATAGTATTTTTTAGCTGTACTGGCTATGCCAAATCCAATTCCTAATCCTATCTGCAACCCTCCGGAAAGGAGAAGATTGTTCTTATTCGATTTGCCCTTCACAACTAACGCATTCAATGCTGTTGCTGCGCCAGTAAAAAGCAAAATACCACCAGCAACTCCTAAATTTTGACGAGCCTTTCTACTCTTTTCCGATTTGTACCTTTTCAGGAAAACTATTTGATTGGTTGAAACAGGATAGTTTCGAACGTTTGAATTAAACAATAATGTCTGTTCAATGCTTGCATCGTCAATCAATCGATGATCAACTAAAGAGGATAGTTGAAGAAACACACTGTCTCTTTTTGCAGATTTAAAGGTTCCCACTAATTCCAGGTAATCACAATACGTTCTGTTTCTAGCAGGATCTTCTTCCGCCAATACCATTTCAAATACAGAATTCTCTTTGAACTCTTTGGATTCAAGTCCTCTTGTCAACCTCAATCCTTGCCCGAAAACATTCGTGGCAAACAAGCAAATTGCAGCAATGGTAATAATACTTTTCATGATTCTTTATTGATCACTTTTCAACTATAATATCCCAAAGATAAGCGTCCCCCTTCGGTTAATAATCCCTGGGTAACATCCGTTTCAGATCTATAAAATTTCCAGAAAATTTCCTTCGCGCCTTAGCGACTTCGCGGTTCCCTTCCCCTTCGTGAACCTTCGCGCTCTTGGTGCCTTGGTGGCAAATAAACCCCTCCTACCTGTCCGCCGGGGCGGAAACGAATCAACCCCTTCGCGTCTTCGCGTCTTCGCGTTTAACCTCTTAACTCCGTAACTCATCCGAGATAATCACCCCATCCTCCACCGTCACCACACGCTTGGCCCGATCAATGACCCGGGCATCGTGGGTCGAGAAAATAAAGGTCACCTTCTCCTCATGATTCAACTTGCCCATGATGTCGAGCAGGTTGGCAGAGGTATGCGAATCGAGATTGGCCGTAGGCTCATCCGCCAGAATAAAGGCCGGACGAGGCGCCAATGCCCTCGCAACTGCTACACGCTGTTGTTGCCCGCCGGACAATTGGGATGGACGGCGATCCATCTGATCTTTCAGGCCGACAGCCTCCAATAATGCCTCGGTCCGTTCACGGCGTTCTTTTTCGGGGCGCCCCTGAAGGAGCATCACAAATTCGACATTTTCATAGGCGGTCAACACCGGGATCAGGTTGTAGGACTGGAAGACAAAACCGATCCTGTTTTTTCGAAAATCGATCAATTCATTCTCACTCAGTTTGCTGATATCCGTACCGCCGATCTCCACATAGCCGGAGGTCGGCGTATCCAGTCCACCCAGGATATTCAACAAGGTAGTTTTTCCAGATCCCGACGGACCCACGATGGCTGTAAATTCGCCTTCCTCCACCGAGAGGCTGACCCCATTCAGAGCATGCACCGGGATGGTCTTCGGGTTGTAGATTTTGAACAAGTCGCGTGTGACAATCACAGCCATGAGGATCAGATTTTAGACAATGCTTCAACAGGTTTCAGGCGAATGGCCTTCCAGGCCGGATAGATCGCCCCCAGGAAAGCCGTTATAAAGACAGCTACAGCCACCTGGATATAAATAGACGGTATTGGATCGGGATACACGATCTCAGACATGCCGAATTCGCGCATGCCCTCCGAGAAAATGGACAGGTCAATGCCGGTCTTTTCAAAAAACTTTAAGGTCAACACCACCAGACCGATACCGACGGGCATCGCGGTCAGTCCCAGAAATAATGTCTCGAACATCACCATCAGGAAAACGCGGCGACGATTCATACCAATAGCCATGAGCATACCCAATTCCCGTACCCGCTCAAGAACAGCCATCAGCATGGTGTTGATGATCCCGAAGATCAAGGCCAGCATGAAGATGGTAATGACGATCATATTCGACAGGCCGATCTGTGATTCATAAAGCGCCACTTCCGGAGCCACTTCGGCATAGGTGCGCAGTTTTGCGCCGGGGAAGAGCGGTGCCAATCGGTCACGGATCACCCCGACACTATCCGGGTCATCCACAATGGCCACGATCTGCTGGGCGATGTCCCGGTCGGCACCGCCGGTCAGACGGAGGAGATCTTCCCGCCGTACCATCACCGTCCCTTCATCAAAAGGGGTCGTACCCGAGTCGAAAAGGCCAGTAATCCGGAAGGCGCCCGCAGTGATATTTCCCTCCAGATCCTGGAAAGTGAGTACGGCTTTGGATCGCATTTTCAGGCCAAGCTTTTCACACAGGTGTCGGCTCATCAGGATGGGATTACGTGCCGGCTCCAGAAAATCGCCTTCAACGATCTTATCTGCAATGAAGCTGACACCACGTTCCCGCTCCGGGTCGATGCCCCAGATGCGTACACCTCGCGCACCCTTTGCAGAAGAAACCATTCCCATCGAGACAGCGCGTTCACTGACAGATTCCACACCGGGATCCTGGAAAAAGAGAGCCCCTAAGGAGTCCGCATTTTCAAGGTGAAAACGGAAGTCGCGTTGTTTGTTGAAATCGGGGTGTTCGAGCTGCAGGTGTCCGATCTCCCGACGGATGCTGTTGTCGATCAGATTGTAGATCATGCCCCGCGAAAAGCTGAGGAGGAAGATCAAGGCCCAGATGCCCAGGCTGATCGCTCCCAACACCACCAGGCTGCGGGTGCGGCTTCTCCAGATATTTCGCCAGGCGATTTTGATCAGTAAGCCCATATCAGTGTCGCATGGATTGTACAGGTGACAGAGTGCTGATCTTGATCAGGGGATAGAGGGCCATCACTAAGGCCATCCCAAAGATGATCATCCCCTGCTGGATAAAAATGCCGGCATCCACCACGGTGGGGATGATCGGTTCCACGCCAAATTCGATGTAGGCCTGGGCCATCTCACCGGTAAAGACGATTGGGTTGACATGAAAATACCAGACGATAGGAAAGGCCAGCAGCATGCCCAATAAGGCCCCTACTGCTGCGAGCAACAGGATCTCAATCCAGACCACTCCGGTGAGCAGTCGTCGCTTCATCCCGATGGCGATCAGCACACCGAATTCGTATTCCCGCTCCTTGGTCATCATCAGCACCGTACCGAACAGCCCGAAGGCGATAATGAGATAGAGGATCAGGATAATGATATTATTTCCAGCTGCATCCAGGCTGCGCGCCGAGACCAGATCCGGGATCAGCTGCTCCCAGTCCAGCACCTCATAGGTGGACAGGTCCAGGTTTTTTCTGAGCGCAGTCACCGCTGTTTTCGACTCCTGGGTGCTTTCCAGTTGAAGGACCAGAGATGTTGCGCGATTCTCCGCACCAAAGAAATACTGGGCGGTGTGCAGGGGCATGAACACCATCAGCTTGTTGAGGTCGGGAGAACCAAACGAAACCAGGCCAGTGATCGGGTATTTTCCGGCGGCACTGACCCCGTGATAGCCTTGACTGAGGAGGACCATGGTATCGCCAACGGCAAGCTCCAGCTCTTCGGCGATCCCTTTGGCAACCAGGACGCCATCTTCGGCCGCGTCCGTAAAATAGCGACCATCCACCACACGTTCGGCCAGACCGGTCAGTCCATCTTCACCCTCAGGATCGATGCCACTGACCAGGACGCCCATGGTGATGGGGCCGGTGGAGGCCAATGCAAACGATTCAAGCCGGGGATGAATAGGTTTGTTGCCGATCAAAGCGGACATGGCCGTCAGAGAATCCGGGTGGAGTTCGAGTGACCGGTCGATGGTCTGCTCTTCCCAATAGCCCTCGGCATGCACCTGAGCATAGCCGAAATAAAAATGGACCACATTGTTGAGCATGCGGTCCCACCCTCCTTTCTGGAGGGAACTCATAGAGATGGCAAACATCACTGCAAACGCCACAGAGGCGGCAGAGATGAGGGTCCGGCGTTTATTGCGCCAGATATTGCGCCAGGCCAGGATCAGCCATTTAATCATTGGATGCGGCGCATGTTTTGTTCGGAAAAGAAGTTGTCTGCGATGGGCTTGTCAAACTCCAGCTTCTTGTAGTTGACCACTGTCTTATGTCCTGGCTCATCGGCGGGAATCATGGTCAAGGTAGCCGGTAGGGTCTTCCCACCCAGGGTGGTGATATCAGAGGCACTCATGGTGTTGACAAGATAGCCGTCTTCGTCATAAAACTCGGCCTGCAGTTGCATATAGTCCTTCTTGTCGACCCAGCTGATCACCTTTCCCCAGACGACGGCAGCATCGCGGGTGGGGGTCAGTTCCACCTTCCAGCAGTCCAGGCCCTGTATCTTTTCGGAACCCAGCAGTTTGTGGGTATAGTCGTCGATGGCCGAAGATTCCTTGACCAGATCATCGTTGGTAAAGTCGGATCCCATCCAGGATTGCATCATCATGGAAGGCGGCATTTTGATGGTCCGTCCGATGGTGGGGCGCCAGTTCCACATCTCTTTATCTCGCTTCAGGAAGACAGAACCCTTATCCCGCTTGGGTCCGGTGATGAAGATCAGGGCTTGTTCGTTGCCTTTGGACCAGGACTTGAACCCGACCTCCCGGCTCCAGGTGGGCCGGACGATGGTCATGGTCATCTCGCCATAGCTGGTTTTGCCCCGGAGCTTCTCGTCGGACCGACGGATGATATCGCTGGCCGATGGTGCCTGAGCCAACAGAAGGAGGGGCAAGGAAAGGAGGGACAAAATAATAAATAGCCGTCTCATATTTCGTACTTCATCCATCCGGCATGCGGATGGTATCTGTTCAACCGTTGAGGAGGTAGTAAAGTTGAGGAAAATGGGGGAAAGATGGAGAAAACAGGCACTGCTTCGGACAAGATGGAAGAATGAGGCGGATTCATTAACTTTGGAGGGATGGCACAATATGCCGCAAATACAATCAGCAGGACCCTGGAATCCTGCCTAAGTATGTGCTGAAAACCAGCTATCTATGCTATGCCAAGACAAATCCATGGGGTGCATTTATTGGGATCTGGAACTGTATTCAGCTACTGTCAAGAAAAGTTCGGGTATCACCCATCCAATCTGAAGAGATCTATATACATGTGGCTGTACCCTGGAAACCGAAATCTACCCTGGACGCCTATACTTCTATTCGCCCCGAACCCCAGCATTCGAACAAAAACCTATTACATCTAAGCCGTAGAAAGGATACAAGCAATAGCAAATACAAATGACGCACAAAGTGTAAAACATTAATTCGAAAAAATGTCCATGAAATAGAATAAGCACGCTATCCTACAGGGTGCAGAATTATTCTATCGGATAAATAAAATATCTAACATAACAACATGAAACAAATTATAATATTTATCCTACCGCTCTTTTTTTCTGGCCTATTCGTCAATTGCAGGAATAACAACTCTGCTCCACAAAAAATCAATAACAAGAATGTCGCTGTATTTGACTTAACGGCAATGAAAAAACTCATAAAAGAAAAGAGTGATAAATTTACGCAAGCACATATCACTCGTGACACGGCGTATTTGAATAACATTTTTACAAAGGATGCAAATGTGTATCCACCTAATTCTGATATTATATCTGGACGTGATGCTATTGCGACTGTGAATGCCGAATGGGTCAATTACGGAATTAAAAAATTTACTGAAGAAACAACCTCTTTTTTGGGCAACCAAGATTATCTGATTGATGAAGGAACCTTCTACTTACGTTATGGAGAAGATAATATAATCGACAAGGGGAAATACATTAATATTTGGAAAAAGGAAAATGGCGAATGGAAGATTTGCAGCAGTATTTGGAATACCAGTTTACCTCTCACGACAACCGAATAAGCAACAGTACAGTAATACCCAAAACATGCACATTGATCATCTATGCTCATTTCATACTCGGGCAATCCTATAGGATTTTCTCTAACCACTCACATGTAGCCACTTCAGGCCAGCCGATGCAGCTGTCCCAAAACACGACCACACAGAAATGCGATTTTGAGCACCTTGCTAAGATAAATTATTGGACATTGATTTTCGAGGACTGCACTTAACGTGAACGTCATGGAATGGTATCCACATACCTGAGAAATCCTATCTCCGATCGACATGCGTAATGGATATTGGCAAATTTTCCTTAGCTTTAAGCAGACTGGCCTACCCTCGCCGATTCATTCACAAAACCTCCCCCCAATGATGCGACTTTTAACCTCATTCTGTATTCTCGTGTGTACAGCTGCTACCCTTTCTGCCCAGATGGCCCCCGTAGAAGTACTCACACCTTTTGATTTTGCGACGAATTTTCGGGACGTCCACGTCGATGACAGCGGCAATGGCTGGGCCGTAGGCACCTGTGGCACCCTGGCCAGCACCCAGAATAATGGCCAGGACTGGACCATCGGGACAAGCCCGGATGGCCTGGATTTCGATGCGGTGACCTGCAAGCCGGGTACAGACTGCCAAACCGTATTCCTGGGAAGAGATGGTCAGGTGTTTCGCAGTACCGATGGCGGCCAAAACTGGACCGAGATCACCGTCAACTGCAGCGATCCCCGCGGATTTCAATTCGTCGATGACCAGGTCATCGTCCTCTCCCATAGCAATGAAAGCCTTTTTCGCTCGACAGACAGTGGTGACACCTGGACCGAGATCCCACTGGAATACACCCATCGAGGGGAAATCCACTTCCCCTCGGCCACAGCAGGATATATCTTCCAACAATCCGGCGGTCCACTCCTCAAGAGTATAGATGGCGGCGCCACCTGGGACTCGATTTATCAATTTGATGCAAATGCCCTGTACGGGGATTGGATAGATGAAAACATCGGTTTTCTATACGACCAGAACCGCCAGATTTTCAAAACAACGGACGGAGGCAACAACTGGACACTGGTCACAGATACCGGTGTACCCAGCAATCTGCGTTACCTCGCAGCCCTGTCAGAAACTGATCTGGTGGCCTACGTTTTTCCGAACAGTATCTTCAGCTCCACAGATGGCGGAGTCACATGGGGGAATAACGCCTCCATCGGAGAAGGGCAGTATGGCCTCCGCTTCCAAGGGATCCATAACAACGGCAATGACTTCTGGATTTCCAGCTGGGGTACGGAGATCTTGTACTCGACAGATGGCCTGCAGACGGCCACGAGTCAGTTTCCAGCATTGCGTCCAAGTTTTGAGGCGGTATCCTTTCCAAGCAATGACATCGGGTATGCCCTGCAAGAGCGTGAGGGCATGTTCAAAACAACCGATGGTGGAGATACCTGGACCCAACTGACAAATACATTTTTCACAGTCAGTCGGGACTTCCTGGTCCTGGATGACGATACAGTCATTATCCCCTATAACAGCTCCGGTCCGCAGATCACCAAGGATGGAGGCCAAACTTGGGAAAAGCTTTTCCCAGATGCCATGCAGGATACGACCTATGTTTTTCATGTCGAACAATTGCCTGGTGGTCGTCTCTACTTGTTCGGCTCTGTCCACGGCGCATATTCGGATGATGGTGGCGACACCTGGGACGTCATTGTCCATGGCCTTAACACCTTCCCCCGCAGCATGGTCTTCATTGATGATCAGAACGGTGTTGTCGGCTCTGACGGTGGGAAAATTATGGCCACAGCCGATGGTGGCGAAAGCTGGGAGTTGGTCGTGGATGGTGATTTCACGAACCAACCGATCACCAATTTATTTGTCCTCGAGAATGGCACCATTGTCACGTTAAGTAGTGGCTCCACGCGCTGCTCCTCCGACGGAGGCCAAACCTGGAGCACCACTGCCTGCGCTGGATTGACGACACCAGGTTCCATTGTGAAGGGACCAGATGGGACCTGGTATTCAGGACAATTATTTCCTTCACAAGCAGATCTACTCAGCAATATCCAACGATCAACTGACGAAGGCCAGAGCTGGGAAACAATTGCCGGCTTCTGCACCTACGCCATTCCTGGCACAGTCACGCCGGATGGTCGCTACCTGTATGCTTACCAATCAGCCGGCTTCCTCGGAAGGGTAGATCTGGAAGATCTTGTCGGCACGGATAATGAACCCCAGAACGGAATCAGTGAGGCAAGAGTATTTCCCAACCCCACAAGCGGACAATTGCAAGTGGATTTGCCCCAAAATCTGGGTACAGCCCAGGCGACTCTTTACGATTTACATGGTCGGTTATTGCAACAGCAGACCACCAGCACCACCGGCCTGACTATGGATCTATCTACTTTACCAAACGGCATGTACCTGCTGAAGGTCAAAGGCGATGGTTGGTTGCAGAGTGCAAGAGTGATGATGATTGGGAAGTAGTCAGGTATGTCGGTGTTCGGTGTTCGGCGTTCGGTATTCGGCGTTCGGGAAGTAAACACTTGCCTTGCACTCCATCCAGTTCAGCCTCAAATCAGGGCCGAGGACTGGGGACTGAAAAAATAAATCCGTGTCATCCGTTCATCCGTGGACATCCGTGATGCTGACATGATGCGGCTTTCGACGTAATTGAGTTCTTTCGTTACTGCCTCCGGCAGTCAGGATTGGGTTATATCAAAGTAAAAGATAAAAGGCGAGGGTCACATGCCCTTCGCCTTTTATCTTTTACTCTTTTTCGTTACATCCACAGAACAGCTTCGTGAGGGTAAGGTTAGACCTCCGAAATCAATTTATCCTATCTTGCTCTTCAGCCATGCCGCTGCGGTACTGGGCAGCAACGTTTAAACCACAAAACAACACCTGGCTCAGCTCGGTGTACTGCAAACCAAGGTCTTGAAACCAACCATACCCTATGATCAAAATCTTCAGGAGAATTCGCCAGCGACTGCTGACTGAAAACAAATTCAGCAGATACCTGCTGTATGCCATGGGGGAGATCATACTGGTGGTGATTGGCATTCTGATCGCACTCTCCATCAATAACGCCAACGATGCGTCAAAACTGCACAAGAAGGAGCTGACCCTCCTCACAGAAATGAGCCGGAATCTTCAAACGGACCTTGCCGACCTGGAGTACAACATCGATGGAAATACCCAACGGATCACATCGGATGAGATCATTTTGAAGACCCTTCAAGAGCGGATTCCCATGCATGATTCCCTCAAGCCTCATTATGGACGTCTTTTTGGAAATTACCAGCTCAGTGAAAACACTGCCGCATGGACAACACTGCAATCTGTCGGACTGGATCTGGTCTCTGACGATTCCCTCCGCAATGCCATCTCACAGCTCTACACAGTCAAGTATGAATATCTGGAGAATATTGAAAAAGGCGTCGATGACAAGTATCAATGGAATTCCATCTATCCCCAATTCCTGGAGTTAATCAACTGGGATGAAGTGTGGGTTTCGGCCACACCTGTCGATCATGTGGCATTAATGGACAATCGAAAATTTCAGGAAACCATCAAGATGAACCTCTTTATCCGCAAATTCATCCAAGAACAATACCTCATTATCCATCAGGATATCCATTCTCTACTGGACAAGCTGGAACGGCATATGCACACATTAAATGCCTCCAAATGAATAAATCGCGCCTGACGCTTATCCTCATTGTCCTCTCCCAAACGATATGGGCACAATCAACCATGCCCATCACGACAGACTCTGAAGACGCGCGAATCGCCTTCCAGCAAGCCAGAGATGTGCTTTCTACCGCTTGGGTGACCGGCGGCGTCGAACAAATGGAGCAGGTGCTCAGCCTGGACTCTACGCTAGCCCTGGCACATGTCTACCTGGGGATCTCCTATGCCTTTCTGGACAAGGATGTGAATGGCCCTTTCGCTGCCGCACGACGACATGCAAAGCAGGCTACAGAGGGTGAACAATGGATGATTGAAAGATGGATCTATTTGCTCAAAGGAAACAAAGACAGCTGTGCCTATGCATTCGAGCAAGTCATCCACTTACACCCGCAGATCAAGTTGCATACGAACATGTTCGATGCACGTAAAATTGGGATGCAAAACGGATAGTCCTCTTACGAGATTACTCACCAAAATCAGGGTCAATAAGTCCATACAACAATGCAACCCTTAAATCCTGTGAAATGACAAATAAAACATTTCTTATTTCAGCCATCATCATGATCTCCTCAATGACATCATACTGCCAAAGCATTCTAAATGGAGACTTTGAGAATAACTTTGCTTTAGGAGATCAAATAAATATCACAAATGCACAATTTGATAATTTAATGATGGATTCAAATGCTTTCGGCAATTGGAATGGGGGCGGTGAAAACGGAGGGAATGTGGATATCATCACATCCGCATCTTACTGCAATTCTGCAGCACAACAGGGCAGTTGGTATATTGCATTAACCGGGGGTGGAACGGATGCCATTTCACTAAAACTATCTACTCCGTTAAATACTGGACAAACCTATACCCTGTCTTTCTATGACAGATTTGGCTATCCACTAGCTCTTGATGTACATCCTTTACAAATCGGAATATCCCCAATCGACACCACTTTTGGCACTCTGATTTATACGGCTCCAAATGCACTTAATTGCAAGTGGTCCTTAAGAAGCTTTTCATTTGTCGCACCGAATAATGGTCAATTCATTAGTGTTAAAATTTCCGGAGGAGGACCACTTAACACCTGGTGCCATATTGATAATTTTATTTTGGAAGCAGTGTCACCAATTCAAAACTTAATTCAAACAATTCCTCAACCCTCAAAAACAAGTATAAAAAATAGAAGAAAAATGAAAAAGGAATAGAAAAGCCTAGAAGCAGTAGTAATTAAAATCACCTGGCTAACTTCAGAACAGATCTCTCAAAATGAGCATCCGTTGTCGAGAAATTCAGCGAATATATCAGCCAAGAATCCCCATATCGCATTCACTAAATCCAGGAATGAGCAACATGCAAATCGACTATAAAAACATATACTACCCTCCCGGCGGGATTCTGCTCTGGATCATTATTTTTCTGGAGTTGATCACCTTTGGCGTCGCATTGATCGCCATGGTCTATTATGGAAAACAGGAGCCTGTTCTATTTCATGACTCCAGAATGCAACTCGATGTAACCTTCGGCACCATAAACACGGTTCTCTTATTGACTAGTGGCTTCTTCATGGCGAACACAGTCCATGAATTAAAACAAAACAACAAGTCCAAAGCAAAAAAATACTTGCTGACCACGATGTTGTTTGGCATGCTGTTCTTACTCCTGAAATCCATAGAGTACAGTTTGAAAATTGAGGCCGGGCTCCTCATGAGCACCAATACCTTTTTTGCCTTTTACTGGATGCTCACTCTGTTCCACGTGATTCATGTCATCGTTGGATTGATCATTCTAGCGTCAATTTATTGGGGACTGACGAAGGCAGCCCGTAACCCCCCAATGGAAGATGTTGAAGCCGGTGCAGCTTTCTGGCATATGTGTGATCTGATCTGGCTGCTGCTCTTTCCTGTCATTTATCTCATATTTTAACCATGTCGAAGCAAAACACGATCACCTGGGCCTTACTCATGGTACTCACAGTTATTGCCGGGTTGGTTTCCAGCACCTCGATACCCTATTTAGTCCCCCTGATATTACTACTCGCTATCCTGAAATTCCTGGGAGTGACGTATAATTTTATGGAAATGAAACAGGCACACACGGTTTGGAAAGTGTTGATCCTTTGTTATGTCTTTACTTTTTGCATCATTGTTCTGGCGCTACTATAAAGCAGTCTACAGGAACAAATTATCCAGAAGGAAACCATTGCAACTAAAACAACCTTCCTTCAACACTGATCAACACTTATGAAGAACCTGTACTCCACTCTCCTTTTACTGACAAGCCTGTTCAGTTTCATGGCCCCTTCTCTTTCAGGTCAAACGGATATGAACATTCCGATCAAGGGAATCTGCATCTATATTGATTATCCCGATGCTGCCCCAGAAATAACTCCTACCCAACTGGACGAAATGCTGAATGATCTGGATTATCAAACGCCAGATATGAATCGCTCTTTTCGAAAATATTGGCAGCAGGAAACCAGGAGGAATGTTGATCTGCAACACGACATCTTCTATTATACCGCCCCGATGCCTGCTACCCATTATGCGACGCTTCAATGGTATGAAGGCATTGAATTGTGGCATGATGCACTGAATTGGGTCATTGCCAATCATCCAACCTACGATTGGAGCCAACTGAGCAAATGGAGTATCTCGGATCCGTTCAATAGCGAACGCCCAAACTATCTGGCGGGTGCTATCAAGTCCGTCATTATTCTGAGTAGTGCGTATGGCCCGGCAGGAATCGGTGCCGCTCATGGCCCCCAATGGACTTTGACCAACGGCCAGTTCATCGGCAACATTCAAGGTTCTTCCCTCCAACGCCCCTGGGATGCCACACTCAATTTGTTTACAATCTGTCATGAAACAGGACACTCTCTATTCAACTTGCCCGACACCTATGACTACGATGCCAGCTCGGGAGGGACAGCCAAGTACACCGTCATGTCTGCTCAGGGACCGGATGTCGAGCCAATAGGCGCACCCTTCCTCTACCAAAACCAATTCGGTTACATCAAAGAACCAACCGAGGGCACCCACACCTATACATTACCCGCAGATGGAGACACCATCGTCATCATCAAAAACATCCATGACCCTCATGAGTTTTTCGCATTGGAAGTCAGAAAGAATAGCACCCTGGGCAACTCGTTGTTTCCTTCACCGTTAGGGCTCCTGATCTGGCATTCAGACCTGAAAGTCCACACCGGAAATAACCTGGAGGACGGCACCCGCTACGCACACTATAAACACTCGATTATCCAGAAAGATGGACTGCTCGAACTGGAACAAAGCGGCCCCTCCCCTCCTATCAACAGTGGCGACATCTTCCAGGAAGGAGATAGCTTCAATGACGACAGCACCCCCGATGCACATTGGTGGGCAGGCGAATCATCCGGCATAGAAGTCAAGGATATTATCCAGATAGATGCCAACACCATGCAATTCACCGTCGTCATCCCCGAGCCGCATGATGAACACGAAGACTTCATCCCGAAAACCAATTGGTCACTCATTTCTGCGACTCCATCACAGTCAGGATATGATGGCACCAAAGCCTTCGATGATGACCCCTCAACTTACTATCATGTGCCATACGGCAGCAATAAACCACGCCCCCACGAACTGGCCATTGATCTGGGTGCAGAATATGAATTCACTGAATTCTACTATACAGCCAATGACAATTATTCATCACCCTGGGAGGGACGGATCAAGGACTACAATTTATTCGTCAGTGCCGATGGTCTGGATTGGGGAACACCGGTTGCGGCAGAACAGTTCTTTAACACCCCTTATCGCCAATATATCTTACTCCCAAAGACCGTGGCCCGGTATATCAAATTATCCGCTCTGAATGTCCACTCAAACGACGATAGAACCTCTATTGCCGAAATTGATATTCGGGGCAAAGAAACCGAAATGACCGGAATCGATACAGATCAAAGTTCGGTTGCACCCGATATACGACTCTCCCCGAATCCGACAACTGGTGTGCTCCATATACATGGCCTGCAAGAGGATTATGTGGTCAAAATCAACGATCCACTCGGAATCTGCACTCGTGTCATCACCAATCCAGGGAGTTCAATTACACTCAATCTAATGGATCAACCTGCCGGAATCTGGTCTATGACCATCTATGATGCATCAAACAGACCATTCGCAACCCAGCGGTTCCTGAAACTTAATTAATTTCAAGGCCAACTTCAATTACGTCAAACCCGACCATCATACTCATGGCTTCAATCAGATTACAGCGTACGAGCGAATACATCAACTGGGTCAGGGCCTTTAAGATCCGTGTGGATGGCCAGGAAGTCGGCAAGATCGGAAATGGCAAAACCGCCGAATTTGTCATCCCACCAGGACATCACACCCTGTCCGCAACCATTGATTGGTGCAGTAGTCCGGATATCGTCTTTCAGGTTGAAGAGAATGAAACCATGCGCTTCAAAGTAGGCGGTTTTAAACATAGCTATTGGATCATGCCATTGGGCATTTTGATCATCGTACTGCATACAGTTCTACTCAGCACAAAAGAATTTCAATACACACTCGTCCTCCTCATTCCAATTTTCCTTTATCTCCTCTACCATATCACGATCGGACGAAATAACTATTTGACTTTATATGAAGTGACAAATGAATCCGCGAACAATGCTGGCCAATCATGATCTTCTCAAGATCAAGTCATCGTTGAATATGTCAAGATCGCCTGGACAAGTATCATCAACACTGGATCAAATAACAGGCAACACCTGGTATAAATGAGACAAACCTGCACCTTCCTGTTACTCTTCATCTCTCTCTGTGCATTCACCCAAACCCTGGATCTGGTACGCAGTGTAGACTGGACCCTTGCCGGACTCAGAGATACCACCACAAGTAACTTCATTACCCTCAATATGGAAACGGAAGGTGCCGTTGGCGATGGAATGACACCCAACGATGACATCCTCGCCACCCTGCTTGCCGCAGAAATCCAACCAGGGATTATTTTGAATTTCCCTTCTGGTAACTTCTTGTTTAAAAAGACGATCCATATTCCAGGCAATGTGATCATCCGGGGAGAAGGTACCGAGCACACATTGTTCACAATGGCCTTAGGTGGCAAAGGCCATTCCCTGAATATCCAGGGCACCTTCAACAAGTCGGATACGACATCGCTGACAGCAACCGCAGCAAAAGACAGTACAGTTATTCAAGTTTCTGATCCAACTGGATTTATGAGCGGTGACTGGGTGCAGCTCATTCAGTTCGATACGGATCTCGTAACCTCTTCGTGGGCAAACAATGCCGTGGGGCAAATTGTCCAGATCAAGTTCATCATTAATGACAAAATAACACTTGCCTCACCTTTGCGTATGGCGTATGATACCAGCCGAACACCCTATATCCAGAAAATAACCCCTGTAGAAAATGTAGGTGTAGAATGCCTGAAAATCCACCGTCTGGACAACACCGCTCCGGAGCAATCCAGTAATATTAATTTCACGTTATCCGCAAATTGCTGGGTGTCGGGAATAGAATCCGAGAATTGTACATTCAGTCATATTCAAGCCAATCGGTCCTCGAATATATACGTGTCAAAATCATATTTTCATCATGGGTTCGATTATGGTGGAGGCGGCCGTGCATATGGCGTGATGCTCCAGGCTACCTCCAACGAATGCCGGGTGGAAAACAATATCTTCGAACATCTGCGCCACTCCATGATCCTCCAGTCCGGAGCAAATGGAAATGTTTTCGCTTACAACTACTCCTTTGATCCATTCTGGGATTCGCCCCCCAATGATGCCGCCGGGGATATGGTTCTACACGGCAACTATACCTATGCCAACTTATTCGAACAGAACATCTGTCAGAATATTGTGATCGACAATTCTCACGGACCCAATGGCCCGTTCAATACAATCTTTAGAAATAGAGGCGAGGGCTTTGGTATTTTTTTCAGTGCCACGAATTCACCAGATCAGAACATCCTGGGCAATGAACTGCCCAACCTCACTTTTCCCTATAGCCTGGTAAACTACACCATCCAGGGCATCGGACATTTTCTACACGGCAATAACAACAAGGGCACCATTCACCCCCCTGGAACAACGGTATTGGAGGATCTGAGTTATGCCTATTCCGAACGACCTGACTTTGTCCCTGTCGAACAATGGGCCGGCATCGGCACACCCAATGTCATGGGCGCCACTTCTATCCCTGCCTATGACCGTTATGCAGCTGGCGCGATCTTCAGTGGCGCTTGCAACAATCCGCCAGTGGCTATCGAAAATGCCATCTACCCAACCGATGACGTCATCATTTACCCCAATCCGGTTCGTGCCGAACTGTACATTGAAAGCCCGCACAATATGCAGCATTTACGGATCATGACTGCAACCGGGCAAGTCATTTACGACCAGGAAATTCCCGGAATATCCGTTCGCATCAACACCGCTGACTGGAGGGATGGTCTCTATTTTCTATTCATCCAATTGACCAATAGCACATCCATTGAAAAGCGTGTCGTGAAGACCAGTACATTTTAACAGCTAACTTTTGTGATCAAAAACCCTGCATTGAAAAACCAGGTTTTTGAATCTGAAAACGAACATGATGAAAAAATTGATCTCATTCAGCATCATCTACTGTGGATTTTCAGGCCTCTTCGGATGCTTCTGTTCGGATATAGCTGAATATTGGAATATCACAGATATCGAAATAGTGCTGTATGATCAAAACGGAGCAACACCTATGAATGGGACTATGCATGGCGATTCGATTGGAATAAACATCTACTTCGTTCCAGAATTTGTAGCCAAACCTGCATCAACCCTATATCCACTTTTGAACTCTGCCTGGGCCTTTTCCTGTCCTTTCCCGGGAGATCGGGGACTACAATATAGAATTGAATCGTTTACTGTCACCAGTAGTGCTGATTTCAATACATTTAAAGCAGGTGAATCATTGAATTCCATCATTCGAATCCCTGGAGGAAACCGCATCGAAGATTTGATATCTGATAAAGCGGATTGGAGTCATGCCTATTACGGGCGTATAGACTTAATGGTCACAGAAAAGCCCCTCAATACCCATCTTCACCAATTCATAGTCAACATCGCATTGGAGTCTGGAACGATAGTGGAATCTCGATCAGAAGAGATATTGTGGCAATAATTTTAGCTAGCATTACTATTCTCAGATCAATATGAATTGGTCAAACCTGGTGAAGATATATGCTCCAATTTTAAATGAAGTCATCAAAACAATCTCCATCTCTTATGGCCGGCCTTGCAATAAAAAAAACCGATCGTTCGGTTAGTGATTTTATCAATAATATTGAAAACGTTACAAAACGAGAAGACAGTAAAACGCTGCTGTCCCTTATCCGGGAAACAACCGGATTCGAACCGGTAGTTTGGGGCGTGGATACGTATATCGGTTTTGGTGATTTTAAATATACACGGAAAGGAGGGAAGGAAGAATTCGAGTGGTTCCGCATCGGGTTTGCACCTGGAAAAGCCAAAATGACGATCCATCTTTTATTTGACATCAGTAAGTACCCGGAATTATTGAACAATCTGGGAAAATGCACCTGGGGAAAAGGATGCCTGTACATCAATAAAGTGAGTGACATAGACCTTGATGTGCTAAAACAACTGATTGGAAAAAGCAAGGAGGCGAAGTGGTAAAGACGATCACACGGCCATTCTGAATGACTACTTGATCCTGGAGATGAAAGGTCTTCTTATTATCCGGATATAAAGCTTAGCCAGATCCAATTCCACTGACATCCCTGGAAAAGAATGATCTTGGGGCAAAGTGACCGTCCACTATGCAATCACCTCCATCTCGCTGGCATGTTCTCCTCCTTTTGATCCTGGCGGGAGAGGCGGTATTTATCCTCCCTTTTGTCCTGGCTCGCGTTTTCAGGCCCACAGTGCTGGAGGTCTTTGGCCTGGATAACCTCCAGCTGGGACTCTGCTTCTCCGTCTATGGGTTAGTCGCTTTGCTTTCCTACCTGTTTGGCGGCCCACTGGCAGATCGGTATCCTCCGGGAAGACTCATGGCCATCGCCATGTGGCTGACCGCACTGGGCGGCCTCCTTTATGCCACCTTTCCCGACTACACTACACTGCGCGTCCTTTATGGATATTGGGGATTCACCACCATCTTTCTATTCTGGGCACCGATGATCAAAGCCACCCGGATCTGGGGTGGTACGGATGCTCAGGGCAAGGCTTTCGGTTTTCTGGACGGGGGGCGTGGACTCGTAGGCGCTCTCTTTGGCACCCTGGGTGTCACCATCTTTTCCATGGTCATAACGACAGATCCTGCCGAAGGGTCTCTCCAGCAAAGTCAGGAGGCCTTCCGCCAGGTCATCCTGGTCACTTCTGGAATCGTGGCCAGCATCGGGATTCTCGTGTGGTTCTGGATGAAGCCCACCCCGCAAATTGATCAACCGATCGTTCAGGAGCGAATCACCATTACTCAGATCAGGGAAGTCTTGAATTTGCCTTCTGTCTGGTTGCTGATGATCATGATCCTCTGCGCCTATGTGGGCTACAAGATCACGGATGTGTTCTCCCTCTATGCACGTGAGGTTATGTTGTACGACCCGGTTGAATCCGCGCAAGTAGGCACGCTCTTACTCTATGTGCGACCCGTGATCGGCGTCCTGATCGGTATTGTCGCCGATCGGTCACAGATCACCAAATGGCTGGGCCTCAGTTTTGGCTTGTCCTTCGTGGGTGCCTGGTTGTTTGCCAGTGGCATCGTCGGCCCTTCCACGTCAGGGTTATTTTTCCTGTCCGTCTTCATCGTGGCTGCCGGAGTTTATGCCGCTCGTTCCCTGTATTTTGCCGTAATGGAAAAGGGACAGATCCCCCTGGTCCTGACCGGAACAGCAGTTGGCCTCATTTCTCTGATCGGATATACACCCGATATCTTTGCTGGACCCGCCATGGGTTATTTACTGGAGCATTCTCCGGGCATCACTGGTCATCAACATGTCTTCTGGATGTTGGCTTTATGTTCCATCATGGGTGGAATTGCCGCCTGGAGATATCATCGCAAGTTCAAGGTAAAAAGTCCGAAAATCCGTCCAGTTTAAATCCATTCCAATCCAGGGTCCTGCACACTCCTGATCAGGTAGGAGAATCTGTTCTATTCGCTTTCTTTCGGAAACCTACCGACTTGGCGCCCGACAGCTGGAGAGGCTGGGTTTTTTCGCTTCAATCTCACCTGTGGACCTCGACCCTTCGGGATCAAATAGTCATACTCTCCTACCAATCTGAAGTAATTTTAGAGTTTGGATACACCAACACCAAGAATATCTATATTAGAGGGGAGTTAGCCATTCAGGACACATACAATGGCTATGATAATCAGCTCGCCTTATCAGGATGAGTCCCACATAGCCGAGGACGTTATAGTTGCAAATCATATTAGTTGAATATTCGAAAATAATTCACCAAATTCATATACCCTTGTGGCAGATTAGCAAAGCCTGATATATGATGAATGAACTTAATTATTTGGCGCTGGCAGTTCCATTCTTCAGCTTTTTCATACTCTTGGAATTTTGGATTGCTCGTAGACAAGGCAAGCAGTATTTTAACTTCTCCCGTGTAATCAGCAATCTCAATATTGCCATTGCAGAGCGGACGCTTGATATATTTACGGCAATGGCATTCTATTTCTTCTACGACTACCTGCACAGCCATTTCGCCATTTTTGATATCCCGTCCACCTTGTTTTGGGGACTAGTATTGCTTTTTTGTACTGATTTGGTTTTTTACTGGTATCATCGATTTGGACATGAGGTCAACCTGCTTTGGAGCCTACACATTGTACACCATCAAAGTGAAGATTATAATTTAAGCACAGGAACTCGGGTAACAGTATTTCAGGCGGCCGTCCGCACCTGCTTTTGGGCCATTCTTCCAGTAGTAGGATTTTCTGCGCCCATGATTGCTATTGTTTTAATTATTCATGGGACATATCCATTTTTTACCCATACCAGAACGGTGAAGAAACTTGGCTGGCTGGAATATCTATTCGTAACGCCCTCCCACCATCGGGTTCACCATGGCACTAATGAACAATACCTGGACAAAAACTACAGCAATATCTTTATTATATGGGATAAAATATTCGGCACTTTCAAAGAAGAAAAAGAGGAACCGACTTATGGCATTACACACCAACTAGAAAGTCATAGTTTCCTCTGGCAGCACTTTCACTACATCTTCGAGTTGTGGTATACTGTTAAGCGTGCAAAAGGGCTTCGAGAAAAACTAGAGATATTATTTGGCAGTCCGGAAAAAGTAGATCCTCAGATCCGGGAAATACTAGAAAGGCGATTTCGGATTAGAAATAATAAAAATACAGCCCCAGCATCCAACGAATTAAACCATTACTTGGCCGGGCAAATAGTTGCCACCATGGTGTTTTTATTCCTTTTTCTTCTATTCAAGGACCATTTGACAACCATGCCCCGAATATTATCAACGCTGTTGATTCTGATAACCCTGATTAACTGTGGCGCACTGATGGATCGGCAACCTTGGGTATTCCACATGGAGTATTCGCGGCTATTTATTGCTTGGCTACTGATGATTAATTATTTCCCATCTCCACTTTTAACAATAATGATAATGTCGGTTGTACTTATCGTAGTTGTTAATTACACCAACCTGGAACAACGATATCTAAAACTGCTCTATCGCTAGTGCCTGAACTCTAGAATTGATTGAAACGTTCGGATCAACTTTAAAATAACAAAAACATCCAACAGTCTTGCTGAACGTCCTTCCAGCGATCGATTCCCAGCGCTTGGGTCACCCCATACCAACAACCTGGTTGGAAGTTACAAGGAGCCACATCTGCTCGCAGGAGGCTCTTATCCCCTTGCTCATATAGGGCAACTTCTGAATCTGTTTACTACATCACTAAAATCAGGGCACCTATATCCACCCTACTCAATGCCCAGACAAAAATCTTTGACACTCATACCAAAGAATACCTTCGTAATAATTCGTTGCTTATCAGTCACATGGCTATGTCTATTCTCCATCGAAACGCCTCGTCGGGCTTGGCCTTCTTTGGTCTTGGAGTCTTTCGAAGGTGAATAGAAGTTCCCATTAGCTATATTCGTGAGGTGTTTGATATTCGAGGCACACTCACTGTGGCGCACAGAATACTCTCGCTGGCCGACCTCAAAACCCACCAGACGTTAGTCGCAAGAATATTAAAATGGAAAAAGCCCATAATAGTATATACTACTCAATATTTTTATCGAAATGTGATCTTGTCGATGGTCGATAATGAAATTTCACTGATCGACATACATGACCCTGAATATCCTGATGAAAGAGTCATTTTGTCCAAAAACCAAGAAGCAGGTTATCCGATGTGATATTTCACCGCAGGCATTTGATCATAAGGTATGGGATCTGTTTGCCGATGTTCAACTGAAAGACATCTGTAATGAATAGGCGAATGAACACCTGATTACCATTCTGCATTCGACACATGAATGATTTGTCTCAAATGGCTAAAATTGCCCCACCACTTCACCGCTAACGATCACTATGGACGTTAAAATGGCATACAACATTTGGGCTAACCAGTACGATACCAACAAAAATAAAACAAGGGACCTTGAAGCACGATCCTTGAGAGAAACATTGGCAAATATCCCGTTTCAAAACTGTCTGGAACTGGGTTGCGGAACAGGTAAAAATACAACATGGCTATTGGAAAAAGCAACACAGGTGACTGCTGTTGATTTCTCAATTGAAATGATGTCTATTGCCCGGAAGAGCATTCCAGCATCACATGTCCAATTTATTCAGGCCGATATCAGCGAGCCTTGGGCGTTTACAGATCAGGCATACGACCTGGTTACGTTCAGCCTTGTCCTGGAACACATTGAGGACCTCGAAGACATTTTTCAAAAATTATCCGCAGTCATCAGTCCGGGCGGATATTGCTACATCGGCGAACTCCACCCCGGCAAACAATACACCGGAACAAAAGCCAGGTTTGATACAGCCGAAGGACAACAAGTAGTCACGTGCTTCACCCACCACCTTTCTGACTTTACGACACCAGCCATTCAAAATGGATTCAACATTGAACTGATCGGGGAATATTTCGATGAGAATGACCGAATGTCCATTCCACGTATCTTGACAATCCTTTTAAAAAAGAATAGCCGCTCAGGGATCGACTAAACCAATCCCCGTATTTCATAAGTCCAATTACTTTTCTTCACCAGCATCTTACAACCTCATGTTTACGCAATTTAAAGTTGCTTATACCTGGATTACGTTGCTGTTGCCGGCAATTACAATTTGGAGGCTATGGATGATATGATCCTGGATAAGGCCAATGTCGGGATCAGTCGGATCAGAGAGGGTGCCTGGTAAAACAGTATCATCACCTTTGAAGAATATGTATCGAATGCTCATGAGCGTGAGCTGTGTCCCTATTTTGAACCGGTTATGAAATGGGACATCCTGGTCACTGATGGGCAGCTCGCCTTTGTGAAAGCGGATGCCATCCTCCATCAATATGGTGTACCCACCTCACATAACGTGAACTACTTTACCCTCCTCAAAGAGAACGGAGTCTGGCAATTCCTCAACCTGTCCTTCACCACCCAACGCCTTCCGGCTGATCAACAGGTTTTTGATCTGGAAACTTTTGCCAAAAGTTATGCCCAGGCCTGGAGCGGCCGTCGTCCCGAATTTGTAGCCATGTTTTTTGAAGAGGGCGGTTCCCTTCGGGTCAATGATGCAGAGGCCGCCCTGGGCCGCAAACAGATCACTGGTGTGGCAAACGGTTTCATGACCGACCTCCCGGATATGGTCGTGCGTTTCGACAGTCTGATCCAACAACCCGATCAGACCGAGTTTCACTGGACCCTCCTGGCCACCAAGACCGGACCTGGTGGCACCGGCCACAAAGTCGAAGTGAGCGGCTATGAAGAATGGCAGATCGGCGAAAACGGGTTGATCCAGAAATCCCAGGGACACTTTCCTTCGGAAGAATATGCGCATCAAATCCAGGAAGGGATCGGCAATTAAAGCTCGACTTGATTTCACTAGTCATATCCCCTGACTTATCCAATCTCTGATTTATACGAGCAGCCGTTACGACCCAACCTGGAAACCCTGATATCATTCACGTCCAGGGGATCGAGTGCGTGGTCTTTGTAAAGTCCCATCCCTCAGGCACTTATCATGATGGTCAGCAGGTTGCGGCGATCATGGGTGGGATGGGCCGCTTTTTTGACGGCGGATATGCGAAGTATATTGTTGTCCCCTTAGTGATTGACTTTCCTTTCGAAAGCAGTTTACCCTGGGAGACCCCTGGAAGCCATTCCGGAGATGTTTCAAACCGTTTCAGGGTCTTTGCATCGGGCCCTGGAGATCCAGGCTGGAGAGACCCTGCTGATTCGAGGCGGTACGTCTTCCATCGGCATGTTATCCGCCCAACTGGCCAAATCCAAAGGCCTGACGGTCATCTCCACCACCCGAAATCAAGATAAAACCCAAGCACTATTGGCCAATGGGGCGGACCTTGTTCTGATCGACAATGGCACTGTTATCGATGCGCTACATACCATCTTTCCTGAAGGTGTGAACAAGATTCTGGAACTGATCGGCACCCGGACACTGAAGGATTCACTGCGCTGCATTACGACCAAAGGCACCGCCTACATGACGAGCATCCTGGGCAATGAGTGGGCCATGAAGGAGTTTACACCAATGGGCGACATCCCTTCTTTGGGCCGACTCACTGTTTACAAGGGTGAATCCCGAAACCTGTCCAAAGATCTGCTTCAGGAATTCATCTCTACTGTGGACAAGGGCAAATCAAATTGAATATTGATCGGGCATTCACTCAAGACCAGGTCACCGAAGCCCATCATTACATGGAGGATAATCGTGCCAGCGGTAAACTGGTGGTGAAAATCTGAAGGAAACCAGATGTCCCCTTATCTTTCGTACTGAACCATGTCGTTTAATGAAACTTCTTCCCCTTCTCCTATTCATTCCCTGCCTTGGCTTCGGCCAGGTGTTCCTCCTGGAGGAAGAAGTACCCACTGACAGAAGTGGCCCTCAGGCGATCACGAGTCAAGAATTCGATACCAGCGACTTTCCGGAGTGTATTCCCGCAACTTATACCATCCTCCCCAGCAAATATGGTCGTCATCTCGAATTGGGCGATTTCAATGAGGATCGCATCCCTGATTTTGCTGGTTTGATCCAGGATGGACGAACCATACGAATGGCCATTTTCGAGCGTGACAGCGCAGGTGCCTGCCCCCGGATCTGCACTTCCAAAAACCTGAAGGGCTTAATCGAACGGGAGGGCTTTACACCCAAACTTCAAGGATATATGGGTGGTGACACCAGAGAGTGCATCCGTTTTGCCCTGGAATCTGATCAGGTCCTATTGGATCTGCGCTTCCGGTATGAGCCCGACCAAAAATCATTTGTTCTCATTAGATCTTCATATACCGAGTTTCTGGCAAACGGTCGTCGAAAGATCATCTCCCGGGATCATCTTTCCCTCGAAAAACTGACGATCTCCGCCGCACGAGAACGAGAAACAGTATCTATGACCAAAAGGGAAGCTCGCACCATCCTATTGACTGATCTGAGCGATAGACTCATTGCCAAGCATTTGATGAAATTCTAGTACCAAGGATCAACATTCACCTGAACAATTTCCGGGTTGGTATATTCCTCAACGAACACTACGATCTGTCCATTGGGGCCGACCACATGAAGTACGTTGTTCAGGCTGGACAGCAGGTCCACATCACAGGGAACATCCAGAATTCGGATACAGGGTATGATGGTGTGTACAACCAGGACTCCCTCACAATGAACCCTGATTTTCTACAGTTTGAACACACCGATGGGCTGAACTACGAGAACATCGAATTCCGACGATCGGATGGGCATTCTGCAAAAAAAAATACAGAATACATTTTCGAATGGTCATTGTTTAAGGATGCAGAGAGCCCTTGAATTTCTTAGTGTAATCATCTCTGCTTCAGAACACCCTCAAGCTCTCTAGTATTATTTGCAATCCACTTCAAGTATTCCGCTTAGTGGCTTAGTGGTTATTTCATGCTCGTTCTGTAACGATTGGCCAAACACAGGCCCTTCAATCTCCCTGTCTACTGCATTCAATCAGCTTTTACATTTCCGTTACATCGTTTTACAGCCCAAATTCGCTTCCTCTCCTGGATGGGAATACCTTTAGACCGATCATTCATTTAACCTATACCTATTATGCCTTTTCACCACTTCGCCTTCATCCTGTTGAGTCTCTTTACTGGAGCTTGTCAGCAAGGGTCAGAGCAAGTCAATCCCATGTCAGTCCATCAGGTTGTCGATGCTGGATTCTCCGGCAATCTAGCCGGTGGGTCAAGCGAGGCTCCAACGGAGGGCCTGGTATATCGGTCTATCGATGGTGGAAAAAGCTGGCAGGACATCACCTCCGGCCTTCCCGGAGAATTCAAGCCGACCACCGTGTTCGCCCAAAATGGTGAAATCATGCTCGGCTCCATGAATGGGCTGTACCGAAACAAGACTGCACTCCCGATGGAACCTGTGTGGGAGAGAGAACACCTCCTGGATGTGCTGCAGCAAGAATTCATCAACAATATCATCCCCAATTCCAAAGGGGCGATCGCACGTACATTTCCCAATGGATTCTATCAGAACATGCCGGGTACGGGAATTTGGAAACCCGTGTATCGAGGATTGACCTATAAAGAGGTCAACGATGTGATTACCCGGGCCAATGGTACCGTTCTGATCAGTACCCATAACGGAATCTATCGAGATGTCTATGGATCTGACATGTGGGGAAAGGTATTTGCCCAGGGCCAGGTATTGAGTATGATCGAAACAGAAGGCGTCATCCTGGGATCTGGCGAGATAGGTGTACTCCGATCCACAGATGGCGGAGACCATTGGCAATGGGTGTTAACGGATGATGGCCATTCCAGAAAAACGGTATTGATCCAAGACGCTGTCTATGCAATCAGTATGGGTGGCGGAACTCGTGCAGAATTTGAAGCAGACCCACTCCGCACAGCCGCCAGGCTGCGGCGTTCCGTCGATGGGGGAAAGACCTGGGAATTACTGGACAAGGAACACGTCCTTGGCCAGCAGATCTATGACATCGTTCCTCTGAAAGATGCGCTACTGTGTAGCAGCCGCAATGGCTTGTTTCTGTCATTAGATCAAGGCCGGCATTGGGAATTAATTCGTGCTCCTGTGGAGAACAAGATAACTAGCATTGCGGTGGATGGCCAGGCGATCTACGCTGTGCCTTCATTCGGCGGTTGTTGATCAAACTGTACTATTTTGCGGGCATGTTCCATAATAGCCTCCAGGTTCATCTGAGACAAGCTGTGCTCTTGCTACTGGCCCTTAGTGCTGGACTCAGCGTCATGAGCGCCACACAAATACAGGAGCCACTACCGGAAGACCAGATCAATCTTGCCTTACGACGTACTGCTGACGGCTTGCTCCGCCATGCAGGTGACAGTACCAGTCGCATCCCGGCGATCGAACAAACCGCTTCTCATATATGGCGGGTAAAACTGGAGCAGTCCTTCAGCTATGAGGAGCTACCTGCCATCCTGCAGGCTTCTCTGGATCTCCACGGTATCGACCAGGTCTATGAGGTCGCCGTACGCCGTTGTCATGATGAGTTCATTGATCTGGGTTACCACCAGATTGACTTCCTTCAGGATAGCTTGGTGCCTTGCAGAGGAAGAGAGCTCAGCGAGGAATGTCACTATATTGAAGTGACCTTCCTGGAGGCAACGATACCTCCCACCTCCTGGTCAGCCAGCTCCTGGATATGGTTGCTCGTCCTCGCCGAATTGGTGGTGATCTGGTTTCTGTTTCGGCGAAAACCACCTGTACCAAGTTCATCTGAAAACAACGATGAATTGGTATTTGGTCACTCCCGGCTGCACGTCGAAGGGCAAATTCTGACCAGTGGCGATGTCAAACAGAACCTTACCTTTCGGGAGACTAAATTACTGCGACTCTTTGTAGAACGTGCAAATCAATTGCTTGAACGAGAAGTGATCCTTCAGCAAGTCTGGGCGGATGAGGGAATATTGGTCAGCAGAAGTGTAGATGTTTTTGTCTCCCGGCTGCGGAAAAAACTGGCGGCAGACCCATCCGTCGTCATTACCACGGTGCATGGGGTCGGTTATCGACTGGAGACAGGCAAAGAAGCGTAATCCGTTTGCCTTCAATATAATTGGGGATTTTGAATTGAATTCAACATCACTGCTGCCAATCAATTCAGGTTATGGATGACCGAAAATCCCATTGGGAAAAAATCTATCAAACCAGGCAACTGGAAGATTCCAGTTGGTTTGAACCGGTACCACAAACCACTCTCGACTACCTGGATCAATTTCAGGTCCCTTTTCACGCGAAGATCATCGACATTGGAGGCGGAGACAGCCTGCTGGTCGACCACCTCCTCGATCGAGGGTATCAATCCATCACGGTATTGGATATATCGGAGGCCGCAATAAGCCGGGCACAAAAGCGATTGGGCACCCGAAGAGAACAGGTGCATTGGATCATTGCTGATGCTGCTGACTTACATCTGACGGAGAAGTACGACCTCTGGCATGATCGCGCAGCATTCCATTTCCTAACAGCTGAAGCGCAGCTGAACCAATACATCAAAACCGCACATCAACATCTTCTTCCTGGTGGTTTGTTGATTCTGGGCACATTTTCCGAACAGGGGCCCACACGTTGTAGTGGCCTAGATATTCAACAATATTCCGAATTGACCATGACTGCCCTGTTGTCGGAATACTTTGATAAAATCGAATGCAAAACCGTTGACCACACCACTCCCTCAAATGCTATTCAGAATTTCATCTTTTGCTGTTTCAGAAAATAGCACCAATACCTATTTCCCGATCCTGCCAATGGACAGGGTTGACATTTCATCACATTTGCGTATCAGGCCAAACACAATATCTTTATTCCTATAAAATCTGTATCCATTAACCTTATTCACGATGACCTTATCTTCCCAACTGGCCCAACACATTCGCGAAGCACAGTATGGACCAAACATGACCGGGGCCAACTTACGCGAAAACCTGGCGGATGTCACCCTGCAAGAAGCCACTACTCAAGTGCACAATCTCAACACCATTGCCTCCCTGACCTTCCACATTCACTATTACCTGGCGGCACAGCTGAACGTACTCGAAGGAGGTCCATTGGATGCGCATGACAAATACAGTTATGATGCACCGGAGTTTAAAACAGAGGAGGACTGGCGCGCATTTATCCAACAAACAGTGGAGGATGCGGACCGGCATGCTCATCTGGTGGAACAGATGACTGACGATCAAATCTGGGAAACATTCGTCCTCGAAAAATATCAAACTTATTTTCGGAATTTTCTGGGTATGATCGAACACACCTATTACCATCTGGGACAGATTGCGATCATCAAAAAAATGATTCGACAAGGCTGAAGAAAACAGAATACAGGGGCACTTCTATTTACCTCCGAAATAGATCAAGGTCAAATAGTTTCACTTGGTATTTGTCTGGAAGAATTGAGGTACGCCAAAGCATCACTCACCCCTCCTTTCCACAAAATACATCCCTACTTCACCCTTATTCTTGGCTGGAATCTGACCTCTATACCGGCATGCAAACTGATCCTTGACAAGGGCAAAAGTTGCCTCACTGATATTGACCTGCCCAGCCTCACCGGAAGACTCCATCCGAGCCGCAATATTGACCGTATCCCCCCATATATCATAAGAGAATTTGCGAAGACCTATGACACCTGCTACAACAGGCCCGCTATGCAGTCCGATCCGAATCTCAAACCAGGGCCGCCTGTCCCTGGCTCTGATTTGCTGCTCCTCCTGGACCATGTCACGCAAAGCAAGTGCTGCCCCCACAGCGTCTGGCGCATGTTCCTTTTTCTCTAAGGGCAGGCCACTGGCAGCCATATAGGCATCCCCGATTGTCTTGATCTTCTCCAGGCCAAATCGAGAGGTAATTTCATCAAACCGCCTGAAGTAATGATCCAGATCCCGGACCAGTTCGTCTGCAGTCATTCGCTCGGCAATCTGGGTGAAATCCTTAAAATCAGTAAAAAGAATCGTCACACTTTCAAAATGGCGGGCGTCTACTTTTCCATGCTTCTTCAGATCATGGGCCACTTCCTCCGGTAGAATATTTAATAACAGATCATCACTGCGCTTTTTCTCGACCGCAATTCGTCTTTTCTGTCTGAAAAAGACAAATGTGAAGGCAGCCGTACCTAAAAGAATAACCAGGAGGCCCCACATCAACAGTCGCTGTTCACGCAGTTCCGTTTCCTGCTGGCGGATTTCGGCAAGGTGCTCTGTCTCCAATTTGTGCTGCACACCTGAAAGAAACAAGGCATTTCGCTGAGATTCAAGGCTATCCTTGGCAATTCTCCCGGCATCTAGAAAAGAATAGGCCTCCTCTGCCCTGCCGTTTGCCATCAGGGCCTTACCCAAGGGCACAAAGACTCTGGCCTGATAGGCAAATTGCTTCAATTTATTTTTGGACTCCAGAATGGAATACCCCTCCTGGATCAAGTCAAGAGCCTCCTGGTGTCGCCCTTGATAGAGTCTTATTTCTCCCAATCCCACCAATGCAAAGGCCAGATCCGCCATTGCCTTTCTCTTTCGGCTCGATATAATATTGGCTTCAAGCAAAGGTACAGCCTCCTCATATCGACCCTGTTGAATCAGATTCATCGAGAGGTTTCCCTGCACGATACCGACCCATACCTTGGAATTATCTGTGGTTGCGAATTCGACCGCACGCTTAAAGTAATAACTCGATGAATCATACATCGCCAGCTGACCATAGCAAAGTCCCAGAGTATTCAAACTGGTCACCTCATTCTCTATGTAACGTTCTGGAATGGTCTCCCACATCTCCCGAAGCAGATTCTTTACTGATCGAAAATCCCGGAAATAGTAATATTGACTGGCATACTCATATTGAAATCTTGATTTCAACGGAAATTCAACCGGCGACATTTTTTGGTACAAGGCATAGGCCCGAATATATCGTTCCAGTCCGTCTGAGAATTGGTCAAAGTGCCAGTAAGCTTCTGCCAATAGTTGAAAGCCTACTGCACGAACCGCAACCTGCTCCTTACCGGTTTGTTCCAGCACCCATTGCTCCACCTCCTGCATATGTCCCGGGAAAAAGGTGTCCCGATCCATACTCAATCGGAATTGCATCAGGTGAAGGCCTTGATCCAATACCCCATCCACGTTTCGATCGGCAAGTCTTCGCAAATCCTGAAGCATCTTCATCTTGCTGTCCTCATTCTGCTCTCTCCCTGAAAAGAGCGAATCCAGCCAGGCCCACTGCACGCCAAATGGTTGGCCGTACATCTCTGAGGGAATTTGTACATGGCCTGCTTGCGCACCGCCTTGTAAGGCTGGTAAACACACCATCATTAGCAAAAGGAATCGGAGGGACTTCATTCTCAAAGATGCAGCAGTTAATATCTAAAGGTAATCATTGTGTCTGTGCCTCTATTCTCCATTCTATAAAACCGGTTATCTTGGTTCCGGCATGTATGCCTTGATGACGAAAGGGCTTGAGATACTCGTCTTTTGTGCTTTCGAGTAGAATATACTCCCGGGAAGACGCCATAACTTCATGAATGATTGGCTTTCTTGCCACATCAACCTAAGCCGTAAAAATGCCAAAGGAATTCACCAAGATCATTGAAACAGAGCGTCTGATTTTACGCCCCTTTGCCCTGGAAGACATCGCACCTTCCTACCAGATCAGCCTCGATCCCCGGGTAACACGCTATACCCATGATGGTGGTGTCAAAACACTGGAAGAGATTGATCATATCATCCGGATAAATGTGCTGGGTGATTATCACAAGTACGGCTTCGGGCGGTTTGCAGTCATCCACAAACAGGACAACCGTTTTATCGGGTTTTCCGGATTGAAATACTTACCTGAACTGGACCAGGTGGATATTGGCTATCGGTTTCACCCGAGCTATTGGGGACAAGGGATCGCGACTGAATCTGGCCTGGCCAGCTTGTCTTTTGGCTTCGAAACCCTTCAACTGGATCATATTATCGGACAAGCCCTTATTGAAAATATCGCATCACAACGCGTTTTGGAGAAATTGCATTTTTCCTTTGAAAAAGAGTTTGAGGATGACGGTGTCACCGTCCGACAATACACCATCGACCAGGATGCCTATCATCAGATTGTCTCACCCTGAACAACTCCAGGGAACCAAATCTTATCACATCATCCTGCCCGGACTCAGGGCGTGCATTTATAATCAAGTGCTCGCATCCTATTCCTCCTGACGAACCATCTCACATTTTAAAAACTAAACAAAGCCCCTATCTGTTCCTTATGGAAACCTTGACCTGTTAATTTTACTCCATGTCACCACGGAAAAAGAGACTGCTTTGGATTCTGGCTGTCGTCACAGGCATACCCCTCATTTGGTTTATCGCCGTAGTTTGGGTGACTGACCCTCCGATCATCACAGGGCAGGTGATTCGGGATGTAGAATACAAACCAGACCTGTTCCTGGACATCTATACTCCAACCACGGTGATCAAAGGAAAGACGCCTGTCGTCCTCTTTATTCATGGAGGTGCATGGATTGTGGGAACCAAGGAGTCCATCAACTTCAACCGGATCAATGAGGCCATCAATAACCTGCGTGATTCGGGATACACGATCGTCAGTATGGATTACACACTGGCCAGCGTGGACCAACCGCCTTTTCCGGTCTGTTTGGAAGATGCCGCCGATGCACTCGCCTGGGTTGTCCGGGAAGCCGAAACGCGAGGCTGGGATAACAATAACATCGGTCTTTTCGGAGAATCTGCCGGCGCCCATATCGCCATGATGCTGGCCTATGCCGGTCCTTCATTATTCAATCAGGATTGCCCGGAAGTGACCCTGCGTTATGTCGTGGATATCTACGGCCCCAACCAACTGGACGGCATCTTCACCATGCCAACAGCCGAATCCTATTATGCCCTTCTGAATCAATTACCGACCACCATTTCCTCCAGGATCGATCTGACCCGGTCCATCTTTGGATTTGATCCGGATCAGGACACCCTGCGTGCCCGCCGGTATATGGACATCTATTCACCGTACGATTACTGCCATGCTTCAGTCCCTCCCACGTTGATCATCCAGGGCGATCAGGACCATCTGGTTCCCGTCCAGCAATCTATCCTGCTGAAGGCTCGTCTGGACTCTCTCCAGGTAGACAATGACATGCTGATCCTGAAGGGTGTGGATCATGGGTTTATCGGCGCCACTAATGATCAGAAGGCCGAAGTGCAGAAACGAATCCAGTATTTCATCCAGGCAAATACACTTTCTGGTCACTGGGATTGAGTACCAAAAGAGGTTTCTTTCGGGCAAAAAGCGCACCTGATGACGACAAGAGGGACCGCCTCACCACCAACTCAATCTTCTGGATGCAGTAGATTCGACCCATTCAATGGAATCAAATGCATCCAACCCAATATTCAATATCTCCATAGCCGGTTCTGAAGAGTTCTGCATTTTTCATTGATCCGGAAATCCAGTTTGCATCCGTTTATCGTAGATAATCCTATACAGCAGTCTGAGGTCGTGCCGAATCCAATTTTGGAGCAGTTGTCATTCTCCGCAGACTGCCATCATCTGCCAAAACCAGATAGCATGACTGCATTCAGAGCCCTTACTCTCCTTTCCCTTTTCTTTTGGGCGCCATTGACCGCCCAGAACATCCAAGGCATCATTGTAGATTCGGACCAGGTTCCCCTCTCGGAAGTACTGGTCTTCAACGCCCGGAATGGCAGCCATACCCATAGCAATGGACAAGGCCGCTTTCAATTATCTGAAACAGAAACTGGAGATTCTATACAACTGGTCATGCTCGGGTATGAAACCACCTGGATGATTATCAAACAGGAAAAAGATGATATAAAAGTCGTGTTGGAAGCCCGGACTTTTTCATTGAACGAAGTGGTTATCCTCCCCCGGATCAATGCCTTGCACCTGATGGCCGATATGGATATCCAGATGAATCCCGTCCAATCCTCTCAGGACATTTTGAGGCTGGTTCCCGGGTTGGTGATCGGGCAACATGCAGGTGGAGGCAAAGCGGAACAGATGTTCCTGCGTGGATTCGACCTGGATCACGGAACTGACATTCTGATCACGGCAGATGGCATGCCTGTTAACATGGTCTCGCATGCCCATGGACATGGATATGCGGATTTGCATTTTCTTATTCCAGAGACTGTGGATCGAATCGACTTTGGGAAAGGGCCATATTATGGAGACAAGGGCAACCTGAATACGGCTGGATACGTCGATTTCTCAACGAAATCCGCCCTCGAAAACAGTGTTGTCAAATTGGAAGTCGGACAGTTCCAAACCAAGCGGGTACTCGGCATGTTTGACCTTGCCCATTCCAATCGGCACAAAGCCTATGTCGCCACCGAATACCTGAGTACCGACGGGCCCTTTGAAAGTCCCCAAGATTTCAAGAGAATCAACATTATGGGGAAATACACAGGCCAGATTTCCAGCCAAGACAAGGTAAGCATTCTGGCCTCTCATTTTACCAGTCGGTGGGATGCCTCGGGGCAGATCCCCCAGCGGAAAATTGATGATGGTAGCATTTCACGGTTCGGAGCAATCGATGATACAGAAGGCGGTGAGACCGCACGCACCAATGTGCTGATTTCCACGAATCATGTCCTCCAAGACCAACTCCTGATCAACACATCTGCTTATTACAGTCGGTACATTTTTGAGTTGTTTTCCAATTTTACTTTTTTCCTCAATGACCCTGTGAACGGAGATCAGATCCGTCAGAAGGAGAGCAGGGATATTTTCGGACTCTCCAGCCATCTGGATTATGCCTTTAACATAAATGGAATAGACGGCTTATTCAAAGCGGGTATCAGTCTCCGTCATGACGATAGTCAGGGCAACGAATTATCTCACACTGCAAACCGAAAGGTGACTCTGGAGCAGAGGAGAAAGGGCGATATCAGAGAAACGGCAATCGGCATGTTTATTCATCCTGAAATTCATCTCGTCAAGTGGACCGTACTTCCTGGCATTCGACTGGATGCTTTTGACTTTACTTACGTAAATGCCCTTTCCAATGCATATGACCGTCAGTCCGTCAATAAATGGGTCGTCAGTCCAAAATTCAACCTTCTGTATAATGCGAATACCAACCTTCAATTTTATCTGAAAACCGGCAAAGGATTCCATTCCAATGACACCCGTGTGGTGATCGCACAAAATGGACGACAGGCCGCACCTGCAGCATGGGGAAGTGATCTGGGATTGATCTGGAAACCCCGACAATCGTTGATGGTCAACGGGGCGCTCTGGCATCTTGATCTGGATCAGGAATTTGTCTACGTAGGAGATGAAGGCGTTGTTGAACCCAGTGGAAAGACGAGACGCAAGGGTGTTGACCTCAGTATCCGGCACCAGCCTCTCCCCTGGCTGTATACTTTCCTGGACGCAAGCTATGCACATGCCCGAAGTCGAACAGGTTCAAATGGCGAAAACTTCATTCCACTGGCACCAGAAATGGTGTTGGGTGGTGGAATGTCTGTTCAGTTTCCGTCAGGGTTCTATGGTGGGTTCAAAATCCGTCACATCAATGATCGTCCCGCGAATGAGGATGCATCCTTGACGGCTCTTGGATATACGGTAATCGATGCCCATCTGGGAGCTTCATGGCGCAACCTGGATATTGGATGTCAGATCCAGAATTTATTCAATTCAGCCTGGAACGAAACCCAATTTGCAACGACATCACGGCTCATGGACGAACCAAATGAGATAGAAGAAATTCATTTGACCCCAGGCACCCCATTCTTTATAAAAGCGGTACTGAGCTATTCTTTTTAGACAGGAAATACTTGACTGGTGGCCACTCCTTTGACAAAGTGCAGGTATGAGGAAAAGTATGTACTCTCGAACCAAGGGTACATTAAAGTTTCATGATTTTGTGGATAGATTGATGTTGTGACGCCTGGATAACGATATAATAGATACCGGAATGGAAACCCTGCAAAGAGATTTGATGTGACTGCCCCTGATAGACTTCTTGTCCTTGCTGGGAATATATTTTTACACGCTGAAGATCAGAAATACCGATTATTTGGAATTCAGAATAAACCGGATTAGGCATGATCTGCACTGCTGAATAGGCTGGGTCTTGTGTAGCAGATACTCCATCACCGATGATCTGCATCAAAAAATAATCTGCACCGGTACCGACTCCTGGCTTGGAGGTGATCAGATATTCTCCTGACCCCGGATCGAAATCGACAGTCCCGTTAAAGCCTCCTGTAAAGTAGAGATTCCCATCCTGATCAAGGGCCAGATCCCTTGGGTCCTCACTTTTAAGTCCACCCATACTGGCCACCCAATCGAGTTGACCATCCATGCGAAATCGCGTGATAAACATATCTGAACCATTAATGGCCGTCACCGAATTGGATCCTACTCCCGGATCAAAATCCACCGTATTCTGGTAGACTCCCGCTATATAAACCTGGTCCTTGTCATCCACAAGAATTGTTATGCCCTTATCCGCTCCAGTTCCTCCCATCTGATAGGCATCCAGTAGATTGCCGAGTTCATCAAAATGCAGAAAATGAATATCCGTCAAAGACCCATCAGAGGTCAACGTATGGACACCGGGTCCCGGATCAATATCAACTTCTCCAGAAAATGATCCCGTAATCCAGGCGTGTCCGGCGGAAGTCACCGCAAGATCTGCCAATACTGCCCTATCCCCGGTAAAGGCAAAGTCCTTTGCCCAGATCAACCCTCCATCAGGATCGAACTTGAAGAAGAATTCATTTGCCGGACTAGCCTGGTCATCCAATAAAAAAGTATCTGGACCGAGATCGACATCGATCTCATAATCATATGTACCAATTCCATAAATGTTATTCGCCGAATCAATATCCAAAGCCCGAATCTCTGCCTGAAAAACTCCCTGCATTTTTCCAGCAAAGATCAACTGCCCATCGGGATCTACTTTTAATATAAAAATTGAAGTGCCGTTGTAACTGGACGTAAGCAGAAACGTATCTAATCCAGGATCAAAATCAATCACTCCTTTAAATCGACCCGCGATGACGACATCATTGTGTTTGTCCACACGAATCGTGGAGATCACCTCACTCATGTCTCCCTCAATATGATTGACCCAGAAGAATGTCCCGTCCGGAGAATATTTCGCTACAAAACAATCCGAATATTTGTTGGCTGTTAATATCGTTGTACCCACTCCCGGATCAAAGTCACCGGTAGTGCCAATCAAACCCGCATAATAGATATTGCCATCCTGGTCAACATCGATGTATGTGGTGGAGATAAAATCAAAGAAGTGAACCCAGAGAAGCTCCCCGGATGGAGAATACTTTGCTATAAAATTCCCCCTGCCATTCACAGGCAAGACACCTGTCCCCGGATCAAAGTCATCACAATTCGTCACCTCACCATTGACAATAATCGATTGATCCGGTGAATAGATGACCTGATATCCATAATCCTCAAATACCCCCCCATGGGAGATCGCCCAGCCCAAATCCTGGGCATCCAGTTGACAAAATGATAAAATGATCAATATGATGATTCGAAGGAGGCTGTTCATGAGGGATGGAATTTTGTCAAGGAGGACCCGGGCATGCAAAGATGCCTTCTTGTAAAGTTATCCAAATAAATACATCGTTGCAACACGTCCACCCATCAAGAATCAAACAGGACGTTCTGCCTTTGGCGACCGTTTTCAAATCTTGTGATTCAGGTAAAGAATAACATCTATTCCTTGTGAAATTTATCCATGAATCGACTGAGATTCAATCGATGCCGCCTGGGCCACCAGAATTCGCTCAGCCAGGCAAAGAGGGAGAGCCAGACCAACATGCCCAGCAGGGCTGCAAAACTGATATACGACAGCCAGGTCATATCCGTCTGTGCCCTCAGGAGTAACAATCGTCGGACTGTATCATCAACCAGGTATCCGGCATAGACCATCAGAAAGAGGGCGATCACTTTGGTGGTTCGTTTGAGCCGTAGCGCGATGAGAAGGCCCTCATCCTTTTTTCGGATGCCCATTTCGTGTTTAATGAACCGATGTGCGAAGAAGAGATAGGCCAATCCCGAGATCACAAAAAAGAGGTTTTCTACCGGGTGGAGATAATATCGATAAAACCCGTTCCAGAGATCATCCTGGAGGGTAGACCGTTGCAACCACATGGCGAAGTAAGCGGAGATCTGACCTATCGCCGGAAGGAAGTGTTTGATGTCCTTTCTCCGCAGTTGAAATCCCGGATACAGCCTTGCTTTGACGTAGTGGAAAAACACGGGACCCACAGCCAGGGTCATATAGACAGGAAGGAAACGGAATTGGGGGAATTTGTCATATCCCCCACCTAACAGCATGGCTTCATGTCCGATAGCACTACACAGGAGGATCAGGCAGACGGCGAGCAGGCGGATGGCCAGTGTTCTGGGCCGGGCCATGATCCACATCCCCATGGCAGAGATCATACCATAGGTGATTACGCCGCCGGCGAGCAGGAAAAGAAATACTTCGATATACCAACGGATGACCTCCAAGAAGCTGAACTGTTTGGACAAAGTTGGTAATTTGCCGCAAAACCACCCTTATGCCACGTGATGTTCAAGTTATTTTTGGAAATACAGACTTTCAATGTACCGCTGACAATGGCAACAGCCAATGGCTTCTGGATGAACCAAAAGACAAAGGAGGCCTGGATACAGGCCCTTCTCCATCCGAATCCGTAATGGGCGGTCTGGGCGCATGTATCGCCATCACGTTACAGATTTATGCTCGCCACAAAGGCTGGGATCTGGGAGAGGTGAAGGTCGACCTGCATCTTGAAGGCATGGAACCCGGCGGGCATCCCCGCATTCATCGAAAGATCACCATCCAGGGCAATTTCGACGAGGATCAAAAGATCCGTCTCCTCAAGATCGCCGGCAAGTGCCCGGTATCCAGACTGATCAGTGGAGAGGTGCCGATGACTGGGGAATTGATTGTGGAAGAGTGAGGAGGATTTGAGTGGAGGAGTGAAGGAGTTGAGGAGTCGAGGAGGTTTTGAGGTTTTGAGTTTATCCCAGAAGATCTAATGCCTGATTCCTGGCATCAATAGCCCCAGGTTTTTAGCGGGTAACTGATTTGGGGTTTGTCTTAAAGGCGTTATTGAGGTATTTCGTTAAGGGGTTATTTCGAAATTAGTGAAACCCTGGAGGGGTTCAAGAGTGCAGCCCCGGGCTGCGCCTGGACATGGGGCTTTCAGCACCATCGTCCATGGTGAAACCCGGAGATGTCTGTACACACCTTTTCCAACCCTGGAGGGGTTGAAGAAATGCCCACATTTTCCGGTGAGCAAAGCGTCGAGGAGGTTATGAAGATAATTCGAAGGCAGTGGAACGCCGGAGGGTTGAATTATTTATCGCGGAGAATAAAAGAAATAGACACAGCCCTGAAGGGGCGTCAGATCCTAGCCCTGGGCGGCCGCCCGGGGAATGTCATCAGCACCATTCGAGCCCTGAAGGGGCGCAAGACAACGGCGTCAGTTTCTGAAAACTGAGCAATGGTATTTACGGTCAGTTTCCACCCGGATGCTGCCATATTTGGAGAGCGCACCAGGATGGATGTCCGAAAGGGGTATAGCTCATAGATTTATTGGAATATCCGGAATGGCCTTAGATTCACCTGCCAATTCAAATACTGGAAAGATGAAAAAAGAATACACCAATGGAGAGGTGACCATCGTCTGGCAACCGGACCTGTGCATCCATTCGGCCAAATGTGTCCAGGGATTGCCCGGCGTTTTTGACAACCAGAAAAAACCCTGGATCAATTCGGAAGGAGCCAAAACCGAGTCCATCATCGCTCAAGTCAAGACCTGCCCCTCCGGAGCATTGTCCACCTATCTGAATGCCCTCACACCAGAGGGTTCGACCAAGGCCCCGGAAACGGCCGCCATCCGAGCTGTCGTTTTGAAAAATGGCCCCTTGATGGTCCATGGGGAGATCACCGTTTGTGATGCTGACGGCAATGAAGTGACCAAAGGTCCCAAGACGACATTTTGCCGTTGCGGCGGTTCTGCCAACAAGCCTTTCTGCGATGGCAGCCATCGGAGCAATGGATTTGAAGGTTGAGAAGCGAGGGGGAGGAGTCGATGAGTGAAGGAGTCGAGTAGGTTATGAGTTCATCCTGGATCATCCAGTGGCTGAAACCCGATATTAATGGTCCCCGGTTTTTAACGGGTAACTGATTTGGGGTTTGTCTTAAAGGCGTTATTGAGGTATTTCGTTATGGGGTTATTTCGAAAGTAGAAGAACCCCGGAGGGGTTCAAGAGTGTAGCCCCGGGTTTCACCATGGACATGAGGTTTTGCGGATGATTTAAATCCAAGCCTGATTGACCCAACACCCATTACCAAATACCTCTTTATGAGTTCATTCTGCCCGGAATAGGTTGGCTTGGTCACCTTCAAAAGATCACCCCGATACGAAAGAGCCATCGCTGGATCAATTCAGAACGATGATGAACGATAGGATTTCCCTTTGAGTCCTGCCATCTTTGTTCACTGTGGATCCGGTTAAACTGGTAACCTGTCTCCAGAAGAAAAGACGCCTCTCCCAATTGCCCTAATTGGAGACCTGCAAGCGCTTGACCCGTGTAGGACGTCAGGTATTTTCGATTTGTGACCCATTCATTACTGTCCCATGGGAAACAGAGCCCGGAGCGAATCCCAATGAAGGGCGACAACCGCCTCTGAAATGGATAGGCTCGCCATTCTATGTGAAGGGGTACACATTGCAGACCATTATAGGTATCCAGGAGATAAATACCTGTTCCCAACCCGACCAGGGCTAGACGGTGAAACTGGTATCCGACAGCTCCATCAAGCAACCAGGACCCTTCCGCATCGGCAGCCCCAAAGCCCATTGCTACCGACCCATATAGGCGACCTCGAGAAAAACGAGGATCTGTTCCTGACACACGCTTTTGAACAATGCGTTTGATCATGTCTTTGGGGACATCAATCTCTAACCCGCTCCAGGTCCGAATCCGAACATGGTCGCCGTTCTCCCAATCCACAATTTCACCCCGGTACCGACTCTTGTTGATCAAATAGATCACATCTTCATGATCACTGGCTATTTGGCCAAAGCCAGGGACGAGCCACATACATCCGAGCAAGAGGTACAGGATCGGAAATAAACCTGTTCGATGATTTCTGGTAGTCAACCTGAAATGGAACATGCGCTCCAGGGATTCGGTACCTGATCGGATCATTGGACTGCGATCAAGCTGACAAATTGCAGATTTTCAGGATCTGCTGCATTATACTGGACCAGCCCTTCAGGTCCAACGACCAGTAGCAAGTCATTGTATGGCAATGCAATGATATCCACTGCTTGAAATCCCGTGAGGTGTGAAAGCTGGTGGCTGTCGATTGCCCCTACATTCGACTTGTCATACACTTTCAACCCATCCAGATCATCACAGATATACAGGATGTCTCCCTTTACGGTCAGACCGATCGGATGCGAGAGTGAATAGGTATGAAGCAGAACAGGTGACGTGAGGTTTTGAATATCCACAACATCCAATTGATTGGCATATCCATCACAGAAGGTGCCGCTGCGCAAAGTGACATAAGCATAACGGCCATCGGTCACCACAGGGTCGCAGGCGCGTGCATGCTGGAACGCACTTAACTGGACGGGTGCCTCAGGATGACTACAATCATAGATATACATCCCGTTCATTGAACCAATGAACAACTTGTCCTCATATGGCCAGATGGTTTCAATATTCCAGGAAATCAATTGATCCCCGGCTTTGACCAGATCACCGGGCTGAGTCAGATCAAACACATGCAACGTTTTCTCATCTACAGCATAGAGGTGATCCTGCAGGATGGCAAATCTGGCAGTGGACCCACCGATCCCCAATGCTTGTAAGACAGGAGTACTTCCTGACCCGCTACTGCTGACAGCTGCATCAAAAGAATCAAACCAAAATATGTCACCGGAATTGCACGGCACTTCTACCTGGGTGTCAGTTTCAATATAATCAACGACCACACCTTTGGGGGTCATTCTAAACATGTTAAACACATTCTCGATCCGGGACGTCAATTGAGGCGCTCCGGGGTCCGAAAAATCAAAAGCGAGAAGATCCATGTAGTTATCGGCATACAACGTATTGTTGCGCATGGCCATATCCCGATTACCTGGAATGGCCAGAAAACCGATATTCACGGGTTGCGTGGGGTCCGTGTTATTGATCAGATGGATGCCTTTTTCAATTTCATTGATCAGCAACAAATTCCCATAGACGTAAATCTTACCCGGCTCAGAAAGCAAGCGGGGCGCTTCCATGCCGACCCCATTACGTAGCTCTTCCGGCATTTTATAGACGGGCGTGTATAAGGTGTAAAGCTGTGATTCGATACAGCTGTCTTTCAGGCAGCCGCTCATGAAAAAAGAAAGGAATAAACTGGAAAGGATTAGATTTTTCATGTTGCTTCTGATTTGCCCTATAAACGACATCTAAGAAAAATATGTTGGGTCGTGTAAGGTATAGCCTTTGGACAGTTTGGCGGTTATACATGAAGGAGGCAAGCAGGTGATGGCGTTTTGAGACGATGAGGTGAAAATGAAGACCTGGCCTGAATGACCCAATGCCCAATACCTGATACCCTGTGAGGGATGTCAATAGCCCCCGGTTTTTTAACCGCCGCAGGAGGTCAACCGGGGGGCTGTTCGCTTGAGTTGGTTGGCGACTGGAATTCTCTACAGGGGTGTTTAGGTATTCCGTGATTAGGCGATTTCGTAAGACGGGGGAACCCCTGGTGGGGTTCAAGACAATAGCCCCGGGCTGCGCCTGGACATGGAGCTTTCAGCACCATCGCACCCGGGGTTTCCTTGGCGCCACAATTCCAACCCTGTAGGGGTTGAAGAGCTGTTGAACCCAAAGGACACTTATCGGGCGACCGTAGAGTCTAGGCCCATGATCCAGGCAGTTGAAAATATTTCCGATCTTTAAACAGAATACTACAATCATTCTCTACCAGACCAACCACTATTGACTATGCGTATTGATCCACGATATTTGACCTTATTCCTTCTCCTGGCCATTCTGACGTATGCCTGCACACCCCGCGCAGCCGTGACCGAGACTGAGACACCACCCGCAGCGGATATTCCTGTCGTCATGTATGCGGATATTCATACGATTCTGGAACGCAGCTGTTCACCTTGCCATTTTCCCGACGAAGAAGGTGGGCTCCTCGCTCTGGACAACTTCAAAACAGTCAAAAAAAATCTTGCAGAGGTGATCAAACGTGTAGAACTCCCGCAGAACAATGTAGGATTCATGCCCTTGGAAATGAAAAAGGAGGCCCTGACCAAAGAGGAGATCCTGATGTTGAAGAACTGGGCCTGGGGCGGTTATCGTCAGGGGTGATCCGGAATATTGAAGCGGCTAACTTAGAATTATGGACAATCGAACGACAAAACCACCCACCAGTAGTGCTGTTTACGGCTTTGGATTTATTGGGGCCGCAGTCTATTACCTGTCGCATGCTACCAGTTTTCTGGCAGGAGTCATCGGTTTTCTCAAAGCATTAGTCTGGCCCGCCTACCTGGTCTATCATGCCCTGGAAATGATCCACAGCTGAAAAATTGTCCTACCTGATGATCGATGACCGTCTCTGTTCGATGCGGCTCGGGAACTTTCGCTATCTTTACGCTGTATACATTAAAGCACCGGATACCGTTAGAGGGCCCTTCTTCTTTGATCTGTTGCAACTTTTCTAAACTAAAATTACGGACGAACCCTTTATGAGTAAATCGCAACAGAGCTTCAACAAAAAAGAACGGGAAAAGCTAAAGAGAAAGAAAAAGCAAGACAAGCTTGAAAAACGTGAAGAACGCAAAGCCAACTCACAGAAAGGCCTGCCTCTGGAGGAAATGCTCTCTTATGTTGACCACAACGGCAATCTGACATCCACTCCTCCTGACCCTACCAAAAAGATCAAGATCAAGGCTGAAGATATCATGCTGGGTGTACCCAAGCGAGAAGAGATTGATCCTGCAGATCTGATCCGGACCGGAAAAGTGACGACTTTCTACAATTCCAAGGGCTACGGATTTATTCGTGACCTGGACTCTCAGGAAAGCCTCTTCTTCCACGTAAAGTCTTTACCAGAAGGCGTGCAAGTCGATGAGGGCGATACAGTCAACTTTGAAGTAGAGATGGGACCAAAAGGTGCCAATGCTGCAAACGTTCGACCCGCACAGCCAAACTGACTCGAACAAAATATACCAGAGATCGCCCACTCCTGAACTGGATAGCGTTTTCTTGACCCAAACACCACAATTCCAGGTATTCCCGGGGTTGTGGTGTTTCTTTTAACCTCCCTTTAAGACTGCCTAACCGCCCTCTTCTGTAACTTTCTCTACCCGGTCAGGTCCCCCTAATGAATGACCCATTTTTTTGCGTTTATACTTATTGCACCTTCAGAATCGTTCTTCTGTCCAAGCATCCTTCCCATCCTTATCTTTAGGCTATGAATACCATCCTCCGCATCCTGACGGGCATTGTGCTCTTCCTGGGCACCGCCCTGCCTGCTACCCAGGCCCAAGTCATGAACTTCGAAGACACCTGGAAGAAATTCCTCCAGGAAGAGAAGACCGTCAACATCAGTCAGATCACTCGTCCAAGCAAGAGCGAGACCTATATGTATTTGCGCTGGTGCCTGATGTTCGCCAACAACAACTTCTGTGCAAACTCCATCGAAAGAGCTGAGGAGCTGATGATGGAAATCGAAATGATTGGTCCAAAAGCCTACGGCCCCATCCCCGGATTTGCCCTTCGATATGATGACCTGACCGCCAAAATCAAGGCCTACCATGCCGTTGATGGATTATGGACCCGCTTTTTACGCAGACATGATGTCAGCCTTCGTGAACTGGACATCGAGAAAGCCACCGAGGTCTGTGAATTGGGCACCCTGGCAAAGCATCGATTCATGTTGGCCCAGGCCCATTTCTGTAACGGAGATGAAGAAAAGGCTCGTGAAGATTTTGAGCGTCGGGTGATGATCCTGGCGGAACGTACATCCCTGAAAATAGAAGATGTCGATGGCCTTCCTGAGGAGATCGCCCGGATGCGCATCATCTTTAATTCACTGACAGATGTCAACATTGCCTGGAAAGACTTCTTGATCACCGGGCAAAGCATTGGATTTGACCCCACGCCTCTGGAAAAGAATTGCAATCCTATCCCCGCCATCAAAGGACATATCCTCAAGGCCGCCAGCAATGTCTGTGAATTGGGTGCGGAATCCCTGATCGACATCGATCGGCTCCGTTCCGCTGCCAGTCAGGCACTGCCTCGTGATGTCAGTGACAAAATCACCTGGTTGAAGACACAGGTAGCCACATATGACGCTGATCTGGCCTTGCTCGATCGCGCCTGGAAAGAATTCATGACTCGTGACTCTTTGCGAATGGGCATAGATTACCCGCATGAACTTTGTCGTGCCGAAGCACAGATCCGGTCCTGGATCCTCGATGGCGCCAAGGACCCATGCAGCCTGGGTCAAGAGCGGCTGGAAAGGGTCAAGCAGTTGCGTTTTCAAAAAAATCCAACCCTGGATGCATCCACACTTTCGGGGATTCGCAAGTTAGAAGAACGGATCAAAAATCTGGATGCAGACATTCGCCAATTAGATCGCCTTTGGTCCACTTTCATTGCTGCAGATGATACGCTGAATGGATCCTTCACCTTACTCCCATCCTATTGTGACGCCGCAGCACAGATCAAAGCATGGACCATGCTGGGGCACTTCGACCCATGTGGCGAAGGCCATAATATCATGGGCAAGATCCTCAAGCTGAAGCGGGAGTCCGGTATTGAACTCAGCCAGGATGTAGTTTGCTCGGTCAGCCGACTGGACGCTAAAATCTGGGATTGCCGATACTGGGAATTGGTCGCAGAGGCCAAACGCCTGACCGAAGCCGAACGCAATAAATTTGGACCGCTTTCTGCAACCGTAATGGAAGGAGACCTGAATTCCGGTGAACACCCCTGCTTCACCACTGTCAGCTATCTTCCGATGAGTTTTGTTGGCATTCGCTACCTCATTACAGCCGAATTGTGTGAACAACAGGGAGATGGCATGATCGGCTATCCCGCCTTATATCAGCATATGGTATCCTGGGTGCAGAAGGAAGTCCTCGGTCGTTATTGTGAAGGGCAAATGCGCTGTACAGAAGAATTTTACGTCTATGCTGAAGGGCATACTGAGGGTGGCAAATTTCCCGGAGCCCGGTATTTTAAAGAGCTGGATATCCCGACCAAGACGCCTTATCTCAAGAATGATGACGAGGAGTCTGTCACTCTGGGCACACGCAAGCAGATTACCACGGAATTGAAATCCAATCACGACCTGGCTGTCGCCCGTGCCTGGGCCGCCAAAGAGGAATTGGATGCCTTTGGCGTCGATGTGATCATCGGTACCTGGGAGCATTCCAAATATGAGACCGGCCCGGAATATCGGGTGGTCAAGGTCGAACTCAACCTGGTCAACCTGTTCATGGATTTCTATGAGAAAACATTGGCCCGCCTCCTCCTGGAGTCCGGCATCGGCGAACGCCCGGATGAATGCTAACGGAGGTTATAGGTTGAGGCGGTTATGAGATCAAACGTCTGACTGCCTGTCTGACCCAACAACCAACACCAGATAGCCAATACCCCGTTCCAGAGTTCTATGACCCCCGGCTTTAACCGGGGGTTTTGTTTGCAAGTCTAGATCGGGCTTCAGCCTCATTCGCCCAAAAATTTCCCAACTCCTCACCCGAAAGACAACCAGGAACAAGGAACAAAGGAACCAGGAATCATCCTACCCTTCCTACCTTCACCCCATGCCAAAGTTCGATGTCACTCTCCTCACTGACAACCGCTATCATGAGCCGGTCAATCCGGACTGGTACGCCCAACAGATCCTGGACGACGATGCCCTTCTCCGAACAGCCCTTGAAGCTCTGGGACTACGCGTCACCCGAATCTACTGGGATGATCCCACATTCGATTGGAGCCAGACTCACTGTGCCGTCTTCCGCACCACCTGGGATTATTTTGACCGCTTTCCCGAATTCAGTCAATGGCTCGAAACAACTAGCCAGCTGACCCAACTGATCAATCCCCCCGAATTGATCCACTGGAATATTGACAAACACTACCTCCAGGACCTGTCTGAAAATGGTGTGCGAATTCCACCAACCAACTTTATTGAAACAGGAGACAACCGGACACTTGAACAAGTGGCTGTTGAAAGTGGCTGGCCAGAATTAATCCTGAAGCCTGCAATTTCCGGTGCTGCCCGACATACATATCGATTGACCACAACTGATCTGTCCCATCTTGAGGATGTCTATCGCTCGCTTATCCAGGAAGAAGCCATGCTTCTTCAGGAATTCCAACACCGCGTTGTCACCGAAGGTGAAGTATCTCTGATGGTCATCGGAGGACATTATACACATGCTGTTTTGAAAACTGCGAAGGCTGGTGACTTCCGGGTCCAGGATGATTTTGGAGGGAAAGTTCAATCCTATAACCCAAGTCAGGAAGAAGTCCAATTCGCCGAACGAGTAGTGTCCCTTTGCCGCCCTCATCCCGTCTATGCTCGTGTCGATATGATCCGTGACAATTCTGGACAGATCTGCCTTTCCGAACTCGAACTCATCGAACCGGAATTGTGGCTGCGGAACCACCCCTCTGCCGCAAACCAATTGGCTGCGGCTCTGAAACAACATTTATCAGCCCTTTAAAGAATGACCCGGGCTTCGTGCCTCATCCATGCAGGTCATGAACCACTTTTTCTCTGTCAGAACCTCCTCTGTGGAAATCGCCAGGCGGAGTTGGGCGACTGTTTTATCATCGTTCATGTTCACCTTCAGGATCTTATCTGCATACCGGACAATATTGAGGTAGTTTTCCTTGTGATATCCAATCACCTGTTTTCGATGAATATAGTTGCGCATCGCATCCAAATGTGATTGTAACAATTCATGTTCACCTGTTTCATACCAGGTCTTGAGGAGCAGAGTTCTTGCTGCCAGGTTGAGGAGAGGATCTCGATAATTGGCCTTTTGCAGTAATTGCAGGACCGCAGCATACCGCTGGCGTTCATATTCCAACCGAGCCAGGTTGAAGCTGAAGGAGCTTTCCCTGTATTTGCGTTCGAGCTGACCTTTGTACGCATAAATAAAGGTGTTCACCCATTCCAGGTCACCGACATGCAAAGCGGCTGCCACAATATTGTGATAGGCAAATCGGGACAGAATGCCCTGTTCCAAGAGGTATTCCTGGTCCAGGCCGGATTTATACAGACTGAGGACTTCACTGAAAAAGGAATCTTCTCCATTATTCAATTTACGGATGCAATAATTGATGGCCTGCAGATAAAGCCCGCGCATTTCATCGCGTTCAAAGACATCTTGACATTGATCAAGGGTTGTTGTAAATGCGTGAAAATGGTGGACCTGGTCCGGCTCTCGCAGCATACGATAACAGGCCAAATAGAGCGTAACTGCAGGGGTATTCGCCTTATCAGTCCGTTCAGCCATGGCAATGACTTCTGCTACATCAAGCGTTTCCAATGTTGTATGATAGACCTGCCGTTGGGCATATGCCATGCAGATCAATCGCAGTCGATTGGATAAATAAGCGGCATCTACATGATACACCATCTCCTGAAAGGAGGCGGGATCAGTCGGATTTTGAACCGTCTGTAAGGCGTATTCCTCCCACATCAATTCATAGCGAACGGTATGATAGTGCCCATCTCGCAATGACCGTTTGTTAAGGCGCTTTTCAGCACCTTGTCGAGCCTTGGAATATTGGCTATTCAAACCTCGCTTCCGATAGCCCACTGCTAGCATGACTCCTTGTTGGACATCATCCGCTGCCCATTCCGATAATGACACATATGTCTCCAGCAATTTGTGCAGGTAGCTCATGAGGAGCCGAAGTCGCTGGTCATCAAACGGGGTTGAGGAATACAAGTCAGACCATAGTTCTGCTTTGAACGTCAAGGGTCCATCAACGATTCGATTAAAAAGAGGCAACAAATCTTCTCTTGTTGTGAAAAAGGGAGAACTGAGGAACTTTCGAATATCCCGATAGACTGAAGCCGGAAACGACCTGACCAACTTGACAAGTGTGCTTTCTTCCAAATTCATTGCATCTCTATATAACAGGCGTTAAATGGCGGCATTCTTGCCCAAACAACAGTAGATAGGAGGAAAGTTGTCAAATGAGTGCCACATTTTCCGCCAATCGACCAATGATTACTCTACAAATTGGTTGAATAATTGCGCTTTTCAAAGCATTATCAAGAAATGTGTCAATTAAATCACTCTACAAAGCAGCTTTTTTGTCTTTGTATGCAGCAAGGGTAGCCTTCATATTTGTATCGTGAAAGAAACATCAAGCGAACTTTAGACTTACTGACCATGAACAACTCGCCATCGAGAACTGCCCGTAGAAATGGACGACCTTTGTTAACAAATGAAGGCCCACCCTCTGTAGCCACCAAACAAGCAACCAAGGACTTGTCGGCTGCTGACCATTCATTCCACCTTTTGAATCGCCCATCCATGAACAAGCTATTTCTCTGCTGCCTGAGCTTCCTGATTATTTTTGGATTCTCCAACTCCGCTCAAAGCCAATGCAATCCGGATATCACTGCACCTGTTGTCATCTGTGATGCAAACCTTGACATCAAATTAGACGCCATCTCATTTACTGCCACCTTACATGCTGCAGAAGTAGATGATGGATCTTGGGACAACTGTACAGTAGACACTGATCTCATCTTGAAAATTGAAAAAGGAAACGCCTCACAAAATCCACCCCTCACGACCAGCGTCACCTTTTCATTAAAAGACATTGGACCTCAAGTCGTCACCCTTTGGGCTATCGATGAATCAGGGAATAATAATGTCTGCATGACTGAGATTAACATCCTGGAAAAGTGCCAGGGAATCAATCCTCTTCCAGCGTGCCCCAATCAACTTGAGGTCCAATTAGAAACGGGTGAATCTGTCTCTCTGACTCCAGATGATATTCTTCAGGGAGGGATGTATTGTTACACTGATTTTATTTTATCTCTTGATCCACCCAGTGCCTCGAGCTACTCAATAACCCTTACCGCTGCTGATGAGGGACAACATTTCGTCAGTGTAACCGACATCAACACGGCAAACGCTTGCTGGTGCATTTTAGATGTCTTTGTGGATTGCCAGGATGATGTGATCCCACCCGTAGCTGTTTGTGAGTCATTCATTTCTTTGCCACTCAGTATGGACGGTCCGGATTTGACCTATCTGACTGCACTTGAGCTCAATGACGGGAGCTGGGACAACTGTACATCTACTGCAGATCTCAGCTTTGCCATTGAAGCGTCAGCCATGCCCTCCCCGTCCATGCCTGTGGAGACACAGATCGAATTCACTGCAGAAGGCTCTTACAGCCCGATCATTCTTTGGGTAGCCGACAAAACAGGCAACACCACGGTATGCATGGTGGACGTGGAGATCACCGCCCCATCCTGTCTGCCAGACATCACTTCCCCAGCATGTGTGGCACCTGGTGATCTTTCATTCACTGGTTCCGCATGGAGTGCCCTGGGTGTTGATGTTGGAGACTTCCTTCAGATGAACCTCCTTCTGGGGGCTGCGACCAGCTACGACTATTGTGGCCCATCAGTCATCGAACAAACCGTTATCGTCAAACTGGACAGTTGTGATCGGCCTGTGGAAATCATTCGTGCTTTCCAGGCAGCCGATTTATCCTTTAATCTTTCAGATACCTCCATTCAGAAAATCGAGATCATTTACGGCCTTGAACTCCTGGTTCCTGTCGACCCTGTAATTGGTGCACCCCAACCCGACAGCCTTTTCTTTTGGCTGAATGGCGGCTTGATGTCTGCTACATATACCGACAGTCTTATCGATCTGACCTGCAACAATGCCACAGATCTGGTCATTCGCACCTGGTTCATTGACGACCCATGCAAAGACAACAGCGACGATCCACGAATTGAACTGCCCCGCCTGGATCTTGACAACAATGGTGAATTAGGAGATGCATATCTAACCTTGTGCACCTTGGACTCCATGTACTTGCTCGAGAATGGACTCCCTACTCTGGCTCTAGGACCGATCAGTGGCAAATACAGCTATGTTCAGCTGATAACACTGAATGACACTGATACCATTCTCCTGTCTGCATCCGGTCAGGTATTTGTTGATACACTTACCAATTGCACTCTGGATGGTGGCGAACCTGCACTGGCTGGCTGGCCTGTCAAGGCGATCGGGATGTTTTCCGGTAAAGTATACACAGCCATTACTGAATCAGATGGGAGCTATTCGATCACTGGCATCTGTCCGACCGACCTTCTTTTGGAATTGAGTCTTGACGTGCCGTTCTCTTATGGACAGGGATGCCAAACAACCTGGGAAGTTCCTTGCTCGCAGAATGACCCCGGCGAGCAACATATTCCCGTACAACTGAACAGCAGCTGTCCTATTGTAGAGGTAGAACTCTCTGCACCTTTTCTCCGTCGTTGCGATGCAAACACGTATACGGTCAGTTATACGAATTACAGCGCTGAAATCATCCCGGATGCGTCAATAGAAGTCACCCTGGACAGCTATCTGGAATTCACTGGAAGCTCACTCCAAGCGACTGCATTAGGGAACAATAAATTTGCAATTGAACTGGGTGATCTCGAACCCGGAATCAGTGGTCAAGTAACTCTGGAATGCAATGTTAGTTGTGGTGCACCTCTAGGGTATACCCATTGCTCTGAAGTTTATTTCCTGCCTGACACATTATGTCCTCCATCACCTGAATGGTCTGGAGCCAACATCGAAGTCTCTGGCTATTGCGATCAGGATAGCATTTATCTGCAGATCCGGAATTCAGGTGAGGGAAATATGTCTGGCCCACTGGGATACACAATCGTGGAGGATGTCATCATGTTTATGCAGGATGAGTTCAACCTCAATGCAAGTGGCACATTGGACCTGCCTGCTATCCCTTCGAACGGCAATCCATGGCATCTGGAGGCCGAGCAGGAACCTGACCATCCTTACCCGGGGAATGTCGCTATCACTGTCAGGGGTTGTGAAGAACAATACAATGGAGGACAAAAGAATGCCTTCCCTTTCGAAAACCCCAGTCCGTTTATTGCAAATGATTGTCAAGCAAACGTCTCTTCTTTCGATCCGAATGCGAAGTCCGCTTTCCCAGGTGGCTACGGATCATCTCATTACATTGAGCAGAATACTCAAATTGAATACTTGCTTCAGTTCCAGAACACCGGAACAGATACGGCATTCCAGGTCGTCTTGCTCGATACATTATCAAGCCTGCTTGATCCAATGACGATTCGGACTGGACCTTCCAGCCACAAATACAAATTCGAACTCCTGCAAGGTCACATCATGCGATTTACGTTTGATCCGATCATCCTCCCACAGGAGAATGTGAACGAGGCTGGCTCCCATGGATATGTAAAGTTCACGATTGACCAGCACGTAGATCTGGCGATTGGTTCAATCATTGAAAACCAGGCCGCCATTTACTTTGACAAGAACGATGTGATCATGACCAATACCGTCAGTCACACAGTGGGTGAAGATTTCATCGAAGTGATCAGTGATGTCATCACACCCCAGCCTGGAGCCGGCACGCTGAATGTATTCCCGAATCCTGCTCAAGTGGATGTCCAGTTTCAACTGGACGGAACAGGGTACAACGATGCTCAGTTCCTACTCCTGGATGCAATGGGCCGCACCATCAGAAAGGACCAATTTAATGGGAATGTATACATCCTGAATAGAGTTGGCCTGGAGAAAGGCATCTACTTCTATCTGATCCAGGGTGATGGAAAGGCTCTGCACAGCGGAAAGGTCATCCTGCATTAAGACACTATATCTCATGGACACCTGGCGGTATCGCGTTCTGCGGTACCGCCTTTTTTAAATTCCCCAATTCACCAAAGGGTACTATCGAACCAAGGTTATCTCCCCCCGAATAGTTCGGGATTCCAACATCCCTGTTGTCCGATATTCCACCCGATAGCCAAAACTGTCAGACGGAAGTGCTTCGCCTCGTAGTTGCCCATCCCAACCCTCCTGAGGATCAGCAGAAGAATAGACCAAGTCTCCCCAACGGCTGTAGACCTGGAGTTGATACGCTTCGATTCGGCAGTCTGCCACCGGTCCAAAAACATCATTTACGCCATCACCATTTGGCGTAAATACATTGGGAAAGTCAACCGGACATGGGCAATCTTCCTTTAATTCGGTGTGGAAAGAAGAGTGGAAGGTCTGACAACCCACCCATACCTGAACTCGTCCTTCCTGACCAACAAGCAGTGGAACTGAAGAGCTGGTCTCCCCACTTTCCCAGGCCCATGCTGTCGCACCAGGAAATTGTGCCTCTGCCCAGAGGGTATCCGCTGGGCAACCTATCAGGAGGGTATCCAGATCCGGAAGCATGAATACATCATCACAGATCGCCTTCAAGCCAGGATCAAAGTCGTTTACAGTCACATCAATGACCACCTCCTGCAGGACATAGTCTGCAGGCTGCATGGGCAATTCGGTGCTGTACCCACTGGTCGAATAAGGTATGGGTTGTAATACCGTCTCTGCCCCACACAGCATTGGTTCGTCAAGGTCCACGGTAACCATTGCGAGCTTCCCGTTCAGATTGGCAGCAATAGCCAACCGGCTATTCGGAAGCAGACAGAAATCGTGATTCAACAAGCGGGTCTGACCTGGGTCCGGGTTGATATAGATCTGCTTCACCAGACTCCCTTGATCATCGAAGATCACTACAGATAGATACCCCTTGATAAGAGAATCTGTGGTCACGGTGACAAAATGCCCGTTAGGCAGTGGTTCGACCCGGCGGATCTGCAAGTTCTCCACATTGGTAAAGCCCCCTCCATTAGCTCGAAACATCTCCCCCCGGGAAAGGAATTGTCCCTGATCATCTACAAAAACGGGGACTGCAGAATACAGATAATTGCTGTTTGCGAATTGACCGAGAAGCAGAAATCCACTATCCAACTCGACAGGGATCACACTATTGTATAACGGTGCGATCTGCCAGGTCTGCCAGACCACTTGACCATTGTCTGGATCAACCTCGTACAGCCGGTCGCCTCTTCGCATCAATATATGCCCGTTTGTAAGTGGAATAGCAACGGTTAAATAACCGATAACCGAGGTATAATACCGTCGTAAACTCAGCAGGTCGCCATCTGCATTGAGGATGCCGATCATGTCGGAAACCACGCCAATGGGATTGCACCATCCGACGATGAAGATTCGGTTTCCCGGCAGTAATCCCATCTTGAAGACTCCTGGCCCAAAATCTGTTGCCCCCCATGTTCTGGCCCAGACCATGCCTCCTTCCGCATCCAGCCTGACCAGATGAAAGGCGCTTTGGTTACCCCCAAAATGCATCGTCCCGACCAGGATTTGGCCAGCGCTGTCAATCACCACATCGCTGACCCTGTACGGACGAAAGGATAACGGATAGGTGAGGGCCTTTGCCCAGGAGAGGTCTCCGCATGAATCAAAGTACATCACCCTGACGACCCGTGTTGCAGAATCACACTCGGCTACAGCCCAACCCCTATCCGGCGATGAAGCCATTTTAGCATATCCAAAATGCTGATAGTTAACATCAATCTGGTCAAATACCTGGACATATTCCCGTTGAGCGAAAAGGGCGGATCCGGTCAGGCATGCGACCAGTATAAACATGGATCGAAGTCGTGCTGAACCTGGGTTTAAGATCATCATTCCCCTTCGCCAATCGGTTCGGGAGAGGTCGTCAGACTGGCCATTGACCATGAATCAAGATACCGCAGAAAAACCGGGGTCTCATTGCGCAGCATATCCAGGATGGCTGCATAGTCATCCCAATGATGATGACACCATACATAACCGGATGGATCCTGAACATCATGCTCTGGCATCGTCTTGACATCTCGATGAAAATAGATCCCACCGATCGTCGATCCATCCGACTCCTGAAGCCCAATCACCGCTTGATATTCATAGCCCCTGGCATTGGTCCCTCCGGAATAGAGGTCTAAGGTATAGGTGTGTATCTCTTTGAGAATATCCATGATACGAGCGAGTTTGAATCGTTGAAAATAAGAAAACAGGAGAGGACGGCCAGGCATCGTCCAGGTGAACTAAGTCCTCATGCCGATCAAGCTGAGCATTCGGCCGCTTTGTGCACCATCGCGTCGATAGGAATAGAACAGGTCCGGTTCATCGAAGGTGCAATAACTGGACCCGGTGACGTGTTCATTCGTGATCCCAGCAGCCAGAGCCTGGGCAAAAACAAATCCTTTTACATCCAGAAAAAACTTGTCTTCCTGGTTCCCGGGCCTCAGGAAAAAGTCTGGAAACTGGTCTGCCACTTCTTCACCAACCTCGTAGCGGGGCCAACCAATACTGGCACTTAAATACACCCAAAGGTCAGCGGGATCCGATTGATAGTGTTGATGCATGGCCACAATCGTCCTCGACAAAATTTGAAGAGATGCACCTCGCCATCCCGCATGAACCGCACCCACGGCCTGTTGAACAGGATCATAGATTAAAATAGCACAACAATCGGCCGTGCCTATCCCCAGATAGATTTCCTTTTGGTTGGTGATCAGGGCATCAAAACCTTCATATCTGCCCGAGCGTTCTACGACCAAAATCTGATTGTCATGGATCTGCCTGGACAAGGCCAGCTGGCTTGACTGAATCTCGAGTTCTGAGCAATGTAAGCCCAGATTCTCCTGGACCTTTGCAGGATCATCTGAAGTAAATATTCCAAGATTTCGGGAGTCGTAAGGCGACTGGCTGGCACCTCCTAAACGGGTGCTTTCGCAAGCAATCAGTTGTTCTGATGAAAACGGTGCGTGAATGATCATTCCTGCAATAATCCGAAAATCCCGGGAATTTGCGGCTTGCCAACCCTGACCTTTTCAAACTCCCGCTCTTATCGCTGTATGAGCAGCTTTTCCGTCACCAATCCTCGAGATGTATTCATTTTCAGCAGATACCAACCGTTAGGCAAGGCGCTGACATCGAACAGGTCTGATGCCTTCTGCTTCATCACACAAAGTCCCTGGGCATTCCAAAGTTCCAGACCATGCAGGATCACCTCGCCTTCCGGAATCAGGTGGACCTGATCAATGGCTGGATTGGGATATGTGTGGATCCGGATGTCAGGCGCAGGATTTTTCGTCTGTACAGTTTCACCACCATTTGACGTACACACGATGCTCCCACCATACCCTACTGCACATCCTTTATATGGATGGATAAAATGGATACCATACAAACTGGTGGTGCTGGAAGCGTCAGATTCAAGTGGATACCAGGTGAATCCACCATCCGTGGTTTTGGCGATAGATCCGTACCATCCGCAGACATAGGCGATATCTGAAGAAACGGGATGAACATCATACCATTGGCCTTGAATAATTGGATCGGTATACGTTACCGGCGCCCAATTGACGGCGGCATCCTCCGTACGGGTCAAATGACCGAGGTACCATCCCGCGCGAAACCCAACGTTCGAATTCACAAATTCCAGTGCTTCCAGGACAGTATTATCCTGACCACTCTGTGCCTCAATCGTATCCCAGACCACTCCTCCATCAGCGGTATGCAATGTGCTCATGGTACCGCCACCCTGTCCGGTTTGGAGAGCATACCCCTTCATACTTCCAATGAATGACATATGGGTAATTCCTGCACCCTCTGTCTCGTCCAGTAACACTTCCCATGTCTTACCCATATCCACTGAACGCCAGATTCCAGTGACAGGTGAACTGACAAGACAAACCGAGTTGGTCAATACCTCGACATCCGCAAAGGAACCTGGTAGATTTTGATTGGTCCAGGTTTTCCCAGCATCCGATGTCAGGAATATATTCGACCCCACTGCTATGCCATCCAATTGATTAAAAAAAGCCACCTTGACAAAGGACTCCTGATCAGCTTCCAGAACCAGGTCCCAGCTTTGGCCTCCGTTAGTGGTGCGGATGATGACGCCTGAATCCCCCACGGCAACCGCCAGAGATGGATTGACAAAAAGGACGTCTCGCAGGTCTTGATTTGTCGGTGAAGGCATCGCCTCAAATTGGCCATAGGCCCACAGGAAGTGCCCGAGGAACAGACTCAACAGGAAGAAGTGCTTCATAGCGGGGGTGGTTTCAATCGTTTCGAATGAACCGTCACAGCTGTCCAACCATTGAAGTCAGATCTAACCCAAACGGATGTTCCCTTCCAGAAACGAGACTCAATTCACTTTCGTGAGGGCTGACTGGTGTATCTAAAACTCGCTGGTAAAATGGAACTCCACTTCGGGGTGATTATCCTGAGCCATTTTGAGCATCCAGGGTGATTCCGCCAGAAAGACCAGCCGGTCATCCGTATCCCGGGCCAGGTCGCGTCCTCGTCGATTCTCAAAGTCCGCCATCACCTTCTTGTCATCACACGTCACCCAACAGGCTTTGTAAAAGTTGGTGGGTTCATAGGACACTCTTGCCGTGTATTCATGCTCAAGACGGTATTGAATGACATCCAACTGCAGATTTCCCACAACGCCAATGATCTTTCGGCCGTCCATCTCCCGGGTGAACAATTGTGCAACTCCTTCGTCCATCAGCTGGTCCAACCCTTTGACAAACTGCTTGGATTTGAGTGGATCATCATTGTTGACATAGCGGAAGATCTCCGGGCTAAAATTGGGCATTCCCTTAAAATGCAATTCCTCACCCGTGGTCAACACATCACCAATCTTGAAGTTGCCACTATCATAAAGGCCGATGACATCGCCCGGGAAAGCTTCATCTACAATCTCTTTTTTGGAGGCCATAAAAGAGGTCGGATTGGAGAAGCGCAAAGGTCTCCCCTGTCGCACATGGAAGTACGGTGTATTCCGTTCAAATTTTCCAGAACAGATCCGTAAGAAGGCAATACGGTCTCGATGACGCGGATCAATATTCGCGTGAATCTTGAAGACAAAACCCGTGAACACATCCTCATTCGGTTTGACCAATCGCTCTTCAGTGATCCGAGGCAGTGGCGGTGGAGCGATCTCCACAAAACAGTCCAGGAGCTCACGCACACCAAAATTATTGACAGCGGAGCCAAAGAAGACTGGACTGAGATTACCGGCCAGGTACTCCTTTCGGTCAAATGTCGGGTAAACCGTTTCCAATATTTCGGTGTCATCTCTGAGCTCTTTGGCCAAAGCTGGACCGACATGTTGATCCAGCGCCGGATCTTCAAGACTGTTGATTTCGATCACATCATCCGTCTGCTTACTGTGCGGACGGAAGAGTACCAAATTCTGATTATACAAGCTGTACACCCCTTTGAAACGTTGACCCATTCCTGCTGGCCAGGACAATGGCGTGACCTTCAGTTTGAGTTTGGCTTCGATCTCATCCAGCAGATCAAATCCATCCAGACCTTCACGGTCCAGTTTGTTGATGAAGACAATAATCGGTGTCTGCCGCATGCGACATACTTCGACCAAACGCTCCGTTTGCTCTTCCACACCTTTCGCAACGTCGATGACGACGATCACACTATCCACTGCCGTCAGGGTCCGGTAGGTATCCTCAGCGAAATCCTTGTGACCCGGAGTATCCAGGATATTGATTTTGAGATCACGGTATTCAAAGGCCATTACAGAAGTCGCCACCGAGATTCCCCGCTGTTTTTCAATCTCCATGAAGTCGGAGGTTGTTGTCTTCTTGATCTTGTTGGATTTGACAGCACCCGCTTCTTGAATAGCCCCGCCAAAAAGCAGCAGCTTTTCAGTCAATGTTGTTTTACCTGCATCCGGGTGGGAGACGATAGCGAAGGTTCGCCGAATGGCGATCTCTTTTTCCAGTTGTTCCATACGGCCGCAAAGGTACATCGCACTGAACGGAAACTATATCCTCCCAGTCAACTGAACTTCGATCACCCGGTCCTTTCCTAGGCCAGGAGGTCAGGGCTCCCTGTGGTGGGGAAGGTGAGGAGAAATGTCGTTCCCCCTTCCGGATGATCCTGGATACTCAATTGAATATGATGCAACTTGAGAATTCCTTCCACTAATGCCAGGCCGACTCCCGAACCACTGACGTGCGCTGTCTGCTCACTTCGATAAAACGGTTGAAATATTCGACTGCGTTCAGCCTCAGGAATGCCTGGCCCACGGTCACTGATGCCCACAGACGCCTGGCCATTTTCCAGAAATTCAAGGCGGATATGCACCCGATGATCCGGACTGAATTTACAGCCATTGTCCATCAGATTAAGGAATGCTGTTTTGATCAACAATTCATTCCCATGGACAACCAGGCCCTCCTCTGACTCCGGCAAACTGGCGATCTCAAACAGGATCTGATACTGAGGATTTGTCTTCACCAGGGATGCTCGGGCCTGCCAGATCAACTCATCAATACGGAAGGGCAAGAAGAGGATGACCGATTGTTCGGATTCCTGGCGGGCCAGAAACATCAGCTTATCCGCCACTTCGTTGAGCTCTCGTACATCCGCCAGCACTTCTTTCAATACCACCACGCGATCCTCCGGTGAACAGGAGTCTTTAGTGGCCGCCTGGATGTCAGTCATGATTCCCTGAAGCGGGTTCCGCATTTCATGGGCCATATTCGCCAGAAAAAGTTTTTGCACGCGAAAGGCTTCCTGGATTCGATCCAGCAAAGCGTTAAAGGTTTGGACCAACCCATCCAGTTCCTTGCGTTGATTGTCCACAGATAACCGGCGGCCCAGATCTGATGGTTCCAGCTCTTGCATTTGTGTGGAAAGGTCGGTCACCGAACTCAAGGTGCGTTCTGCAAAAAACCAACCACCCGTCAGGATCATACCGACCAGGCAGACAAAAACGACAGATAGTATGATCAGCAGGTTGAGTAAATCACCTTGATCGGGAATAGCCTCCGCAATGATGACATATTGCCCTCCAAACGCATTGGACCAAAGGACGCCTAACGCCTCATAATGCTCATGAGTAAAACGGTATTCACCGTACAACCGAATCAAGTTCAACACCTCTGGATCAAACCCGACAGGGCTTGGATTCAAAGCGAATACCCGATTCCCATGCAGATCGTAAACCGTCACGTTTTCCTGATACGTATACGATAGACTCAAGGGATTCTGGGGGTCAATAAAGGAAGGTGATCTGACGGGAAACTTATTTCGTGCAATCAAGCCTGAAGCCATCTCCACCCTGGCCTGCAAGTCCTGTTCAAACTCTCGTTTGAGATCCAGTTGAAAGAGAAAGTAAATGGACAAAAAGGCAATAGCCAGCACCCCCACTACAATGAGCAGGAACCGCAACAGATTCTTCTTATGGGAATACCCCATGTTCGATTGACTATGCAGATCGTTCTATTTCACCTGACATCTTTATCAAGGAAACTATGACAACCAGCACTTTATACGGTAGAAAGGGGCGATCAGTTGCCTTTCGGACACCTCATTCGGATCATCCCAACTCCTCCGGCATCCGGACCACATATCCAACCCCGAAGGAGGTGTGAATCAGCGGGTAGGAAAAAGGCTTGTCGACCTTGTTGCGCAGGTAGCTCATATAGACTTCAATCACATTGGTACTGGTATCGAAATGTATGTCCCAAACCGCCTCGGCAATTTCCTTTTTAGAGATCACTCTTCCCGCATGCCGGACCATATACAGCAATAGATCGAATTCCTTCTGAGTCAATGAGATTATCTCTCCACTTCGTAAACACGTGCGTGCGCCTGGGACTAATTCCAGATCGCCAACACGTAGGACAGCTTGATGGCTTTGCCCCCCTCGACTGCGGCGAATAAGAGCCTGGATTCGGGCGATCAGTTCGCCCATCTCAAACGGCTTGGTCAAATAGTCATCTGCACCGGCATCCAGACCGGCAATTTTCTGATCAACCTCACCCATTCCTGTGAGCAAAAGAATAGGCACGTTGTGCTGTTCTTCGCGTAATCTGGAGACCATTTCCACTCCGGTCATCCGCGGCATCATGACATCGGAGACCACCAGATCAAAATGCTGAGAAGAAGCCAGCTCATAGCCTTCCTTTCCATTCGTGGCGCAGGTGATCTGAAATCCCTCACCTTCCAATCCCTGGCAAATGGATTGCATGATCCTGACCTGATCTTCAACGAGTAGAATTTTCTATGGGCTAGTTTTCCAATCCCAAGATGCAAAGGAATTTACGGATTGGGAAAAATCAGGGGGCAGAATAAACATCAATGCCGCTTTGGGTCCTGGCAAAACATAAAACCGGGCTGCAGGAAAATTCCCTGCAGCCCGGTCTTTAAACTCGTTTGTGCTCTTCCTAGCGCATTAAGGTCACATCTCCTTTGTACAGGATGGTCACCCCATCGTCAAAGAGAATCTTGGCATAGTACACGAAGACCTCCGGATTTGCCGGCTTGTCCCGAATATTACCATCCCAGCCTTCTGCAGGGTCGTTTGGTTGGAATCCTTCATTCACCCAAACGCGTTCGCCCCAGCGATTGAAGACTTCCATCTTCTCGATCTCGGTGATACCTTGTCCACTCTGAATGTAGAATCGCGTATTCTGTTCGCCACCCGGGTGGAAGGCAGTTGGAATAAAGATCGGACGACGCTTTTCAACCAATACCAGAATCTGATCCTCTGCACGACATCCTGCAGAATCAACAACCGCCACCCCATAAAGAGTTTGATTGAATGGCTTGATCAGGATCTCATTGTTATTGAAAGTCGTATCCACTCCAGTGGGTGTCCAGGTGATGGACTCCAACAAGGCATTGGGTGGTGAGATCAAAGCATAAAGGAAGGTATCCCTTCCCCATTGCAGGATGAAGTCTTCTCCCAGTTCAACCAAAAGTTGATCTGGCTCTTCCAGATCCAGCTCTGGGGCCGTATACAGGCATCCTGCCGCATCCTGAACTGTGATCGTATAGCCACCTTCACCCAATCCTGAGAACTGTGGGTTAGGGGTAAATGGGCCACCATTCAAGCTGTATAGGAATTCAGGTGTTCCACCGGTCACGCCGAGGATAGAAATAAATCCATCCTTGAAGCCAAAGCAACGTGGATCGGAGAGTTCTACATCCAGGCCTGTAGGCAAATTCTGATTATCCTCCACATCAACCGTTGCCTCTGCCGTACAGCCACTAATGATATTGGTAATCGAAAGTGTGTAGGTTCCGACCAGAGTCACATTCGGAATAGAGGAAGCCGAGGAAAGGAAGGTTCCTGTTGGACTTGTCCAGGAGTATGTATAATCCGTACCAGTACTGGATCCAGTGGATGACAAGGTCGTGGACTGATTGGTACAGTCAATGATATTACTCGAAGCAGCTGATGCAATCGGGTAATCCTTTTCTTCCAGTACTTCGGTAACCGCTGTATTTGTACAACCGTTCGGTGCAGTCACAACCACCGTATAGATGCCTTCCAAACTGACGTTCTCAACGGGGTTCGTCCCCGTAAAGCCGTTCGGGCCAGTCCAACTGTAGGTCACACCAGGAGTGGTCGAAGATGCTATAATATCCAGGTTTGGCACCAGGCAGGTCAGCGTGCCGCTAGAGGCCGTAACGTCTGGAGTTTGATCATCCAGAACCACCGTTGCCGTGTCTTGCGATACACAGCCATTGAGCTGATTGGTGACAATCAGTGTATAGGTGCCTGGCTGATTTGCCTGAACTGAAGTTGTATTCCCTGGCAATGTTGTGCCATTCAACAGCCATTCCAGCGTCACACTGTTCGTCGGATTGATGGTACCCGTGATTGTCATCGTGGGCGTTGTACAATCAATCAACCCGCCAGTGATACTGACTTGTGGATCAACTTTATCTTCAATCACTGGAATGGACTGTGTATTCGTACATCCGTTAACCGGGTCAGTGACGATCACAGTGTATTGACCAGGAACTGTGACCATAGGGTCTTCAACAGTCATGTTTGTCACATCAATACCGGGACCAGACCAATTGAATGTCACCACTGTGGATGAGGTCGCATTGATCGTGGCCGTAGGGTTTGTACACGTAATGGTAGTGGACGACAAAAGTCCAAGGTTGGGTTGGGTCGTATTTTGCGTTACGATTACAGGCACGGTAGTCACACAACCATTCACAGGATTTGTCACAGCAACCTTATAGGTACCAGAAGTGGTGACATTCAGACTGGATGTATTTCCGCCAACTGGTGCATTGGACGGATTCGTCCAGGCATAGTTCACTGTATTGGGCACAGATAAAACCGATATATCAGCGGATGGACTAGCACACGTAATCAGATCACCAGTCGGTGTTAATACCGGATGAAGGGTATCGATCGGAACGGAAACTGCACTTTCTTCCGTACATCCATTCGTCGGATCAGTCACTGTTACGGAGTAGTTACCGTTCAGTGCGACTGTATTCATGGCCATTCCGCTATTAAAGCCGGCAGGACCGGACCAGGAGTAGGTGAGGCCGGGAGTAGAACTGGTCACATTAATATTGACGTTTTGTACTGCGCAAGTTATCGGGCCAGTTGTAGTAGCCACGACATTCTGCGGTTTGTCAGGTGAACTGGTCACCGTAGCCGTCATGGTTGCAGTACATCCATTATAAGCTGTGACGACCAGGGTAAATGTCCCAGTCGCTTTTGTAAACGGCATGGGACCCGATTTCAGGGGCACGCCGCCAGCGTTAAACCATTGGTAGCTCACTCCGGGTGTAGAGGAGGAGGCTGACAACTGAATACTATCCGTCGCACAATCGATAATTCCTCCAGCGACATTGTCAATCACGGGCAAAGCCAAATCTTCACCGATATCGATAGTCTGTGTATTGGAACAACCATTAGCAGCAGTAATCAGCAAGGTATAGGAACCAGCCGTGGTGACATTGAGCAATGGATTGCTTCCCACGGGTTGATTATTCCCATCTGTCCAGGCATAGGTCACATTAACGCTGGAGCTTCCAGTCAGATCGATATCCGGAACCAGACAGGTGATCGTATCATCTGTTTGGGCAATATTAATATCCGGAATCTGTGCATTGAGCACGGCTTCAGCCGTTGTTGATTGTGTACAACCATTCGGCCCGGTCACTGTAAGTGTATAAATCCCGGGATTGGTCACGTTGATGGAAGGTGTTGTTGCCAACGGCGCCATTGCCGGGTCAAACCACTGGTAGGTGGCCCCGGGAGTATTGGAATTACCGTTCAGTGCAATCGTTGTAATGATACAATCCAGGGTATCCCCTTGAGCGGATACATCTGGTGGAACAACATCCACTTCAACCGTAATGGTTGTGTCGGCTGTACATCCATTATCCGGATTGGTCACGGTGAGGGTATAATCACCCCCTTCTGGTGCCACATCATCTTCCATGTTACTGGTAAACCCGTTTGGACCGGTCCAGAGATAGACGCCATTGGTCAAATCACTCCCGCCATCCAATGGAGGCATTGGTAGCAGACAGGTCAGTGTATCCGTGGATGCTGTCGGCAGCGGAGCTGTTATATCCTGGTCGACAAAGACTGAAAGAGAGTCTTCGCATCCATTCGGTGCGAGCACATAGAATGTATAGACCCCAGGAAGTTGGGTTGTCGCATTTTTTGTATTGGATAAGGTATCCCCCGCACTGTTCTTCCATTGGAAGATCGTCCCTGGTGTAAAGGAATTCCCGTTTAGCTGAACTGTGTTGATCTTGCAGTCCAGGCTGTCATTTGCCAATGCGGTCACATCAGGAATCTGAATATCAGAAAGCACTTCAATTTCAATGAGGTTTGAACAACCTTTATCATCCGTTACAATGAATGTATGGATGCCAGGCTCTCCACTTTGAATGGTCGAGGTGTTGCCCAGAAAAAAACCGCTAGGATCGTTCCATTCATATGTAGCGTTGGGAATCATGGTAAAGCCAACGAGGGTCGCCAATGGATTCAAACAGGTGATGGTATCCGTTGTGGCACTGATATCCGGAACGTCATTCTGGATAACGGTTACACAAAAGGAGTCAACGCAAGATATGATCCCATTGGGGTCTGTCACTGTCATATACAAACAGTAATTCCCGGCTGTTTCGACGATCATCGTGGCATCATCGGAGGGTGATCCAAGAATTCCTCCGGCACTAGCCGTCCATTGGTAGGTCACGGTGGCGTCAAATGGCTGATACTGCGAACTTGAACCATCCAGGGTTACCTCAAAAAAGCCGCACCCAAGTTCCAGTGGATCGAAAACATAAGGGTCCACAACAATGGGTATGATCTCAAACAAGAGTGCACTATCACAGTTGGGGGGAGCAAATTGTTGCATCACCACCTCATGGGGACCTTGATCACCTGCCGAATAGGTATTCCCAGCAACTGTAATTGTACCTCCAGACTCGCAGACATAAAAGTTTCCCAAGTCGTTCTCCAGGTTGAGTACTGGATCAACGGTTAACATAATCATAGAATCGCATCCCTGTGCTGTAGGCACATTAACATCATGGACACCGGGAGGATAGGCCACCCCATTGTACATATACGTATCGTCTTCACATATGGTGACCGGATCCGGATCCTCAGGGGTAACATCATACACTTCAATAGTGATACAGGTTTGAGGTGGGTTTTCAAAAACGCTGACGCATTGATTGGACGCATCCACACACAATTCATATGTTCCGGCTGAAGGCCACTGGATCTCCACAAAATTGTCGGAACCGACACTGATCTCGACGCCATCGAGATACCACCAAAAATCAATTGCCCCGGTGGGAGGTTCTATCTCATAAGTCCCGGTAGCACCGGTGCAGATGAACGTCGGACCTTCAATGGGTGAAGGCCACGTATCGATATAGGGTTCTCCACATTTATTATCCACGGTGACGGTCAAGTCGCAAGCCGAACCGGCACATCCATCGATCATGAAGTAGTAGATATTTCCAACAGTCATTCCCGTCGGATTCAAGGTCAGGAAGTCATCATTCGGACAAGCACCATCACAATCCAGGATTTCATCCGGCGTATCCGTGGAACCCGGACAAAGTCCATTGCCGGCATACCCGTAAATAGCACCCTGAACACCCGTTGTACCTTGCACCGTATCGCAATTGGCCAAATGAATGGTCACCTGCAAATCGGTACAGCCCGCATAAAAGGCAAACCATAACGGGTTATGCGGAGCACCACCATTATTACACAAGGGAGAAGGTGCATTGAAAGTCAAATCTGAACTCATGGAAGTGCAGTATCCATCCAGATCATCGAAATTGCATAATACAGGTGCATTCTCGCAATTATTGGTCGCGGGTGGAATATCACAGGGCTGGGCGATGATCGTAGTAGCCAAAGCCATGAAAAGCGACAAAATGAGCAGTATCCGTTTTTTCATTTCCACGTGGTTGTAATATCGTATTCGCTTCATATTTCAAACAAAAAGTAGGTCAACAGAAGGGATAAGCCTCCAGTTAACTGGTGAAAATACCCATATTTATACAGACTTCAACCCCCATTATGACATCTCGACTCGCTCTTTTGCTTTCAAGCTGTCTTCTGACAGCCAACATCCAGGCACAAATCACTGATTTTCAATCTAAAGGAATCGGGGGAGGTGGCGCACTCTTTAGTCCGTCCATAAATCCTCAAAATCCGGATGAAATCTATCTGGCCAGCGATCTGGGTGGGCTTTACCACACTGAAAATGCCGGACTCAAGTATGATATCATTCATTTCACCGAGGCACAAACTTCGCCCTACAGCAAGGTCTGTTTTACACAGAACCTAAACATCCGCTATTCGCTGCTTTATGATGCGAATTCTTTTAGCAACCGACCAGCTAGAACGATAGACGGTGGTACAACATGGGATTTCATTTCCGGAGATATGCAGCCCGGGGAAGACAAGCTTTTCATTTTTGCGGACTTCGATCAACCCGAGCGCTTCATCTGGACACAATACAATCACGTCTTCTTTTCATCAGACGGTGGGATGACATCCACACTGATCTGGACTGCAGCAGACTTGGGCGCAGGTGTGTTACTCAGTGGCGTTTTCTGGGATGGTGACGATATCTATCTGGGCACCAATGAAGGGGTGTTGATCTCCACAGACGGAGGTTCTACCTTCTCTAATGCAGGGTATTCTGGAATACCTGCGAATGAACGGATCATCGGGTTTGGTGCGGGCAGAGCCGGCAACCTCACCCGCTTTTTTGCGCTGACCGCAGACGTTGGGGATGTCTATGCTACAAATTTGGGTTACGATTACTGGGGCTTGATCCGGGGCGTCTATCGAATGGACAATATGTCCACCAACTGGATTCCATCTATGAACGGAATTGACCTCAACAGTGATTATGCCGTGTATTTGGGCATGGCTGAAAATGACCCGAGTACCTGCTATATCGCCGGAAGCGAGCCTGGCGGAAAAGCCAATGTTCTGAAGACCACAGATGGAGGACTCTCCTGGGAACGAGTCTTCCTGACGGCAAACAATCAAAATATTTACACCGGGTACTCCGGTGATGGTGGAGACCTCGGATGGACCTGGGGTGGCAATGCCCTGGGCTTTTCTGTCCAGCCTCAGGACAGCAAAGATGTCCTCTTTACCGATTTCGGTTTTATTCATCGCACCCGAGATGGGGGCGACTCCTGGCATCAGGCCTACCTCGACCCTCAGGATGAGAATCCAGCCAACAGCCCAATCCCCAAAAAGAAAACCTACCATGGTGTAGGTATGGAGCAGACGACCACCTGGCAAGTCTACTGGTTTGACTCCACCACCCTCTTCAGTTGCTTTACCGATATCCGCGGTATCCGCTCTTCTGACCGCGGCGAATCCTGGAGCTTTGACTACTCCGGACATAGTCATAACACCATGTACCGGATCGACAAACACCAGACTCAGGATATCTGGTTTGCCGCGACTTCTTCGGTCCACGACATCTATCAGACCACTTATGTCACAGATCAGCGCCTCTCTCCAACCTATCGAGATGGTCATGTCCTGTGGAGTATCGATAAAGGGAAAAACTGGTCTACCATGCGAGACTTTGACGCCCCTGTGATCTGGGTGACTACCGATCCGTCCAATACAAATCGGCTCTATGCCGGTGTCATCTCTGTCAATCCTGCCATCGGTGGAGTCTGGCGTGCGGATGGGATCAACAACCCAGAAACCGCAAACTGGACCAAGGTGTCAAATCCTCCCGCCAACGTGGGGCGAATCTTCAACATTCACGCGTTGGAAGATGGCACTCTGGTGACCACCTGGTCCGCCAGAAAACACAATACTGCCAGTATTTTCAGTGACTCCAGTGGCGTTTTTGTCAGCCAGGATGGAGGGCTGAATTGGGAAAATCGCAGTCATCCGGATATGGATTACTGGACAAAAGATCTCGTTATTGACCCATTTGATCCTTCGCAAAGTACCTGGTATACATGTGTCTGGAGTGGTTGGGGCGGCCCGGCAAATGATCTTGGCCGATTGTTCCGAACCACAGATCGCGGACTGACCTGGTCGGCCATAACCGGCGATGATCAATTCCATCGGGTCAGTTCCGTAACCGTGGATCCACATGACCCCGAAACCATGTATCTCACAACCGAAGAGCAGGGTTTATGGGTCACGACAAATAAATCGGATGCGACGCCCTTGTGGACACTCGTCGAAGAATATCCATTCGGACATCCAGAACGAATATTCTTCAATCCCTTCGACCAGAAAGAACTGTGGGTAGCGAGCTTTGGGAATGGCATGCGTGTCGCCAAAACATCATCCACACCCATCCACCCGCAAGACCCGGTCAATCCTCTTATCTCTATCCTCACCAATCCGGCATCCAACAGCCTGCACTTGGAAGGGCCAATGGATCACACCATCCCCGTCCATATTTTGAATGACCTGGGTCAAAGGGTACGAGGCGCAGATGTGAATGGGAACCTGATCCTGGATATCCATGAACTTCCACCAGGCACATATTTCCTTCAATACTATGCGAACGACCGTCCAGTGTCCCAGGCGTTCATCCTGGGTCAATGATTTCCATTTCATTGAAAAACGAACAGCCGTCTACCTCCCGCAGGAGACCCGGCCCAGCAGACAGAGAACAAGTTTAAGGAGGGATTTACTCGTACCCTATTTACTTCCCAGTTGACCACCTAACCAGGCCATTGGCAGATAGGCCAGGAACAAGTCGACCACTACAAACCAGGACGGTGCCGGGATCATATTGGCAGCAGCGATTCCGCCGAGGAGGAAAACGATACCAATGATCAAGGCTAGAATCGGCTTACGTGTGGCTCCCAGACGCGCGGCGAGATATGCCCCGGCCAGAGTGCCAAGCGCATGCGCCAGAAAGGGAAACAAGAAATGAACAGGTGTGTAGAGGTGGATAGAGGCTTTAATGCTCTCTATATCATTGGGATCAACACCATTAGGCGGAGGGATAATGGATCCACTGACCATGATCAGGCCCATATTGACAACTGAGCCAAGGACAAAACCTGCGGCTACAGCAAGCACATTACGTATGATTGGATTCATGATAACAGGTTTTGGTTATTGACTTAAAGATCATTTTTTTTTTCATGAAACAGAATAACTCAGCAAGTACAACCATGTCGTAATCAGCCTTGCACACAAAATCCAGGAAGGGCGCAACATGTTGCGCCCTTCCTACAAATCAACCTAAGAGCCGAAGACTATAGTCTTGAATTATTGGGTAACATTAGACGTATTCCTGTTGTCGTGAGTGTATTTAGGCCAACCCCTGTCGGCTACGGATTCATCGCCTTGAATGGCAAATACAGAATTCGACTTCAATCCGAATACGACTCCATTCGTTGACAGGGCCATTGCATTCTCACGTGAATTCGCCATTGGAGCAAACCAATCCAATTGGCCTGAATGGGAAAATGCGTGTACCGTAGAGACCCAGTCCCTGCTTCGAATCGTCAGAAGTTGATTTGCCTTTGTCAGGATAGACCCGATCAGATTCACGTGAACTGCAGCTGGAAATGCCGTCGCGGAGGATTGACCTGGAGCGTATTGAGCCAGCCCTGAATAATTATTATCGTCCTGATAGATCACACCGTCCGGACCAATTAATTTAGGATTCGTATTACTCTCATGACCGCTTTGCCACAGGATATTTCCATCCGTGGGTTGGATCCTGTACATTCGAAATGGATCAGAACTGGTCAAACGGAATGATGCAATAATCGTCCCATCCGTATCCAGAGCCAGATTGTTCAAACTATTGGAGATCGTATATATCGGTTTAGACCACAGGATGATACCTGAAGCAGCATCAACAGTGACAAGTGATATGCTGTTATCGATCGTCGTATAGTAATGAATCCTGTTTCCTGGCCCCACCACTGTATTACTCTGGATGGCTCCATTGTTTGCAGCAAGGTTATACCACACTGTTGTGCCTCCAGGACTGACACAATACAAGGCCCGGCTGTACACGCCACTGCCAACGCTTCCGAAGACCAGATCACCACTATTGGTCAGGGATAATGCACCGATCTCGCCATAGGTATAAAGGGTTCCGGTGCCATCCGGATGAGGTAGTTCTGTTGGCACCTCCCAAACCCAGTTAAATTGGCCCGAGCCCGGGTTAATCGAATATAACCTGGTTGAACCGATCACATATAGGGTCCCGTCACTGCCCACAAGTATGGGGCTTGACAGACGGACATTATCTATTACTGGAGATTCCCAGCGTAAAGTCCCGGTGTTCGAATCCAAAGCTCGAATTCTGGACCTGGTCCAATACAGGGTTCCACCCGCCATGGCGTAATAGAGATCCCCGTTAGTGCCGATTGCCAATGTGGGCTCTGTAAACAAGCTATCTGATCCAGGAGCTTGGTGAATCCATAATGTATCTCCTACCTGGGTGGTGGGAAGGTCATCCATCGGGTCAAAGAGCTTACACCGACTGAGTGACATTGCTGTCAATAAAACAAGGATGATGACCAATACGGCAGATTGTAAAGTTAGCTTTTTCATGGTCGATTATTTTCAGCGATAATATACCCGCGGGCATGATGATTACTTATGCCAATTCTTTGCCACCTGAATGACTTTAAACATTGACAGAAGGTGCTTCTCCATCGTAACTTTATGCAGGTTTACTTTTGCCAGATTGGGGAATATTAAATCATGCTTACATCTCTAATAGACTATCGTCCTCCTGTTTTACATCTGCCCGTAAAAATGGATGACCGCAGACCGTCTATCTTTAAGCACCAAGTGAATGAATATGTCGACTCCAGAATTTATGATATCCTCCCTCATTCGAAACCGGGAGGTCTTTGCTCAGTTGCTCGCCCAGCCTCACCCTGATCAGATCAGTTGGAGCCAGGCACCTAACAAGTGGTCTCTTTTGCAGGTTGTGTGCCATTTGAGGGATGAGGAGAAGGAGGATTTCCGTACACGATTGCGAATGGTATTGGAATCCCCTGGCGTCCCATTTCCCGGCATCAACCCCACTGGATGGGTGGTCGATCGTCATTATGGCGGTCAGGACTATGCCAGTGTTCTGGGGGAATTCCTCCAGGAACGAGACCATTCAATTGCCTGGCTCAAAGGGCTGCGCAACCCTGAATGGGACAATGCAACTGTGCATCCACGACTGGGTCCTATGTCCGGCCATTTCGTCCTGGCCAACTGGTTGGCACATGACAGCCTGCACATTCGCCAGATCATTCAGTTGCAATATGATTTTCTTCATCATATCACGGGACAATCCCTGCAATATGCCGGCTTTTGGTAGGGGTGATTCCCACCTCTCTGAAATCCAACAAAATCAAGGTTTTCGAGGGTCAAAAAGACAATATCCCCCCTCGGCAGATCGCCTATGACCCCGTGACAATCAGAAGGTTGCGCCCTGAAGTGTTAATGTCTTCATAAGTCCTAGCAAATTGATTCGAAGTTGCTTAATTTTGAGGAACATCATCGGATGATGAATCCGGTTATGTCTTGTCAGCTGAATGCCGGGAGTATTCATATTCCCTGCGCTAGGAGATTTTAACTCTCCGGAGCACCAATGCACCCCGGAAAGGCTGGACACTTTTTTTCAACCGAACTCTTTATGCACCGAACAAAATTCTCTCCAGGTCAGACGCGAATCTTCCGTCTCAAAGTGACCACTATATTCTCTCTCATCCTGTTTACTTTGTTTGCCTGGACCGCTGGTCGCTCCATCTTTGCCAACAATGCGAGAAAGGCAAAGACTTCGTTTGAGCTTACAGATGAATCACTCAACAACCTTCCTTTACACGTTCCGGATTCACTGCTCTGCCCTCTGAATGAATTGGCAGATGCCGATTTACAGAAACAACTGAATCGAATCCTCAAGTCCAATCCGAAATGGGCAGCTTTGGCCAAGGCCAAAAAGTTGAGCATCGGCCTGGTCGATATGCGGGATCCATTGAAAGCGCGCTTTGCTGGAATCAACAAAAAAGAGATGGTTTACGCGGCCTCTCTTCCCAAGATTGCTGTCCTCCTCACTTCCATCCAGGCCATTGAGAATGGCGAACTGGAAGAGACTGCCGAAGTCCGAAAGGACATGCGTCTGATGATTGCCAAAAGCAACAATGCTGCTACAACGCGGATGATCGATCGTGTAGGCATGGATAAGATTGCAGAAGTCATGCAAGATCCGCGATATCATCTGTACGATCGCAAGAACAAAGGCGGCCTTTGGGTCGGCAAGGCTTATGGTCGCGGTGGTGCCCGCAAAGGTGACCCTCTGAAGAATATCAGTCATGCGGCGACTGCTGAGCAAGTATGCCGTTACTACTACATGTTGGCCAATGGCCAATTGGTCAGCCCAGAACGTTCCAAGCAAATGCTGGACATTATGGGAGAGCCAGAATTACATCACAAATTTGTCAATGTCCTGGATCGCATCGCACCGAATGCTAAAGTTTTTCGCAAGTCGGGTTCATGGAAGAACTGGCATGCAGATTCCGTCCTCGTATGGGGAAAGAACAGAAAGTATATCCTGGTTGGTCTGGCAGAAACACCTGAAGGCGAACAGCTGATGAGAGACCTGATCAAACGGGTTGATCGTGCGCTGATGGCCTCACGAAATGCCTGAAAAACATGCTGTCCAGATTGGCGGAATCGGGTTTAGATTTCCTCCGCCGCACATTTGACATTCGTCCCGGAGAATTACGCAGGGTGTCCCTCATGGGCACCAACATCTTTCTGATCATCAGTACGTTGATGATCATTAAGCCTGTCATCAACGCCCTGTTCCTCTCCTATGTCGGCGTTAAAAGCCTCCCGTCCCTCTTCCTCCTGGTGGCGAGTATTGCCATGATCGTCTCCGTCTTGTATGCACGGGCATTGACACGGATCTCTTTGCATAAGATGATCCTGCGTACCTATCAGGTGTCTATCCCAGCCATGATCCTGACAGGGGTCTTGCTCCATATGGAACTGGCCGGAAAATGGGTCATCTATGTGTTCTATATCGGCGAGGTCATCTTTGCCCTTCTGACCACATCCCAATTCTGGATTCTGGCCAACCTGGTTTTCAATCCATTGGAAGCCAAGCGTCTGTTCAGCCTTGTCGGCGCAGGTGCCCTTGCCGGAGGTGTCATGGGTGGATATCTGACTTCGGTCTTTGCCCCCATCCTATCCAATGAAAACCTCCTCTTTATGGCTGCCGCCTTGCTAGCAGGCGGTTTCTTTGTCAATCGCACCATCTGGCGTGACTATATTACTCCGGAACAAATCCGGACGTCCAAAAAAACAGCTGAACTCCAGGGGAACCCGCTACAGGTCATTCGAAACTCCCGGCACCTGACCCTCCTGGCCTTGATTGTGGGTATTGGTATTGTCATCGCCAAACTGGTCGAATATCAGTACAGTGCCCTGGCTTCTGCAGCCATTCCCGATGCCGATAATCTCGCCGCCTTTTTCGGATTCTGGTTTTCGACATTCAACATCATCTCTTTGATCATTCAGATCTTCATTACCCGACGGGTGGTGGGAATTTATGGTGTGGGAAAATCCCTGTTTATCCTACCACTGGCTCTGTTCGGAGGCGCGACTCTCTTGTTGATCACCCCGGTTTTATGGGCAGGGATCGCACTGAAGCTCTTTGATGTGTCGATCAAACAATCGATCAATAAAGCTGCAGTGGAACTGCTGATCCTCCCGATCCCACTTGCCACAAAAAGCCAGGCCAAAACATTTATCGATGTATTTGTGGACACGGCGGCTACAGGCATAGGCGGACTCCTGCTTCTCTTCCTGATCAATGGCCTCGACCTTCCGCTCCGAGCGGTCAGTCTGCTGATCATGGTTCTGGTGGGTTTGTGGATTTGGTTCGCCCTGGAAATTCGAAAGGAATACATCCGCAGCTTCAAGGAAAATCTCACGGCATCTGCAGATCCTAAAAAGAAAGAAAAGACAGCCAATTCTGAAGGTTCCGTACTCGAAGGAATGCGTCGGGTCCTTCTGAATGGATCTGAACGTCAACTGCTTTTCGTCCTCGGCAAAATCGAGGAACTGAAAGAAGTCCGACTGATTCCGGATACCCTGCCATTGATAAGTCATGAGTCACCCGCTGTTCGGGTTGCTGCGCTTCGATGTCTCTATTTTCATCCGGATCACACCATAAAGGAGCAATTCACACCACTCTTGCAAGATGAAGATGCCGAAGTCCGATATCATGCGTTTACAGCCATACTGAGGCATTCACGCCGAGACCGGGTCAACCTCATCAATCAGTATCTCAATGATGCTGATCCGATGATCAATGGTGCTGCACTCGTCGGGCTAGCCATGGAGTCGCGCAACAACCCGGAAATGCAGCGACTTTTCCAGATCGAAGACCTGGTTGTCGACAAAACGCATTATCTCACCTTACTGAAGGACGAAGACTCCCGAAGGCTTTATAAGATCATGATCATCCGTGCGATCGGGCATGGCCGGATCCGAGGCCAATACGGCCTTCTGGATCGTTTCCTTCTGGATGAAGAACAAAGCGTACTCCAACAGGTATTACTGGCGATGGGCAATGCCGAGGATCCATCTTTCATACCTGTCCTGATTGCATACTTGCCAGCCAAGGAGACCCGGGATACAGCCACAAAAGCATTGTCACAATTTGGCCCTTCTCTATTACCAGACTTGCAGGCCTTTGTGTCGACTCCGGGACATTCCTCCGAGCTGCTTCGATTGATTCCATCCCTGGCAGAGGGGATCAATGCTCCGGAAGCGGTTTCCTTTCTGTTCGCCATGATTGGCCATACCGATGTCAGCGTCCGACTCGCAGCTCTCCAATCCTTATTGGTGTTGCGGAAGCAATTTCCCAATTTGTATATCAGCGAGAAGGAGACCATCAAGTTGATCATTAATGAGACTCACCTCTACAAGAACACGCTCGGAAACCTTTACACGCAGAAACGGCTGGAGGTTCAAGATGAACAACCAACCCAACAAGCCCGCCAGGCTCTCACCACCCTTCTTGAACGACGGCTGGATGGTACGCTTGAACGCATTTTCCACCTGCTTGGGTTACGGTACTCTCCCAGCCAGATCAACCCTGTTTACGAGGGCATCAAAGCGCATAATCCGGATGTTCGATTCAATGCCGTGGAGTTTCTGGATAATATTCTGGAAACAGATCTGAAAAAGATCCTCATCCCTATTGTTGAGTCAGCACTCATCGACCCCGCATCGGATGCCGCCATTCTGCGGCTGAACGTCAAAGCCCCCTCAGAGGAAGACTGCTTTGATCAACTGTTGAAAGGCAGGGATGAAAAGATCAAACTGGCCGTCATTCGGGTCATCGGCGAAACAGGTCTTGCCCTCCATCGTGAGCGAATGGAGGTCTTTCTGACCTCGTCCAATCCCAAACTGAAAAAGGCTGCGGAAGAAGCCCTGGTCAGTCTTGTACATTGAGGTCTATTGAAAGTTTGCCTATTTTAAGGATTGAACGGCCTTGTCGATCGATGATGCCAGGGCCATATGATCCTGATTGGAGTTCTTCTTTCGGACATTCGACATCAACGCAACCATATAGGTCACGCCATCTGGATGTTCGACAATGGCAATGGAGTTCATAAAATTATCCACGTTGCCTTTATATTTTTCGCAGGTGTATCCTTCTTCAGGTGCACACTTATAGAGGCTTCCAGACTTGAAGTAAACAGCTGCCTTTTTTAGAGAAGGAGCATTGGCATATCGAATGCGTCGATCAGTCATGTAAAGCAATCGCTTGATCTCCAGACTGGATTCCGCATCAATGACCTTTCCGCGTTCCATGGCCACCAGAAATTTCATCAGCCCGTTCGGAGTGCCGATGCTTCCTCCTTTGGGTGGTATGTAGGCTGTACCTCCTCGGGTAAAGAGCTGACCAAGACGCCATTCATCTTCCGTGATCCCCAATTTGCGAAGTGGCTCATGAACCACAGCATTGGCGATATCCGCCAGTTCAGATTTGGGAGTGCTTTTGAACCAGGCCTCCGCTTCGGCTTCCTGAAGATTCGGATATCGAGCCCCGAAGACACGCATCAAAATCGCCTCTCGCCAACAAACACTGGCTGCTCCATTATTACTAACAGAAAGCATGTGGTCCAACCATTCATAAAGCAGAAAGGTATCGGGTGGTTTCAGCGTACGCTTGGTCAATTTTTTCGTTCCCAGATCAAAAAAAGGAACCGTATGCGAGTCGGTCATCGCCCAGGATCCACCGCGTACCATCTTGGTACACAACAGGTCCTGTCTGGCTTCAAAATCACCGGGATAGACCTTGGCCAGTTCCGTAAAGAAACCGGCAACTACGGCGAGCTTACCTACACTGCCGGGTTGATACCCGCCCATCTCTTTTCGCTGTGCCAGACGAAAGGGCCGGCCTGGTGTAATGTCAAGCACGGAGATGGAATAGTTCTCATTCAGGTTGGGAAAAAGACCATTGATCGCCTTCTGGAAACCTGGATCCGGGCTGGGCAATTCAGCCAGAACATCCCCTGCTTTTCCCACTAAATTCAGACGAATGTCGTGGATGGATTTAGTTGCACCGGGGATAGGGGCCTTGCCCTGAATCTCACCTTCCTGGACCAGTTGGATGTACTTCAGCCGCTTGATATTGGTATACGCAAAACCGTCAATGGGATACGATATGGAAAGGGTGACGGGGAATACCAGCGCCACCAATAGAAGGATAAGTCCACGCTTAATCATGTTTTGGCTTTGAGATCTGAAAAGGAATCTTCTTCGAAAGATCCGGATCTGGTGAAATGGATAATAAATATGCTGAGGCAGCTGCCTTTTTATTTTCGACAAAAGGTCTGACCTGAAACAACCAGATCTTACCTGCTTTGACCCCCAACTCAATGTCCAATGGACCAGTGGCATTCAATTTTGAACGCATTTGCGAAGCCATCTGATTCAATGCGGCCAGGTCTGCCTTCGTCAACAAGCGGTTGGATAGGTCGCAATTTGCTTTTTTCGTGCCACCACTGGACGGAATAGCAGTATAAGTGGTCTCCCTGGACGGGGCCAGCAATTGCATGGTGGTATCATTGTCGATGAGCCAGGACTCCGCTGATTGACCATCTACAGCACCACCGACGCCCTTACTGAACGCGATGGTGACCTGATCATCCCTACCTGTTGTCACCCCTTTAGTGATCATCACGCCTGATCGTTCTGCATCGACGCTCGGGATGATCAGGATGGAAGGATAGACATTCTCCGGATCAAGCAGATACCGTTGCCGCCAGCGATAACTGCGTTCGGAATATGGTGACGCCCAGACATCTCGGATACCCTGCATGATCTTGTCTTCATCCAGGACATTAAACAGGGTCAGGTTTAGTCCTGCACCCGTGAAATCCTTGAGATCCTCCATATTGGTGTCACTTCGGACAAATACCGGAACCTTACCCAAAGGCCCACCGAGGACTTGAGTAAACTGTTCGCGGAGGCTCTGTTGAACTCCAGGTAAGAAGGGCATGGACTTGATCGCGATTCGCAATAGAGCTAACTGATCCAGGACCATCTTCTCCACTTGTTCATCTGAGGCACCTCCTTTGCGCATATTCTCGGCCCTGCGAAAGATGCCGGTCAAAAAGGACCAGTAACTCTCATTCGCACCGGGTATGAGCTGATCCATATGGTCTCGAAACAAGCCAAATGGCAAGACCAGCCCTTCGACCACATGATCGGGAAAGAGGTGTTTCAATTCACCAAGGTTAGCTGCTTTGGGGCCGCACCAGATACCGGAATGGATGGCGCGTGTCTCTCTTAGATCAACGACAGTTCTGACTGTCAGATCCATGTCTTCAACAGGCACTCGGATCAACTCTTCACTCCGTACCTTTTGCGTGAATAATTCTGCTTCTTCGGGAGTCATTTCTGCTGCCGGTTTCAAAATAACCGTCCCTGTGTTGGACACGGCATAAAATACTTTCTGTCCATTAAAGGCCAGGAGGTCTTGCAGATCACGGGCATTGAGTACAGCATTGGGTATGCCCAGATTCCGAGCCAGCAACTGTACATGCGAAACCAGGTTGCCTTCCGTCACAGTGGCGATCCCGGCGATAGGTTTCAGATCGGCGGGGGGATGATGGAAGACATAGATCTTGTCGGCAGAGACATCCAGATCTTCGGACTGATCATCGATAACCACCAGTTCACCCAGGGCGTATCCCGGGTTTAGCCCACGAAGTCCATTGGTCCCCGGTATGCCCATCACTTGATTCGCCATACCTGCTGCTTCTGCATATTGACTGGCCAGGGCACTGACCTCCTGACCCAAAGGCAAGAGAACAGATGAGCGAACCACATCGTCGGGATATCCGTTAGCCAGAGGCTCAAATTCTGCGTATTGCTTGACTACCGCCCCATAGGTCGCCCGAACCATTCCTGTCCCCCACTCTACAGCGGCCTGGGATTGACGAGTGAATTGTTTAAATTGATCAAGTGTGATCTCCTGACTCGTGTCGATCACCAGAGATTCGGCTACCATCTCCCATTCCCACAACTCCAGAAATCCGGTTGCCGCCGCTACCTGATTCAGGCAGCGCACTTTAGTAAATTGTTCTTGTAGCGTCTGGGGGCGCCATCCACTTGCGGCCTGGAGAAAAGCTTCTTCCAGCTTGATACTGAGGTCCAAACAAGCGGCCCTCGATTTGGAGCCGATGGCCTCTGTCATTTGTATCCGAAGGGTCAACAGGATGTCGGCTAGTAAGAGGCTCTGCCGTTGCGCAGATGTTTCCTTCGGGTAAGCGCTTAGAAAGCGATCCAGATCCTCCCGCAAGCGGGAGTCTTTCGGCATCTGAGATTTATATTTTGACAGATCCGCAACACTGAGTGGCTTGTACCGCACCTCCAGATCAGCGATCAGCTGATCGAACAAGTCCGATACATAAGGGATCATTCTGCTTTTGTTTTTGCTGTAAAACCCACGTGTCTTTCCCAAATCAGAGACATCCGGTTGTCCATGGATCTTGACCCGCAGATCCATAAAGGACGGAAAGGTATCTGCAATGGCCTTGGATGCTGCCCGGATTCGTTGGGCTATATTATCATCGGCGGCATGGGGAATGTCCCGGGCGGACTGACGGATGAGAAAAAACTGATCTTTTACAGCTTGATCATCCTTGAACAACCACTGGTAAAACGTAATACCCCAACTGGATTCGTCTTCTTCCTGGATTGCGCCTCTATAATAACGGGCTCGTCGCAACAACCACCCATTGTCAGCTTCTTTGAGAAAATTGGCCAGTTGATACTGTTTGATCCGACTATGTCCCTGAGTAGCATCCCAAAAAGGTGCATATTCCGATCCTGCCAGGATCTGGATCAAATAGACCTGATTGGTCTTCCCCAGGGAAACCACTTCATCCCGATAGCGAGCATGCTGGACACCATTCTTTTCCGGACACGGATCCCGGGCAGCACGGGTCGATCCATCCGGGCAAAACCAACGGATATCTTTGAACGGGCCCCGAGGCTCCTTCTTCCAGGATTGGATCAGCGCCTGGATTTCGACTGGTGATTTGGCCTTTGACTGAGCCATGAGCGCTGAGCTCCCACAGAAAAACAGGAGTAGGAGTAGGGGACGGATACGGACCATATAAGCAGGGGTGATGAATGGGACGCTGGAAGCAACCAGCACTATACTTTAAAACACAAAACCAACAGGCCTAGTTCAACTGAAGGTACGGAATCCCTTACATCACTGGCATTTTACTGCCACTTGGATCATGGGGGGGGCTAGCCCTCGGCCACAACAGCCCGAATGCCCGTTTGAGGGTCAGTGGGGGCCCACCCAAAAGTCGCCTCGAACTTACTGCTATCGAAGATGTAATCCCGCTCGTATTGATAGTTCATCTCCTTGACCTCCCTCATCATAGGGGAAAACAATCCGGCCAGTGAAAGGACAAAACGGGGTATGATGATGGATTTGGGCGGCACACCCAATTCTTTAGCGATCAAATGCAGCCAGTCTTTCCCGGTCAACCGTTCCTTTGTAGTGGGCAGGTTCCAGGTCTGGTTAAATGCGGAAGGGGTATTGCCCAGTTGGGCGGTGGCCCGGGCGGCATCCGGGGTATAGGTGTACGTATGCACGTACTGTGGTGAGGCCAGGAAGTTGGCTCGCTTTCCCTTTTTCAGTGGTTTGAGGACTGTTTCCTGAAGGACACTATTGCTGACTCCAGGACCATAGAAATCCGCGCATCGGGCGATAATGGCTTCCACCTCACCATTCTGGACGGCATCGTCAATCATGTGAATCAGCTGGGCTCTGACAAAGCCCTTTTTACTGGACGGGCGGATGGGCGATTCTTCGGTCAGGTGCCCGATATGTTCTCGATCAATCATATAAATATTATCGAAGAAGACCAGTTTGGCCCCGTGACGATGACAGGCGGTCAGGACGTTATTCATCACTACAGGCCATTGCTGCTGCCAAACCTGAAACTCATATTTCAAACCGACGACCAGGTAGACCACCTCTGATCCGGCGATGGCTCGATCCGTTTCTTCAGGCGACAGTAAATCGGCGGCCATCAACTCATCCGTTTCATTTACTTTTTCGGGGTGGCGGCTGACCAGGCGAATATCCTTGGTATAAGTTTTCAAGGCTATTGCCAGATCTTTCCCGATCGCCCCTCCTGCTCCAAGTATAGTTTGCATAATGATGATTTGTCACAAAGAAAACGGATGTCACCTCACCAGGTGAATGCTTTCGAAGAACGCCCCTATTGGATCGATCAACATCATCGATTTGTGTTCTCAACAAGCCAGCAGCGTCAGGACGCTTATCTTGGGGCCTCATGAGTCAACCCCACGATCAATGGATCGCTCAGACCCGGACCTGGATCCGGGAGGTAGTGATCGGTTTACAATTCTGTCCTTTTGCTGCACAACCTTACCAACAGGAAAAGATCCGATATGTCATAGTCGACCCTGCTCCCCTTCAGGTTGTCTTAGAGGCTGTGATCCAGGAAGCCTACCATCTGGATGAGCAACCAGAAACGGAGACCACCCTGCTCATCCTCCCTGGAGTTTATGCGGATTTTATGGACTATCTGGATATGCTGAGTCTTTGCGAGCAGCTCCTGATCGACCAGGGGTATGAAGGGGTTTATCAGATTGCCAGTTTCCATCCACTCTACCAGTTTGCCGATACCAACCTTGACGATCCTGCCAATTATACCAATCGATCTCCTCATCCCATGCTCCACCTTATTCGGGAGGACAGCATTACCCAAGTACTGGAACATTACCCTGATCCAGAATTGATCCCGGAACGGAATCGCGCTACTGCGCGTAAAAAGGGACTGGTGGCGATGATGGCGCTGAGAGAGGCTTGTATGCGGGATGAATGAATTTGGAAGGGAGAGTGTTAATTCGGTATTGGGGTATTCCGGGGAATGGAATGAATACGGAGTTCAGTATTTGGTGTTCGGCATTCGGTCCTACAAGCCAACGCCGACTTCAATGGAAGGAGGGTTATTTCGTGATTGTGTGATGTGGTTATTGAACTTGAACCCATCAACGAATAAACATTCATTGCCCACCATCAATTCTCGTATTATTTATTGGTGCCTTTTTACTAATGATCTCCCCTGTACTCAATATCCGAATTTCAACACGTCGATTTAATTCCTGTTGACGTGCTGTAGTGGCATTGGGAAAACGCATTTCCCAATTCCCGTAAGCTTGATAAGTCAATCGATGGGCTAAAACCCCTCGTTGGATGAGATCATCATAAATTAACCGGGCACGACGCATCGACAGGTCGAAGCTTTCGGAAGTCGAATCTACGGGAGGGCTCCAGGGCACATTCACGTGGCCGGCGATCTCTACCATAATGGTTGGATTGATCATCATAAACTGATAGAGGACCGGCAGTTCAGGTTCTGAGTTGGCAAGCAATATGGCCTTCCCTCCGTAGAAATAAAGGTTTTGAATATCGGCTCGAGCTCCAGAGACGATCGGCTTGATCCGAATATCCAGTGGTGGGAGACCGGGTATGGCCCGTAACATTTGAGAGCTGAAAAAATGACCCTGCCGACGGACATCCACCCGAACCACTTCGCCTGCGGGCAACTCATAACTGAACCTTCCATCCTGGTCACTTCGAGTAGAATCCTCCCATTCTCTGGCGAGAATATGCACGGTTGCCTGTAGTGCTTGCCCGGTACTATCATCCAGGATCTGTCCCTGGATACGTGTCAGCACACGACGTTTCAACAGGGTAATCGTCGCCCTTCGGTTTTTCTGGCGGCCTTCCTCGGTTTCGTTCGAGGCAGACGGATCTTGTTCACCTGCTGCGGTTTTTCGGAGAAAGCCAGCTGGCCATTTCTGTTTTTGCAAGAAGGTTGCGATGGACTTGGCCCTGCGCTGGGCCAGGTTCTGATTGGCCTGATTGGAGCCGATCGAATCTGTATGTGCAACGATGTCGATCCATCGGGCAGGGGTTGAACTCTCTTCCTGGATCAAAGACAGGAGGGAGTCCTTCGCAACAGGTGTCAATTGATCCTTTCCAAAATCAAAAAATACGGTCACTACACGTGTAGCAATCAGTGTATCATAGGGCACTTGTGCCTGTAACTGGATCGATGACAAAAGGCAAATCAGTGCCCCATAGCCCCATAACTGCATAACCCACCTGTTTGAGGTGTAACGTAAAGGCAAAGAGATATGGTATATCAGGAGAGAGCGGAGGGCAGACAATGGATGCCTCCCTCCGCTCCGGGAATTAGTTGATCCGGGAAGCGACCCATCCGATCACACCACCGGCCAGTGCACCCACTACGACGTTTCCGATCACATCATACAAGGATAACTCCATGGTCATAAATGGAAATGAAGCCCACATCCAGGCATCATACCAAATAACGACTAACAAGTTGACCCAGGCTGCGGTGATCAAACCACTTTTGAAATTCATTTTCCCTAATCGAATGATCAATATGGCGAGCAACAAACTCAAGGCGAGTTGTGCAATGATCATGGGGGCAAAGGCGGGCTCCATATTGCCGCAGTCACCTATGGCAGTTTGCCATTTTTCCATTTGGCCTTTGAGGATCATCCCAAAAAGGACCCAGCCAGAAAGAAACATGGTGACAAATCCGGCCAGGGTTGAGAGGATCACTTTCTTTTCCATAATACGGTTGGTTTGAATTGGTGACAAAGAGTTGGTCTGCTGACCTTTTACTATGCCTTCCAATCACAACCGCATTTTCGAAATCACCATAGAAAAGCCTCGCAGGCAAGAAAATTACAACACAAAGCACTTATTCAGTGCTATTGATGAAAATTTTATTTCAATCTACCTGTCTTTGACAACGGGCCAGGAGAACAACCATCTGAGGGTAACACACAAAAAAGCGGCAAGATCATGATGATCTTGCCGCTTCAAAATTCGTTTACGCCAGGCGTATCTCCCTAGTTGTGGTAGGTGCCATTATGGGCCAGAGCCGTGCCACATGTCGCACAAGCACCAGCACCGGCGGCGCCACCTGCACAACCTTTCGGGCAGGAATAGTGCCAGACGCCTTTGGCATTCTGAGCAGGCTCTGCAGCTTGGGGATTCGGTGTTTGTGGTGCTCCAGCACCCTGCAAGTGGTATGCATCGTTATGGACATAATCTGCGCCACAAGTGGCACATTTTCCTCCCGCATCTCCTCCACTACCCGCACAGCTGTTCGGGCAATAGTAATGCTGTTTGGAACCAACTGTGCCCGTAGCAGGTTGTGCTGCCGGAGCAGGGTTGCCGACCTCAGTACCCGTAACAGAGATGGGATTTTCACCATCACCAGTCATGGTGGATACTTCTGGAGTTGCCTCTTCAGGGGCTGTTTCATTCGCGCAGGCAGTGAACAAGAATGGGATCAATGCCAATAAAAAGATCTTCAAGATATTCATAGAGTACTAGATAGATGTGTTCGCAATATTCAAAGATAACAAGACCGAATCGATTGAGTTCAATCAACACACACTTGTGCAATTCTCAGGCCAATTTTCAGGGGTTCAACCTCACCACTGAATCTATTTCCGTTTCAAATCCACAGTGAGGAAGAACATTTCTAACGAAATATGATTGCAATCATTGCGGGCGATGTAAAATTCGGATTCCAGGGAGGTGCTCTGGTTTTGTGCACTGAGGAGCAGGTAGTCGCCTGGAACGATCATCCAGGTCTTCTGGTCGAGCACCATTCCATTGACCTCCCCATCGATCAATAGATCATTCGGGTCGATCAAGGTGCCATCTGCCTGAAAAACGACGGTGCCGGATTCGCTGTCGACCTTCCAGGTCCCCACAACATTATCACCCACGGGAGGCGCTTCACAATCATCTTTTCTGCAGGAGGACACCAATAAGAGGACAGGAATCAACAGAATCAAACCAATACGAAACTTCATGAGGCTGCTTTTGTCGAAGGTACAACCCCAATTAGATACGAAGGTGGGGTGTGAAATGAGAAAAGCGGAAGGGACTTTGTGACGGAGTGACGATGTGACCGAGTGACGAAGAGATTGAAAAATCAGGAATACCTGCCGTCTGGGGCGGAATGCTGAAGTCGGAATGAACACTTCTTGACTGATCATTTGCAAGCCCTGAAGGGGCGAAAGAAATCAGGAATGAGGAATGAGGAATGAGGAATGTAAAAATAAGGAAGTGGAAAGCGAAAGGGACTATGTGACGGAGTGACTCAGGGACGGAGAGATTGAAAAATCAGGAATACCTGCCGTCTGCGGCGGAATGCTGAAGTCGGAATGAACACTTCTTGACTGATCATTTGCAAGCCCTGAAGGGGCGAAAGAAATCAGGAATGAGGAATTAGGAATGTAAAAATAGGAATTAGGAATTAGGAATGTAAAAATAAGGAAGTGGAAAGCGAAAGGGACTATGTGACGGAGTGACTCAGGGACGGAGAGATTGAAAAATCAGGAATACCTGCCGTCTGCGGCGGAATGCTGAAGTCGGAATGAACACTTCTTGACTGATCATTTGCAAGCCCTGAAGGGGCGCAAGAAATCAAATGAGGAATTAGGAATTAGGAATGTAAAAATAAGGAAGTGGAAAGCGAAAGGGACTATGTGACGGAGTGACTCAGGGACGGAGAGATTGAAAAATCAGGAATACCTGCCGTCTGCGGCGGAATGCTGAAGTCGGAATGAACACCTCTTGACTGATCATTTGCAAGCCCTGAAGGGGCGAAAGATCAGAGCGTTGGGCAGCGCCCAACGATAGGAATCACCCAATTAAAAAGCCCTGAAGGGGCGCAAGAAATCAGAAATCAGGAATGCCTGCCCGCTGTGGCGGGAGGAATGAGAAATCAGAAAGGCGGAACAATGACGATGTGACTGAGAGACGAAGTGACTCAGGGACGGAGAGATTGAAAAATGAGGAATGAGGAATGCCTGCCCGATGTATTGGGAGGAACCCAGCCAGCAGTATGCAGGACGGCGGGAATCTGAAATTCAATGCTGGTGACTTTGTGAAAAAAGAATACCTCAATGTTAAACTTGGACCAGCGAATCGTATCTAACACAAGATTCTTCCCATTCAGTGATGAATCAGCCAGTACCTTTACAAGATCATCATTCCAGCTCATGCAACACCTGACAACCATTCTGATTACACTCCTATTCTTGACCAGTGCGAGCTGGATGACTGCAAACGCTCAATGGGGCGGCCCGCAATCCGACCCACAGGAGATCGCAGAAGTACAGACACAGATGATGGTCGATTCTCTCGGCCTATCAGATGCACAACGCACGAAAGTCGCCTCAGTGAATGGCACTTATGCGCAAAAACTCCAGGAAGTCCGGGACAACGCAGATGGAGATTTCAAAACGACCCGACAGCAAATGCAGGCCGTGATCCAGGCCCAGGACCAGGAATTGCAGAAATACCTGACCACTGATCAGTGGACTTCCTGGCAAGACATTCGACTCCGGATGCGCAAGCAACGGGGACCACATACACGTCGCCGGGATTGACCCGTCACCCAATGCACATAAATACAAATTATCAATCCCACTTCATGCGCCTGCTTTTCCTCATTGCCAGCCTCTTTTTGTTTGGAGGCCTGACCGCCCAATCCTATACCGTCCGTGGTCAGATCCAGGACACACAAGGAGGCCCGCTTCCCGGTGCTTTTGTCGCCCTTCAATATCCCTGGGGTGACGAGGTCAAGGCCACCGCCACCAATAACAAGGGGGATTTTATCCTGGAAGGAATCGAGCAAGGCGGCTATCAGCTGGCCATCTCCTTCCTTGGCTACACGACAGTCCAACTGGAATTCAATGTCAAAGACAGCGACCTGGACATGGGCGTCCTGCAGTTGGAAGAAACTGCTGTCAATCTGGAATCTGTAGAAGTGCAGGAGAAGGCTCCAGTTGCCACCATGAATGAGGATACCATCCAGTTCAATGCCACAGCCTTCAAGGTGATGAAGGATGCCAGTGCGGAAGATCTGGTGACCAAGATGCCGACCGTCACTATGGAAAACGGTCGGGTGAAAGCTCAGGGAGATGACATCGCTCAAGTCCTGGTAGATGGCAAACCGTTTTTTGGAAACGATCCGACCGCAGCCTTGCGTAACCTGCCAGCAGAGGTCATCGACAAGATCCAGATCTTCGATCAGGCCAGTGAACAGTCCACTTTTTCCGGAATCCAGGATGGGAACACGACCAAGACAATGAATATCGTCACCAAGAAGGGGATGAACAACGGCCAGTTTGGTAAGATCTACACCGGATTCGGTTGGCCGGATTACTACCAGTCGGGCGGAAATATCAACCTCTTCGACGGGGACCGGCGGATCTCATTGATCGGCATGAGCAATAATATCAACGTACAGAATTTCTCAGAAGATGACCTCCTTGGAGTCATGGGCGGCAGTGGCGGCCGTGGCCGTCGCTTTGGTGGCCGTGGCGGCTCCCGGGGTGGCCCCGGCGGCGGGTCCAATGATTTTCTGGTCAACAGCCAGGGAGGTATCTCGCGCACGACTGCAGTGGGCTTGAACTACTCCGACATGTGGGGCGAGAAGGTTGAGGTAACCGGCAGTTATTTCTTCAATCACAGTGAGAACCTCGCTGAGTCTGATCTGGTTCGACAGTATCTGATCGGTCAGGGTACAGGAGATCTATATTCCGAAACCAGCACTACGGATACACGCAATATCAATCATCGCGCAAACTTCAGGTTGGACGCAATGGTGGATAGTAGCAATTCTATTCTGTTTCGACCGCGTCTTTCCTGGCAGGGTAATCGAGGTAGTGAATCGGCCCTTTCTGGTACAGATCGTGAGGGTGCTCCACTGAATGCCAGCACTAATTTTTTTGCCTCTGATCTGAGTGCACTTCAATTTGATGCCAGCACCATGTGGCGGCACAAATTGAAAAAGGACAGACGCACACTTTCCATCCAGATCACTCCTGGATTCAACCCCAAAAAAGGGGCAAGTGAATTGAGCTCTATCAACCAATATTATTCACCACAAATAACTTCGGATACACTGGATCAAAATGCTGATTTGGATGTCTCCAGTTGGAACTTGGGTGCGAATATCGATTATACAGAACCCCTCGGAAAAAATGACCAACTACAGTTCTCTTATCGCGGCAGTTACCGTCAAGAGGAGTCCGATAAACTGACCTATGACTACAACCCTCTTTCAGAGGGATATGACGCCCGGAATGATCAATTAAGCAATCTGTTCTCCAATGATTATTGGACCAACAGTGCGGGTTTAGGGTACAGTTATAATAAAGGCCGGGATCTAAACATGATGGTTCGATTGAATTACCAGTGGGCAGAACTGACCAATGACCAACTATTGCCACAGGTCGCATCCTTCAATCAGCAGTTTCGCAATATTCTGCCTTTTGCTATGTTGCGTTGGAATGTGAGCAAACAGGAAAACGTGCGCATTTTTTACCGGACCAATACCGACCTGCCCTCAATCGAGCAACTTCAGAATGTTATCGACAATCAGAATCCTTTGCAACTGACGATAGGCAATCCGGATCTAGTCCAGAGCGTATCACACAATCTGTTCATGCGCTATCAAAAAACCAACCCTGCCAGGAGCACGGTCTTTTTCCTGATGGGTGGTGGCGGATTAACAGAAAATGATGTAGTGAATGCGACCTGGCTGGCTGGAAGTAATCATCCTGTATTTGACGAATTCGAGATCACACCTGGCGCCCAATTGACACAACCGACCAATTTGAATGGAGCCTGGAATATCCGCTCCTTCATGTCCTATGGATTCCCCCTGTTCAAGCGACGGCTGAATACAAATATTGATGTGAATTACAATTATTCACGCCAGCCCGGATTGCTCAATGATATCCGCAATGATGCCGACAATCACGTCATCGCCACCGGAATAACCATCAGTAGTAATATCAGTGACAAGATCGATTTCTCCGTCTCCGGCAGACCTGCCCTGAACAGCACAACCAACAGTTTGCAGACAAGTGGTGACAATACCTATTTCAGTCAGAATAGCCGCATTAAGCTCAACTGGCAAATCTGGGAGGGATTTGTATTCCGGACAGATATTGCACATCAGTACAACAGTGGCCTCTCAGATGGATTCAACCAGTCTTACTGGTTGTGGAATATGGCCATTGGTAAAAAACTATTCAAGAACGAACGTGGCGAAATTGCCCTGGCGGTAAATGACCTGCTCAAACAGAACCGAAATATCACTCGTTCTGTGACAGAGACCTACATCGAGGATTCACGCTCCAATGCCTTACAGCAATTTGTAATGCTGACGTTTACGTATGACTTAAGGAATTTCAATACCGGGCGGAAAAAAACGAGAGAAGAGGAAGAAGATGAAGGAAGGGGGAGGAGGTTTCATTGAGCAGTAGTTTAGAATCATAGAAATAAACTATGTTGCCTATTCTCAATTAAATTATTGGCAATATACATGGCCATTTCCATTTGCTCCAAAAGGCTGTTGTAATCCTCCCTACTTATAAAGCAGGACTTCGGGAAGAAAAATCGATTTCCATTTGTAAATATGGCTTCTGCGTAACCTCGTTTCCGCCCAACTAAACTAAGGGCACTTAGAGTTGATGTGAACTTAAAGTCTTCATTAACGAGTGACTCCAGTTCAAAACACCTTTATGGATGACAATCCTGGACTCGGCATAATCTTCAGACATACGATTGCAGGCATCACCCACCCGGTGTACCCATCTACTAAACCCATAGAAATATTTTAAGAAAAAATAAAGATTGAATACAAAGAATAATGCTATCAGCCATGAAATTCAAAAAGATATTTCATTTATATACATGAAAATAGAAACCACAATAAGTAGAAATAGGCCAGAAAACGTCAAAATAAAGTTCTTATAATAGCCCGTTCGAAAATAAGTTTTAAATATGGACCCCGATAAATCGATTGCTTTATAGCCTGGACGATTAAATATAATATTTCATTCGTATTTTTTTCCATCCTTTATTGATACAATTATATCAACCCGTCAAACTATAATTATTTACTGTTGACTATTTCAAGCTAGTTGAGTGTATTCCAACCTTCAACAGAGCAAAAGTACAACACCAAATTGTTCAATGTGAATTCCTCCTCCATAAACGAATACCTCGCTTGCAAAATGGCAATTTAATATCACCTGCTCTCAGAAAACTATTTTTTCAGCACAACCCTTGATAGAATAACCTCTCCTTTCATATTCTTCATCAAAACGCAATATGTTCCACTCTCCATTAGTGACATATCACAAATGGCATCAGGGCCTTCAATTATTTTTGAAAACACAGGTTGTCCCAAATAATTATATACAATTAAAGTGCACTTTTCTGAGTAACCATCCTTAGAAATAACGAGTGAGTTTTCGATTGGATTTGGAAATATCATTACCGTGTCATTAACGTTGACTTCAACGGATGACACCTTTGAATATAAATCAAATATATCAGTTTCATTCAATGCATAATTGTAAATACTAACCTCATCAATAGACCCAGAAAACCAATCATTACCGCCTGGAAAATCCATCCCAATAAAACAATCCTCCTCCACCGAGTAATCAATATTTTCACTAAATGCCATTTCGGAAGCCAATTGCCCATCCAGCCAAATCTTCCTTGTCAAACCGTCAAAAGACACCCCAATAAAATGATATTCCTCATCGGCCAATAAAGCAGTATCAATAGCATGACCAGCATTGATACTTTCCGGGTAATTCACCCAATGCTTCACAGCAGTTTCACTGGCCACCATCGCATAATGGTCAATTTCCTTCCCATTACTGAATATCCCACCATGACCTCCCGTATCCAATCCCAAATCTCGCTTAACCCATGCGACAATAGTGTGCATTTGCAAATCCAACAGGGTAGAATGGGGAATTCTAACATAAGCAGAATTGGAGCCAATATAGATAGCCCCATTGGGATTTCCGAATCTATCCGATGCCGTAAAATCAACACTATTTTGAGCTAGGCCATGAAGATCAAACCCATTTTCGTCATTCGCATTGCCATTAAAAGGATAGTATGCTATCCTTACATTTTGTGCCGACAATCCACAGAACACAATGCACGAAATAACCAATAGTATTAATCTATTCATAAGGGGCATAGATTGAAAAGATGTTCATGAACCAATCAGTTGGCACAGCACATTTAGTATTACACTACTCCAAGATCGTAAATTAACCTTGCCTATGCAAGCATGCAGGACTTCGCAACTATTCTAAGGTCATCTCTAAGTAGAAGCAGGCATTCGGATTTGGCCAACAATGGCCATACCATAGGCCAACAGAAACCGAACTATCCTACACCCTTCTGCCATTTCCAGAGTCTATCCATTCAACTACTCATGTGCCCAATGGAGGGCTCCTGAGCAGTATCACACCTCGTCACTGCAAGCCATCACCCACAATCACAACCTATCCACTCATTTTCCTCAATCCATGATCATACTTGCAATGGCTTGATGATCTATACAATGTAGACTCACATGCGCCTCCAACCGCCATCATTCGACTGCCATGCGAATCGCTGGAAACAGCACCCTCATCCTTGGAACATCGAATAGAATGAATACCATTTCGACATCCAGATTTTCGATCCAGCTCGTCAATCGTGCACACCAGGGTATACTTTTAGATGGGTGCCGCTGCACCCTCACTTGCCTGGCAGCCCCCCCCTCCCTAAGTCACACTACCAACGAATACTACACGAGCACCAACCAAGGACCAATGAGAAAAGGCTACTCAAGAATAAACGAGCCGAAATAGCCCTGGCGGTAAATGACCTGCTCAAACAGAACCGAAATATCACTCGTTCTGTGACAGAGACCTACATCGAGGATTCACGCTCCAATGCCTTACAGCAATTTGTAATGCTGACGTTTACGTATGACTTAAGGAATTTCAATACCGGGCGGAAAAAAACGAGAGAAGAGGAAGAAGATGAAGGAAGGGGGAGGAGGTTTCATTAACACACTTCATATAACCGCTTCGCCTCATAATCTTTTAGTCATTGGATTTCTTCTCAATTTCATTGATTGATTCTAAAAACCTGTTCTTTATAAATTCATCCAAATCCACCTGATCCATAATGATTCTATTCTCCCCTATCAATTTATTGACTTCATTCTTGGCGCCTATCCTATTGTAGATCCGGATACCCAGAATATTATTGGTAAAAACTCTTCCCAAATCTCCACTTTCCTTCCAGAATTTTGTTGATTTCAAAAAAAGAGAATCACTCTCTGCTAAATATCCATTCTCAAAATATACATCTGCCAAGTTAATCTCTGATACGGCCACCCCCTTCTCAAATCCTACTTCTCGATACATCATTATCGCTTCCTGCAAGTTTGATTTAGCTTTAACAAATTCCCCAATCCTCCCCTGAAGCAAACCAATATACTTATACAGATTAGCCATTTGAAGGGTATCATCTTGTTTTTTCCATATTTCCAATGCCCGATCTGAATAAACCAAAGCAGAATCTAATTCATTCAAATATTCATCAAATATATTTGCAATATTCAAATTTGCAATCCCTGCACTTTTATAATTCTTATGTACACCATGTCGCTTTGCTACTTGTTTAAAAATATTGATTGCATCTTCAGGTGATTCTCTAAATATCTCAAATCCTGCATTCTCCAGTTCTTCAACACTCAGATTATCAGATTCAGTATGTACAGGATCATTGGATTGGCGGGTACTGCAACTCCCGATAGCCAGTATAAAAATCAACCTTGTAAATAATTTCATAGTGTGCCAAATTTTAGTTGACGATACCGAGAGTGGAGAAAAAGAAATCAACCCAAAAGAGCCCCTTTGCAAAATACATATTGAACGTATCAATCTATTAGGTCATTCTTCAACATACACCATTTGACCGCAGGGAAGAATGACACACGATTCATACTGCTGTCCGGATGTACAAAATCCAACTTTAAGACCCAATGTCAGGTTCGGATCTGATGAATCCACTTCCGTCTTTAACCACTCACAATCAGCGTGCTTTGCTCTATCGTTGCATCCCACGATCGAAAAAGCAACTACACTGCATACTTTGGCCGGACTGGGAACGATGGTTCCAATGGTCACAAGAAAACTCTCACCGGGCTCAAGCAGCTTACTGAATCGATTCGAAAATTCCGTTTCATTTTCAATACTATTTGCAAGTGACCGCTCTGTACTTCCAGTGTATAAATAAGGAGGCTCGGATAACCCCGGCCAGAGAATTATTCGAAACTCCTGAGTTTCATTAAAGATCGGATAACTATAGGACACTGGCAATGCGATCGCAAGAAGAATAGGGATAGTGGTATCATTGGAAATGGTATTCGTGATATGCACGATGATGTTATCCGACCCCTCCGAATCCCTAAATCCCGTACCACGAGTTAAAGACCTTTCAATGCTAAGCCCCGATGTAGATTCAGAGAAGACTAAGCCAGAATCCTGAGACTGTATCTCATTTGATATTTGCGGAAAACATGAGCACAGTATCAGTATCAAAAAAAGTCCGACAAAAAACCTTGGATTCATTGATTCAAATTTAAAATCAAATGATTCTGATATCAATTCGTAGCATAATAGTAACAACTTTCATAGCATTTGCAGTATTTATCACAATTCTTCATTTACCAAGAATGAGTAAACAAATAGATCATGCTTTCCCGTACCACTGATCATTTTACTCCCTAGTGTGAGTGAATCATTAAAGTGACCAGAGAAGATGATTCTACCATTCCGATAGAAAGAGGATCTGAACCCCATATTCAGTTGGTGATCCGTAGGAATCTCGGAAATTATTTGCATCCTTTGATTAAGTTGGAGTAAAAAACTTTTGATACAGGTATCAATCCTTACCTTTTCCATTAAGCATCTCTAATTGATCAAGTTCAATGGCAACTATTCCATGAGACTGCTCATTCATGAAAAAGATGGGCAGGCTTGGATTATAAATCACGGCTCCTGCATTGTTAGGCTCTTTACTTCTTTTCACTTTTCCTCTTCACTTCCTGAAACCACTTTTCCCAGATTCTAGTCTGCGCTTCTACGCCTTGAGGATAAGGGCCCGAAACCATGTGCAGCTCAGAGGTCCCCGTCTCCCTGTTTTCTCCGATCAGTAATTTCTCGGTGTAGTGAAACCCGCTCCGGACGTAATCGATGTGGAGATAAAGATTCCCGTAAACATTAGCTACGAACCCCGTGGCCTTTTCGTCATCCCATTCAAAGTTCAAATTGACTTCTGAATCATTGGACCAATTCGAACTGAAAAAAGCTTCTTCATTGAACTTTTTACCCAGGTTTCTGACGTATTCTGTTTCTGTAATGGCCTTCCAGATTTTATCCGTTGATGCATGGATATCGGAATGAATATGGACCATGGGTGCAGGCCCTAATGCCTTCACTTCATCATCTGAGAGAAGGGTCACCTCTCTGAACCAGGCAGAACCGTTTCCGCCATTGGGGAAGCGATATCCCACTACGGTATCCACGCCTATCACTGCCGCTTGGATAATGATGATCAGTTCATTTAGCCCATTCTGTCGGGAATGAATTCTGGCCACTCTAGGCAGAGTTATGGCTAACGGCCGAGCATCCGGATATTCTGCAGGATCGATATACATGAGAGAAGTGCCATTCCGCGTTTCTTCCTTTGTGGGCAGGCGATCAGTCACAACGGGGATCTTATCCAGGTCCTGGATATCTATAGGTGGGAATCCGAAATTATCCGGGCAATACCAGCCTCCGTATGAATGAGCAACATGCTCTTTTGGCACGGACGCCTCCACTTCATTTGTGAGATCATTCGAATTGTCTGAGACATCGTCTTGGCCACAAGAAGTGAGCGTACCCAGGCCGATCATGAGAAGGGGTAAGAATAATTTAGTTAATGACATAGATTTCATTTTTTGATTTGCTCCCGGTCAATCCGCGGAGTACCATTCGTCGTCCAACAAACGTCGCCATTCCTGTGTCAGAAAGCACGAAAAGGGTGTAAAACAATGTAAAGGGAATGTAAAATGAGGCAAATCTTGTGGTATTCGGAGTGCGGAGATAAGCGCCGAGGGATGAGGAATCAGGGCCGATCCCGGACGATGGCCCTGAATACTCATACCCCTCGTCTGGGGACAGACAAAAGGTGTTGGGCGTTGGGAGTTGGTTTTACCCCGGGTTCGTAAGCCAGGTAATTTCATTCCAGCGATATTTCGAGGAATGCTTGCCCGCCGGGGCGGGAGGAACCAGGTCCCGGGGCCAAAGATCAGTTTGAACTTTAAACTGACTCTCAGAGACTTCGATGATGCATCGAACCTTGAACTATCAAACCTGACCAACCAGTTTAAAACGGTCAACACTAATCAGGCATTGACAAATAGCGAATAGCGAATAGCGAATAGCGAATAGCGAATAGCGAATAGCGAATAGCGAATTTCAGGCTTCCATCTTCAATTAGATCATTTTTTGCACATTTTTTGAATTTATTCTGAAAATCATAATGAATTGATTTACAATAATATAATCATTTTCAAACGACTACAACCGTTTTCAAACGATATTAAACGTCTATCATACGAATCGACGGAAACAGCTCTCTCACCTTTGGAACATCGAATCGAATTATTCACGTTTCAAAACAAGTATCATGAAACAGCTCGTAAATCGCGTCCAACTGATCGGCAACCTGGGAAAAGATCCAGAACTGACCAACACCCCCACTGGCAAGCAACTCCTCCGCCTGAGTCTCGCCACCAACGAATCCTACAAAGACGCGAAAGGTGAATTTATCACCAACACCTCCTGGCACAACCTCGTCGTCTGGGGACCCCTGGCAGAACGCATGGCTACCCGACTCAGCAAGGGCGAAAAAATCGCCGTCGCCGGCAAGCTCCAACATCGCCAATACGATGATAAAAATGGCGAACGGAAGTACACTACAGAGATCGTCGTCCAGGATTTCATGGACTTCGCAGGACGCAAAGAGAACACAGGAAAGAACGCGGACAATCTCCCGTTCTGAGCATCCGAACCCGGCGGGCGGCGCCCGCCGGGTTCCATTTTCTTCCCATCTTCTTTGGGCTTTTACACAATAATCGATCATGCAAGAGAATTTCCTCCATTTCGTCTGGCGCACCGGACGATTTGAGCAACAACAATTACGGACCACCGCTGGTCATTCCATTTCCCTCTTTCGAAGAGGGATCTATGATGGCCATGCCGGCCCGGATTTCACGAATGCACATCTGCGCATCGGTGATACCGTCTGGCACGGTCATATCGAAATGCATGTCTTTGCCTCCGAATGGTATCAGCATAAACACCAGGACGATCCCAATTATGACGGCACTGTTCTGCATGTGGTCTGGGAGGAGGACCAACCCGTTTTTCGCCGGGACAGCACACGGCTCCCCTGCCTGGAATTGAAACGCCTGATCCACCCTTCCTTGCTGGGGCAATACCAACGATTGATCCAGGATGGCAATGGCATCCCTTGTAAATTCCGACTGTCTGAAATTCCCGAATTGGTCAAGTCCAGTATGCTGGACCGGGTCCTCATCGAACGGCTCGAACACAAGGCCGATCGCATCCATCATTTACTCGGACAACAAGATGGGGATTGGGAACAGACCACCTTCATCACCCTCGCACATGGCCTGGGCATTCCGGTCAATGCTGAGCCGATGGAACAGTTGGCTCGTCAAATTCCGCTACGCATTCTCCAACGATATCGGCACAACCCCCAGCAGATCGAGGCGATGATCTTTGGTATGTCCGGTTTACTAAATGACAATACTAATGAAGGCTACCCCCAGCAACTGCGAGAGGAGTATCAGTTCATTCTCCAAAAGCACAACTTGACTGCGCTTTCTGCCAGTCGGTGGAAATACCTCCGGATGCGCCCGATCAGCTTTCCTGATCTTCGCCTGGCCCGCCTGGCAGGATTGGTTGTTCATCATGAGAATTGGTTGGCCAATATTCTCTATGCCGCCAATGCCCGGGAGTGGATGAACAGTTTGGAAGTGGGCCTTCATCCGTATTGGACTACCCATTATCGATTGGGGAATACCTCCCCTCCCCGAGCCAAGACTCTTGGAAAAGACATGGCTCATACCCTGGTCATCAATGTGATGATCCCCATCCTTTATGCCTATGGGCGTACACGCGGTGAATCCACCTGGCAGGAAAAGGCCCTTGAGCTCTTATCCACGCTCAGATCAGAACGGAATGCCATTACGAAGATCTGGGCCCAATACGGTATGAAACTGGAGAGTGCCGCAGACAGCCAGGCCCTGCTCGAACTCAAACAAGCGTACTGCATCAAACGAAGATGCCTCCATTGTGCTCTAGGGTGCCACCTGATCAAAAAGGCGACGGCGGCACCAACCACAAAAAAGAAACAAATGATCCCTCAATAATCGATCTGCGCAATTCCATTCTGTCGGATTAGGTGGTGTCCATATTTTTTCCGAATTTTAAGGACGACAAATCTGAGGCGCATGGCAGGGAAAGAATTGCAGGATCAACTTTTTGACATTCTCCATGGACGGTTTGCCAGTAAAAGCGATCTCGTTGAAGACCTGATGAAGGTATTTGGTTACAGCCGGGACACCGCCTACCGACGCATCCGTGGCCAATCCCTACTTACCCCGACAGAGGTGGCTAAAATGGCGGTCCACTATAACCTCTCCCTGGATCAGCTGGTCTTCGAACAAACCAACAAGGTGATGTTCACCTTCAATGCCTTCAATAAAGTTGTCACAGATTTTGATGACTATTTTGATGGCATCCTTACACACCTCAAACGCGTCCAGCGTATCCCGGATGTCGTCGTACATTATTCCTCCCTGGAAATCCCGATCTTCTATTACTGCTTCTTCCCTGAGTTGATCAGCTTTAAGCTTTACGTCTGGGGTAGAGCGATCTGGAATCTTCCTTTTTGCCGGGACCTGCCCTTTTCCTTCGACCTGATCTCTCCTTCTGCCACGGCCAAATCAAAAGAAATGTTGGAATTCTACCTCCAACTACCTTCAGTCGAGCTCTGGAGTTTGAACATCTTTGACAATACACTCAATCAAATCGAATATCATCTCAACTCCGGCATTTTCAAGAACAAAGCTGATGCCCTGCTCCTTGTCGAACGGATGGAAACACTTTCCCTGCATATGCGTGAGATGGCTGCTCATGGTCGAAAACGTCACCTGGGCTCAAAAGAAGACCTTTCCGAGATTGAACTGCTCCATAATGAGATGATCTATACCAATAACACGATCATGGTCACATCCCCCTATGCCAACGGGGTTTTTACCACTTTCGGAAATCCGAACTTCCTCTTCAGTGATGATCAAAGAATCGTGAATTATACCAAAGACTGGTTTAATCGGGTCATCGAAAAATCACACCCCTTGAGCAAAGGCGGAGAAAAGAGTCGCAACTGGTTTTTTCACCAGCTCGATGAACGGGTCAACAGGAGCAAGGTCCGATTGATGACCATGGTTTGATGGGGCTTTGAGAGAGTGAGACGTTGAGAAAGCGGAACAGGTGACTTTGAGACTCTGGGACCATGAGACGGTGAGACAGGTCATTCATATCGGCGGCTTTTCCGGAGATGGAGAGACTGAGGGACTCCGTAACGAAGAGGACCATGTGTCCAGAACAGAGGATGGCGAAAGGAAACTGGGACTTAGGGGCCATGAGACATAGAGCCGTAGGGCATGAAGAATTATAATGGTGACTTTAGTCGCCAATGGAAAGAAAATGAGAAATAAGGAATAGAAAATACTTGCCTGCTATGGCAGGAGAATCCTGGATCCCGGAACCGAAAGATCGAACCGGCTGCTTCACCTGCCACAGATTGACGTAATCATACCTGAAGTTGAAGTATTCTACTAGAAAAATTATTCTTGAAGTTCAGGTCATCAATTTTCGATTCACAAGCAACGTTCAACTGCCTTCGTTTGATCTACTGACATAATGTGTCAATTTTTTTAGGCCCTATCAGCGGAAAGCGGCCGATCCCAATTTCTCGGGATCGGCCGCTTTCAAATATTCGTCAGTTTGCAGATTGTGCAGGGTTGGACGGGAGAGTCAGGAATGTTGAGACTTGGGTTCTATACCAATTTGGGACGGTGAGACATGTAGACTATGGGCCTGTGGGGAGTGAATTACACTAGGGCCCTTCCATCAACCCCACTCAATGACCAAACGAAAATATTTGATATTCCTACCAAAGAATACCTTCGCGATACTTCATTGTTTCTCAGCCCGGACGATGTCGCTGCAATCGCCATGTCCGGGTGCAAGCTTCACATAGCTACAGCTATTTTCCTTCGAAAAACTTCGCCTTACTTGGTCTTTTCTGGTCTTGATCTATTTCGGAGGTTAATAGAAGTGGCCATTAGTTTAACCGATAAAAAATCCCATCTGCGACGGTATGAATTCCGATACAGATGGGATCTTCAAAAAAGGTAAAGGGGGAAATGCTTGCTTAAATCAGCTTTGATCAATCCTCTTTGCCTTCGTCTTTATTCTTGTCTTTTTTGACATATCTCTTCCCGGATTCCAACTTCCGTGAAACCGCAGAATAAGGCCCACTAATGACCTCTTCCTCGCCGTTCAGACCGGTGACGATCTCGATATAGGAATCATCCTGGATACCGGTCTTCACCTCGACCATAGCGACTGTATCACCGATAGCTATAAAGACCACCTCCTTGATTTCCTTGTGGAGTTTTTTCTCCTCCTTGGCTAGTCCTTCCGTGCTCTCATCGTTCGTCACTTTCTTCTTCTTTTCCTCTCGTGTCGTCACGGACTGAATGGGCACACTGAGCACATCATCCACCGAGTTGGTCAGGATCTCCACAGAGGCCGACATGCCAGGGCGGAAAGGCATCCGGCCAGTTGACTTCTGGAGGTCCATATAGGAGGCTGGATCGATCAGGATCTTGACAATAAAATTGGTCACCTGATCCGTGGTCAAGGTCCCTCCCAAGCCTGACGTATTCGCAGCACTGTTTGCGATCTGGGTCACGGTTCCAATGAATTTCTTCTCCAGGTAAGCGTCTACTTCGATCTCCACCTGGTCATCGAGATGGACTCGAAGAATATCATTTTCAGATACCTCCACCTGCACTTCGATCTCGCTGTAATCAGCAATACGCAGAATCTCCGTACCGGCCATCTGAATGGTTCCCACGACGCGTTCTCCTTGCTCCACATTCAACAGGGAAACGACCCCACTCATGGGTGCCACAATAGAGGTTCGCCGCAAATTAGTGCGGATCTCCTTGAGGGATGCCTCTGCACTTTTGACACTGAATTCAGCACCCTTTGTTGCTTCCTGAGCAGAACGAATACTCGCATCTGCTGCTCTGAGGTTAGCCTCTAACCCACGCAGGGACGCCTGGCTTTGTTCGAATTCAACATCGGAGATCACCTTTTCGCTGTGCAGCTGTTCGTTGCGCTTATGCAGGTCCCGTTGATTCGCCAGTTGCGCTTCTATCTGTTCCTTTTGAGCTCTGGCCTGTTCAATGGCTGATCGGGAATTCGCTGTCTGGGCCTTTGCTGTATTCACACTAGCCACACCACGCTCCACAGCTGAAACATATGCCTCGGGATCGATCTTCGCCAGCAGTTGGCCAGCTTTTACAGTATCGCCCTCTTCTACATACAATTCGACGACCTCACCAGATACATCCGAACTCACCTTGACTTCTGTGCGGGGATATACCCGGCCGCTGGCTGATACTTTCTCCTGGATGGTACGGCGTTCCACCTTTGCCAATTCGACTTCTTCTCCTTTCGCCGTAGACTTTCCCTTGATCAGGACAGCGACGATCAGGACCAGCAAAATGCCGCCCAACCACCAATAGATCTTACGATTGCTTTTCATCTTATTCATGCTTGGATGTCAATTCAATGTCAATGATTTACCCAGATAGAAGTCCAGGACTTTCATGCGGAAGAGATACTCATATTTCCCGATGATCACCTGACTCTCCGCATTATCCAGATTTGCTTTCGCCTGAGCGAATTCTATAGCATTTGCGGCGCCGAGTTCATAACGCTTATTGAGGGCCTGATAGGCGGCTTGCTGTGAACCAAATGCATCTAAAGCGGATGCATATTGGAGGCGGGCAGCCCGGGCGGACTGCATGGCCTGCTCGACGTCAGACTTTAACTGTTGGCGGGTTTGCTCCGCATTAATACGTGCTTGCTGGACTGCAATTTCAGATTGCTGAACGGCTATCCGATTGGTATGGTTGTTATAGATCGGCACAGAAAGTGCCACTCCCAGGTTTTTACCAAAGTTCCTTTCCAATTGATCTCCAAATGAGACGGTCGGGAAGGTCACACCTGTCAATGTGTATTGTGCAAGATTTGCATCTACCCCATCGATCACAACGGGTACTGCCGTGCCCAAAGTGGCTGTCGTATTGGAGAAATCTGGCTGTGCATAATCCAGAAAATTATTGGAATAGGCACTGTTCAATCCACCAAACAAACTGAGCGTAGGATAGAAACCAGAACGAGCGATGGCCGTTCCCTTTTCTGCACTTTCCTCACGCAGCTCGGCTGCCCGGATCACGGGTTGAGTTTGCAGGGCTGTCTGATACACCGATTCTGCTGTAAAGGCGCTGGGATCAGCAAGAGCCATTGGATCAAAATCAGGCCGGTCGAAGCGAATTTCCTGCGCAGGATCGACCCGCATGAGTTGTTTCAAACTGAGGATGGCCTGGTCAAGTGCGTTCTGGCTGACCACGACTTGATATTCGGATTGAGCGAGCTGAGAAGCAATGGCCAGACGTTCATTTTCAGGGCGCAGTCCAGCACGAACGAGTTTGTCACTCTGGCTCAGCTGATCTTTTGACAATCCCACCTGACGGCGAGAGGTCTGCAGCTGTTCTTCTGAAAATAAAACATTGAGGTAGGCCGTCGCCACCATGAGTGAGATCGAATTGCGGGTATCTTCTGCGGAAGCCTTGTTGGCCTGAACATCGATCTTTGCGCGCTTCAGGCTGTTCGTGACCCGGAAGCCATTGAAGACCAACCAACCGGCATTGAGCTGGCCATTACTGAATTGGGTATTTGCTTCGATGAAGTCGTTAGTCGTCGGGTCAATGGTTCGACCAAACTGGTAACCTGCGGACAGGCTGGCATTGAGGTTGGGCAATCGAGCAAATTGAAAACGCTTGATCTCCAAAAGGGCCGATTCTACATTCAAATCAGCTGACTGCACACCCAGATTATTATCTAGTGCCGTCCGCACACAGCGTTCCAGAGACCAAACTTCCTGGCTACTCACAGCTGAAGAGAACACAAACCAACAAAACAGACCGAGGATCAATCCACGCATAACGATTCTTTATCTTGCCACAAGTTTAGCAAGATGTTACGGGATGACCTAAACTATTGGATGAACGATAGAAGTCTGCCGATAAACGTCAAATCATCCGCAATTTTCAAGTAGAACCCTAGCGCTCAAAGGCCTTGAAACTTCGAGCCCCGATGATCCGGTCATATCGCTCACCCAAAGGCCGATAGTAAACCAGGATGGTGTACGCATTCTCCGTCTCATACCAATTGCCCTCCGTCTCTTCGAAGTCTGGCAGATAAGGTGGGCCACTGACCAGGCCATAGGCATAATTGTAATAGCCTTGCTTGAGGAGCACGTTGAGATGGTAGGCATGATCTGCTTCGTTGTATTCCATGCGATAATCAGACCAGGGCTGAAAGTCATTAAATGCCCCCAGGACATAGAGGTCAGACCCATCAAATGGCAATGGTTTCTCGAATTTGAAGTGGACATTCGCATAATCCGCATACACATTGGCATCGTCACCGATATCAAAATTCTGGATGACAAACTTGCCATTGGCATCCGGATTCAAGAGATAGGCTGTATACGTTCGGCTGCGATCGGCAAACAAGAATATATCCGTCTGATACTGCGTCTGACGCATGTCCTCGATGCGTTCGCTGCGATTCTGAAGGCTACGCAGATCGAAAAAACGAAACTCCTTCCCTCCTGGGAATGCAAGTTTGTCCTGATAATCGAAATCCAGGACTCGTTCGCGGATAAAAAAGGGCTCTACTCCGATAACAGCTCCCTGCCAATAGCCATTCTGGAGGACCGTGGTGCGGATCTCCTGTCGTGGAAGGCGGACTTCCAGTTTTTTCAGATCTACAGTAAAGTCGATCTCCTGGTGTGTGCGTGCCTTCTCGACCATGGCTGCCTGTCGGGTGATGGGCAGAATGACTACTTGATTCTCCACCACCATAAATCGGCGTACCATAGCCAATTCCTTTCCATTCAGAAAGACCTTCAGCAGGTAATTTCCTGATTTGGTGATACGGATATCCCGATTGGGGATGGACAGCCGGTGGTGCATGTATTGGGTCCGTACTGCGAAGGAGAAGGACTGCTGTTCGATCCGATTGTTATTAAATCCTTCCAACCATTCGAATTCAGACAGTTGCCCCTCCGACCAGTCGGCATTACGCTGTTCGATGGTGTACCAGTAGTTGCCATTATCTCCAGACAGATCATCGAAAGACAAGATCAATGCACCACCTTGCCCCATTTGGAGGATGGGCTCGGCCAGCTGATCTGAGGAAGGGTAAAACTTTACCGACTTGATGAACTCCAGATAGGTTGCGTTATAGGAGTCCTCCTGAGCAACCAGATTGTTCTGGGTCCAGATCAGGAGAAAGGCAAAAAATATCAGGGTACGGAACATAGCTACTCGAGATCAACGAAACGAATTGACCTCTGGTGGGAGGTCTTCATCATGTACACGCTAAAGATCGCCATTTGTTGCAGATCGGGCTTTTGGTCATTCACTCTTAACGTGGTGATAACCATTGAAAACGCCAGGGCAGATGAGCATCCTCTCCGGCATAGTCAATCCCTATTCTGGGACCAGCCTGTATCTCTTGCGGTTGTGGCCTGTCATCGCCTTGATGAAGTTGGATCAGACTGGATGGGTCGTACAGAGGAGTGCCAGTAAGTCGGGTGTGCAGGCCCAGAGCTTGTGCGGCTGTCCCTGGTCCTCCGGTCCATTGTTTTCGAGGAGAGGTCAACTTTCGCCTTTCCAGCATAGATTCGATCCCGGTGACCGGTTCGATGGCCCGGATGAGAATGGCATGTGGTATGTCATTCGGACCAGAGACTACATTGAACATCTGATGAATGCCATAGCACAAATAGATATAGGCATGGCCTCCAGGGCAGAACATGATCTCTGTCCGATTTGTGCACCGGTTATTCCAGGCATGGGAAGCCCGATCTTCGGGGCCACGGTAGGCTTCTGTTTCCGTGATGATACCGACTGTTTTTACACCGCCAATGAGGGTCACCAGGTGTCTGCCGAGCAGGTCCCGAGCCAGGGTGATGACATCTTCGGACTGGTAGTACTTAAATGGCAGAATCATATGGAAACGTCTGTCGGATTTACTGGTTTCTGAAAAATCACTGGCAAGGGAAAATGGATCTATTCTGAAGACATGCTCACAAAGTTGGGGAAAGAACGCTTCTTAGCTGATTGAACTTCTCGGATTGAATTAGTGGTTGCGCGAATATGTGGGCTCTGGTACTTCTTGGCGACACCCAGTGATCAAAAGCGAATTGGGTTTGACAAAATTACTGCGACCGACAATAAGTTCGTCATTTTTACTTAAATTAAGCATTGAATTCCATCGTAAATTTGACAAAGTTGGATTCGCAACTTTAACTTTTAGCGACAATTAAAACTATTTTTAAGAATTACCCATAGGTACTTTACGTGTCTTTTACCAGTAAACAACAATTGATACACCCAACCGCCAACTACACTAATTACAATTGAATACGTATGAATAGAATACTCATTTTTATATCAGTTTTTTGCTCATCACCTTTTTTCTCAGAAGCTGATATTCCTCACTTCGATGTTGCAAAAGTTAAAATCGAAAATTCGATTGTATATATAAAATTTGAATCTCACGGATATTTACGAAATGGCGACTTTTGCTACTATAATTATAAGAATGAGTATATTGGTGAGGTTAAAGATAAGGTGTATAATACTTTAAGGAATCCTAGAAATTATAGTTTTTTCAAGGAATTGCATCGAATAAATATCAAAAATTTACATTATCGATTGGATAATAATCTACCCACATTATATGTTTTTAAGCATGAAATAGAGATAGATCCCGTGGCAAATTTTAATTCTGTAGAAATCATTTCAGTTGAAAGAGGAAACATGTATGGCTATGTTTATTCTGATGATTTATGTGAATCGGATAATGAATGGCTATCAAAATACAAGTTTCAATCACTTGGCCGGATTGAGCTGGACAACGGATTTTGCGATATGACAATATATGCCATTGAAGGTTCAACAAGTCCAAAAAAAACAAACTCAATTTTGCAAAAATTGCAAAAAGCTGCTAATGAAAACATGGAAACCCTCAAGTCTGAACTGCATGCACTTTATAAGCAGAGAATAATAATGCTTGGATTCTGTTCATGCTAGCAATGTTGAAATCAAGCTCCAGGAAGTGATTTAAAAAGCAAGTGCTGATATTTTTTGAACACGGCTTAATTCAAGTGCCAACCTCCCAAGCATTTTCATCGAAAGAGGCCACCCCTCTGGTTCGGACACGGGCAGCTCCAAGTGAAATAAACCCCTTCTGACCAAAACCAGTGGACAAGAGGAAAATCCTTCACATGAACCTTTCTCCTCCCCTACCTCGTATAATTCGGCGACTCCTTGGTGATCGTAATATTATGCGGATGGCTTTCCCGGACGCCAGCACCGGTGATGCGCACGAATTTGGCTTCCTTGATCATGTCGGTATTTCGAGCACCACAATAGCCCATTCCGGCCCGCAGTCCTCCGATATATTGCACCATCACTTCGGCGACGGAACCTTTGAAGGGCACTCGGCCTTCGATCCCTTCCGGCACCAGCTTTTTAATATCATCTTCCATATCCTGAAAGTACCGATCCTTGGACCCCTGTGCCATGGCTCCCAGAGAACCCATGCCTCGATAGACTTTGAACTTTCGGCCATCAAGGATGATCGTCTCGCCTGGCGCTTCTTCCACTCCGGCAAAGAGAGAGCCGGCCATGATCACATCTGCACCCGCAGCCAGGGCTTTGGGGATATCACCGGTATAGCGGACACCACCGTCACCGATAATCGGGACGCCAGTTCCTCTCAGTCCTTCACGGGCTTTGAAGATGGCGGTCAGCTGAGGAACTCCGACGCCGGCCACGATCCGTGTAGTACAAATACTGCCCGGACCGACGCCGACTTTAACGCCATCCACTCCGGCATCGGCCAGGGCGCGAGCACCTTCTCCAGTGGCGACATTTCCACCGACCAGTTGCAGGTCCGGATGACGCTTCTTGATATTTTTAATGGCCTGGAGCACACCCCTTGAATGTCCGTGGGCGGTATCCACACAGATCATATCGACGCCGACATTCACCAGGGCGTCCACCCTGTCGATCATGTCACCGGAGATACCGATGGCGGCTCCGACATGCAGACGTCCGAATGGATCCTTGCTGGCCAAGGGGTAGTCGTGGACTTTCATAATGTCCTTATAGGTGATGAGACCGGCGAGGGTGCCATCATCTGCGACAACTGGAAGTTTTTCGATCTTATGCTTCTGGAGAATCTCCCGTGCCTGACCCAGGGTTGTCCCCATTGGGGCGATGATCAGATTGGTACTGGTCATCAACTCGGTCACCGGCCGATCATTGTCGGTTTCGAATCGGAGATCACGATTGGTGAGGATGCCCACCAGTTTATTGGCTCCATTGACAATGGGAATGCCACCAATACGAAACTGTCTCATCAACTCCTGGGCATCTCCCACATTCGCCTGTTCCTTGAGTGTGACCGGATCGAGGATCATGCCACTTTCTGATCGTTTTACGCGTCGCACCTGGTCGGCCTGGGCCTCGATGGACATATTTTTATGGATCACGCCAAGCCCCCCCTGACGGGCAATGGCAATAGCCAGCTCGGACTCCGTAACGGTATCCATGGCCGATGAAATAATAGGCACATTGATGCGAATCTCCCTGGTTACACGAGCAGAGATATCCACCTCATAAGGCAGGACCTCACTATAGGCAGGCACCAGGAGGACATCATCGAAGGTCAAACCTTCTTCAACAAAACGGGAGTGGAAAAAATTGCTGTCGGTCTGCTGAATCGCAGCCGGCTGTTGGGGGTGGCTTTTTACTCGTTCCATGCGCAAAGGTAGGTAAAAACCCTGCAGGAAAAAATCCTGAAACCGGATTCTTTCACCCATAGAGCAATGCCCGAACTGGCAATCCACCAGAAAAGCCCGTACTTTGTAGAACTACCTATTAATTCCAACAACATATGATCTTAAGGTTCCTCTCTATTTGCATCCTCAGCCTGTCCGCTGTCTTTGCACCCAACATTCTTTCTGCTCAATCCTCCATGATGGAGGTGTACAACGTTTTTCAGACGTCTTGTATGCCCTGTCATTCTAATGCCCAGCAAGAAGCCGGGCTTGATCTGGAGGGCACTGGCCTCACAGCCAATCTAAAATCTTTGAATGTCGCTCAGAATTTGATCGGTAAAGCGCCAACGACTGCCAGTGCTCTGGCACGAGGAGAATCACGGGTCTATCCTGGTCGGACAGACAAGTCCTTCCTATTCAAAAAGATCAATGGTGGGCTGGATCCGCATCTCACTCTTGTTGCTGAAGATGGTCAGCCTATGCCTGCCTATGGCGGACCCGTCATGAGTAATAATGAACGGGAGGTGATCCGGCAGTGGATCCAATACGGCGCAAAGACGACCGGTACCTGGTTTGATCGTGACCTCATCGATGATTATTATACCAATGGCGGCATCCAGAGTTTTCCGGATGGGCCACCACCGGCACCGGCTGCTGGCGAAGGCTTCCAGGTCCATATGGGTCCGTTTTATCTGCCCAAAGGCGGAGAGGTGGAATATTATCAGAAGTATGGTCTGGACCTACCGGATAATGTGGAGGTCAATCGGATCGAGGTGTTGATCGGCAATGATTCGCACCACTTCATCATCTACGACTTTGATTCAAAATCTGATGCCGATAAGATTCCAGCCGGTCTTCGCCTGAACGCCGACCATTCCGGGATTGGAGTGGTCGCTGCTGTGCAATACGCCCAGGACCTCGTCCTTCCTGAAAACACCGCCTTCCACTGGGAGGCTGACCTGACCCTGGATCTGAACTCGCACTATATCAACTATTCCGGGATCCTCCCTCTACAGGCGGAGGCATACCTGAATATCTATACCCAACCGATGGGCACAGCGAAGCAGGAGATGCATTCCACCTTGCTCGTCAACCCGAACATTCCGATCCCGAATAATAATACCCTGGTCACTCATACACAGAATATTCTCTATCCAACCTCAGAAGTCTTTCTCTGGGGGATGATGGGACACACCCACAAATATGGAAAGGCTTACAAAGCCTACCATCGCCTGTCGAATGGACAAAAAGGAGAACTCATTTATGATGGTGCCTGCCCGAATGGCGAGCCCGGTTGTGTGAGCCCCTGGTTCGACTACCAGCATATTCCGATGCGCTATTTTGACGAGTTCTATCCATTAAAGATCAGCCCTCAGTATGGCCTGATCCATGAAGCCTCCTGGATCAATGATGGTCCCAATTCGGTCAACTTTGGCCCTACCTCCAACGATGAGATGATGGTACTGATCATGATGTATGTGACGGATACCACCGGATTGACGACAGATCTGGATTACCCGAAGGGTGTACCTCCGGGCATCCTGAATATTGCACCCAACCCATCACTTGGTCATGTCGGGATTCAGGTACCTGGCTTTGAGGATTGGCTTAGAGTGCAGGTCTATGATATAATTGGCACCCCGGTTTTCCAAACCTCCTTTCAGGGGCCATCCTATGCAATTGACCTGTCCGGATTAAATCCGGGATTGTATTATATCCATGTGCGAGACTTACACGGGCAATTCAATCGGGTCAAGCGGATTATATTGATCGAATAATTGTCGACGTAATCTTGTGAAAATGAGAACAGCCCGCCAATGTACATTGACGGGCTGTTCTTATTCATCCAGTATGTCTTTGACCTAGACCTCTCTTTCCGATCCCAGTGCGGCCCCTAGATAGGCGCGATTCAGACGGGCGATATTGGCCACTGAGATCTCTTTGGGGCATTCTGCCTCACATGCGGTGACGTTGGAGCAACGACCAAAGCCTTCGTCATCCATTTGCTTGACCATATTTAACACACGATCGCTATGTTCGACATCACCCTGAGGCAATAAGCCCAGATGGCTCACCTTGGCGGATACAAACAACATGGCAGAGGCATTCGGGCAGGCAGCGACACAGGCTCCGCAACCGATACAAGCAGCCGCTTCAAAAGCCAGGGAAGACTGTTCTCTGACCACCGGGATGGAATTCCCGTCTGGTGCCTGTCCAGTATTGACAGAAATGTATCCACCGGACTGGATAATCCGGTCGAATGCAGAGCGGTCTACGACCAGATCCTTCACAACGGGGAAGGAGCGTGCTCTGAATGGCTCGATGGTAATGGTTTCGCCATCCTTGAATTCACGCATGTGCAACTGGCAAGCAGTTGTTCCTTTCCATGGACCATGTGGTTGGCCGTCAATGACCATGCTGCAGGCACCACAAATCCCTTCACGGCAATCATGTTCGAACGCAACTGGTTCTTCCTTTTTGGCGATCAGGCTTTCATTCAACACATCCAACATTTCCAGGAAGGACATGTGGGTATTGGCGTCCACCGTATATGTTTTAAATCCACCCTTTTGAGATGCATTCTTTTGACGCCAGATTTTTAGATTCAGTTTCATATTCAGATACCTTTTATCAAACAGGTAGTTGACTTGTTTTTTTATACGACTTGAGCGAACGGCGAATACCGAATAGCGAACAGCCGCCTTAAGCGTATGACCTCGTTTTCAATTCCACATTCTCAAACTCCAGCTCCTCCTTGTGCAACTCCGGATCCTTCTCGGTATCCGTCCAGCCCCAGGCGGAGACATAGGTAAACTCTTCATCATTCCGCTGCGCTTCTCCTCCTTCGGACTGGCATTCTTCACGGAAATGACCACCGCAACTTTCACGGCGTTGTAACGCATCGACCACCATCATTTCTCCGAGTTCCAGGAAGTCGGCGACACGGTTGGCTTTTTCCAGCTCCGGATTGAATTCATCCAGGGTGCCGGGTACGTACAAGTCGCGATAGAACTCTTCTCGCAGATCGCGAATGATCTGTCGGGCCTTTTTGAGTCCCTCTTCATTTCGGGCCATACCGCAATGATCCCACATGGTGAGACCCAGTCGGCGATGGAAGCTCTCCACAGACTGATTGCCGCCGATATTCATCAGTCGGGACAGGCGATCCTGTACCTCCTTTTCTGCTTTTGAAAATGCCTCATGACTGGTGTCGACCTTATCACTGCGGATCTCTCCGGAGAGGAAACTGCCTATGGTGTAAGGGATAACGAAATAACCATCTGCTAGGCCCTGCATGAGGGCGGATGCACCTAGGCGGTTAGCCCCGTGATCGGAGAAGTTGGCTTCACCCAGGGCAAAGAGTCCGGGGATATTTGTCTCCAGATTATAATCGACCCAAAGACCGCCCATGGTATAGTGGACCGCCGGGAAGATCATCATCGGTGTCTTGTACGGGTTGTCGCCGGTGATCTTTTCATACATCTGGAAGAGGTTGCCATATTTCTCTTCGATCACTTCTTCACCCAAGCGAATGATGGTCGCCTTGTCTGGATTCTCTAAGCCCTGGGCATGTGCCTGAGAAGTGCCATAACGCTGAATGGCAGCGGCAAAATCCAGGAATACAGCCAGGCCACTCGCATTGACACCACGACCTTCATCACAAGCGATCTTCGCTGCCCGGGAGGCCACATCACGGGGCACCAGGTTGCCAAAAGATGGATAGCGCCGCTCGAGGTAATAGTCGCGATCCGCTTCCGGGATGTCCACCGGTTTTTTCTTCCCTTCTCGAATAGCCTTTACGTCTTCCATCTTCTGAGGGACCCAAACACGTCCATCATTCCGCAGAGACTCGGACATCAGGGTCAGTTTGGACTGGTAGTCGCCACTGACCGGGATGCAGGTCGGGTGAATCTGGGTATAACACGGATTGGCCATCAGAGCACCCCGCTTGACGGCACGCCAGGCAGCGGTCACATTGCAGTTCATGGCGTTGGTGGAGAGGTAGAACACGTTGCCATATCCGCCAGTAGCCAGGATGACGGCATGAGCGCCAAAGCGTTCGATCTTGCCGTTGAGGAGGTTGCGGGTGATGATGCCCCGGGCTTTGCCATCGACGATGACCACATCCAGCATCTCGTGCCGATTGAACATCTCGACCTTACCGGTATGGATCTGACGGCTGAGTGCCTGGTAGGCCCCGATGAGCAATTGCTGGCCGGTCTGGCCGCGAGCATAGAAGGTCCGGCTCACCTGAACGCCACCGAAGGAGCGTGTCTCCAGGAGGCCACCATATTCCCGGGCAAAGGGTACACCCTGAGCGACACATTGGTCGATAATATCGTTACTCACTTCTGCGAGGCGATGGACGTTGCCTTCGCGAGCACGGTAGTCACCGCCTTTGATGGTATCATAGAACAGGCGATAGACGCTGTCTCCATCGTTGGCGTAATTCTTTGCTGCATTGATCCCTCCCTGGGCCGCAATAGAGTGCGCTCTGCGCGGGCTATCATGGAAGGTAAAAGCCTTCACATTATAGCCCAGTTCGGCCAGGGATGCGGCAGCTGAAGCACCAGCGAGGCCGGTACCCACAACAATCACATCCAGCTTGCGCTTGTTATGCGGTGCCACAATGGGACAAGTCGATTTGTATGTGGTCCACTTTTCGGCCAGATCGCCAGCAGGGACTTTACCATCTAATTTCATATCGCGAGAATTGAAGGTCGATTAATGGAACAGATACACGAGAACCGGGATGATCGCAAAACCTGCCGGGATGAGAATGGAATAGGCCTTGCCGATTCCTTTGATCAATGGCGTGTATTTGCGGTGATTCAGGCCCATACTCTGAAAGGCTGATTGAAAGCCATGCCAGAGGTGTAATCCGATCACGATCATGGACAGGACGTAAATGACCACAAAAGTGGAGTCTTTGAACGTCTCAATGACCATGCTATACAGGTCTTTGTATTCTCCCTCATGTCCGGGATAAGTGACCATTGGTGTGGCCCCCATCTTCATCTGCAGCCAGAACTGGTACATGTGCAGAATAAGGAAGACCAGGATGATCATACCAAACCAGGCCATCCTGCTGGACAGGAAGCCACTCGTCCCCACGGCGCGGGTCTTCTTGACTGCATAACCGACAGGACCGCGTGACGCCCGGCTGTTTCCTTTCAACATGATCCCCATGACAGTGTGGAGCAGGATGAAAAAGTACAGACCATAGGAGATGATCTTGATCAGTGGGTTGGAAGTCATAAACTTGGTGTACAAGTTGAATGCCTCACCTCCATCATCGGCTAGCAACTGAAAGTTGCCGATCAGATGGACCACCAGAAAAAGGATGAGGAAGAGGCCTGTCAGGCTCATGATGAGCTTCTGGCCAATGGAAGATTTCAGGAAATGGGAAAACCAACTCATAAGAGGGATAGGATTTTCATCAGTCACAAAAGTAAAACGGAAACAACGAGAGAACCGATGAGGATCATCACCCTTGATTATTTAGAAGGATTCTAAAGAGTGTTTCAGGCGAAAGAACCGACGCAATGCCCCTGAAATAGGAAAGATTGCGACATTTGCGGCATGTCAGTGCAGCCCACATCCGAGGATCTGAGTTTATTACTCACCTACTTTCCGGCCATCGATTTGCCGGTAACCATCACATTTACCAGCCACCATGCCTTCTCCAGGGACAACAAACCCCTCCCGGAGATGCTTTCGGATTTCTTCCTGGCCACCTGGGAGGGGGAGACCCCGGATGAGTTTACGGAGTACATCCCGGGATTCCACTTTGAAGAAAAGAACTATATCGGCCTGGTCTATTGGAAAGCGGGGCTACTGCACTATGCTTATGTCCTGGTGATCATGGACAAGAAGGGGCGCTTTATCGAACGCAAGATCCTGGCCGAAACCGAGGTAGCCGACACGCAAGTTCGACAAGGGGCTGCTATGATCTCCGAAGAAGGTGAGATCTTCATGGTAGAGAGCGAGCACGATGGCAATGATGACCTTGCAGATCCCACCCAAAGTGTAGTTGATCGCTATCGGATCAAACCCAATGGGGAGATCGAGCATACGGTGTCCTGATTCCTGAAAGTATTCCTATTTTGCTTTGACTTCAATATTTCTTGCAATTGTTGATCATTGATCTGTTTGTCCGAATCCACATCCTCATGCAAAAGCTTCCAGTCCTTTCCTTTCTTTTATTATTCTGCGGGATCATTTCCCTTTCCGCCCAATCCACGCCTCGCATCTTCTGCGGCAACGAGTTGTTCAGCGAAATGGTCGCCACACAGTATCCCGAGTGGGCTCAATCCATCGAGGCCACCTTTGAGCAGGCAAAATTGACCCAGGCCGGTCCAAGGACGACCCTGACCATCCCTGTTGTCGTCCATGTGGTCTGGAATCTTCCTGAGGAAAACCTGTCGGATGAATTGATCGAAGCGCAGATCAAGGTGCTGAATGACGACTTCAACCGAATGAATGCGGACACAGGCAACCTGCGGAGTATGTTTGAATGGGTAGCTGGTTCGGCGGATATTGAATTCGCTCTGATCACCACCGAACGCATCAACACCAGCACACTATTCAATGTGGACATCCTCAGTGGCAACCTTATCCCTGAAGTCAAAAGCACTGGCCTGGGAGGTTCTGATGCCTGGAATACAGACAACTATTTGAATATCTGGGTGTGTAATATTCAACCGCTTAAAATCGGCCCTATTGTTATCGGACAGATTCTGGGTTTTGCTTTTCCACCGAATGGCCTGGACAACTGGCCTGCGGGGAGCAATGCTCCAAATGCGAATGAAGACGGTGTAGTCATTGACTACCGGGTCTTTGGCCCTGACAATCCCAATCCGGTAGAAATTCCAGGTGGTACTGGAAATCTGGTCGTCAAAGGACGGACTCCGACTCATGAAGTCGCACACTATTTGGGCCTCCGGCACATTTGGGGAGATGGCGGCAATTTTGGTCCGAATGACTGTGCTCAAAGTGATGGTGTGGATGATACGCCCTTTGCCGATTCTGAATCCGCTTTTGACTGTGACATTACCAAGAACAGTTGCATCGGAATCGAGCCGTTTTATGGTCTGGATATGCCCGACCTGATCGAGAACTTTATGGATTATTCCAGCGAGGATTGTATGAACATGTTTACCAAGGGACAGGTGGAGATCATGCGCAATGTATTGATGGGGCCACGGAGTGGGTTACTTCAGATGACTGCTTTGGATGATGTTGGTGCCGCAGGGTCAACGATGACCCTGATGCCAAATCCCGCTTCTGGAAGTGTACACCTCCAGTTTGAACGGGCCCTCACCGTTGAATCCCTTTTGACACTTGCCGATCCGCTTGGTCGTGCCGTATTCAAGAAAGTAATCACTGCAGGAGCAACATCCACCACACTCGACTTGCAGGGACTGTCAAATGGACTGCATGCTTTTATTCTGGAAAACGATCAGGGAATTCAAGTGGAAAAACTCCTCATCCAACGCTAGGCAGCATCACTATCAACGAGACTCCCTTTCCTGTTTGTTACGGTTTGGGAAACGCCTAATCCTATCACCAGAAATACAACTTGCTGGGAATAAATCAGGAATGACAATTCTTGCTATTGGTCGCGTCAATCCCGACAATTATCACCTGCCGGGAATGCTAATTTTTCAGGCAGGTACTACCAACCGGGTTGATTGTGAACCCTCATGTATTGTGCACAGGCCTCCCATGTGGTGGGACCTAACACAATACTGGGGAATCCAGCTCTTGCCAATTTGATGGTTCCTCCACCATCACCTCCATCACAGGCCACCGAATATTGGTTGGTCCCCGGCTTTTGACCGACATAACATTTACCTTGATTCATGACTGTTCATTTGGTGTTCGCCTAATATACAGTCAGAACACTACCACGTCAATGACTTTGGTCACCCACTTCACCTGAAAACACCCACCAATTATTCGGATCAATATGAAATATAGCTTATTTGCTAACTTAGGTGAACAAACCAGATTGCAATTCATTGACCACGACATCAATGCCTGAAATGATACGACCTGTTCTATATTTCATCCCTGCATTGTTCTTGCTTCACTCCGCTTGCACATTTGCGCAAAGGACTCCAACACATCCATTACCTTTTGAAAGCAAAATCGATTCGACTATAATAGCATTTGAACAGTGTTTGAACCCTCAAAAATCAACACGATTAAGAGATGCAAACGACCATTTGCTGAGCACCCGTTCAGACATCATTGAAAACACATCATGGATCAACCATGACTCAATTGAGTATTTTTATAACAAAAATAACAACCTGGCCTATCGTTTATTCAGAGTATGGAAGAATGGAAAATGGGAGCAATCCTACTTACAGTCATTCCAATATGATTCAAACAACAATGAACTCATTTCCCTCTCTCAAAACTGGGTGGATGGAACCTGGGTCAATACAAATCGACATTTAAGAGAATTTGATTCAAGCAACAATGAAGTATTCGTTCAAAATCAATATTGGGATAGCAACAAATGGGTAAATCAACATAAATTCACTTCTGAATACAACCCGAATAACCAAAAGACTTTAACCATTTCTCAATATTGGGCCAATAGCGCATGGGTAAACACCACAAAGGAGTTCACCGAGTTTGATTCCAGCAACAATGAAACTCTATCATTAGATCAACTTTGGGATGGAAATAACTGGATAAATAATCAAAATACCATCTCCGAGTATGACTCGAATAGCAATTTGTTACTATTCCTTGTGCAAAAATGGGAGACAGGGAATTGGGAAAACATTTTCAAGCTTACGAGTCAATATATTGGCAATAAAGATCAAAAAATATCTCACACTCAGTATTGGAAAGATGGGACATGGGTAAACAGTGAAAAGTCGATTAAACTATATGATCCAAATGACAATTTGATACAGGACTCTGTTCAAAATTGGAATGGAACCAGCTGGACAAATGAGTTATACATTCACTACTCCTACAATACGGCCAATAGTGTAACCCATAAAACCGCAGAAGAGTGGTCAACAGGCCAATGGGTGAACAAAGAGCAAACCATTTGGCAATATAATGCCACCAATAATATTACATTCAAACAAGAACAGTTGTGGAAAGGAACCCATTGGGAGGACTCCTGGGTGAGCACATATATGTATGACGCAAGAGATCATTTAATCTATTATCTGATCACAACGAATGACCCCTTTTCCTCCTTCAAGTCGAAACGCAAGTACTTCTATTACGCTCAACCAACCAGTACATCTCATCCCAATCCAACAGAAATCTCATTTCGGATTTATCCTAATCCAGCAAAAGAATTCATCGTCCTTGATTTTGAAGCAACTGGGATTCAGCAGGGACACATCAATATTTACAATTCAGCGGGGCGATTGATCATAACAATCCCCTTTGAACTAACAGGCACCAAAATACCAATCGATACACACACCCTTTTACCTGGTTCATATTACTTACAAATCATTTTTGAGCAACATAGTGCCGTTCAGCCTTTTCTCATTGTTGACTGAGTGACCAGAGCTTAAATTATTCATTCAACTTCAGGAACAGCTTCGCGGAGGGTATGCGTCAATCGGCGGAAAGGAG
>CALNZC010000052.1:270000-528409 GCA_942490895.1 uncultured Saprospiraceae bacterium
CCGCCAGGTTTCCCGGGCATGCATAGAGATCCACAAAGGTAGGCTCAACAGTTACCACATCAACATCTATGCTGGTAGTGATACATCCCCCATCATAGGAATATCGCACTGTATAGGTTCCTCCAGGATAGTTCTGGAGTGAGATATACAAGGCGTCGGAAGTTTCTCCTAAAAGGGCGACGCCATCCAAATACCATTGCCATGTACCACCGGTATGATCAACCCAGGCGATCAGGGAGAGATCGCCTTCACAAGGCTCGCCCAATTGGAGGACTTCCAGTCCTTCTACCGGTTGGAGTTCTTCCAGGATAAGATTGTCATAATAGAAGTATGGGTAACAGGGCGCGCCACTTCCATAGCCTGGCGGCAACACACAGGGTGGACCGATCATCAGTGCATTGACGGTGAATGCCGGTTCCAGGCTCAGTGTCAGCTCTCCCCATGCCGCCTGCGGGTCGTAATATCCCGTGCCGATAACTTGCCATCCCGGATCGACGAAACTGGGGCAGTCATATGTTGCCAGAGGTGAGAAAAGGCAGGAGGCACTTCCGAAAAAGGTCACTTCAACAGGCGGATAGTAGATCACCCCATTGTTACAGCTACTACCATCAGCCGCAATAGGTGTTGACGCAATATTGAGACGCAAATCGTATTTTTTTCCGGCCAGCAGAGGGGCTGTCAAACAGGCGGCGATATATTCCTTCCACGAATCGGAATAAATGGTGCCGGAGCAACCATCACCATCAGGAAAGGGAACCAACCCGGCTTCCACCATGGGCACAAACAGATAGCCGCATGTATGGAAGTAATCCGATGTGCCGGATGTCGCCTGGATCCACCCCTTGGCACAGTCCATCTGGGACGGACCATTCGGGCAACAGTTGAAGTTTTCAAAGGAAGGATTCGGAATCTTGTCCGTGACGTCTGCAGGAATCAGGATGCCGTCACAGGGGCATCCCGGGTCGTTGAGGTCGATCAGTCCATTGCCATCATCATCCACACCATTGTCGCAGATCTCCTGACCACAGAGTGTCAGCCCCAATAAGCAAAAACCCAGAATGACAGCATATCTGACCATGATAACGACCTCGGACGAGATGCCTAAGATAAGCAATCTGTTGGAGTGAAAGTTAACTCTCCCTTTGGCTCTTAAATCCAATCCTCCTGTGTTCACAGTTGAACCTCCAATTAGCTTAGGGAAAAAGGATCGACTCATACCAATGTAAAGAGTCAGAAATTGGATTTCCTCCTGGCCAAGTTTCAACCAAAGCAGCAAATGATCACAAATTCATTCCCCTATCACTCGAATCGTACACTTTGCTTGGAAAAGTATGACCATAGAGTTCGCTTGGCAACCTGGTGTCCAATCAATACTTGGAATAAACCAAAGGATGGTAGACGTCCTGAAAGATGCATGTGCTACTGAACCCAATTGGTCACATTGTACTCTTGACATCACCAGTTCGCATGGCACAACAGGACTTTTTGTTTCAGCACAACACGTCCTCTGGGAGAACTAAACCGGGTGGATAGTCACCTTTATCCGTACATCTACCTAATGAAAAGGACAACTTTTTCTCCGTCGCGATTCCGTTTGGGTTGACCGATTTTACTCACCCAAGCCGCACCTTCCAATGAGTAGGATTACTATCTTTGGCTTGGTTCATCATGAAGTGCTTTGCTTGACATAAAGACTCCAACCTTTTTCCGCCCCTGGATGTGGATCTGCATCAGCGTATTCCTGACAACCAGTTACTTTTCTACAGGATACAATCAATCAGACGAACACTTCCAGATTCTGGAATTTGCAGGACTCAAACTAGGCTTCAACAAAGAATCTGATTTGGCATGGGAGTATCATGAGCGAATGCGCCCGGCCCTCCAGCCTTCCATTGCCGTTCTTATTCATAAAGCATCCACCCTCATTGGCATTGACAATCCGTTTACCATAGCCTGGATATTACGGTTATTGAGTGCTTTTTTCTCTTTGACAGTATCTTGGTTCTTGTATAAGGTTTATGCCCCAAACTTCAAATCAGCCCACCAACTGTGGGCCTTTTTTTTATTCAGTTTTTACTTGTGGTTTAGCTTTTACAATGGAGTTCGGTTCAACTCTGAAACTTGGTCTGCCCATACATTTGCCCTGGTAATCGCCCTGTTCATGTATTGGAAACAACCAGACTACAGGCAGTATTTTCTGCTAGGTTTATTGGCGGGGGTTTCTTTTCTATTTCGTTACCAAGTCGCAGCAATGATTGCTGGCCTTGGCCTCTGGCTTTTTTTCATTCATGGTGAACAGATCAAACGAATTTTATCCTTTGCACTGGGAGGATTCATCATGATCGGCATAGGGATCCTTATTGACCATTGGTTTTATGGCGAATGGGTTATAAGTCTTTGGCATTATTTTGAACAAAATATTCTTCTAGACAAGGCTTCTTCTTTTGGCGTAGATCCTTGGTGGCATTATTTCTCTTTGACCTTCATAAAAGGCATACCCCCTTTTGGAATGATATTCATCCTGGCGATATTGCTCTTTTTATGGCTTAAACCAAAAGATCTGATCAGTTGGATAACCATTCCATTCTTGGGAATGCACCTGATTATTGCCCATAAAGAGCTCCGGTTTCTTTATGTTTTACTCCCCTTTCTACCCATTGCCATGAGTACAGTCCTTCAATGGTGGGAAAATCGACAAACAACCGCACTCTGGTCCATTCGAACCTACCGCCTGGGTTGGCGTATTTTTTGGGGTCAAAATGCCCTGCTCACCGTGTTTATTATGTTCTGGCCTATCATCATGGAAATGAATATTTACAAATTCATTTATAACCGTTACCATGCTCCAATTGCCCTGTATGGAATCAACGACAATCCGTACCGTGCGGCTCTTGACATTAAATATTATAAACGTCAAAACCTCTATACCTCTGAAGTTGAAAACTTGAGTACACTACCACATTCCGGGCGAAACAAATATCTACTTGCAATTGATCGCCGTTACAAGTATCCCTTAGATAGCATTCCCGGCGAGAAAAAACTCATCTTCAGCTCTTATCCGGAATGGATCAATCAATTCAATTATAACGACTGGTTGGGTCGTACAAATTGGTGGATGATCTACGAAATCACCCCCGAAATCAATCCTCACCAATAACTCCTGCCATTCTGACTACACATTGAGTGGCTCATACTTTAAATCGAGCATTCAACATGGAGACTTGATCACAAACCATTCACAGCCTGATCGAAGCGAAAAATCGAATGGCTTCAATTCCGTTCATACAATTACAATAAGGTCACATCCCCCTTGTACAACCTGACCGATCCATCAATCAACTCTACTTCCACCACATAGATATATACCCCGGGATCCATCAGCTCATTCCGGAAAGTACCATCCCACCCTGCAGAAGGATCGTTGATCGGGAGGTCACTTATTGCATAAAGCGCATTGCCCCAGCGGTCGAAGATGGCCAGGTTGCGGATGCGATGGATCTGATCATTTCCGTAGATGGAAAAGACATCGTTGATGCCATCGCCATTTGGTGTAAAACTGTTGGGGATAAATATATTTCCTCTGGTTTTGATGATCACTTCCAGGGCGTCTGAATCCGAGCAACCTTCCAGAGTCCAGCCAGTTACGGTCACAGTCTGATTGGTGGTCAGTGGGCCCAAAGTGGTCTGGAGGCAGGTAGGACAACTGAGTGGATCTGTGGCCGTCCATTGCACCTGCGACAGGCTCTGAGAAGTTTGGACAGAGAGGTCGATGACCTCTCCCGGTGCAGCGGTCCGGTCCGGTCCGGCATCAAGGGCGACGGTTGCTCCCGGAGTGATAACAAGGCCGGAAAGGGTGTCCAGGCATCCGGCAGCATCCCGGATATAAATCGTGTATTGTCCGGGAGGCAGGTCAGTAAATACTGTCTCTGACTGCCAGCCACCCGCATTTAATTGCAACTCAAACGGGGATTGTCCTCCAGAAATATTCATGATTTCAATACGGCCATCCTGGTCGCCGGCACAGGTTTCGCCCTGGATGCTGAACTGAGAACTCAGGCTCACATATTCGTAATAGTGGATGACCAGACTGTCGCAACCCATTGCATTCTGCAGATAGGAGGTGTCTGACGAAATACCTGTCTGACCGCATAGTATGATGGTCTCCTCACTCTGGGTAAAGGCCACCCAGGTGGTTTCCGTGACCTGAACCGTATCGCAGTCTACACCTGGAAGGACATCCACTACTGTTCCCGCCTGGGTTGGATCACAAGTGGTCTTTTGAAGGTACACTGTATCAATCCCGACGTATTGGATGTCCGTCGTGACAACGCTATCGCAGCCGTATTGATTGGTCAGAACGGACACAGAATAAACGGCTCCTGCCGGATCGCAAGTCACTCCAGACACAAGAGTGGAATCAGTTGGCAACAGACTTGTACTGGTCACAATCGTGCTGTCGCAGCCCAGAAATGAAGGCTGCACTGCGAAGGTCAAGCCAGCTTGGGCCGGATCGCAAGTGGTTGCAGTCAGCCAGGTGGTATCCAGGGAAACATATTTATAGTTCGTGATAAACAGGCTGTCGCATGGCCCGCTGGTCACGAGTAGTGTGTCTGTATAGTTGACACCAGTTCCGCAGATCAGCGCTTGGTTGGTTTGCTGGTAATTGCCGGTATAAATGCGATCGATATAGACAATACTGTCACATCCGTACTGATTTGTCAGGTACAAGGTATCCAGGCCGGCTAGAGCCGGATCACAGGTATATAAGGTCTGATCAACAGTTTGAGACGGCCACAGCTCAGTAGTCGTGATCACCAGGCTGTCGCAGCCGTATTGGTTCTGAAGCCACAGGGTGTCTGAGCCGGCCAGAGCAGGATCGCAGGTCTGTAGCGATAGATCGGTCTGGTTGGCAGGCAGAAGGGTGACGAGGTGCACGATAATGCTGTCACAGCCTTGCTGGCTGCTCAGCGTGTCGCTGAAGACTCCAGCCTGTGATGCATCACAAGTCAGGCTCAGCAGTGTGTCCCGCAGCTCCGGGGTGAGGCTGACAACATGCACTACGATGCTGTCACAACCCTGCTGGCTGCTCAGGGTGTCGCTGAAGACACCAGCCTGTGCTGGATCGCAGGTCTGGTTGAATAATGTATCCCTCAGCTCCGGGGTGAGCGTGATGGTGCGGATCACGATGCTATCGCAACCGGTCTGATTGCTCAGGGTATCAGTAAATATCCCAGCCTTTGCGGAATCGCAGGTCTGGGCCGAGAGTTGGACCGTATCAGCCTTCCCGATGACCACCTGTACACAGGTCTGGCCGGATGTGCCGCAATCGTTGGTGATCGATCCACACAGGCTGATAGTATCTCCCATAGCGGGGATCCACACCAGGGTGGAGTCGGTCGGATGGATCGTATTCAGGCCAGGAGGCAGTGCCCATGTATAGCCGGTGGGAGCTGAGACCCCCTGACTCATCAGCGCATAGGAGAGGGTATCGCCCGGGCATCCGATCACCGGACCGGACAGCAGGGGGTTGAGTGGCAGCTCCCCGGAGGGCACCACGATCACACAGGCCGTATCGCTGCAGGTGATGCTGCCATCTGGGGCGATCACATCGATGGCCAGGCAGTAGTCGCCCGGGCTGGTGACATTCATCACCGGACCGTCGGACGGATCGCCCAGTACCCCGCCGCCGAAGGCGTGCCATTGATACAGCACTATTGTACCAGGCGGTCCTGTGGCGACAGACCCACTTCCATCGAGAGTGACGACCGGATTCTGGCAGCCCAGCTCGTCGGGTGGTGACACATACGCCTCCACATTCAGCACCCCGATCGAAAAGAGGATGGTGCTGTCGCAGTAGGGCGCCAGAGCCTGCTGGGTGAGGATCGTATGATCGCCCGGCTGGGCGGAGGAAAATGTCTGCCCGTGGATGGTGAGGGACGTGCCCTCGCAGAGGTACAGTGGCCCGAGGTTCTCTTCGGTGGGGTACACCGGTTCCACGGTCAGTTGGACAGTGGAGTCGCAGCCAAGCGGATTGAAGAACTGCACGGCATGGACACCGGGGGGATAGGCCATGCCAGCATAGAGATAGGTCTCATCGTGGCAGATGGTGACTGGATCGGGATCTATGGGCACCAGATCCTGGATCACGATGGTCGTACAGAGGAGGCCGGGTTCTTCGTTTTCCTCATGGCAGTAGTTGGAGGCATCGACACAAAGCTCATAGATACCATCGGTAGTCCAGTCGATGGTCACCGAGTCGATATTGCCTTCCAGGATGAGGTTGCCATCCAGATACCAGTGAAGGGACGATGCCGCATCCGGCTTCTCCACATGATACACCCCTGTAGAGCCGGTGCAGGACAGCAATGGCCCTTCGATGTTGCCAGGCCAAGGGCCGAGGGGGCCGCCACCACAGGAGGGGGTGAGAACGTCGAAGGAAATATCGCAAAAATCATTGCAACCTGATATGAGGATATAATATATGCTCCCTACGTTTAGGCCTGCAAGGTTTATATCAAACTGCTGACTACCCCATTCAAAAATATTTACACACCCCTCTGTACAAAAGAGATATTCATCCGGATCTTCATGGCTATCAATACAAGGTCCATTATAGTTTAATACACCTACATACACGTCCATCTCCGACATGCAATTTGAGGCGGTCACAATCATATGCAATTCCGTGCATTCTGCATAAAATGACAACCAGTTCGGCCAAGCACCAGCAGACCAACTTTGGGGGCAACCAATCGGAACATTTCCCGTCGCGATTTCTGTCATTTTAAAACAATAATCATCTATTTCTGAATAACTACAAAAGATGGGTGCGCTTTCGCATGCCAAGGCGGGAGGAGGATCGCCGTCACATTGGGCAATTATAGGGTAGTTCAGGAGAATTCCAAAAGATAAACTAAGAATATGGCGAAAAGATACCCGCACGATATAAATGTTAAACGAAGCCTGCATACCGGAGACATCCCAATATGCATGCTTCTCATCAAAAATGGTTAATTAATATTCGAGGAAACACATACGGCCATCCGGGTCAATGAGTACGCCATGTATATCATCAACGTCTCCAATATTCCAATTGTAAACAGTATTATCACAATCAAATTCCAACTCACCAAATCCATTCCCTGTTACATGGTCTTCTGCATTCCAACTGACAAGAATGGGTCCGCAATTTGTGGAATTATGAGAATCTGAATCCGTTGGTGGCACCGAAAGGGTATAAACACCTCCACCGCCATCCCAGACAAAGGCAAATCGCATATCACAAATGCTTGAAGCCACACTTTGAGCTTCAAAATTGTAGTCGCAGCAATAGTCCGGATTGTTATTTTCGCAATTACCACTAGCAGCGGGATACATGGTGTAATAATAACGCTCGCCATCATCCCAGAAGATATTTTCAGAAGTCGTTGGCAAGCTGCCGGAAACATTGTATAGCCTGACATCAAATTCGATCTCTTCACTAAAATAGAAGGGTTGAATAAATGCAATATTATCATCAGCGTCAAAACAGATCTCGTCCGTCCCGTCATAAAGCAACACAGTGGTGAAGCTGCTCGTCGAAATGGTGTTAAAGCTGAAGGAATTGATCACGGCTGAAAAGCCTTCATCGTCAGCATCCTTTGTAAATACCCTTAATACTACCGGATTGGAGTGGCTGGAAATGCGTTTGATTTGCAAGACGTATTTGTTGTCGCAGACCGAAGATCGCAGCGTGGCCGTGCCAGGCGTCGGGTTGGATTCTTCCGGACTGAGAACGACTGCCTGGTTATCCGGTATTTCTCCGGTGTGTCTGGCAGGTTCAGTCATTGTGTTGTGAGTAAATTGGGTGGTCAGGGAATCCTGATTGCACCCTGACTCCGCAATGGCGAGGGCAAAGAAAAATGCAACCTGTTTCATAAACGAACAGTTTTAAGGATGAATAATCTCTATCCCGGTTGCCCTGTAGATTGTCTTGTTTTCTTGGCTCGGAAAGTACGAAATATCTTCCAACAAACCAATGCTCGAAAGAAATATTAACATTTGATCAGATTGCCAATTGAAATGAGGTAGCAGATGGGCGTGGGAGACCCAGGGGATGCCCCCAAGTACTCAGCGTCCGGGTCTTTGCTTCTTCGCATTTCATTCCGCTGAACACCGAATACCGTTTTGGAGGTCTCGTTTGGCGACGGGAAAAAATAAACCCCCTCCCCCGAGTCCTCGGGGCTAAAGCTTTGGCGGGCAAAGCATAAACGAATAAACTGCACTCCATAACCCCAGAACCTCCTCAACATCCTTTGCGCCCAGACGATTCTGTCTGGATCCGGACTGTAAACGTCCGGGCCTTAGTTTCTTGGCGTTTCATTCCGAACGCCGATCACCGAATCCCATTTTATTTTCCACCTTTGGGGACGATTTCCTGATTTTTCTCCTCGACTCCTCCCCTCCAAACTCCTCCACTTTTTTGGCCCTCCTTAGGCGACAGTCATTCGAAATATCGCAATAACGAAGTAACCCAATAACCTCCTCACCTCACCACCGTCACATCTCCTTTGTACAATCGCACCGACCCATCGATCAGTTCCACCTCGACCACATAGATATACACCCCCGGATCCATCACATCGTCCCGGAAGGTACCATCCCACCCCGCAGAAGGATCGTTAATGGAAAGGTCTGCACGGGCATAAAGTGCATTGCCCCAGCGGTCGAAAATGGCCAGGTTGCGGATGCGATGGATCTGATCATTTCCGTAGATGGAAAAGACATCGTTAATACCGTCATTGTTTGGTGTAAAGCTGTTCGGAATGAACACCTTGACCCGGGTTTCGACCGTAACGACGATCTCATCCGAATCCGAACAACCGTCCTCGGTCCATCCGGTCACGACCACCGTCTGGCTGCCCGTCAATGGCCCCAAACTAGTCTGGAGGCAGTTCGGGCAGTCCAGGGGATCTGTGGCGTTCCACTGGACCTGGGAAATACTCTGGGTAGCTTGCAACGATAGATCAATGACCTCACCGAGGGTAGCCGTCCGATCTGGTCCGGCATCCAGGGCAACTGAGAATCCAGGATTCACCACCAGGCCAATAAGCGTATCCGCACATCCATTGATATCCCGAATGTAAACCGTGTACTGGCCAGGAGTCAGATCAATGAATGAAGTATTTGTCTGCCAGCTACCTGAATTCAACTGAACTTCATAAGGCGCAACCCCACCCAGTATATTCGTCACATCGATCTGCCCATCCTCGTCTCCGGTACAAGTCTCACCCTTAATTGCTGCACTTGATGCCAATTGGGTGTACTGAAAGGTTCTAATGGCCAGACTGTCACACCCAAAGGCATTGACCAAAAACAGCGTATCAAACAGTAGGCTCACTGGTCCACAGATCTTAATCGTATCGTGACTTTCGCTAAATGCCGAAAAGGTGGTTTCAGTCACCTGTATCGTATCACAGACCACACCCGGGATCACAGCTACAGTAATGCCGACCTGAGTGGGATCGCAACTGGAATTGAGGATAAATACCGTATCCACACCTGCATACTGGATGTCGATAGTCACTGTACTATCGCAGCCATATTGGTTCTGGAGGTTTAGGACCTCGAAGTGTACTTCATTCGGATCGCATGTCAAACTGGATACCAGTATCGAATCAGTTGGCAGGAGAGAAACCGTTTGAATGAGCGTGCTATCACAACCTGTAACCGCTGGCAAGACAGAAACAAAAACACCTGCTTGTCCCGGATCACAAGAAGATGACGTCAGCCAGGTCGTATCCAGGGCGACATGAATATACTGTGTAATAAACAGGCTGTCACAGGGGCCACTAGTGATCAGGAGGGTATCCGTATAATTGGTTCCCGCCCCACAAATACTCGTCTGATTTGTCACCTGAAATATGCCACTGTAAACACGTTCGAGATAAATAATACTGTCACAACCATATTGGTTGGTCAGCATAAATGTGTCCATTCCCACTTGTGTCGGATCGCAGGTATATACGATCTGATCCATAACATGAGAGGGTAAAAGATCGGTAGTTGTGATGGCCAGACTGTCGCAACCGAATTGATTTTGATGCCATGTTGTATCAACGCCAACCAGAGCGGGGTCACAAGTGGAGCCCTGGAAATTGCCTTGTGAAGAGGGCAACAGTGTCCGTTGGGAGATCACCAGACTGTCACAACCTCCACTGGTTTGATAGATCACCGTGTCAATACCAGCAACCAGGGGGTCACAGGTCGTCGATGGAAGGATGACTTCGATCGCTGGCACCAGAATACGTTCCACAATAGACATGCTATCACAGCCGAATTGCGTTTGCAAAAGGACGGTATCGATACCGGCTAATGCCGGATCACAGGTCTGTATTTGAGTAAACGTTGTGTCCCCAGTTGAGGTCTGAATGTGGACACATATTGAATCGGAAGAACCACATTCATTATAAGCAGACAGGCAGAACTCGGTTACTCCAGGTCCATCCGGTACAAATCGCAAATGGTCAATGTTCAGAAAAATAACATTCAAACCAGGATCATAACTCCATTCAAAACCAGTGGCTGGAGCGCCTCCACCTGCTATGGGCTGCAGGAGAAGTGTATCCCCCATGCACAGATCTGTCACGCCTAAAATGACTGGCTCACTTGGTAATTCTGAGGAACTGACGACGGTCACACAAGTAGAATCCAAACAGATCACGCCATTGGATTCATGGATCACCGTCAGACAATATTTGCCGGGTTTGTTCACCAGGGTATTCGCTTCATCGATGGGTCCGACAAATCCATCCTGAGGGCCTTCCCACAGGTACTGGGTGGAGCCATTGAAGACAGGATTGATACTGGAGCCCAGGCCATCCAGAACGACCACAGCCGATGGATCACAATCCAACAATCCAGGTGGCTGGATGATGGCCACCGGTTCCATCACCCGCAGGTCTAACATGACTACGCTGTCGCAACCACGCCAATCAAAGCAATGAATTTCAAAAAGCCCTGACTCCGAAAAAAACTCATTACAGACCTGAATGACAACCGGAGCACAAGTGTCTATCTGCATATTTGTGACAGGCGGTAAAACATACTCTTCAACAACACAGGTCACCACACTATCACATCCGTCTGGTCCCGTTAAAGTCACTTCATAAATACCGGGAGAAGAAAAAGTCTGACCTGCGCAATCCACATCAGTTCCTGGACAATAGGATATATTTTCAACATTCGGATCCAGAGTCGGAACAATGACCTGAATGGAATCGATCACACACCCATCCGGTGTTGAATAAGTGACCGCATATGTTCCCGAAAGGAAATTATTATTCGCAATCATAAATTCAGGATCATTCTGACCCGGAATTGCCGCTCCGTTAAAATACCATTGCCAAATACCCCCATTATGATTCACATCAGCAAGTAATGTATAATCACTTTCACAGGGCAAACCGATCTCCGATAAAAATAATTCCGCAAGCTCGACACCCCCAAATAAACTAAAATCATCATAAACGATATATGCGAAACAAGGCCCCCCTTCATATCCAGGAGGAAACACACAAGGTGCACCTACCATAATTCCATTCATTTCCATGGTCGGGGTGAAGGTAATATCCACTTGCATCCATGATGCCACAGGCGTGTATTCAACAAAGCCAAGCGCTTCCCAAATGGGATCTCCTGCAATGGGACAATCCGACGTATTTACTGGGAAAAGGCAAGATGGGTGACCAAAGAGTGTCACCTCAACCGGGTCATAACTGAAATTGATCGGGTCACAATTTCCACCAATATTTGTGGCTGCAATTTGAAAGCTAAACGTGTATTCGACACCGACTTCCAGCGGATTATTCAGACAGACGCCAGGATATTCACGCCACCCCTCATAAAAGTACCCCCCTACACATGCTTCCCCAGAAGGGAAGGGGACCAGCCCAGCCGCAGCAACGGCTGGCATCACAAATCCACAAGTATGTAAATAATCCGTTGAAGCTGCAGTCCCTTGAATCCAGGCTTCACAACAAGGCATGTCACTCACACTCATCGGACAACAGAGCATTGTCTCCAGATCTGGATTTGGTATATAACTTGTCAGATCCATGTAGGTATTCACACCTATACATTCACAATCCGGATCATAGATATCGACCAACCCATCGCCATCATCATCGATGCCGTTATCACAGACTTCCTGGGCAAACCCAACAGCAGAACATGCCATCAGGAACATCGCTAGAAAAAGGCGCTGCCAAATGAAACCACTAGTCTTTAATCGGACTGTAAATACCAATGGAATCTGGACATCAGCAACTCGGATGACTGATGCATAAAACGCTCTAACCAGAATCCTAAATACTTCCATTTATCGTGTCAAGGTCACATCACCTTTAAAGAGACGAATTTCACCATCCAATAATTCGACTTCTACCACATAGACGTAGACACCAGGATCCATCAGATCCTCACGGAAATGACCATCCCAACCTTCGGAAGGATCGTTAATCGGCAAATCACTTCGTGAATAGAGGGCATTCCCCCAGCGATCAAAAATAGCCAGGTTGCGCACGCTGACCACCTGGTCATTTCCATAGACAGAAAAGACATCATTGATCCCGTCTCCGTTCGGAGTGAAACTGTTGGGAATGAATACTTCTACCCGCACCTTCATGTCGATATAGACATCGTCTGTCGCAGCACACCCTTCCGGTGTCTGACCTGTAACCGTCACCAATTGTGAGGTGGTTAGCGGACCTAGCGTTGTCGTCAGACAGGTCGCACAACTCATTGGATCCGGTGCACTCCATTGGAGTAAGGCCAGATTGTAGTTGGACTGAACCGCCAGATTGACAATATCCCCCCTGAACGCAAACTGATCATAACCGGCATCCAGGGTCACGGCAAGGCCTTCAACAACGATCAACCCGGATAGCGTTTCCATACAACCATTCGAATCGCGAACCATCACTGAATAATTGCCCGGTGGCAGGTCGGAAAAAATATCTCCACTCTGCCAGGGACCACTACCCAATCGATATTGATAAGGTGTATCGCCACCGGACAAGGAAATGATTCTAATCTCGCCATCGTCATCACCGGCACAACGTTCACCGATGACTTCCAGGTCAGTCGTCAACTGGATGTATTCATATTCGTTGATCCGCAGACTGTCACACCCCACACTATTCTGGAGGACAAGTGTATCTCGAGCCGGCCCATCAGGGGCACATACTTTAATACTTGTCAGACTTTCACTATAGGGGAGATAACCCGTAGTCGTTACGCGGACTGTATCACAAAATGGACCGGGAAGGACATCCACAACTGTTCCTGCCATCGCCGCATCACAGCTCGTGCGTTGAACGAATTGCGTATCCACTCCGACATATTGAATAGCAATGGTGACAATACTGTCACAGCCATATTGATTCTGCAACATCAAGGTATCATATACCTCTTCTGACAAGAGACAGGTTACACCATCGACCTGAGTAACATCCGACGGCAACAACGCCACCTGAGTGATCACCGTACTATCACATCCGGTATACGCAGGAAGGATAACAACCGATACTCCGGCTTGTGACGGGTCACAGGTAGAGGAATTCAGATAGGTCGTATCGAGTGGGATGAATTGATAATTCGTGATAAAGAGACTATCACATGGACCGCTGGTAATCGTCACTGTATCGATATAGTTTGTCCCGGAACCACAAATTTTGGCCAGGTTCGTTTCCTGGTAATTCCCACTGAAGATCCGTTCGATATAAACAGTACTGTCACAGCCATACTGATTCATCAGGTTTAATGTATCCAGACCTGCTTGTACAGGATCACAGGTATAGAATGTCTGGTTGATCACATTCGAAGGCAGGAGGTCAGTTGTGGTAATGGACAGGCTATCACAACCATACTGATTTTGATGCCAGGTAGAATCCATCCCAACTAAAGCGGGATCACAGGTTGTTTTAACCTGGTTTGTCACGTTAGATGGCAGGAGCACAACGGTGGAGATCACCAGACTGTCACATCCAAAACTGGTTTGGTAAATCACGGTGTCTACACCGGCAATCAGTGGATCACAGGTCGTGGAATTCAGATTGACAATGATCTCTGGAACCAGAGTACGGTCGGTGATGATCAGGCTGTCACATCCAAATTGATTGACCAATAATTGAGTACTGATCCCTTCTTGTGCAGGATCACATGTCAACGCATCGATCAGAATGGTATCCGCCAGATGAGTATTGACAAAAAAGCAGGTCGTATCGGATTCTCCACACTCATTGTAAGCAACAGCACAGAAAGATGCTGTACCCGGCCCGGAGGGGACATATTGAACATACAGATCGTTTATGATCACGGCATTCAAGGAAAGATCGAAGTCCCATGAATATCCGGTCAATGGGGCTCCTCCACCAGGGGAGGGCGTAATGATGACTGTATCACCAAGGCACACATCCGGTTCACCATCCAAAATGGGTGCAAATGGCACAGCCGCTGAACTTTGCACAGTTACGCAAGTGGTATCCGTACAGAGGACTCCATTGCTTTCATGGGTGATCACCAGGCAATACTTGCCCGTTTTCGTCACAAAGGCAAAAGGTTCATCCGTACCTCCATCAATGCCATTTACGGGGCCACTCCATTCATAAAAGGTATTTCCTCCCGGGATCGGGTTATAGGTAGACGATGCACCATCCAGAACCACATCCGAATTGGGTCCACAATCGAGTAAGCCAGGTGGTTGGATCACGGCAACCGGATCCATGACCCTGAGATCCAGCATGATAATACTATCGCAGCCTCGCCAATCGAAACAATTGATCTGGTATTCACCAGTTGCATAGAATAATTCGCCACACACTTTTATCTCGACGGGCCCGCAGGTATCATAAGAGAGGTAGGTAATGGGGGGAAGGTCAAACTCGGTTACAAGACACTCCACGACACTATCACAACCGATATCTGTAACGAGATGAACCTCATAGAGGCCAGGGTTAAAAAATGTTTCCCCAGCACATTCTACTTGCCCACCCGGACAGAAGGAGACTTCTTCAGTAATGGTATCTTTTGGAGGAACCGTAACAGATATACTATCCATCACACATCCATCTGGTGTAGAATAGGTCACATAATAAGTTCCCGATTGGTAGTTATTATTGGCAATTTGAAATTCAGGATCGTTTTGGCCAGGTATCGCCGCACCATTAAAATACCATTGCCAGGTACCCGGTCCCTGGTGATCCACTTCAGCCAACAGGAGATAATCGAGATCACATGGAAGGCCGATATCAAAAAGGTCTAGTTCAAACAGATTGACTCCTCCAACGAGCATCATATCATCAAACAGAAAGTATGGATAACATGGAGTGCCACTATATCCATTTGGTAGCGCACAAGGGCCGCCGATCATAATTCCATTAATATCTGTAGGTGGGGTAAAGGTGATCGAGACCACATCCCAAGCAGCAGCAGGCGTGTATAAAACAGTACCCAGGACAAGCCATCCGGGATCAACACCACTGGGGCAGCCCGTTGTACCTACCGGAAAATTGCATGATGCATTTCCATAAAGCGTCACATTTACCGGATCGTAATCAGGAATTCCGTTATTACAAACATCACCGAAATTGGTGACCGGAACAGACGCAATCTGAAAAGACAGGGTGTATTGATTACCCGTCTCCAGGGGAGACAGCAGACAAGTCGCTAGCAGCTCCGCCCAGGAATTTGAAAAGATAGCACCCACACATCCTTCCCCTGAGGGAAAGGGCACCAGACCGGCGGCAATCACCGCAGGCATCACAAACCCACAGGTATTCATGTAATCCGTTGTCGCTGTCGTCCCCTGCTCCCAGCCATCTACACAGGCCATCTGAGAAAAAGAAGGAGGACAACAGAGCATTTCTTCAAAATCCGGATTGGCAATTGCATCCAGATCCCCAGTTGACATGATCCCGTTACAGATACACTCCGGGTCATAAATGTCTACAAGGCCGTCGCCATCGTCATCAACCCCATTGTCACAAATCTCCTGAGCCAAAAGCGGCGAGCAGAGCAACACAAACATGGCAAGTAAAAAAACACGCATCATATCACTGGTATTGGCACATTCTTTTGGGGAATGTGAACTAGGTTTCATAGTCTCACAGGTGATTCATTCTCGTTTGAATCATCACCGCAAAGGCATTTAAAGCTCAGGAGAAGTGAGTTTTCCACTTCTCCATCTCCGTTGTGCCGGAATCGATTCATACTCATGGGAAAGAAAAACGGGATTATGGATCCCCTTCACACTCAACGCCTGCAACAATATAGGAAGAACTTGTGATTCCTTTCTCCTAGCGCAGGATGGTCACATCCCCTTTGAGGATCTGCCGGGAGCCATCCAAATGTTCCAGTTCAATCACATAGACATAGACGCCTGGATCCATCTGTTTGCTCCGCCACTGACCATCCCACCCTTGAGTGGGATCATTCACTGGAAGAGCCTCTTGATGATACAAAGCGTTGCCCCAGCGATCAAAAATGTCCAGATTTCTGACAATCAACCCCTCTTCGCTACTGTATAAGGAGAATAGATCATTGATTCCATCCCCATTTGGAGAGAAACTGTTCGGGATATAGATATGGAGGCGCTCCTCTACTGTCACTGTCAATTCATCCTGTCCCGGGCAACCATCCATACTGATCCCGGTGATGACTACTGTCTGTGAAACGGTAAGGGGCCCCAGCGCCGATTGAACACAAGTGGCACAACCCAATGGATCCGTTGCGATCCATTGCACCTCCGCCAACGGAGAAGTCGCCTCTACATTCAAGTTGATCAAGTCCCCAGTTTTCTGGGAACGATCTGGCCCGGCATCCAGGATCAAGATCGATCCTGCCTCAATGACCTGCCCTCCTGCCTGCAGCAGGCAGTTGTTTGCATCCCGGACTTCCAGGGTATACGTCCCGGGAGGCAATCCGGCAAATGCACCGGAAGGTTGCCAGAGTCCGCCCGCCAACCGGTAACTGTATGGCGATTGCCCGCCAGCAGTCGCCAGCACCTGGATCTCTCCATCGGTGTCACCTGCACAGGTTTCGTTTATCAAGGCTAACTCCACCTGGAGGTCCGTATAGTGATATGTATAAATGACCAGGCTATCGCAACCGGACTGGCCGACCAAAACAAGGGTATCTGAGACAGGGCCAGTCGCCGTACAAAGCGTGATCGTGTCCCGGCTCTCCGCGAAAGGCACCCAGATGGTCTCTGTCACTCGAATGGTATCACAATACATTCCGGAAAGGGTATGAGTCACCACGCCGACTTGCGCAGGGTCGCAGGTGCTTGCCTGGATGTATTGCGTATCCACACCGACATACGCGATGGAAATAATGACCGTGGAGTCACATCCATTTTGATTGATCAGGGCCAGTGTATCGGACTGTGCTTCAGCCTTTATACAGGTCACATCACTGATGAATGTGGTATCACCCTGCAGCAAACTGATCGTGGTGATAATGGTGCTGTCACATCCGGATTGATCCGGCATGACCTGGATGAAAATGCCCGATTGTCCCGCCTGACAAGTCGTCCCCGTCAGCCAGGTGGTATCCAGTGGTGAATGAATATATTGTGTAATAAACAGACTGTCACAAGGGCCTGAGGTGACCACCAGGGTATCCAGATAGTTCGCCCCTGCTCCACAGACCAACGATGTGTTCGATTCCTGATACACACCCGTGTAGGAGGTTGTCACATATACTGTACTGTCACAGCCGTACTGATTGGTCAGATGGAGGGTATCCAGTCCGGCAGCAGCAGGATCGCATGTGGACAATTGGAGATTCTTCACGGAAGAGGGAAGCAGGTCCGTCTGGGTGATCACCAGACTGTCACATCCATATTGGTTTTGAAAGATCAAGGTATCTGCGCCAACCTGACTTGGATCACATGACCCGGCCACCAGGGTGATTTGATCTGTAGGCGACAAGGTCGTGGTGGTGATTCGCAGGCTGTCACAATCAAACTGATTGAGGAGAAAGAGGGTATCTGATCCTGCCAGAAGGGGATCGCAAGTTGTCGCGGAAAAATATAAGGTATCGGATGGAGCCTGGGTTATCGTCGTAATGGTCACGGTCTCACATCCTTCATTCGTCACAATTGTCGTGTCCGATCCAGTCAGGAAGGGGTCACAGGTCCAACCCGTCTGCAACAGCGTATCGGAGCTGCTCACCTGGTAAAAAACAGCTGAAGTAGCCACCTGATTCCCACATCCGTCCATAACGGTAAACAGGATCGGAATCTCCTCCTGAGTATAATCCCCGTTGAAATCATGCGACCAGATCAGGGGGCCACAATCGTCTTCCGCAGAGGCTCCACCCCAATTATCCAACCAGGTATTGATTTCTCCCTCCGGATCCGGTGAGCAATAAACAGTGATGTCTTCAGCCAACTCGAGCAAGGTCGGAGGTGTATTATCCTGCACGATAAATGATGCACTCACGGCGTTTGCATTGGCGCATTCATCATAGATCGCAAAATTGACGGATATGGTACCGCAGCCTCCATCCGGTTCTGAAAAATAATCGACATCCCATTCGACATCAGGATCGCAGTTATCGACTCCGACGCCTCCCCCGTTGGCCAGAATCCATTCATGAAATTGGGCAATATTATCCTCCCCGCAATTCGCAATAAAATCTGAGGGCAGGATATCAAAGACAGGTGGCTGTGTGTCCTCGATGTTTATTACTTGTTCGGCAGTACTGGAATTACCACACTCATCCGTAAAGATCCAACTCCGGGTAATCGTGGTATTACAGGCTTGCACATCCATATCTTCTTCAAATTCGGTCACAATCTGTGCAGAACAATCATCGGTGACCTGTAGATCATCCGGTGCAGGAATGGGATCGTCACACTCCAGGGTCAATGGTGATACAGGTATAAACCCGATGGTCGGCGGTTCCTCATCGACAGGGCAGCCCCATAGGGTGATATCGTCTAGTAAGACGCCACCGGCTGTTACTGGACCCGAACCGGTAAAGCTCAGATTGGCGGTTGTCGCCTGAGCAATGAACGAGTAGCATTTCTCCAGCCAGCCATCTGCCCCATTGTTTGTGGCAGTAAAGGATTCGTCTAACCAGGCTCCATTGGCCACCTGTACCTGACAATTAGCTGAACTCGCACCCGCATTTTTGGCATACCAGAAGACAAGGGTATAACTGTACCCCACAGTGAGACCCGTCAATGTGGTCCCGAAACTGCCCGGAGTATTGCCATGCAGATCGATAAACTGGCTGGCTCCATTAGGATTGCCCGATGCCCAGTTGCTATAGTTTGGCCCTAGCACATCAATGGACCCAGAATACACTGTCCAGTCACAGAACATCTCTCCTGGAAAGTAGACAATGATCGGATTGGCAAAGGGGGGCGCTTCAAAATCGCCACAAGGCACACCCACTTCGATCGGCGAGCCACAACAGCATCCGTCAGACACGCAAGCTGGCTGAGCTATTCCGAAAAAAGGGAGTACGCATCCCAGCATCACAACCAAAAAGTCCTTCAACCCATTCATGACCGTTAAAATACAATGAACTTTCTAAGGAATTGAAATGATTGCATGAGCATTCCTCAGGCATGGCCTACCTTTGATCAAAATAACCTCCATCATGAGTAGCATTGCCACGCATACCAAGCATAATTTTTCAGCCGGCCCTGCCATCCTCCCCAAAACAGTTTTTGCGGAAGCGGCTCAAGCCTGCATTGATTTCAACGGCACGGGATTATCCCTGTTGGAGATGTCGCATCGCGGTGCCGACTTTGTGGCAGTGATGGATGAAGCACAGGCATTGGTCAGGGAGATCCTGGACTTACCGGAAAACTACCATGTCCTGTTTGTTGGCGGTGGCGCGAGCAGCCAGTTTTTCAATATCCCGATGAACCTGCTCAATGATGGGGATATGGCCGCTTATGTCAATACCGGCACCTGGGCCAGCAACGCTATTCAAGAAGCCAAAGCGTTTGGACAGATCGAAGTAGTGGCCAGTTCGGAAAGTGATCAGTTTCGGCATGTCCCGAAAGGATACCCTGTCCCCGCAGATGCCAAATACCTGCATCTGACGTCCAACAATACGATCTATGGTACACAGCTCTTCGAATGGCCGGAGACCAAGGTGCCCCTCGTTTGTGATATGTCTTCGGATATCTTCAGTCGCCCGGTCCCGATCGAACGCTTCGGGATGATCTATGCGGGGGCACAAAAGAATATGGGACCTTCCGGCGTCACTCTGGTCATTGTGCGAGATGATATGGTTGGCCATGTCAATCGCCATATTCCATCCATGTTAGACTACCGGACGCATATCAAGAAAGGGTCTATGTATAACACCCCTCCCGTATTCCCCATTTATGTCAGCATGCTGACCATGCGTTGGGTCAAAGCTCAGGGTGGACTGGATGCTATGGAGGCTCGGAATTTTGCCAAAGCCCAGTCTCTGTATGCCGAGATCGATGCTAATCCATTGTTCAACGGCACCACGGCCAAAGAAGATCGCTCCTGGATGAACGCTACGTTTGTCCTGGAGAATGATGCTGAATGAAACCTTCCTCAACGATTGCAAAGCCGCAGGCATCGTCGGTCTGAAAGGGCACCGATCCGTAGGTGGATTCAGAGCCTCCATGTATAATGCGCTGGAACTGGGTAGTGTCCAGGCACTGGTTGCTGTGATGCAAACTTTTGCCAAGAAACATGGGTAAGTCGGTTGTCGGTTGTCAGTTGTCGAAATAACCCAATATCGAAATATCGAAATAACCCAAATCCGAAAGAACACTCGACCACATAACCTCCCTATGTTTGCACCGTATGGGAATCCTTTCCTCCTTGCGCAAACAGATTCAGCCGGCTCCTTCAGAGGCCAAATATGTCCTTGAACATCAGGACTTCCGTGTACCCGTCAGGGTCATTCGGGAGGCCCGCCCCAACAGCCGGGTATCCATCGGAAAAGCCTCCGCCATCCTGCGTATTTCTACTTTCATATCTGCTGGAGATCAGGAGGTCCAGATCAGAACGTTTCGACAATGGATCCTCGACCAACTGGATAAATACCCGGACCGCCATGATCGGTTCAAGCCCAAGATCTACCGTCATGGACAGATCCTGGAAGTCGGCGACCGTCGTTATGTGATCCGGTTCATCTATGAAACAGAGCGGCAGACAGTCACCGGCAAGCTGGGCAGTGATCGTAATCTGGTATTCAAAGTCCCCTTCGGGGCCTCTGACCCACAACTGGGTCCGGTCATCGAAAAGCTCCTCAGCCGCATCGTGGGTGCAGATTTCCTGCCCGAGGTCACTCAGCGTGTCCAGGCGTTAAACGATCGCCATTTTCAAAAACAGATCAAGTCTGTTCAACTCAAATACAACCATTCGAATTGGGGATCCTGTTCTAGTAAGGGGAATATCAATTTGTCGACCCGGCTCTTGTTTGCTCCTGCATTTGTCCTGGATTATGTGATCATCCATGAACTGGCCCACCTGATCGAAATGAACCACTCCGATCGGTTTTGGAAACATGTCCGTAGTGCCATGCCCGATTATCCAAAGGCTGAGCAATGGTTGAAAAAGCACGGGAGCAACATGAGCTATTAAGCACAAAGCGCGCTACATGATTCTCCGCCTCCGGCGCCACTTTCGGAGTAGCCATATCGTGGCTCCCAGAAAGAGGATGACCGCCCAACCACTGGCCAGGAAAAGCAGAAACTGGAGCAGGTGTGTCCACCCTTGACCGAAGGCATTCCCAAGTTCGCTGAAGAAATTGTCCATCCCGGACTGGGTGGTCACTAATGACACACTCAGCGTACTCATGGCTACTTGTTTGTCGAAAGAACGCATCTGTCCATCCATGCTCTCGATATCACTGCGCACCTGATTGAGCTCTCGTTCAATGGCCAGCATCTCCTCTACCGTTCTGGCGTCATTGAGGATTTCCAGGTATCGTGTTTCAAGCGCCCGTTTCTGGACAAGTCGAGCATCCGTGTCATAGTAGACCTCGCTGATATCGGATTCGCTAACAGAGCGGTTTTCCACACGCCCTTCTCCAGAACTGAATAAGTCCATCAGACTATCCAGCTGCGCTGCGGGCACTCTCATGGTCAGGTAGATCTCCCATGTTCGGCCGTAATGATTCTCTTGTTCATTCTGGATTTCGCCACCGGCTTCAAGCGCGATTTGTCGGAACTCCTGAGCAGCAGATTGAGCGTCTTCGACCTGCAATCGCAATTGGGCCATTTCGGATTTTTTTTCGGGGTAGAAGATCTCCCCCACCCATCTTCGCTTCCTCGGCAGATGCCATGGATCGATCCGACATTTCCATTTGAGGTGCCGGGCTTCCACCGTATTGGTTGGATTGGCAGGAGTTGAGACACAAGAGGAGGAAGGGCAAGAAAAAAATGGCTGATCGCATGGTGGTAGGATTTGGAATGAAATGTATCAACGTCAACAGAACGTATTCAGGAATACGTCTAAATCCGAAAGGAATACTGTCCTCAATACTAGGGAATTCTCTCGTAATCAGGTCACAGAATCGAAGGGTGGCAACATATCCTTGAGAACAGAATGAACGCCGGCATAGATTCATCCATTCTTCACACTTAAATGAACTCTTATGAAAACGCGCATCCAATCTATCGTTTGGGCTCTCTTTTGGGGCTTGTCTTTCGGCCTTCTAATGAACAGTTGTCAAAAGGAGGCTTTCCTGGATCTTGAGCCAAATGTGCCAGTTACCCCACTGGATCGGCAAGCAGGCATCCCTGAGGCTACCGATGAACTGGAACAACCCCATCCGTTCGCTTCCTCATTGCAAACAGAGGCCCTGGGCGGGGCATCTGCCTCAGATGCTGTGTTGCCCATCGTTCTCCGCATCAATTGCCGTATCGTCACCATCCTGTACAAGCCCAATGAAAAGGTGCAGGTGTACAAATGCAAAGGTGAAGACTTGCACACCCAGAGTCCGGTGGAGATCAAGGGCAAGCGAAGCAAAAATTACCTGACCGGGGCGTTTGAGAATAAAGGTGTGGTGACTTATCCGAATGGGGCATTCCGAATGGACCAGGTCAGCAAAGATGAAAATGGCAATCTGCAATTCAATCTCACCGGTATTTCCGGAACGATGACAGGTGGATCCGGTTCGGCTGTCTGGAAGGACCCCAAGACCTGGCTTGCCGGCAACTCCATGTTTGAAGGCACACTCCAGTATTAGAAGTTGTTCTTCTTTGATGGTCTGCCATACTAAAAAAGCCGTCCGCCAAAAATATGGCGGACGGCTTTTGTTATGGGTCGATGGTGAGGGTTACTGATCCTCGACCACTTCAAAAGTCACGGTCGCTTTCACCTCCTTGTGCAGGTTGATGTTCGCGGTGTATGTCCCAAGGGTTTTGACTTCCTCAGGAATCTCAATTTTACGACGCTCGATCTCCAGTTCAAACTGTTCTTTGATGGCGGCAGCCAGCTGGCTGTTGTTCACGCTACCAAAGATCTTGCCGCTGGTACCGGCCTTGGCACCAATGCGCAGTGTTGCACCGGCAAGGGTCTTGGCCATTTCCTCGTAGACATCCAGACGCTGAGACTCACGCTTATCATCCAGGCGGATGATCTCGTTTAGTTTCCGACGGTTGGTGTCATTGGCGACCAGAGCCAAACCTTGAGGGATCAGGTAATTCCGGCCAAAGCCATCCTTGACCTTTATGATCGTATGCTTATCGCCGACATTATCGACGTCTTTTAAGAGTATGATTTCCATGATACGAGAGATTAACCGGGTTCACAATTATTTGAGCAAGTCGGTCACGAATGGCAGGATCGCCAGGTGACGGGCACGCTTGACAGCTGAAGAGACCTTCCGCTGATACTTCAGTGAGTTACCGGTGATCCGGCGAGGTAACAACTTACCTTGCTCGTTAACAAATTGGACCAGGAATTCCGGATCCTTATAATCGATATACTTGATCCCAAACTTGCGGAAACGGCAATACTTCGTGCGCTTTTGTCCGATTTTGGGATTGCTTAGAAACTTGATATCATCTCTTGAAGCCATGATTGTTTTGTTTTAGAAGGTGAAACGGGTGGTTTACTCCTCCTCCTTTGCAGGAGCAGGTGTGGGTGCAGGAGCTGGTGCGGCAGCTTTCGGCTCAGCCTTTGGCTCAGCTTTAGCTTCTGCCTTTGGTTCAGCTTTTGGCTTGGATTCTGCCTTTTTCGTGGCAACACCTTCGCCTTCCACAGCTGCAACAGCCTTCTTGGTCGACTTCTTGCCAATGAGGCCTGCACGCTTGTCTTCGTTGTACTTCACACCAAATTTGTCCAGCGCAACCGTCAGGAAACGCATGATCCGCTCGTCCCGGCTGAATGCCAGCTCGACTTTGGGAATGAAAGCACCTGTTTCAGATGAGAACTCAACGCAGTAGTATACTCCGGAATTCCGCTTCTTAATGGGATAGGCCAGCTGGCGCAACCCCATCTCGTCCTTATGAACGATCGTACAGCCTTCTTGCTGTAACATATCCACATAAGTCTGAGCTGTCGATTTGATTTCATCGCCCGACAGTACTGGATCTACGATGAAAGTGACTTCGTATTGACGCATGTCTTGTGTAAATAATTAAATGACTTAGTTAAAAAACGGCTGCAAAGATATGGAAAGCCCTTGTAAAAGCCAAGACTTTACGTTTGGAATGTCCTGAAAAATAGCGGGTTGGGGAGAATGTGATTCGCTGTTCGCCGTTCGCTGTTCGCCAATTTTCGGTGAAATAGGACTTCGTCTCCCTGTTTAGAACCGATTTAGGTGTTTGCTCGACTTCGATTTCCCACTTCCTGACTTCTCTTTCCTGACTTCTTACGCCCCTTCAGGGCTTATCAAATGTGATCATCCGTGAAGTTGGGCACCGCCCAACGCTAAGGTCTTGCGCCCCTTCAGGGCTTTTAACCTATTTTTCAGACAAGGTCAAGTCAAGCCTTACTCATTCCTGATTCCTGATTTCTGATTTCTGACTTCCGCTTTCTAAAACCCCCTCTACTCCCCACTCTCCACTCTCACCTCCCTGGGTCGCTTGAAGATAGGGACTGTCGAACAGGGTTCCCCGAACATGATGCTTTGGGCATATGGCTGCAGCTTTGACGTCAGCAGGGCATAGGCAAACGGAGGGACAGGATGATCTGAACAACCCTTGATCACAATGCGTTCTCCCGCATATCGGGCGCCGTCAAAATCCGCCAGGGCTTGCTGGTAGAACAGCAAAGGGAATTGCTCCGGGGTACATTGCGTGACAGATGATGCATGAGGTGTCGCCAACGCGGTGACCAGCATATAGGCCCACACCGGGATGATGGCATCCGTCGAACAGTACACCACCAGGTGCTGACCTGCCAGTGCCGGCCAGTCGAAAGCCTTCAAGGCCTCACGAAAATCCTTCTCCCGAAGAATCAGGCCCTGGAACAGGTAGTCTTTCAGATCGAAATACACAACCGGCTCCCTGGGAAAAAAATCCTCCAGATTGAGGGTGATCAGGCTGCTTTGTGCCACCCGATTGATCAATGGAGCCTCGTCGTTACTCATTCTTCTTCGTTTGCTACTGCAACAGCATCCCCGTCTGATTGTTGCCCGGGCTGCATAACCTCGGCAATAGCACGACGCCCTAACGGGAACTCCAACTGGGACTCTTCGATATCCGGAGCTTCGCCAATCTCCTCCTCCGCACCTCTGAAATCCTTGAGCTTGGGCAGATCGTTCATGCTTTTCAAACCGAAGTAATCCATGAATTTCTCGCTGGTACTATACAGCAATGGCTTACCTACTGTCTCGCCCCGACCAGAGATCACCACCAGCTCCTTTTCCAGCAATTTCTGAATAGAATAATCGCAACTCACTCCGCGGATGGCTTCCATCTCCGACTTGGGAACAGGCTGCCGATAGGCAATAATGGACAGTGTCTCCAGGGCCGCCGCTGAAAGCCGTTTCTTGGCCGTCTGTCGCAAATAGGTATGCACAGCCGCATGATAGGCCGGCTTGGTCATAAATTGATACCCACCGGCGATCTCGACAAGTTCGAAAGAATAAACACCTTCACTGTACCTACCCTGAAGGTCTAGAATGACCTGATCGATCTCCTCCGGTGACAACTCGGTTTCAAAGGTGATTTCCAGACAATCCTGGATCTCGTCCCGGCTGATGGGACGATCGGCTGAAAAGATCAAACTCTCGATATGGGGGCTCAACATGTCCACTCGCTGCAGATTTTGCGCAAAGGTACAAAGCCGGAAGGCTTCCTACTCCACCTCTTTCAAAGTGCCACATTCAGCTTCCAAACGCGCCCGCACACTGATATTCTGGTTGGACAGCCAATCGGCAAACCTGCCACCATGTGCTTGCAGCCAAGGGGCTTCCGGATGAGTCAGCCATTCGGTATTCGCTTTCAGCGTCTGATGAATACACTCCTTTTGATCCAGATCTTCCAGCGACCATTTTTTCATCCAGCCATCCAATAATCGACTTGCGCGAAGAGGACCGCAGTGTTCCCAGGCAACCCGGTTCACTTTGGGATTGCCCTTCAGATATAATACGCCCTGATCATCCCCCGTTCGCAGGCCGGCGATACGCACGGAAGAGGCGTCCAGTTTCAGCTCATATATCATAGGGCCTTCTGTGAAATAAAGCATCCAGTTGCCATCATCACTTCTGGCGACACGTCCGTAAGTGACTTCGCCGATCTCCTCCAACAGGGGTAAGTTCTTTCGCAGGGTCAGTTGCTCCTGCCAGGACATCATCCAGACGGCCAGTCCACCGGCAATCCCAAAGAAGACCAATGCACCCAGAACGACGTAGAAGGCGGATCGTCGTCTGCGTGCCTGCCGGGCTTTATTCCGGTCAGTATCTGCCAGTTTATCGATAGCAAATGCATACCCAAACCCATTTGGCCCTTTCTCCAGTTCGAGTAAAAACAGTTCGTCCTCAAGGAGCATCTGATAGGACTTTGTATCCCTGACATAGAAATCGACGATGGATATCTTCTGGTTAACCGTCACCATCACGTGACCCGATCGGCCGCCGTGGTAGAGCACGACACGATATTGCTGTCCGGAATCGGCAACGTAGGTCCAGTTGAGTTGAGCCATTGGTGAAAGGTAGGGAATTCGGTGGGCAGTTGTCGGTTGTCGGTTGTCAGTTATCGGTTGTCGGTTGTCGGTTTTACAACGAGGTGAAACGTTTGGGAGCCTACCAGCCGTAGACATAATTCCTCGTTCCTGCGTTCCTGATTCCTGGTTGAGGCCGTGTCAATACCTGATTAGCGTTGACCTTTTGGAATTTGATATTTGAGTTTTGGGATTTATTTGTGATTTGATTTTTGTGATTTGGGATTTACCCTGTCGGTTGTCGGTTCGGTTTCCGATTTCGCACTTCCGACTTCCCCTTCGAAATAACGCCTCAACCCAATATCGAAATAACGGATTAGCTTCAGATTCCTAATCCTTCGCTCCAAGAGAAAAAATCCACAGCTGTCCACGAAAACTCCTTAGAATTGGTCACTTTTGGGAAAAATTGCCTGTGGCCAAAGCACGTACTGTCTTCATCTGCTCCAACTGTGGCGCTACCGCCTCCCGCTGGTAAGGTCGTTGTCCATCATGTGAACAGTGGAACACCTTTGTTGAAGAAGTGGTCAGTAAGCCGGAAGCACCACGCATCAGCCGCAGCGGACAGCCCAAGATCAAAGAGGCACCGCGGCGGATCGGCGATATCCCCTCCACCGGCACCAAGCGACATATCCTCCCCGACCCGGAATTCAACAGGACCCTGGGTGGCGGAATCGTGCCTGGATCAGTGACCTTGCTGGGAGGCAATCCCGGCATCGGAAAGTCCACCCTTCTCTTGCAGATCGCCGGTCGCATCCAGGGGAAAGTCCTCTATGTCTCCGGCGAGGAATCAGCAGAACAGATCCGCATGCGAGCCGGGCGACTGGCGTTCAACAATGCCGACTGCTACATCTTTACCGAGACGGATACCAGCGAGGTGATCAAGCAGGCCCGGGAGATGCAACCGGAGCTGGTGGTGATCGATTCCATCCAGACCCTCACTTCGCCCCACCTGGATGCTGTGGCGGGTACCATCTCGCAAATCCGGGAGGCCACCTCCGACCTGATGGCCCTGGCCAAAGAAACCGGTATCCCCGTCCTGCTCATCGGTCATATCACCAAGGAGGGGCAGATCGCCGGACCAAAGTTGTTGGAACATATGGTGGACACGGTCCTCCAGTTTGAAGGCGACCGGCAATACACCTACCGCATCCTGCGCACCCTGAAAAACCGTTTTGGTTCTACCGATGAAATGGGCATTTACGAGATGCGGGCAGATGGCCTTCATCCGGTAGAGAATCCCAGCCAGATTCTCCTCAACCAGCGTGAAGAAATCCTCAGTGGCAGTGCTATCGCGGCGACACTTGAAGGCAGTCGCCCGATGCTGATCGAGACGCAGGCTCTGGTCAGCACCGCAGTCTATGGCACACCTCAGCGATCTGCCACCGGATTCGACCTTCGACGCTTGGGGATGCTTTTGGCGGTCCTGGAAAAACGGGTCGGTTTTCACTTCGGGGCCAATGATGTCTTCTTGAATATGGCTGGCGGGATCCGAGTAGATGATCCGGCCATCGACATGGCCGTACTGGCCGCCTTGCTCTCCAGTCTTAATGACATCCCGATTGAACCGACCGAATGTTTTGCCGGGGAAGTCGGATTAAGTGGCGAGGTGCGGGCGGTGAGTCGCATCGACCTGCGGGTTCAGGAGGCGGACCGGCTTGGTTTCAAACGCTTCTTCCTCTCCAAGTACAATATGAAGGGGCTCAATACAAAGAACCTGAAGATGGAACTAGTGCCGGTGTCCCGGGTGGATGAATTGGCGGGCGAGTTGTTTGGGTAGAATCAGTTCCTACTTTTGAACTATCGCCTGTTCAAAGTATATTTAACTGAGGTAGATCAGAAGCTCAATTTCGCCCATGCAGTCTCGCAACCACTGCAGATTTCAAGGCTTTACAAATAAAATGGGAGGATGAAATAGAGGTATGCGCTACTCGAGTAGCGGATACAGTAATGTTATCGACAATCAATAAAACAAATTAATGATTATACATCCAGACACTCCCATCCAGTTCCCCTGCGGCCTGACCATGCACAACCGGTTCATGCTGGCCCCCATGACCAACCAGCAAAGCCATGAGAATGGCATGCTCTCGGAGGAGGAACTGCATTGGCTGACCATGCGGGCAAAGGGTGGTTTTGGCCTGGTCATGACGTGTGCCTCTCATGTTCAGGAAGTGGGAAAGGGATTCCCTGGTCAACTCGGTATTTTCAGTGACCAATTAAACGAAGGACATATAAAGCTGACAACCAGAATTAAAGAACTAGGAAGCTTAGCGGTCATTCAATTGCACCATGCCGGCATGCGCAGTCCTACGGAAGTTATCCATCAACAACCGGTTTGCCCTTCCGATGACGAGAAAACCAACGCCCGAGGCCTTACCCTGGAAGAAGTAAAACAACTCCGGGATGATTTTATCTCGGCAGCTGTTCGTGCGAAAACTTCTGGCTATGACGGTGTAGAAGTGCACGGGGCGCATGGTTATATCCTCACTCAGTTCCTCAGTTCGGAGATCAACCACCGCACGGATGACTATGGGGGCTCATTGGCAAACCGGTCACGGCTCCTGTGCGAGATCGTGGATGGCATCCGGGCGACTTGTGGCCCCGAATTCCTGCTGGGTGTCCGGTTGTCCCCCGAAAAATTTGGCATGGATATCCAGGAGATCCGAACGGTCTCCCAACGATTGATCGATGACCATAACATTGACTTTCTGGATATCTCCCTTTGGGATTGTTTTAAGGAAGCGGACGACAAACGATATCAGGACAGATCCCTGTTAGGACATTTCACATCCCTGGATCTCAAAAAGGTGTTCTTGACCGTAGCGGGGAAGATCCGATCCGGGAAAGACGTTCATACCATTCTCCAATCGGGTGTGGATTTTGTGACCATCGGACGATCTGGCATTCTGCATCATGATTTCCCACTTAAGGTCATCAACAACCCCGACTTTGAACCCGTAGAAACGCTGGTTTCAAAGGAGTATCTCTTCCAGGAAGGCTTAAGCGGAAAATTTGTCGACTATATGCGCAGATGGCCGGATTTTGTCCTGCCGGAATCGACACCTTGAATGCATTCAAACAACATTCATAAAAGCAGACAACACCAAAACCAGACAAATGAACCGCAACGAACAAGAAGACCAAACGAAGCAAGAACTGCCTGGCGAAGCAAAAAAGGCAGAATCAAATTATGTTATAAATGCCTTTATTATTGGGCTCTTCATAGGAATTTCAATTTACAGCATTGCGATAAACGGTTGGGGGTTCTTTGCGTTCATTCCACTTTATCTAGCATCAGTAGTGTCCGGTTATAAGTCGAACAGATTCAATTGGTTACAAATCTCACCGTCATTGTTTTGTAATCGAGTATTGCTAAATAGCTGATCTACAGGTGTTTTGTCAAATACTGATACGCTTAGAATTTGTAACATCTCGTTCATAGAGTGTAATGTCTTCAGATTTTGTTTCATTATTGCTACCAGAACAAATGTGCATACAGCTATCCATATTTGTGTTTTTACAGCATTCGGACTCTCCCCCCAAAACCGCTTTATTCTTAAGTGTTGCTTTATCCATTTGAAGAAAATCTCCACTTTCCATCGATTTAAATAAATAGCTACTAGCTCAGTTGCCTTGGCATCAAAATGATTGGTGAGATACACATAAGTAATATCATTTGCTGCATCGTAATACTTGACGCGTCTGAGTTTTTCCGGATAACCCTGATTAGCATAATACCCCTTGAACCGAATTATCTGATCACATCTTAGTCCTGTAGATTTATCTACTTCCAGCGAATATATACGTTCAAAAGATAGATTCTTCTTTGCGCGAATGACAAAATATGACCCTGCTTGATGAATACGATGGAGCCGTTCCCAATCAAGATATCCTCTATCCATTACGTAAAATGCGTCCACCTCAAACTCGAGTATGTCTAATACATTGACATCATGGAGTTTACCGTCTGAAATATGGATAAAGCAAGGGATCTCACATCTAATATCAAGTAAGGTGTGGAGCTTGACAGCCGCTTTGTGCTTTCTGAATTTGGCCCACCAGAATACTTCCAGGCAGAGATCAATGGTCGTAGAATCCAGCGCATAAATCGTATTGCCTAGGTCAATAGCCTCCAGATCTCCCTGATACAATTTTCTGGCTTTGGCTATCAATGACTGAGCCAATGTTTCATAGATTCGATAATCCCGTTCTTCATTCGCATCAGCTAGAGTCGATCGCTTTACACCTTTTGTCAAACCCAAATGATAAAGCTTCTCGGGATGTGCGTTCAGGCAGGTGATAATATCCCTAAGACTTTCCCTTTGAGATAGCTGTCCAAAGCTCATACAAAGGAACTGATGCCAGCAAGAAAAGTGTTTTACTCGGTAGTTCCCTCCATACTTGCCCACAAACCGTGCAAAGCTTTGCCGATGTATTAGTTGCATCATCTGAGAGAAGACATAGGTGCCATTGTTCATAAACCCTCACTTTTGAGGGCTATTCTAGATCAAATCCGTCACATTTAAAAATCAATATAGATGTCTGATATACTGTATCTTACAACGCATTCTTCTTAGAACTTAACCGGACACTACTCCTTCAATCAAAACCTGGAAGATCGTGGTCATCATCAGCAACCACGCATGCCGTGAAGCATGATCTATATCCTATTTCAAGCAGAATGACCTTTGGATTACTAAACGATACGTAAATTAGTCTGACTGATGCTTCTCCAGGCTCTTTCCAAATGCTGGCGAAGTCGAAGAGAAGTATACAAGAGATGTAATAGTCATTACAGAAAAACACGATATGAAGTCAATGCTCTTTCTCCTTTTTCTTCTGTCAAGCAGCTTGACAGCCAATGCATCAGATACAACCATAACATTTATTCAGCACCAGTATGGTGACATAATCGAGATGGCTGAAAAGGAACGAAGGACGACCCTCCTCTACTTTCATTTGCAGGTTGCGGAGCATGTCGCCTGATGAAAAAACTACCTTTAAAGACCCACAGGTCATCGAATACTTCCAGAAACATTTTATCAATGCTGAAGTGAATACCCTCGAAGGCATCGGAGTAGAGACGAACAAAATCTTCAATGTCCAGCTCCATCCAACCTTTATCTTTTTAGACGATTCCGGAAATGAACTTCATCGAATTGTCGGCAAATTTACTCCGGAAGAATTTTTAAATCATGCACAACGTGCACAAAGTCGCCAGAACTCCCTTCCCTCTTTTCAAGAAAAATACAGTCGAGGGGATCGGCATTCAGAATTCCTGCTTGAATACATCTACCTTTTAAGAGATGCTGTACTTCTAGACTCGACCATGATTCATGAATACCTTCATTCCACTCAACCCGAATCCTATGAAATGGAAAAGAATATCCGATTTATCTATGAATTCTGCATTTATCGAAATCGAATCATAACCCCCTTAGCCTCACCCGCCTTTCAATTCCTATACCAAAACAAGGAGAAGTTTTACAATCATTTTGAAAAGGATCAGGTCGATGCGCGCATTGTCAGAAGGATCATTAATCAAGCCATTTATCAGGCCATCGAGGAGCAGGATGAAGCCGCCTTCAATAATGGACTTGACCTGATCCGGGAATACGACACAGGACAACAATATGAGTATAAAGAAATGGACGGAAGAGTCACCGCAATGTTATTGAGTACGCATTTGATCTTATCTGCCCAGATGGAATTCTACCAACAAGGTGGAGACATCGATCGGTACAGAGCCGTTCTTGCAGAATATATGCAAAAGATATGGAACGACTCGCGCCAACTGAACAGCATTGCCTGGACCATTTTTGAACAGTCTACAGATCCCGCCACACTCAGGGATGCCTTGAAATGTGCAGAGCGCTCTGTGTACCTGAACAGGGGCTATAACAACACGGACACGTATGCCTGGTTGTTATTCAAACTCGGCCACAGAAAAAAAGCAAAACGGCAGGCCCTGAAGGCCATTGAAATTGCAAAATCAACTGATCGAGATTTCTCTGGAACATCTGACCTACTGCATCAACTGGAAAAATAGCATCAAACGACTCCTCCTGAAAAGATCAGTTGTTATCCATGTAAATGCTGAATGTGGACCTCCATCCGGTTTTGACATTCTAGAGCTGGATAACCTCTCCCATGCAGGACAGTAGGACCACAGAATTCAGATCGACAATTTTCTCACCAATAGAAGAAAATTAGACTTATCTTGAAGAAGTAATTCTTCATAGCAGGGGCAGATGCCACATTGACGCAACAGCTTTTAATGCCGAAGTTCAATTCCTGCATCTGTCTATATTCAGTTTTCTTCGCTTTCCAATAATGATTTCTTTGAGAAGCGCTTTCCTAAGCGCATAGCTCTAAACACTTCATGTACAGCAACCGTTTCGGGGATCACCAAAGCTGTATGCCAGGAGAACAATACCCTGATCAGGGTACATCAGTTAAGAGGATTATTATATCTGAACCAGCCTTGAATCGCAACTCAATACAGGAAGATGAAAAGAGGAACATTTATTCTGGCCACTTTACTAGCGATTCCATTCGCGGCCTGTGCACGCTTGAAAAATAATCTACTCATGAGAGCAGGAAAAGGATTCCAGGTCAAGGCCGGTGAAGCCCGATTCGGAAGTCAGCACTTCAAAATGAAGGGCGTTACGTTGAACATTCTGGATATCAAAATCTCAGGTAAGGATACTGGTGAAGACCTCGCAGGTGATCTTCGAGCAAACCGGCCTGACACCCAACGGCGGTCCGCCTCTTCATATTCATCCATACCAGGACGAGTGGTTCTATGTGATCGATGGGGATTACCTGTTTCAGGTCGGTGACGAAAAAATGAATCTGCAAAAAGGAGATACTATCTTTCTTCCCCGAAATGTGCCACATGCTTTTATCCAATTATCCGAAAAAGGAAAGATGATCGTTTCCTATCTACCCGCCGGTAAAATGGAAGATTTTTTCAAGGTTACAGATCAATGGGCCAGTCCCCCTTCGAAAGAAGATGTGGCGAAAGTATTTTCGGACCACGACATGCAGGTCGTAGGGCCGCCACTCACCAGGCCATAGATTGTCAACCATTTTAAATCAAGGTCAACGCTTCCACCTTCCGATTTCCATCGCACTGAAAATGAAAAATGATATACCGAATGGGTGTTCTTCAACCCCTTCAGGGTTGCACGCTTCCGGACAATATACCCCGGGTTTCACCCAGGGCAAATCTCTTGAACCCTTCCATGGTTCTTTTTCAATGATTTGGGAGTCTTCCAATTTCCGCTTTCGCTTTCCCTGCCTCGCCGGCCAGGCGGGCGCTTTCCGCTTTCCGACTTTAATCACCCCGCCAACTCATACGACTTCTTCAACCAATCCATCACCTCCGGAGTAATGTCCTCCACACTGGCCAGATCGATCTGATGGGAACACATGGCGTTCTTCTTGGTAATGGCCCGAAGAACGCCTTGATCTGGTTGGCCTTTGACATTTAACCCGATTTCAAACCGGGTCTTGGTCGCCGGGGTGAGCAGAGCAAATTGCTTCTTGCGCCGGTAACTGACATTGGCTTTCTTGGGGGCCACTTCCACGTCTTTACCCAATGCCATCAGGGCCTTATGCAGTTGGTCATAGATCGGACGAAAATGCTCCTTGCCAACATATTGGGCAGCGATCTGTTCATCCACAGTAGTTTCGGGGGCAGCGGCCTCCTTGGCCATAGAAACGATCATGTTTGCATACCCATGACCAAGTCCATGCTCCTTTTTCAGCCAGGATACACCTTCACTGAATTTAGCAAATCCCATTTTCTGAAGGCGACCGACCCAGTCCTCCAGGGAAACACCCGTATTCTTTTTGAGGTTGTCGATCATGGTTTGTACTGCAGGATCCATACAATGTGGTGGATTTGGTCAGCGACTAATATAATGCCTTCAGATAAACTTGTCTCCCCATCAACTGTTTTCTTTGCAAATGATAGCACCCCACATCCTTGTCTTTTATGATGGCCACTGTGCCCTCTGCCAGTTCTGGGTTCAGTTGCTGATTCGTCGCGACCGGCATGATCGATTTCGATTCGCTTCTCTACAGTCTCCTCTGGCCCAGCGCAATGGCATCGCCCCGATGGAAGACAGCACCCCTGACTCTGTCATTGTCATGAAGGACCAGCTCATGCTGACTGAGTCTACAGCAGCCCTGACACTTCTGGCAACATTAGGTGGGTTGTGGTCCCTGTTCAGCATCTTCCTGCTCCTGCCCTGTTCACTGAGGGATCCGGTCTATCGACTTATTGCACGATACCGGTACCGATGGTTCGGGCGAACGGATACATGCTATTTACCCCGGCCGGAATGGAAGGAGAAGTTTATAGATAACTAGGAAATAAATTATTGCGGTATTGCATTAGCCTGATCACATGCGTTTTAATCCTGATGGATCACAATAATTTGTACTCGATCAACAGAATAATCTTCATTTGTCAACCGTAGATAAAACATGCCATTCCCGACGCTTGAAAGGTCAAGTCTTGGTCCCTGTAATTTTCCCTGATAAAATAAATGACCGGTCATCCCATAAAGATAAAACTGGTTGAATCGGCTGCAGCATGAATCCAAGAACATGACGCCATTCGAAGGATTCGGAAACAATCGGAAGCTCATATCATCTCCATTTCCTTCCTCTGTTGAATTGATCACTTCTGTGTCCGTAATATGTATATGATCAATCCAGGAATTGGATCGGCTAAAGCAGCCGTCAGTAGAGCCATTTCCTGCACCTCCATAAATCTGAATGGAAAGCGAATCTGTTTCCGGGTCAGGTATTTCTATTTGCACCTTAGTAAAATCACTTATCGGTTCAAATGTCTCCCATTTGAAACTGGAAACGAACTTACCATCATGATAGAAAAAACCCTTTAATCCCAAATATACAGACTGGAACTTGTTGGTAGAATCAGGTATTGATTTTGCAAAAAAAGTAAGACTCTTTCCTTCCCCAACTGCCGTATCCAGTTGTACACTCGTCCAATCCATACTCCTGCATTCTAAAAATGCCGAATAGGGGCCGGGAATAATCTTCAATGAAACATTGCCCTCCACTGCAACCGTATCCTTTACAAATCGCATATACACTTGATTCTGGATGGTCTCCCACAAATCAGGCTTCTCATAATTTGACACTGGTGGTCAGTCTTCAAATCCGCCATTCGGAACTTGAGCAGATGCGGTCAGGTGGATGCCAGTAAGTAGGGCCAGGATCAGTCGTACGTTCATATATTCATTGTATTAGGGTCATAGATAAAACCTGCAAGATCCGGTAAAACCAGCCAGTATGGAAGGAATATCAATGTAAAAACCAAATGGGCCCATACCGTAACAAAAACATCGGTCCTGTAAAAATACTTCCGCCCAAATTTTCTACAACGATCATTCTGAAATCCAACTGGCTACTATGCTCGCTTTCAATGCCTTCATTCTGATGTATGAACTTCTGGTCGGATAACAGAGTCATTTTTGACACTGAACGATTCAGATATGGCAAGTGGTCATACCGTGTCAAAAGTGCTGAAATATTGAAACTGCCCAACCCCCGCAACGATATCCACAATGTACTGCATTTCGCAAGTCTAAATCCAGAAAGAAAAAAATAACTAGAAACACAAAAGGTGGCAGAATGGGCAAATTCACCGCTAGTTGTACAGAAGTATCAAAAAAGCTGTTTGGCCATTCGCTATATCGCTTGTTAGCCACAACCATTTTCGCTATTGTTCAGCCACTTCCAGAATGAAAGGAGATTCGTCCAGAATAAAGAATTTCTTACCTTCCTTTGCTCCCACTATAATACCCAGCAAAGAATATCCGTCTTCTTCCGTTCCAACTGCGATCATTCTACCGTCTTCTATTTTCCATTTAGTGTTGTTGACAAATTCAAATTCCTTCATGAACTCAGGGATGGTTTTGGTGAATTGAATTGTGATTTCACCATTTGTTTTGAATTTAAAGGTGGTTCCTATGAATCCGACCCGCATTTGTTCCATCATTTTCTTCCCATTCTCGTCTAATCCCATGTTCATATCTGGTAGGAGTTGAGAATTCACAACCTTCCAAGTTCCTATGAAAGCATCCTTTGTAAGTTGTTGACCGAATAGTTGGGAAGTTCCCAACAGAATAAGCAGTGAAAAAAGTATTGTTTTCATATTGTGTTTAATCAATTACGTTCCAAGTTGTGCCTAACGTGTGTGGAGACGCAGGCCGACGTTTAGGAGGCTTGTCGTTCTCCACGGTGTTCTCGACAGTATTCAATTTATCATTAAGCTAACCTCATCCATAATTAAATTTGCATTTTTAAGACCTTCGTACTCTTCGGAATTAACAAAAACGACTTTAGCCCTGTTATCCCAAATATTTTCATGTATAATTGCAAATCTGAAATCACTTTTCATCTTATCTTTTAAGAATGGATTTAGTTCTCTATCTAAATATTCTGTAAAGGATACTGAATTTAAACTGATATTAAATGCTACCTTCATTTTTTCAGTAACCTCATTGTTTGTGATTTCTATAAAGTTCTCCAATTCATTGTTCTTAGATTCAGTAATATGCTTAACCTTTATTCTTGATGTAGCTTCATTGGCCGCTTTTTCAATTAATTTTGTTAAATCATAAACTTCGTACCTTTCGTCAAGATAAAGGTTTACATACCTTTTTTTCTTTAAAATCTCATCGACCGTTGGTAGATATTGAAATGAAATTTTAAACTTCGAGAAAAATTCGTCGAGATTCTTTGCTATGATAGTCTTTTTAGTTCCATATAGACTTGAACTCAAGTATATAGAACCTTGTGAATCAATTAGAACATATTTCCCAACTCCAATTAAACCTGATTCAAATAGAATTAAATCATTTTTTAATTTTCCCTTTTCTAATCTTTCTATTAATTCGTCGGTATCCTCATAATTTTTGAATTTACAAGGAACTGAAACATTTTGAATTTCAAGGATTACCTCACATTCAAATTCATTGACAAGTTTATAGAGTCTTTTTAATTTTTCAAATTTCATATTATTAATTTCAGAATTTTGGGCAATTATAAAATTAGACACCAAAAGAAAATTTATGAATATAATTAACTTTAATTGTTTCATTTCATTTTTTTATTGTCGAGAACTTACTTATATACGCAACTCCCCATCTCATCTCCGCCCTTTCCATTCTTGCCAAGCATATATCTATCGATCTAATATTCAACACAATATCCATTGACAAACGGTTATAGACGTTTGTACTCGAATGGGCATCAGGTTCGTTCAATAGCGGAAACCCTCCGTCAGGGGGGACGATCACCAGACTAAGTTAGCACATCCCGCCCAATCTTGTACCTGCTGTTTGCCTTGCTCAAACAAGGCAGCTCTATCCCTGTCTGAACATGGTTGACACCATGCTATCCAGTGTTTTGGACATTGGCATTTGATATTTACCTGCCTCACCGGCAGGTGGGTTTGTCATTTGGAATTTGTGATTTGACATCCCCACCATCTATTTCTTCGCCGTATAGATCACCGTCGCTGCCGTATCGCCCAGAATCACACAAGGGATGGTCCGATTGGCGAGGACCAGATTCAGATCATTCGAGATCATCAGATTCCCTGACCAGGTCATCTGATCCTTGCTGAACGGGGTGATATAAAACGTACTGTCATCAATATAAAAGGCCTCCAGGTCCCATAGGTCCGGCCCTTGATCAATAAACATGTGAAGTGCTAAAACATCTTCTGTGACAATGGAGATCTCGGTCAAGACAGAGTCATGCGTATATTCCACAAATGGAGGGTCACCGCATCCCAACTCTCGATAGGATCCAACATAGATTCCGGTATACCCACTGAGGTCATGAAAAGGCTTGGTAGGTGCCTTATCACAAGACATGATAAATACAAGTGTCAGGATGCCGAGCCAGATTTTCATTGCCCTAAGTTACCCCTGTATCACCCACTTGGTCAAGTCAATTCACGGTTTCATCGAATGAGCAACCTCCAATTGGGCATTTTTCACGTTCTTCAACATTACAAAACCTGTTCACCTATGTTGCGGACCATCCTGATCCTCATCATTACACTTATCGTCTTGCCCATTGTGGCCATCACCATGGACCAGCCCCTGGAAGGCCCATATCTCGAGGCACTCTTCGACATCCTCCATATCTCACTGGGAGCCGCCATGATCTGTTTCTTACTCAGTGAGTTTACCGGCAATTACAGCCAGGTAGACAAGCTCTGGAGCCTCCTGCCCATCGCATACGTCTGGTTTTTCACTGTTCGATCAGGCATGGAGCCGCGCCTGATGCTCATGGCTACCCTGGTGACGATCTGGGGCCTGCGACTGACCTGGAACTTCAGTCGCCGCGGTGGTTACTCCTGGAAATTCTGGCTGGGCGAAGAAGACTACCGCTGGGCCGAACTCCGGGCTATGCCGATGTTTTCGAAGAAGTGGCGATTCATGCTCTTCAACCTGTTTTTCATCTCCCTTTACCAGCACCACCTCATTCTGCTCTTCACCTTGCCCATATTAGTCGCCTGGCAAGGCGCAGAGACACCCCTGGGCTGGCTGGACTACCTCGCCACTGCATTGATGCTCGCCTTTATCTGGATGGAGACCGTCGCCGATAACGAACACTACCGCTTCCAAACCGAAAAATACCGGCAGATCGAATCTGGCGAGCGCCGCACTGGCGAATTTGCCGATGGCTTCCTGCAATCCGGACTGTGGGCCTGCTTTCGCCACCCGAATTACACCGCAGAACAAGCCATCTGGCTGAGCTTCTATCTCTTCAGTGTATCCGCTACCGACCGCTGGCTCAATTGGAGCCTGGCCGGCGCCCTTTTACTACTCCTCCTTTTTCGGGGAAGTGCCGACTTCAGCGAAAAGATCTCCGCTTCTAAATACCCCGCTTATGCCAGCTATCAAAAGCGAGTAGGCCGATTTCTCCCCAAGATCTTCTGAATATGCAAGTGGCGATTACCGGGGCAACCGGACACATCGGCGCGGCCTTAATCAGAACCCTGCTTCGTGACGGGCATCAAGTCCGGGCGCTGGTCCGGCAGGATGTCCGCGCCCTGGAAGGACAGGATGTAGAAACCGTAGCAGGCGACCTGCTTGATCCCCGGGCCATGACGACACTGGTCCAGGAATGCGACGTGGTCTTTCATTTAGCCGCCAGAATCAGCCTCGATGGCGACCGCAAGGGGGAAGTCTTTCAAACCAATGTAGAAGGCACTCGCCAGATCATGGCAAGTTGTAGCCAGGCCGGTGTCCGGCGACTAGTCCATTTTGCATCGGTTCATGCCTTCGATACCCCGCATCCTGGTCAGGTGTTTAACGAAAACATTCCCATTGCCGGAGCAGGTCACTTTGCCTATGAACGCACCAAGGGAATGGCCATGGAAGAGGTTTTAACTGCTGGTAAATCTGGTCCATTGGAGACCATAGTTCTCTGCCCCACCGGAGTGATCGGCCCCTGGGATGTCAAGCCTTCCCGCCAGGGAAAAATGCTCAATGATCTATGGAACGGAAGAATGCCATTTATTCCCAGAGGAGGCTTTAATTGGGTGGATAGCCGTGATGTTGCCCTGGCCGCTGTATCGGCCATGACCGAAGGGCAATCGGGTGAAGCCTATTTACTTGCAGGCCGCTATGCCACCGTACTGGAACTCGTGACCATCTCCAGATGCATTACCGGAAAACGGCTTTCTGCCAGATTAATGCCAGATCCGGTCCTGAACGTTACTGCCCGGATCATGACCCAGTGGGCACGATGGACAAACACCGAACCGATCGTCACTCGTGAAGCCCTCACCCATTTACGAACTGGACATCCGGAGATCAATTTCCAGAAAGCAGTCAACGCGTTTGGCTACCACCCCCGGCCATTAGAAAAAACGCTCCTGGATACTTATCATTGGTTTCAAAACAACGCCAAATGAAGACATCGAAGAGCTATCATCCATGACCTGGGAGACCTATCATCAACTGATCTGGGTATGGATCCTGCTGGGGTTCATCACCTTCATTTATCTGTTGTATAAAAAGGCACCATTCGGCCGACACACTCGTCCGGGATGGGGACCCACCATCCCTGATGCCTGGGGCTGGTTGATCATGGAACTCACCCTCATCCCCAGTTTCCTGATCCCCATCCTGCAAAGTGACCGGGAGGTGAGCCCGATCATCCTCTTTATGGTCGGCCTGTTTATGCTCCATTACATTCATCGCAGTTTTATCTACCCCCTCTTTATTCACACCAGGGGAAAACGTATGCCTTTGGTCATTGTCCTTTCAGCCATCCTGTTTAATGGGGTGAACGGGCTTTTCTTCGGCACCTGGTTTGCCGAATTTGCGGTTTACCCGACAACCTGGACCAGAGAGCCTCTTTTTATTATTGGTCTTTTATTGTTTGTCATCGGTGCCTGGATCAATGTCCGTTCAGATTACCAATTAATCAATCTGCGCAAGGATAATGAAACAGGTTATAAGATTCCCTACGGCGGTTTTTTTCGTTGGGTGAGCTGCCCCAATCATTTTGGCGAAATGCTGGAATGGATCGGTTATGCCATCCTCACCTGGTCTCTGCCGGGACTGGCATTTGCCTTTTGGACCATAGCCAATGTCCTCCCTCGGTCTCTGGCCCATCACTCCTGGTATAAGGAGCATTTTTCGGATTATCCCGTTGAACGTAAAGCGGTTTTCCCTGGGCTTCTTTAAGGTGGAAGTTTATTTGTTTATTTGTTTATTTGTTTATTTGTTTATTTGTTTATTTGTTTATTCGTTTATTTCTAATAAAATCTGCAATACTCTAAATAAATACCCTGAAAATAACTCGGAAAATCCGCCATCTGAAAGGCCTACGGCCTCAGGGCGAATAGCGAATAGCGAATAGCGAATAGCGAATAGCGAATAGCGAATTAACCGGTTCCGCCTTTCTTATTTCTTATTCAAAATTCCCTTCACACTTTCCGGCACTGGAATACCCTTCGTCAGCACTTCATCCGGAACAGGCTCTCCAAAAACTTTTTGCATCGGCAACACCCCAGCCCAGATCGGCAAGGCATAGTCTTCCGGTTCATCACCCGGACCACCTTCACGGATTTTTGCAGAAGCCTCTTCGATCTGAAAAGCCAGAACACTGGTCGCCTTCAGCTCCTTGACATTGGGCAAACGTGATTCCGCCCACCGGCCTTTTAATATCTGCTCTGAGATCACCAACAGTGCCTCTTCTTTTTCAGCATCGCTGACTAACTGAGCCGTACCGAATAATACTGCCGATCGGTAATTCATAGAATGGTGAAAAGCCGACCGAGCCAGCACAATGCCATCCAGATGGGTCACCGTGATACACATTAGGATGCCTTCTTGGCCGGCCTTGATCAGTCGGCTGGTGGTTGCCCCATGCAAATAAATTGTGTCGTCCTTACGTCCATAGGCCGTGGGGATGACAAACGGTTGCCCATCTACAGATACACCGACATGCGCCAGAAACCCGGCATCCAGGATGGAGAATATCGTCTCCTGATCATAGTGACCGCGTTTGGGAACGCGTTTAACTGTATTCCGGGAAGACTTTGGATAGGACTTAGACATATCAGGCTATACATGTTGATTCGACAAGCATTACGCGAGAAAGATAACCGATGTCTTCCATTTGGGTCTAAAAAAGGCCCCGGCCAAAGCCGTTTCACATCCACGTGAACGGCTTCAGCCGGGGCCTGCAAACCAGTCTGGGACCGGTATGAAATACCTATTTCTTGACGTCTTTAGCTGCGGAAACCATCGGTTTTGGCTTGAATGCATCACTGCCTTTAGCTTTGCCCTTGGCTTCTGACTTGTATGCCGAGACAGATTTACTAGCTGACTTATCAGCAGGGGCCTTCTTAATATTCTTGGTGCCTTTATCCTTACTCATCTTGATAGGGTATTACGAATGGGTTATCAACCCCCCAAGGTAAACTTTCAATCCGGCTAAACGGGTAATCTGCATGAGCTAAATATTACATTATTCGCATTTTACATCTTGAGGGTAAAAGAATTTGTGGCAACAACCACACCATTGACCTGTATGGCTACCTGGTGGATGCCTGGATAATAGACCCGGGTCGTGATCGGGCGGATGGCATGCCTTTTTTGAATCTCACACACCTCCCCTGCTCCCAACGTCAGGGTCTTCAGTTTAAAGACCTTCGGACTGTTCGTGCCATTTGCCTTCCGGAAATACACGATATAATCGACCACCAGCGACTGAGCTCTTCTGGCGGTGGAATTCAACTCAAAAGAAAACTCGAGAGCTTCACCGAATAGAACTGTCTTTTGTTTGACTTTAAATTCACGAATTTCGACCTGCCCACCAGGTGAAAAACCTAACAAGCGAAGCGCACCATTATGTCCGCTTTTGATCAGCGACCGCAAGGCATGTTTAGCAAGTTTTTTCATGGCGGGACTCTTGTCCTCTTTCAGCCAACGCTTCAGCGTCTTAACCACCAGATCTGCGTGCTTTTTACTGAGGTCATTGAGATGATTGGCCACTGACCGACGCACATATTCTTCTGGATCATTTTTTAAACACTCGAGTAAATCGAGGGTCAATTCCGGCTGCTCTTCCACGATGGTCAACTTCTTCCCCCAGGGCACATAAGGACGTGTTCCTTCCGAAACCAATCGTCGAACATGTTGATCCGAATCTCTAGCCCACCCTTTGAGTACGTTCCGGATTCCTTCAGGGTCCTTCTCGAAAAAGAGACGCAGGTCCCATTCCGCAGTAAACCGACGAGTCATTTCTTTCAAGGCATTAAGAGACAGGTCCACATGTCCTTGCCCACATCGGCTGATAAAAGCGGTCTGAGGCGCAATGATAAAATGAGCGGTCCCTCCACCCTCTCCGGAAACAGGCATCGGTTCAGGCAGGGCCTTTAACAGAATAGCCACTGCTTTCGGAAATTCAGCTGGTAACACCTGTTCCAAGGCCCTGGATATACCTTGTACTCGTTCTGAAAACGACCAATCAGGCAAGAAAGGAAGAATCAGATCCAAAAATACCTTGCTATTAAAGTCCGGCCATACTTCACGTAGTTTTTGAGCAAAGCTCGAAATGACCTCTTCCCCTAAATAATCACGGACTTGAAACGTTTCGGCCATTGAAATTTAAACCTTGTGCCTCCAAGATCAGGACTTTTTAAAAACCCGCCACCTTCTTCATCATCCCCTGAAAGACAAACCAGTGAAGAGGCGTCACTGCGTACCAGTACAAACGTCCCCAAACTCCCCTGGGACGGAAAGTGGCCGTCTGATGCAACACCTGATCCTGATCCAGTCGAAATTCCAGCCAGGCCTCACCGGGTAATTTCATTTCAGCAAATAAAAGCAACCGTCCATTAGGTTTATCCGCCAGCAGAACCCGCCAGAAGTCCAGCGCATCACCGGCATGAATTTCGGTGGGATGGGTACGCCCTCGCCGAAGCCCGACCCCACCGATCAATTTATCGAGGTATCCACGCCATCTCCAGAGGATATTGCCATAATACCAACCCGTTTTTCCTCCAAGGGACCATATCCGCTCCAATGTACCTTCACGATCCTGCACCTTGATCGATCGGGCATCCTGAAAACAGCCATGTACCGGCACCTGAATATAATCACTGATCATGCCTTCCATCTGCCCATTGGCCATGGCATCCTTCCAGGAGGATACGATCTCATTCTGTTCGATACGGACAAAAGCCATTCGAATCGCTTCATCAAAGGTATACAGGTGAATCCCGAGCCGTTCCGCCAGATCATTCGGCTTCCCGATCACCTCTACTTTCATGCTATTTACCAGGTGGACCGCAAGCGGATAGGATGTCGCCGTCACGAAATACAACCAATAGGACGACAGTCGAGGGGTCATCACCGGCACGGTTCGAATGATCCGTTTCAATCCTCTGATACGACCGAACTGCAGGAGCATCTCCTTGTAGGTCATCACATCCGGCCCACCGATATCAAAACCATGATCAAAGGTGTCCTCCCTCCCTAGAATACCCATCAAAAACTCCAGGACATTCCGGACGGCAATGGGTTGGGATCGGGTGTCCAGCCAGCGTGGTGTGATCATCACGGGCAATTTTTCCACCAGGTCACGCATGATCTCAAAAGAGGCACTTCCGGATCCGATGATGATACCGGCCCGAAGGGTCGTCAGTGCAAAACTTCCTGTTCCCAGAATCTCTTCAACCTCTTGTCGGGAGGACAGGTGAGCCGACAATTCCTCCGCATTGACGATGCCACTCAAATAGATCACCTGCCTGACTCGCGCTTGCTCCAGTCGGTGGACCATATTTTTGGCCGACAGGGCCTCCAGATCTGAAAAGCCACTTCCGGATGTGGTCATCGAATGGATCAGATAATACACCACATCGATATCCTCCGGTATAGCCTGTAAGGAATCCGCATCAAGCACATCCATCTCAATGACCGTCAATCGTTCGATGCTTCCCGGAGGCATCGCAAAACGATTCCGGTCACGAACCGCACAAACCACTTCATGACCGGCCTCCAGTAAATGGGGCAGTAATCGCTTGCCAATATATCCGGTGGCACCCGTCAGCAGGATCTTCATACCGTAAGGACAAATACCTGATGTACTTTGTTTGCATTTTCCTAAGAAGAATCGGATTTGTGATCAATTGAGATCATTTTCCTACCGAACCTGTAATTTACAGGCCAATTCAGCACTATGCGCCACCTCTATCTCTTCCTGATCCCTCTGTTCCTGTTCACCGCCTGCCAGGAAGATGATCCTGCCATCACAGAATCTGACATCTCATCCACACAGGACTCCCTTCGTCAGGTCAAGCACAATCTGCCCGGAGCAAAAATGATCGACCTGAAAGAAGGATACAGCGTCTGGACCAACACTATTGGCGACGGCAAACTCAAGGTTCTACTCTTGCATGGTGGCCCCGCCATGACCCATGAATACCTTCAGAGTATTGCGGATATCCTTCCCGACTCCGGCTTCACCGTCATCCAATACGATCAGCTGGGGTCATTCTATTCCGATCAGCCTGCTGATACGACTTTGTGGACCATAGATCGGTTTGTGGAAGAGGTGGAACAAGTGCGTCAGGCACTTGGATTGGACGCCACCAATTTTGTCCTCCTGGGGAATTCCTGGGGTGGTATCCTGGCCATGGAATATGCCCTCAAATACCAGGATCATATGAAGGCCATGATCGTCTGCAATATGACTGCCGACTTTGATAAATATGAAGCCTACAATGCTGAATTACGGAAATTACTTCGCCCCGGCCTGGTAGACACGTTTGAATATTATGAATCGCGGGGTGACTACCAGAATCCTGTCTACACCGATCTGGTTTTTGAGGAATATTATCGTGATCATATCTGCCGCCTTTCGGAATGGCCGGCAGCAGTCATGGCTAGTTTCGAACATGCCAACTATCCGGTTTACGAATACATGCAAGGCCCCAGTGAATTTGTCCCGGGTGGCATTCTCAAACATTGGAGTGTATGGGATCGCCTCCCTGAATTACGAGTCCCCACCCTCATGGTCGGTGCAAAATATGACACCATGAACCCGGCAGAAATGGCGGAGATGAGCCTCCTCGTTCAAAACGGCACCTATCTCTTTTGCCCAAATGGCAGCCACATGTCTTTCTGGGATGATCAGGAGGCATTTTTCCCCGGCGTCACCTCCTTCCTCCGACAATTGGAATAAACGGGATATTTCGATAAACGAATAAACGAATAAACGAATAAACGAAAATAACTCCCCCTCATAACCTCCCAACTCCTCCTCGACTCCTCCCCTCCTTAACTCCTTAACTCAAAAAAATGGCTTACTCCGAATTTTTTGCCGACCGTATTCGCCAGGCCCTGGATGGTCAATCCATCTCTTATGAAGAAAAGAAAATGATGGGCGGCCTGTGTTTCATGGTGGATGATAAAATGTGTGTCGGAATTATCAAGGATGAACTTATGGTCCGCCTGAACCCTGAAGAGGACGAAAAAAATACACAATTACCTGGAGCCCGTCCCATGGACTTCACCGGCCGACCCATGAAAGGGTATCTGTTCATCGACAATGAGGGGACAGACACGGACAAGCAATTGGAATCCTGGTTGAATAAAGCCCTGGCATTTAACCCCCTGGCGAAATCTTCCAAAAAGAAAAAGAAGAACTGAATGCATGAAGAAAGCATTGCGAATCACATTCTATATCCTGGCCATTTTTATTGGACTTTATCCGATACTGGTTCCCTTGATCCCGGAAGACCAAGGGCTGTTAAGTCGAAAAACTGCAGACCTTCTGAGCAACCCCTACTGGCGAACGGCTTTCTTTATCCATATTTTTTTGGGTGGGATCGCTTTGCTTTCAGGGATGACACAATTCAGCTCAAAATGGCGAAATCGAAACCTCTCCCGCCATCGCCTTCTGGGCAAGGTCTATGTGGTGGCCTGTCTGATCAGCGGGATCTCCGGACTCTACATTGCTCAATTTGCTACCGGAGGATGGATCGCTCGATGGGGATTCACCCTCCTGGCCCTCTTCTGGATCATCACCACATGGAAAGCCTGGCGATTGATCCTCGTACGCGAAATTGACAGCCATAAACGTTGGATGATTCGAAGCTATGCCCTCACCTTTGCCGCAGTTACATTGCGGTTGTGGCTTCCTCTCTTCACCGGAGTTCTGAAAATGGATTTCATTCCAGCCTACCAGATTATTGCCTGGCTGTGCTGGGTGCCCAATCTGATCCTGGCCGAATGGATCTGGAACCGGCGAGCGTCCCTGACCCTGGTGAATTGATCCAGCATTTATTTACCCAACCTTCCTGAGTCGTTTACACCAAACACATCATCTTTTAGCCTCTACACTTATGATGACCTGTAGCAATTGCAATTCTGGCTTCGAAGGGAAATATTGTCCGGAATGTGGACAAAAAGCCGGCTTTCGAAAGATCACTGTTAGTATGATTATCAGTGGATTGATCAGTAGCATTACAAATGTCGATAAGGGCCTTTGGTACAACATCAAGTCCCTGACCCTCACTCCGGGAAATGCCATTCAAGGCTACCTGGGTGGGCGCTGGTCCACATTCTTACACCCCCTAAAATATGCCATACTTGGGGTCACATTAATGACTGTATTATCCAATGCCTATCATATGGAGACAAAAAATAGCAATTTAGAAAAATTCGCTCAGGAAACTCCCGGCATTCAGGAGGGCTACGATATGGGTTATCCGTACGGTAAAATCCTGAAGGAAAATCAAAAGTTTGTCTGGATCGCCAACATCTTATTTTTGGCCTTCCCCTTTGCCCTTTTTCAACGCCGATATTCCTTTGCAGAGTGGATGACCATCCATGCATTTGTCATCGGCCACACAGCCATCCTCTTTTCACTGATCTTCTGGATTTTCCCCTTACCCTTTCTCTTTAATCCCATCCTTTATCTTCTGATGGCTTTTTATTACGTCATCATATTACGAAAGCATGAATCCACCGGCATGGCCATTCTGATCACCTGGCTGAGTATGACAATCGGATTGACCCTATTCTTACTCATCCCAGCCACACTGATTTGGGCATATCAGAATCTACTGGGCCTTTAAAACCAATGAGCGAGCTTTCAATGAAGGTCGCCTCCACGTAACATGGAGTTGCAATAGCATTATCCCTGGAAATGTCAGGCCCGGGAAGCGACACGCTTCCCCCATTTGATAAATGGCTGCTCAATCCAATAGAAAATGATCGTTCCCGAAACGATGGAACAACTCAAAGCGAACAAAGTATACAGGCCCAGGAAGCGCAGCTCAGAGCCGCCTGCATACGTGTTCATCACAACCTCGAAATTATTCATCACCAGACCGGTAAACAACCAGTGGCTCAAATAGACGCCATAGGATATCTTTCCTAAAAATGTAAAAATCGACCCAGAAAAAAAATGTCTTGCTCGTTCAGCATTGATCAGGTAGATGAGGATCAAAGCCGAAGCTAATCCGGTAAAAACAAACTCATTGATAAACAAAATACTGTCAAAGAAATAGCGAATACTTTCTGGCAAAGGATAGATATGTAAGAAATGGCGAATGGAATACAAGAACAGGACGATGGGAAACAATGCCCATCGATATCGATACCACCATTTACTATTGTCTTGAAAATGCTGGATGCGGTCAAAATGCTTTGCGATCAGAATACCGAATCCGAACAAGAGTGTAAACTCTGAGATATACAGTTTACCCGCAACCACACATGCGATCAGGAAGTACAAAAACAACTTGTCGCCCTTCCTCGCGATCAACACCATAAAAGGAACCAGCAACGAAAGGGCCATTTCCACTCCGAGTGTCCAGTCTGGCAAGTATAAATGATGATGATCGCGGACCAACAACGCCTCCTCCCAAAAATAATGTGGATTGTGCAGGAAGGTATCTATCCAAAGGGCGAGATAGCTTTCCCCTCGATGCTCATAGAAATAATAGATGACCAACATGATCAGGAAGGCCGGATAGAGTCTGAACACACGACTTATTGCAAAAGTCTTGTAATACGCTGCATCAATAACCAGATCGCGCTTAAAGACTTTGTAGGATAGTACCAATCCACTCAGCACAAAAAACATGGCTACTGCATCCGCCCCATTAAAGACCATCATGGCCAGCTTGGCTTCCGTCATCCATGCCCAATGTGAGCTCAATACGTGGTAGACGACCACGGACAAAGCAGCAAGGCCTCTGATGGCATCCAAATATTCAATACGGCGACTCCCCACTTGCCCTGGTTCCATCATAGATCGATTAACTGCCCCCAAGGTAATGAGAAGGAAATGATCAGCCAATCCGGAGCACAGCCATCAGAATGACACACAAAGAGTTGTTTTCCGCTTCGTACAAGAATCACTCCATCCACTGCCGGCCATCATTTGTCTGCAGATCTTGGTTTGCCAAATTTCGCCCATGAAATGGGCTCTTATCGCTATCCTCATCATTCATGGTCTACTCCATTTACTGGGCGCAGCAAAGGGATTACATTGGGCAGACATCCCAACATTGACCTCACCGATCAATCGGATGATTGCCATTCTTTGGTTGACCACAACCCTGTTGTTTTTCGGGACGGCATTCCTCCTCATCCGATCGAATTCGATGTGGTGGTTGCCTGCCGCCCTGGCCGTACTTCTATCCATCTATTTGATCGGCACAGCCTGGCAGGATGCTCGATGGGGAATGATACCCAATGTGTTCCTGGCACTCATCACCCTGGTCGGCTTTGCTCAATGGCAATTTGATCGTCAAGTCGCGCATGCAGAAAAGTCACTATTTGAGGCCTCCTTTCCGCTGGTGGAGATGAATGAACGAACGACCCTCCCGGCAATCGTTGATCAATGGCTGGACCGTTCAGCCATGCCCGAAAGAGGATTGACATGGGTGCATCTGGAGCAGGAAGGCACAATGAAAATATCGCCCGAAGGATCCTGGCTTCCCTTCACGGCCAAACAACAGATCACCCCGCAACATCCCGGATTCGTCTGGTCAACAGAGGCGACCCTTTTGCCAGGAATATTCTTCCTGGGACGGGATCAATATAAAAATGGAAAAGGAAAAATGCTGATCCGACTGTTGGGAATACTACCGGTCGTCAACGTCAGTAACCCCGAAATTGATCAGGGTGCATTATTGCGTTATCTGGGCGAATTGGTATGGCTCCCCAGCGGAGCATTGCATCCCGCCATCGAATGGGAAGAGGTCAATCCCACTTCGGCAAAAGCCACCCTGCATTGGGGACAGGTTTCGGCCACCGGCACCTTTACTTTTTCACCCTCGGGTGACTTTCAGACCTATTCCGCATTGCGGTATTATCATCGACCGGAGGGATCAACCATGGAAGAATGGCAGATCAAGGCGACTCCCGGAAGTGAAGCGGTTTTTCAAGGGTGCCGAATCCCGACACAGTTTGCGGTGATCTGGAAATTGAAGGAAGGCGATTTTCACTGGCTAAACCTCAAGGTCACTGCAGTCGAATATGGCTTTGAATAACCGATGACCCGTCCTTTAATCTCGACAGAAAAGCGGGCGATTAGTCGGCCTTTACTACACGGAAATAAAGTACCTCTTCGGCAATCCGAAGTCGGAAAACATACATGCCTGCACCCAGTCCACCTACCCGATCCTTCAGACCTTCTACACCCGACCATTGCCGGGTAGTGACCACTTGACCATCCAAAGTAAACACCTCCAGGTCAATATCCTGTTCGCCGTTCAATCGGGCGACTACATGAAAATCAGAAATACTGGGGTTCGGATAAACATTGGCAAACAGAACTGGCGAAGTTCCAAGAACTTCGGGGTCCAGGACACTGCAGGGGAATACTGAAATGGTTTTTGAAATAGGCGGACTGACACAATCCCCCTGGGTCAGTGTCAACACAATATCATATTCTCCAGCCTGTGTATATTGATGAATGGGATCTCGTTGATCACTGGTCGTATTGTCTCCGAAGTCCCAATGATAGGTCGTCGGCAGTTGAAATCCTTCCGTGATATCAATGAAATGGATCTCTTCACTTGTACATGCCGTTTCACTGACCAGGAAGTCAGCCTCCAGGGACAACCCCTCACCGATAAAGAATGAAACAGTATCCTTTGATGGAGCACAACCTTCATTGGTAATGGTCCAAATAAATACCTGAACACCACTGCTGACATTGATGACCATCGATTCGGGATCCGAAGGATCAACGATCTGGCCTGTTCCGGAAAGCTGTGTCCACAACCCGGCGCCTCGACCTGGCTCTGGAGCATTGCCATCCAGCGTGATCGCTAACACACCACAGAGTGTTTGATCATTGCCCGCAATCGCAACGGTAGGCGCCCATTCGCGCTTGATCTCTATGGTATCTGAACTTGCAGGACACACCCCATTCAAAACTGACCATTCCAACAGAATCACCTCCCCTTCAATCAACCCGGTCAACAAACTCTGCGGATTCGAGAGATCCTGTAATACTCCCTGGCCAGAGAGGATGGCCCAGCTCCCCAGACCGACCAGTGGGTCTTCTGCATTCAACAGAAGATCATCTGCACAAATCGTCAAATCTTGTCCTGCCATGGCTGCAGAAGGCATGGCATCGATCTGAATCACCACTTCATCAACGGCCTCCGGACATGCTGTCCCGCCTACCGTCCACTGCAGGGTGACTAAACTTCCTGGCAGCAAACCAGATAACATACTACTCGGTGATTGCGGATCTTCAACTACCCCGCTGCCACTGACAATGGTCCACATGCCAGCACCTACATTAGCCGGAATCGCATCCAGAGTCACCATTTCCACCGCACACCACTGTTGATCGTCACCGGCCTCCGCTATCGGAGAAGCCGCATCGATCGTAATGATGATCTCATCTGTAGAGGGTGGGCATCCGCCACTGGTCACCGTCCACACCAGAGTGACTGTTGATCCAGGCACCAGGCCTGTTATAGTACTTTGTGGATCATTGGGATCCAGAATTTGAGCCGAACCTGACTGAACAGTCCATTGCCCGGTCCCGACAAGGGGAACACCGGCTCCAAGGTTGGTCATCGTACCACAAATCGTCTGGTCATCTCCGGCAGCTGCGGTGGATGGCAGTTCTCCAGACAAGACCTCCAGAGTGTCCGCACTACGACAACTACCATTGGTAATAGTCCACACCAGGGTCACAGATTCATTTTGCATCAAGTTGGACAGGGTCGTTTCTGCCAGCAATGGATCAGCCAATAAGCCATTGCCGTCCAGGATGCTCCAGGCCCCAGTCCCGATCAGTGGAATATTTGCGGATACCAGGGTTGTATTGACTTCACATAAGGATTGATCCATTCCGGCATCAGCAGGGGTGGCTGCCTTATCCACCTGGATCTGGACCTCATCCATAGTCTCCGGACAAGTACCACTGCTGATCGTCCATCGGAGTGTTGTCGTTTCTCCAGCCACCATTCCATTGACGTCAGTCATTGCCGAAAGTGGATTGTTCACAGTGCCAGATCCACCGACCACCGTCCAGAATCCATCACCGAATGCAGGTAAATTGCCCTGGAGGATCGCGCTAGATTGTTCGCATATTTTTTGATCGGGACCCGCCATAGCCTGGTCAGGCAAAGCATCAACCTGGATGAGGAGGGTATCCTGAGTGGAGGGACAAATGCCACTGGCCACGGTCCAAATCAAGCGAACCACCTGCCCTGGGACCAGATCAGTAACGAGAGCATTCGGTTGATCCAGAGGACTCACGATGGCCATTCCGCTCTCAATGGTCCATGCTCCTTGTCCGATCAACGGTGACAGGGCATGGATATCCGTGAAAGTCTGATTGCAGAATATTTGATCATCACCGGCTTCTGCAGGACTGGGAGGAGCATCGATCTGAATGATCACCTGATCGGTACTCATCGCACAATTCCCTCCGGAGATCGTCCATGCCAATGTAATCGATGTGCCGGGTAATAAAGCACCCACTTTTGAGGATGGCGACATCGGATCTGATAATGTACCATTCCCGGATACAATGGTCCAGAAACCTGTCCCATTGACAGGCACATTTCCATCAAGGAACGTCTCAACCATTCCACAAAGTTTCTGATCAGGCCCGGCATTAGCTTGGGTGACCTGTCCACCGGTTTCGATGATCACCGTATCGGTACTAGGCGCACAAATACCCAGTGATATGGTCCATTGGAGAACAGCTGTGGCATTCGGCTTGAGGCCTGTAACCAATGTAGTCGGGGAAGTGGGATCGAGTAGTGTGGCTTCGCCACTCACCACCGTCCAGATGCCCGTCCCCAATACTGGCGTATTGGCTTCCAGAGAGGTTGTGTTCAGATCACAGAGGAGTTGATCTTCACCTGCATCCGCCGGGGATGGTGCCTCAGCGACCTGAATCGTCAGTTCATCAAAGGAGGGATCGCATCCCGGACTGTAGATCGTCCATCGAAGGACCACATCCGAACCTGGACTGAGTCCTTCAATAAAGGTGTTATTCTCGAAGGGGTCAAAGATTTCGGCAAAGCCACTTTCGACTGTCCAGATGCCCGAGCCGACAATCGGAGAATTGGCAAACAGGATGGCTTCTGTTTCATCACAAATGACCTGATCCGCCCCTGCCAAAGCTTCTGAAGGTGGATCTCCCATGATGATGGTCACCTCATCACTGGTCGTCGGGCAATAACCTCCCGGAATGGTCCACCGAAGGGTCACCGGAAGACCAGGTTGGAGGTCATAGATATCTGTTGTCGGGATCTCCGCATCATCGATGGTACATAAACCACTGATCAGCTCCCATTGACCACCAGTTCCATTCGCCTGCATCTGGGTATAAGTCACTGAGCAGAGTTCCTGATCAGGGCCCGCATCAGCTGCAGGTGGTAATTCGCCACTGCTCAAAGACACAAAATCCTCACTGGCCGGGCACACCCCGTTGGTGATTGTCCACTTCAACAAAGCTGGATTCTGAGGGGTCAAACCGGTCACCATAGATTGTGGATCCAGGACATCATCGATATCTGCATCACCAAACACAAGCGTCCAGACACCGACCCCGACGATCGGCGTCGTTGCCTTCCAGCTGGGTGGTAAATTGATCACATAACTCCTGATCAGGACCAGCATCCGCGATCGTAGGTGTTTCATCGACCTGAATCGTGACCTGATCGCTCGAAATTGGACATATTCCATTGCTGATCGTCCATTCCAAAACGGAGGTCGTCCCGGGAATAACCGTCACTTCTGACACTGGAGATGCCGGATCAAGGATTACGGCAGGTCCGCTAACGACGGACCACTGACCGCTACCCACCAGGGGAGCATTACCCTGCATAAAAACACTGCTTAGGTTGCAGACCACCTGGTCAGGGCCGGCATCTGCAACGGTCGGATTCGCATAATTATAGATGATCATGGTGTCCCGTTTGACCGGGCAGGTCGGCACAGTATTGGACAATTCCAACTCGACGATTACACCCGGAATCAATCCGGTTACCATTGTTTCTTGATCCGAAGGATCTACTAAATTGGCTGTACCACTGAGAACTGTCCACAGGGGTGTCCCTTCATACGATTCTCCGGCCAATGTCGTCTCAGTTTGATCACAGAGGTACTGATCAGGCCCTGCATCAGTGGGGCCTGGTGGATCTTGGCGAGATATTTCAACCTCATCAAAGGAAGCCGGACACACTCCATTGCTGATCGTCCATTCAAATGTGGAGAGATAGGAGAACATATTGGTCACCAGCGAGGAGGGTGAATTGGGGGACGCAATAACACCTTGTCCTGAAGTTTTGGTCCAGGTACCTGTACCCACTAGTGGTGTATTTCCATCCAGATTAAATGTGGTGGACTCACAGAATTCCTGATCCGGGCCTGCATCCGCATTAGAAGGCATGGCATAATTGTAAATGATCATCGTGTCAACACTGGTTGGGCAGGCACCATTCGAGATTGACCATTCCAAAACCACTGTATCGCCAGTGACCAACCCCTCAAGAGCTGTTTTCGCCAGCCCTGGATTCAAAATATTGACTGTACCACTGATCAGGTTCCACAGGCCAGTACCAATACCCGGAATATTGGCTTCCATCTGTTCTACTTCAGGTTGATCACAAAGCATCAGATCAGGGCCAGCATTTGCAGGCGTAGGCAATTCATCCACCAGTATGGTCATCTGATCACTTTCGGACGGACAAACCCCATTACTGATCGTCCATTCCAAAGTCACTAGATTATTGGCCACCAGATCATGTACGAGGGTATTGTAGATTTCAACATCATCGATAATGGCCGGCCCAGAGATCAACGTCCATTCTCCAGCACCCACAGTCGGGTCATTGCCTGCCAGAATAGTTTGATCTACATCGCACAGCATCTGATCCGGACCGGCATTGGCCGTGGTGGGCAGCGCATAATTGTAAATAGTGACTTCATCACTGCTGGGAGGACAACTCCCATTCGAGATAGTCCAGGCCAGGACTACCGTGTCACCAGGGATGAGATCTGATATACCAGTTCCTTTATCCAGGGGATCGTCAATCGTTGCCGATCCACTGACCAGGGACCACATCCCTGAGCCGACAGCAGGATTATTGGCACTCATAGCTTCTATGAACGTCGTATCACACCAGAATTGATCCGTACCCGCATCACTCATAGAAGGTGATTCGTAATTGCTGATGAGAACCTGATCTACACTGGGTGGACAGACACCATTGGAAATGGTCCACTCCATTAAAAAGGTGTTCTCATAATTGAGGCCACTGAGCGTTGTGGTTGGATCTGAAGAGACAAAATTCACCGACCAAAAACCCAGATAGGTCCATGTCCCTGTGCCAACAGATGGTGTGTTCCCTTCCAGATCTGTCTGAGATGCTTCACAGAGGTCCTGATCCACTCCGGCATTGGCTGTCGTCGGAGGAAGATCATTGACAACATCCATCTCGTCAAACAATGTACAGGCACCATTAGTAATGGTCCACCTCAACGTTGCTGTTGTTCCTGGAATCAGATCTGCCACCTCCGACAGCGGGTCAGTCGGATCGAGGACATCTGCCGACCCACTGGTTACCGACCATAAACCCGTTCCTAAAAGGGGCGTATTGCCGGATAACTCACTCCCCGTTTCATTACACAAATGTTGATCTACACCAGCGGAAGGCATGGTCGGTTCTTCATAAACAGTAATCGTCACTTCATCTCCGACAGGAGCGAATCCAGAAGGCAGACCAGGTGGGGGCGCACCCACAAATCCAAACTCCCACCTCAATGTCACACTTGCACCGATCACCAATCCTGTGATCTCTGTATCTGGATCACCAGCCGCAACAATGGTTGCCGTTCCACTAACCACAGTCCATGTCCCATAATCTGCACCACAAAAAATAGGGTCATTTCCGGCCATAATGGTCATGGTGACATTACACAATTCCTGGTCTGGTCCGGCATCCTCATCACATACCATCTTGCTAGTAAACTTGGCCACTGGGGGCTCTTTGGAAAGAGTAGATGCATTTATGCTGCACCCCAGAAAACCAATCAAAAAAATGACAAGCCCATATCTGAAAAATGAATGATGAACCATCATCAAAACAGAGAATCTCCATCGTTGATTTCGACTGACCAGCCTTGTGTTCAAATCCATCATATTATCTGGTGAGTTGAATATGTATACCGCCTGGAATCTTGACTGAAGGAGAGACCCCGGGATTTGCAAATCCGTTCCTTTCCAGGGCATTTGACCATAGGTCCGTCGAAGTTTCGACCGATTCTCCAGGTATAATTGTAAAGGAAATATGTCGATCATCTACCCTCATGTCCACAATATCAACACGGGTGTCTTGATTTATATCTTCTATAAATCCCTTTGAAATAAACAGTTCTCCTACATGGGCATAAACGCCTTTCCAGTCAGCAGGAAGGTTCTTTATCGATACCGTATTCATCATTTCCTCCCTGTTCTGGTAAGAACTGAGATCCACTGTTGATTGAGGTAAAGAAAAATGCCATCCAGCAAGACTGTTCAATTCAAAGTGAAGCTCAACTGTCGAATCAATAAAATCTCCCCATTGTGAGGTGATAAATGTCATCGGATGAGACAATCCATCGGGATTATCCGGGTAGGCAGACATCCCCTCAACAAAATATTGGTATCTGGCTTGCAAATGCATCAAACTTGATCCCGAGCAATTAAACTGGACGTAGCAATCTGTTTTCGGATCTGCACGTCCTGTAGTCATTATACCAAGGTCCATAGCGTCGAAATAAACAGATTCCTTCAGCCAGAATTTCTTCCGATCCAGGTTCATCCCATCCACACAAATCGGGATGCCGGAAAGACTGAATCCGACAACCTGGCCTTCCGGTGTCCGAACACTCAGCACACCATTCGCCAGGGCATTTTGTCGATCAAAACGAATACCGGTCAGAATAAAGTCCATGCCCGGACTCAGACATCCTTGTCCCTGACCCAATGCATTGAGTGTGTGACGAAGAGAAAGAGGCATTTTTTGGAGGCTTCGTGTTCCTGTTCCGGACTTTTGAATTGCCCGAATCATGTCTATCTCTTTGCCATCCAATTGGAGCGGCAGTCCCTCGTTTATCTCGACCATTTTCTGACCGAGATCTTCAGGCAATCCAGATTCAGCAATGGATGTCACCTCCCCAGCCATCATTTGACCCAATCCGTCAATCCTTAAACCGGTAAATGCCGTAGCGATCTCGGACCCCAGGAAAGGCAACGCTATCCTCCCTTCTCCAGAGGTGCCATTTGGATCCAACCGGGAAACAATCATTTGAAAGGCGCCCACCCATACTTTGCGTCCTATGGTGAGATCCGAATTTTGCGAGCCGGATACAGGAGCATTGCAACTCCCGGAATAGGTGGTACAAGCGGCTGGCTCCAGGAAAGTCAGATCCGAATCCCTGGAAGCGATGACTGCATAGGAGGATGCGGAGGGATTTGTTTTAATCGGATCACATACGCATGTAAATGGAGCGGTCACCAGTGCAGCTCTGTCCAACTGGAGATAAGTCATCCGAAAAGGAATTGTTGGATTCGCATGTTTGCCCGCCCAAAAAACCGTTTGCACGGCTTGATTACCACTCGACAGGTCAAAGGACAATCCAAGGCCGGGAAAGGATTGATCCTCCAGAACAAAATTCTGATCCAAAAACCCAATGGCATTAACCTGCATCGCTTGACCGCCCAGATGGACATCGCCTTCTGGCAGTTCGATCTGCCGAACGCCTATCCTAGTCCCGGAAGGGAGATCCGGATGATCGATCAGGAACCCATGGATCTTCAGATTTTCGATGTCAAAATTGAAATCTGTGTTTTCAGCAAGCCCAAGACCTTGCTTGATCATCGACCAATTTAATTGCTCTTCCTCTTTTGCATACTGATCAAATTGGGATTGGTTGACTGCGACACGTGCCGTGGCCTCCAATGTTGCGTAGGAGAGATCTGGTCCATTCTGCTTCGAATAAAGATGCACCTCACTACCTGGTTCCAAGTCAATCACCATCGGAAATAAAGGCAACGCCCCGGAACCCTGTGGATGTAAATCAAAGTGGTACTCATCATCCGTATTGCGGGACCACTGCCCCGAATATCCAAAGAGGACGTCTAATGGCAATATCCTCACTTGCCCAGTCAAATCCACTGGGCCAGCTATTCCTTGTTCACTTTCCCAGGACAAGGCATCAATTTGAAAAGGCCAATTTGCCTCCCCTTTATCCTCAAATTTCCTTAATTCATCTGCTCCCAATTTCGCCGTCAAGCCCCGGCCGTCATACAGGAGGTAATCTATGTTGATCTGAGCGATGGAAGTAGAGTCCACATCTCTTAATTCGGCTGGCAATTCAATTGTTAATCCCCTCAGATCAAATCCCGTCCACGCTTTGCCTGACCCAGGATATAATGGCGAGAAAACCATGCCCGAAATGCTATCTGCAGGATGCAGGTCTACTAAAATTTGACTTGGATTAAATTGCCATCCGGGCAATGCCGGATGTGTAAATGGTTCCATGAACGCTTCGGTGATCACCGGCCCCAGTTTTTCAGTCTGGATGGTCATCCGGGCAGAAAGCTGTTCCGCATCTGCGCTTATCGGGAGCAATTCATCTCGAGGAAAAGCATAGGTCGCTTGAAGGTTGTAATGGCGGAACCCATTACAATCAAATGCCACGAAAGATCCCTGGTCTGCGCCACGTTCTGCCTCCCGAGCAGAGACATTGACATAGGATTTCCCTAATGGCCAGAAGGGCATATCCTCTCCCAGGAATAACTTCAGATCGGAAAGATCAATTCCATTTGGTCCAAGGCGGACATTCGCCCCTCCAAAACGAAGGTATTCGCCTTGCTCATTGGGGATAACGACCATCAGGTCACACGTGGCTCCACCCGGTGGAAAGTCAATTCGGGCAACTGTTAATTCAAATGGGATCTTTTCCCGAAGGAACCGATTCAATGGTTTGGTCAGGGATATGGGCAGTCTGATCAAATCAGGATTACCCGCATCGGGAACACCTGCAACCATTCGTTTGATTTCCTCCGATGTAAATGGCGCAACATCACTGAAGTCCAGAGAACCATCCGCCTTTGCCTGGAGCCCTTCCAATCGCTGGTCATATTGGATGCTCGTTACTTCCCCACCAAAACTGCGGTAATCTGTATTCACTTTAAGATCCTTAAAAGATACCTTGATACCCAGGTCCAGAAAAGGGATCATGATCTGACCATACCCTTCTGCACCTAATCCTGAAGTTTTTACCAGGTCGGTGATCCGCAAATCAAAATCGCCAACTTCCACCAGATCATTCAATGACAACACCCCGATCGGTTCCTGATTGGCGGTGGCCTTCGGTTCCTGGACCTGGCAGATTTGGGCCAGAGGCACAATATCCGGTGGCACATTGAAGGTCCACACCTCACTATATCCATTATTCTGAAAATAACCGGGAATGTCCATGCCCATATCATCGGCCACCTGAGCTCGCACGCGCCAGATATATTCTTTACCCGGGACAAGCGGTAGTGCCCCCGCTCCATAAATCAATCTTTGAAACCGGACTTCTTCCTGGTAGATCAATGTGTGCCGCTCGAATTCATCCTGGAGGGTAATACCCGGAATTTTCTCCCTCAGTTGAAAATCATAAGTCAGGTTGGATTGAAAAGGATAGGGAAATCCAGTGTTCTGCCAGACAAACTGTAGGCTATTGGCCTGACCCATAGCCAATGTCGCCCCCTGCCAGGGCAATGTTAATATCGGGGGCGATAGTTGATGCAGATACCCGCTGGCGCAAATCTTATCCGAGATGGGCTCGAGGCGAACGCCATCAATCACTTCAATACAGATGGAATAAAAATCTTCCGGCACAGTAGAGGCCACTGAAAAGCCACTGAGACTCACCAGGTGATTTGGATTAAAATAAGTGGCCAGATCAGCCCCATTCAGCATGACCGGGAATCCTTTTTGGAGGGTTATCCGGGGGGCTTGAAATCCCGGATCAGTCATCATGATGGTCTTCCCATTTCGCTCAATAGTCAGTCGGAAGAAAACCTCACGAAAGGGCTCAACAGGGTCACGTAATTCGAGTCTGAAATTGAGTCGATGGGCATTGGCTTCGACATGGGTAAAGTCGCTGAGATAAACAGTACCCCCGACAAGCACTGGTGGTGTGGCCGTCACCCATACCGGATACACTTGGCCGGGTTGTGCGAGTGCTCGTAAACCCGGAACAGAAATGACAAACAGGATGAACAGAATAGTCCACGAGGTATTTCGGACCATAGATTGCAATTGCCCTGAAGGACGTTGGCCCAAACGGGCAACATGGGTAGTCACTTGTTCATCCCGGGTCATTGGGTCACATTGATTTCGGGTGATGCAAAAGGATGATAACCAAACTGAACATTATACCCAATGACAGCCATCAATTCAGAGAATTGTTGATCAGTGCCACTTAATTTCTTTTGATTGGTCAATAAATTCAGCTGAAGGTGTAGCGCATGTTGCTTCATAACCTGCCAAGAGCCGCGAAGAAAATGGCTCCAAAGTGTTTGGTGCAAGCCTTCGGTACTTGTCTGGAAATAAATATTCGACCCCACACCCGTCAGGACTTTGCCCTCCCAAAACTCTTTGCCCACTTGTAAGCCACCACCAAAGCGGCTCAAGGACAATCCGGTCAGGATATGATGATTGACATCTGCCGCCGCGCCAAATCGCCAGTGTGTCGGTGTCGTCACCGAATAATTGGCATTTGCATAATACAGATCAGAAGCAGCGCTGGCGTCCGGTTGATCGATGCCATCTTGCACACCCTGAATACCACCCACGAGGGTTAACGTAGCTGCATTTCCTGACTTTCCAAAGAAACTCCGGCTGGCCGTCAAACTAGCCTCTCGAGAAACGACGACGACATTTAATGAATCTAACTCCTGACTCAATTGATAATCTACACGAGAACTGAAATTGGAAAACGAAGCACCCAAAACCCAGTTTTTGAGCCGGTAGGCGGCATTGGCAGAACCGATCAAGCGACGAAAAGAGGCTTGTTTTGAACCATCCAGATTATTGCGTTGCAATCCACCTTGCACCTGAAGATGAAGGGATTTTTTTAAGAGGCTGAAATTGGCGTATGCGGTAAAATTCTCCAGATCGTCATTAAAGAAATAAGCCCCTAAAGACCGATAGCCGGCATCGATACGGCGATACTCCAGGCCTGCTCGAAAATCATTCCGCGAATAATCCAGCTTGACATTTGCGGCATGGCGCATGTCGGTAGACGTCTTTCGCTGAAAAAGGAAACTCCGATACAGGAAAAAGCCCTGATCCTCCTCAGGGTCTTGAGCATTTCGGGTCAGCGCACTCTGAGCCAATTCAAATTCTACCGACAGATACTTTCGGATGGTCTTTTTTCCATTGAGGCTGATCACCAGATTCTCCAATGGCGTCACCTGAAAAACCGAATCAATCTCCCCGAGCAAAGAAGCGGGATCCTCTTTGGCAGAAAACAGGGATAGCCCTATCCGATCTTTTGTGTCGCCATAAGCGACATGGGCACCCCAACCGGTGCGGGTATATTGCTGAATAAATGGCGTGCGTAAAGAACGGCTCTGTGGTTCGGCTTTGGCCAATCGACCTCCCATACCTGCGATACGCCATTTACCCGGTGTCAGGTCCAGACCCACACCCAGAAAATTGTGGTTAGCGAGGGTGAATTCAGAAAAGTCCATGTACCGATGCCCGGCATGCAAGGTGATCCATTTGTAATATGGGCTCGCTCCAAATCGTGTAAATCGATTGCGTTGATTGCTCAAATAATCCTTCCAGTAATCCCGGGTAAACGGATGATCCACCTCATCCAGATTGTGCATGATAAAGGAAAAAGGAATAGTCAAGCGGTAGCTCCGAATAGTGGCATTAGCACTGACGGAACTGGCCAGTGGTGTCTGACGATCGGCAATGTCCCATGCCTGATAAGATCGAAAACTAACACCAAAACTGCCATCCAAGGCAAATGGAACGCCCAGAGATGAGGGGTCTTTCTTCCCATTCAAAAGGCCTTCCACATCCTGTGCCCCAAGGGACACAATCATCAGACAACAGGCTATCGCAATAGTGAATCGAAACATAGTGTTGGTTGTCAAATCGACTCTCGTTTTGAATTGAGATGTGGGATCCGACTCGGGTACAACCCGAATATAACCATTCTAGGGGAAAGCTGAAGGCCCGCGAACCCTGTAAAATGAGATGTTTCAACGTCCGTAACGCCCATGATGAAGCGCATTTCCAGGGCCAAATCAAGTGCTGAGATTCAATTCTTGATGATTTAAGTGAATGAAGCCCACAGGATGACCGGCTTACAAATATGCTCCATCACACATATCTACTTCCTTTCCAAGGATTCTAGAAACCCCAGTCCTGGGCCCAATCCCTTGATATGAGAATAAAATAAATGCGTAAAATATCCCTGTATCGCTCAACATGTGTCATAAACAGGGGGGTGGTGGTCCAGAAGACTTCTTCCAGTGGCTACCTTTGAGAAGTGGGGCCCACTTCCGATCTCACCCCATTCACACCATCAATCCCTCCAGGATGAATAGGATCATGATCTGTTTGTTATGCCTGCTTCAAGTGCAATCTATCATTGGCCAGGAAACCGTGGCGCCCGCCTGGTATCACGAAGAGCTGCAGTATCAAGTTGGTACCTGGACCACCAGCAATGCGCCATTCACTAACGCCAATGAGCCGATGACGGACTACCTTGTCGAATGGACATGGGGCGAACACAGAAATACCTTGACAGGGCGTCTCTATGGCTCCATCAATGGGAAACCCACCCGTTCTTTCTGGGAGTTTTACCAATTCTGGGACCCTACCAGCCAACAGGCTGTCTTCCAGCAGATCGGCCAGGATGGAACTGCGGGAATCGGATGGCTCACTCAAGATGAACCAGGCGTCATCAAACTGGTACAGACCTTTACCAGTCCGTCTGGCAATACGTTCCGCATGGGTCACCTCCACACCACCATTGATGAGAACAGCTACCAGGGTGATTCGTACATGATCGATTCATCTGGCAGATGGACCATTTCCAGAGCCTATCGCTGGACCAGAGTACCCCAATCACCAGACACATCTACGTGTACCTGTTGTTTATCGCCCTTTACCGATTTCGACTTCTGGACTGGTGAATGGCAGGTGACCGATACCGCCGGCACCTTCCTGGGCACCAACCACATCCAACGGCAATTGGACCAGTGCCTGCTTTTAGAAAACTGGACATCAGGCGGCAAAAACCGTGGAAAGAGCATCAATTACTTTGATCCTTCAGATCAGAAATGGCACCAGACCTGGATCGACAATCAAGGAACTATTCTCCACCTTTCTGGAGGCACTATTGATGGCTCCATGGTAATGGAAAGCCCCTGGCAAACCGGCAGCGAAGTCTCCCGATATAAGCACCGCATCACCTGGGCGCCTCAACTGGATGGGCGTGTCATCCAAACCTGGGATATGCTTGGCGCCGAAGGTCAAATCTTGCAAACGCTGTTTAGCGGTATTTACACCAAATGGCCCTGTGTAGGGGAGGAACGGACAGAATAACGCAAATTCTGTTGACGCTGTACCTCATATTGGCCCGGACCCGAGTACTCGGGGTTTGGGTTCCTCATTCCTGTGTTCCTGATTTTTCATTCTCAGTGTCTCTTCGTCCCACAGTCTCAAAGTCCAATTACCCCCTTCAAGGCTTCCCAACCTTTCTCAGGCAAGCTCACGCTTTCAGATTTCCGACTTCCCACCCCAGACGACGCTGCTGTGCAGCTTGTCTGGATCCGGAACTTTAGATCCAGATCATAGCATCTGGACATGGTGTCTAAAGCACCATCGTCTGATTTCCTCATTCCTGCGTTCCTGATTCCTGATTCCTGATTTTTCATTCTCAGTGTCTCTTCGTCCCACAGTCTCAAAGTCCAATTACCCCCTTCAGGGCTTACTTCCTTATTTCAGGCAAGGTCAGACTTTCTCATTCCTCATTCCTCATTCCTTATTTCACATTTTTCATCCTTCACTCCCTTCCTGACTGAAAGACAGGTGCCTTCTGCTTTCCGACTTCCAGGATCTCTGAGTGTCCTACTCTTTGCTTCAGTTTACCGTTTAACGCTGTACCAAGATTTGTTTATACCGCTAAAGTGGCCTTAGTGACTGAGTGGTCATTCGTCATTCCGCTTTCCGATTTCCGCCTTTCTCATTCCTCATTCCCTTACATTTTACATTTCTCATCCTTCACTCCCTTCCTGACTGAAAGACAGGTGCCTTCTGCTTTCCGACTTCCAGGATCTCTGAGTGTCCTACTCTTTGCTTCAGTTTACCGTTTAACGCTGTACCAAGATTTGTTTTTACCGCTAAAGTGGCCTTAGTGACTCAGTGGTCATTCGTCATTCCGCTTTCCGATTTCCGCCTTTCTCATTCCTCATTCCTCATTCCTCATTCCTCATTCCTTATTTCACATTTTTCATCCTTCACTCCCTTCCTGACTGAAAGACAGGTGCCTTCTGCTTTGCGACTTCCAGGATCTCTGAGTGTCCTACTCTTTGCTTCAGTTTACCGTTTAACGCTGTACCAAGATTTGTTTTTACCGCTAAAGTGGCCTTAGTGAGTGAGTGGTCATTCGTCCTTCCGCTTTTCTATTCCTTACCTTCGCCAGCCAATTCAATCTCAAATCTATGCGTCATATTCTTTCCCTCCTCTTCGTCCTCCTGCTAATCCAATCCGGATTCAGCCAGAATTATCCTGACAGCCAAACGGATGGTGAATATTTTGAAGTAAATGGCGCCAAGCTCTGGACCGTTCGCCATGGAGACGGACCACCCCTCTTCTTCATCGCAGGTGGCCCTGGTGGATCTCACCCCGGACTGAGGAGTTTCGACCCCCTTTCCGATGGGCACACCCTGGTATTCTTTGATGCTTTGGGAAGAGGAAAGTCCGACTTGTCGGATGATGTCACCGACTATTCGATCGATCGCGATGTCGATGATCTGGAAGGTCTGCGCAAGGCCATGGGCTATGACAAAATTGCCGTACTCGGCCATTCCTATGGCGGCGTAGTAGCCCAGGGATATGCCATTAAATATCCCCAACACGTCAGCCACCTCATCCTCGCCAACTCCTTTCACAGCTATCTGATGTGGCAGGCCAATGATGACAACTGCAATCATGAGATCAGGACCAACTACCCTGAAGTGTGGGATACTTTGATGATCGTCCGCGAGCAGGGCTATGTCTCCCGCGATGAGATCCATCAGGAGATCTATGGCCGGGTACCTTACGGCTTTTTATACGCCTACAATGCCGACAAATTCGTTCGTAGAGGAAAACCATCCGGACCACCCTACCCCAACCGTTTCAACCCGGAGGTTTATTATCAGATGGTCGGAAAGGACGGTGACTTCATCGTCAGCAGCGACATTGGAAACTTTGATTTCCGGACAAAACTCAAAGATCTCCCCATGCCCATTCTGGTCATAGGGGGCCGATTTGACCGGGTAGCCGTCCCCAAGGAGATGATCAAATACAAGACCTTCTGTCCGCAGTGCGAATACGTCATGTTCGAAAAAAGTGGGCACAACCCCCAGGTGGAAGAACCCGAAAAGGAATTTGAACTGATCCGGAATTTTCTGAAGAAGTAACCCTCCAGAACAGCATATCAAATCCGTTTTTCACCACAGGACCACATGGCGTGTCAATGTGTGGCACTCTCTGATTTTTTCATTTTGAAACCTGTCCGGTCAAGTCATTGGCACGGCAGCTAACCTCCACGGCCGTTAAAAAGCAGCCGGTACGGCTTCTGCTTTCTTTCCTAAATTCTCTGTGTCTCTTCGTCTCTTTGTCACAGATTCTACCTTCCTCATTTATCCCCCTGATGGCTGATGGCACAGTGTCATTCGATCTGGCTCTCCGTCCCAGATTTCACTCTAATTTATTGCGCCCCTTCAGGGCTTAACACCTAATTTCATCCAAGGTCAAAGGTCACGCTTTCTAGGTTCCATCTTCGCCTTCCTCGCACCTCGGCGAGCAGGCATTCCGCATATTGACCACGGTCCACTGAAGTCACCAGTCCATTCTCACTGCCTCACCGTCTCAAAGTCCCATTCCGCCTTCCGCCTTCCGATTTCCGACTTTCTCATTCCCCTTTCTTCACCCACGTCACATCATACACATCTTTCCGCCGATCCTTGAGGTTCCGTACAGCTCCGTAGGTATGTAATTCATTGAGGAGGGTCAGGTCCAGATCGGCGACGAGGATCATCTCTGTATTCGGCGTGGCTTCTGCCTTGATGGCATTACTTGGAAAAGCAAAGTCACTGGGTGTAAACACCACAGACTGGCTGTACTGAATATCCATGTTTTCGACCTTGGGCAGGTTGCCCACACTTCCAGTGATCGCCACATAGCATTCGTTCTCGATGGCCCTCGCCTGGGCACAGCATCTCACCCGCATGTAGGCATTCTGGGTGTCCGTCAGATAAGGAACAAAAAGGATCTGCATCCCCTCTTCTGCTAGCAATCGACCCAATTCAGGGAACTCGACGTCGTAGCAGATGACCACGCCGATTCGTCCGGCGTCTGTATCAAATGTCTTAATCTTCTCCCCTCCTTTGATCCCCCAAAACTTGGATTCATCCGGAGTGATATGCACCTTGACATATCGATCTGTCTTTCCACCTCGGTGGCAGATATAGCCTACATTATACATCGTGCCATCGACGACTTCCGGCATGGAACCCGTAATGATATTCACATTATAACTCATCGCCATTCGCTTGAACCGGTCGACAATCTCATTGGTGAACTCTGCAAGTTCCCGCATCGCCTTTGCTTCAGACAGGTGGTTGTAAGCGGCCAGCAAAGGTGCATTGAAGAGTTCCGGCAACACGGCAAAGTCTGCCTTGTACGCAGAAACGGCATCAATGAAATATTCAATCTGCTCGAACATTTCATCCAGCCCGCTGTACGAACGCATCTGCCATTGGATCAGCCCTACGCGGGCATAGTCCTTCCGTCCGGTAGTTGTGCGATGCTTGGACTCGTAATAGACATTATCCCACTGGAGGAGACAGGCGAATTCCTGAGATTCCTCATCATCGGGCATATAGGCCCGGAGGACCTTCTTCACGTGAAAATCGTTGGCCAGTTGGAAGGTCAGAACAGGATCATAGGTCTCTCTCAATTTCACCTTGCGGATATAATCCTTGGGAGACATTTCGTCCACAAACTTGTGATAATTCGGGATCCGACCGCCAAAGACGATCGCCTTGAGGTTGAGCCGTTCACACAATTCCTTTCGCGCATCATACAATCGACGACCGAGACGAAGTCCGCGATAGTCCGGATGAATGAATACATCCACCCCGTAGAGCACATCACCATTCGGATCATGGGTGTTAAAGGAATAACTATCCGTGATCTGCTTGTAGGTATGACTGTCGCCAAAGTGACTGTATTGTACGATGATGGATAGTGCAGACCCGACCACCTTACCATCTGCTTTAATCACGAATTGCCCCTCAGGGAATTTGTCGATCAACCGACGCATAGTCTCAATGGTCCAAAAGCCACCGGGCCAATCCGGGTAAGCCGCTTTCATGGCATTCAAAAGTGCTTCATAATCAGCAAGTTGAAGCGTATGCAATTCGATCCTCTTGATCGAATCGGAAGGTTGGTGTGTCAAATCAGACATGTTGTCGAAGTAGTCTGTGGTAGGATTCAGTTTCCCTAAATGATACGAAATAAAGGGCAAAACTATTCATTGTTTACTTGCAATGCACATCATTCTGTCTTTGACCATCGTTCAATGTCCTTTTTTCCGGTTTCAGAGCCAGAAAGGAGACCAGAATCCATGAAATCCTGTAAACTTGATCAATGGTCCACCTGCTTCCTAGTCGGAAAATCTTTTTCGTTGTTCACTTCTTGATCGGATTTGGAGCAACAGGTTTTGGACAACAGGCCCTTTTCCAGACCTTCTCGGGCCATATTCACTTCAGCTCTGACGCCCCGATGGAGCTGATCGAGGCCACCTCCAAGGCTGCTCGTGGATTTTTGAATCCCGAGGATCGAACCTTTGCATTTTCAGTTGCCGTCAACAGCTTTAAGGGATTCAATAATGCCCTGCAACAGGATCACTTTAATGAGAACTATCTGGAGTCCGAATCTTTCCCGGAAGCCACGTTTTCCGGCAAGATCATCGAAGCTGTTCAACTCGGTAATCCAGGGATTTATGACATTCGGGCCAAGGGGAAACTGGTCATCCATGGCCATGTACGCGAGCGCATCATTCGTTGTCAATTGCTCATCCAACCAGGAACCATTCAGGTCATCGCCAATTTCTCAGTTCTTCTCCGCGATCATCAGATCCAGGTTCCGCGGATCGTACATCAAAAGATCGCTGAGGAGATCCAGGTCGACCTGAACTTCAAATTGAGCCCTCGTTGATATGACGATCCGCTGGCCACTCCGTTTTCGATCCTGGTTGCGTTTAGCGGCAATGGCCATACTGACGATCTCCTGCACGGTGCCGTCGCATGCTCAATTCGCCCTAACCCGACAACACTTACTCCCCGATCCCTACCAACGCACTCAGGTGGAATGCATGCTCCAGAGTCATTCCGGACTGATGTGGCTGGGCACCCCTGCCGGACTATTCTCCTTTGATGGCCACGAATATGTTCGTTGGGTCAGGCCAGACTCCCTGGAACAAGAAGCAGCTGTAACTGCACTTTTTGAAGATCAAGAGGACGTCTTGTGGGTCGGTTATGAGGATGGCAGTATTGCGCAATGGGTAAGCCCCCATGAAGGGCTGAGTTTGTGGTCTCCAGAAGAAGGCACTCCAAAATCGCAGATCTCCGGGTTTGCATATGCTTCCGGTAATTTCTGGATCTCCACCTATGGTGAGGGGGTTTATGTCTATCGGGGGCACCGACTTTTTCATTTCGGCATGGAGGATGGGTTGCCGGATCTGGATGTCTATTGTATCACCGCAGACACCCGGCATCGCATCTGGATCGGCACAGACGTTGGCCTGGCAGAACTCCGTTTTTTGGGTGACTTTAAGAAGTCTGTTCGTGCTTTGGACACCCGTCAATTTCCGGATCAGATTGTCCTAACCATCCTCCCCGATTCAAAAGGGAATTTGTGGCTAGGTTTTTTTGAAGGCCAGGTCGGCCATTTGTCTCCGGAGTCAGGGCATTTCAATTTATTACCCCCCTCACCAGAGCCCAGCCCGGTGACCAGCCTTTTGGAACTGGAAGATGTCGAGTTATGGGTCGGTACAGAGAGCAAGGATCTATGGCGCTATGATCTGCATGATCAAAGTTGGCGTCGAGGAACATCGACCCCCTCTGTACCCGGAGCCATCATTCATGACATCATACTTGATCTGGAAAACAATATTTGGGTGGCTAGCCAACCCCACGGCTTATTCAGTTTTTATCGACCCATTGAATTCATCCAGACCAACGGGGTCTCAGCACAAGCCTTATTGGAGGACACCAGTGGACAGTTGTGGGTCGGCACACCAGGAGGACTCTATCGTCTTTCTTCTGTTGACCATAACGGGATGACCTGGCCGGAAAATCCCCAGTTTCTCAAGGGTGAACATATTCTTTCTCTCGCCCGTACCTCAGATGGCCACATTTGGGCAGGTACTTTCGGCAACGGGTTATATCATTTGGATAGCAAGGGCGCCACCCTCCAGCACCTGACAGAAAAAGAAGGCCTGAGCAATGGCAATATTTTGTCGATCACCTGTAATGCCACACATATCTGGATGACCACATTGGGCGGGGTCAGTCGCTTGACCTGGCCCAGTCAACAAGGAGAATCGCCGCAAATAATCCAATTTGGTAAGGCGGATGGCATGGCCAGTCAATTTATCTATTGCAGTCATCTGGACCAGAACGGCAACTTATGGTTTGGGTCTGATGGTGAAGGTCTCAGTTGTCTGTTATCGAATGGTCAGACCGTCCATTATCACACCATTAAAGACCAGGAATTACAGAGTGTCTATTCCATTACCAGCGACCAGCGTGGCCACATTTGGTTTTCCACGGCCAACCAGGGTGTATTCGAATATGATGGCACGCAATTTCACTCCCTGGCCATCAAGGAAGGTTTGCGTGATTTGTTGATCACCGGTTTATTCACAGATCAAAATGGACGAATAGTTATTCTCCATCAGAGTGGTATGGATGTCCTCGATCCCGCCTTGCGGCACCTCATCTATTATGATGAAACAGTCGGGTTAGAAAACATTGACCCCAATCTAAATGCTGTTGGTCCCGGACATTCGGGAGTCTATTGGATCGGGGCTACGGATCGCCTCGTCCGCTACACCGCCCTGCACAATCCGGGGGTCATTCATCCGAACACCATTCTCAATACAGCACAGCTGTTGAATGGCCGACGGATTCAGGAAGGGGAAGCCCTTGCTTCAGATGAAAACTATCTGCACTTTGCCTATACCGGCTTGTGGTTTACGGACCCCAAAAAGGTCTTGTACCGTTATCGTCTGGATGGTGCTGATCTCGACTGGAAACAGACACGGGATCATGAACTCACATTTTCCGGGCTGGCTCCCGGTGATTATATCCTCCGGGTACAAGCCACAGAAAACGGGGCCTGGCTGGATGAACCTGAACTTCACTTTTCATTCACCATTCGTCGGCCCTGGTGGCAGCAGCTCTGGTTTATTCTGACCGCACTGCTCCTAAGTGGCATTCTTGTACGCGCCATTCTGCGATTTCGGGATCGACGGTTTCAACGTGAGGCGCTTATTCAACGAGAGAAGATCGAACTCCAACTGGAGACATTGAAAAGCCAGATCAATCCTCACTTCCTGTTCAACAGCTTCAATACTTTGGTAGCCGTGATTGAAACAGATCCCAAGGCAGCCGCCCGCTATGTGGAGGAATTGTCCGATTTCTATCGCCAGATCCTGGCCTACAGAGAAAAGGACGTCATCCCTCTCGAGGAAGAACTCCAACTGATCGGAAATTACAAGCATCTGCTGGAACGACGATTTGGACATCACGTCCATCTCCAAATCAATATTCCCGATTCATCGGGCTATGTCGTCCCGCTAACCCTGCAGCTCCTGGTCGAAAATGCTGTCAAGCATAATATCATTTCAAAAGATAAACCACTCACGATACGAATATCCCTGCTGCCTGCCGGTTATCTCCTTATTGAGAACAACCTGCAGAAGAAAGCGGCAACGCCCGGACACTCCACCGGTTTTGGACTACACGTCTTGCGGAGCCACTATTCCATCTTGATGAATAAGACCATCCGAGTCGAAGAAACGGTTGACTTCTTTCGTGTATTGGTCCCCATTCTCCAATCTCATTCCTGATTTATGACACCCAAACATATCTTGCTGATCGAAGACGAGCCCGCTGCAGCAGAACGATTGCAAAAACTCATTTTAGAATTTCTCCCGTCGGCTCAAATCGCGGCCACCCTAGATAGTGTGGAGGCTTCTGTCCGTTGGCTGAAAAGTCAAAAACCCGATCTGATCTTCATGGATGTACAATTGGCAGATGGGCTGTGTTTTGAAATCTTTGAACAGGTGGATGTAACCACCCCCGTAGTCTTCACAACCGCATATGATGCTTATGCCCAGAAGGCCTTTCGCGTCCAGGCTCTGGACTACCTGCTCAAGCCACTGAAACGAAATGAGCTGGAGGAAGCCTTGCAACGCGTACAGGACATACCACCCCCTCTGGTGAATACAGGGCAGGTGAAGGCCATTTATGCCGGCGAATCGATACCTGACTTTCGACAACGATTTCTGGTTCGACTCGGGGCATCCATTCGAGTTATTGAGATACCAGACATCGCCCTGATCTACACCGAATCAAAAAACACCTTCCTGATGAATACGGAAGGGCGTCGATATCCGCTCGATTACAGCCTCGAAGCTTTAGAGAAACAGCTGGATCCGACGCTATTTTTTCGGGCAAACCGACAATATATTGTTGCTTTACACGCTATCCGGGAAATGTATGTGTACTCCAAGTCACGTGTCAAGGTCAATACAGAACCACCATCGCCCTCCGAGATCATTGTCAGCACTGAAAAGTCGGCCAGCTTCAAGCGCTGGCTGTCCGGTGATGACCATTCGGAATTCTGATCGTCTGAGCCAACAGATTTGAATTTTTCCTTTTCAGACAGACAATCTTCCGTTTGGAGATCGTTCAAGGTGCATTCGATATAAAGACGCCTACTTTTACCCTATGAAAGCCAATTCAATTCATCTTCCATTGCTTCTTTTGGTAGCGATCGCATCGGGAATGCTGATCACTGCCTCCTGCAAACACAATCCATTGGTCGTCCTGATCGATCCTGTGGATACGACAGGAAATAACAACCCGACCGATCCGATTGACACATCGGGATGGCCCTGCAGTCCGGATACTGTCTATTTCGCTGATCAGATCCTGCCCATTTTAGTCTCCAACTGTGCCATGTCCGGATGCCATAGTGCCTCCAACCCAAAAGAAGGCATCAACCTCACCTCTTATGCCAAGGTGATGAGTACCGGAAAGGTCAAGGTTGGACAGCTCAGTGGGGATTTCTGGGAATCGATCAATTCTACCAAACCGAATAAACAAATGCCACCGCCACCAGCGGCCAAACTCCCCCAAGACCAGATCGACCTGATCAAGCTCTGGATACAACAAGGGGCCAAAGATCTCACTTGCAATCCTGGTTATGGAGGTTGTGCCACTGCGAATATGTCCTATGTCAATGACATCCAACCGATCTTAACCACCAGTTGCACCGGTTGTCATAGTGGCTCCACACCCCAGGGAGGGATCGACTTGAGTTCCCATTCCAGTGTCGTCTCCATAGCGCAGAATGGCAAGCTTCTTGGTTCAGTAAAACAGGAATCCGGATTTATTGCCATGCCTCCGGCAGGAAATGGCCTTCCAGATTGTTCTATCAACAGATTACAAGCCTGGATTGACCAGGGAATGTTAAACAATTGAGCTTTGATGAAACTTAATGCTATCCTTTGGAGTCTTCTCTTCATGACCACCATGATGCTCTCTTCATGCTATTACGATGTGGAGGAGGAATTGTACCCAGCGGGGAATTGCGAAACGGAGAACACGTCCTTCTCTCAAAATGTGATGCCTCTGCTCAATCAGAATTGCAATATCTGTCACGCAACCGGGGTAGAGCAGGGCAACATCATCCTCGACAACTATGATGCGGTGCTCACCCATGTCACCAATGGCACATTGATGGGGTCCATCCGTCATGACAATGGATTCGAGCCCATGCCTCAAGGCCAGCCGCAGCTCAGTGTGTGTACTATTGAAAAAATAGCCGCCTGGATCGCTGATGGCGCGTTGAACAATTAACCCCAAAACCCCTCTGCATGAAAAAATGGATCATTATCATTCTTGCGATCGGCCTGGTGGCCGGGTTGGCGATGGGTGTGTATATGTACAATAAGCCCCTCGAAGGCATGGATAGCCAAAAGGCCGAGATCGACATTTCCGCTGTGGATCTGTACACCGCATTTGATACAGATGAAGAAAATGCCAATACGACCTATCTCGGAAAAGTGGTGGAGGTCAATGGTGTAATTCAAACTATTTCTGAACCTGAAGAAGGCCAGCCCAGTATCCTGCTTGAAGCAGGTGGGTTAATGGGCGGTGTCATCTGTCGCCTGGATCCCTCTGCCAAAGGGTCATTTAAGGTCGGCCAATCGATCACCTTCAGAGGGGAATGTACCGGTAAGCTTATGGATGTCGAACTGGCCCGCTGTGTGCCTGTCGAATAGCCTGATTTCGTTCATTTAAAAAACCTATTCATCATGAAAAAGACTTTGCTTTTCATACTGCTCGCTGCAGGAACAATATCCAGCCTGAGTGCTCAGAAATATTTCACCCGTGACGGGATGATCACCTTTTCTGCCAGTAGCCCGCTTGAAAAGATCGACGCCACCAATAAAGGTGCCACTGCCGTGATTGACGCAGCTTCCGGTGCAGTGGAATTTGCCGTGCTGATCAAAGGGTTCATCTTTGAAAAGGCGCTGATGCAGGAGCACTTTAATGAGAATTACCTTGAATCGGGCAAATACCCCAAAGCCACATTTAAAGGGAAAATTGCGGATGCCGAATCCATCAAATGGACGAAAAACGGAACCTATTCCGTCGAAGTGAAAGGAATCATGACCTTGCATGGCGTGAGCAAAGAGATCAAAGGAACGGCTAAGATCAATGTAAATGGTGGCCGGATTATTGCGTCTTCCAACTTTGAATTACCACTTTCCGATTACGAGATCTCCATCCCTTCTGTAGTCGCGGATAAGATCTCAAAAACAGCAAAGGTCTCCGTCGAGGTTGCCCTCGCTGAATTGAAACGATAGACGTATGAATAACCGATTTACGTTCAGGACGGGACTTTTCGCCTTGCTCCTGCTCTACACAATGGGATTGCAGGCACAGGATGATCTGCTTTCCCTGCTTGAGGAAGAAGAGACAACTGATTATGCCTCTGCCAGTTTCAAAACCAACCGTGTGATCAACCTGCACAGTCTGGAAAACACCCATAGCGGTGTACTGGACTTTAAGATCAACCACCGGTTTGGTATGCTCAACCAGGGTGTTTATGATCTCTTTGGTTTGGATAATGCCAGCATGCGTCTCGGCCTGGATTACGGCGTCACCAAGAACCTCCAGATCGGACTGGGTCGGTCAACCTACCAAAAGATGCTTGATGGATATGCGAAATATCGCATCCTTCATCAAAGTACCGGAAAACGAAATATGCCGGTCACCCTCACCGCAGTGGCGGGGATGTATATCAATACCCTGAAATGGTCCGACCCGGATCGGGAGAATTATTTCAGTAGTCGACTCAGCTATACGTTTCAGGCTCTGATCGGACGAAAATTCAATGATTGGATCACCGTCCAACTGGCGCCTACCGTCATCCATCGCAACCTGGTGGGGACAACCGCTGAAGCAAATGATGTGTACGGCATTGGCATCGGGGTCCGCCAGCGGATCACCCGTCGCGTCACCCTGAATGCAGAATATATGTACCTCCTGCCCGACCAGGTGAGAGAGGGCATAATGAACTCCTTCAGCATCGGTGCAGATATTGAGACGGGAGGACATGTCTTTCAGTTGCATTTGACCAATTCCACGGGTATGGCTGAACCGACAGCTTTTACAGAGGCCACTGGCGACTGGCTGGATGGTGGCATCCACTTTGGCTTTAATATCAGCCGGGTGTTCACAATTGTGAAGCCGAAGATTTAGAGGGTTGCCCAAACGAAAGAGTCAGTTGGGTTTCCTCCAGCAATAGAAATGGCCTCCGCATCGGGGGCCATTTCTATGTGTGTTGGAATGGAAAATCCGGTGGATAAAAAAAGCCAGTGAGCAACCTTTGTCACCCGCTGGCTTACCCCAAAACCATATTAGTTGAATGTTTACGGCCCGGCCAACCACGCATGGGCTTGCGGAACGGAACGTTGGTGCCGGACCGGTAGATCGTTATTGGAATAAAGAAGGACAGGGGCAGCACCTCGGGGGAAGGGGGAAATTGTCCGCCCAATGGCGGACCCTGTGGTGCCAAAACACTTCCATCTGCCTGTGCGGCAGGGAGTTTCGGCCCGGCTACGTTCATGGTGATTACAATTCGTCACCGAGGTCGATGAAAATGGACGTGCGGCACCTGCATACAGGGGAAGGGTGCTGCCCGCTGTCCTGGTTCCGCAGAGCCAGCTGGCTCCGGGAACAATCAAAGGGAAACAGACTGCTGAAAGAGAGGATGACCATCCATTTTGAATGAAACGGTCGATCGACGTGATCCGATCGGATCGTTTTATCTGGCCTTCACTCGAAAAGATAAAGACCATGGTCCATAATAATATAGACAAAGGAAAGGCTATGCCATGACAGACCTCTGGTCTGCGGCTGCCCCGTAAAGGGTTGTTCATGGGAATACTTATTTAGCCCGATAGGCCACGCACTATTTTACTAGTGGCACAGCACATCAAAGACAGTCATTTGCTTGTGCAAATGACAATAAACATGTCGAACGGATTCGGGAATTACCGGCAGGGATAAAGGCCGGCTTTTGGGCTACGTCTGTAGGTGTTCAGGTCTTCTCATGGGTTCAGTTCTTGGGTATTAAAAAATGGTGTTTGTTGGTAGATACAAATTTACCGGATTGAGAACCTCCGCGCATACCCTAATGAGTGTAAATTTGATATAGTTTTTTAATGTATTGGATATAATGTAAATAAGATGATCATTATCAACTGATTATCAATCAATTAATGGTTATAACATGCTTATATTCGATATAAATGCATAATTAATCCACAATTAAACGAATTGCCCTTAACGCCCTGAAACACCAGCTGTCCAGGACATTTAAATAACCAATCAATACCCATATCCAATTTATGACCAACCGTGAATGGCGTAAATATATAGCCGTATTTAATTCAAAATAAATTATTCATTTTCAATGGGTGACTGAAGTCAGCCGTCCAATTTCAGGCAAGGTCAGTTATTCCGATTTCCGACTTTCTCCCGCCACAGCGGACAGGCCCTCCTGCGGCGGGTAAACATTTCTTGTTCCTGCGTTCCTTATTCCAAGTTCCTGCTTTTTGCTTTGTGCTTGCCTGATTAGTCTTGACCGTCGAAATAACCCAATAACAAAATATCGAAATAGCTCCTCATCCCTTCTGCTTCGACCGGCGGACAGGCATTCCTCATTCCTGATTCTTCATTCCTCATTCCTCATTCCTCCTTCCACCCCTGCGGCTCTTCGTCACAAAGTCTCAACGTCCCAAAGTTTTTCCGATTTCCGCCTTTCTCCCGCCACAGCGGACAGGCCCTCCTGCGGCGGGTAAACATTCCTCGTTCCTGCGTTCCTTATTCCAAGTTCCTGCTTTTTGCTTTGTGCTTGCCTGATTAGTGTTGACCGTCGAAATAACCCAATAACAAAATATCGAAATAGCTCCTCATCCCTTCTGCTTCGACCGGCGGACAGGCATTCCTCATTCCTGATTCCTCATTCCTGATTCCTCCCACCCCTGCGGCTCTTCGTCACAAAGTCTCACGGTCCCAAAGTTTTTCCGATATCCACCTTTCTCCCTCCATAGCGGGCAGGCCCTCCTGCGGCGGGTAAACATTCCTCGTTCCTGCGTTCCTTATTCCAATTTCCTGCTTTGTGCTTTGTGCTTGCCTGATTAGTCTTGACCGTCGAAATAACCCAATAACAAAATATCGAAATAGCTCCTCATCCCTTCTGCTTCGACAGGCGGACAGGCATTCCTGATTCTTCATTCCTCATTCCTGATTCCTCATTCCTTCCACCCCTGCGTCTCTTCGTCACAAAGTCTCACGGTCTCAAAGTTTTTCCGATATCCACCTTTCTCCCGCCACAGCGGACAGGCCCTCCTGCGGCGGGTAAACATTTCTTGTTCCTGCGTTCCTTATTCCAAGTTCCTGCTTTGTGCTTTGTGCTTGCCTGATTAGTCTTGACCGTCGAAATAACCCAATAACAAAATATCGAAATAGCTCCTCATCCCTTCTGCTTCGACCGGCGGACAGGCATTCCTGATTCTTCATTCCTACCACCCCTGCGTCTCTTCGTCACAAAGTCTCACGGTCTCAAAGTCTCCCCTTCTCACTTTAACACCCGATTAACCTCTTCAACCATAACATCACCGCCATTCACCCGTTATCTTTGTATGATGAAAATGACCTGGCAGTTCCTCCTTTCCGGCCTTCTGATCATTGGCGGCCACTACCTCCTGATCGCTCAAGACAGCTCAGACCCTTCCGCACGAAAGGTGCTGACGGAAATGAAGAAGCATTACAGCACTTCCACTTCTTCTGCCTACACCCTGCGGATGACCGTTGCCGTCCCCGAACAGGAACCACAAATCACTGACGGAAAACTGGTCCAAAACAACGAACAATACCAGCTCGACCTTGGCCAGCAATCCTGGTATTGCAATGGCAAAACCGTCTGGATTCACCTCAAAGACCAAAAGGAAGTCCAGGTCCATTCAGCTACAGGCACAGCCGGCAGTGAATCCTTTCTGACACCGAAGTCCATCCTCAATCGCTTTGATAATGGCAACTACATCTATGCCCTGAGCGGTACAGGTGTCGAGAACAAACAAGCCGTCCGGTATATCGATTTCAAACCCAGGGATCGAAACGATGAATTTATCAAGTTGCGTCTGAGCGTCGCTTCCCATTCGCCCGATGTGGTCAAATTCGAAGCTTTCAGCCGAGATGGCATTCGCTATACTCTGGATATCCTACAGGTCAAATCACCTGTGAAGACCACTGCGTCTCAGTTCACCTTCGACCCCAAAGCCCACCGTGGCATTCACGTCGAAGACCTGCGCATCGACTGATCCCTGCCTTCTTTTCAACTCCGCTTAAGCTGAACTGTTACCACAGTTCGGCTCGCCATTGAGTCGCTATTCTGTGATGTCATCCCGGCGACTGCGTCAAGATCTATCCAGGCAAATCGCCCCCCTTTCGCTCAAAATCCTATATTCGCCACCCCAAAACCGACAAGGAAGACGTGGCCGAATCGACATTCCAACTGATCATCAACCTCATTCCTCAGTCTCACCCCGGACTGGTGGCTCAGATTTGGGCAGCCCCCAAGGCGGAAGATGGTGAGATTTCTGTCGTCACCACCAAACTGACGGTTGGCAACGCTCCAGACTTCGGGATACAAAAAGGCGGTGACCTGGATACCCTCCTTCGATCCGCTGATGCGTTGGAAACACTCGCGCTGATTCGCGATATTCTCCGTCAGCCTAAAAAAATGCCCACTGTAGAGGCGTTCACCAAAGACGAAAAAAACCTGGCCCTCCTGCGAAAACGCGCTGATCGCCTGATCGCTCAGTGGCTGGATCTGGCCGCACAGGTCGACCTTCCTATCGCCCTGGGCCTCGACCGGATGGCCCTGGTGTCCAGCCATCAACTCCATGTGGTCAAAGCCCCCGTTCAACCCGCCCTGAAATTCAGCCGCACTCCCGATGGCATGACCTATCGTCTCCGCCTCCAACACCAGGACAAACAACAGTCCCTTCTCGGGCAAACTCTTCAGGTATTGAGCAATCAACCCGCCTGGGTGGTCCTCAATCGATTCCTCATCCGCCTGGACCAGATCCATGGCAACATGCTCAAGCCGTTCACCCAGAAAGACGAGGTTCACATTCCCGAAAAACTACTCAAGACCTATATCCAGAAGTTTCTCATGAAAGCCAGCCAACTGGCCGACGTCGAAACAGAAGGATTTGAGATTCGCGTCCACAACACCATTCAAACGGCATCACTTCGCACCATACATCATGTCTTTCAGGAAGAAACTCATCTTGGCCTTGAGTTCGATTATGAAGGGCTCATCCTGGCCGACCACTCGGACACCCAATTCAGACAGGGGTTTTCTGACCCGGAGAAAGGACCATTGGTCATCGACCGCTATGAACGGAACCCCAAAGAAGAGGCCCACTGGCAAACGATTCTGAAAAACTGTGGCCTGCATCGTGAAGTGAGCGGCACCTGGATCCATCCGGATCACCGGACCCTCCCTGAAGTGATCGAATGGTTGATCCAGGAGAAACAATCCCTGGAGTCATCCGGATTTTCCCTCCACTTACCTGTAGCTGATTGTGGAACTGTACTCCTGGAATGGCCCGAATTAAACGTCCATTCAGAAGACCATCAAACAGATTGGTTTGATATCCACGGCACGGTGCACGTTGGCGAAAAATCCCTGCCCTTCGTCCAACTTGCCCAAACCATCCTCGATCAACAGCGCTTTCATCCTCTGGGTGATGGCTTTTGCTTTCTCATCCCGGAGGCCTGGCTCAGTGAATACCGTGACTATTTTACCCTGGGAGAGGTCCAGGCTGATCATCTCCGGATGACCAGAGCGCAGGGGTTGGCACTCCAATCCAACTCCTCTCACGATAGAGAAGCGCCAACTGCTCGGATCGAGATCCCCAACATTTCCGCTCCTGCCGATCTGAAGGCCACCCTCCGCCCTTATCAGCTGGAAGGCTTCCAATGGCTGGCCGGGGTCCAACAAGCCGGTCTGGGCGCTTGCCTGGCAGACGATATGGGCCTGGGCAAAACCCTGCAGACCATTGCTCTACTCCTGCACATGCAAGGGAACAGCGTGCGTGACGATGCACCCGATCAGAAGTTGCAACTGGATATGTTTGCCATTCCGGAGCGACCTCCATTGCGGGCTCTGATTATTCTGCCTGCAACCCTTGTCTTCAACTGGAAGGAGGAGATCCAACGATTCGCACCCCACCTGCGCGTCTATGTGCATACCGGCAAGGATCGCTACCAGGATCCGGGTGCTATTCTGCCTTGGGACATCGTACTGACCACCTATAATCTGGTCGTTCGAGATCTGGCTGTCCTGAGTCGCTGCCCGTTCAGCTGCCTGGTACTGGATGAAAGCCAACAGATCAAGAATCACCGCTCCCAGACATTCCAGGCGGTGGAAGCGTTACAAGCGGATTTTCGACTGGCCCTGACGGGGACACCCGTTGAAAACAGCCTTAGTGACCTGTGGTCACAAATGCAGTTTATCAATCCAGGCTTGCTCGGTACCTATCCCGAATTTCGGGAACATTATCAACGTCCCATCGAAAAAGGAAAGGACCCGGAGCGGGAGGAGTCCCTTCGTCAACTGGTGCGCCCTTATCTCCTCCGACGTCGTAAACATGAGGTCGCTACTGACCTGCCACCACTCACCGAACAGGTCATCTATTGTGAAATGGATGAGGAACAGGCCCGGGTTTATGAAGAAGAGAAGTCGGCCGTTCGCAATATGCTGCTGGACCAATTGCGGTCTGGTGGTTCGCACCGGGCACCCCATGTACTCAACGCCTTAATGCGCCTTCGACAGATCGCGATCAAGCCGTCGATTTACCCCGAATATGCCGACATTCCCTCCGGAAAAATGGAGGTTATCTGTGCCGAATTGGAAAACCTCGCCAAGAGTGGTCAACAGGCCTTGATCTATTCTGCTTTTCGCAAACATCTCCAGGCCTATGCCGATTGGCTCAAGGCAGCGGGACTTACGTACACGGAATTGCACGGAGGCGTTGCGGCAAATAAACGAGGGGCCGTCGTCAAACAATTCCAGGAGCAAAAGGCCCAGTTTTTTCTCGCCACCCTGAAGGCGGGTGGGGCAGGCCTGAACTTGACCGCTGCCGAATATATCCTGCTGGCAGACCCCTGGTGGAATCCCGCGGTTGAAGCCCAGGCTGTCGGTCGTGGCCATCGGATCGGCCAGGATAAACCCGTCTTTGCTCTTCGTTTCATTACCCTCAATACCATTGAGGAAAAGATCCTCAAACTGCAAGCACGGAAGGATGCTCTTAAAGAATCCATCATTGAAACGGAGGAAGATTACCTGGGTTTACTCGAATCCGATGAGCTCCTGTTCCTGGTCGATGGCACCGGCGAGAACCAAACACAGGCTTGAATCAGGTATATACCAAATTGGCATGCCTTTTCAATAGGCCCATCATTCGTCCATCTGAGAGCAGGTTCCCTGAAAATGTTGTCCTACCTTTATGGGCATGGGAATCCGTTCATTGCTCATCCGCCCATTCGCCCGGTATATCTCCAGGGACATTGCACACTGGTCTGCTCGCGCAGTAGACTGTCAGGACCGCATCTTTAAAGACTTGATCCGTAAGGCATCACAAACCGCCTATGGGAAAGATCATGGATTTTCAGAGATTCATTCCCACCAGGATTTTGCAAAGGCCGTTCCGATCCGAGACTATGAGGGATTACGGGATTATGTCGATCGCATCAAAGCCGGCGAATCAGATGTATTGTGGCCAGGCAAACCCAAATATTTCGCAAAAACGTCCGGCACCACCTCGGGTGTGAAATATATCCCGCTCACCCGGGACAGTATGCCCAACCATTTTAATACGGCTCGGAATGCGTTATTGCATTATGCGGCTCAAACCGGGAATTTTTCATTTTTTGATGGGAAATTGATCTTCCTCTCCGGAAGCCCGGAAATGGATGTGATTGGTGGTATTCCGACGGGCCGTCTTTCCGGTATCGTCAACCATGAGATACCCGCCTGGCTGCGCACCAACCAGCGGCCATCTTACGAGACAAACTGTATTGAGGATTGGGAAACAAAACTCGATCGGATCGTCAATGAGACCATCGATCAGGATATGCGACTGATCAGTGGTATCCCCCCCTGGGTGCAGATGTACTATGAACGATTACTTCAACGCAGTGGACGGTCTACCGTTCGAGAATTATTCCCCAGGTATTCCGTCTTTGTCTATGGCGGTGTTAATTTCTCACCGTATCGGGCCAAGCTGGAAGAATTGACCGGTGGTCGAATGGACAGCGTGGAGACCTATCCGGCCTCAGAGGGATTCATTGCGTTTCAAGATGTTCCAGGGGATTCCGGCCTGCTACTGAATGCCAATTCAGGGATATTTTTTGAATTTGTTCCCCTCTCCGAAATCCATCAGGAGAACCCGACCCGACTGACGCTTGGCGAGGTCAAAACAGTAACAGATTATGTCCTCATCATCAATTCCAATGCTGGATTGTGGGGGTATAATATTGGCGACACTGTTGAATTCATCTCCACAGACCCCTATCGGATCCGGGTCAGTGGCCGCGTCAAACATTATATTTCCGCCTTTGGGGAGCATGTGATCGGCAAAGAAGTAGAAGCGGCGATGCAGGAAGTCACCCAACAGTTTGGATTACAAACCATAGAATTCACAGTGGCCCCTCAAGTCACCCCAGCGGAGGGTGGCCTGCCCTACCATGAATGGCTGATCGAGTTTGCAGAGATGCCCACCGATCTCGACGCCGTTTCTGCTGCCCTGGACCAAGCTATGATTCGGCAGAATATCTATTACGAGGATTTAATCTCCGGGCAGATTCTACGCCCTCTTGTCCTCACCCCACTGAGGCAGGACGCCTTCCGGGAATACATGAAATCGGAGGGGAAACTGGGTGGGCAAAACAAAGTACCTCGCCTGAGTAATGATCGTAAACTGGCGGATGCTTTGATACCCTTTCGCATCGATTAACCGCCGCAATGTTCAGGAGAATGAGGTCAGACCCCTCGACTTTGCCGATGTCTCTTATCTTTACGCTCCATTCACTAAATAATATTCGATTTATGAAGATTTTTCAATTTCTAGGCTTGAGCCTGTTAGCAATGTCCCTGACTATGGGCGCATGCAAAAAAGATGACGACACGCAGTCAACCAGTGACATTCTGATCGAAGGCAAGTGGGATTTGACCGCTGCCAACATCAATCCAGGTTTCGAAGTATTCCCTGGAGTGGTGCTCTCCGACTTGTTGATTGATGAAGATCCTTGCGATGCGGATGACCTGACCGTCTTTAATGCCGATGGCACAGCAACTGGCGAAGAAGGTGCAACCAAGTGTGATCCAAGCGATCCTCAGACGTATAGCAATGGAACTTGGGCATTATCTGCCGACGAGAAGACACTGACTATGGACTTTGATGGTACTGAAATTGCATTTACCGTTAAATCTGCTTCTTCCAGCAAAATTGTCCTGGAAACAGCTGCTGACAATTTTGACACTGATTTCCCTTCGACATCTACGGTAACCTTTACGTTTACCAAGGTTTAAGCAAGGCATTTATTGCATCAAAAATCCCGGGCCGATGCAGATCGACCCGGGATTTTTATTTACGCCATATTGTAGTGGACGCTGCTACTTCAACCTTTTTGCCTGCATGATATACCAGATCATCAACCCGAAAATGGCGCCCATAAACAACCAGATATACACCATATGCGGGGAAGGCCGTTCCAGGGCTTGTTGTACCGAGACATAGGAGATATACACCATAATGCCCATGATGACAATGGCCAGCAAACGAATAAACAGGATCATCAAGTGCCGCTGCCGATCCTTGTTTTCCTCTGTGATGGCCACAGGGTAGTTGATATATTTTGAGTTAAATGAGGGCACCGCCAACATCATGCCCACTGAAAAAAGGGCGATCATTGGAAGGAGCCAGATGGTCATTTTCTTCCCCCAGCCATCTGCCTCTCCAGCTGCATTAAAATGAATGGGAATGGTCTCCGGCAATTGATTGAATACGCTGAATAGCCAGCCGAACCAGATCACAAATGCAATTCCAAATCCGATGTTGATCCATTTTGATTCCATATGAACAAGATACATATTCGGCTGAAATCAAACGATGAAATCCGAGTCTGCGAAATGGGTCAATGACTCACCATCAACCGAGAGTTCCATTGCCTTCCGGAAGATCCGATCAAGTTGACCTGATAGATACCGGGGGCTAAATTACTCAGCGTCAGCTCAGTCATTGGGTTGACGATCATCTGTTGATGAACCACTCGACCCATCACGTCAACAACCTCTACATGAACAGGCCCCTGGAAGGCTTCTATGGACAGGGTTAAATTCCCAGAGGTTGGATTGGGATAAAGCTTGACTGCTTCTGGAGGGAATGAAGGTGTGGTAGAAACCAACACGGGGTCATCTGGGGTACAAAGCAATGGACAGGGCGAACTGCCTTCAGACTCCGAATAAAAACAACTGACAGGAGGTTGAGAATAACAAATGTTTTCCAACAATCCTCTGTTACAACCCTGACCTTCCAACCAGATAATATCGGAAGGAAATCCGCACCCCACCATGGAAAGATGGATATTCTTTCTCCCTTCCGGATCAATACGTATCGAATCAGCAACTAATTTTTTATTCAGCAACTCAAATATTAGAGTATCACCCTCTTCCAGTGAAAAATTATAAATAAGAACTTCCTGGTTGACGGGATAATACGCTAGCGTTGGTGGCGCCCCGGTAAAAACGGGTGTTGGCATCCGTCTGAAAAAAACAGAATCCCCCTGCTGGCGCAATCCTCCTACAAGCGCATATTCAGCTGGCACATGTGGAACGATGTCGAAAACAACATTTTTAAAACAAGTCCCACGAGCGTAAACTGAAGTGTACTTGACACTATCTACTGTCAGGATATCTCCAGTGACCCAATACTTCCACTGCTCAAGCCATTCAAACGGTGTCCCAAATTCAGTCCATCGAGTGACCACCCATTCTGCATTTTCTGTTGGGAATAGAAAGGTCGATTGAGCGGGCAATTGAACGGTCAGGGATATGAAAAGCTGAACAAGCAAATATTTTTTCATCCGGCAGGTATTTTGAACTGGAAATTAAAGTGTTCATCCCAAACCTGTTCGTGTATAAAAGGCTTTTTTCGGCTTGCAAACATTCCTCTTATTCCCAGATCACCCGCATTTCTACCTGACGGTGGGCCAGGTCAGCAAGCATGATCTGCACATTGATGGTATCCCCCATTTTGAGGACCCTACCAGAATGCTTCCCTCTCGCTTTCAGCCGGCTGTCATCCACTTCAAAGGGTTCCGGAAAGTTGCTGAATGGTGCCATACCCTCTACGAGTGATCCTCTGAGCTGGACAAAGATCCCTTTGTCCATCATCCCACTGATCTGACCTTCAAAGATCTCTCCGACATGCTTCTCAATAAATTCAACCTGTTTGTATTTAATGGATTCACGTTCAGCATCCATTGCCCGGCGCTCCTGTTGCGAAATATGCCTGCATTTCGCTTCTAAAAGGAATTTATCATCACGCCAGTCACGTTCCAGGTTTTTTGCCAGGATACGGTGGACCAGCACATCGCTATAGCGTCGAATGGGAGAAGTAAAGTGTGTATAGTCCGCAAAACCAAGGCCATAGTGGCCAATATTATTGGTCGTATATGCGGCCTTTGCCATGGTCCGAATGGCCAGTGGTTCGAGCATCCGCAACATTTCATTCTCCTTGGAGGCTTCTGCCAGCTTGTTGAATGATTTTGCCACTTGCTCAGGCGTCTTGATTTCCATTTTAAAACCGACCTCCTTTGCGAAAAGCACAAAGTCATTGAGCTTGTCTGGATCGGGCAGGTCATGCACACGGTAGACAAACGGAATTTCCTGGCCCTGGCTTTTCTTCTGGATAAATGCCGCTACCTCCTTATTGGCCAACAGCATAAAATCCTCGATCAACAGGTGGGCCTCCTTTCGCTCTTTGGTGTACACTTCAATCGGCACTCCATCTTCATTCAGTCGAAACTTGACTTCTTCTGATTCAAAAGAGATGCTACCGTCCTTAAATCTTTGCTTCCGCAATTTGGTAGCGATCCGGTTGACATGTAGTAATTCCTCGGTATGATCCCCGGTTTTGGTATCCAGGACTTCCTGAGCATCCTCATAACTGAATCGGCGATGAGAATGAATGATGGTCTTTCCGAACCATCGATCGACTAACTTGTCCTGACTGTCAAATGTAAAGACCGCAGAAAAAGTCAGGCTATCTTCATCGGGACGTAATGAACAGAGTTCGTTTGACAATCGCTCTGGCAACATGGGTAACACCCGGTCAACCAGATAAACGGAGGTACTCCGCTCATAAGCTTCCTGATCCAGGGCAGAATCCTGTTGCAGATAATGTGTCACATCGGCAATGTGAACGCCCACTTCACAACCGCCATCTTCCAGGGCGCGATAGGACAGCGCATCATCAAAATCCTTTGCGTCTTCAGGATCGATCGTAAAGGTGAGGATGTCCCTGAAATCCCGCCTGTACTTGACTTCATCTTCCGGGATCTGGGATGGAAATGAATTCGCCACAGCTAACGCTTCCTTGCCGAAATACAATTGGAAACCATTGTGGACCAGAATGGCTTGCATTTCCACATCATTGATCGACTGATCCGTCAATCGTCCTGTGACAATCCCTCTGGGGCTGCGCAATTTTTTTTCCGGCCCGGGCCACTCCGTCACTTGTACAACGACCTTCTCCCCATCCTGAGCTCCGGACAAGTCCTGAAGACTGATGAGGATATCAAAGGGCATATTCAGCTTGTCGGGTACCAGAATGCCGTGTTTTCTGGACAGACGAATCGTACCGATAAAGTTGTCATTGAGTCGCTTGACGATCCGAACGATCTCACCTTCCGGACGCCCACCCCGGCGAGACTGTCGAAGACGAACTTCAACTGTGTCTCCCTGCAGGGCTGTGTTGACGGCATGCGGAGGAATAAACACATCGCGTTCTAACCCGGGAACAGAAATGAATGCTGCTCCCGACCGCGTCAGATCAACGGATCCGATCATCGGTTCTTTGGAGCGGTGTGTCTTTTCAGGTCGGCTGTTTCCGGCCTTCCCTGCCAAGCGGAATTTGTCTTCGAATGCAGGGGTGATCACATTTTTATCCACCAACTTTGTGAGTGCATGTTGCACTGCATCGCGATTGCTGGATAAACCCAGCTTGCGAATGAGTTGCTTGGCATTGTATGCCTTGCGAGGGTGTTGTTTGAAAAATCGGGTGATCGTTTGTTGAATAACCTGTTGAGCAGGCACTTGTCCTTTGGACTTTTTCTTATTAACCATATATTCTTGGTGGAACAGATAGAAAGGTAAGAAGGTTCCCGTTGATCGCGCATTATCTTATGGTTAAAACGTTTCAACTCTTGTTTTCCGTACCTTCCCACCACCCAATCTACTGGAAATGGATAGACTCACTAAAGTCCTGTTGATCGCCTGGCTGACCATCAATTTAATCCAGGCGTTCTTCACTGAACTCTTCCATGATGAGGCCTATTACTGGGTGTTTTCACATTTTCTGGATTGGGGATTCAAGGATCATCCACCAGTTACCGCCTTATTGGTTGCAGCGGGTTCCGAACTATTGCCTGGAGAGATCGGGCTACGTTTGTTCATGGTGCTCTCCAGCACCCTGGCCATTGCACTGACCTGGCGACTCATCAAACCCGAAGACCCACCTCTCTTTTGGTCCCTCTTGCTGGCCATGCCTGTCATGGTGCTGTTCGGATTCCTTGCAGTTCCAGATGTGCCGCTATTGTTGGGTGGCATCCTGTTTTTCACGATGTGGCGTAACTATCTGGACCGCGATGAATGGCCGGTCACGCTGGCCCTGACCTTCTGCCTTGCTTTGCTGGCCTACACAAAATATCATGGAGCCCTACTGTTTCTTCTGGCTCTGCTCCCGAATATTCACCTGCTTCGACGAAAAAGCTTTTGGTGGATGACCGCCCTCACCATCCTCCTGATTACCCCCCATCTCCTATGGCAATATGAACATGATTGGTTATCCTTCAGATATCATCTCGTCGATCGTGCCGGAGATGCATGGAAGTTCAGATTTGTGTACGAATACCTGGGAGGTCAATTGGCCATCTGGGGCCCCTTCACCGGTATCCTTTTGTGGATCGCTGCGGTCCGATGGCCCTCCCGAGATAACTTTGAAAAAAGCCTCCGCTGGGTCGCTCTCGGTTTTCTGATTTTCTTCTTCTATCAAAGCTGGACCCAACCTACTGAGGCAAACTGGACAGGTCCGGCATTTCTTCCTCTACTTTATCTCGGCTATCACGATCTGAAGAACCGACCCAAAACGAGAAAATGGGCCATACGATTATCCATGGTCACCATTTTATGTTTGATCATCGCGCGGATTTATCTGGTCTGGGATTTTATCGGAATCCAAAAGGCACCTGAATTTCATCACTGGGATGAATGGTCCGAAGTAGTCAAACGAGTAGCCGGTGATGTACCGGTTATTTTTGAAAATCGATATCAGCGTCCCAGTAAATATTTATTCTATTCCGGCAATGAAGGGTATTGCCAAACGACAGAGTTTGACACAGGGACACAATTCGATTTATTGTATTCCATGGAAGAAAACGTACAGGGCCGATCCGTTTGTCTGGTTACTGAAAATCCCCCTGACTATATTCAGTATGACTCCCTCATCCAGGAGACCCCTGTGGGCAGATCTTTAGGTTTCAAATGGGTGGACGATTTTCGATCCTACAATCGAATTTGGTGTCAATTGGATACAACAGCCAGGGAATTTCCTGCCGGTCAGGATATTGAACTACCGATCACCATCACCAACCCGACGTCTAGCACTGTGGAGTGGGATCAGAGTGGCCATCGTCGGGTCACCTTCGAATATATGTTTATGGATCAGGACATCATTCGTCAGGAAGGTGTTGCGATGGCCGCAATACCCGTGCAATCATTACAACCCGGTGAATCTATTCAAGCGCGAATTCGAGTCAGAACACCAGACGAACATCAGGAGTACAGATTTCGAATGGCCTGGAGAGTGGGAGGATTGTACCGGGGTAAAAACAGTGGTTTCTATATGCTGACGATCCACTAGAATCCAAAGCGTTTCCAACCCCTTGATCCATGGTATTAATCAGACGATTTTCGACGATACATCACTGCCTTTCCTGAAAAAGTATCCACTGGCAGATAAGCTTCTGATAAAAAATCTGAAAACATCCCTGTAGGTTGTGTCAAATCAAAAAAGCAGTAGTCAGGCTGAATGGCTTCCACTTTATTGTACTCACCAATCGTATCAATATGCAGAACAGTCCTGAATCGGTCATCAAACAAAAGACTGGGATGAGGATAGGCAACAGGAGGTGGGCAATCTAATAAAAAATAGAGGATCTGATAATTGGTTGTTCCGGTATAGACAACTGGGTCAGGTATACCTGAAGCCCGGATCATCTCACAGGCCACCCGCATAGGATCTGGTTTTACAATGTAATCATTGTATTGCAATATGGCATTTAAAAACAGAAACACTGCCAATATCCCGTACCCGACCCGGGTATTTCTTAACCAATGCATCCAACGCGGTAAAACCGTATCCGGATGCCAGGCTAATCCAGCAAGTAATGCCAGGGCGGGGATCATGGACACAACATAATGTCCAAATGCATTTTTGGGCACCAATGCTCCAATGAGGGCCAGGAACAACCAGAGTAGATAAAATCCGATCACCGGCATCCTTTTGATCGTTAACCGCGTCACCGCAACCACTGCCAAAATAGTCATGGGCAAATAGCGCAGGAAAAAATCTGGAATCATGAGCCATTCGAAAGACCGGTGAGCGTTTTCCAGATACCGCCCGGGCAAGAAAAACTGATAGTCAATAAAAACATCCAGAGCATCCATTTGAATATACCACAACATCACGGCCAACATGGGCACCACTGAAATGACCGTCATTGTCCCCAACTGCATGAGTTGCTTCAACGGCTTCCTTTTTTGGGAGATAATCATCCAGAGAAGAAATAGCCCCAGTGCAACAGCATCAAAAAGAACAGCTTGTTTGATGATCAGAGCAAACCCTAAACTGAACCCTGCCAGTATAAAGGACCACCATTGCCAGGACCAACGAAACACCAACCAGATCGCCAGAATAGCCAGGGAAGAAAAATAGGTCTCTGTATTGGGAGAGGCACCATAAAAAGTGTACAGCGAAATCATTCCCAGATAAAACATACCGGACAGCCAGGGCCCTGGGCCACTTGGACACCATTTTCTTTGAATATCATGGATCAACCAAGCGGTGAGTCCGATCCAGATGGCCGTCAACAGCCGGAGGAAAAAGATGGAATGCCCCGCAATTTTAATAAAACCGGCATACAACAGGAATATTCCGATGGGTTTGGTATCAAAAATATCCAACCAGTAATGCTGACCTTTCAGCAGTTCATTGGCAATTACCAGATAGGTGCTTTCGTCATGATCAATGACGGAAGGGAAGAAGGTAAAGAACCGAAACCCAATGGCGAAAACCACATAGGCCAGGCCGATCAGAAGTGTATTTTGTTTAGACAACGGTTTGGATTCTGATGGTCAGGATAATAAGGGTGCCAACCAGCGACGAGCCGTGTCTCTGCTCCACCCCTTTCGATCTGCATAGTCTGCCATTTGATCCTCCCCGATCCGGCTGATTGGAAAGTACCGGCTCTTTGGATGACTGAAATAAAACCCACTTACAGAAGATGCCGGATACATGGCAAAATTCTCTGTGAGCGATATTTGGGTTTCAGCTTCCACATCCAACAATTGCCATATGGTCAATTTCTCGCTGTGCTCCGGACATGCCGGATATCCAGGGGCTGGACGAACACCTTGATATGCTTCGGCGATGAGTTCCTTATTGGACCAGCTCTGCCCGGACTCATACCCCCAGTATTTATCCCTGACCTGTTCGTGCAACCACTCCGCTGCCGCTTCTGCCAATCGATCTGCCAGAGCTTTTAATAATATAGCATGATAGTCATCGTGATCTGCTTCAAAACGCCGCAGATGAGGCTCTATCCCCAATCCGGCAGTCACCGCAAAAACACCGATATGGTCAGTCAGTTCTGCGGATGAAGGTGCAATAAAATCGACAAGCGAATAATTCGGAATCCCCTCCGCTTTTTTGACCTGCTGTCGCAACATATGGAATGCAACCTCCTCCCCATGATGTTGAACAATTAAATCATCCGTTTCGGTTCTGCTCACCGGGAACAAGCCGATCACAGCATGAGCCGTCAACCATTTTTCCTGGATGACCTGGGACAGTAAGGCATCGGCATCCTGAAATAATCGGGTCGCCTCCTCACCTACTTTTTCATCCTGTAAGATGTCCGGATATTTACCCGTCAACTGCCAGGTCTGAAAGAAAGGGGTCCAGTCAATATATGCCTTCAACACATGCAGATCCAGCTCCTTCAGTACATGCTTTCCGGGAAGCGCTGGAGGTGGCGGCGTATATGACGTCCAGTCCGACTGAAATGCATTTTTTCTGGCTTGTTCGATCGAGATCAATGTCCGGCTGGATTGTCGTTGATCACGATGCACTCTGATCCGTTCGAACTCGTCTTTCGTCTCCTTGAGAAGCGATTCCCGCACTCCCGATTCCTTGGATAATAAATGGGATACCACGGGTACACTTCGGGAAGCATCCAAGACATGAATGATCGGCCCTGAATATTCGGGCTCGATCTTGACAGCCGTGTGTGTTTTACTGGTTGTTGCGCCGCCAATCAGCAATGGAAGTGACATTTTACGCCGCTGCATTTCGCGGGCCACATAGACCATTTCATCCAGGGAAGGGGTGATCAATCCACTCAGACCGATTACATCTACATTTTCATCCACTGCCGTCTGCAAAATCTTGTCCAGGGGGACCATTACCCCGAGATCAACGATCTCATAATGGTTACACGCCAGGACGACACCGACAATATTCTTACCGATATCATGCACATCCCCTTTGACAGTAGCGAGAAGCACCTTTCCTTTGGATTGGCTTTCACCAGCCTTTTTCTCCGCTTCAATAAAGGGTGTGAGATAGGCCACAGCCTTCTTCATCACTCGGGCACTTTTCACCACCTGAGGCAGAAACATCTGGCCGGATCCGAAGAGGTCTCCAACCACACTCATTCCATCCATTAACGGGCCTTCGATCACATGTAAAGCAGCTTCCACTTCCAGCCTGGCTGCTTCCGTATCTTCTACAATAAATTCATCAATGCCCCGCACCAACGCGTGCTCTATTCGTTTTGCCAATGGCCAGCTCCGCCATTCCAGCAGCTTTTCTGGACGAGCCGTATTCTGCCCCTGATTGGCCTCTGCAAAACCGGTCAATCGCTCTGTTGCATCCGGACGACGATTGAATAAAACATCCTCTACCAACTCCAGCAGATCTGCCGGAATATCGGCATACACGGTGATCATGCCCGCATTGACAATACCCATATCCATCCCGGCTCGGATGGCGTGATACAGAAAGGCGGAATGCATGGCCTCCCGGACGAGATTGTTGCCGCGGAAACTGAAGGAAAGATTGCTGACCCCTCCACTGATCTTCACTCCTGGGCACCGTTGTTTGATCAAGCGGGTCGCTTCGATAAAATGGATGGCATATTCATTATGCTCCGCAATCCCTGTGGCCACGGCAAAGATGTTGGGGTCGAAAATGATATCCTCCGGAGGAAAATCCAATTTATTAATCAGGAGTCTATAGGCCCGCTCACAAATACTCACTTTACGTTGGATGGTATCGGCCTGTCCCTCTTCATCAAATGCCATGACCACAACAGCGGCGCCATAGCGCCGGGCCAATCGGGCCTGCCGAAGAAATTCGGGAATCCCTTCCTTCATCGAAATGGAGTTCACCACACATTTTCCCTGGACACATTTCAGGCCCGCTTCAATCACACTCCACTTGGAACTGTCGATCATAATGGGCAGACGTGAAATGTCAGGCTCAGCCATCATCAGCTGCAGAAAACGGGTCATGGCCGCCTCACTGTCCAGCAGCCCTTCATCCATGTTCACGTCCAGGATCTGGGCACCTGCTTCGACCTGATGAAGTGCTACTGTCAACGCTTCCGCATACTTGTCTTCCAGGATCAGTCGTGCAAATTTTTTAGATCCCGTCACATTAGTCCGTTCCCCGACATTTACAAAGTTGGCATCGGGCCGGATGGTCAGCGGCTCAAGACCCGACAATCGGGTATATTCTCTGGGGTGACTTTTTACTCGTGGCAAAATTCCGTCCACATGTTCAGCCATGTGCTGAATGTGCTCAGGTGTGGTGCCACAACAGCCTCCCACAATATTGACTAAGCCATTCGTAACGAAATCATCGATGTGGTCACACATCTGATGCGGTGTCTGGTCGTACTCCCCCATTTCATTCGGGAGCCCAGCATTGGGATAGGCATGGACATAGCAATCCGCAATCCGGCTGAGTTCTTCCAGATATGGTCGCATTTCCTGTGCACCCAATGCACAGTTGAGACCGATACAGAAGGGACGGGCATGCTGTACAGAAATCCAGAATGCCTCTACCGTCTGGCCGCTCAAGGTGCGTCCACTGGCATCGGTGATCGTGCCCGAAATCATGATTGGCAACCGGATGTCGCGTTCTTCAAACAGCTGGTCAATGGCAAAGATGGCGGCCTTGGCATTGAGAGTATCAAAGATGGTTTCGATGAGTAGGATGTCCACTCCCCCATCGATCAGCCCTCGGACCTGATCGGCATAAGCCTGGCGCAATTCATCAAACGTAATCGCCCTGAATCCGGGGTCATTGACGTCAGGTGAAAGGGAGAGCGTCCTATTTGTCGGACCGATGGCACCCGCCACAAAACGCGGCTTTTGCGGGTTGGCCTCCATGGCAATCGTTGTTGTCTCCCGCGCCAGGGTAGCCGCTGCAAGATTGATCTCGTAAGCCAGGTCTGCCATTCCATAATCCGCCAGGGAGATCGCATTGGCATTGAAAGTATTGGTCTCGAGAATATCCGCCCCGGCCTTCAGATATTCCAGGTGAATGGAGCGAATGATCTCCGGTTGGGTCAGGCACAGCAGATCATTATTTCCCTTGAGATCATGAGCCCATTCCTGAAAACGATCTCCTCGATAGCCTTCCTCCTCCAGCTTATACCGCTGGATCATGGTGCCCATGGCTCCGTCTAATACTAATATGCGTTCCTCCAGAGCCTGAAGAAGGATATTTTTTTGTTTTGTCATAATTAAAAGTCCATGCGCACGTCCGGAAGGTTCCACCGAATACCACCACTGATCATTTGAATATTCCGTTCACTTGATGCTGTTTTCTCCTGCCGGTTAAAAAAGGATGCCTGAATATAAAAGTGATAGAACAATTCATATGTGGCATCAATTCCCCACAGGAAAATATCAGTTCCCACACCCTGGCCGGTGGTATTGTCATAGTCGCCGATCCGGCTATTATAATTTCGCAGAATATCGCTGCCATAATTCAGTCCATTCATATCCCGGCCTGTCGTGGCAAGGATCATCCGGCCCTGGACGACCCAACGACGAGCGGGCTGGTATCGACCCAACACAATCCACTCCTTGAAATTGGCGCCAAGTGGATGAGCCAACGGCATATTGTAATGCGAATAATTACTCAGGCTGTCAAAATGCTGATAGGTATAGGGCCGGACCTGATTGTATTCCACCTGAATATCCAGATGGTCAACACCCGCTACATCAATCGCTTTTATTCCCGCTTGGAAGCCATATTTATTCGCCCACCATCCACGGTTGTCCAAAAAGATCTCCTTGAATTTAAATTCATCCAGGATCACTTGCCCATAAAGTTGAAATCGTTTTAAAAAGCGCCAATCTGCATTCATGCCCACAAGGACATTATCCGGACTACCCGTTAAGTGTTCTACGCTTCGATACAGAATGACCGGGTTGAGATATTGTAATTCGAATTGCTGTGACCGGTTGTACACCACTGATTCAAATAAACCAATACTCAGATTGGGTAAGACATCAACACCGAGATAATGTGCGGCCATGTATTTTTTGGGCACCAGGTTGTCGCCACTCACGCCGTTAGCAGAAAAGGCTGACAATTCTGCAAAAATATTCTGGTAGGTGAATCGACCCAGTCGAGTCAGGAATTTGAGATAGAAATAATTGTTCGAAAAATCAGACAACAAAAGTGACCGGTAGCCCTGGCCAATAAAATGACGACCATGTCCAAATTGAGCGTGGATATGAGGAATAATTCGGAAGCCTATATATCCTTGAGCGTTCAAATAATCCAGGCCATTCTCAATATCCAGGACAGAACTCTTATAGGTTTTATACAACCCATTCCCTGGCAATGCCCGGTGATAGTGAGTGTAATCCCGGACATAAGCCGGAAAGGATGCCTGAGTCTCCAGGATCTCGGTGGCAAAATAAATCCGCTCATCAACCCCACCCCGTAGCCGCACACCCCGCTGATTGGCGAAGAAGAGGCCCTGATCGGTACTCTGACTCAAGCTGAATCGGAGGAGTGGATTGACCTTGACATAGAAGGATGGTGTCTGGGTCTCCCACAGATTGGCCGGAGTCCGGAAGAACGTATTCCAGATGGGTTTTCTACTGAGGACATACCGCGCATGATCTGCACTGGCCATGACATGACTCTGACTGCTGCGTTCGCGGCCTTCGTAATCGACAAACCTTATCGGTGCCCGTTGCTTGGTAAAGCCTTCATAGGCACCCGGTTGGACCAGCCACTCATTATTATCCTTATAGATCTCAAAGAGGTCAAAGCGATCCTGGACGCCAATGGGCGTGGAGGTGGCCGTATCAAATCGCATGGCCAGGGCGGTCACCGCATCCCGGTTCAAGGGGTACAAACCGGATGACACCAGCCCTCGCTCACCTGTTTTGGTGATGATGCGTTCGATGATCCGTGCATCCTCACTGCCGGGGTCCAGGCCCAACACCTGTGCGGTGGTCGGCAGTGAGAGTCCGAACAAGATCATACAACAAAGGAAGCAATGCATTCGCCACATAGGCAGCGAAAATACTGCCCAGCGAGAACAAACCATCGGGATTGTGCGGAAAGTCTTGAAAACAGGACAGAAGACCTGTAAAGAAGAAGCCTCTCCATCAATCAGATGGACAGATCTCTTCTCTGATTCGCCCTGCAAAAACGGGTCACAATGACGAATATCACTCTTGTGACTGAGGAAGTATTCGTTGAACCCGGGATTCGAATCGTTTATCTTTATATATATCATCGTACCGGTTCTGTATGTCTCCATTGATCCATCGGCTATATATTTCCACCCTGACCGTGATCGTCCTGATCGTCACTTTCTATCTGGCTTTCAACGGTTTCCAGTATTACAACACACCCCTGGAAGAACGATTCTATCACCCGGAACATGACGCGTTCAAGCCATCCGGGATCTTCGGTCATGGCCTGGGTATTGTCGGTACTCTACTCATTGTAATTGGTGTTTTCGGGTATATTGCGCGCAAGCGCTACCAGTTTCTTTCCCGTTTCGGACGGTTAAAATACTGGTTGGAGTTTCACATCTTCCTGTGTACTCTGGGGCCGGTCATGATCCTGTTTCATACTGCCTTCAAATTTGGTGGCATCGTCTCCATCAGTTTCTGGAGTATGGTTGCCGTGGTCGTCAGTGGGGTCATCGGCCGCTTTATCTACATCCAGATTCCCAGAACCATCGAGGGTCGAGAATTATCTCTGGAAGAAATTCGCGGACTTCAGCTGGACCTGGCCACCACTTTGAGAGGAAAGTACCAGGTCGCCGAAAGACAAGTGGAACAATTAATGGCGACCATCCAGAGTTCACCCATTTCGTCAAGCAATCCACTGGTCCGGTATTGGCAAACACACAGGGAAGACCGTCGTCGGTTGTTACGTGCTAAAGCCATCATGAAGGAATCCGGTCTGGATCGGTCTGCTGTAAAGGCAGTCACCAGTATCATTCGCAGCGAAATGGTCATGAACCACCGCATTGAACGCTTGCAGACCATGGTCAAACTCTTTAAATACTGGCACGTTGCTCACCTTCCTTTTGCGTTGATTATGTTGATCTTTATGGTGGTCCATGTCATCGTCAGCATACTTTTTGGCAATACGTGGATCTTTTAATGACGAATCAATTATGGAGGAGGTCCTCATTTACGGAGTTGTTTTTCTGATCTGTCTGATCATCGTGGTGATCTACATGCGTAAACTGAAGAAGGCATCTGAAGCGGTGGAAGCCAAGATCGAACAAGCCAAACAGGATGGCCTGTTTGAACCTGTCTCTCTCCATCCGGTGATCGATCTCAATACCTGCATTGGTAGTGCTGCCTGCGTAGCTGCCTGCCCGGAACAGGACATCCTGGGACTGATCCGGGGTAAGGCCTCTCTGGTGAATGCCTCCCATTGTGTAGGTCATGGTGCCTGCTTCCACAGCTGCCCTGTGGAGGCCATCTCCCTGGTCATTGGCACCGAAAAGCGAGGCGTAGACCTCCCTCATGTCAACCAGGATTTTGAAACCAATGTTCCGGGCATCTACATTGCCGGTGAGCTCGGCGGCATGGGATTGATAAAAAACAGTGTAGAACAGGGTGAAGCTGCTGTAGAAAGCATGGTGCGAGGAGGAATCAAGTCTGAGGAGGGATGGCATGACCTGATCGTCATCGGCGCCGGCCCGGCGGGCATTTCTGCGACATTGACAGCCACAAAGCACAACTTGTCTGTTTTGACTCTTGAACAGGACACGCTGGGCGGAACAGTGTTTACCTTCCCCCGGTCTAAGATCGTGATGACGGCACCTATGGACCTCCCCCTTCATGGCAAGGTCAAACTGTTTGATACCAGTAAGACAGAACTGTTGGATTTATGGAATAGTGTTCTGGATAAAAATAGCATCACCATTCGCGAACATGCAAAGGTCGAGGACATCAAGATGGTGCCTGAGGGATTTGAAGTGACCATCAAAACGGGAGAAACCTTTCGGAGCAAAAGGGTGTTGCTGGCCATCGGACGCCGGGGTAGCCCACGTAAACTGGGCATCCCGGGAGAAGAAACCCAAAAGGTTGCCTATCGGCTACTCGAACCGGAGAACATTCAAAACAAGAATATCCTGGTGGTGGGAGGTGGCGATTCGGCCATTGAGGCGGCCTTATCTCTGATGGATGAAAATAAGGTCACCCTATCGTATCGAAAAGATGCGTTCAGTCGGATCAAACCCAAGAACCGGGAGAAGATCCTGGCCGCTATGGAGGCAAACCAACTGAACGTCGCCTTCCTCACAAACCCCGAAAAGATCGAACCAGATCATGTTGTCCTCAGTCAGAACCAGGATAAAGAACCGCTTCACCTTCCAAACGACCTGGTCTACATTTTTGCAGGTGGAGAATTGCCCACCCAGTTCCTGGAGAAGACCGGCATTCAGATTACCAAACGATTTGGTTACACAGTTAAAAAGCACAGATAATGAACAGGGGCATTCAGCTGACAATCATCTTCTTCTTTGGCTTCCTTCTCTGGGGAGCCACGGATGGATATGCTCAGTTGTCGCCCGGAGAATTAACCCATTCACATGCCGATCTGGAAGGGATTCGAAATTGCACCAAATGCCACGTGCTAGGAGATAAAGTCTCCAATGACAAATGCCTGGATTGCCACAAGGTGCTGAAGTCCCGGATCAACGCACGCAAGGGTTATCATGCCAGCCGGGAGGTCAAAGGGAAGGAATGTGCTTCCTGCCACAGCGAGCATCATGGCCGACAATTCGAGATGATCCGGTTTGAAGAAAAGACATTTGATCACCAGCTCACCGGGTATGACTTGACCGGAGCCCATCAAAAGATCGACTGTCGGGATTGCCACAAACCCGACCTCATCAGCGACCGGGAGATCAAATTTCGAAAAAACACCTACCTCGGTCTGGGCCAGGAGTGCCTCGCCTGTCATGAGGACTCCCACCAAAAGACATTGGGCAATGATTGCGCTTCCTGCCACAGCACGGATGCCTTCGCCCCGGCAGCTCGATTTGATCACAACAAGACCGATTTTGCTCTGGCTGGAAAACACCGCGATGTGGACTGTGCGGAATGCCATCTCAAGGAGATGCGGGAAGGCAAATCCTTCCAGCGCTTTGCGGACATTCCCTTTGCCCAGTGCAGCAGTTGCCATGATGATCCGCATCAGAATCAACACTTGAAACGGTGTGATGAATGCCACACCGAACAGGCCTTTTCCGATCGGCGACAATTGTTCCGATACAACCACTCCCGAACCAATTTTCCGCTAAAGGGCAAGCATCGGCAAACGGCCTGTGCGGAGTGCCATTCCTTTGATGCTCACCGCGAACCCTGTTTACCGACCGGTCGGGCATCCAGACCACGGACTGTGTGCAGTGCCATGAGGATGTCCATGAAGGCCGGTTTGGGACAGCCTGTGCCGAATGCCACCAGGAAGAGTCCTTCACCCGGATCGATGATCTGGACAACTTCAATCACGGCCTCACCGAATTTGTTCTTCTGGGAAAACATCAACAGGTCGACTGCCGGGATTGTCACAAGGAAAGCCTGACCGACCCACTACCCCATAATACCTGCGCCTCTTGTCATTCGGACTACCATGAGGGTCAGTTCACCAGAGAGAATGTCACACCCGACTGTGCAGAGTGTCATACCGAAGATGGTTTTCAGGGCAGTTCGTTTTCGTTTGAGGATCATGCGAACACTGGTTTCCCTCTGGATGGCGCTCATCTGGCTACACCATGTTTCGCTTGTCATCTCCAGGGAGACCGATGGCAATTCAGGGATATGGGTTCTGCATGTGTAGATTGTCACGATGATATTCACGAGGAGCAAATCCCTCAGAAGTATTATCCGGATAACCGATGTGACCGCTGCCATCTCACTTCCCGATGGCGGGACAGTCAGTTTGATCATGATCAAACGCCGTTTCAGCTGCTTGGAATCCATGTTCAGCAAGAATGCAGGGCCTGCCATGTCCCTGAACCTGGCTATTCATATGGGAAATTTGTAGATTTGGGAACCACCTGCAGCTCCTGTCATGAGAATGTTCATGACCGTCAGTTTGAAGAAGAAGGCGTTACAGATTGTGCGCGTTGTCACGGTTTTGAAGGGTGGTCTGCGGACCACTTCGACCATAGCCGAACGGCTTTCCCTCTGGACGGGAAACATGCAGAGATCGACTGTAACGCCTGTCACAAAGAGGTGATTCAGGATGGTGTAACTTTTGTGCTGTATAAGATCGAAAAATTCGAGTGTATAGACTGCCACAAATAGGATTGCTTTTATTGCTGAGCATCTCTCTGTTCGGCCAGTCACCCCATGGCGAACAGCTTGTCATCAGTTGCTCCGACTGCCATACATCTTCAGGATGGCAACCCCTGAGGGAAGACCTCCTCTTCGATCACGAGACCACCCGATTTGGACTGGACGGACAACATGCCCTTGTCGACTGCAGGTCCTGTCACGCATCCATGGTCTTTTCTGAAGCATCCGGAGATTGTATTTCCTGCCATACCGATATCCACCAGCAAACAGTGGGTCAGGATTGCGCGCGATGTCATACGGCCAACAACTGGTTGGTGGATAATATCACCGAGATCCATTTTGATAATGGCTTTCCGCTTGTCGGTGCCCATGCGGCCGTCTCCTGTTTTGAGTGCCATCAATCCGAATCCGCCCTTCGCTTCGACCGCTTGGGCAATGACTGTATCAACTGCCACCTCCAGGATTTTCAATCAACCACTAGTCCGGATCACGTCAAGAACAATTTTTCCACCAATTGCGCGGAATGTCATGACATCAATCAGATCGATTGGAATACGGACAAGGTGGACCACAGCTTTTTCCCACTGACACTGGGTCACGCCATTACCGATTGCGCCCAATGTCATACCAACGGTAGCTACCAGAATACACCCACCGAATGTCTGGCCTGCCATCAATTGGATTTTCAATCCACGCTGGATCCCAATCATATCCAATCCGGTTTCACTACTGATTGCGCCTCGTGCCACACTACGGATCCCGGTTGGACCCCGGCAGAATATCAGGATCATGACGCCGCATATTTTCCGATCTACTCCGGCAAGCATCAGGGAGAATGGACCACTTGTACAGAGTGTCACACCGACCCGGCCAACTACGCCTCATTCACATGCATCACCTGCCACATGAATCCGGAGACGGATGATGAACATAGTGGTATCAGTGGGTACAACTATTCCAGTCCGGCTTGCCTGGCTTGCCACCCTACAGGAGATGCAGAGGATGCCTTCGATCACAGCTTGACGGCCTTCCCGTTGACCGGGAGCCACCTTACTGTCGATTGCGCATCCTGCCACACGGCAGGCTATGCCGGCACCCCAACCGAGTGCTCCGCTTGCCATACTATAGACTTCAATCAAACGGTCAATCCCAACCATATCGACCTTGGATTTTCCATGGATTGTGCAGCTTGTCACACCACTGATCCCGACTGGAATCCGGCCCTCTTTGCCAATCACAATGATTTCTATCCGTTGAATGGGGCACATGCACTGATCGCCAACGATTGTGCCGCCTGTCATAACGGAGACTACCTGAATACGCCATCGACCTGCATCGGATGTCATCAATCCGACTATGATGAACCATCAGACCCGGATCACAACGTTCTGTTATTTCCGACGGATTGTTCCACCTGCCACACAGAATCCTCCTGGCTACCATCCACCTTCGATCATGATGGCCCGTATTTCCCCATCTACAGTGGCAAACACGAAGGCGAATGGAATGCCTGTATCGACTGTCATACCAATCCGGCCAACTATGCAGAGTTTACCTGCATCACCTGCCACATGAATCCGGAAACCGATAATGACCACAATGGTATTCCGGGATACACCTATAACAGCACTTCCTGTCTGGCCTGTCACCCCACAGGAAATGCTGATGATGCCTTTGATCACAGTATGACCGCCTTCCCACTGACGGGAGCGCATGCCAACACCGACTGTCTGCAATGTCATGCTTCCGGGTATGCTGGCACACCCACCGAGTGTTCATCCTGTCACATGATGGACTTCGAACAATCCACCAATCCGAACCACCCTGTCCTCGGATTTCCTGTAGAATGCGCTGCCTGTCATACCACTGAACCTGGATGGGAACCCGCCACCTTTGCCATTCACGATGACTACTATCCACTGAATGGGGCACATGCCATGATCGCCAATGATTGTGCGTCTTGCCACAATGGGGATTATAACAACACTCCGAATACCTGTGCGGGCTGCCACCAGTCGGATTATGATCAGACCACGAATCCGGATCACCAGGCCCTGCAATTCTCTACTGATTGCATCACTTGCCACACTGAGACCGCCTGGCAGCCAGCCACGTTTGATCATGACATGGAGCACTTCCCAATCTACAGTGGCAAGCACCAGGGCGAATGGAATGAATGTGTGGACTGTCATATTAACCCGGCCAACTACATGGAGTTTACCTGTACCACCTGTCATATGAATCCGGAAACGGACAATGACCACATGGGTGTACCCGGATACACCTATAACAGCCCCTCCTGTTTTGCCTGCCACCCGACTGGCGATGCAAACGATGCCTTTGACCATAACAATACTGCCTTCCCACTCACTGGTGCTCACACTTCTACCGACTGTATCGACTGCCACTCGGCCGGGTATATCGGAACACCCACAAATTGCGATGCTTGCCATCTTCCGGACTTCAATCAGGCTGCCAACCCCAATCACACTGCTCTGAATTTCTCCACGGACTGTGCTTCCTGCCACAGCACAGATCCCGGATGGAGTCCTGCACAGTTCCCGGACCATGACAACTTCTGGGTGCTAGACGGCGCACACATTCCTATCGCTGGCGACTGCGCTGCTTGCCACAACGGCGACTACAATAACACCCCGAATACCTGTGCCGGATGTCATACACCGGATTTCAATGGCAGCACCAATCCGAATCATCAGGTTCTAGGCTTCCCGATGGACTGTGCCTTATGCCACACCACAGCACCGGACTGGATGCCCGCCACCTTCCCGATTCATGACGACTATTATGTCCTGGCAGGGGCACACGCACTCATCAGCAATGACTGTGCAGCTTGTCATAACGGGGATTACAACAATACCCCGAACACCTGTTTTGGCTGCCATAGTGAGGATTACAATGCCACCACGAATCCGGACCACCAGGCCGCTCAGTTCTCCACGGATTGTGCCAGTTGCCACTCTGAAGATGCCTGGACACCGGCCAATTTCGACCATGACGGCCAATACTTCCCGATCTACAGCGGCAAGCATGAGGGAGAATGGAATGAATGTGTGGACTGTCACATCAATCCGAATAATTACATGGAATTCAGTTGTATCGGCTGCCACCTGAATCCGGAGACCGATCAAGATCACCAGGGTATTCCAGGCTATTCCTATAATAGCAACTCCTGCTATGCCTGTCACCCCACAGGGGATGCCAACGATGCATTTGACCATAGTCTAACCAACTTCCCACTCACCGGGGCGCATATCTCTGTGGACTGTGCCTCCTGCCACGCTGCAGGCTATCAGGGTACGCCGACCAATTGTGATGCCTGCCACCTGGACGACTTCAATCAAACCTCGAACCCGAATCACGTAGCACTCAACTTCTCTGTGGATTGCGCCATGTGTCATACAACGGAGCCCGGATGGAGTCCAGCGGTATTCCCCGAGCACGACAATTTCTGGGTTTTGGACGGAGCACATATTCCAATCGCCGGCGATTGTGCCGCTTGCCATAATGGAGACTACAACAACACACCTACCAGCTGTGAAGGGTGTCACCAACCGGATTATAACCAGGCGACCAATCCCAACCATATCGGTCTCAATCTACCGACTGACTGCGCCGCTTGTCACACCACAGCTCCAGGCTGGAGTCCCGCGACATTTGCCATCCACGACGACTATTATGTACTGGATGGCGCCCACCAGCCCATCGCCAATGATTGTGCCGCCTGCCATAATGGGGATTATAACAATACCCCCAACACCTGCGCAGGCTGTCATACTCCGGACTACAACAGCAGCTCCAATCCCAACCACCTGGCTTTAGGATTACCCACGGATTGTGCCATGTGCCATACCACCAATCCGGATTGGATGCCTGCGACCTTCCCTATCCACGATAATTTCTGGCCGCTCAACGGCGCACATATCCCGCTGGCCAACGATTGCGCGGCTTGCCATAACGGCGACTATAATAATACGCCCAATAGCTGCTACGGTTGTCACGCAGAGGATTACAACCAAACCTCTAATCCGAATCACCAGAACGCCGGCTTCCCCACAGATTGTGCGATCTGCCACAATGAGAATGGCTGGACCCCGGCGACGGTCGATCACAACAGCTTCTGGCCTCTTGAAGGGGCGCATGAGACCGTGGATTGCAACAGTTGCCACCAGGGCAATTACAACAATACACCCAACACCTGTGCAGGTTGCCATACACCGGACTACAATAGCAGCACAAATCCTGACCACAACAACCTGGGCTTACCCATGGATTGCGCCTTGTGCCACACCACTGATCCGGACTGGATGCCGGCCACCTTCCCCATTCACGATGACTTCTGGCCGCTGACCGGCGCCCATGCGGGCATCGCCAATGATTGTGCGGCCTGTCATAACGGGGATTACAACAACACCCCGAATACCTGTTTTGGCTGCCATAGTGCTGAGTATAATGGAACGAATGATCCGGATCATGAACAGGTCGGCTTCCCCACAGATTGTGAAGCCTGCCACTCTACCTCTGGATGGACACCATCAACATGGGATCACGATGGGCAATACTTCCCCATCTACAGCGGCAAACACGAAGGGGAATGGAATGAGTGTGTGGATTGTCATACCACACCCGGAAACTATAACCTGTTCAGTTGCATCGATTGCCATGAGCATGACGATCCTGTAGATCTCGCCGATAAACACGAAGACGAACCCAATTACAGCTACAATAGCCAGGCGTGTTACGATTGTCATCCGACCGGTGAGGATTGATCTGAATCCCTTTAGTCATGCAAAGATTACTCTTCCTTTCTGTCCTCTTTCTAGCGGCTGCCACGGGTGTAGCACAGGAAAGGGTTGTACAGGGTGAGGGAGTCATCTCCTACCTCTCCGCGTCTAATGTGTACATCAAGTTTTCAAACACAGAAGATATTCCCCTAGGGGATACTTTGTTTGTAAAGGCAGGCTTCCGAATGGAACCCGCTTCCATCGTGCTGCAGAAATCATCTATTTCCTGCGTAACCAAATGGATTGGCAAACAGGATCCAGCCATTGGCATGATGGTTTATGCTCTGGAGCCCGCCATGCAGACTCTACCTTTTGAACCACAATCGAAGGAGGAAGTCGTAGATACGATCGCCGTCACACCTCGCCCCGGTCCGGCTGTCAATGATGTGATCGATGCGGAAGATGATCTGGATATAAACCCGGAGTGGAAGGAAAAACTGGTCGGCCGAATCTCCGCCGCCTCTTACAGTACCTTCTCCGATGATGCTCCACGGCATCGCATGCGGTATGGTGTTTCCTTTCGTGGCCATCACATCAAGGGCTCCCGATGGTCCACCGAAACCTTTATCACCTTCCGGCATAATGAAGGCGAGTGGTCGGAGGTACAAGAGAATATTTTCAATGCCCTGAAGATCTACAGCCTGGCCGTCCAGTACGAACCCACCAGAAATTCTATACTGACCCTTGGTCGGAAGATTAATCCCCGAATCTCCAGCATGGGCGTCATTGATGGCCTCCAGTATGAGCAGTCATTTGGTGCTTTCCAAATGGGGTTAATGGCCGGATCCCGACCCAATTTCCAGGACTATCGCATCGACCCCAGCATGTTTCAGGCGGGTGCCTATCTGGGATATGGCACGCAAAAAGATGGCCGCACCCAGCAGAACACCCTGGCTTTTATCGAACAGCGCAACAGCGGCCAAGTCGATCGTCGGTTCGTCTATTTCCAACACACTGACAACCTGTTGAAAAATCTGAATGTGTTTGCTTCCTGTGAAATGGACCTCTATCAAAAAGTGAATGAGGAAATCAGCAACACCCCCACCCTGACCAATTTCTTCACCTCTCTGCGGTACCGCTTTTCCCGGACGCTCAGCGCCTCTGTTTCGTATGACAATCGGAAAAACGTGATCTTTTTTGAATCCTATAAAAGTTATATCGACCAACTCATCGATGAGGAGACTCGCCAGGGATTGCGAGCCAGTGCCAACTATCGCATCTTTAAACGAATCTCCATTGGTGTCAATACAAGCTGGCGCTTCCAGAAAAACAACACCAATACCTCCCGAAATATCAATGGGTATATGACCTTCAGCCGCCTGCCCTGGATCAAGGGAAATGCGACTTTAAATGTGAATACTTTGGAGACCAGTTATCAGCAAAGCCGGTATTATGGCTGTCGCTATACTCGCAACTTCTTCAAGGGAAAACTGAATGGGGACCTCTATTACCGATGGGTAGATTATATGCCCGTTTATTCGGAGATCAACACACATCAGGACATTGCAGGGCTCAGTCTGTCCTTGCGGATCACACGCCAATTATCTTTGTATACTTACTTTGAAGAAACGTTTGATAAACGGTATGCCACGGTTTCCCGCTTTAATACGAAGTTGATCTACCGCCTTTAATAGCTGAGCCTCTATCTCCTTATCCACCTAGCCATACTTTCCTCGAAGAAGTTCTATTTTTAGCCTCCAATCACATCACTATGTTTTCCCTTCGTTTTCCTCATATTCTTGTTGTCGCCCTTCTGATTGCCAGCTGTGGCGACCAGCCCAAAGTCATAGAAAGTACCACCGAAAATACAGGCATTTCTGAAGGCAACAGTGCCCTGGATGAGATCACCAACTCAGCTTCATCCACAGCAGAACATCAAGTTGTGGTCGACGAAGTCTTACATACTGAAAAGTACTCCTATCTCCAGGTGAAGGAAGGTGAGGAAAGTCACTGGATCGCTATCCCGAAAAGCGAAGTGGAAGTAGGGGATCACCTGGTGTACCGGGGCGGATTGATGAAAAAGAATTTCCTGAGCCGGGAGTATAATCGGGTTTTCGAGACCCTTTACCTGGTATCTGATATCCGCAAGATGGGTCCAGAAGGGGCTCAAACCAGCGACAAGACCACAGGCGGCAGTCATCCGTCTATTGAGGTCTCCGAAGTCATCCCCCCTGTTGCTGGAGCAGTAGCGATTTCAGAACTGATTGCACATCCTCAAAAATATGAGGGCAAAACCATTAAAGTCACAGGTAAAGTGGTCAAGGTCAACCCGATGATCATGAACCGCAACTGGATCCACCTCCAGGATGGCACTGCAGATAAAAATGATCTGACCGTCACCACTGCCGAAAATATTCCACTGGGAGGCATTGTTACTGTGGAGGGAACCATCGCCTTGAACAAAGATTTCGGTGCTGGATATCGATATGAGTTGATTATGGAGGGGGCGGTGGTGGTGAAGTGATGATGATTATCTCATCACACCCCGGGGCCAAATCATTCAAATTTGGCTTCATCCTACTATAGTTGTTGTCAAACTGACTCTTCTGCTTCTTGCTCGCGTAATGTCCTCCAAATCGGCCGAAGCAGCAGACGAGAAAACATATAACATACCAGACCAAGTGAATAGATCAGAGAGACATAATAAGGCCCAAATTCTCTCTTGAAGATTACATCACTGGCATTCAGAAAATTAATACCGATGATTACAGTCGAAATGAGATATAGCAAATAGATGACCAGTTTGTTAACCGCTTTAAAGGTCTTGAAATTTTTAAGTCGCAGGGCGATGTCAATGGAGAAATAAGTATAGATCACACATGTCATGCCACTACTGATCGCCCATACCGAGGAATCATTCATGCCAAAACTTGCCAACAAGAGCGGCAACGTTGAATAAAAGGCACTCAACAACCCCATATTGACGACGACTGCAAGGCCCACCACATCCCCCCTCCTGATTCTCTCTCCTTCTTTAAACTGAAATGTGCCAATGATTCCTGCAAAACCGGCAACGGCAACAGCCACTTGCGTAAAGGTCAGTAATTGATCTGCATTCTCCATAAAGGGCAGTTTTAAGGGACTCAACTTCCATTTCCACTGCGATGTAAAGCCTGGATGAAGGCGATAACCAGCGAGATTGGTCTAGTATCCTTCACGGAAACTACAACATATTATCCTCAATACTTCACCTTGGCTCTTATGATGTCCAAACACCTCGTAGAATCGATTAGACCCACTTATTCGAATCCCTTTCTATTTCGACTTCTCCACAGAAAGTAACCAAACGAAAAAAAGTAGACTGAGAATCAGAAATAGAATATTCACTACTCTGGCAAAGGGAGGCGCTCCTTCTGGCCATACTTGCCCCAGCAAGACAACGACATTCAGCACGATCAGCACTTTGGCAGCCATTCTATAGTTTTTTGAACTAAGTTCCATTTGACGATTATGTTACTCTTGTTTGTTCAAATTCAAACCATCTGCTCTCAATATACGAAGCGAAAGAGTCTGGCACAACTTGGCATACCTGATCGGTTTGATACAGGTCCATTCAGGACGATCTTACTACAAAGGTGGATTAGGGAACAAAAATGGCTGCCATGCGAACAGAGCGGCCCTCGATTTCAAACAGATGAAATCAGAATACTTAGACAACACACAATACCCGTATCAAAATTTTCCCTCAACTTTTCAAGACCATAAAGTTGAGATTAGTGGAACATCAACCCCACAGCCAATCCGGCTGTCAAAAACCGGCTATTATTGACAACAAAGCTCGTCTCATATACATCCCCGAATGAGTAACTGATGGTGGGCTCCACGTGGAGTGTCAATTTCTCACGCAGTTTTAGTTCATAACCGAATCCTCCCTGCCCGAGGAACAAAAATGGTTTAACATCATGCGCCGGCCAGGAGGAGACAGAAGACAACAAACCACATTCATAAAGGGAGGGATCTCCATCCCGAAACAGAAAGATCTCCGCAGAAACACCAACCCTGAAGTAAAATGAATTCTGGGATTGGCTCAATCGCCATTTCAAGCCAACCGGTATCGAGAGGTATACATTCGAATAGTCCAATGTGACCCAGGAGTGAAAGGGGTCATAGCCTCCATTCCCATCATGGTCGCAACCGAATGAGATCTTGTAATCGACCTGATCCACATTCAGAAGACGAAATCCTGCACCGCCATAGACTTGAAATCGCTTACTGATGTCATAATGTGCCCGACCTGTCACAACACCATGGGCTGATTTAGAGGTAGGACTCAACTCAGGGTCATCAAAAATCAGCCAGGAAACTCCAGGATTAACTTCAACACCAAAATGGAGTCTATCTCCTCCTTGGGCCTTGGCACATAAAATGGAAGTCACTACAAATAGGCAAACAAATATTCTTTTCATATTTAAAGCTTGACTGAGCGAATACTAGAATCTTTAAAAGGAAAACATTTCTCACAATAAATGAACTCCAAATGAACTCATTTTTAAATGATTCGATACACGACCAGCCCCACCCCGATCAAAAACAGTGAAGTGAAAATCACTTTATTATGCCGTGCCAGCCACTCAGGCAGGAAGATATCGAAATTGTCTTTTGTGGAAGAAGAGTACTTCCGCGCCCATATCGTCAAAGGACAATACATCCGAAAGAGAAGAAGAACTAGTCCTTCTAATACGATCAAACCAATAGCGACCCAAGTATATTTCTGGACATCATCCGCAACCCCACAATACAAAATATAGAAGATCACCACAACAAAAAATGCCCAGATCAGGGTGTGCAGCCATTTGATCAGAGTCAATTTATTCTTGTCATGTATCATTACTGTCTCAAATAAGGCCACTCAATGATTTTAGTTATACTTTTCAAAAGGTAAGAAGAATATGAATTGGACCGGCTGCATACATTCATAATTGAGCTGAACTATCATGGTTTCATTACTGATGCGTAGGAAAAATGTCGCCATACGAGGGATGAGGGATCAGGGTCGAGGGATGAAACCCAATCAAGCAAAGACATAAAGGAGTTTATGTGTTTTAATTAAATTATCCGTCGCCAAACAAGGGCCTCCCAGATACATCAGGACCTTCCAACTGCACACTTAGGACCTGACCTTAGATATTGTCAAAGGCAAGGCGAAATGCCGCATTATTTTGTCGGTCAGGTTTGCTATGGGTGATCTAAATTTATAATTTTTCAAGAAATCAAACATCGGTTACGTTCTCCAGCAAAATAGGGGCGGTTGGGCCCTGGTGTCAACGAAAACTGAACCCACAACCGATATGACCGTATTCTCAAAATATGAATCAAGGCCCATTTTGGTGACAGGCGCTTTTGTCTCCTTTTGGCGCGACAAAAGGAGAAGCCCTGCCGGCTTGAGGCAAACCAGGTATGAAATTCAAATGAATAGATTCCCATGTACATGCAAAGAATAGAACCCTACACTCCCTGCACTAAACAATGTGATTTATACCTCTAATAAAATACAGGTTTACTCCTGCATAACCTTCCGGTGTCGCCAATACGCCAACAGGCTAAGCACCACCAACGCAATCACCGTGTAATACACAAAGTCTGGAATGGGAACAGGATCCCCCGCCGCATAAGAATGCAACCCCGACAAATAATAATTCACCCCGAAATAGGTCATCACCACGGACGCCCAACCAAACAATGAGGCAACATTAAATGCATACAGTCCACGCAATCCAGGGATAAAGCGCATATGCAGTATGAATGCATACACCAGAATGGTCACCAATGCCCAGGTCTCCTTGGCATCCCAACCCCAATAACGTCCCCAGGACTCATTGGCCCAGACACCACCGAGGTAAGTGCCGATACTGATCATGAATAGACCGCCGATCAGCGTCATTTCACTGATATAGGTCATCTCCCGGATCATCCGATACACCTTATCCTTATTACCTGGTGTAGCTGTGATCATGAATATGAGGTTCAACACCCCAATGATCGCACCCAACATTAAGAAGCCATAACTCCCCGCTTCCAGCGACACGTGGATGGTCAGCCAATATGATTTTAGAACCGGCACCAGGGGGGTGATCTCCGGGTCAAGCCAGCTCAATCCGGCGACCATCATAATCGTCGCGGCCAGAGCCGTTGTGGCCGTCAAGCCACCCGTTGATTTTCTGGAGAAGAGCAGACCCGCCAGCACCGTGGTCCAACCGATATAGATCATCGACTCATACCCGTTGCTCCAGGGTGCTCGTTCGGAAATATACCAGCGCAATCCAAGGCCAACCGTATGCATGAGAAAGCCAAAGGTCAGCAGCCCTGTGGCAATGCGAATGGGCCAGAGTAGATTGAGCTGATGACTGAAAACAGAAGTGAACAGCAGTACCAAAAATGCGAGGGCCAACAATCCATACAAAGAACCCAATCGACTGAACACATTCATCTTGTTCAGCACCAATTCTGCTCGGACTTGTGTGGGTGAAGGCAAAACCTCACCAGAAAACTGCTTTTGATAGTTGCCCAATTCCACCAATAAGCGATTGGCCATAGCCCAGTCGCCATCCTGCATGGCTTGCTGCACTGTCTGGATATAAGCCGGATAGAATCGAGCCATGAACGATTCATCACCAGCATGCTGATGTTGATGCTGGTTCAAGTCAGCTGGCGACTGCCAGGTATGTGAAGAATCTCCAGGCATGGGGAATACCCGAAAGAACCGCCCGGAGAAGATCATATTCATGATATTGACCCGCTCGTCGATCTTGATCAATTCCTTTTCCCAAATACCACGATCTCGTGGCTCTGTATTGAATGCCGCACGAATTTCCTCCCGAAGCTTGTAAGAGCCATCCTGGTTGAAAAACTGATTATAACTCGCTAGTGGTCCTTCAATACCCAGGATGGCAAGAACCTGCTCATGACTGCCGATCTTGATCATGGGCTCATTGTACCAGTCCGGTGGGCGGACGGCCATGCCCAGCATGACCTGATCTGCCGAAGCACCTTGGTAGGTCTCTTTTCGAGAGAGTTTCCGGAGCACCTCACTGCTCATGGAATTCATGGGTTTAAATCGCCCATTCTGATCCTGTACCAACAGTTCTCCAAATTGACTGGCATGCTCCACTGCCGGTGGATTGACGGCATGCAGATCAGTGTTCATGCCCAAGAGGCCAATACCCAGAATCAGCACTGTAGCTGCAGACTGCCGCATATCCCGGATATGCCCGGCCAGTTTGCGGAAACGGCTTTTGGGCGAAAACAAAGTGAAGATCATGCCCAGGGTGAGCAAGATATACCCGATATAACTGACCCAGGTGCCCGGTGCATCGTGATTGACACTGAGGTAGGTACCGAGTTCGTCCTGGTCAAACGAGGACTGAAAGAATCGATATCCGTCATGATCCAGGATATTGTTCATAAAGATCCGAGAATCCTTGTTCAAGCCGGTTCGTGGATCGATCAACGTGACTTCACTGGCATAAGAAGAGGCACTATTGGTACCCGGATATCGTTCCATGATGAAGTCGTGCAGCTGCAGAGAAAAGGGCAGATGCATTTGCTTCGATCCATAGGAGATGGCCAGTTCCACTCCGTTCACTTTAAATCCTCGAGGTCGTCCTTCTACTCCCTGTTGGCCAAACACATATTGGGTTTGCTCCTGTCCCCCAGATGAGACCTTGACCAATACCCCCCCCATACTACTACTGAGCATTTTAGGGGATGAAGAAGTGATCTCCACTTTGGCCTGAGGATTGAAGTCGCCAAAGACAAACCCGTCAGCACCACTGGAGTAAAGGCTTCGGAGCATCAAGGGGTAGACCGTGCCTGGCGCAATCGAATCACGGGTCTGGGTAGCCATGACCATTTGGGTGTAGGCCGTGGGTGCTGTAAAGGTCAGCGCCTTATTTTCGTATTGAATGGAGAAGGCTGAACCGTCTCCTGGAATACCAAAAGCAAATCGAGTGCCTCGGATGGTGGAAGCCTCTCCATAACGCAGGAAATACTCCTCTCGACCGTTCATTCCACCAATGACCACCTTCAAAACAGGCACTCCATTGACTGGGTCGTCTACCATGACCTCTGTTGGATTGGGCATAAAGTCCAGGACCTCCACAGCCACCTCCTTATCACCCAACTGATAGGTTTGTTGGAAGGCATTATTCCCTCGGGAGGCGAAGTAAACCGATTCATCAAATTGGAAAGCCCCCTGACCGTTTCTCGCTTCGAAAAGCAAATAGGTCTCAGCCGAAATATAGGTATTCGAGGCATTACCTTCCCGGATATGCATCATGCCTTCACTGCCGAGATAACGTGTCAACCCGGCGCCAATAAGGATGATCACCATAGACGCATGGAAGGTCAGGGTGGCCCACTTTTTCTGTTGGATCATTCGAAAACGAAAGATGTTGACGATCAGAGTGATGCCAAACAAAACCAGTAGTAGTTCAAACCACTTGGTTTTGAAAATCACCTTTTGAGCCGCGCTGGTCCCAAAATCGTTTTCAATAAAGGTGGCTATCCCGATTGCTGCAGCAAAGAGGATCATGTACAATCCAGCCGCAGAGGTAGAGAACAGTCGATCAACTAAATTCTTCAACAAGGTCTTGATCATAAAAAGCACATTCATTCATCGGATGAGCACCATTTCCTTCCATTCTGGACGGAGACGCACAGTCGATTTTATCTGGATATTCTGTGTAAAGGTAATGAAGGACAGTGTCCTCAGCATTAGAAGTGTCCATTCCTGCCAACCCTTTTATTCACAAGGGCTACACAAAGCTATTGGAATACTGACAGCGTAAGTCAGCCGGGTGGCTGAGTCGGCAGAATTACCTGCCCGACCAACCAAAAATGGGGCTAAATGCTCTGATTTTCGATCAGGCTAATGAATCGATCCTGATCACACCAATTCCTCCTCTGCCCTGCGTCGGGCTATATCAGCCTTCATCGTCCGCCAGTTCTCGCCCATGAGCTTGTTCATACCCTTATCCACGACATAGTGTCGGGCAATATTGAACAATCCGATTGCCCGGCGTGTGTAGGATTCATTGGCACGTAAGGACATGGAGTATCCCCCATCCAGATATTCGATATAATGCCAGTAGCCTGCCGGCATAAACAGTGTTTCTCCAGGTTCGAGGATAGTTTCGAAACCATGCACCTTCTCAAGAGCCGGATAAGCCTGATAGTCGGGATGGTTGACATCGATATAGCTGGCCACTGTAAACGGATGATGATAGAGGTGACGAGATTCCTCAGGCGCAAAAAGTACCACCCGCTTTCGCCCATGGAATTGATTCAGAAAGACATGTGCCAGATCGATATCGTAATGAAGAGCAACAGAAGACCCTGCACCACCAAAAAACATGAATGGAAATTCGCTGTAAAATCCGTCCATGATATTGGGCAAAGTAAAATCCTTACACAACGAAGGTGCGTGACGAAAGATGTTGAAGAGAAAGAGCCGATATTTCGTCGGACCCGACTCCAGCATCTCGAGATACTCCCGGAAGGGCAGGACCTTATCCGGTTCCATATAATTTTTTCCAGGCTTGGAGTAGTTTTCCGAATAGACGGGTACTTTGATATGCCCGTAATTCGATTTGAGGTGATCCACACTCCACTTGGTTTTCGCTGGCCAGGTATCCATCAAGTCTGTGAATACAACGGGTTGGCGTGGTTCCAGGTATTCATGTTTGAATGAATCCTTGTTCAGGCCGACTCTTCGATCTACTTGTTGAAAGTCCATATGATAAACCGTTTACAGGAACAAATTTACAGAAAACAAAGGTTCTACAAGGAATCTATTTCTGAATGCCCGGCGCTTCAAAGGGACAGCAAATCAAGCTTCCATGGGTTTTCATCCCAGGTTCCGGGTTCAATTTTTAGGAGGGCAAACTTAAAGTTGTACTTTTGCCATGCTCATTTCTGGTTATGTGTAAGTCTGTCAACATCAACAGATCACTTGCCGATCTGGGTTTTGCATAATCCCAGCAGAACATGCCAAAAAAGAAGAAGAACAGTAGCCAGTTGGCACTGGACCTCAAGATGAAAAAAGATCAGCGCCATCCCAAGATCGGTGGGCTGATCGCCTTATTGCTGTCTTCCTATCTGGGCATTGCCTTTGTTTCCTACCTCTTTACCTGGTATCGTGATCAAAACCAGGTCCTCTTTTTCTCCTGGTCGCTTCTCTTTGAGGGGGATGTCGAAGTGGACAACTGGTTAGGTAAACTGGGGGCAATCACGTCCAACTTTTTCATTTACTGGGGATTTGGCATCGGAGCTTTTATCCTGGTCTACCTTCTTTTCCGACTGGGCCTCTTCCTTGTCCTGGAACAAAAGCTCAAGCCCTATTGGGCCAGTTTCAGGAAAGGCATCCTCCTGATGGTGGTGGTCTCTGTGTATTGTGCGTTTATCTTTCAGCAAGCTGGCTTCCCCTATGGAGGTGCCTTTGGCAGCAAAGTCAGCAGCTGGTTGATCAGTCTGATCGGACAGGTCGGCATGACTCTTTTGTTAGTAGCCACGATTATTGGCACACTTGTCTGGTTCTTCAATCCTGACTTTAACAATCTGGGCTTTCCCTCCTGGATGACAGCTCCTTTTCGCGCCCTACAGGAGTTCAAACTTTTTAGCCAAAATACTGAAGAAGAGGATGACGACGAGCCCTTAACAGCCAAGAAGTCCAAGAAAAAAGCCCTGGAGACCCTGTCACCAAACCCAGGTGAAGCCATGGACCTGGAAATGGGCAATGAACCATTGAAACCCAAACAAACTTCAGGCAATCGGCCAGATTTGGAACTGGAGACAGTCGGTGTACCTGAACAACCCACGAACGGACAAAAGCCCCCTGTTTCCGAGATGCAAACCACTCCGGTGTCCCTCCAGGAAGGCACCCACCCGGTCGTTACTGATGATGAGGCAGCCACCATGGAGCCTTATGATCCAAAAAAAGAACTCTCCCGGTATAAACTGCCCGAGATCGAATTACTGCACGACTACAGTGAATCCCAGGTTGAGATCGACAGGGCAGAACTGGAGATGCACAAAAATCAGATCATTGAGACCTTGCTCAATTACAAAATTGAGATCACCAAGATCCGTGCAACAATTGGTCCGACAGTCACCCTGTTTGAAATCGTCCCCGCACCGGGAATCAAGATCTCCCGAATCCGGAATCTGGAGGATGATATTGCACTCAGCATGTCGGCATTGGGTATTCGAATCATCGCTCCCATCCCTGGAAAAGGCACTATAGGTATAGAAGTCCCCAATAAAAAGAAGCAAATCGTCGGGCTACGGGAAGTCATTGCATCGGACAAGTTTAAGAATGTCAAAATGGACCTTCCCATCGCCATCGGGAAGACCATTTCTAATGAGGTGTTTATTGCCGATCTGGCCAAGATGCCTCACCTGCTGATCGCTGGAGCGACTGGTCAGGGAAAATCTGTAGGGATCAACTCCGTGTTGATTTCCCTGCTGTATCGCAAGCACCCTTCGCAATTGAAGCTGGTGTTGATCGACCCCAAAAAGGTGGAGCTCTACCCCTATGGATTCCTGGAAAACCACTTTCTGGCCTTCCTTCCGGAACAGACGGAGCCGATTGTTACCGACAACAATCAGGTGATCTATACCCTCAATTCACTATGTATTGAGATGGATTCCCGGTATGAACTGCTCAAGCGAGCCAAGACGAGGAACCTTCGAGAATACAACGATAAATTTACCGAGCGCCGCCTCAACCCGAATGATGGCCACCGCTTCATGCCCTTTATTGTCCTGGTCATCGATGAGTTTGCCGATCTCATCCTCACCGCTGGCCGTGAAGTCGAACAACCCCTCGCCCGTTTGGCCCAGCTGGCTCGTGCCGTCGGTATCCACTTGATCATTGCTACCCAACGGCCTTCGGTGAATATCATTACCGGAAGTATCAAAGCCAACTTCCCTGCTCGAATCGCATTCAAAGTCGCCTCCAAGGTCGACTCCCGGACCATCCTCGATGGTGGCGGTGCGGACCAACTGATCGGTCAGGGAGATATGCTACTCAGTGTAGGCGGCGATATGATCCGCCTCCAGGGTGCATTTGTAGATACCTCTGAAGTAGAACGGGTCATCGACGCGATTGGCAAACAACAAGGATTCCCAGAGCCCTACTTCCTACCGGAATTCAATCCGGACAATCCGAATGGCACGGGCCCACTCGACCCGAAAGACCTGGATGTCCTGTTCACCGAGGCGGCCCGCCTGGTCGTTTCCAATCAACATGGGTCCACCAGTATGATCCAGCGAAGGCTCAAATTGGGATATAATCGGGCCGGTCGGATCATGGACCAGCTGGAGGCCATGGGCATCGTCGGAGGCAGTGAAGGCAGTAAACCAAGAGAGGTCCTGATCTACGACCCCGCCGAGTTGGAACGGTATTTGGAGGAAAGGATGACTGGATAAGAACGTTGGCTATGCCCCGGTATAGCCACAACCAATGGGCCCACTCACTGAGTGGGTTTTTTTGTAGCTGTTCACTTGGTTACCCGTTCATCTTCCTAGCGAACCCAAATTGCGGCCTATTCTCTGGTTCCGTTTTAGCACTGTAAACCAGTCCCATCCAGATCGATCGGTCCTGAGCACTCACGCCTGTCTTCTTCAACTCCTCAACTCCTCAACTCCTTAACTCCTTAACTATTTTCCGATATTCCAGCATAATACCCTCTTATGAAAACCATCGATTGGATCCTCCGTATCCTGGCTGCCGTTATCCTGTTACAGACCCTGTTTTTCAAATTCACCGGTGCCCCGGAGAGTATTTACATCTTCGAGACACTAGGCGTAGAGCCGATCGGGCGATATGTGGCCGGTATAGCAGAGCTGGTCACTGCTGTTCTTCTGCTGCTGCCACGGACGGTTGCATTGGGTGCTTTCAGTGGAGTATGGGTTATGGCCGGTGCGATTTTCTCACACCTCGGACCCCTTGGCATCGAATTGCAAGGTGACGGTGGGCTTTTGTTCGGCCTGGCCTGCACCGTGATGGGCTGCTGTGTGGTTCTGCTCCGCTGGCGCTGGAGCCAATTTCTGAGTCTTCTGCCCTGGCGTTGATCTGCTCAGTTCCTGTTCAGGTAAGCAACCCTATAAACCTGTCTTTTTTTGTGATCGGAGTTGCATAAGCCTCTTTTATACAGGGCTACCTTTGCCCCATCTAACAGAAGAACGCCCTCATGTCCTTTCTATCCAGGCATATTCCTGCATTTCAATGGATTGCTACGTATAACCGAAAGCAATTTCAAGGCGACCTGTCGGCCGGCCTGACCGTTGGCGTCATGCTCATTCCCCAGGGAATGGCCTATGCTATGATCGCTGGTCTCCCCCCCATTTATGGCCTTTATGCGAGCACACTTCCGCTGATCATTTATGCATTGCTCGGTACATCTCGCCAGCTGGCCGTAGGACCTGTAGCCATGGTCTCTTTGCTCACCGCTGCCGGGGTGGCCACTCTGGCCGAACCCAACACAGAGACATATATCACCCTGGCCATTACACTGGCTTTTATGGTCGGGGCCATTCAATTCCTGTTGGGTGTTTTTCGTCTTGGTTTTTTAGTCAATTTTCTCTCACACCCGGTGGTTTCCGGATTTACTTCAGCGGCAGCATTGATTATCGGATCCAGTCAGTTAAAACACCTCATGGGTATCAGCCTGCCCAAGACTCAGAAAGTCTACGAGATCCTGGCAGGGGCTTTCCAACAAATTCACTTCATACATTTGCCAACCTTTTTGATCGGCATAGGTGGAATCGCCCTCATCCTGATGGCTCGACGAATGGATAAACGCATTCCCGCACCCCTGCTGGCTGTCGGGGCCGGAATCGGTGCTGTGGCTTGGTGGAATCTGGACCAGCGGGGTGTTCAGGTTGTGGGAGAAGTCCCCGGAGGCCTCCCCTCTTTTGGTTTTCCGCAACTGGATGGTGGCAGCATTCAAGCTCTCCTGGGTACTGCACTGGCCATATCATTGGTCAGTTTTATGGAAAGTATCGCCGTGGCCAAGGCCATCCAATCCAGACATAAAAACTATGAGTTGGATGCGAATAAGGAGCTGATTGCTTTGGGTAGCGCCAACCTGGGAGGCGCCCTGTTTCAGGGATATCCGGTCACCGGTGGATTCTCCCGAACAGCCGTCAATGATCAGGCGGGTGCACAGACCGGACTAGCCTCTATTATCAGTGCTTTGCTGATCATTCTCACTCTCCTCTTTCTCACTCCACTCTTTCACGATCTGCCCAATGCCATCCTGGCTTCAGTGATCATGGTTGCCGTATTTGGACTCATCGATTATAAGGAAGCCATTCAGCTTTGGAAAACAGACAAAAGTGACTTCTGGATGCTGTTCATCACTTTCATCGCCACTCTCGGATTGGGCATTGAGGAAGGTATTGGCATCGGAGTGATCCTGTCCCTTGGTCTGGTCATCTTTCGTACATCCCGACCCCATATCGCTACGTTGGGCCGTGTGCCTGGCTCATCATTCTATCGCAACATCGAACGCTTCAGCGACCTTGAAGTGCGTCCGGACATTCTCATCCTGCGGCTTGATGCACAGTTGTATTTTGCCAACCTGAACTATTGTAAAGAGCACCTGGAATTAAAGATCCAGGAAAAAGGACCGACCATCCATGGGATTATCCTGAATGCGGAGAGCATTAGTCATATTGATTCCAGTGCCATGCATTTTTTGGCCGATCTTGTCCGAGATTTCCGGCAACGTGGATATATCGTCCTCTTCAACAGCGTGATCGGGCCCGTCCGGGACAAGATGGCGGTTTCAGGACTGCTTGATCTGATCGGCAGTGAAAATATGTTCATGAGTGTACAGGAAGCTGTAGACGCCTATAATGACCTCTTAAATAGATCACCTGCAGACGAAAGCTACAGGCACTATTCGACCCAGGTAAACGAATGATCCGGTGTGACCCTGATCACTGAGGCTTCTCCAGCCGTTGGTGAACTTTGTGCCCGGAAATGACTTAATAAGCCATTGACCACTTTTTGACCATTACCTACAATGAACTTGCAACAAATCATCCAGCAATCAGAACCACTCATCATTGATGTTCGTGAACCCTTTGAATTCGAAATGGGCCATGTCGATGGTGCAAAAAACATCCCTTTAGGACAGATTCCCGGGCATATTGATGAACTCCGAATTGTCGAGAAGCCGATCATCTTCTATTGTCGTTCAGGAATGCGCAGTGGCCAGGCCGTTGCCTTTTTGGGAGGCTTGGGTGTCCGTGATATCTATAATGGAGGTGGCCTGGATGACATGACCCACTTGATCAAAACTACAAACTGAGCCTATGTTCTCTTTCCTGAAAAAGCTTTTTGGCGGTGGCAATCAACAAGAGATATTGGATCTACTCCAACAGAAAGCGATCATCCTGGATGTACGGACAGGTGGCGAATTCAAACAAGGCCATGTCCAGGGATCAGTGAATATCCCGCTGGATCAACTCCGGAGTCAACTTCCAAGACTGAAAAAACAGAATAAACCAATCGTCGCCTGCTGCGCCACCGGTCGCAGAAGCGGCATTGCAGCAGAGTTGTTCCGCGAATCCGGGATCACATCCTTGAATGCCGGCAGCTGGCAAAACGTCGACCGATTAGTACAAAAGATGGCAACATCTGTCAGCACATCATAATTCAATCAAGCGCAAACAAATGGAGAGGATACAATAGCCTTCTTCTAAAATTGGGCTGATCAGTATTCCACTCCATAAATAAAGGAGGCACGATTCGCCGATCATGTATAGCAGTAACGTCGAATTCTCAGTGGTCAAATCGTCCTTGACTGACGGATAATGGCTTAAGGGTGAATGCCCCCCTGGAGGCCTTTGCCAAGGGGATATACCTTCGTTGTGCATCCTTCTATATCTTCGCAAAACAATTAGTATATGCGCATCTCCATTCTGATATTGATCTCCCTGTTCGGTCTATTAACTGCTTGCTCGGACACTCCCCAACCCGAACCCGTCCAGTCATTTGATCCTGTACCATGGCTTGACAAAGGCAGTCGTGTACAGGCGGCCAGTTTTGCTGTGCTCAGCACCAAACTGAAAAGTGTGATGGGAAAACAAGGCTTGGAGGAAGCTATTCAATATTGCAGCCTTTCGGCTCAACCGCTGACAGACACTTTGTCCAATATGTATGACTGCACCATTCGGCGAGCCACCTTGCAAACCCGCAACCCACTCAATCAGGCCAACGATTATGAAGCCGCCATTCTTGCGGATTGGGCTGCCGATCTGAAAGACGGTAAAAATCTAACGGCTGTCGTCCAGGAGTTCGCACCGGACACGGTTATTTATTATGCGCCGATCCGCATTCAACCCTTGTGTCTGAATTGCCATGGTGTCGTAGGCGCTGAGCTTACGGAGGATAATCAACGCTTGCTGCAAAGGCTATACCCCGAAGATCAAGCAACCGGATATGCACTTGGTGATCTGCGCGGCATGTGGAGCATCCAGTTTGTTCAGAAATAGCCCTTCGGTTCGTTTGGACATAAGACTCACCCCCTACCTGCGAAGAGTGGAAAAACGTCTTTCTGAATAGATCGCAGTACAGAACTCATGAGGGCTTCTATCTTCATGAGCGATTTACTTTTCTCTATCGATCGGCATTATGAAAAATCCAAAGACGATTTCCTCCTTGTTATTCATCTTTCTCGGGTTAATGATCCTGTTTCATTGCTTTGTCATTGCCGGATGGATCTCTCCTGAAGTTGTCTGGGGTGAACGGATCCAAACTGATCAGGACTTGATCCACATGGAACTGGCATCCATATCCATGTTGCTGCTTTTTATCATGATCGTCATGTCGAAGGTGAATATAATCGACATGGACTGGATTAAACCGTTGGCGCAGTTGGGCCTCTGGATGATGGCCATCTATTATATCATCAATACCATCACCGACGTCTTGGGAGAGACAAATCTGGAACGGTTCCTCTTTGCACCTGTAGCACTCGTTATCGCAATTTTGACGGTCCGACTGGCTCTCATACCAACAAAGGAAGAGACTCCTCCAGAATAGATTTAGCCTGGGAATTCCGGATATTTCCTGTTTCATAGCAAAGACTTGGTCAACCAGGACCGGCAAATCTGATGATCTGGGTCAACTCTTGCAGAATCCTTAGGCTTTACATTTGTGCTTTCCATTGATGCCACAGGATGTCAATAGGCTTGCCGTCTTTTAAGCAAAGAATATTTCAGAACCAAGCGTATGCGCACAGTTGCACTCATCAGTATTTGCCTCTTCCTCATTCAACCATTCCAGATACGCGGTCAGGATTTATCATCTGTCCGTGAGCAGCGCATTCATTTTAAACCACAGTTTTTCCAGATCAAGGATGCCCTTAATTATGGCCTCACGTATAGCGGAATCAATCTCAATGGCGGTTATCACTGGCAACAAACGTCTTCAGACCATCGAGTTTCCTATGCCACAGACCTGGCATTTGGTGTGAATTTCAATAAAGGCATTGGGCTGGCTTGGCACTTCAAACCTCTGGACTTATTCTATGGTTTCAAAATGAAGATCAGCGAATCTCTAGATCCCATTTATGTTGGGCCCTATCTCGCCACACATTATCAGGTGCAACTTTATCCTTACCTCCAAAGCGGGCACATGTTCTGGTTCACCACGATCGAATACGGACCACGTGTTGAAACGCAGATTCAAATTGGAGATCGTTCTATTTTCTTCCGGCTGACCAATTCCCTCGCGGGCTGGACAGCCCGTCCCAAACCAGCAACGGAAACCTATTTCTATTCCTTGCGCTTTTCTGATTTTATCCAGAATCCGAATAGCCGATTCAACTTCGGCTCCTTCGAAGTATTTAATCATACCAACTTGACACTAGAAATGAATCCTCGCCCTGGAAAGCGTCTTTCAGTGGGGTATGAGTTTGACTATGTCGGTATTTTCTACGACCCCAATCTCCACTACATTGCCCACTCATTCAATCTCACCTGGAAAATTGGAAAAAAATGAAAAAGACCTTCTTTCTGATTGCCAGTGCGTGTTTATTCCTGACCAGTTTCAGTGGTTGCCTGAAAAGTGATGATCCACATCTTCCATTTTCCGGAATCCAACCAAAAGACATCGGGGATGGCCTTCCACTCACAACGCTCCAGGTGGCGAACATTGATGAGGCTATTTTGTCTGACGTGTATCAGGACCTTTACACAGATAAAAACTTGTGGTCGTTGCGGAGCGCGCTTGTTCTCCGAAATGGTAATCTGGTGGCAGAAGCCTATTTGGCGGATGAGGCCGATATCAATCAATCCCACCTGATCTGGTCCTGCACCAAGCAGGTCATGGGAACGCTCACTGGTGTTGCTCTGGAACAGGGCCTGATCAGCAGTCTGGAGGATCCCATATCGGATTACCTCTCAGATGAGCTGGCAGGACACCCGGAAAAGCAAGGCATCACTATTCGAGACCTGCTCACCATGCGATCTGGTATCGATTACAACAATGGAGGAATTGAAGGACAAACAGACCAGTTGCTCCGCCAGAAGCCGGAGGACATGGTTCAATTCATTCTTGAGTTACCTATGATTGCAACACATGGGTCTGTCTTTCATTATAATGATGGTGATCCTTCACTACTCTCCGCTATTATCCAGAAACAAGCAGGGTTGCCCACCGATGAATGGGCGGATATCTATGTCTTTTCTAAACTGGGTATATCCAATTACCATTGGACGCGTTACAAGGATGGTGTGACCTTAGGTGGATTCGGAATAGCGACCACACCCCGTGAATTGGCAAAATGGGGCAACTGCATCCTGGCAAATGGCTTCTCAAAAGGGGAGCAAATCATCCCTGCTGATTGGATCACGGAGATGACGACATCACAAGTTTCAGCGGCATACCTGGATTTTAACTTTGGCTACTACTGGTGGCTCGATCCTCTCCGGGATATTCGCTTCATGTGGGGACACGGCGGACAGTTCGTTTTCATCCATCCGCCCAAAGGCCTGGTCATGATCTTCACCTCGATTCCTAACACCCAGGACGACTTTGAAATTGACGCTTTGGAGATCCTGCCCTATGTCGATCGAATAATTGCCGCGGCTCAATAGCAAAGGGAGGACTGAATCAAACTTGAAAATGGACTACACTTGATGTCCATTGTTTTAAAACCTTCCAACAAAAAAAAGCCCATCTCGAAGATTCGAGATGGGCTTTTTTTACGATAATCTGATGTGACTAAAGTTCGTAGTTCGGGCTCAGCTCACCCTGTCCGGTTGGGCCCACAGAATACCAGTCGTTGATGACCTGGACAACTTCCGCAGGATCATCCGTTATGGAGAACAGCTTAAGGTCATCTGCATTGATATTATTCTCTTGTCCGAGCATCGTTGTCTCAATCCACTCCTTCAGGCCGCCCCAGAAAGCCGTACCTACCAAGACCACTGGTACCGGATTAATTTTTTTGGTTTGGATCAACGTGAGCACTTCGAACAGTTCATCCAATGTGCCGAAACCTCCCGGCAGGACGACAAAAGCCTGAGCATATTTGACGAACATGACCTTTCGGACAAAGAAGTAGCGATGATTGAGGCTCTTCTCCATGTCGATGAACTGATTGTTGTTCTGCTCATGGGGAAGGAGGATATTCAGGCCTACGGAGAGGCCGCCATAGAGTGACGCTCCTTTGTTTCCGGCCTCCATAATACCCGGACCACCACCTGTAATGATGCCAAAACCTTCTTCTGTCAGTCTGCGGGCTATATCCACAGCCAACTTATAGTTGGCGTGGTCGGGTTTTGTCCGGGCTGATCCAAAGATCGAAATACAAGGCCCGATATGATTTAGTTTTTCAAAGCCGTCGACGAATTCTGCCATGACCTTGAACATGGTCCATGCATTCTCCCCTTTGATTCGACTCCATTGCTTCATGGTGTTCTTGTGCACCACAGTTTCTTTTCCGTTTGTTTCCATAGTCTAATAAGGTCTATCTCGTGACGCCAGAAAGGGCATGCACGGAAGGATATAACGAGAATCGCAGCGAATTGTTATCCATGCAACCTCGAAACCAGTTCCGGACACTCTTCACATTCTGGATCCAGGCTTAGCCAATGGTCTCCAGCTTGTCCACTACTTTGGAAGGTTTTGCACTGGACGGGACAACATATCGCTGAACATCCTCCTCTGAAATGGATTTACCACTCAGAATAATCAGACGCTCCACCACATTTCGAAGCTCCCGGATGTTTCCGGTCCAGGTGATTTGTTGCAAAGCAGCCAAAGCATCTGTATCGATCTTCTTGGTTGAAATTCCGTACTCACCACAGATCTGGGTGATAAAGTGTTCGACTAACTCTGGAATGTCTTCGAGTCGATCATTGAGTGAGGGAACGTGAATGATAATGACAGCCAGACGATGGTAAAGGTCCTCACGGAACCTGCCTTCCTGGATCATTTGTCGCAGATCTTTATTCGTAGCAGCAATGACGCGCACATCCACGGAAATCTCTTTGTCTCCACCCACGCGAGTAATGCGATTCTCCTGCAAAGCACGAAGTACCTTTGCCTGGGCTGACAGACTCATGTCTCCGATTTCATCCAGGAATAGGGTTCCACCATTGGCTTGTTCAAACTTACCAATCCGTTGCTTGATCGCTGATGTAAACGCTCCCTTTTCATGACCGAAAAGCTCACTTTCGATGAGTTCGGAGGGAATCGCTGCACAGTTGACTTCGATCAACGGATGAGGATTTCGAGGACTTTTGGCGTGGGCCCAACGAGCGACCAACTCCTTTCCAGTTCCATTTTCACCAGTGATCAGAATACGAGCATCTGTGGGGGCGACACGGTCGATGGTATCCTGTATTTGCTGGATGCCATCCGAATTTCCGATCATCTCCTGGGTCTTGATATGGCCAACTTTACGCTGAAGTGCCCGTGTTTCGACGATCAGACTCGATTTGTCCATCGCATTGCGGATAGTGATCAGCATCCTGTTCAGATCCGGTGGCTTGGATATAAAATCGAAGGCACCCTTCTTCACCGCTTCCACAGCCGTGTCAATACTGGCATGCCCACTGATCATGACAACAGGTGTGTCCGGGGCAATAAGCTGGATCTTCTCCAATGTCTCCATGCCATCCATCTTGGGCATCTTGATGTCCAGGATGATCACATCATATTTATTCTGTTTGACCTTGGCCAGACATTCCAGTCCATCGCCAGCTTCGTCCACTTTGTACTTCTCAAATTCGAGAATCTCGCGCAATGTGCGACGGATACTCTGTTCATCGTCTGCGATCAGGATCTTGGCCATGGGGGTATAAATAGGTTAGGCGTTCAATGTAACAATAGAATAAATATAAATAATTATTCTATATAATGCTAATACTACTCCTCCCGTTTACTGAACATATGGTAAAAATGTTTCATCTATCCTGCTATTTGTGCCGACAACTGGGATATCGCAATCCACGCCATCAACCCACTACCGATCTCCAGGGAAGTTTCATCCACATCAAACCGTGGCGTGTGTAAGCCGGAAGTGATTCCTTTTGCCACATTCCCCGTCCCCAATCGATAAAAACAGGCAGGCATAACCTGGCTGTAATACGCGAAATCCTCAGCACCCATGCGGATATCCAGTTCTTCGACAGCATCCTGTCCCATGTAGACTTCCGCCCAGGACTTTGCCTGACGGGTGGTCTCTACATCACTGATCAGGGTGGGGTAACCTTTGCGGATCTCCAGATGACAGGTTGCTCCCATGGATGCAGCCAGTCCCGAACACATACTCGTCAGCAGATGATGAGCTTCAGCCCGCCATTCCTCATCCAGAGCCCGGAAAGTTCCTTCCATATGGACCTTGTCAGGGATGACGTTCGTTGCCCCGCCATCCGACCATATTCGTCCGAACGTCAGGACGGAAGGAGAAATTGGATTTGCATTTCGGCTCACAATCTGTTGTAAGGCATTGATCAATGTCGCTGTGATCGCAATCGGGTCACGAGTCAGGTGTGGCATGGCACCATGGCCACCTTTCCCCTCCACCGTGAGGTACAACTCATCAGCAGAGGCCATGCAGACCCCCTCCCGAAATCCGACCTTCCCGGCTGGCATTGTTGGTAATACATGCTGCCCGAATATGCTGGATGGCCTGGGATTTTCCAATACACCCTCCTGGATCAGCAGTGAAGCACCACCAGGTTGTTTTTCTTCAGCCGGCTGAAAGATCGCCCGGACGGTACCTTTCCACTCCGATTTCAACTCCAGTAGGATCCGCAGCGCTCCCAGAAGGGAGGCAGAATGCACATCATGCCCGCAGGCATGCATGACCCCTTTGTTCCGGGAGCGATATTCCACTTCATTGGCTTCGGTGATGGGCAATGCATCGATATCCGCTCGAAGTGCCACTGTTGGCCCAGGGCCACTCCCTTGAAGAACGGCAACCAAACCGTGACCCGCCCAACCAGAGGTAAAGGGGATACCCCATTCCTGCAGACGATCGGCGATATAGGCCGCTGTCTTTTCCTCTTTATAGGAAAGCTCTGGATACATATGCAGATGGCGACGGATACCCACGACATCCGCATGGCCCGATTGTGCATTTGCTTGGATCTTGTCAATAAGGTGCATAGCAGTTACTCCCGATAAGTGAAAGGTGATTCCCGAAGATACGAACTGCAGTGAGGTCAGTAACTCGTCTCAAAGTCCTAACGGTCCAGGCGTTTGATATTCCGCATCAGGATACGTAAGTCCTTTTCCACCCCATAATCCCGGGCATACAGGAAGTCTAGATGCTGGGCGGTGCGCTGGTCCAGACTCAACCATGGGTGGGCATCAGAAGGCTGCAGAAGCCCGTCACGCAACCGGGGAAGAGCATCCTTGGCTTCCCCATAACTGACCAAAGTCCGTTGCCCAACAAGCAGACGGAATAAATTGCGAAAGAAACGTCCTTTCCGGGATTGAAACCAGACGAGCAACGGGCTGAGGACCAAAAGGAGAAGGGCCATCCCTACATCAAGTAATCGCTTGTGCCGCCGCTTGACCGCATCCGCCAATCGAAAGCGAACATCCGTGGTATACAGCTCTCCGCTGGAAATGGAAGAGGCACTGCCGATAATACTCACTCCCCCTTCTGGCAGAATGCGGTATTCGACGGCTGAACCGATCAGGTTCATCCATTGCATCATATGATCCGAGCGGACATCCCGAGCACAAAAGATCACCTCCTGGACTCTAAACACGCTGACCACTTCATCCAGGCGTCGGATGTGATTGAGAAAAAGATGCGGGTCATAATCATCCACAGGAGAAAGATATCCGATCAGATTCTTGGAGATATGCAATTTGCTCAGCAGTTGAATAGTCCGTTCACACTCAGCCAGCGAACCCACTACAACTAAATTGGCCGCCTTGCGAACGCCTGCCCTCCACTCCCCGTATTTCAGATAATGGGCAAACATACGGACCAACAGCGCAGACAGCAGGGCCCATGCCGTCCCCATCAAGATGACTGCCCGGGAGGTCCGATAAGGCTGATCCAGAAAACCGTATACCGCAGCGATCAACAGACTGCCCAATAACAGTCCACGGGCAGCAGCCCACAAATCGTCTTTGCGGTCGTATGCCCCACTGAGATACAATCCTCCCGTCCAGATCAGGGCATACAGCGGCGCATTGATCGAATTGAAGTGAGCGGGATAATAGGATGGGTCATTGAAATAAAATTCTGCCCAAAAGTCCTTGATCAGGATCACGCCCCCCCACAACAAAAGGGCATCCAAGAGAAATAGCCAACTGCGCTTGAACATATTCCGGACCAGGGTCATCCAGGCTCTCAGATAGATTGCCAGTCGGATAGAGAACACATACCACGACCGTCGACTGCCAGAAAAGTGCTTTTCTGCAAAAAGGATCATGGCCTGATAGAAGATGCGGATATAATTCAGACTTCCCTTCCGAGTGCTCTCCCCCTTGTAATGGATGATGGTGACCTCAGGGAAATAATAATTGATGTATCCGGCCTCCCGAATACGAAAAGACAAGTCTATATCCTCACCATACATGAAGAAGGCTTCATCCAGTAGTCCAGCCTGATCAATAGCTTCTCGTCTCAACCACATAAACGCTCCGGCCAGCACATCCACTGGAGCTGTTTCCATCTCACCGAGATGGCCCAGATGATATTGATTGAACGTAGCCGATTTTGGAAACATCCGGGAAAGGCCAAAGGCCTTGCAAAAGGCGACAAAAGGCGACGGAAATCCACGTTTAGACTCGGGAAGATAGTTTCCACCCCCATCGATCATCCGCACGCCAAGAGCACCTCCATCCGGATGTGCATCCATAAATTGCATGCACTTTGCAAAGGTATCTTCTTCGACTACCGTATCCGGATTCAGCAATAGGATATACCGGCCTTTGGCCAGCCGGATCGCCTGATTATTGGCCACAGCAAAGCCGGTATTATCGGTATTGACGATCAACTGCACCTCCGGGAATCGCTCCCGAACCATCAGCACAGAGTCATCGACTGAATCATTATCGACTACGATGACCTCCGCTTCCAGATCAGCCACAGCCTTCCGAACGGATAGCAAGGCCTGCTCCAGGAAGTGGCGCACATTATAGCTGACGATAATGACGGTCAGATCCATTATTCGGTATTAGTGGCGTAAGGGAGCCGGCTCATGATGGACCGTCCCAGGGTGATCTCATCCGCATATTCAAGTTCACCACCAAAAGCCACTCCTCGTGCGATCGTCGAGATCCGGACAGGTAATTCACGCATCAGTCGAGAAATATAGTAGATCGTTGTCTCTCCTTCAATGGTAGGCGAAATCGCCATGATAATCTCTTCGGGAGCATCCTTCCTGATCCGTGACACCAGGGATTCGATCTGTAATTGCTCTGGCCCCACCCCGTCCAACGGATTGATGACACCTCCTAGAACATGATATAATCCACTGTATTGCTGTGTTTCTTCAATAGCCATGACATCCCGAACGCTCTCGACTACACAAATAGTCCGCTTATTTCGGTGATGATCGGTACAGATCGCACACAGATCCTGATCCGACAAGTTGTAACAGGAGGTACACAAGCGAATCTCTCGTCTGAACTGCTTGATAGCGTCAGCCAGGTGGTCTACTTGCTCCGGCTCTTGCTTTAACAGGTGCAAGGCCAGGCGTAAGGCCGTCTTCCGACCGATGCCCGGCAAACTGGAAAACGCCTCCACAGCATCCTGAAGGAGGCGGGAAGAATGGTTCATGATGTAAAAATAACCTGCTTGAATAGAACTAAGGTCCCTTTTTACGCATTTCATTGATCAATCGACAAACCCTGAGGTTTGGGGAAAAGTTTGCATTTTTGCAAGAATAAAACTCCTGAAATGGCAGAGATCATCCGGATGCCGCGCATGAGCGACACCATGGAAGAAGGCAATATCGTCTCCTGGCTGAAGAAAGTCGGCGACATTGTAGAGTCAGGCGATATCCTGGCTGAGGTCGAAACAGACAAGGCGACCATGGAATTGGAAACCTATCAGGAGGGGACCTTGCTCTACATTGGTGTAGAACAAGGTGTCATTCCTGTAAATGGCCTTCTTGCCATCATCGGTGAAAAAGGGGAGGATTATAAAGCCCTCCTCGCTCAAGAGGATTCCGCTACCAATGGGGCTCCGCCTTCTCCGGAACCCACAGCTTCTGAAACGTCTACTCCAGCCGTGCCAGCATCCGCCCCTGCGGCAGTGCCTGCCCCTGCAGAAGATGGCCATCGTGTCAAGGCGTCCCCTTTGGCGAAAGCCATGGCCGAAAAAGCTGGGATTGACCTCAATCAAGTCACTGGATCAGGTGGAGATAGTGGACGAGTCGTAAAGAAGGATATTGAAGCCTTCCTGGAAGGACATCCATCCACCGGGCAAACCGCACCAGTGATCTCTATGCCCACAGGCGGATTTACCGATGTGCCTGTTACACAAATGCGCAAAACCATCGCCAGACGCTTGGGTGAAAGTAAATTCAGTGCACCCCACTTTTATTTGACCATTGAGATCGATATGGACCAGGCCATGGTCGACCGAAAAATGATCAACGAACTGGCACCTACCAAGATTTCCTTTAATGACCTGGTGATCAAGGCAGCGACAAAAGCCTTGCGTTTACATCCCAGCATCAATTCATCCTGGCTGGGCGACCGGATCCGCACCAATCACGACATCAATATTGGCGTTGCAGTAGCCGTAGATGAAGGATTACTAGTCCCTGTTGTGCGACAGGCGGATATGAAATCCCTGACCCAAATCAACCAGGAAGTAGCTGCTTTTGCTGAAAAGGCAAAGAATAAAAAGCTGCAACCTGATGAAATGCAGGGAAACACCTTTACCATCTCCAACCTGGGCATGTTTGGAATTGAGGAGTTCACCGCAATCATCAATCCACCGGACGCCTGCATTCTGGCAGTAGGAGGCATCACCCAAAAACCTGTTGTCAAAGACGGGCAGATCGCCATCGGTCACCGCATGAAAGTCACCCTTTCCTGTGATCACCGTGTTGTTGACGGGGCGATGGGAGCCAAATTCTTGCAGACCTTCAGCCAGATCCTCAGTGCACCCGTTCGTATGCTGGTCTGATCCTCTCGGAACCAACTTTCTGACCCGCATTTCGGTTATACTTCCATGAAGACATTAGTCCTGGGGGCATCCCCTAATCCAATCCGGTATTCTCATTCCGCGGTGCAGCAATTGCGCTGGAAAGGCCATGAAGTGATTGCAGTGGGTACCCGCAAAGGGCGCATCGAAGATGTGGATATTCTGACCGAATGGCCCGAGATGATTGATGACCTGGATACCATCACCTTGTACCTGGGCCCTGCCAATCAAATCCCTGTTTACGAGCAAATCCTAGGCTATCACCCCAGACGTATCATCTTCAATCCGGGCACAGAAAACCCTGATCTGATGATCATGGCCGGCGAGGCGGGAATTGAGGTCGTCCGTGCCTGCACCCTGGTGATGCTATCCATCGGAAACTATGATCAGGCCGCCTAGAATCCCAACTTTTTCATCGCGATACCCGTTGCCCGCGTCGAGATCTCGGTCAAATCCGCTGATTGTGCCTTTACATCCAGTAAGGCATGACGGATTGTAGAAGACACGTCCTCAAAAATACCATGATCCGTCACCTGGATATCTGGTTGCATGAGATAGGCAAATACCCGAGCCATCCCACAATTAGCAATAAAATCCGGGATCAGACTGATCCGTTTGTCCACCTCCAATGCCGTAGGTCCGAAAAAGACTCCGTCATCGGTGAACGGAACATTTGCCCCACAACTGATGACTTCCAGACCGCGATCCATCAGCCCGCGGATCTGCTCCGGTGAAACAATCTTACTCGCTGCACCCGGCATAAAGATATCCGCCGGCATCTCCCATACTTTATCCTTTCCTTCTTCGTAAGGGATGGCCAAAGCATGTTCCAATTTATTTCCTTTTCGGCTGAGGAAGATGTCTTCTACTTGATGATAATCGAGGCCGTTCGGAGCCAGGACCACGCCACCCAAATCAATGATTCCGGTGATCATTGCCCCATGTGAAGACAAGTAGTAACCTGCCGCAGCCGCCACATTACCCCACCCTTGTATGATCACACGCTTGCCTTGCAGAGTCTCGTGACGAAAAAGGTCGTAATAATGCCGGATGGATTCACTGACCCCAAATCCGGTGATCAAATCTGCTACGGCATGTTTGTGACGGCCCGGAGGTGCATACGCCGGATCCTCTACCAACTTGGCGCAACCATACCGGAGCTGTCCAATGATCTGGATCCGGTCACCTTTGGCACTTTGAAAGTGTCCATTCACCACACCCTCCTGTGGATGCCACAGTCCGAGGTCCTCGGTGATCGGAATGACATCTTTCATTTCGTCGACGTTGAGGTCGCCGCCCGTGCCATAATAGTTCTTCAGAAGAGGAAATACGGCTTTGTACCAGCGCCGCAAGACTCCATCACGTCTGGGATCATTCGGATTGAAATCAATTCCTGATTTTGCCCCACCAATAGCCGGACCACTCACAGAAAATTTGATCTCCATGACCTTGGCCAGGGATACCACCTCATCACGGGTCAACCCCTGCCGCATTCGTGTGCCACCACCTGCAGCACCACCGCGCAGACTATTGATGACCACCCATCCACGGGCTTCCGTCTCACTATCGTGCCATTCAAAAACGATTTCCGGTGAATCTGACTTGTACGTCTCCAGCCGCTGGTCCATATCTTCTGTTTTTCGTGGGCCAAAGGTAGGCCTTTGCCCGGTGGTCACCACCAAATCAGTCGGCAAATTTCCCAGATGCTCCTTCGACGCAAACCTATGGTCGCCTCCTTCTGATTCCCTACCTTTGGGACATGCTTGCACATTGGCTCAAACCCCACGAGCATCCGAACAAGAAACGCTGGTCCTCCCACCAGCTGGGCAACCGGATACTCCCCTTCTTCCCGGACATGAATGAAATTCCGGAAGATGCTGTCACCCTCCTGGGGTATAATGACAAGGCTGCAGATGCCGTTCGCAAAGAATTGTACGAGATGGGTTGGAGTTTTGGCAACATGCCCATCGTTGACTTGGGCAATCTGCGGAAAGCCGAGCCCTCATTTGCCATTCAAGTACTGAAAGAACTGATTGACGGACGGAAGGTGGTCATCCTGATCGGCAGCGACCCGAACCTCTCATTTTATCAATACCAGGCATACGGTGACAAGCTCAAAGGCGTGAGTGCATCTCTCATTCAGGATCGAGCTCAATTCAGCCTGAAAACGGGTACAAAGCAGCTCCCTCTCCTCAATCGAATGCTGAAACCCGGTGAACACCACCTCTTCCATCTCAGCCTTTTAGCCTACCAACGCCACCATAGCGACCCAACAGTCCTGCGCCATCTGGTCGAAGAAGAACACTTCGAATTGCACGGCCTGGGATTAGTCAAGGAGGACACTGCCCGAATGGAGCCCCTGCTTCGTGATGCCGACATGGTCAATATCAACCTGTCTGCCCTGGAAGCCGCCTACGCTCCCGCTGCCGGACACCCCGGACCCAATGGCCTGGATGGCATGGAGATCTGTCAGATCGTTCGCTATGCGGGCTTGAGTGAAAAGTTGAGCTCCCTCAGTGTCGGCGACTGGGCACCCAGTCGCGATCGCCAGCATATTACTGCCCGAATGATCGCCCAGATCTTATGGTACTTCCTGGAAGCTGTTTCACAACGACAGGGTGATTACCCTATTTCCATGGAAGGCCTGATTGAATTCCATGTCCAGCATGACCACTTCAATGATCAACTCGTGTTCTGGAAGAGCTCCCGAACCGGCAGATGGTGGTTGCAAGTTCCTGTACGTGAAGAGGCCGGCCTAGAGCGACATCGCCTGGTCCCCTGCTCCTATAGTGACTACCAGGAAGCCTGCCGAAATGAGCTTCCTGATCGCATCATGCAGGCGCAGTTTCGCTTCCGCTGATCCAGCGCTCCACTCCCTTCTCAAGGGCCATGCCCCGAGAGCCTTTGACCAGAATGGTCATGTGTTGAGGATTCCGGTTAATCAGCCACTTTTCTACTTCCAAAGCTGACTCCAGAGTGGGCCAATCATGAGGGTGATCCGTCTGACTGAAAGCAGGGCCAACCAATACGGGTTCAATGGAATCCAACTCCAACAGGAGATCGATCACTGCCTGGTGTTCCCTCTCCGTTTCCTGTCCCAATTCTAACATATCTCCCAGGATGGCCATCTTGCCATCAGCTTCAGAGCGATCCAGACTCCGCAATGCCATGACCATACTTGAAGGGTTGGCATTATAGGCATCCATCACCCAGGTATTGGTTCCAGAGACAACTAACTGGGAACGATTATTATCCGGGATGTAGCTGGCAATCGCCTCATGAATCTGCTCATCGGTGACCCCAAAGTGGCGACCAATGGTCACCGCTGCCATAATGTTCTTGACGTTATGGATCCCATATAAGGGTGAATGGAGGCGTACTATCCGTCCCATTTCCGGCTCATAGTGGAGCTGGATTCGGGGATCTTCCTGATCCATGACATAATGCATATCTGCCCCTTCTTTTTCAGCAGAATATGAGATGGATGGTTGGTAGTCTCCAACCAGGTCCAGAAGATGAGGCTCATCCTGATTATAAAAGATCAGGCCATTATGGGCCTTCAGATATTGAAATAATTCACTTTTCCCAATCCGGACACCCTCCATTCCGCCAAACCCTTCCAGGTGGGCCTTTCCAATATTGGTGATCATCCCATAATCCGGTTCTGCGATTGCGGACAATGCGGCAATTTCTCCCTGTGCATTGGCACCCATCTCAATGATGACCAACTCCGTGGAATCCGGAATTCCCAGAAGCGTCAGTGGGACGCCAATGTGGTTATTGTAATTCCCCGGAGTCGCATAGACCTGGTATGTTGTCGACAGCACACGTGCGATCAGTTCCTTAGTCGTTGTCTTCCCGTTAGACCCGGTCAGGCCAAAAATCGGAATCCCTAAATACTGACGATGGTACCGAGCCAGATCCTGAAGGGACTGCAATGCATGCTCTACGAGGATCGTGCGTTCATCAATCACCCATTTTTCATTGTCGATCACTGCATACTTTGCTCCACGGGCAAGGGCATCTTCGGCAAATCGATTGCCATCAGCTTGTCCCTGCAATGCAAAAAACAGGTCCCCTGTCTGACATTGACGACTGTCAATTACCACTCGTTGGCAATTCAGGAAAAGGGTGTGAAGGACATTGGATTCCATGGCACAAAATAAAAAACTCCCAGTCCTGACGGACTGGGAGTTTTTATAGATCCGATTAGAGCGGCATTACTTGTAGCGACGCTTAACCTTGTTCTTTTTCACTTTGAATTTGTTACCAGCACTGTCTTCGTTGCCTTCAGGACCACCTGTACGGGTCATTGCACAACGGAAGCCAAGACTGCGATCTGCCTTGTCCTCTTCTTTGAAGCGACGTGCTCCAGGGGAGAGATACCAGGCGCGGTCCATCCATGAACCACCTTTGATCACACGGGCCTTATCACTAATCAATGTGGATTTGCCATACTCATAAGTGGCGGCAGACTCTTTGTCTCCATCCATATAGTTCAGTACATTTCCACGCTTGTAATTATCACGAGTAGCCACCTCATCATCTTCCACCATACGATACTCCAAGCGACCCAATGAGTCCTTTTCTACTGGATTATTGTCCTCATCCTTCACCTTGGTCATAAACTTGTTACCTCGGAAGGGGTTGAGATCATGATTGTCTACATCACGGAGTGTCTCTGGTGTCAGGGCACGATAAACGTCCATGGTCCACTCAGATACGTTACCCGCCATATTGTACAGACCAAAGTCGTTTGGCATGAAGGAACGAACATCAGCAGGGATGTGAGCCTGGTCATTCAGTTTACCCGCCATACCCATATAGTCTCCACTTCCACGCTTGAAGTTAGCCAGGATTTCACCCTGGTACTTGTTCCGCTTCTGGAAACGAACAGTATTATCGTTCCATGGATACAGACGACGATCTGTGATCAGTTCTTCATTATCTGTGGCCTGGTTGCCGATCAGAGCAAGAGCAGCATATTCCCACTCGGCTTCTGTTGGGAGACGGTATGCAGGAAGCATGATGCCATCTTCGAAACGAACCTTACGTTCGCCGCCTGTACGTACATCCTCCAAATTTTTCCGGACAGAACCTTCATATTGACCCGCCAGATATGCTTCAGTGTTGAAGTTGTCTTCGTCACGCTGCTCTGGGTTGGGGTTCAGGATACCGCGTTCGATGAGAATCATCTCGTTCACACGGTCCGTCCGCCACTGGCAATAGTTATTGGACTGAATCCAGTTCACACCAACAACAGGGTAATTATCATATGCCGGGTGACGGAAGTAGGTCTCTACGAATGGCTCGTTGAATGAAAGCTCTTCACGCCATACCAAGGTATCGGGAAGAGCATTGCTGGCCACTTCTGGATAGGACTCACCAAAGGTGTTCGCCAACCAGAAGAGGTATTCACGATAATCAATGTTTGACACCTCGGTCTCATCCATGTAAAATGAAGACACCGTCACACGGCGTGGAATCGCGTTCCATTCCATGGCGACATCTTGCTCTGTCAGGCCCATGGTGAACGTTCCACCTTGTACCAATACCAAGTTCGGGCCTGTGGCCTGACCTTCGTAATCGAGCTTTTCGAATCCGCCCCATTTGGCGTCGTTGTATTTCCATCCAGTAGAGGAAGAGCGCTCGCCCTTACCGCAACTGCCGAAAAGGAGACCGCTTACGGCCACTGTGAAGAGAATGCTTTTCCAAGAGTTCATCGTGATCATCCGATTTTCTAAAATTTGAGGAACAAATATAATCCTTTTACCGAAAGCACAAAGGCCTATCGGAACATCTTTAAACAGTCGCTATAACGACCTCGACGGCGATTGGCTTCTGCCTGGGCACTATTGTCAAAGTTCAGGATCAGGGAGATTTCATGAGCACCGCCAAATCCGGAAGCTCCGGATATCGTGAGATCATAGGAATATCCCATCTTCAATATCCCTTTTTGCAGACCGACCAAGCCGATCACTGCATCCGGGTTGCCACCAGCATGCCGGTACCAGGCACCGGCAAAAACCAGGCCCAACTGGCCATACAGGCCCGCATTCAGCTGAGAAAAACCTCCTTGTCTGGTATACAACACATTTGGAGATAGGAACGTAGGGCCATCCAGGTTATTGTCTATGTTAATCTGCATTCCCCCCATAAATGACACCCTCATCGGCAGCCCAAAATAGAGGTTATCATTGATCTGCAGGAAGCTTTCGTCAGGCGTAGTGAGATGGTTCAGACTGAATCCAGCATAAAACATTCGACTGTAGACCAATAGTCCAGCACTCACATCCAGATTGCCCTGAACCAGATCTTCCGGGCGACCTTCTCCAGTTGGGTTGGGGTTTCCGGAGGGATCATTGGGGCCATTGACCGGATCCAGCTGATCGTAGAAGACCAACCTGTCCCAATCCAGTGACCGTTGTAAATAGGAACCTTCTATCCCCATTTTGGCATAGACTTCATTTCCAAAATCGAGGCGATAACTGTAGAGGCCACTCATACCTACCGTTTTGTAGATACCATCTCCGGCAACATCTCCCATAGCCGTCAACCCAAAGCCACTGTTGAGCATCGGCACAAACTGATCGTAGGTCACCATATATGTCGCATAGGCATTGGGCAGGTTGGGCCATTGATTGCGATAGTGAAGTCCGATACGAGGTAAATTGGTATTTCCGGCAAATGCGGGATTGGTCTGTAAGGGTGCCGCATAATACTGTGAGAAAACCGGATCCTGACCAAATGTGTTACACACCATCGTGAGCACTAACGAGATAGTCAGAAAAAGATTCAAGAAGAGAGTCCGTTGACGTTCAACCATATTGTACTTTTAAGATTCCTGCCTTATGGCAATACAACTATACCGGTAACGTTTCTGTAACAGTAAACCTTATGCGAATGGCCGTTTTAACCTTGAGATCCACTGGATTAGGGATTCTTTCTGTCCTTACCCTGCCACTTTGGTCCCAACCACGACCGAATCAGGAACCTGTAACGATTTTGCAAAATACGCATTTCGAACAGACCGCACCAGTCCCTTCATCGCAAGATGTGGAAATTTCTCAAGAGATAACAGCTTTTATTCCGTCAGGTACTGTCCCCCACGTCACCTTACGGGGCGGCACTGAAGAGTCTGTACTTGCTGGTGGCAACATCTACAAACTTGCCATCGCTCAGGATGGCATGTACAAGATGTCCTATGACTTCCTGAAAAACACCTTAAAACTTCCCATCGACCAAATCGATCCCCGAGACCTTCATCTCTATGGGAATGGTGGGGCCATGCTCCCTCGGGCGAATGCCACACCCCGACCTGATGATCTGGTTGAAAACGCCATATATGTGTTCGGTGAAGAGGATGGCATTTTTCACCCCACCGATTACATCCTCTTCTATGCTTCCGGGCCGAAGCAGGAAGTTTATGACCCAACCGGCAACAAACTCACCCAGATCACCCATCTCTACGATACCCGGAGTTACTATTTTCTGAAAATTGATGCCTTTGATGGATTGCGGGTGGGCAATCGTGCGAATCTATCTCCAGGAGGCTATACCAGTTCGTCCTATGACGATGTGCAGTGCTTAGAAGATGAACTCTACAATCTGCTGGATGGCGCCTCCGGAACACAAGGCTCCGGGCTGCGCTGGTTTGGCGATCGTCTCTCGTCATCACTGACATCCATAACCTACAGCAATAGGTTCGACCTGACCAACCTGGTACCCGGCGAACCGGTGGCGGTATCCGCTGGATTTGGTTCGCGCAGCGACGCATCCAACACATTCACACTGACCCTGGGAACAACCGCTTTGAAGTCCAACACCATGGGTAGCACCAACCTGGGGAATGTCGAAGCCGTCTACGCGCGACTTGGGAATATTCAGGATGTCTATCTACCCTCGGGCGACAACTTCTCCGTCAAGGTCAGCTATAGTGCTTTGGGAAGCGGAGCTGCCGGATGGGTAGACTATCTGGAATTGCGCATGCGCAGACAGTTGATTCTCGGGAGCAAACCCCTCCGTTTTGCCGATCTGCGTACACTGGGCCAGGACAAGGCAACATTGACCCTCAACCAGGTGGATGCCCAGACAATGATCTGGGATATTCAAAATCCACTGTTGCCGGTTATCCAGGAATATCAAACCAACGGCAGCCAGGCGACCTACACCTATGAACCTGACGACCTCCACACCTTTATAGCCTTTAGAACGAATGGGGTCTTCCAATCACCGGAGGCGATCGGCAAGGTGACAAATCAAAATCTACACGGCATCCTGGAAGCAGATCTGTTGATCGTCTATCATCCGGATTTTACCGCATCTGCAGAAGAACTGGCTCAACATCGTCAATCCTTTTCCGGGTTGAAGGTGGCCATGGCTTCTGTCGATCAGGTCTATAATGAGTTCTCCTCCGGGGCAAAAGACCCCTATGCCATCCGGGATCTGGCACGAATGATTTGGAAGCGCGACAGCCTCTTTGGTCACCTGCTCCTCTTTGGGGATGCGTCATTTGACTATCGAAACATTAAAAAGCTGACCAATTCCGGAGATTTTGTACCCGTCTTTGAAACAGATGAATCGCTGGACCCCGTCCGGGCCTTTCCCACGGATGACTACTTTGGTATTCTGGAAGATCAGGAAGGTGCATCCGCAACTGGGCATACCATTGATGTCGCTGTCGGCCGCTTGCCAGTGGAGACAGTTGAAGAAGCTACCGGAGTAGTCAATAAGATCATTGCATACGACAAGGATCCCACCTTCTTTGACGACTGGCGCCTTCGATTTGTCAATATGGCTGACGATGAAGATGACAACTATCACCTCAATGATGCGGATGAACTTTCGGAATTAGTTCGCGCCTGGAAGCCTGAACTCAACCAGGACAAAATCTATATCGATGCATTCAAACAGATCTCCACTCCGGGAGGTGAACGATATCCCGATGCCAACAAAGCGCTGAACAACAACATGTTCAAAGGGGCATTGGTCGTCAATTACCTCGGCCACGGTGGCACCTCGGGTTGGACTCAGGAGCGGGTGCTCCACTTGACGGATATCCAGAATTGGTCCAATAGCAACCGGTTACCTCTCTTTATTACGGCGACTTGTACGTTTGCCGGGTTTGACAATCCGGGAAATAAAAGCGCAGGAGAGTTGGTACTGCTCAACCCGAAAGGAGGTAGCATCGCATTGTTCAGCACCGTAAGACCTGTCTATGCCGGCCTGAACAAGGACCTTGCTGAGAATGCCCTTAGAGAGCTGTTCAACGACGGCGAACCCTACGAAAAAAGCATGGGCGAGGCGCTTCGCCGCGCTAAGAATAAACGTGGCAATGGACAAAATGACCGGAAGTTCATGATGCTGGGCGACCCGGCACAGCACCTGGCTTACCCAAGGCTTCGTGTCGTGACTACCAAATTGAACGGCATCGATGTCACCCCCAACCCACCAGGCCCGCTGGACACCCTGAAAGCCTTGCAAACCGTGACGATTGAAGGTCGCATCGAAGACAGGAACGGACAATTGGTTGAAGACTTTAACGGGACCATATATCCCACCCTTTTCGATAAGGCGATCACAGCCAAGACGCTGGCCAATGACCCGGACAGTTATGTCAAGTCATTCCGCCTGCAGAAGAATATCCTCTTTGAAGGGGCGGCTTCGGTCACCAATGGCACCTTTACTGTGACCATGACCTTGCCCAAGGATATCATCTTTGAATTTGGGAATGGCAAGCTCTCTTACTACGCCTTTGATGGTGTGGACCGCGATGCAACAGGCAACTTTGAAGACTTTGTCATTTTTGGTGTTGATGATATGGCACCGACCGATAATCTCCCCCCGATCGTCAATGTCTTCATGAATGACTCCGACTGGTCTTTCGGCGGCCTGACGGGCGACCGGCCAATCTTGTATGCCGAATTGTATGATGATTCGGGGTTCAATATTTCCGGCAACAGCATTGGGCATGACCCGATCGGTGTCCTGAATGAGGATACCAAGAACACCTATGCTCTGAATGACTTTTTTGAACCCGTGAAAGATGACTTCAGACGGGGAATCATTCGTTATCCCCTGCAAAAGCTAGAGCCTGGACGATATTCCATTCGGGTAAGGGCATGGGATATCCACAACAATCCGGGAGAGGGATTCACCGAGTTTGTGGTGGGAAGCCTGGAAGATGGCGCCTTGGCACATGTTTTGAATTATCCTAATCCGTTCGGCACCTGGACCAACTTCCAATTTGAACACAATCTGGCAGGTCAATCGATTCAAGTAGACATCCAGATCTTTGATATGATGGGCAGGGCCGTCAAAACCATCCGTGAAGTACTCACCGGACAAAGTAATCGGGTCAGCTCAATAGGATGGGATGGCAAGACGGATCTTGGAGGCGATCTACCAAATGGTCTTTATTTATATAAGATCCATATTCGAGCGCTGGATGGACTTCGCGTCGGTCAGGATGCAGAAAGCACAGTAGAGAAATTGGTTTTGCTAAAATAAACCGGAAAAAAAGCAGTTATCTATGCGGTTCCCCCGGGCCTAGCGGCTAGAATCGTTAATTTTGCGCTTTAATTTGACAAACAGGATGAAGAAACTCGTAGTACTCGTATTGGCCCTAGGCCTGATCAGTCCAGTTATGGCCCAGCGTCAAATCTGCATAGGTCAAACGATTGGTGGTGATTGTATCAATACCATCTTCACGGCGGTGCCTTTTTTACGGATCAATCCCGATGCCCGTTCTGGCGCTATGGGTGATGTGGGCATTGGCATCTCTCCTGATGCCAATTCGATGCACTTCAATGCATCCAAGCTGGCATTTACGGAAAAAGACCTCAGTATTGCCGCAAACTATACGCCATGGCTCCGCAACCTCGGACTGAATGACGTTTATCTGGCTTACCTCACAGGGTACAAAAAGCTGGATGAGTTTCAAACTCTGGGTATCGGGTTACGTTATTTTTCTCTCGGAAATATCCAATACACCGGATTGCAGGGAGAACCTCGTGGTACAGGCCGTCCAAATGAATTTGAACTGTCCGCGGCTTATGCCCGGAAACTCTCAGACCAATTCTCAGTAGGGATCACTGGTAAATTCATCTATTCCAATCTGGCTTCCGGCCAGGAGGTTGATGGAAACATTATCGACCCGGGAATCGCCGGCGCTGCAGATATCTCTGCAACCTATATCAAGAAGCTGAAGTTCAACGAACGGCCTTCTGTGCTTCGGATCGGTGCAGTGGTGTCCAACGTTGGTTCTAAGATCACCTACACCAATTCACAAAAGCGGGATTTCCTCCCGGCGAATCTGGGTCTTGGTGCAGCCTGGGAAATGCAGTTAGATGATCACAACTCACTGACCTTGGCCCTGGATATCAATAAACTCCTGGTACCCACACCAGATACGCTTGACCTGGATAATGACAATCGTCCGGATTACCGCGACAAGAGCCCAATTGAAGGATTATTCAGCAGCTTTGGAGATGCACCTGGAGGCTTTAATGAAGAAATGCGGGAGCTATACTACTCGCTGGGCATTGAGTACTGGTACGACCAGCAGTTTGCCTTGCGTGCCGGTTATTTCTTCGAAGATATCACCAAGGGAGGCCGCCGCTATTTTACATTAGGCCTCGGTGTCAAGTACAATATCTTCGGCATCAACATCTCCTACCTGGTTCCGACAACCAGCCAGCGAAACCCCCTGGACAACACCTTGCGATTCAGCATGCTGTTTGACTTTGGTGTGTTCGGCGCAACGGAGTAATCAACCGAATATCCAGTAAAAAAGGTCTGACAGGAATCCCTGTCAGACCTTTTTTTATGAAAAGTGTCGCCGGCCGATAAGCCGGATTCTGTTTCCGCCCGAAGGCGAAACTCTGTCATTTATCTGCTTCCGCCATCACTGACGGAATGAAGCTGCCTACCCCTCCGGGTTCCACCGAAGTGGAACAAGCCGAGCCGGCCTGTCCGAAGACCCGGATGTACATGGCATTTCAACCCACAAGGTTTATCCCACCCTCGGATTACTCTGAAGATGCGTGCGCTCTTACCGCACGATTTCACCCTTACCTCCCGTCGTAAGACGGGATCGGCGGTATGTTTCTGTGACCCGGTCTGTACCCCAGCGCCTTCGCGATGGAGCCCCAGCGGTTAGCTGGTGTGGTGCTCTGCGTTGTCCGGACTTTCCTCCCCGAACCTGAAATTCGAGGCGACAGAGTGGCCGGCGACACCACAAAGATACATCCTTCACCTGTGCATCAAGCCATCAGGATCACCTGGAATTAGAAGCCAATCGGCTTCTAGAAAGTGGCAATATTCTTCAAATGCGGATGTTCCGCTTATTTTGGGGGCAAAACAAGCGCATATGGACCCGGTATTGACGAATGATGCAGTGGTTTTGGGACTTCTCATGACCATCTTAGCCTTGATCATGTGGACGTCCCGAAGTATCAAACCATTCTGGAAAAAGTTCTACACCTATATTCCGGCCCTTCTGCTTTGCTATTTTTTACCAGCGCTATTGAACTGGCCACTCGGCTGGGTTTCCGGTGAGGAGTCTCACCTGTACTTTGTGGCTTCACGGTATCTATTGCCGGCATCTTTGATTCTCCTTTGTCTGAGCATCGACTTCAAGGCCATCTTCAATCTGGGCCCAAAAGCCTTGATCATGTTCTTGACAGGGACCCTGGGCGTGGTTCTGGGAGGGCCTGTCGCCATTTTAATTATTACAAACTTTTTCCCCGACCTATTGAATGTTCCTCCGGATGAACTGTGGAAGGGACTGGCCACAGTAGCGGGAAGTTGGATCGGAGGTGGCGCCAACCAGACCGCCATGAAAGAGATCTTTGAAGTTGGGGATAATCTCTTTGGCAGTATGCTGGTCGTGGATATCATTGTCGCGAATATCTGGATGGGCTTCCTCCTGTATGGCACCAACATCAACAAGCGTATTGACAAATGGCTGAAAGCAGATTCCTCCGCTATTGAAGACCTTAAGAAAAGGGTTGAAGATTATCGATCCAGCATAGCGAAAATGCCCACTACTTACAGCCTTTTCCTCATTGCGGCTGTGGGTTTTGGCGGGACGGGATTGGCCCATTTCGGGGCAGACCTGATTACCCCGGCTCTGGGCAACTATGAAGCCAGCCTGAAAGAAATAGGCATGCATTCGCTTCTGTCTAATTTCTTCTGGTTAGTGGTCTTTGCCACCTCCTTCGGACTGATCCTGTCCTTTACTAAAGCGCGCAAGCTGGAAGGCGTGGGTGCCAGCCAATGGGGATCTCTGTTCATTTACGTACTGGTGGCCACCATTGGCATGAAGATGAATTTGAAAGAAGTATTCAGTCATCTTGGTTTGTTTGCCATCGGCCTTGTCTGGATGTTGATCCATGCTGGAATCATGATTCTGGTAGCGAAGTGGATTAAAGCACCTTTCTTTTTCCTGGCTGTGGGCAGTCAGGCAAATATTGGAGGTGCTGCGTCTGCTCCCGTCGTGGCATCAGCGTTTAGTCCCAGCCTGGCACCCGTAGGGGTACTACTCGCGGTGCTCGGATACGCCTTAGGTACTTACGGTGCATTGGTCTGTGCCTGGCTGATGCAAGCTTCTGTATAGGTTATCCATTCGCCAGAGCCAGCTACAATTCCCTGGATATTCTTGCGGAAATGATCGGTCATGTAAGCTCTGGATTGTCATTTGACAGACGTCGTCATCTGTGGTCAGAATAGCCATCCTGGTCCTTCTTTTGTATCTTGATAGTTTGAATCTACGCGATCACGAATGAGGTTACCCTTCATATTATTGAGTCTATTCATGTGTTCTGCTCTCGCTGCACAGCAAAAAGGACTACAACCAGCTCCAGCTGCCGAAAAGCAAGAGGGGGTTCATTATGGAGTGGTGGTTGGCGTTTCAGAATACCTGGATCAGTCCATCACGGACCTACACTTTGCAGATAAGGACGCTGAAGCTTTTGCGGAGTATCTTCGCTCACCTGCAGGCGGATCACTGGATGATGATCATCTGAAAGTCTTAACAAATGAAGCGGCAACCCAGGCAGAAGTGGTCATGGCGTTGTACTGGCTCATAGATGTTGTCCAGGAAAATGAAACCATCGCTATTTATTTTTCCGGACACGGAGATGTCGAAAGCAAACGAGTCTCCCAGCCAGGATATTTACTCTGCCACAATGCCAACGCCAAGGCATACATGATCGGTGGAGCGATCAAACTTCAGGACCTGCAAGACATCATCACTACTTTATCTGTAGAAAATAAGGCGCGTATTATCCTGGTCACCGACGCCTGTCGGTCCGGCAATCTGGCGGGTGATGCCGTGAATGGGAAACAGGTGGTTGGTCAAAACCTTGCTGCCAAAATTGGCAATGAGATCAAGATCCTTTCCTGTCAGCCCGAAGAAAATAGTCTCGAAGGCACTCAATGGGGAGGCGGAAGAGGCGTCTTCAGTTACCATTTACTTCGAGGACTTTATGGTCTGGCCGACAAGAACAATGATCAGCAAGTGACACTCTCGGAGATTGGTCGATACCTAGAAGATCAGGTCATCGAAGATGTAGATCCCGATCTTCAGACACCAATGACTGTCGGAAATCCTCGTGAAAAAATAACGACCGTTGTTCCTGATCTACTCAGTCAGCTCAGCACGAACGATGCAGTCCCGCGTGATCTCCTGGCATCCCGATCCACAAATGCAAAAGGGATACGATCCACACCAAATGAATCATGGAGTGCTTCCACTCAGAAAAATTACGATCGCTTTCAGGAAACACTTAAAGAGGGCCAGTACTTTGAACCAGATGCAGCCTGTACGGATCGGTACTTCCAACAATTGATTCGCGACACTACGCTGAAGTCCTGGCATCCGGAAATTCGTCGAAGCTATGCTGCTGCTCTTTTGGATGATGTCCAAGCAGATATGCGCAGTATTCTGTCTACAGGGCAATTCATGAATCCTGCTGTAAACAGCATGCAAAACGACATCTACCAAATGAATGCGGAAAGACTGTCGCGGGCCGGTCAGATACTCGGTCCGGACAATGTACTTTACCGGTCTATCCAGGCGAACAAGCTCTTTTTTAAGGGTTTGACGCACGCTGATCGGGGCATGCGGCAATCAACTATTTCAGCAGGACTGATATGGGAACCGGATATGCCTCATCTCATGACGGCAATCATTCCAACTTTCTCTGCCGACATGGCCGATTCGGCAAAATACTATACGGATGAGGCAGCCAGTCTGACGACTACCTGGGCGCTTCCCTATCTCACCATGGCGCAGTATTATCAAGACACTCTTCAGGATCTTCAGGGTGCTGAAGCCATGTTGAAAAAAGCGGAGCAGGCAGAACCTGATTCCGAGCAGGTCGATTATGCCCAGGCTCATTTACTCACCCGGCAGGGTCGGCATGAAGAAGCCCGACAAAAGTGGATGTCTCTCCTGCGATCCAAAAGTCCTGCAACATGCATGCCCTGCATTGAAAACCGCATCGGCCACTCCTATCTTCTGGAAGGTCGGACGCAAGAAGCCGCCACACACATCCAGAATTCTATTGACGGGGATCCGGAAAACTTGTCGGCCTACATCAATTTGGGTATTATTTACACCCAATCCGGCGATTGGATGAAGGCGGAATCCAAATTCCAGGAAGTCCTAGATCTGGATTCTCTCTCACTGGTCACCGACCCGATCCTCTATTCCAGCTGGCTGACTCATCGGGGATGGCTGCGGTACCAGCAAGGCCAATTCGCGAATGCATCCTCTGACTTTCAATCACTCATTGTCCTGGAGCCGAACAATGGCCCTGCTCACTCAAAACTTGCTTCCGCTCAAATACGGAATGAGCGATATGCCGAAGCCTCAGATGCTGTCGAGCGCGCCTTGCAATTATCCCCTCTGAGTGCGCAAGCCCATTACAACAAAAGTCTCCTGGAAGGACAAGCCGCACGATTGGAGTCCGCTTTCGCTCACCTGGAAAATGCACTTCGTTTAGGATGGACAGACCTGAATGCCCTTATTCAAGCTCCTGAATTAACTCTCCTTCGAGCGGATGGTCGTCGATGGCAGGCCTTGATCAAACAATTTACCCCTTCCAGATAAGCTGCCTTCCCGCGAACGCCAGAGTTCAGATCGGATGGACTGTCTTCTATTTGGGCCGCTCGGATGGTTGATCAAACAAGTGGATATTTGGGTCGAATGCCAAGGAAATGGTAACTTCCGACCCTATCCGAGGTTACAGGATAGATAACACCCATCACTTACCCCAAGAAAAACAATCAACATGCGCTTAACGACCGTATTTCGGATCTCTACTTTTATCGTACTGCTGTGTGCGTTTGGTCTTTCTACATTGGATGCCCAAAACAGACCTGTAAAAACGACTTTGCAAGGTTCCGAGCTGTACAAGGATCCGGATATCCAGAATATCCCTTATTGCGATCAGATTATCCCTCGTATCACCAAGGACCTGCAACGTAAAGCTGATTCCTCATGTGAAACACAGGAGACTTGTATCCTTTGTCTGGAGCGTGAATCTCGTCACCCCTTGTATTCCACAGTCTTCTTGCAACCAGACCCAGCCAAGTGTGCCTCTGTAGGGGTTTCAACTCAGGCAGTAGTTGATTCAGAGCGGAAAACCTTTTCAGGTGGTGATCGCCCGACTCCGCCTTTCCAGGCAGAGATCCTGCAATCGATCTGTGTGAACGGAGGAAATACGCTGGACGTATACGTTCTTGGAAATGGGATCAACCGGAATTACAAAAAAGATGCTTTCACCTTTCTGTGGACCGTAGATGGCAACAAAGCCGGCCATGCCCAACGAGTTGATTGCGCTTGTGGCAATAATGCCGAAGTTCGCATTACAGATGCGACGTCTGGTCAATCCATCACCAAACGCGTGAAATTGCGTCCTTGTAAGACCAACGAATAAGGACAATTTATCCACCAAATATAAAAAGGGCCTTCCCAATGGGAAGGCCCTTTTTATTTCTTGAACCTGGGTCATTCCGGATATCCTGATAAGGCGTGCATGATGGTTTCCCATTGTGGACATTGACGGTCCAGTTCTGTTTTTAATCCTTCCGAAGGCCAGGCGGACATATCTTCTGGCAGCCCATCTTCGAGGCAGTCTGCTACTTGCTGATTTAATTGATCCAGATCCATCATGATCTCCATGGCTTCCTCCTGCTGTCCCTGATCCAGCATAACCACCAACTGTTGATTCAGGGAGTCAACCGGTCGCAAACACTGACAAATACGTTCTGCTTCCTGGGTAGGTGCAATAGCCGTTCCGCAAGCAGCCCCAAGGAGAAGAAGAGTCATCAGCCATCCAGTAATCGGTAAGAGATTCATACTCATGAAGCAAAGTTGATCAATTGCATTGGATCTGGACATCTTGCAGCCCAAACCTTTCGTTCTTCCACTGGAGCAACGCCAGGGAAATCGCCTTGATGCTCACCCATATCGAACATGACCTGAAAGTGAAGGTGGGGCACCCACCCTCCATTTTCATGTGGCTCACCCAAATGGCAAAAGGCTGTGCCTGCAGAAATCGTGTCTCCCGGGGACCAGTGCAAATCTGCTTTGGACAGATGTCCATATAACGTAAAGAATGGACCTGCACCTGTGTCGTGCTGGAGTATGATGGTCGCCCCGTAATCCAGAGGCTGGGCATTCATAGCCAGACTGTGTACCGTTCCATCAAGGGGCGCATAGACCTCCTGACCGGCTGGCGCCCAGAGATCGACACCAAGATGTAAAGATCGATCAACAGCGCCTTCCAGAAAATGAGGTGAGGCCCGATAAATGCCCCGATGTTCGAGGTAACCACCAAATCCAAGGGTCCCATCTCCTTCGTCAATGGCTTTCCAGATCGCAGCGTGTAACTGTTGTTGATCAGCGAGATCAACGCCATTTAATACCTCACCCGTCACACTGAGGTCCAGGTAAACCGCATCCGCTTTTTTGAAGGATGGCCCCATTACGGGATATTGTGCTGAAGGAAGGGAGAAGGGAATAAGCATATGACAAAGGTACAGGATGACAGGGATGTGGACAGAACAGAAGAGAATACAGAGAAAAGCCGATCTTTCCCATGTATGCCGGTATACCGACTAGATGACCGACTCTTGTTTCCAGACCCTCGACTTGCTGCTGATGAGGGCCTTCTTGCCGTTGGTGGCGATCTCCGTCCAGAGCGCCTGCTGCTCGCCTACGAAAATGGCATCTTCCCCTGGTTCAATGCTGGTGAGCCGCCCATGTGGTGGAGCCCTGACCCTCGATATGTGCTTTTTCCTGAACGATTGAAGGTCAGTAAAAGCATGCGGACTCTTTTGAATCGCCAGACCTTCCGTGTGACTTTCGATCAAGATTTCAATGCAGTGATCCGTGCTTGTGCCCGCCCCTCACTGGGGCGGCATGAATCTGGAACCTGGATAACTGCGGAGATGGAATTGGCATACATTGAACTTCACCAGATCGGGTATGCCCATAGTGTTGAAGTCTGGCAGGGTGATGCGTTAGTCGGAGGCCTTTACGGCGTCAGTATGGGTCAGGTCTTTTTTGGAGAGAGCATGTTTACCCATCAGTCCAATGCCTCCAAATTCGGATTCATCCAATTGGTCCAGCAGTTAGCCAAATGGGAGTTTCAGCTCATCGATTGCCAGCAGGGGACCCGTCATTTGATCAGCCTGGGCGCAGAGCCAATTCCCAGGGAAGAATTTCTCCAGATCCTGGGCAATCAGGACCACAGCCAGACTAAAAAAGGGCCATGGGTTTTGGAGCAGTGACCTTCCAAGGGAGCAGTCATCTCACCTTGCAGCTCGAAGTGACTTGGTATCTTCGTTGTATTATGGTTCGACATTTCACCCTTTTGGTCTTCCTTTTGGTCTGTATTGTTTCCAATACTGCAGGTCAACCATTGGGTTCGCCGATCAAACACCCACCGGTACTGACCGGAGGATTTGGTGAACTCCGACCAGATCACTTTCATGCAGGTGTCGACCTTCGGTCGAAGAGTGGAAAAGCAGGCGATCCGATCCTAGCTACCGGAGCCGGCTTTATCAGCCGAGCCATTATTCAACGTGATGGGTATGGACGGGCGCTATATGTTCAACATCCGGATGGGCGAACTACTCTTTATGCGCACTTATCGACCTATATGCCCCTTCTTCAGGCCTATGTGGATACGATAAGATATGCCTCTAAACGAGAGGAGATAGATCTTGTCTTTGAACCTGGTCAATTCCCGGTAGTCCAGGGACAAGTGATCGGCACCATGGGAAAAACAGGACGAGCCAATGGCGTGCATCTTCATTATGAAGTCAGAGATCAGGGGAACTTCATTGCCCTGGACCCCATCCGGAACGGGCTTCAGATCAAAGATCGAATCCCCCCTGTATTTCGAGGTCTCAAATTGTATGCACTGGATGACAAATTGCTCCCTCTTTTTGAGACGGAGTACTCGCCTTTCCAACGTGGAAAAACATTCAGAATAAAAGGCGACACTCTGGTCGTGGGGGCATGGCGCGTGGGCATGGGAATTTCTGTTCAGGACAAGGTCGCCGAAAACCGGTTTAGAACGGGTATCCAAAGCATGACCATCACGGTGGATAGTGAACTCGTTTACTCCTTTGCGATTGACAAGGTTGACTTCCACCTCAATCGATATATCAATGCACATCTGGATTATGGTGAGTGGATTCGCACCGGGCGTGGATTCCATCGCTGTTATCAGATCCCTGGCAATCGATTGCCGTTCTATCCGGAAATGAAAAAAGCGGGTCTGATCACATTGAGCCAGAAAAAAGCTCGAAAGGTGATCATTGAGATACGGGATGCTTCTGGCAACCCCAGCCAACTGCTCTTCTGGGTCAAACGGGCCGCAGAAATGAAAGAACCGCCACCCCGACTGTTTCAATATCGCATTCCCTTCGGTGAGTCCTTTGCGCATACCGACCAGGATATCCGGTTCAGCATCCCGGCTGGCGCCTTTTATGAGACGATCTTTTTTCAGTTTTCCCGCCAGGAATCGGAAGCTGGAGAAGTGTTTTATCAGATCCATAACCCGGAGACTCCCTTGCACCAGTTTATGACAGTGTCTTTGCGTCTCCCGGAGACGACTGGCATTCCTCCAGACAAATGGATCGGAGTCTACTCGGATGATGCACAATTGGTCAGCTGTGGCGGACGAATAAAAGATGGACAGTTGGTATTCAAAAGTCGCCAACTGGGCACCTATCAATTGATGGTGGACACTTTGGCGCCTGTCATCACCCCCCTTCAGGAACAGCTGCAATCAGATGCCTGGAGTTGGTCTTTCCGGATCAGGGACAATGTCCAGTCGGCCGATCATATTCGCAACCTGCACTGGACCATCTATCTGGATGATCAATGGATCCCGGGAGAGTGGTCCAATCAGGATGAGGTCCTGTCTATTCGAGCGGAGAAGAAGCTGCGAGTGAAGGCTCAAAAATTGACTCTGGAAGTCTGGGATGATCGAGGAAACCGGGCCCGATATCAAGGAAAAATCATACGATGAACCAACAACAGGCTAACCCTGTTACTCCAAAAACGAACAACATGAGCCATTTGAAAGCTGGGGATGCTGCTCCGGCCTTTACAGCAGCCAATGAGAAGGGAGAGATCATCACCCTGGATCAATTCAAAGGAAAAAAATTGGTACTCTATTTCTATCCAAAGGACGACACTCCCGGTTGTACGGCAGAGGCCTGCAGTATCCGGGACAACTACAACCGGTTTCTGAACAATGGGTTTGCTGTCTTAGGAGTCAGCCCTGATAAAGAGGCGAAACACCAGAAGTTCATCGATAAATATGACCTGCCCTTTTCCCTCCTGGCGGATCCGGAACATAAAATCCTGAAAGCCTACGGAGTTTGGGGTTTGAAAAAATTCATGGGCCGCGAATATATGGGCGTTATGCGATCCACCTTTATCATCGATGAGAACGGCAAGATTGCGGAAGTGATCAGTAAGGTAAATACGAAAGGACATGCCGACCAGATCCTGGACCTGATGGATATTGCGTCCTAAATAATCTGAAACAGGGGATCAAAAAAGGGCTGCCGAATGGCAGCCCTTTTTTATATCTCAAGAATAGAGCTATTTCGGTAGAATCATCATAATGGGCAGAAAGACCATTCCCATTCGCGTTGCAACTGAAAAATCAGGGTTCATTTCATCAATGATCACCCAGTCACGAGGGTCTCCTTCGTAGGCGGTGAACACTTCAAATCGACCGACTTCACTTCTCTCGCGCAGCTCCCATTCTTCAGGGGTATTTGCCCACCGGGTCAGCCAGCTCAATTGAATATCTCCATCATTGGTCAGCTCCCATTCTGTAGGAATATCCCGCCATGTCTGGCGCATTGTAATGATTTCAGAACCCTCTTGAACCTGCCATTCCTGGAAGTTGTCCCTCCAGCGGGCCCGAATCTCTCCGGTATGCTCGCCAAACGTATAGTCCCAAAAGGAGAGGTCGTACTGCATGGACCAGCGCATTTTGAGCGTTCCCACTTCATCGCCCTCGTCATCCAATATCACCCATTCTCTGAGATCATCTGCCCACAGTGCATAAATACCCCCCATATTCTGAGCGGCCCCATGAAAAGGAGTCCAGAATATGCAGAATGCAAAAATGCTGATGTACAGGAACCGGTACGGCATTGATTTGATTATGAGGTTAAAAGGGGAGGTCATCATCTCCCTCATCCTGGAATTGGGGCTCATTTTTCACTTCTGGAAAAGAGACATCACCAAAAGGATCCTGGCCTGCTGGCTGTGGAGGGCCACTTTGTGCGCCTTCTACTCGCCAGGCATTGAGGTTGGTAAAATACTTTCCTTGCCATTCACGGCCTCTAAGATCAAACCACACTTTGATCTCTTCCCCTTCCTGGAAGGGATCCACCAACGGACAACGATCCTGGGTCAACTGAAATTTAACAAACTGAGGGTAGTTACCATCCTGAATTTCAATGACAAATTCTCGCGCTTGAAACGTGGCTGATTTGTTTTCTGTAGGGAAGATTTTGACCAATTTTCCGCTGATCTCGAAAGCCATATGACGTGTTTTTTATGGAGTTTCAAAGGTAGCCAGAATGAACGGTTCAGATAGCCCCACACTCCAGCTATCGACCTTTTTTTCAAAAAATTTGGTTTTCTCCCTTCCAAATACGAGGTTTGTGCAAGATTTAACCAAATGGTTAAACCGTTCAGGTAAATGACAACAGACCCTACCACTGAAGAGCGGATCATTATCGCCGCCAAGCAGGTCTTCTTCGAGAAGGGGATGGCCGGTGCCCGGATGCAAGACATTGCCGACCGCGCTGGGATCAACAAAGCCCTATTACACTATTACTTCCGCAGTAAAGAGAAGTTGTTCTTCCTCATCTTCCAGGAGTCCATTCAATCCTTCCTACCCCAGATTCAAACACTGTTCAGCCAAACACCGGATATCAACTCTATGATTCGGGGATTTGTCCAGACCTATATGGCCATGTTGAGTCGGCAACCCTATCTGGCGGCCTTTATCGTCCAAGAGATCAACCGGAATCCAGAGTCCATGTGGGAAGCCATGAGCAACTCCGGATCCACCCCCTTTCCCATTCAGGCTTTTCAACAACTCGTGACCAGAGAGGTGAATGCCGGAAACATCCGACCCATTGACCCCTTACAGCTGTGGGCACATATCATGGGCCTATGTATTTTTCCCTTTTTGGGACGGCCACTTATGAAGATGGTCTTTCAGTATAGCGATCCTCAATTCGATCAATTTCTGGTTGATCGCCAGGAAGAGGTCATTCACCTCCTCATTTCTTCTTTGAAACCCAACGAATGAAACCAATATCCAACCACCTCATCCTGGTCCTGGCATTTTGGCTGGGTTGTATACCGGCTAACAGTCAGGAGCCCCTCACCTTATCGGAGTGCTTCCAGCTAGTGACACGCCAACATCCCCTGGCACATCAGGTTGCCCTGCAGTCGGCAATCAGTGAAGCCCGACAGGACCAGTTGAACAGGAATTATTGGCCAAAACTGGAGGTCCAGGGGCAGGCCACCTGGCAAAATGAGGTTACAGTCGTGGACATCCCTATTTCCATCCCCGGGTTTGAAGCCCCTGCGGCCCCTCAGGACCAATATCGAGTTGTCGGTGAACTCTCCCAAACTCTGTATGATGGTGGTGCCACCCGACATCTGAAGGCTGTCTCACAAGCGGAACAGGGAGCAACGCGACTACAGACGGAAGCTGATCTGTACCGACTGAAGTTTCAAGTCCATCAACTCTACTTTGGCATCTTGCTTATCCAACAGCAAAGAAAAGCGCTTGAACTAGTACAGACAGAATTGCAGCGCCGGGAAAGCCAGTTAGCCGAGTTGTACAATGGAGGAATCGTGCAACGAAAGGACATCGATCTTTTGGCTGTTGAGTTGATCAAACATCGCCAAACGCTTCAGCAAAACCTGCTGCAAGAAGAGTTGTTGAGGGCCAATCTAGGCCAACTGATTGGCAGGGATATTTCAAATGACACATCCTTCACCCTTCCCGATCAGACAGATGCTGGAGATCAGCCGCGTCAGGAATGGGCCCTGTTCGATGCCAAAGAAGCTGCTTTCGACGCGCAGGAAAAATTGCTCACCTCACAACAACTGCCCAAGCTGAGCCTGTTTGCCCAAGGTGGATTAGGCCGTCCTGGATTCAACTTATTCAATCCTGATCCAGCTCCGCTTTTTATGGCGGGTGCGCGATTACGCTGGAATCTAAGTTCATTTTATATCCAGCATCCGGATCGGGAATTGATCCGTCTGGGCCAGGAAATGGTCGGTCAACAAGAAGCCAGTTTTCGTCAGGCCCTGGATATGCAGGTTCGTCAAGCTAAAAGTCACTCCAACACCTTCTTTACATATTTAGAAACCGATCGTGAAATTCTGGAACGACGCACCCGGATAAAAGATACAGCAGCCATCCAGTTAGAGGAGGGCATCATCACCATCCCGGATTATTTGCGGGAAGTAGATGCCTGGTACCAGGCCAATCTGCAAACTGAATTGCACCGTATCCAGGCGATCCAAGCTGACATAGAATCCCGGCTCCTGGCTGGAAAAACGCAAAAGAAATGAATCTGATCCATATGAAACACTATTCCTTTCATCTCTCCGCCCTGTTCATCCTGTCTGTTCTACTGTTGACTTCCTGCAGGGATAACGGGCTTGAATTCGATGCCAGCGGCACATTTGAAGCAACGGATGTTATCGTCTCTGCTGAAGTCGGTGGACGAATCCTTTCCTTTACGGCCAACGAAGGTGACTCCCTGAGTGCCGGAACCATAGTAGCACGGATAGACCCGTTAAGTCTTTCCCTCCAAAGAGAGCAGATTGAAGCGACCAAATCTTCTCTCGATCAGAAGACGATGGATGCAGAACCTCAAGTGGCTGTCTTGAATGGGCAGATCTATGCACAACGTCGACAGATCGATGTCATGGCAGGCCAAATGTCCGTCCTCCAGCGGGAAAAAGAACGCTTTTCCAAACTGGTGCAGGCCGAGGCTGTCCCTCGGAAACAATTGGAGGACATTGAGGGCCAGATCGACATCCTTTCCAAGCAGCAAGTAGCTGCCCGGAGTCAGATCGATATATTGGAAAAACAGATCTCTGCTCAACGGACCACTACTCAAAGACAGAACCGGGCCATCCTCAGTGAACGGGGACCATTGGATAAGCGCGCGGCACAAGTAGATGACCAGCTGGCCAGAACCGATGTTCGAAATCCAATGAGCGGAACGGTCCTGGTCACTTATGCGGAAACTGGAGAGATCACGGGCCCTGGAAAGCCACTGTACAAGATCGCCAAAACGGATACACTGTTCCTGCGGACCTATCTGACTGGGGGGCAACTGCCGACCATTCGTATTGGACAATCTGTTCAGGTTATGGTGGACGATGGCGATGGAGGCTACAGGAGTTATCCCGGCACCATTACCTGGATCGCAGATCAAGCCGAATTCACACCGAAGACGATCATGACCCGAGATGAACGCGCCAATCTCGTCTATGCCACCAAAGTCAGAGTGGCCAATGACGGACTGCTCAAGATCGGGATGTATGCTGAAGTTGACCTTAGTCATTAACGTATGGACCGTATCATCGTCGATCAGATCACCAAGACTTACGCCACAGGTAAAGGCAAAAAACTTGTGGAAACTCCAGCTCTGCGCGGGATCAGTTTTTCCTGTGCAGAAGGGGAGATCTTTGGCTTGATTGGTCCGGATGGTGCTGGCAAAACTTCACTCTTCCGCATCCTGACTACGTTGATCCTTCCCAACAGTGGACATGCCACCATGGATGGACTGGATATCATCCGTGATTTTAAGGAGATCCGAAAACGGGTCGGGTATATGCCGGGGCGGTTCTCCCTGTACCAGGATCTGACAGTGGAAGAGAATATGAATCTCTTTGCATCCATTTTTCATACCACGGTCAAGGAGAACTATCATCTGGTCAAAGAGATCTATCAACAGATCGAACCGTTCAAGCACCGGCGTGCCGGGCAACTCTCTGGAGGGATGAAACAAAAACTGGCCCTTTCCTGCGCTTTGATCCATCAACCACGCATGCTTCTCCTCGATGAACCGACTACCGGAGTGGATGCTGTAAGTCGCAAAGAATTCTGGGATATGTTGGATCGCCTCAAAGCTCAGGGACTGACCATCCTGGTCTCTACACCCTATATGGATGAAGCAGCACGGTGCGACAAAGTCGGATTGATCCAGGAAGGCCAACTCTTCTCTGTAGACACGCCACAAGGTATCTGTGATGAATTTACGACTCCACTATGGGCGGCGGCCAGTGACTCCATGTATCCATTGCTGAAAGACCTTCGCCGCTCTCCGGATGTGAAAACGGCCTTTGCCTTTGGTGACAGCCATCATGTCACACTGGAAAATCCCACTCCAGCAGGTGAAAAAGCGATCCAGCAATGGCTCACACAGTGCGGACATACCGGGATCACCTGGAAGCGGATCAGCCCGACGATTGAAGACCGATTTATGGCCTTTACAACCGAAGCACATGTCTGATTATGCCATCGAAGCCCGGGAATTGACCAAAAAGTTCGGTGACTTTACAGCCGTGGACAAGATCTCATTTGATGTTGCTGAAGGTGAAATCTTCGGATTTCTCGGAGCCAATGGGGCTGGAAAAACGACGGCTATGCGAATGCTGATCGCCCTGTCATTTCCCACCTCCGGAACCGCTAAAGTCGCCGGATTTGATTTACTGCACCAGCCGGAACAGATCAAACGGAACATCGGGTATATGAGCCAGCGCTTTTCATTGTATCAGGATTTGACTGTCAAAGAGAATATCCGGTTCTATGGGGGCATTTATGGCCTCAGTGATCAGGAACTGGCTTCCCGGACCAAGGAGCTTTTGCAGCGCCTTGGTTTGGAATCCGAATCGGGTCAATTGGTGGGCAGCCTCCCGTTGGGCTGGAAACAGAAACTCGCCTTTTCAGTGGCTATCCTGCACCGGCCGAGAATTGTATTTCTGGATGAGCCGACCGGTGGCGTGGACCCCGTTACTCGACGAGCTTTTTGGGAAATGATCTATGAAGCAGCTGCCAGTGGTATCACCGCATTTGTCACCACCCACTATATGGATGAGGCGGAATATTGCGACCGGGTTTCCATCATGGTCGATGGCCGTATTGATGCGCTGGACACACCCTCGAATCTGAAAAAAATATACGGCGCAGACAGTATGGATGAGGTCTTTCTTCAACTGGCCCGGAAAGCAACCCGGGCAGACGGATAATGGAGCGTATGAACCATCATAGACGAATCAACCGATCATGAGTCAATTCTGGACCTACGTCATCAAAGAGTTCAAGCATATCCTTCGGGATTGGCGGACTCTGTTCGTCTTATTGGGCATTCCAATCGCCCAGATCCTTCTGTTTGGTTTTGCGTTGACCAATGAGGTCAAGAACAGCAAATTTTCAGTTCTGGATCTGAGCAAGGATGAAGAGACCTGTCAAATTACAGATCGGATGGCGGCCAGTCAGTTCTTTAACCTTTCTGAAAATCTGACCAGTTTCGACCAGATCGAATCCAGCTTTCTTGCCGGTCGATCCAATCTGGTAGTCGTTTTTCCTGCTGGATTCAGTAAAGACCTGCATCAATCCCATCATGCTCAGATTCAGCTGATCGCCGATGCATCTGACCCCAATCTTGGTTCATCCCTTCTGAACTATGCCGGAGCGATCATTCAGGACCATCAGATGGAGCTCTGGGATGACCGCAAATTACCCTATGCCATCACTACGGAAGTACGCATGCTCTACAACCCCCAACAAAAAGGGGCATTCAATTTTGTGCCGGGCGTGATGGCGATGGTGATGATGTTGATCTGTGCCATGATGACGTCCATTGCGATCGTCCGGGAAAAGGAACAAGGTAATATGGAGGTCCTCCTTGTTTCTCCATTGCGCCCTATGGTGCTGATCCTGGCCAAGACCGTCCCTTACCTGGCTCTTTCGCTGGTCAATCTGACGACGATCTTGATTCTCAGTGTCTGGTTACTTGAGTTGCCCATCGCCGGAAGCCTGCTGCTGCTCTATGCAGAGTCCGGACTCTTTATCATGACGGCTCTGGCCCTGGGCATGCTCATCTCTACATCTACCAATAGCCAGATGCTGGCCATGTTCATCTCCCTGGTGGGCATGCTCCTCCCGACTTTGATGTTCAGTGGATTTATGTTCCCGATCGAGAATATGCCTATGCCCTTGCAGGTCATATCAAATCTGGTACCCGCCAAATGGTATTATCTGATCGTCAAAGACGTGATGATCAAAGGGCTTGGATTCGGCGCGATATGGAAAGAGACCCTGATCCTCCTGGGCATGACTGTGTTCCTGTTCGTTTTGAGCTGGCGCAAATTTGACATCCGACTGACCTGACCCTAATCGATTCGATATGCGCACACTCCGATTTCTCCTCGAGAAGGAATTCAGACAGATCTTTCGCAATCCGGCCATTTTGCGAATCATGTTCCTCATGCCCGCTATCCAGCTGATCGTATTGCCTATGGCTGCTGATTATGAAGTCAAGAATGTGGATGTGGCCATCGTCGACCAGGATCATTCTCCCTACAGCCGACAGCTCATCAGTATGATCGACGGGTCCCCCTATTTTCGTCTCAATACTGTGAGCACCTCCTTTGATCTCGCTTTGGATGAGGTCGAAGAAGACCATGCAGATCTGGTTCTACAAATTCCAGATGGTTTCGAACGAAGTCTTGTTCGGGATAATGAAGCTAAACTCTTCATGGCTGTCAATGCCATCAATGGCGTAAAAGCCAATTTGGGGAGTGCCTATCTCGCGCAATCTATTCGCAACTTTAACGCTGGTGTCAGAACAGAGTGGATCCAGTTTCCTCGATATTTTCCAGAACCTCGAATCGAAGTGGTTCCCTCTGTCTGGTACAATCCCCATCTGTCATATCCCCTTTTCATGGTGCCGGGTATTCTGACCATCCTCCTGACGATGGTAGGCGGCTTTTTAGCTGCGCTCAATATCGTAGTCGAAAAAGAAATCGGGACCATTGAGCAGCTGAACGTCACTCCATTGAAAAAATCTGAAGTCATCATGGGCAAACTGATTCCCTTTTGGGTACTCGGTTTTGTCGTTTTGACGGTGGGGTTGATCATCAGCTATATCGTCTATGGCATTGTCCCCGTGGGTTCACTGGTAGTGATCTATGCCTTTGCAGCAGTCTTCCTGCTGGCCGTTCTTGGCTTTGGCCTCCTGATCTCTACGATGGTGGAAACGCAACAGCAAGCAATGCTGGTCGGCTTCTTCTTTATGCTGATCTTCATTCTGATGAGTGGGCTGTATACACCGATCGAAAGTATGCCGGATTGGGCGCAGGTCATTACCCGATTTAACCCGGTCACCTATTTTGTTTCAGTGATGCGGATGGTGGTCATCAAAGGTTCCGGTTTTAGTGACCTCGGCATGCAGTTTGGCAATATGGGTTTACTGGCAGTGGCGTTGAATGGCGTGGCCATTTGGAACTATCGAAAGCGGGGATAACTGCTTCCTGTTCCGTATCTTGGAGTGTAGGTATTCCCTGGAATATCCGGTTCATCTTTTCATCCTGCACCACCATTATGAATCATTTTCTGGAAACCTGGCTCCCTGATCCGTTGCTTCGAAAATTGGTCATCGCTTTGATCTGGATTCTGCTCATTGGGGGGGTAATGGCTCTCTTGCGCAAACGAATCTTTTCCCAAATCAAAGACTCGGAGAATCGTTATCGCTTTCGAAAAGGAGCCACCTTCCTGGGCTATGTCATCATTCTGGTCGTGATTCTGCTGACCTTCCAGGTCAAGATGAGTGGTCTGGGTCTGGCACTGGGTGTCGCCGGGGCGGGGATTGCCTTTGCGCTTCAAGAGGTCATCACCAGCGTGGCCGGATGGATGGCCATTGTTTTTGGCGGGTTCTACCAGACCGGTGACCGGGTCCAGCTGGGGGGGATCAAGGGTGATGTTATCGATATCGGAGTCCTGAGAACGACATTGATGGAAATGGGGCAATGGGTCGACGCCGACCAATACAATGGCCGAATCGTTCGCATCGCCAACAGCTTTGTCTTCAAGGAGCCTGTGTTTAACTATTCAGCGGACTTCCCCTTTATCTGGGATGAGATCAGAGTGCCGATCCGCTATGGCAGTGACTACCAGGAGACCGAAATGATGCTTCAGCGAATCGCTGACACCTATCTGAAAGAAAGCGCAGAAATTGCTAAAAAGACCTGGGCGAGCATGGTCAAAAAGTATATGATCGAAGATGCCATAACCAAACCGATGGTTACCCTGATGGCCAATGATAATTGGGTTGAATTTACGCTTCGATATACTGTGGATTTCAAGCGCAGAAGGATCACAAAAGATATCTTGATGCGGGCTTTGCTCCAGGAAGTAGATGCCAGCGGAGGTCGGATCCAAATGGCTTCCACGACAATCGAAATCACCAAATTTCCAGGGCAAGGGGTGTAGGTAACGCGTACTGGCTCCCAATTTACAGGTGGACCGGGAACTTTTCAATCTGGAAAATTGTCCATATATTGTAGACATATTTCCAAAATGAGGCATTACCCCACATTAGAGACCACCATCAGCCAGGTCATGGAAGCCCTGGTCATCCATCCTGCAACGGGACAAAAAAAATCAACTGCCCCAAAGAGCACCCTTCCCGGGCAGCTGTTTACACACCCTCTTGAACTCTCTCTGATTATCCAGGCTGGTCTTCCATATGCCCTGTTCACAGTCATCCAGGAGAGAGCTCCTTTAACCGATAAGGAATGGAGTCACATTCTGGATATCTCTGAAAAAACTTTGGGTCGATATGCGAAGGAAGGTCCTGCTTTTCGTTTTCGTCGGTATCAGTCTGAAAAGATCCTGGATGTCGCCCAGGTGACCGATCTCGGCCTGGCCTTTTTTGATTCCCCATCAGATTTTAGAGCATGGCTGGATACCCGCAATTTCTCATTCCGGGATCAAAAACCCATTGACATGCTCGGAGATGCGCATGGTTGCGCTCTGCTTTGCGATGAGTTGGGACGGATGGAGCATGGTCACTTTTCCTGATGGAGGTTTTCCGGCTGACCAGAGAGAAATATGCTGGTTCCCTATCCGGACGAGGTGCAGCATTATACCCAGGACGATGGAATCTTGTTGGTCAGGAAGTCATTTACACCGCTACTAGCCGATCACTCGCTCTGGTAGAGATCCTTGTGCATCTCCCCCGAAAATTGATCCCCAGGGATTTCATTTTGCAAACAATCGAAATCCCTTCCGACCTGCCCTATCTGAAGGTCGATGTGGTAGACCTTCCCATCCATTGGCAACAAATACCTCCCGGCACAGCGTCTCAACGTTACGGGTCATCACTTCTTGGCAATCATTTGATGGTTATGGTGCCTTCTGCGATCGTACAAGAGGAATGGAATCTGCTGATCAATCCCCAATTACCGGGCAATTCCCGTATCCAACTCATCCGGGAAGAACCTTTCCCGTTGGATCATCGTCTTATCCTCCCTCGGAAGGAATATTAACGGTCCTTTAGTCTGTAGACAAATTTGAGGGCACTCCACACATCATCGACGGAAGCCACCTTTACATCCACCAGCCCATTGGCCAGACCGAAATCACGCAAGATGTTTTCATTGAGATCGGACGGTACTTTGGAGCTCCGTTTAGGCCAACTGATCCAGAATCGTCCATCTTTTTTGAGGGCCCCTTTCCATGGAAAAAACTGAGCCTCCAGGGTCAGTTGATCCGGGCAAAAGACGTGGATCAAATCCAGTTCGGGACGAGTTGGTGGATGGGTAACAGGCTCCCAGGCGGATAGAATTTGATCTCCATAGACAATGCTGGCTGGCCAATGTCCAACGGCCATTCCTTCTTTGTATTCCAGTTTTTTCAGAAGTGGTACAGCCATTACGACATCCGCTCACCATGCCATTGGACCAATCCGGATGGGAAGGTCTTGGCACTCAACGTATGGAATCCAGTCTGCGCCACTGGCCCGGTAAAGAGGTGGATCCCCTTCCCCAGTACCACGGGATGTATAGACAGGATGATCTCATCTACCAGGCCCGCTTCAAAAAGGATGGCATTGATCTGGCCACCACCTACCAACCAGATGGGCGCTCCCTCCTGTTCTTTTAGTTGCCGGGTAAATTCAACCGGATCACCAGCGACAAACCGCAAATGATCCGCCGGGGCACTGGTCAGGGTCCGGGTGAACACATAATTCATGCGATCAGTATGGGGGTAAGGTGACATTTGGGCAACAAAATCATAGGTCGTTCGGCCCATAAGCAGGGTGTCAATCCCTGCATAAAAGTCAAAGTATCCATAGTCGTCATCGCTGTACAGCCAATCGATTTCACCCTGAGGGCCAGCGATATATCCATCGATACTGATGGCGGTATAGAGGATCACCTTTCTCATATTATCTTAAATTTTCTTGATCGAATTCCAGGTTTGATATAACATCTCCTGCTCCGGACGAAATGCGGGCATTTCCGGAAGCGGGTCACAAGGCTTGAGGTGCTCATGGCATTCGCCCGGCAGGGACTGATACAGCTGAGTGCCTTTGGTTTTCCAGGCTAGCATATCATCAGAGACTTCCTTGATGACCTTCCCAGGATTACCGGCAATGATACTCCGTGCAGGAAACTGCTCCCCCGCTTTGATAAACGTCAGTGCTCCAACAATGCACTCCGCCCCGATGACCACTTCATCCATAAGGACACTATTCATCCCGATGAGGCTGTTCCGACCAATGCGTGCACCATGAATAATGGCGCCATGCCCGATATGGGCCGACTCTTCCAGAACCACAGTAATGCCGGGAAACATATGGATAGTGCAGTTCTCCTGTACATTGCAGCCATCCTGAATCTCAATACCGCCCCAATCTCCCCGAATGGCGGCCCCCGGACCGATATACACATCCTGACCGATGATCACATTCCCCGTGACCACTGCTTGGGGATGGACAAATGCCGTGGGGTGTACAACCGGGACAAATCCTTTAAACGCGTAAAACATGAGGTGGGATGACTAGATGTGATGTGTTGCTGTGTATCTGTGAAGATCATCAAATTCCACCAAATCAGGGATGTGATGGAGATCACTGACAAACTAGTGGTGAGTCCTGCATCTTTGTATCATGTTCGGATTTAGCAAAAAAACAGAAACCACTGAAGCACCAAAAAAGGTGAGCTTCAGCGAATTGATCAAGGGCCCAAAGCCCGTTCTGGTCGATTTTTATGCCGATTGGTGTGGCCCTTGCCGCATGATGCCCCCCATCCTCAAGGAGGTCAAAAAAGCCCTCGGGGATGATGTGGAGATCATCAAGATCGATGTGGATCGCAATGGTCAACTGGCCGGATCCTTAAAGGTCCAGTCCATCCCGACCATCATGATCTTCAAAAATGGTAAAGCCGTATGGCGACAGTCAGGCGTGGCTCCTGCTCCGGCCCTGATCGAGGCTGTACGTGGACAGTTGTAATCATTCCTGTCCTTGAATTTCGCTCATTCCAGGTGGTAACAAACCAGGAATGAGCGTTTAATTATACTAGCAGGCTACCCCTCCCGGTCTTTCCCCTACCTTTGTTTCTATGGCCGGCATCTATCTGCATATTCCATTTTGTCGAAAGGCGTGCCACTACTGTAATTTTCATTTTTCCACTTCTCTACGTCTCAAAGACAATCTCCTTTCGGCGCTGCATCAAGAGATCATTTCCCGAAAAAATGAGCTCCCGGATGATCCGTTTTCTACCCTCTATTTTGGTGGCGGTACACCGTCTGTGTTGACATCAGAAGAATTGCATCAACTCTTGCAGTTACTTCGTAAGCATTATCCGATCACTGCAGATCCGGAGATCACCCTGGAGGCCAACCCGGACGACCTGACGGAAGAATATCTGGAACAGCTCCACGCCATCGGGATCAATCGATTGTCCATCGGAGTCCAGTCGTTCTCTCCAACAGATCTGGCCTATATGAACCGGAGCCACGATGCCCATCAAGCCATTACCTCGCTCCAATGGGCAAAACAAGCCGGGTTTCCCAGCTTGAATGCCGATCTGATCTACGGCACACCGGGCATGACCGATGATACCTTTCTGGAGAATATTAAAACGATGGTGGAGGCCGGCGTGGATCACATCTCCGCCTATGCGCTTACAGTCGAGCCGAAAACGGCCCTGGCCCATTTTGTCAAATCAGGGTCTTCCCCCTCTCCAGAAGATGAACAGACGGTTCGTCAATTTGCCTTGCTTCGACAGACCCTGGCGCAAGCCGGTTTTGATCATTATGAGATCAGTAACTGGTCCCTCCCCGGACGAGAGTCAAAGCACAATACCAGCTACTGGCAAGGGGCGCACTATCTGGGATTTGGCCCTGCTGCCCACAGCTATAACGGACAAGTCCGATCCTGGAATGTGGCGAATAACCCAGCCTATATAAATGGCATTCAAAAAGGTAGCTTGGTGAGGGAAACCGAAGTCCTTTCTGCCGCTGAAAAGTTTAATGAATATGTGCTCACTCGTTTACGTACCAAGTGGGGATGCCGAATGGCTGATCTCACCTCAGAGGAGCAGTCACATTTCAAACATGCCGTCCGCCCCTTTCTGGAGAAGGCATGGGTTTATGAACGAGACAATACATTTCGATTGACAGAATCCGGGCTGGATTTTGCGGATCATATCTCCGCGGAGCTTTTCAGATAAGATCTCAGGGTCGTCAAGCCAAGGTGGTGAACACCTGGTTGACATCATCATCCTCTTCCAAGCGCTCGAGCAATTTCTCGACATCCGCGATCTCCGCTTCAGTCAATTTTTTGGTCATCGTAGGGATGCGTTCAAAGCCGGAGGAGTCCACTTCCATGCCTTTTTCTTCCAGGAAGGTCTGTAATGAGCCGAAGGATTCGAAAGCACCATAGATCACGACCAGGCCCTCTTCTTCCCCCAATTCTTCACCGCCAAAGTCGATCATTTCAAATTCCAGTTCTTCCAGATCCACACCTTCCGGCAAGACCACTTTGAAAAAACACTTGTGATCGAACAAATAATCGACTGACCCGGAGGTCCCTAAACTTCCGTTGCACTTATTAAAGTATGACCGTACGTTAGCCACTGTCCTGGTTGGATTATCCGTTGCACATTCGACTAGGACCGCTATACCGTGAGGGGCATATCCTTCATACACCAACTCCTTGTATTCCTCCTGATCCTTGGAAGAGGCTTTTTTAATGGCCCGCTCGACATTTTCCTTGGGCATGTTTGCCGCCTTCGCATTCTGTATGGCTGCACGAAGCTTCGGGTTGGCTTCTGGTTCCGGGCCACCTTCCTTTACAGAAATGGCGATCTGCTTGCCGATTCGGGTAAAGGCTTTAGCCATACTGGCCCAACGCTTCATTTTTGTGGCCTTGCGATATTCGAATGCTCTTCCCATGGTTGTTCTATTCTATGGCGATGCAAAATTAGGCGGAATCTCCCTTGGATGCATCCTTTCCTTTGGAAATTCTTCTCATCTAAATACGCTTCATCACATGAAAAAAGCCCAGTACTACAGGGTACGGGACTTTTTCCAACTGGTCAATATTGGTCGTTACAGTTGTTTGGCGATCATTTCGATCACCTGCTGTTCAAACTGGCTAAAATGCTCACCTGCCTGACACAGTCCCGTCATTTCCTTCTTCAGGGATTCCAACCCGGAATCTCCAGGAAAGAATCGAGGCCGGAGTGCTTGCATGACTTCGAGGCATTGAATATCGTTACACTGACTCGCCGGTTTACGAATATCATCCAGGTGGTCTTTACCCAGATGATCTGCTATATATTGTAGTTCCTGATCCTCCAGTTGGCCATCGGCCTCGGCCAGGTATAACAGGATAAAGGCCAGATAGTCCTGCTTATCCCATTTGTCGGTGTCGATGTGCATAGGTTCAATTTGTGGTCAAAATAGAAAAAACCATGGACAAGTGATGGAAAGTTCAACTACTAGAGAGCAGTTCATGGCTGACCATCCGTTCATTCCTGTCTAAGACGAGGCTGAGCGAATCGATCAATATGCTCTGGCAAACAGGACTCTTTGAGCAGTGATTATCCCGTCAGGATGCAGGTGATTACCAGAGCATCTTGTGGATCTTAGCCACTTGGCAATAGTAATTTTGATTGCTCATTGCCCCAATACCAAAGATCCAGTAGCAACAACTCGTCCCCTTAAAGAGGTGAAATGCCAAAAATAGAACCCCGCTGGATACGATGTCAAGTTGCTTATTTCACGGGATGAGTCACCTTCTTTCAAGGAGATCTCCAGCACTTTTCTTCCATGGATATCAACCAATGACCAGATTCCCGGTTCAGACCACCCGGAAATCTGAATTGCATCTTGTGCCGGGTTTGGCAGCACCACAAATTTGTCTTCTGATGTGATTTCTGATGTCGAGGAAATATCATCATAATAATCACAAGCAAATTGAGGGTTGAAATTGTAAAGCTTTCCATTCTCTTCATAACATCGGATTGGACGTGGCATATAAGCCCACTGGTCGATGCCACAGTCCTCCAGATAGGTGGGACTCAGATAGGCTCGTCCGCCAATTTTTTCCAAGATATAATCCCCCCAGATATCCAGAATTGGCGGTGTCTTGATAGCCATCGCTTTTAACGTATCATCACCAAATGCCCAGTCGAACAACCCTGTGACCTGCACCTTGATATCCACTCCATTAAAGTTTGACAATCCCTTCACCGTCCATTCACTTCCTACCTGAGCTGTATAATCATACAAAAGTTCGAATTCACTGGTCACTGAGCTGTAGAAAAAGACCGAATCATTTCGAGTGAACACATGCGCGGGATTGGGCAACCCGCAGCCACTCAAATTTTCAATCACTCGACACAACTGCCCGGATTTTATTTCTTCGCCGGTCACTTCAACGATAATAAAGGAATCCGCAGGAATGGGGTCCACCACAATCTGATTGATATACCACTTTGCTCCCACAGGGGCAAAGTCTACTTTTTGAGCATGCAGGATACTCCCTATCAACAAAAGACTTAAAATGAAGTAGGATCGAATCATGACAATCATCTATTAAGGATTCAAAAATTAACGTTGAATAACCAGCTTCCCACTCCCCACAGGATACCCTCCATTGGTCAACACCAAAAAATAACTTCCCATCGACAAACCCGTAAGATCGAGATCCATCTGATTAGAATTGCTCTGCGGCCAGGACCAGGTCTGAACCACCCGCCCTTGCAGATCATAACAAGTCAGTACACCACGATCCAGGTGTGATCTTGTTTGCTCAGGCAGCTGAACCACCACATGATCCGATGCTGGATTTGGCGCCACGTGCAACAAGGGCACTACCAGTGGTGCAAGCTCCTGAAAATTTTCTAACGCAGTGATCACCTGCAGCACGCCGTCACATCCCGGCTCCAGACAGCCCAAGCTATCCAGCACGACAAATAAAACATTAAAATTCAACGGTGGCCAATTCGGGTTGGTCACCGTATCCACACTGTCTGTCACGATACCCGTGATGGCCAGCCGGTGGTCATCCAACTCCGTCACGCTGACGAAGGCCAGGAAGGCTCCCGGCCAGGGTCGCGCTAATGAGTCATTATAAATCCGCTCCCACAGCAATTCGCCCTCCGCTGAATAGCGCTCGATAAAGGATTGACCACGACCCCAAGCAGATCGTTGCACTCCTGTCACGATAATATCTCCGTTTGCCGCCTCAAGTAAATCATTTGCTCCGGTCAATCCCAACAGAATATCCCAATGATGCTCTACTGTTTTAATGCCATTCTTATCATACCATCGCAAATTGCGCCACGGCCCTGGACCTTTATTGACGACGAATGTATCCTTCTGCATGGCTGCCACAAATCCTCCGTTTGCAGTAGAAGTAGTAAAGGGCAATTGGTTATCATTTTGCGAATCGATCAATACCTTTTTCCAGAGCACGTCCCCATCTCCATTGATCTTCACATATTGATAATATACCCGCATCCAGTTGCCCGTTGGTAAGGGGTATCGTGCAAGTGTACTGATTATATAATTTCCATCACTTGTCGGTGTCAAATTGCCATAGGCCAGTGTTCCTAAATAATCATCCTTGATTTCCTTATACCACAGGAGATTTCCATTCGCATCGGTTTTCAGAACATAACATTCCGATTCCTGCCAATCTCCATTTTCATACCTTGAGTAATCGCCATACATTAATATATCCCCTACAGGTGTCATACATACATCCGTGCCGTAATACCTCCGATCCGGATCTTCCAATTCCGGAAAGGTCGTCATCCACACAACATTCAAGAACGGGTCATACTTGACTAACAACGTCCGCATCAAACCTTGATTATAGTCAAACCATTCACCCGTAAAAAGCAGACAACTATCTGGTGTGACAACACCTTTTGTAATGGCGATGTCACCTTGCGGGCTTTCGAAGAGCACCTGATCTTCTACCTGAAAATCATCAAGCCCAATCCGAATTAAATGACACGCTCGTTTATCATTAAACTCGACATAACCATTTTCAATAAAAACCAGATCACCAATTGTGATGACAATTAAACCTTTGTCAAAAAAAGGAAAATCTGTTGTTGAAGTGTGTGGATCAATGGAGCCCAAGAAAGTTTGCTCAGATTGACTAACTAAATTAACGCAATTAAAAAGAAGTAGGAAAAGGATATAGTGAGGCCTATGCATACAATTACATTAATAATATCGGGCGGCTTGATTGTCCGCCCGATATCATGATAAAATAAACTTAGTGCTGGATGGTTACTTTGGTAGATTCCAAAATCTGACCAGATGAAGCATCTTTAATCAGAATTACAACAAGACCCGTAGGCCAATCCGTCACGAGATATCGAATACTCACTGATTTAGTAAGAATTCGATTCGTCAGAATTTGACCAGTTACACCGTGAATAACTTCAACCGTGTAAACTTGATTGGGCGGGAGACCTTCAGCAGGTTGCCATTCAATTATCAACTCCTCAGTGGCGGGATTTGGAGAAACACTTATTCCACTAACAACACTGGAAGGTTGTTGCACTTGAGACTCTCTTAATCCAGAAACCCCGATATCCGGAATCTGTGGCATAATTACTGTACCGGTGAGACGCGATAACAAGGTCTGTGCCATACCCGACTCTGTGGTGCCACTGGTGGCAATGTCTGTCAGAGTAGTTTCTTGAGACGTGGTCAATACAAATGCAGTGTCACTGAGCACATCACGATTGATCTGCTGGATCTGCACAAATTGCTGGTCCTCCACTTTTGTGCCAGGAAACAGACTCAAAAGCGTATCTACTGTGAGCCAATCTTCCATGTACAAGGCTAATGAAACAAGCCTTCGTTGGTTCATCGGATTGACATCCGACTGGAGCATAGATTGAAGAGCCATCCAACTTGCGCTAGACATATAGTCTTTCACCAAGCCATTTACGGAACGCTCTCTGCGTGAAACAAGCTGCTGCCAGAGTGCCTCCAATGCTGGGTCGTACTCCTCTATTAATTGTCCTTCCACAATGGAGATGGCTATTCTCAAGCTATCCAGGCAGGCTATACTGGTACATGGCTCCTCTCCAGGTGGTATGAATAAGGAGGCACAAGAAAGCATATTCCAACAGTCTGGTGTATATGGAAATTACTAGGATTTGTGCATGTGCCATCATTAAGGGCGCATCGAGGCTTGACTAACGGATTGGAAGTTGGATCTGGATGATAGTAATGGAAGGCCGCGGTATTGTTATTCGGGCTGACCGTACTGGTTTTGATCTGTTCTGGTTTGCCGGAGGTGAAATAATTCCAACGGGCTGCACCTTGAGATCCTTGAAAGGTCTGTATCGCACCAGGGTTCGTTGAAGGTCCTTCCAGGAAAAGATCATGATACTGGGTATTGAATTGCTCTTCCCGGAAGGTGAAAAGCTCATTATTGCCCACGATATTGACTCCTACAATATTGTCATTATAAGTATTGCAATTCACTTCATTAAGCCCTAAACCAGTTGACTCCATTTGCACACCAGCTGCTTCAGCCTTAAAAAGATTGTGGATTGATTCACTGAAATTGGTTCCTGTCATGGCCACATCAAAATCAAAATCATCGAAGGTGTTGCGCCAGATCTTGAAGACACCATTTGACGTGCTTCGAATACCCACTGTGTTGTTATAAAATTGATTGTGATACCCATCTGCAGGACCCGGTATGCCCACCTGGATCTCTCCATTGAGCAGGGTGGAGCCTCCTGCAAGTAAACCGACGATGGACCCGGTAAATTTGTTTCCTTTGGTGACGGTATAAGAAGCATCCCAACTGATGATGCCCTGGCTGATCTTATTCTGTAAGAAACAGTCTTCAAACAGAACTCCATTCGTCGCCCACATCGATACGCCGTTGCACCCATACTCCCTGTATTGGTCCTCAGGAAATGTGTATCGTAAAAGTTGCTGAAGTTCGGGTGGTTGTATTTGTTAAACTCCACACCTTTGGAACAATTTTTGAAGGTAAATTCATTTGCTTGAATCAATGCCCCTCGATAAGCCGGGATATCGCCAAATGGGGAAAACGAAGTAGAGATACCCCGTTTGGCACCTTCGATCATACCGTCACCATATAATAAGACGACGCTGCCCTGAGCTGCATTGAGCACACCATTCGGATCTGGCTGATTCAGGTTGCTGTTGCCTTGGGCATAGATGCCATGCCAGTACTCTTCCGGGCCACATGTATTGGCTCGTTGTACTTGCCCACCATTCACAATAAGTCGAGCACCTCTCTCCAAAGTGATAATACCCCATTGAGGCATGAGCACTTTGCACGTGATGGTGAGTGTGGCTCCGGCTGAAACGCGCACATGATTGTACAGGCGCATATCTAACTTCCAGGTCTCGTCTTCATCGATCACCCATTCATTTTCGGATGACCATACATTGTGATGATACGTTTCGTCACAGTCGATGAATTGACGGAGGCTATTGTAGACCAACCCCCGATGTATGTATTCGACATCTAGTTCACGCAAAACTGTGCGCCATCCTCCGGTGGAAAGCAAATGATTCTCACAGCCAAAAGTTTCATGATTATACTCTTGGATAAAGGAATGACCAAATTCATGGGCAAGAGTGGCCCCTTCTCCTACCAGCCAGCCTCGAGTTACGGAGAATGGTTGACCGTCTACAAGGAAATTTTTAAACCAATAGTATTTCAGATACAAATTGGCAATATGGACTCTGGATGGTTGTTGCAAATCTGTCCTGGATGGCCACTCTGAACACCATGTGTATGGCATTCCGGCATCTTGGGGATTATCTATGGTTTGTAACGTCACCAACTGATGGTAAACAGGACCATGATTGGTGAAGTATACGTTGATCCCTCGTGGTATTGATGGATTACTGTTGAGCGAGGCATCCAAAGCATTGAGCCACCAAGAGCCTTTATTGGGACAATCCGTCCATCCTGGATTATTTGTATTGTCCCAATAGTACTCATCTATTGAAGGATCTATCATGAAGATCCAATTTGGGATGATCTCTACCTTGGCATCTGATGCGGGTACTTGGCAGTCGGGATCTCCTGAGCCCCAAAGGTTGGCAAAGGTAGAATTACAAGTCGCCAACCATTCGTCTAGAAATGCGCGATGTTCAGGGATATCCTGAAAATTTCCAGTGCCATCTAACTTTTGCAGTACAATAAAATTTACATGTACTCCAATGCTCCTCGTACTTGTTGGCGGTAAAAACCGCCCTAAATCTGAAAATACAGGGTCTCCACTGTGGGAATCACATGTCATTGATCCAGGTGCTGGTTGACCACCCTGCCCAGAAGGGGCAATTGAATCACTCATACCACACATTGCAGGCATCGGATCACTGGCCTGCCCAAAAATGGACTGGCAAGAAAATACAAGCAAAATTGCAAATCCTAAAGGGAGAATGCCATGAGCTTTCTTTATGAAAGGTCGGAGGCAAACGACTTTGGGGGGGATAGAATTTTTCATAAGTAAAAAATTTGGAATGAACTATATATGATTCCAATTTATCACTAAATTCAGATATTATTTCATAAATCTATCGTACCACACAACACGAATGTGTGCATCAACGTCGAAATGCAAATTAAATTTCGCTTCTCCTCTTTTCTTAGGACAGTAAATAAATATTATAAGCGGTGAAATAGCCGTATTGCCATTTTATCCATTGAAAATAAAATAGTCAGATTTGTCGGCAAATAGCAAAAGCCTTCAAAGGCCATACATGGAAAGGCCTTCTATTTCCATGGGCACCGCAACACACTTCACTCCTTGGCCAACCAAAGAGTCTCAATTGCTCATCCAATTATGAGCGAATTCGAAGAGAGTCAGAGATGGTTCTGCGTCAATACGCCCGTGCGAACAATACCCTCTGACTACTGGGATTTCCTGTCAGAATACAATTTCCTGGTTCGACTGGGCCATCCAGTGGAATGCACCGGATGGTGGCCTTGGTCTGCTCTTTGATGGCTAATTCAGTTTCTGATGTGCCATCCCAATGGGCGGAGACAAAACCACCGGGGCCGTCCAGGATGGAGGTCAGTTCTTCCATGGAATCCGCATTGCGGGTGTTCTCTGTTCGATAAGCCTTCGCTCGTTGGAGTAAATTCTCCTGAATTTCGTCTAGCAGGTTGAGGATATAATCGGCCGCTCCATCCTTTGGAACAAAGGCTTTCTCCTTGGTATCTCGTCGGGCGATCTCCAGCTGACCTTTTTCCAGATCGCGCATGCCGACACCAACCCGCACAGGCACACCCTGCATCTCGTGTTCAGCAAATTTGAATCCGGGACGTTTGGTCTCGTCATTGTCGTACTTGACAGATATACCTAGCGCACGCAGATTTTTCATCAGTGTCTCCACAGCGTCATTGATCTCGGGTGAAGGCTTCGGAATCGGGACGATCACCACTTGCGTCGGTGCCAGTTTGGGGGGCAATACCAGACCATCATCATCACTATGAGTCATGATCAGTCCGCCGACCAGGCGCGTCGAGACACCCCAGGAGGTGGCCCAGACAAGTTCCTGTTGATTCTCTTTATTGAGGAAGGTCACATCAAAGGCCTTGGCAAAATTCTGTCCCAGGAAGTGGGATGTCCCAGCCTGGAGGGCCTTTCCATCCTGCATTAGGGCTTCGATACAGTAGGTATCATCGGCGCCTGCAAATCGCTCATTTGCTGTCTTTACTCCTTTGACGACAGGCATGGCCATATACTCTTCTGCAAATGTCGCATAGATATCCAGGATCATTCTCGTTTCATCGACTGCTTCCTGCCGGGTGGCATGTGCTGTATGCCCTTCCTGCCAGAGGAATTCCGCAGTTCGCAGGAAGAGGCGGGTACGCAACTCCCACCGCACGACATTGGCCCATTGGTTAATCAGCAAGGGAAGATCACGATAGCTCTGGATCCAATCCTTGTAAGTATTCCAGATAATCGTTTCTGAAGTCGGACGTACAATCAGTTCCTCTTCCAGCTTGGCATCCGGATCGACGATCAAACCGGACCCATCGGGGGCATTCATCAGTCGGTGGTGGGTTACCACCGCACATTCCTTGGCAAAACCATCCACATGCTCTGCCTCCTTGCTCAGAAAGCTCTTGGGAATGAACAGGGGAAAATAGGCATTGACATGGCCAGTATCCTTGAACATCTTGTCGAGTTGCTGCTGCATCTTTTCCCAGATGGCAAAGCCATGTGGTTTGATGACCATACATCCTCGCACGGCGCTGTAATCGGCCATACCGGCCTTCCGGACTATATCGTTATACCATTGACTGTAATCTTCGCTACGGGATGTGATTGCCTTTGCCATATCAAAAAATTGGGTTGAAGCTCTTTACGGATGAAACGTTCTGTTCGTTGCGCTGGAACCGGATGAATGCTTCCATTGTTGAAACATTGACGTCTTGTTTAACACGCTGTTTAATTGAATTAAGAGCGTTTTAACACCTTTCAGGCCTCAAAAGTACTATATTAGTATTGGAAGAGAGGAGATAGACTATAACGAGTAATGCACATGAAAAATCTTTGGAAAAACCTGATTATGCTCTTGTTCGCGGCCACCTTACCGCTGACGATGCAAGCACAATCTGACGACGACCTCTACTATGACCCGGTGTGGGATGTCTCACCCGAGCCGATAGTTTCCGTTGTGGAAACACCACAACCTGTATCCTCTTACCGGGAGGAGCTTCCGGAGTATGAGGACGATTACGATGACTATGATTACTGGGAAGACCAGGGTTACTTCTATTCCTCCCGTCTTCGTCGTTTCCACAACCCTTATCGCGGGTTTGACTACTATGATCCCGTTTACACTGACCTCGGATTCTACGATCCATGGATCATGCCTGGCTCTTCGATCTATATCAATATCGGAGGCGGGAATGACTATTGGTCCTGGCGTCGACACAATCGGATGCGTTGGGGACCGAGCATTGTGATCGGTGGTGGTTGGAATACCTGGGGTTGGCGTCATTACAGCGATCCATGGTCGTATAACCGTTGGGGTGCATACCGGGTCTACGATCCGTGGTTTGATCCCTATTGGGGAGGGGCCTGCTTTAATCGTGGCTGGAACTATGGTTGGAATAACGGTTGGAACAATGGTTGGGGCTCCGGTTGGGGAAACAACTATTACGTGAACAACAACTACTATTATAATGATGTCTACAACCAACCGGGTTACTGGAATGGCAATGGAAACGGCACAGTCAACCAGAATCCCAAGGGCACCCATTATGGGCCACGGATTCCGGGGTCTCGTACCGGGCCCAGCCGAGGAACTGTTCGTGATCCAGAATATGTAGGCGGAGGGATTCCGATTCTCAAAGAATCCATTGGGCGCCCGGCTGGAAACAGGTCTGGCGAACAGGACGACACTGGAGGCGGAAGAGAGATCCGTGACAATACCAATGTCCGTGATCGTGATGTTTCTACGGTTCGCCCTGGATTGGACCAACCGGCCGCACCAAGGAATCCACAAGTAAAGGACCCTGTCCGAAGAGACCCACTGTCGCCTTCTGCCAATCCTTCTACCCGTCCGAATGATCCCGTCAAGGAGCGGAATACTTGGAGTGACATTCCTGACAAACGACCAACGGAACAGTCTGATCGCCCTACTCGTGAAGATAAATCTCGGGAAAGCTATCGGGATGAATATTTACGCCGCCGTCAGGCTCCGCCAACGACAGAACCCCGGACATTCCCGGAATCGAGGAATAGAACACGGCCAAACACGGCCCCACAAACTCGTCCCAAAAAGGATGACAATAATCGGAACCAGCGTCCGACCCAAACCTTCCCTGACCGGAGAATCGAAGGATCGTCCGAGTTATCAGGCACCTACTCCCCCTCGGCGGGAGACACCCAGCCGTTCGTTTGAACGCCCATCACGGAGTAACAACAGTAGCAGTGGTGGCACCTTCAATAGTGGAAGTAATTCCAGCAGACAGCGAAGCAACAGCAATTCCGGAAGCAGTAGCGGAAGGAAGAAAGGACGAGGCGGCGACCAATAAACGTTTCAGCTACGTTCCAAAGTAATATGTGCAAAGGTGGATGATCAGCTCAATGGGCTTCATCCACCTTTTTATTTCACCTTTGATCAGAATTCTTTTTCAGATGAAAATACAGACAACACTACTCTTCTTTTGCCTTATGGCTGTTCAGGGCTTAATGGCTCAATCCGCCAGTGATGCCCTCCGGTTCAGCCGATTGGATCGCAATGGAGGAGCTCGATATATCGGTGTCATGGGCAGCCTCGGAGCGCTCGGAGCAGACTTTGGCGCCTTATCCACCAATCCTGCAGGACTGGCCGCCTTCCGCCGATCAGAACTTTCTCTGACGCCCGGCCTCTATCACATTTCAAATAACAGCCGCCTGCTGGGTGGCGACAACGATATTTACCCCGATGATCTGAATCGATTTCATTTCAACAACGGGAATATCGTTGCCGCTCATCAACCTCGTCGGGGCCGATGGAAGTCAGCCAACCTTGGTATAGGTATCACCCAAATGGCCACTTACCGATCACAAAAGTATTGGCAGGGACTAGCTCCCGGGTCGGTAACCGATCGGTTTGTTGAACTGGCAGATGGCATCTTTCCCGATGACCTGGATGAGTTCGAAGCTGGACTGGCCTATGAAGCTGGAGCGATCTACGATCAGGATAATGACAATTTTTACACATCGGATTTTCTGCTGGTACCGGACCGAAGTGCCCTGGTCCGCAAGGAGCAAACCATTACCACTTCAGGTTATCAGAATGAATTACAACTCGGTTTTGCCGGCAACTATGACCACAAGCTCTTTCTGGGGGCAACGGTCGGAATTCCCATCCTCAATTATCAGGAAAGCAAGCGGTACCGGGAAGAAGACCAAATGGATACGATACCCTTCTTTAACAGTCTGACCTGGCAGGAAGACCTGGAGAGCAGTGGCACTGGTGTAAATCTCAAACTGGGGTTGATCTACCGGGTCAACCAGATGATTCGAGTCGGCGCTGCTGTGCATACACCTACGGCTTTTGCCATCACGGATAATTACACCAAGAAGCTGACCTACTCCTTCACTGAAAACGGGCAGACTTATAACCTTGATGCCAGTTCACCTGACGGGGTGTTCGATTATCGACTCTACACGCCCTGGCGCTTGATCGGAGACATTGGAATCCTTCTCGGAGGAGGGGAAAGCCTGACTGGTGTAGATCGCGCTTCCGGTTTCATCAGTGCTGAAATCGAGTGGGTAGATTATAGCACCTCCAGTTTCAATTTTACCCCAGAAGTGGACAATCCCGCATTCCGGGAGGCTGAGCGTCAAGCCAACCAGGCGATCATTGAAACCTTACAGGATGCATTGAACATCCGGTTAGGTGGTGAATTGGCCTACAATATTTTTCGTTTTCGAGCTGGAATGGGATTTTCTGGCACGGAGTATGCTAATAATGACATGTGGTCACGCTCCTGGTCAGCTGGCCTTGGAATTCGAGAAAGCAACTTCTATATCGACCTTGGATTCCGCAGACAGACCAGAGAAGAAGGGTATATCCCTTACGCGACGGCGAACGCACCAGAAATACTCGTCAATACCGAACAGATCCAGGATTTGTTTGTGATGACGTTAGGCATAAAACTTTAAGGGGGAATTTTTGGGCAGGCGGGTGAAGACCCGCTTGTCCCTTTTTAGGTCCTATGGTACTGCGTCATCTATTCCTGACCGGCCTGATTGGCCTCTTCCTTCACCCCCACCCAAGCGGTGCCCAATCCACTCTTTGCCCTTATTCAAAAGTGTCTTCCGCCCATTTGGTGGAAACCTGGTGGCAATACCTGCATACCGTCCATTCATCATCCAATACTGTTGTCCATCAGGGACTGGAGGCCTTTCCCTCCTACCTGCACTTTCAATTTGACCAAACAGTAGAAACATTTACCAGTGATGTGTATAAAGAACACTCCTGGAAGGTCATGCAAGGTCAATTGTACCTGCCCTATCGAGGTGATTCAGTATTCTGTGTCCAACAACCTCAGGCAGATCAACTGACCCTCGATTTCCACACAGGAGATCGTGGTGAAGGCTATCGCTATGTCTTTCAAAAAGTTGAAGCGGAAGCCACTCCGTTTGTCCGTCCCTGGTATGAACTGCCAACGATCCTGGTCAAACGAGATAAAATTGCTTCCAGATCCAGGAAGGTGAAAAGCCCCTGGTGGGCCTTCTGGCGAAGATGGCAAAAGGGAAATTCTCCTGCCTCGCCACCCCTTCGCATTCAGATAGAAGTGGCCGGCGGCGGGTTTTATGGCGGAATCAATCCGGTCTACCGACAGTACGTCAAGATCAATTCAGAAGGCCGCCTGATTCGGGAAGTCCAGACAGCGCGAGAAGGCTTGATGGTGACCCGTAAAAATATTGACCGGACTGAATTGGAAGAGTTCACGGTTTGGATTCGCGACCAGGGCTATTTCGACCTCGAACGAGAGTATGATTGTACTGATCCACTTTGCCATCGCAGGAAGGGAGAAAAACCCAAGCCGATGCCTTTGCAAGTCATGGTCACAATGGGCGAACGGACCAAGGTGGTGTCTATTCCGATCTGGGGTGAAGACAACCAACACGTGCAATATGTCCACTATCCGCCTTTAATTGATCAGATCGTGGAAACGGTGTATCGGATGGCCGATCGGATGGAAGGGAAGTGAGACGGAGAAACGAAGGCGGAAAGCGGAATTCGGAAAATATGATGGGTTATTCCTGGTTTGCGACAAGCCGAATTGAGGACCGAGGGCCGAGGACCGGAGGGATTTGGAGACTCTGGGACCGAGGGACTTTGGGACGTAGTGCTTCTAGGATCCTTTCAATACTGGTAGTGGCCATAAAGCACACTAGTGGGACCGACCAAATCACAAGCATGAAATCCAAATGACCAACACCTCCTCATCTGTAAAATCCAGTAATCTGTGCTCATCTGTGATTTAGACAATTTTCGGCTTTTGGCGTTATTGGGTTATTTCGAAGGATTGACCAATGAAGGCTGGGGTTATTCTAACCAGAAACCGAACATCTGTCAAAACAGAACTGAGTGCCAGAGAACATGTCCTCTCTCATTGAAATACGAGGTTTTTCGGGTTAGACTTTGCAGAGACCCTGTTGCGATAACCCTCAACCCGGAGACTGTGTAGCCCAGGGCTTGAGCCCTGGGTGTATGAGCCACCAGTAGGACAGAGACTGGTTTCAACCATTTCCCCTGCACGACAAAAATTCCAGTAACCTGGATCCGGACTAAATGGCCAGAAGCGGAAGGCGGAAATCAGAAGGACGAGAAACCCTATAACCCTTGAGATTCATCGAGGAGCATCTTGTTGATCTTGACGATCGGGCCCGGGCATACCTCCTGATGACAGGCCACACAAGTTTTAACCATTCCCTGATAAGATTGTCTGTAGTCCTCCGGTGAGGCATCTTCCATGGCTTTTGCCGATTCAAGAAACGCCTGTGCATAAGCTTTAAATTCGGGGGTCGCTACCTTCTCGGGCTGGGTCGCATGGGCGGTAAACATAGCATCTGCATCCCAATTGGGCAAGGGCCGTTTACCAGAGGCAACTTCCTCTTTTACCCGCATACCCTCATCAAACATATCGCGCATCAGCAGAGCCAGTTCACTATCCCCATTGGGGTTATAAATTTTCTTCTTAGCGGGTGCCTCGCATGATTCATCCTGCTGAGAACAAGAAGTACAAATGGCCATCAGACACGCCAAAAAGAGAAAAACAGACCATTTCATGATTCATTCATTTGTGCAAAGATGATAGAAATCCAGGTGAAGACCAATTCTCACATGGAGCGCAGCCCCTCAAGACATATTGATTATTATTGAATGTGACAAATTAAATATGTGTTTGAGGCGAATGTTGCCACAAGGATTTCCGAATGGAGAGCGAACTTCACATTTACACTAAACCCCGCACATCATGTTCAAGTTTACGCTCTACACCACCCTGCTCTTCCTGTTCGGCGTTACCGTTATGGAAGCACAACCACAGAAAGGCGATGTACTCATTGGCGCCTTCACTCAGGTGACACCTGGATTGTATCCGGTCACCGGACTGGAGATCATTCCCAACCGACTTGGATTTGGCGTGTATACCCAAAAATCGACGTACACGACTCCATTCGGTAAGCAGGAATACGAAACCAGTATCCTCGGTTTCAACGCTTCCCCTGATGTCGGCTATTTCTTCACGGACCATCTTATGGCCGGACTGCATGGCACGCTGCTGTATTCTCGGGCAAAGGAGAAAGAATCTGAAGATACGGATCAGGTGACCATCTTCCAGATTGGACCGATGGTTCGATACTTCATCCCCATGCAAGGTCCTTTCCAATTCTCAGTCGGTGGTGCTTATTCATATGGAGTTATTAAAACGAAATATGAATATGACGGAGATTCCGAATCTGATTCCAACAATCTCTCCGGGTTTACTGCGGGCATAGGCGGCGACTATTTCATTCGGCCGAATGTCTCCCTGGGCACCCGACTGGAATACCAGTTCAGCAAGATTTCCGATAAAGAAGGAAGTGTTGAATACAAGGATACAACTGGAGGAATCGGTTTCCGAGTCGGCATCCAGGTGTTTCTGGGACGAAAATCACTAGAAGGATAATTTCAGCAGGGCGGGCCGCAATGTCCGCCCTGTTTCGTCAGACAGACTTCAACCAGCCGGTCAGGCTCATGCGAGGGCGAAGTGTGGGCAACACTTCATGTTCGACGGCATCACTTTTAAAGAAGGTCATCCGGCCTCCCTCGGGGAAGTAGACTTTCTCTGCCTCGTTTTCCGGATACAGAACCAATGCGCCTCCATCGATGGGCAACCAATCTTCATTCAGATAGGTCACTATGGAAAACCGCCGCCCCGAGTCCGATCGAAACTGATCCTTGTGTCGCATGTAAAATGACCCGGGACCGTATATGGCATAGTGGAATTCCATGGCATTCAAGCCAGTGTAGCAGGTCTGGTTGAGATACTGCATAAAATCCTGAATAGACGCCAGAAACTCTTTTTCAAAAGGGTCCTTCGAATGATCATCCAGCCAGCTGATCAGGTCACCACGAACACTCGCATCTGTTTGATGGCCAATAGCGCGACCAATTCCAGCCGGATGCATTTTCCCATGATGGAGGCGGGATTGAAGATTTGCTCTCAGGCCTGCGACTAATTCTGGTGAAAGAAAATCAGCAACACTGGTAAACTGATGTTCCAGGACACCTTCGATCAGTGATTCATATAGTTTTTCCACTCGAGTTGATCGAGCGATGTTACCGATATGGGCCGTTCGACAGGTTGAAATTAACTTCTCATGCCGAGTCATGCGAAAAAAAGTGCCCGTACTTAGCTATCGATCCTTCTGATCTGCGCCCCCAGTGCTTGCAGACGAGTGTCGATCTGTTCGTAACCTCTGTCAATTTGGTTGACATTGTGAATGATACTTCGTCCTTCAGCGGACAACGCAGCGATCAGCAGGGCAACACCTGCTCGAATATCCGGTGAGGACATCACAATGCCTCTCAGGGAGTACTTGCGCCCCAGGCCGATGACGGTGGCGCGGTGTGGATCACATAAAATGATCTGAGCGCCCATATCGATCAGCTTGTCCACAAAGAACAATCGGCTTTCAAACATCTTTTGATGGATGAGTACACTCCCATTTGCCTGGGTGGCCAGAACGACCAGAATACTCATCAGATCGGGAGTAAATCCGGGCCATGGAGAATCATAAACGGTCAGGATGGAGCCATCGATGAAGGTTTGGATGTCGTAATGATCCTGAGCCGGGATATGAATATCATCTCCCTGGAATTCCATCTGAACCCCGAATTTTGCAAAGGTGGCAGGAATCACACCCAATTGATCAACCCGGCAGTTTTCAATGGTCAACTCAGACTGAGTCATCGCGGCCAGTCCGATAAAGGAACCGATCTCGATCATATCGGGTAGCAGGGTGTGGTTGGTACCGCCCAGTGCTTCTACGCCTTCAATGATCAGCATATTCGAGCCGATCCCTGAGATACGTGCGCCCATTGCATTGAGCATGCGACACAGTTGTTGGAGATAGGGCTCACAGGCAGCGTTATAGAGGGTAGTTGTACCTCTGGCCTGTACTGCAGCCATGACCAGATTTGCTGTTCCGGTCACGGATATCTCGTCCATCAGCACATAACTGCCTTGCAGATGATCTGCTTCGATCCAATATTGATTATTGACGTCATCATAACGAAATGAGGCGCCCAGCTTTTCGAAGGCCAGAAAGTGGGTGTCCAATCGACGGCGACCGATCTTATCCCCGCCCGGTTTGGGCAGACGAGCTTTCCCAAATCGGGCAAGCAGTGGACCAATCAACATGACCGAACCACGAATGCGACCAGCCTTCAGCGCAAACGCTTCATCCTCCAGGAAGGAGGTATCGATGTTATTGGCTGTAAAGGTCCATTGATGGTCACCGGATTCTTCAACGGTGACGCCCAGACCTTTGAGCAGATCGATGAGGGCCATCACATCCCGGATCGCCGGGACATTGCGGATGGTAACCGTCTCTTCGGTCAATAAAACAGCACAGAGAATCTGGAGCGCCTCATTTTTGGCGCCCTGGGGTGTAATGCGACCTTGAAGGCGATTGCCTCCGATCACTTCAAAACTATCGGCGATCATCCAGGGGGTTTTGCTGCGAAAATAGGTGCCCCAGGCCAGATCCCGTAATGGAATGGAAAATAGGTGCCGAACTTATCGGCGGCGACGGTTCTTATTGTAGCTTCCACTGGATCGTCCGCGGCCGGATGAGCGGCCACTATACTTGCCGCGACGGGTGTTGGTCGTGGTCTGTTGACTATAGGACACTTGTGCCAATGCCGTATCAAACTGAATACCTTCTTCGAGGTTCAATGTGTTTCCGGAGAGGGCCTCCAGGTCGCCTTTGATGATCTCGTCGCTGACATAATGCTCTCTATTCCACGTTTTGTAGGCCAGTTTCATGTAAGAGCCAATGATGACCACCAACTCATTTCTTTTTTCACTGGGTTCCATGGCCTGGGCCTTCTTGACCAGCTGCTGGATATTATGCCCGTAGTGTCTGAACTTCACTTCCTGAACCGGATAGTGTAAGTCGCGTATGATCTCTTTAGGGTCGGGTTTTGCCGGGGTTTCCCCGGCATTGCTCTTCACATCGATCTGATAATCGGCGATGCGAAAAAAATGTTGCCAAAGCTTGTCCGTGGTATCCTCGTTGGCATTCTTCTGGGGATTGACAATACGCATGATCTCCACCACATTTTCTGCAGCGATCTGACGGGCCTGAGGATCTTCAAGAGTCTTTACCCAGTCAATCAGTTCCTGGACATAGCGTCCATATTCAGAGATGACGAGATTATCTTTCTGGGAATTATAGTCTAAATCAATGACGTTGGTCATAGTGGGGGTTATTCGACGGTAACGGATTTGGCGAGATTCCTGGGCTGATCGACATTACAGCCTCTTCCGACTGCAATATAGTAAGACAGGAGTTGGAGGGGGATCACCGAGAGCAGAGGTGCCAGGGCATCTTCCGTCTCCGGGATCTGAATGGTGTAGTCGGCCATTTCTGAGATGGCTGTTTCACCTTCGCTGACGATGGCAATCACCTTTCCTTTCCTGGCTTTCACTTCCTGGATATTAGAGACGATTTTATCGTAGACATTTCGGTTGGTTGCGGTCACAATGACCGGCATATTCTCATCGATCAGGGCGATAGGGCCATGTTTCATTTCCGCAGCAGGATATCCTTCTGCATGGATATATGAAATCTCTTTGAGTTTGAGTGCACCTTCCAGTGCGACCGGAAAGTTGAATCCACGCCCCAGGTAGAGGGCATTATGTGAATCCTGGATCTCCCTGGCGATATATTGAATCTGAGGCTCACACTCCAGTACACGGGCCACTTTATGAGGAATGTTTTCCAGTTCGGCCAGCAGGCGTTGATAGTAGGAGGCGGAGATGGTACCCCGGGAATGGGCTAATTGCAGGGCCATCATGGTGAGCAGGGTCACCTGACCGGTAAAGGCTTTTGTAGAGGCGACTCCGATTTCCGGTCCGGCATGGATATAACTGCCTGCGTCTGTCAAACGGGAAATGGATGATCCAACTACATTGACTACTCCATAGACCAGAGCTCCTTTTTCTCGGGCTAATTCCAGGGCGGCCAGCGTATCTGCTGTTTCACCTGATTGAGAAAGGGCGATGATGACATCTGTTTCCCGAATAATCGGGTTTCGATATCTGAATTCCGAGGCGTATTCCACTTCAACGGGGATGCGGGCCAGGTCTTCGAAGAGGTATTCACCCACGAGTCCCGCGTGCCAGGAGGTTCCGCAACCGATGATGATCATCCGTTCGGCCTTCAGGAAGCGATTTTGAAATTCTTCGACGCCACCTAAACGAATCCATCCTTCGGTGGCATTGAGGCGCCCGCGCATACAGTCGGCGATCGTATTGGTCTGCTCATGGATTTCTTTGAGCATAAAGTGATCGTAGCCACCTTTTTCAAGGCGTTCGATCTCCAGGGTCAACTCCTGGATATACGGGGTCTGGACTTCGTTGCCGATGGTTTTAATCTGCATGTATCCATCCTTACTCAGGATGGCGATCTCTTCATCGTTGAGATAAACCACTCGTTTGGTGTGTTCGATGATTGGGGTGGCATCGGAAGCCACAAAAAATTCGTCATCTCCTATACCCAGCACCAGGGGACTCCCTTTTCGGGCTGCGACCAGTTTTCCTGGTTCCCGTTCATCAATAACGACAATCGCATAGGCCCCGATGACCCGGCTCAAGGCCACACGGACGGCTTCTTCCAATGAGAGGGAATCTCGTGATTGCAACTCTTCGATCAAATGCACCAGCACTTCAGTATCGGTTTCACTGGTAAAGCTGTGGCCCAATTTTTCTAAGGCTTTTTTGAGCAAGCCATAGTTTTCTATGATGCCATTATGGACCAGGGTGAGGTGGCCATTTCCTGAGCTGTGCGGGTGAGCATTGATATGGTTTGGTTGACCGTGGGTCGCCCAACGGGTATGTCCAATACCGATCTGGCCTTTTGTGTCCTGTCCTTCGGTAAAGGCAATCAGGTCTGTTACTTTCCCCTGGCGCTTGTAAATGTGCATGCCACCATTCAGCAGGGCAACGCCAGAACTATCGTAACCTCGATATTCCAGGCGTTGAAGTCCTTTTATCAGGATGGGATAGGCTTCGCGTTGACCGATATAGGCGACAATACCGCACATAGTTTACGGATTTAATCGGGAATAAGTGATGGTGAGTTTAGGCGCGCCATTGGTGGAAGAAGCTCCACAAATAACGGCTTGTGTCGGATTGGATTCACGTTGGCGCACCCGCACATAGAGTGTTGGGCTTGCTTCTCCGAGAATGATCTTCTGGGCTTGGGCAGAGAGGTTGAATCGGTAGGTTGTCCGCTGATTATCCAGGGTCAGTGGCACTCCCCCAAAATAGTTCTCCAGGCCGAAGATGCCAGACCCCAGTGCATATACGACGTCATCGATCAGAATCAGGCGACCGTCTTCGTAGGTGTAAATTTCCAGCTGAGCAGGAGGTCCGAAGGGATTACTTGTGGGCCCGTCGAGATAGCAAACGGTCAATTCCAGCATGGCCAGATTGACTAATACAGGCTCCTGTTGCGCCAAATAGGGAAAATGAACTTCCAGATCGAACCCTTCGATCCCCTGGATCACATGAACGGAATCAGCTGGGGTATTGCTGGTCAACAGGTCTGGATGAGTGACGGCAGAGCGATCGATCTCATACAGGAAGTGATTTTTGGATACGGTTGAACTCGGCACCCATTTGACTTGACGATGCAGGGTATCCTGCACAGAATAGTAGAGGTTCAGTGCTGTATTGGAAGATTGGATATAGAACCCTGTATACGCATTGATGGGGTCACGGAACCGCACACCAAATCCATTGAGGATAGACAGGAATGATGAATCGCTGACCAGGGTCGCACTATCCAGGGCCATCAGCTCCATTCCAAGCGCCATATCCAGCGGGATCCGAACCTGGGCCACAGTTTGGGTGTCTATCGTCCCGATATAATCCACTGAAGTACTGACGGGCGCCGGCCAAATAGATCCGGTATAGGTACCCAGCGGGGAAGGTGACAGGGAAAAACTCCGCTTGGTTGTCAACTCTTCATCCGGAATATTCTCCGTGAGGCGGAAGACGTCAAGGGTTGTGGGTGAAATGGGTGTTCCCAGAATCCTGGCTGTATCAATATGGAGGGTCAGGATAATTGAATCAAGGACAGCACCTGTGAAGTCTGGCTCGCTAAATCCGTAAGATGGGAGGACTTCAAAGTAGACAGTGGTACTTGAATTGCCCATGAGGGGGTCGATGATCCCGCCCAGAGGATATCGGGTAAGCGAAACACCACCATCGCTATCATAGGTGATGACCGTATCCCAGGGAATGGACCGTGTGATCAGGGTAAATGAATCTGAACGGACCAGATCACTTTGATCCTGGTTCAGGATATCCGCACCAACCAGAGTGGGCTTGGTGCATTGTGAAAATAGGGCGATGGTAGCCAGGCAGGCTGCCATCGCCCAAAGGAGGGATTTATTCATGCAGTTCAGAACGCTTCGATCAGGATTGCACTTCCTGCTCAAGCAGGTTGTGATAAAATTCCAAATAGCTGGCGAGCATATCCTCACCTTCAACAAAATCGAGTACTGGCTTATCCAGACCACTCACTGCACTTTCAACGTCAGGGAGCAAGGTTTCGCTGCCTTTGATGATGGCATCTGAATGGACAATAGCCCCGTGGTCCAGGACAACTTTATCATTGACCACGTAATCACTTAATTCTTTAGCGGCCATTGGTGGTACCAGCGCTTTTTCCAAATCAGCAGGAGTGAACTGGGTATCAGCGTCATGATTATACGCTGAATAGGTCATCCGTGCATTGCGGAAGAGTGGCTCATCCTTATAGACTGTCCGCAAATAGAAGGGCACCAGGCTGGTCATCCAACCGTGACAGTGAATAATATCCGGTGGCCATCCAAACTTTTTAACCGTTTCAATCACGCCCTTCGAGAAGAAGGTCATGCGCTCCATGTTGTCTGCAAAGGACTTCCCCTGTGCATCTTCAAAGACAGACTTCCGCTTGAAGAATTCATCATTATCCAGGAAGTATACTTGCAACCGGGAACCCGGCATGGACGCTACTTTAATGATCAACGGAAAGTCTTCATCATTGACAACGATGTTCATCCCTGAAAGCCTTACCACTTCATGCAGGCGATGTCGGCGCTCGTTGATCGTTCCAAAACGGGGCATCAAAACGCGCAGTTCCAGGCCATTATCATGCATGTACTGGGGTATCTGCTGTGCGATCTTGGAGATCTCAGAAAGTGCGGTGTAGGGATGCATATCCTGGGTTACCAGGAGTAGTCTTTTCTTTTCCATCCTATCGTTATTAAAGAACTTGTGACAAGGGGCGAAGATACGAAAATTCGGACAGTTTCACGGGAGGCAAGGCCTCAGTGACTTGCAGGTTCCTTCCAAAATCCCTTACTTTGCCGCCTTTTTGACAGATCATGCTACTAATCAGGAACAACGTCGGGCTCCAGGTGTTCATTGCGCAAGCGCAAAAGAACGGACACCGCATTGGTTTTGTACCCACAATGGGTGCTTTACACGATGGGCACCTGGCTTTGGTCAAACAGGCTGCTGATCAGTGTGAGGTGGTGGTGTGTTCCATTTTTGTCAATCCCACACAGTTTAATGATCCTGCAGATCTGGAGAAGTATCCCCGGCCGATCACCAATGACATTGAAATGCTCCATCGAGTGGGTTGCGATGTGCTTTACTTGCCAGATGTTGAAGATATTTATCCTCCTGAGCTGGAAACAACGCTTCGTCTGAAACCCGGTGCATTGGCTGAGGTGATGGAGGGCGAATTTCGGCCCGGGCATTTCGATGGGGTTATGCAAGTGGTCAAGCGTCTACTGGATCTGGTAACCCCGGATGTACTGGTCATGGGGCAAAAGGACTATCAACAGGTCGCTGTGATCCGATACATGATCCAAAAATTGCGTCTGCCCGTAACGTTGTTTGTCGCAGAGACGGTGCGGGAATCCGATGGCCTGGCCAAGTCTTCACGCAATGTACGCCTGACGAAAAAGTGGCGTTCTATTGCTCCGGTGATCTATCAGACCCTGAGTGACACTCGTGATAAAATGGGTAGGATGGCTCCCAAACAGCTGGCTGAAGCGGGTTTCCACGCGCTAGAGGAGGCAGGACTTCGACCAGAATATTACCGCATTGTGGATGGGACTACACTTCTGGATATTGAGAAGGCTGAAAAGCATACCGAAATTGTAGCTTGTACTGCGGCCTGGGCTGGAGAAGTCCGGTTGATCGATAACATGAACCTTAAACCCTAAGGGCATATCTATCAACCCCACTCAATGGCCAAACAAAGATCTTGAATCATTTATCCAAGGAATACCTTCGTCCCGAGTACTCGGGATTGTTTCTCAGTCACATAGCTTCGGCTATTCTCCTTCAAAACGCCTTATCTCGCTTGGTATTCCTTGGATTTGACCTATTTCGGAGGTTAATAGAAGTGCCCCTGAACCTTTCATTCTGCAGTCTGTTCCAATGCTCTGTTGAGAATATCGTAATTTTGCCCCATCATGCTCATCTGGAGATTTAAATCCAAAATCCACCGCGCGTCAGTCACGGATGCCAACCTCAACTATGAGGGCAGCATCACTATTGACGAAACCCTGATGGAGGCCGCCGGTCTGCTGGAGGGAGAACGTGTGCAAGTGGTCAATAACAACAATGGGGAGCGCCTGGAGACCTATGTGATCCCGGGTGTACGTGATTCTGGCACCATCTGTCTGAATGGTGCCGCTGCCCGTAAAGCACAGATCGGCGATACTGTCATCATCATCGCCTATGGCCTGATGTCTGAAGAAGAAGCCCAATCTTATGTGCCACGCATTGCCTTTGTGGGGCCAGACAATCGCATACGCAAGAACGCGTGAAGAAGAATCTCGGCAATCTCCTCCGGTTTTCCATCTATCTGAGTATCGGACTAGGGATCCTCTATCTCGTTTATGACAATCAGAATGAGGCTTATCAGGCGAAATGTGCTCTGGATGGTCAATTGCCTGCGGATTGTCAGCTCATCGACAAGATCTTTCATGATTTCACCCAAGTTCATTGGCAGTGGATCATGGTCATCATGTTCCTCTTTCTGCTGAGTAACCTCAGTCGAGCTGTACGCTGGCATATGTTACTAGAACCGTTGGGCGTCAAACCCCGGTTCATCAACAGTTTTTTTGCCATCATGATCAGTTATTTCGCCAATCTCGGCTTGTCACGTGTGGGTGAGTTGGTCCGGGCGACAACTCTCGCCCGCTATGAGAATGCCCGAACCAATCAGGTGATGGGTACTGTAGTCGTCGACAGGATGATCGATGCGGTGACTATGCTCCTCTTTATCGGCGTGGCCCTTCTGCTTGATGGCGGACGGATATTTGGCTATATGGCCCGAAACGCCCAGGTGGATTCCATCATATCCTTTCTGTATTCCCCCTATTTCTGGTTGGCTGGATTTATTTTCCTGAGTTTAATCCTATTGGCTTATCGCTATCGCAGTCGATACAGCGGTCACCCTTTACTCGGAAAGGTCATCGATATCCTCCGCGGGTTTCGCGAAGGCATGAAGACCATCGCCAAGTTGAAGAAACCGGGCTGGTTCATCGCTCATTCCCTCTTTATCTGGCTGATGTATTATTTCATGACCTGGCTTTGTTTTCCGGCCTACGATCCCACTGCTCACCTCGGCCCAATCGCCGGCCTGACGACGTTTGTCTTCGGCGCATTTGGCATTGTTATTCCTGCTCCGGGGGGAATGGGTACTTACCAGTTTCTGGTGAGTGAGGCCCTGGCTATCTATAATATTCCCGGTGATGAAGGATTCAGCTTTTCTATGATCATCTTCTTCAGTATTCAGATCTTCTTCACCATCTTCTTCGGCTTATTGGGCCTTATTCTCCTCCCAATAATCAACAGGAAGAAGGACAAGCTTCCGGAGTCCACAGAAGAGGCATCTGCAACAGCCCTGTTATGAATTTCTGGTCACAAATCGAAGAGAAGTGTATTCCACAGGAAGGCTTAGTCGGTCACTGCCAGCGGGCGCGTCTGCAGGGGCAGCGCATCGTATTTACCAATGGTTGTTTTGACATTCTGCATGAAGGCCATGTGCGCTATCTGGCTGATGCACGATCTCTTGGAGACCTGTTGATCGTCGGCATGAATAGTGATGCTTCAGTCTCACGCCTGAAGGGGTCTGAGCGGCCGATCAATACAGAAATGAGTCGTGCCTGGGTGCTGGCCAGCCTGACGGTCGTGGATCTGGTGGTGCTATTCGATACGGACACCCCTGAAGATTTGATCCATTTGGCAAGACCGGACATTCTGGTCAAAGGAGGCGACTGGTCAGTTGATCAGATCGTTGGTGGTTCATTTGTAAGCAGCTATGGTGGACAGGTGCAAAGCCTTCCATTTCACTCTGGATTTTCCACTACGGGTCTTGTCGAGAAGATCAGAACGCTCTAGGCCAGCTCATCCTTCTTGAGATCGCTACCTTTAGGCGGTCAAACGACGATGTATGCCCACTCCCGTTACTGTTGCCGAACTGGCGGCCTATCTTGAAACCATCGCTCCTCTGGAGCTGCAGGAATCCTATGATAACGCAGGCTTACTCACGGGTGATCCCACAATGGCCGTCACTGGTGTCCTGACGGCTCTGGATATGTTGGAACCCGTCATTGACGAGGCCGTAGCCCGAGGATGCAATGTTGTCGTTGCACATCACCCCATCATCTTCAAGGGATTGAAGCGGCTCACCGGAGAACATTATGTAGAACGGGTCGTCATCAAAGCCATTCGCGCGGGGATTGCACTCTATGCCATTCATACCAATCTGGATAGTGTGCTGAACCATGGTGTCAGTGAGCGGATCGCGCATCGTCTTGGCCTGGAGGGATTGTCCGTTCTCGATCCGAAGCCTGGCGCAGATCCTTCATCACCGACTGGACTCGGTGTCCTTGGATCCTTGCCAGAAGCCCTGTCCTTATCTGCTTTCATGACTCTGATCAAAGGCAGGATGGAATGCCCCGTGGTTCGTCATACAGGCTGGGATGAGCGCGCTATCCAGAAAGTGGCCGTATGTGGTGGATCCGGTAGTTTTCTCTTGCCCAAGGCTCTGGCCGCACAAGCAGATGCATTTGTTACTGCCGACTATAAATATCATGAATTCTTCGAGGCAGATGGCCGCATTTTGATCGCTGACATCGGCCATTATGAGTCCGAACAATTCACGATCAAGCTTTTAGAGGAGTTAATCCGCAATAAATTCTCTAATTTTGCGTCCCATTCCACGACCGTTATCACAAATCCAGTCAAATATTCCTGAATATGGCTCAGAACGATCTACCAATAGCCGACCGACTGAAGCAGCTTTATAAGTTGCAAATCATTGACTCTCAAATTGATGAGATCGAAATCCTCAAAGGAGAGCTCCCAATGGAGGTCAATGACCTGGAGGATGAAGTTGCCGGATTGCAAACCCGCACAGGCAAACTTGACCAGCAAATCAAGGATATTGAAGCTGAAATCAGCAAGCACAAGGCCAATATCAAGGATTCAGAAGCTTTGATCGAGAAATACGACAAGCAGATGACCAATGTCAAGAACAACCGGGAATATGAGGCTTTGTCCAAGGAATTGGAGATGCAGAAGCTAGAGATCCAGCTTTCTGAAAAGAAGTTTAAAGAAATGGAGGTCTCGAAGGAAGCCAAGGTGGAAACACTGAAGGCGACCCAGGAACGTGTCAATGGCAAGCAGGCAGACCTGAAGATCAAGAAGGATGAGTTGGAAGGTATTATTGCCAAAACGGAGAAAGAGGAGACGGATCTGAACAAGAAGTCTGATTCTGCAAAGAAAAAGATTGATGCCCGTTTGTTGAAGGCCTATACCAAGATTCGCGAATCCTACCGCAACAAGTTGGCAGTCGTCCCAATCACTCGGAGTTCTTGTGGAGGATGTTTCAATTTCATCCCGCCACAAATGGCCCTGGAGATCGGATTACACAAAAAGGTGGTTGCTTGCGAGCATTGCGGTCGAATCCTGATCGATGACTCCATCATCCTGGATGTTGCTCCACAGAATCTGGTTGAATCCTGATCTAAGATGTACTACATCTCCCAAAAAGCCCTGGCCCTTCTTGTGTCGGGGCTTTTTGTTTGTCTTTTTTCACCGATTGCGATTTACGCTCAATCGACGGTGCGATTCACGAGTCCGGCGATGCAGGTGCATCGACAGGTGACCCGAATGGAGTTCACTGCAGCAAGGGAAGCCATTCGGCAGATCACCAAAAATGATCCCAACAATGCTGTTGTTGAATTCCTTCAATTCGAGATGGACTTTCTGGCCAGTCTGACCTCTGAAGAGCCTATGGTCCTAGACCGATTCCAGCGGCTGGCACAAGCACGTATCGACCGGATCCGAAACGTTCCTGAAACTGAGGTTTGGCGGCACTTCTGTCTTGGTGAAATGTACATGATGCGGGGTGTGATGGCCTCCAGACGACAGGCCTATCTGCAAGCCGTTTCGGATATCCGTAAAGGTTATCAGGCCACTGATGCCGGACTGAAGCGCTTTCCGAAGTTTTTACCCTGTCGAAGGGATGCTGCAGTATTGCGCATCCTGATGGGCACAGTCCCGGATCGCTATCAATGGGCCCTGGAATGGATCAGTGGAATCGATGGCCATCTGGTCGAGGGGCTGGAAGAGCTTCGGGTCATTCGTAAAACCCTGAACAAGCAGGGACATTTCCTGGCTATGGATACGGGATTTCTGGAGGCGGTCATCAGCCACTATGTCCTTGGCCAAAAGGAGGAGGCACTTACACTTGGTGAATCTCTCCATGCCGGCGACCCCAACCATCCCTTTCTTCTATTTCTATTGGCCACACTTCAACAGGAGAATGGGCACAATGAGGCGACCATCCGCTTACTTTCCAGGCGACTTCAGGATCCACGGCAAGCCCCTTTTCCCTATCTGGATTACTTGTCTGGCAAAGCCTATTTGTATGCCCTCAACTTTACGGAGGCAGAATATGCTATCGAAAAATTCCGCGCATTGTGGCCAGGCGTCACACTACAGGCAGATGCCCTGCAAAAGCTGGCCTGGTGTGCTCTTTTGCAGGGATATACTGCAGACTATTCCCGTATGATGTCTCAATGTGCCTTATTGGACGTCAGCTCACTTGATCAGGACAAGCAGGCTCATCTGGATGCCGTGGAGGGGATCACTCCCCATGCTGACATTCTCCGGGCCAGGCTTCTGTTCGATGGTGGCTATCTGGATCGTGCATCCCGGATACTGGACGGTATCGACTTCAAATCCTTTCAACAGGAATCGGACCTTATCGAGTATGCCTATCGCCGTGGGCGGGTGGCTCAGGAGAAGGGTCAAGTCGATCAAGCCATCCAGTATTTCACCCAATGCTGGGAAGAAGGGCGGGATGCGTCTTTTCATTATGCTTGTGCCGGAGCCTTATATGCAGGCAATCTCTACCTCGAGCGAGGGCAGGGGCAGGAGGCCAGGATGTGGTATCGCCGGTGTCTGAATCTTTCTCCGGACAGATACCGTGATGGATTACATCAAAAAGCAAAAGCAGGTCTATTGCAACTGGAGTGATGACCCCTCCCCGATTTCCTTACCTTTGCGCAAAATAACACCTTGGGAAAAATAGTAGCCATTGTTGGTCGGCCGAATGTCGGTAAATCGACCCTGTATAATCGGTTGATCGGTGAGCGTCAAGCCATCATCGACGATATCAGCGGAGTGACCCGTGATCGGATATATGGCGCCAGCATTTGGAATGGCAAACAGTTCTCGGTTGTCGACACGGGAGGGTTTGTGGAGCATTCGGATGATCCGTTCGAAAAGGAAATCCGTTCACAGGTCCTCATAGCCATTGACGAAGCTGCTGTCATCATCTTTATGGTAGATACCACGACAGGCATTACGGATCTCGATGAAGAGGTTGCCAACCTGCTACGTCGTTCAAAGAAGCCAATCTTCCTGGCTGTAAATAAGGTGGATAATCATTCCCGAATGTTACAAGCCAACGAGTTCTGGTCGCTCGGCTTTGAGAATACATTCTTCCTTTCTTCGCTGTCTGGCAGTGGAACCGGAGAAATCCTGGATGCCGTAGTCGAACATATTCCAGCAGAAGAGGAAGAAGAGCCTTCAGCGTTGCCACGCATAGCGATCATTGGCCAGCCCAATGTGGGCAAATCTTCGTTGATCAATGCTCTTTTGGGAGAGGAACGAAATATTGTCACCGATGTAGCGGGTACCACCCGTGATGCGATTGACACCCATTATAACAAGTTTGGAAAGGAGTTCATTCTGATCGACACTGCGGGTATGCGCAGGAAGGCCAAGGTGCATGAAGATCTGGAATTCTACTCCGTGATGCGAGCGATCAAGGCCCTGGAGGAATCGGATATCTGCATCCTGATGGTGGATGCACAAACCGGCATTGAGGCACAGGATATGAGCCTGTTCAGGCTGGCCCAGCGCCGGCATAAAGGCCTGGTCATTCTGGTCAATAAGTGGGACCTGGTGGACAAGGAAACCAATACTGCCCGGGATATGGAAGCGGAGATCCGTGCGAAGATTGCCCCCTTCAATGATGTCCCGATCGTCTTTATTTCTGCGTTGGACAAGACCCGGATTTTCAAAGGTATGGACGCGGCTATTCAGGTCTATAACAATCGCCAGCGTCGGATCAAAACATCAGCGCTCAATGAATTGATGCTGGACATCGTTGAACGGAACCCTCCTCCGGCATATCGGGGACATTATATCAAAATCAAGTATATCACCCAGTTGCCCCTGGCCTATCCCGCATTTGTCTTCTTCACCAATCACCCCAAACAGATCAAAGAGGCATATCGGAATTTCCTGGACAACCAGTTGCGTCAACATTATGATTTTACCGGCATTCCTCTTGTATTGATGTTCCGCCAAAAGTAACCTATGGCATTTGTTGAGACACCCATCCAAGATCTTGTTCTGTATACACCCAACCTGTTCCAGGATAAGCGAGGGTATTTCATGGAGAGTTTTAATGCCCGTGTATTTTCTGCACAGGGCATCCATAATCCTTTTCTACAAGACAATCAGGCCAGGTCACAATATGGGGTGGTGCGTGGATTACACTATCAGACCGGGCTTGCGATGCAAGCCAAACTCGTCCGGGTGGTCGAAGGGGTTGTCCTCGATGTCGTGGTTGATCTTCGCCCTGACTCTGCCACCTATGGAAAAGTTTATTCAGTAGAAATTTCTGCAGAAAATCATCTGCAACTCTATGTCCCTCGCGGATTTGCCCATGGTTACAGTGTGTTGAGTGAGACTGCGGTCTTCTTTTACAAGTGCGACCAGTACTACGACCGTGACCAGGAAGGCGGCATTCATCCGGAGGATGAAAATCTGGACATTGATTGGGGCATTCCGAAAGACCAGCGTATCATTTCCGATAAGGACAAACTCCTCCCCGTTTTCGGGGATCATCGACCCATACATCTTTAAGACATGCGGATACTCGTCACCGGTGCACAGGGGCAATTGGGCCTCGCTCTACAAAGGATCGCTCCGCTGCACAAAACCATGGAATGGCATTTTCATGGCCGGGTAGATCTGGACCTATTGGATGAAGAAATGGTCGATCGCATGGTTCGCTTCCTGCAACCAGACGTGATCATTAACACGGCCGCATATACGGCTGTGGATCTAGCAGAGAAAGAAGAGGCCAAGGCCTTCCAACTCAATCGGGATGCAGTGGTTTACCTGGCACATGCCGCCCGGAATACCGGTTCCAAGATCCTGCATCTTTCGACGGATTATGTCTATGACAATGGCCAGATGACGCCTTATCTGGAAACGGACCAAGTGCTCCCGGGTAGCGTTTATGCCCGCAGCAAACATGCTGGAGAGGAAGCATTACTTGGAGTAGATCCGACACATGTTATCTTCCGCACTTCCTGGTTGTATGGACCTGTCCGCCACAATTTCCTGCAGACGATGCTCCGACTGGGACGCGAAAGGTCACAGATTGATGTTGTCTTTGATCAGGTGGGTACGCCTACCTGCACCCATGATCTCTCAGAGGCCATTGTTCAGGTGCTGAAGCAGATGGAACAGGACCCCGCTGTTGGTGATGCTTTCCGAGGCATCTATAATTTCTCAAATGAAGGTGTCTGCAGCTGGTATGATTTTGCCGTGGCCATTATGCGCTTCAAGCATCTCCCCTGTCGGGTTCGGCCCATTCGAAGTGCTGCCTTCCCTACTCCGGCCAAGCGTCCTTCCTTTAGTGTCATGGACAAGTCCAAGATCAAGGATCAATTCGGGCTGATCATCCCTCATTGGCGGGATGCACTGGAGCGATGTATGGGGCAAACCGAGGTCGGATAAAGGGTTCTTTTCTACTCGAAAACGATCATCACCTGCCCTTTCTCGACGGCATCTCCAGATCCGATGAGCACTTCTTTCACGACTCCATCAGCGGGTGACTTGATGACATTTTCCATTTTCATGGCTTCGAGGATCAGTACAGGATCACCTTCCTGAAGGGATTGTCCAATGGAAACCTGCACGCTACCGATCAGGCCGGGCATCGGTGCCTTGATGTCATTAATGGAGTGTACGGCCTTTTTGGCCAGCCCTAGACGATTGATCAACACATCATAGGGGTCGGAGAGTCTGACTTCGTGTCTGAACCCGTTGACTCTCAGGACAAAAATCTTTTCGGAGTAATTCGCCTCCACTACTTCCACATGGAAGGCTTTACCCTGATGTAAGAGCTGCCATTTTCCGTCACCTTCAGGCAGGATGTCCATATCCTCCAGATCGGTGACATCGAGGGGCAGGCTGATCTGATCATCGACTTTGGCTTCGTATGTCTTGGGTTCGAGCATCTTTACAAATTGACGGGTTGAAGATACAGCCCATACCGAATATCCCCGTATCCCAACCAGGAAATGAGATCTGAACCAGGGAAACTGGACTACTTGCCCGGAATATCAATGTTCTGTGGGATATCCTCTAAATCTGTTGTTGATCGGCCAACTTGGGTCATTGGGCGAGTTCACACTGTCAGATAACACCCAAATAGCCTACTTTTGTCCACATGCAGAGAATCACCACACTCCTATTTGTTTGCCTGATCGCTTCCAATTTCCTAGCTGCTCAAACGGAGCCAGCCAATTTGCTCGGTCGTTGGTTTGAAGACACACTTGTTGGCTCGTCGGCCTACAACAACACGTATAATGAGGTCTGGGGCCTTGCTGCTGATGGTCGTGAATACGCCATCATCGGCTCCACAGCTGGCACTCATTTCATCGAGGTAACTGACCCCACCCAGCCAGAAGAACGATTCTTCTTTCCAGGCAAAGCCACAGGCAAGTCCATCATTCACCGGGATTACGAGACCTACCAGGGGTATATCTATGCGGTCTGCGATGAAGGGCAAAGTTCCCTACAGATCATTGACATTCGCCAGATGCCGGATACAGCATTCATCGTTTATGATGACAATGCTCTACTCAGCCGTACACACAATATTGAAATCGACACGGTCAAAGGCATGTTATACACCTTCGCTACTGGTGGTGGTTCAACCAGTTACTCTGCTCTGCGGGTCTATGACCTGGCCGATCCGATCAATCCGGTTTTTATTGGATCGTACAATGTATTCGGAGATATCATAGCTGGCCATGTTCATGATGGCTATATTCGGAATGGCCTTGCCTATCTGAACTGTGGATATGATGGTATGGCCATTGTAGACTTTACCGATCCCGCCAATCCCGTGGCTTTGGGGAGCCTGGCGGACTATCCTTTCAAGGGATATAATCATTCGGGGTGGGGAGATGAGACCGGTCAGTACTATTACCTGGCAGATGAGAATCATGCCAAGCCGATCAAGACTCTGGATGTATCCGACCCATCGAATATCAAAGTCCTGGGCACATTTGATGCCGAGGTCCCAAATCCAACCAGTATTCCCCACAACCAACTGGTTCGAGGTGACTTTCTCTACGTTTCCTATTACTATGATGGTCTGGTGGTCTTTGATATTTCCGATCCGGAAAATCCTTTCCCTGCTTATTCCTATGATACCAGTAATGAACCCAATGCTTCAAGCTATAAGGGGGCATGGGGCGTATACCCTTATCTCCCATCCGGGAATATTCTGGTTTCCGATATGCAGGAGGGCTTGTTTGTGTTTGAAAAGATCGATCCGGCTATCACCTCTGTCCACACGCCCTTTGCGGATCCGGCTTTGATGTCGATTTTCCCGAATCCGGCAACGTCCACCCTTTATCTGGAGGCGGCTCCCGGGTTGGAATGGGGTGATGTTCAACTGTTGGATATTACCGGTCGGCAGGCCGGTCACTGGACTGGACAAGTCCACCAAATCGAGCTGCCTGCCATGTTGAATGAAGGGATGTATTTCCTTCACATGAAGACATCAGAAGGCCTGTTGATCAAACGTATTCACATTCATGGTGAACGGTAGTTCCGTCTTTGTTCGCTCTTGCACTGTATTTCTGATCTGGCTGTGGTTCTGTGTCGGATCTGACGCACAAATCCTTCCAACCAAGGCAGTCAATCCCGAAGGGCCGCAATCTGACAGTGCCCGAGTCAGACAACCTGTCCGTGACTCGATTGTCTCTCGGGAGATCATTGCTTACTCTGCGTTCCGGCCCTGGCAAAAAAAGCTTCAGCCTGAAGAGGAACTCCCGCAATGGCACAGCTTTGATCCACTGGACAAGCAGTCTGATCAGCGTGAATATGCCCGTCTTCACAATGTGGGAACTGCCGCGATTCCATTACAACCAAGCCGACGGACATCGATCGGTTTTGATGCAGGTTTTCACGCCTACGATCCCTATCTGCTCTCTGCGGACAGCATTGTCTTTTTAACTGCCCCTCTGGCCTATACCGATGTCTCCTATTCGCAGGGACCGACTTCGGAAGATGGGATCTTCACGGGAACTCTGGCTCGACGCTTCGGCAAGGGCACTGATTTTCGGATCGACGCTCTGCGTATTTACAATTTCGGGGCGTACAGTCATTTGGCAAACCATCATTCTTCTCTCCGACTGGGTATTCGCTACCTCAACCCATCCGGGAAGTATGGCCTGACTCTCCTCCATGGAAATCACATTATCGACCAGGAAGAAAACGGGGGAATTCGAACCGATACCTTGTACGGAACCGATAACTATGAAGCGGAGATCAATATTCCCATTTTCCTGACCACAGCGGAGACCCGTCATCGGATCACAGATTATCAGGTCGCCCAGGCCTATGCGGTCGCGGGTAAGGTCGATCACGACAGCTTGGGTCGATTGGTCTTTTTCCACCGGTTGCGCTGGCAGGATCGGTCTTATAAGTTCAGTGATGCGAATCCCGCCGCAGACTCCCTTTATTATGGGAATTTTCAAACGGATCAGCGCGGAATCCGTCAGTTTACCACCTGGAGCACCCTCAGCAATACGGGTGAGGTCCTGGCTTCCTGGCGATCTGCCGGGGGGACATCCATCAGCTTTCAGGGCGGGCTCGAACATCGGTATCACCAATGGAACAATGAAGTCAATCAAAGCGCTGTCAACAATGTTCTCCTCCTGGGTGAGCTGAATATGCGGTGGCGTGAACAGCTGGACATCAGGGGGCGTACCCAGATCGATCTTGGAGATCAGGTTGGCTCCTGGTTAGTCGAAGGAGGCATTGGTCTTCAGACCGAACGATTAGGTGACCTGAAGGCCGGTATTTTGTTCAGTCAGCGATTCCCGGATCTGGTCCAGGAGCAGCTGGTGATCAGCCAACGGATGGTCTACAAGCAGGATTGGCTCAAGCCACAACAGCAAAGCCTGTTTGGCAGCCTGCGCATCAAACCCATCGGATTTGCGGCAGGAGTCCATCTGGGACTACTGACGAATACTATCATCACTACGGCGGCTGGACTTCCAGAACAAGTGACCGAAACCGTCGCTGTCAACCAGATCTGGATCAAACATCATTTGAAGGTGTGGCATCTGCATCTGGACAATAAGGTCAGTTATCAAAACAGCAGTGATGACCGCATCCGCTATCCGGAATGGGTCACGCGTCATCAATTGTACTACGATGGAAGATGGTTCAAGCAGACCTTGCGTACACAGATCGGGCTTGAAGCCCGGATGATCTCTCCCTGGACTCCGTACGGCTATCAACCTGTTTCCGGACAATTCACCCTCCAGGATCAAACCAAAGAAGATTGGTATCCACAGATCGATGGCTATTTCTCCATGGAGCGCCTGGGCTTCCGTGCGTATCTGCAATTTGAAAACATTGGCAGAGCCATTTTTGGATGGAAGGGGATTGCTACGAATGGGGCGGAAATCCCCAAGCAGTTCAGTACGGTATCTGGATACCCGCAACCAGAGATGTGGATGCGTTGGGGTGTGGCTTTTCGATTTAGAGGGTGATGGAGGATATGAGGTGGGAGGTTTTGAGTTGGGGGGTATTGCGTTATTTCGAAGTGCTGGTCGATAGTGTCAGTTGGTCACAGATAGCTTCAGCCGTCATCTGCGTTTACATTTCTGAAGCAGATAGTTTCCCCTTAAGGGATATTTCCCTTTGCCGTGGGTGAATTGAGGTGGTAATGAGAAAAAATCAAGACTGTTTACCTGACTCAGCGGGAGAACGGCACACAGCGGGAGCATGGGATTCGGAGGCCTGATCACCTTCTGGTGAACCTCCCTCTCGAATTCGGGTTTTATCTATAGAGTTTCCGATCTTAGCACAACTCAAATCACTGAATATGCAGCCTCCTACTCCGTCCTTGCGCGATACGATGATCCCTGAGATTCGCCAGGCCTTTTCATCACTCAACGATCAACTTCTGCTTCAGGAGTTGGCCAATCAGGGGCGATGCATGAAGTTCAAGGCCGGTGAGATCATTATGGATTACGGTGAATATATCCGGATGGTGCCGCTGGTGCTTGAGGGGTCGATCAAGGTGATGCGGGAAAACGAGGAGGGCGAAGAATTGTTCTTGTACTATCTGAATTCCGGAGAGTCTTGCTCGATGTCATTTTCCTGCTGCATGGCGGATAAGCGGAGTTCCGTTCGGGCCATTGCTGAAGAGGATACACGTATTCTGGGAATCCCTGTCCGGTATGTGGATGAGTGGATCAGCAAGTATCCAGTGTGGAAGAATTTTGTCATGCGATCGTATGATCAACGCATGATGGAATTGGTCAACACCATCGACACGATTGCTTTTAAACGAATGGATGAACGGCTGTGGGAATATCTTGAACAGAAAGCCTTCACCCACGATTCTAAAGAAATCCAGACCACCCACCAGCAGATCGCCTGGGATCTGCATGCTTCACGAGAGGCTATTTCCCGACTCTTGAAGCAATTGGAAAAAATGGGGAAGCTCACCCTCGGACGCAATAAGATCACTTTAACCGAGTAGGGGCAGGACGGTCAAATTGTCCAACTTTAATGGCATTCTAATCGTCCCAGTAAAACCAAAGGTTCCTTCTCGTTTGTTGTGGAGTAAACCAGGAAACATGCACATTCTAATCGTTGAAGATGAGCCGGGGGTTGCCTCATTTGTAGCCCGTGGGTTGACCGAAGCAGGTCATCAACCGGATATCGCTGCCACGGGTGAATTGGGGCTCAATAAAGCGTTAGAAGGATCACATGATGCCTTGATTCTTGATCTGATCCTACCCGGTATCACCGGACTAGAAGTCTGCCGCCGATATCGCGAGGAAAAGGGATTTGACACACCCATTTTAATGCTGACCGCCCTGGGCAGTACAGAAGACATCGTTGCCGGATTGCATGTCGGAGCCGATGATTACCTCGTCAAGCCTTTTAAATTCAAGGAATTGCTCGCCCGGATCGAGGCGTTAACCCGAGGTCGTGTTCGTCAGGCTAATACTGAAAAGCTTGTCGCTGCTGATCTGGAGATCGACATGTATCGTCGAATGGTCAGTCGGGCGGGACAACCCATACGACTGACCGCTCGCGAATATGACCTGTTGGTTTATTTACTGAAGAATAAAGACCGGGTGGTCAGCCGTGAAGCTATTCTGGCAGCAGTCTGGAATATGGATTGGGATGTCGAAACCAATGTAGTGGATGTCTACATTAACTATCTGCGCAATAAGATCGACAAGCCATTTGAACAGCGACTCATTAAAACAATGATCGGCATGGGCTATGTCCTCACAGAAGAAAATATGGCATGAAAATTCGCCATCGGCTGACGTTGCTTTTTACCATATCTGTCGCGGGAGTGATGCTCCTGCTTTACTTTTTTATCTTTTATTATTCCAGGGATTTCCATCGTCGTGAATTTTTTGACCGGTTGTCCCAGCGTGTCGACCTCACCGAAAAATTCTTTCTTGAAGAATCCAGGTTGCCTCCCCAATTGGCCCGGCAGGTGCGGGAACAATTTCTGCTTAAACTGTCGGATGAAAAAGAGTGGCTGTTGACTCCGGATGGAGTCCTACCTGATTCGTTAGCACCCTTTCTCACTTCTGGAATACTGGACCTTTTGCCAGGTCAGGAAATTCAGTTCATTGATCAACGACGCCAGGGCCTGGCGCGGATTTATGAATTGGATGGACGACATCATTTGATTGTGGTGACAGCTGTGGATGAATTTGGCCACACCAAGTTGGCCAACCTCCAGCGTATTCTGATGTATTCACTGCCATTCAGTTTGGTCCTGGTCGGACTGATCGGTTGGTTTGCCACTCGCCGGGCGCTGATGCCGCTTGACCGAAATATTACCCGGACCCGAGAAATTACCGCATCCAATTTGGGTACTCGATTGGAATTACCCAAACAGCGAGATGAGATCCATGACTTCTCAGCGATCATCAATGATCTGCTGGACCGGTTGCAGAGTGCATTTGAGTTCCAAAAGAAATTTATCAGCAACGCCAGCCATGAGATTCGAAACCCGCTAACGGTGATCGCAGGTGAGGCCGAGATCGCTCTTTCTGCAGAACGCCCTGCAGCGGAATACCGGCAATCACTGGAGACCATCGCACAGGAAGCCGAGCGTTTGCATCAACTGGTGAACAGCTTGCTTTCTCTTGCCCGAACCGGAGGAGAAGGAGTGCTTCCAGAAAGAGAAGACATTCCCTTGCCCGAACTGATCCTTGAAATCCAAGAAGGGGTCAGTAAAAAACACGATCCGTCAAACATTAAATGGCCAGACCTTTCGGATGACACTCTACCTGAATCGATATTTTGCAATCGCATGTTATTTCGATCTGCCCTGGTCAACCTGATCGACAATGCCTGCAAATATGACCTGTCCAAAACCATATCTGTAGACATCCGGTATGACGAAGGCCTATGGACGTTTGAGGTTACAGATCAAGGTGTTGGGATCCCTGAATCAGAGCTGCATCTTGTGACCGAACCCATGTACCGCGCAACCAACGCAAGGCCCTTTCCCGGGCAAGGATTGGGATTGGCCATGGTGGACAGAATAATCCGTTGGCATGCCGGCAGTTTACATATTCAATCCACACCCCAACAAGGCACAATAGCGCGGATCACACTCCCCATCCTCAAAAATTGACAAGCAGGGGTCAGTTGGTGTTTTCTGTTGCAATGCATAGATCAGCCCTCCGTTCCAATAGAAACGGAATTCGATTTTGCACCCCGAGCTACCAGATCGCTTTTTCAATCTTTCGACCCCAAATCGAACGGAGCTATCTGTCAACCGTATTGAAAAAGATGCTTTTCCAATTCTTTGTCTGGGCATTCTGATTTATTCGACCATGTTGATCATGGCTATTATCTTTTACAAGGAAAGGACTGTATTTGTAGATATCGCATTCCACCTTTTCAGTCTAATCACGACGGAGACCTGGGCCATTCAGAATTTTCGGTTTGGCGCCATCCTGACACAGGCTCTCCCCCTGCTGGGAATCAAACTTGGTCTTTCGTTAAAGACTCTAGCCATCCTCTATTCCATTTCATTTCCGCTCCTCTATCTGGGCGTATTTCTAATGATCACTCGGTACTTACATCAACACAGACTCGGTCTTTTATTACTGGGTTATAATTTGATCATGGTAACGGATACCTTCTATTGGATTCAAAGTGAATTATCCCAAGGCATCGCCTTATTAATCCTCTATTTTGCCAGTTTGTTTTGGGTAGATCAACACTCACAGAAACAAACTCACATTATCTGGACTATCATCCACCCCCTTTTCCTCTTTATGTTGGCTTTCTTTCACCCGCTGATCCTGATTCCCTTTTCCTTTTTATGGATGTACTTCTGGCATATTGGTGCACTGAGTAGTCGACTACTACACCTTTCCGGAGCCAGCTTTATGGGTATGTATTTCATCAAGTTCATATTTTTCAAGACACCATATGACCAGGGTTCAATCGCCGCACTGAAAAATTGGAAGGACTATTTTCCCCGGTTTGACGAAATCCCCAGCATGCAGGTTTTTGCCCTGGATCTGTTCCAGGACTATTATTTACTTGTGATCGGGGCTTTGGCTATCCTCGTATGGTGCCTGTATCATCGAAAGTGGAAGACACTACTCTTAACAATAGGCGGGTTTATTGGATATGCCACGCTCGTCAATGTTGCCTACCCAACAGATACCGTCAAATTCTATCGTGAAAACCTGCAATTACCCCTGGCTCTATTCATTCTGGCTCCTGTTATTTTCGAGATCTCTTCGACTATCCGTCCAAAGAAAATAGTTTACTTCTTTATGATCATCTCAATCATCCGAATTGCACACATCCAACATACGCATTCCCTCTACACACAGCGATTGGAATGGATGCGAACATATATGACAGATGCAGGATTCACAGGTCAGTCAAAACTCATAGTCGATAATGCCACGGTGCCGAAAGAAATATTGTTCATGACCTGGGCGACGTCATACGAGTTCTGGCTATTATCCACTTTAGAGACCGGAAATACAGCTTCGATCATCATGACCGATCGGCCTCAGGATGCAGAATGGGCTGCCGGGAAAGGAGATGTTTTTATCTCTCAATGGGGTGTCTTTTCCTATGCGGAACTCCCGGAACGATATTTCCATTTTCAAGACGGTTCACCCTATCGGATTATTCGCCCGGAATGATTTTTCCGGATTGTAGCCATTTTGTTGATCTGCTGAATCAGGATGGAATTCGCCGCATAGGGACCATAAAAAAATCGGAGGATGGAAACCACCTCTATTACCCTTGAAACAGGTAGACCAGATTATCAGAAGTCAAACTTTTTGTCACTAGATATGCCTCAATATCCAGGGCAAGAACAGGTTGACCCTCCTGATCGATTGCGTGAGGTTGGTAGCCCAAACTGCGCAACAAGGCGTCGGCTTCCTGATGCCCACCGCCACTGGTGGCTACATCCAGATACTCCATGACGATGGGTGAATGAAAGGAGGCTAATGCTTCCATCCCTCCTTTGATCACCCGGTTTTCTGCGCCCTCTACATCGATCTTGATCAGGTGAGGTTGAAATTCCGGAATAAGCTGATCAAAGGTTGTGGTTTGAATACGCACTTCTACCGGCGGATAGTCCGCATACCAATCCTCCTCCAGATAGGGTGTGATATCCAGGGAATTGTACTCTGAATAACGTACTGGAAAGGTATAGAAGGTCATTTCACCAATTTCCTCTGCAAGTGCGAGGGGCAAAGCCTTAGCACTTGCCATATGGCTCAAATTAGCCTCGAGGACGGCAAATGTCTGCGGTGTGGCCTCAATGGCCATCACCTTCCCTTCTGGTCCGACCAGTCGAGCCGCCAGAGCAGAGAAGTACCCGTAATGTGCACCAATATCCAGGAATCGATGGCCTACGGAGAGGGTTTCGACCAGATAACGCGCGAGTCGAATCTCAGAGTCATGGCTTTTCCCCCCCAAGAGGTAAATATCCGTACCTGCTGGAAGGAGGACTTTCAATCGCTGATCGTAAAATGTTTTTCGGGTGATCGGCAAACCAATGCGGCACAATGGAAACACCAGGTATTGCCAGATCATGGCCAGCAGATACCGTCCCGGATGGTGGAGCAATCGTGTCCATTTTCCTGCTTTAGCCCGACGATCCAGGGCCCCTAACCTGCGGATCAATCTTTTTTTGAGCTGTGTTGTCTGAAGGCCTGTTTGATCATCCATTTCGGCAGGAAAGATACAGGGTTTCATCAAGTTTGTAAAAGACAAGCCCCAATTCCCGAACTATCTTTGCTGCGTTCCGTTCAACAGAGATAACTTCTATCCATGCGTTCAAGATACCTAAGCTTTTACCTCGTTCTGATGAGCGCTACCCTATTTGCTCAACCTCCTGGTCGACCTGGTAGCGGCACTCCCCTGATCAAAGGCAATATCAAAGGCATCCTGGTGGATAGTCTTACCCAGTCTCCATTGGAATATGCGTCAGTCGTTCTGACCCTGCCCGGAGGTAAAATGCTGGACGGTGTCGTCACAGATCCAGATGGCAGCTTCAAGATTCGAGATGTAAATGCGTCGACCTATGCCGTTCAGATCACTTTTATCGGATATGAGCCCAAGACAATTTCCGACTTGACCACAACACCGGAAAACCCTGACCTGGATCTCGGCTATGTCTTTCTAGTCCCCATGGGCATCAATCTGGCGGAGATCATCGTGGCAGAAGAAGCACCGATCATGGAATCGAAGATCGACAAGATCGTTTACAATGCAGATAAGGACCTGACCAATACGGGAGGTGATGGCGCTGATGTTTTACGAAAAGTTCCACTTCTGTCTGTCGATCTCGATGGTAATGTGAGTCTTCGGGGAAACAGTAATGTTCGGATCTTTATTAATGGCAAACCGTCCTCCATGTTTGCGGGCAGCGTCGCTGACGCTTTGAAAAGTCTACCTGCCGACCAGATCAAGTCAGTGGAGGTCATCACGACGCCGACGGCCAAATATGATGGCGAAGGCAGCACCGGGATCATCAATATTCTGATGAAAAAACCGGAGCTGGAGGGATTGACCGGATCAGCAGATGTCAGCATCGGCACTCGCTCCAATAATGCGGGGTTGAATCTGGCACATACCCGTGGACGGTTCGGCATCAACATGAATGCCGGCACTCGTTTTACCTGGAAAAGACCTGGCACCAATTCGTTTTACCGCGAAGATGATTTGCCCGGTGGGTTGACCCGTGTTCTTTCACAGGATGGAAAAAACAATTCATCCTGGCGAGGATTCAATGGATCGATCGGTGCATTTTATGACTTCAATGCCTATCACAGCTTGACCAGTAATGTACGGATCAATGGCCGACAATATGTCCGAGACGGGCTCACTGAGAATTTTTTTAATGATCCCGTTGCGATGATCCAACAGGATTACAGTCGATTTAATGATGATGTCAATCTCAGCTCAGGTTTTGACTGGAGTACGGATTACCGAAAGACATTTGCAGGAAATAAAGAGCGCGAATGGACCATGGCCTACCAATTGAGTGGCGACTTTTCTGATGATGGCACCCAGATACTGCAGACAGGGGAGCCTTCCCTGGAATTAAATCAGGACAATATCAATCAGGGGCTCAATCTGGAACATATCCTGCAGACCGATTATATCCATCCATTTTCCAAGATGATCAAATTGGAAACCGGATTAAAAGCCACACTACGCCGATTGACCAGTGATTATGCATATCAGAATTATGATGAGATCAGCGGTCAGTTTTTAGAAGATCCGCTGACCAGTGGATCGTTTAATTACCTGCAAGATGTGGCAGCAGCCTACGCAAGTACAACGATTAATATCGGAGATAAATATGCTGTGATCGCCGGGGCCCGATATGAGTACACCTGGATCGAAGGAGATGCTGTTAATGGCGAATTGCCGTTTACCAACACCTATGGCAACCTCTTACCCAGTGGAATCATCCAGCGAAAATTCGGGCCATTCAGCAGTTTGAAAATGGCCTTTTCCCAGCGTATTCAACGTCCTGGTTTGCGCTATATCAATCCCTACCAGCAACTCAGTGATCCGAGAAATATCACTGTAGGCAATCCGACTTTGTTGCCCGAGCTGACCAACCAGATCGAACTCAGTTACAATGCCTTCGCCAAAGGAACTGTGTATAATGCATCCTTGTACTATCAGAATACAGCTGATGTGATCGAGAACTTTTTGACGGTCAATACCGAGGGCGCTTCGGTCACGACTTATCAGAACATAGGCAAGAAGGAAGCCATCGGTATCAATCTGTTTACGACCGCTGGTTTCTTCAAAAAGAAATTGACTGTTCGGGTCAGTCTGGATGTAAATACCTACTCAGCTACGGGTACGATTAACGGGGTCACCCTGAGCAATGAGGATCTGGTGTATCGTTCCTTTATCAATATGAACTATGACTTTGGCAAGGGGTATAAGGCGGAGATGTTCGGCATGTTCCGCTCCCAGAATGTCTCCTTGCAGGGGCGGACCCCCAGTTTCTGGATGTACAGTTTTGCCTTCCAAAAAGAATTCGGAAAATCCTGGCAATTGGGGATCCGAATTGTCGAACCGTTCAATTTGAACAAATCCTTCCGTTCTGATCTGGAAGGCCCCACCTTTCGTCAGGAGAGCAACTTTACGGTGCCTTTCCAAAGTTTTGGTGTGAGTGCCCGATATCGTTTTGGCAAGATCGAAGGCCGTAGCCGCGATCGTAGTACCCGGATCAAGAGTGATGATCTGAAGGGCGGTGATGACCAGCAGTTCTAAATCGGAAAGGGGAAAGCGGAAGGAAATAACCACTTAGTCACTGAGGACACCTTAGCGGTAAAAAACAAATCTTACTAGAGAGATCAAAGGTATACTGAAGTGAAAAGTAGGTCACTAAGAGATCCTGAAAGGCAGAAATTCGATGGTGGAAGGCGGAGTTTTTATTGTCGCCCGCTTTGTCTACTTGACTATGTCAATAAACGAATAAACCCATAACCGAATAAACGCAAGAATATCATTCGGTATTCGGCATCCAGTCGATTTGCTAACAGGCTGCAGTCGGAAGGATATAACCACTTAGTCACTTAGGACACCTTAGCGGTAAAAACCAAATCTTGCTAGAGAGGTCAAAGGTATACTGAAGTGAAAAGTAGGACACTAAGAGATCCTGGAAGGCAGAAATTCGATGGTGGAAGGCGGAGTTTTTATTGTCGCCCGCTTTGTCTACTTGACTATGTCAATAAACGAATAAACCCATAACCGAATAAACGCAAGAATATCATTCGGTATTCGGCGTCCAGTCGATTTGCTAACAGGCTGTAGTCGGAAGAAAATAACCACTTAGTCACTTAGGACACCTTAGCGGTAAAAAACAAATCTTACTAGAGAGATCAAAGGTATACTGAAGTGAAAAGTAGGTCACTAAGAGATCCTGAAAGGCAGAAATTCGATGGTGGAAGGCGGAGTTTTTATTGTCGCCCGCTTTGTCTACTTGACTACGTCAATAAACGAATAAACCCATAACCGAATAAACGCAAGAATATCATTCGGTATTCGGCGTCCAGTCGCTTTGCTAATAGGCTGCAGTCGGAAGGATATAACCACTTAGTCACTGAGGACACCTTAGCGGTAAAAAACAAATCTTACTAGAGAGATCAAAGGTATACTGAAGTGAAAAGTAGGACACTAATAGATCCTGGAAGGCAGAAATTCGATGGTGGAAGGCGGAGTTTTTATTGTCGCCCGCTTTGTCTACTTGACTATGTCAATAAACGAATAAACCCATAACCGAATAAACGCCCGCATGTTTTTCGATTCCCGGCGTTCACGTTTCACAACGTGCATTGCATTGGAGGTTCATTTCCCGTGGGAAGGGTAAAGGGTAAAATAATTATCCAGTACTAATTCCCTGTACAATGTCACCCATTCTCTCCGTCACTTCGTCTCTTCGTCTAATACTTCCGGTCGGTGACAAAGAGCCGGTGGGTCCTTAAGGCTAAGGTGTAAATAAAATTTTAGCAACTTTAATACATTCTGCTCCTTTGTGATAGATTGCTCGCGCAAAGGCGCAAAATCGCAAAGGAACACCTTCTGCCAGAGGAAATAATACCTTTAAATCCCAGCTATTTGCTTCATGATTTAGCAGCGTGAAAGCTCGCAAATAAATTTAGAGGGAATCAAAATTGACGACATTCATTTTACCTATTAAATCTCTGGGAAACCCTGTGGCATTTCTACTTCCAAAATCCCTTTGCGCCTTATTGTCTTCGCGCCTTCTGCGCCTTTGCGAGAACTAGCTACTGAAGAGAGAGTTTAAGGGAAATAGCTAAAGAAATTGCCTGAATTTTATTTAAGGTGCAATATCTCTCCGTCACTCCGTCTCTTCGTCTAATACTTCCGGTCGGTCACGAAGTAGACCAGTTGTTCGAGAGACTGGCGGGAGGGTGAATCGGGAAATTCGTGGAGGATGGCAAAAGCTTCATCCCGGTAGGCGAGCATTTTATTGCGCGCATAGGTTAAACCTCCCTTTTCGAGGATCAGGGAATAAACCGTATCAAAGGTAGCCTTGGACTCACTGTTCTTTTTGATCATGCGCAGAATGCGCCGTTTTTCGCCTGCATCGGTCTGGGCCAGGCTGTAGATGAGGGGGAGGGTCAGTTTTTTCTCCTTGATATCGACGCCTTTCGGTTTACCAGTGGCTTCTTCGCCAAAGTCGAGTAGGTCATCCTTGATCTGGAAGGCCATCCCGATCTTTTCTCCAAAGGTGTACATGCGTAGCTGCAGGTCGGGATCCAATTGCGTGGAAGCCGAGCCAGCAGAGCAGGCCGCCGCGATCAGTGAAGCGGTCTTCTGACGGATGATGTCATAGTAAACAGATTCAGCGATATCCAGTCGCCGGGCTTTCTCCAGTTGGAGTAGCTCTCCCTCACTCATGTCTCGCACGGCACGGGAGAGGATCTTCAGCAGGATAAACTGGTCGTTGTCCAACGCCAGGAGTAGACCTCGACTGAGGAGATAGTCACCGACCAGGACGGCGATCTTATTCTTCCACAGAGCGTTGATCGAGAAGAAGCCCCTGCGCATCTGAGAGTCATCGACAACGTCATCATGGACCAGGGTCGCTGTGTGGAGGATCTCCACCAAAGAAGCTGCATGGAAGGTGGGCTCTTCACACTCGCCGAACATGCGAGCAGATAGAAACACGAAGATTGGGCGGATCTGTTTGCCTTTGCGACGGACAATGTAGTAGGTGATCTTGTCCAGGAGGGCTACATCGCTCTTCAATGCCTCCCTGAAATGGGATTCAAAGGCTTCCAGTTCGGAAGCGACGGGGGCTTTGATCTGATCGAGATTCCAGGACATCACAATGTATTCTTCTCCGAACAAGGCCGGAGCGATTCGGGTTCAAAGTTGCGATAATTCACCGGAATGGCGAAGTGGGGGGATATGGAAAGACATGGAATGGGTGGAAACGGTTAAAACCGTTGCCAGTTTCGTCGATGACGATCAACCCTGGGGTAGCCTCTGCCGGCGGTCAGGAAACCCTGGGCTAAGCAGGAACAGGTGAAGACAGCAGGGTCATGCTTGTCGATTGCCCGGATTTATTGGCCGGAGACATTGCCACCGGCATAGCCTTCGAACACAAATACCGCGGGATCAGGTCCAGGGTAATCTGCTGCATTGAAGGTATAGCTGGTGCCTGTATTCCCGGCACAGGGGTTTGCGGGGTTGAAGAACTGGATGTCTTCCGGATAAAATCTCCATGGCAATGCCTCCAATGGCGAAGCTGCCAGAACAGCCCCACGCAAGGCCAGTAGATCGGAGACCGACAGATTGCAATTGTTGTTCACATCTCCGGCGATCAGCAATTGAGGTACATCAATGTTTTTGATCCCAATCAAATGTTTTTGAATGATCAACATGTCATAAACGGACACTTTGAGCGGCAGGGGAATGGGGCCCGTGAGGATCTTCACTTCGTAGGAGCCTGCGGGATCAACGGCAAACAGTGCTTCTCCCGCAGCATTGGTCAGGAGTGTATCGGTTGCCTGGGTGTTGGTATTGATCAGGACGACCTTCGCCTGAGGCACGCCATCCTGGGAAGGATCTGAGGCATAGGGGTCAATAGCCCGGACGAGGACCTGGTCCACACTCATCTGTTGCAAGGGATGGCCAGGATCTGGCGGGGTGGCCATCATAAGGTCAGAAATACCGACAATCAAGGCGACCATCAAGGATGCTCTCAGGAGGGCAGATCGAGTCATCATTTGCGAAATAGTTGAGTGAATGGATGTAAAAGTGGGGAATTATTCTTGAATATAGGTGCTACAACTGGCGGATTGGTTGCCTGAACTGATGCGAACGAAGTACATCCCGGAGGTAAAATGGGTCAATGGCAGGTCCAGCCGTTGGTGACCGGCCTTCAAGTTTATGTGTTGGTCGTATTGTACCCGTCCCAGCTGATCAGAGAGGGTGACGTGGTAGACGCCGGTTGTTGAGGGGTGGACCATGAATGAAATTGACGTCTCTGATCTACCGATGATCGGCTGTATGGTAAGCTGATGTTTATCAGCTCGTGACCAGGACAATTCCAGTCCTTTCCGCTCACCTTGTCGAGTATAGATGCGTGGGTGTAAACCTCCCTGGGCCATCTTAATGGAGTTAGATAGTTGGCCTTCTTTCATGGCCGTCAGATGAAGATCGAATTGAGGAAAATCACCAGGAGATTCCACTACCCAAAGGATACGGATATGGCCAGTGGATTGATCCTGCTCCCAGGTGAGTTCACCGGTTCCGGTGTTTTGGAGATCCGAGAAGGTCAGGATATCTGGATCCAGGATCAATTCACATTGCAGGGCGGCGATTGACTCACTCGAAATAGGAAAAACGGATACTTGAATCTGTTCTCCTCGGGAGAACGTTTGCTCTGTCAGTGACAAGGGGATTTCTTCATACGCAGAACGCGTATCTCCTGTCTGAAATGGATCGACCAGGTGGCCATGGTTGAGGTCGCCGAGTTTGTAGCCGATCAAACCGGGCTCATTTGTGTTTGGAGATAATGCAGAATAATACTCCAAAGGAAAATACCCAAAACAGTTAAATTGTTCCACTGCCGCAACAGCTGTTGGAATAAACCTCCAGGAACTAATGCTGTCCACCCCGGCCCAGTTTGTTAGAATGCCTTTACGCAGCAGTAGATAATCGGCAATTGTCAATTGACAATCCTCATTGATATCCCCGGCTGCTGTCTGCAATATTTCTGATTGAGCCGTTTGATGGACAATAAATTGCTTCAATAGTGAAAGGTCGTATACGTCAATACCATTTATTGGTGAATCCTTTTTTTGAATGTGTACAAAAGAGCGAGGCTTTTTATTAGCCAAAATATAGTATGGCAAAATTTGAAATTTATTTTCAACAAACTGGATTGAATCTAGAAAATTTCCACCACAATACTGATAAATATCAATTACAATTTCAATATTATTTAAAATAATGTCTCCATGTACATTTTCGATAATAAACTTCGGTATTGATAAATCACCACACGGTGACACCCAATCTACCACCTCAACATTGGATACGCAATAATCCCAATTATTCGCTTCATCTCCTACCCAAACAGCAAACTCAAATTTATTACAGGGATAGTATTGAGATACCTTGTCAACAAGATCATCACAATCAATTTTACTCTCCAGTACGGCATCCTGGTCAGGTACACTTTGTCCAACACCCACATCTTCGTATCGTTCCAGTCTAACCGAGAGCTGATCTGATAATGTCACATTATCCGAACTCGTGTTTTGATCATAGAGGTCTTCCAAATAGATAGCTTTTACTCCACTGCTTGGTAAAAGATCGATCACATATTCTTTACACGAAGGATGCGGCTTCTTACAATCCTTCACCGATACCACCTGTTGACAACTGCTCACCCCTCCACAGCCATCTGCGGCCCAAAAGGTGATGGTATGGACGCCTAAAGGAAATTCGCCACTGGCATCCGGCTTGGTCAATGCCTGATCGACTGATCCATCACTGCCAAGATCGATGTGGGTGGTCCAGTATAATCCTGGATTGGAAATACAATGATTGGTCACATCTGCTTTGAGGTCCACATGGATCAGGTCGTCCTTGGTGCCATAGCTGCAGACTTCGACATCCGAACAATCCAGGAAGGTGGGTGGTGGGATCTGAGCACAAAGAGAGTCGGGTAACAGTAAACCTGTAAGCAAAAAAATGAAAGAAATATACTTTATTAGATACTTCATTATGATGTATCGTTCAAAACTCGGGTTTGAGCTAAGAGGTGAATCTCAATATTTAATCCAGATGTTTACAATTCAAATCAAATTGACCTTGATGCAGATGCAGAATTCCACCCTAAGCCATCAACGCAAATTTTGTCTGAAGTAGCTCTAGCCTGGCCCGGCTCATGCCGCCGAGGCACCTCCTTTTTGTCTTGGCAAAAAGGAGGGAAAAACCGCTGTCGCCAAAAGGGGCCTTCGTTTTCATATTCAATATTTCACTTGTCGCATCTCATGCTTGAAAATTCATTACATCAGGACCCGGCCACTCCTATTTGATCGATCATTCGTTATTAGTTTCGGTATTCACTCATCTCATTCCAAGATCAGATCAGGTTTGGATTTCGACCAAATAATGCGGCAATCTTCCATTTGGAACCCCGTGTTAGCGGTTCAATAGTTTGTCTTGGTTAATAAAACGGGTCCCTGATGTGTCTCGGAGGCCCTGGTTTGGCGACGAAATGAATGGCCCGAGCAACAACACTATCATGTTTAAACAAAGTTACAGATACACTTGAAGAACTTCAATTTCGATCATATGACTAAGTTGTTATCAACAATGGTTTTATCACATCTAAAATATTCTGGATGCTTGTGAATTGAAACATCATTCTTTGACGATCATCCGCTTGGTGGCCACCTGACCATCAAATTGGACCGTATAATAAAGCACACCCTGTACCGGCAGTTCTGATCTACTTAAGACAAATGCATTGACTCCAAATTCGAAACTTGCATTGGACTTGTAAAGGACCTTCCCCATGACATCGTATACGGTCAGGGTCGCTTCGCCTGACTCTGGCAAATAGAATCTGATCCGGGTCAGGTCTCCAAACGGATTGGGTTCATTTTGATACAATTCGAAGCCATTGTCGATCGGGTCATTCGTACCAAAGTGGAGTTGGACATCCAATATCTCCTCATCACGATCATAGGCCTCTGCAGGCGTCACATGAGAACTCACTGTTAATACTTCACTCAACAAGCCATCGGTCACTGCTCGCATTCGTACGATGTAAAGCTCTTCACCATCCTCGAGTGTTGTTGGCCCAGAATTATTCCAGCTTGTGGTCAGCCTACCCTCAGCACTTTTTGAAAGTCCAAAATTGGATAGATCCAAGCAGGACCATTGAGGGGTCACATTGACAAATTCCGCCTTGCTGTTATCCAACTCCAGTGTGTACTGAAAACCCAAAATATCGATGAAGTCTTTTGCTGTGATGACTATATCATATTCACGACCGGCAAATAATTTCTGGTCTTGAATGCCAAACTTCAGGGAGCCAATTGAATACCTGTACTCCGATTCCAGAAAATAATCTGTGGCATGATCTCCGCTGATATCTCCGATCTTTACACCAATAAAATTTGCACCGAGAAAACCAATGCTCGATGTGACATCAAAAGAAACCGTTTCTGCAAAATTACAGGGTTTCATTGGGTCCGGAAAAATAAAATTGGCATCCACAAAACGCCAGCTTGTATTGTTTTTAAACGCAGCATTTTCCGGATCCAGGATCATTCGACGCAAGTCAATGAGATCAGCAATAGAAAGGGAGCAGTTGTTGTTGATATCTGCCGCGATGATTTCATATGGACTTGTCAGTGGTTTGATGCCCAAAAAATGACGTTGCAAAAGGATAAGGTCATAGGTCGTCACCCCATTTAGCGGGTTAATATCTTTTACAGGAGTCAACGTATAGAATCCTGCTTGAAAAAGCATAAAGCTCACCACGCCTGCATTTCCAGTCACCTGGGTCCAATGGTTATTAGCTGGAGCAGCACACTCGACCGCCACCAATTCAACAGGTTCAAGGCCCTCATTTGTAATATAACATGATAACACAGGCGAAGGGTAACATCCACAAGCGCCCATCCAATCTTCAACCTGAATAGTGGTCACGCAATAATCCCAGTTGCCTGCCGCATCACCAACCCAAACAGCCACTTCAACTACTGGACTCATGGTAACAGGCGGCAAGTCATCACAAGTCATTACGACTGATACGGCTGCGTCCGCATCCGGGGCATCCTGACCAGGCCCAACTTTATCCAACCGTTCCACTAAAATTTGCAGATCGCCATATTCAGTGAGATTATCGTAGCTATTCCCTATCTCCAGGCTTGTAGCCATTATTTCTGCCATGCCCGAAGAAGGCATCAGATCAATGGTCACCGCATTACAAATCGGTGTTGGCTTTTTGCAATCCCTCACCGTCACCACCCGCTGACAGCTACTTACTCCACCACAGCCATCTGCCGCCCAGAAGGTGATGGTATGGATGCCTAAGGGAAATTCGCCACTCGCATCCGGCTTGGTCAATGCTTGATCAACTGATCCATCGTTGTACAGATCGATATGGGTGGTCCAGTACAATCCCGGATTGGAAATACAGTGATTGGTCACTGCTGCTTTGAGGTCCACATGGATCAAGTCGTCCTTGGTGCCATAGCTGCAGACTTCGACATCCGCACAATCCAGGAAGGTGGGAGGTGGGACTTGGGCATCCAGTGAATAACTGAAAAGGAGGATGAATCCTGGAACCAATCCCTTAATCCATAAATGGACACTCAGAAGTGAACGATGTTTTTCCATGGGACGTCAGGATTGAAAAATGGAGCCTAATAAAGATACTCTAGTCAATAGAAAGGTGCAATAACTGGTAGAACGGTTGCCTGGATAAGTCCATAAACGGCCATCCTGCTTGCATTACATAGTGGTTTCAATCGTTTTGCGTAAATCTGGTATGCGGCAAGCACTCTAGCTGCACTTTGAGTGCCATCAAGGGCCGGCCCGAAAACCTATGGCTTCGAGGCAACTTTCATCCGCACCATCCGTATGGAATATATTCAGGAAAGTCTTCCTGGAAATACTGTATCCCGAACAGAGGCCGATGGAATTGCATTGGGTCCTCCCTGAATACACACTTATGGAAAAACAACACAATAATCGATTCCTGGCCTGGCTTTTTGATGCCTTTATCCTGGAATGCGTATTCCTCCCAATTCGGTATGCTCTTCTGGAAAATCAAAACCTGCTCAGCTATGCAGGTCTCTTCTTATTGTTGGGCGTTTTTGTTCTTTCTATCATCTATCATATGCGCTGGACCCATGGTACAACCTGGATCAGTCCTGGAGAAACCATGATCGGTGTCCAACTGAAAGAAGGTGTGAAAGTCCAAACCAATCCGTTCACTATCCGTCGACTTGTCCTGATCATATTGATCATTTTCAATCTCATCAGCACGGCTCGTACCCTGGACCCATCGGCCATCTCCTATTTTGGCCAATCCGGAATGGTGTTCATCTGGTTTTTCGGCTCTATCTACAATGTGATCCTCTTAACCGGTATCTGGCTACTTGGCCAGGCCAGGAAAATGGGATTGATCCTGATCATGCTGGCGTTTCTACTCATGTTCGCTGCTCAATTGACGAATGTCGCCTACTTTGATATGCCACAATTCACGAGCAATATGTGGAATGCCCTCTTTTTGCTGTTAGCTAATCTGGCTATTGGCGGTTACTATTTCCATAAACAAAGCATAACCATCGACAGCTGATCCGGAGTGGATAGAAATAAATAAAAGCCCCGAATGCAGATGCACTCGGGGCTTTTTTATTTCAGGTTACTTTCTTATTCCTGCATGGTCATTCGCATGGTTGCGATATGCTCTCCACTTTGCAAGGTGTAATACAACATTCCCTGGTTCGTCAGGTCTGAACTGCGAAGGACGATCTCGTTGTATCCGCGAGCAAAATCATTCTCAGAGCGATAGACGACCTTCCCTGTTACATCATGAACTGTCAGGACCACTTCCCCGCCTTCCGGCAGTTCGAAGCCAATCCGTGTGAATTCATTGAACGGGTTCGGAATGTTCTGGTAGAGTACGAAGTCACCTCCGATCACCAGACCATTGTCGAAACGGAAACGCACGTCCAACAGCTCGTCCTGTGCATCATACGCTTCTGCGCGAGTGATGTGTGAGTTGACCTGGAAGACCTGGCTCAAGAGACAATTTTCGCGGGCTTTCACCTTGATCGCAAAGAGGACTGTTCCATCTTCGAGGGTGATCGCTTCAAAGCTGTTCCAGCTTGTTGTGATCATGCCTTTACCCTGCTGCTCCAGGCCGAAGTTTCCTCGGCTCAGATCTGTCCAACGAGCTTCCACATCCAGGAGTTCGATCCGGGTTGGATCCAGCTCCATGGTATATTGGTAACCCTGGATTGCCGCAAAATTCTCGGCAGTGACCTCAATGATCCGTTCTTCGCCGGCGGTCAACTGGAGGTCATTCACCAGGAAGGTAAGGTCTCCAGCCACGTTCCGGACTTCAGATCCGATCAGTGTATTCGGCTTATGATCACCATTGATATCCCCCACTTTGATGGCCTTGAAGTTGGCAACATTGATGTTATCCAATCCTTCAAACTGCTTGAATTCCTGCCACTGACAAGGCTTGGTCGGCTTAGGGAACACGTAGTTCTCCTCGACAAAGCGCCAGCTGGTATTATCTGGGAAGTGGTCTTGAGGCGCCAGAATCATCTTCCGGAGTCCGACAATATCACCTACAGAAATCGAACAGGTATTGTTTACATCACCAGCGATGTATTCATGCGGGTGAGTAAATGATTTGATTCCCAGAATATGCTTCTGCATCAAGAGCAGGTCATAGGTGGAAACACCATTCAATGGTTGGACATCTTTCATCGGGGTAACGATATAGAAGCCAGCCTTATCCAGATTGTTGAAACCGTAACTTCCCAGCCCACTACTCATTTGCAGAGCAGTTGACGTACCAGAAAGGTTCATCTCCACATCTTCGATGGCCTCACCAGCCTTATTCACTATTGTTCCTGAGATCACATTCTTTGAAGATCCACAAGCACCCAGGTTGTCTTCAACAGTTACTGTTGTCGTACAGAAGTCCCAGTTGCCCGCTTCATCACCAACCCATACTTCGACAAGGACATCGGAGTTTGGTCCCAGGTCGTCGCAAGTCACAGTGACTGCATCGCTGGTTGGAGGTGTTTGCTGGTCAGACTGGTCAGCACGAATGACCCGAATGATCAAGTTGCTGTAATCTGTACAGTTATCATAGCTGTCACCGACTTCCAGGCTTTTCGCCCAGACTTGAGCTGTGCCATTCATCAATGAATCCGGAGAAAGCATCAGATCAACGGAAACTGCATGACAGACTGGAGTTGGCTTCTTACAATCTTTGATCGTAAAGTTCTGGGTACAGGTGGTAAAGTTGCCACAATGATCACTGGCCTTCCAGGTCACCCGATGGGTTCCCATGGTAAAGACACCAGTCAATACATTTCCTGTTCCGATGGAGTCAACACTTCCGTCTGCATTCAGGTCCAGTTCGAATCCGTAGGCCAGGTCGCCTGCAGCTGTGCAATCATCTTCAGCCGTGGCTGTGATATTCACACCTCCTTCGACACAGTTTTCATCATAAGAGCAGATATCCAAATCCTCGCAGCCGACAAAGGCTGGGGCTTTATCATCATTCACCATAATGATCTGTGTGAACGTAAAGTATCCGTCACCGTCATCTTCCCATGCGCGACATCCCTGAGGAGACGGGCAGAGTCCATGCCATTCGACCAATGGATACCATTCTTCAAGATCAGGACAACTGACTGGCAGACCCATGGCCGTATTCACATAGCGGAATACATGGGGGCCATTACCTGCATTGGTGATATTCACCACCTGCTGCTTGGTCGTATTGATGTCCATTCTGAAGCTGGTACCGCCCATGTAGGTAGCACTGTATCCATCTTTTTCAATCAACCCGCCGATCTCTGCAGATCCACTGGTCACATACTTCAATGTCAACCGGTCTCCAGGGCGCAATTTCTTCGCCAGGATCAGGGAATTGATCGAAGTGGTAAATGTGACCACTTCAAGGTCAGCGTCAATAGACGACACCATGAGGTCTACAATACCATCCGGAGTATAGGTACACCATTCTTTAACGATCCAGGTCCGCTCTACTTTGAGGCATGCGCCTGAAGTTTCCAGCACCTGATCAACATATTCGATGGCGACTACTTCACAATCACCATTATGGATTGGATATCCAGCAATGAGGCTATCGTTCAATGCACTGCACTCGACTGTTACATCGCAAGGGAATTGGACCGTCAGTTGCGTAGGATCATCAAAATAGATCCGTTGGATACAGCTGCTATTGTTGCCTGAAGCATCTTCAGCTCTCCAACGACGATTGATGAATTGACCTTCTTCACAATCCGGAACATCTCCCAGATCCTGATAGTCGATCTCCAATCCACATCTGGAAGCATTATCCACAACATGTGGAACAAGTGACAGAGGCGTACCATATCCGATATGCAGACAAACCTCACCAATGACACCACCACCGATCGGGGCAGTATCTTCTACCACCAGTAACCAGGTGTTTGTGGCACAGAAGGAATGACTTGAACCTGCAACAGCATCTTTAAGGTCAGTTCCCAGTACATCAATGAACTCTAGTGTTTGGGAGTTGATGACTTTGAACAGATACGGCCAGCCCTGTGTCAGATCCGGCAGGATCGCTCCTGTGTGATCTGTGTATTTCAGTACGATATCATCACCTGCATTCAATCCCATCTGAGCGATCAGCAGAGAAACCTGAAGATTGCTCACGCGGTTGGTTGCACCGTTGATATCCATTGGATTCAATTTGAAGCACAGATCCTTAGATGTCTGACTGTTCACCGGTGTACCGTCAAACAGGCTGAGGAAATCTCCTTTGGTCTGCATATGCCCCTGATTGTATGAGCCGACACCCGGATTTGTGGATGTACAGGTATACGGAGCAGGAACATACTTTCCAAAGTTGTTGAATGCAGCCAAATCGTAAGCCTCGTCATTCAGGATGACCTGAATGTTTTCAGGATACCAGTTCGGTGTCGAGCCCGGATCACTACAGCTACCTGCTGTAATCACCTTGGCTTTTTTACCATAAGGGCTGATCAGCGTAATCTCCAACTGATCGACCAATTGGTGGAGGATATCCAGTTCCAGATCCAGGTCACGAATGACTGCATCCTCAGGTAATCCGCTAATATCCATGGGTACGACATACTTGTTGGCCCACACTTCGCTGATCGATGTCAGTGGTTGTTTGCAGGTCACAAAAGTGTCTTGCTCCACTGGATTCACAGACATATCGCAATTCACAGTGACATCTGGCGGACACCAAACCAGTGGCTTGATCTTATCCACAACATTCACCTCTACCATACACGTATTCGACTGTCCATGAACATCCGTTACCCGGAAGGAGACCATCACTGTATTGCCGATATCCTCACAGCAGAATCCTACTGTTGGCGCAAATGGTGTTGCCTCTGACGTATTGCCGTTACTGTTCTGATCACAGGCATCGTTCATCCGGCGCACCTCATACTTGAGGATACCACAGTTGTCGACTGAACCGTCATCAAAGGAGATGGCGTTCACTTCACTGATGCCATCAATATTGGTCAGGGCAACTGTGTGGAAGGTTTCGCAGATCGCTGCCGGAGCAACATCATCCACCACGTTCACCTTCATGACGCATGTCGCTTGGTTGCCGCAATTATCCCGAACCTTGTAGAGGAAGTCATAGATACCGATATCCAGTTTACCCGGATACTTTCCTCCGTTGGTGGTAATGGACAGTCCATTGTCTGGTCCGATCTCATAGATGAGATTGGTGGTGCAGAAATCAGCTCCTCCGATACTCGGAATATCAAAATTCTCCGCATAGCACTTGTTACTCAACAAGCTCACGGTGATATCCGCAGGACAGTTCATGTCCGGGCTTCCCAGATCGACCACCTTGATCACCTGTGTCCAGTACACCGGATTCACACCGGGAACTGCAGGCTGACAAGAGTTGTACACTTTCCAGGTCCGAAGCACATCATAGCTTCCTCCGCAGATCGTAAACAAGTCATCGGTATAAATCACGCTCGTTGGGCAGAAGTTGTTATCGCCCTTGACCGGGAATCCACCAATGGTCGGTTCACCTGTAAAGTAGGGTAATACTTTGACCGGATCACTTTGTACATCAGCACAATTGAATACGGGCAAGTCTACACCATCATAGTTTTTCGGGAAGTCGATCTTGGTCAGATCCATTCCCTCAACGGTGATGATCTGGTCACAACTGTTTGAGTTGCCTGATCCATCTTCAATGATCCATGTCCGTGTAATCTTCGCTCTTGGATCCAAACAGAGGCCAAAGTCTTCTACATTATCATCGAAGATGAGGGTGTAGCTCTTTTCGCAACTGGTCAGTTCCGCTTCACCAATAATGGCGGGATCTGTTGGAACAGAACAAAGAATAACAGTATCGGGTGGACAGTCAATGGCCGGAGCCAACTTGTCTTCGATCTGGATAAAGCCCCAACAAGAGTTGCCTGTACCCGGATCAACGATCTGAACCAATAATTTATCACCGATATTATTTTCATTGACAAACGGGCTTGTCGGCAGAATGCCCTGATTTGATGTTTGCCCGTTATAGACGATGACATTATAGTTCTCGTAGCATCGGTATTCATTTCCTTCGAGGATATCATCTGCAAGGATCTCTGATTCGCAGGTGACTCCGAGAGAGACCTGAACCAGATCATTACAAACCAATTTATCCGTCGGCGGAATATATTCGATGATGTGTACCTGGAAGGAACATTCATCTTCATTACCCGCTTCATCGACAACCGTGATGGTCACATCATGAATGCCAATTTCGAATTCTGTACAGAACGGTGGTTCGTAAATGGTGTCTACGACTTCGCAATTGTCAGTAGCGCTTTCCGGCACATAGCAAACAATAGCCCGACACAGTCCCGGATCCAGATTGACATAAATGTCAGTTGGACAGACCACAACCGGATCTTCAACATCCAGAACAGTGACATCGAAGCTGCACATATGGACATTGCCCGCAGTATCAATGAGTGTATATTTCACTGTGGTTGTTCCGACACAGAAGAATTCTGTGACTTCATATCCACCCTTGTCGTCCAATGGACCACCAGTCGGAACACAATCAGCATCCAACGTAGTATATTCTACACCGATGGTTCCTTCGAAACAGTTCTCTACAAACCAGGGGTGTACCCAGGTAAATTCTGCACCACACAATCCCGGATCATTATTCAGAGTCTGATCGGCCAGATCGAAGGTATCCATGCAAGTAATGGTCAGACTCCAGCTGGTCACAGTCGGGTTCTGTCCGGCATTCGGTACAATATCCAGGATCCACTCACCACCTGACTTTTGGGTGTACAGTGCGGCAATGCTATCCTGTGGCAACTCTGTGATATTCACTTCGATCCCTTGTGGAGAGATCAGGGTGATGGTCGAGTTGGTCGGATTGGCTGTTCCAACGATATCAATTTCCAATTGACCAATGATACACGTATCAGGAATGATCAATCCAGAACGGTTACAGGTAGTTGGTGTGATCGGATTGATCGCTCCTCCAGTGTATGTGGTGACATCACCAAACTGGCCACAGAAGGGATCTTCTGCATCCTTGATGATCACCTGGAATGTACAGGTCACCGCATTTGGTGGAATAGATTGCAGTGAAGCTTTTGTACCATTATCAGGCATAGCTTCCAGATCTGGATTCAACATACCAATTGTGAGCGGAGCACAGAGTTCGGCTGCCACCCAGTCAGCTGCATCATTTGAATCATCTTCACAAATTCGGATGACATCACCACTGTTCAGTGTGCCCGTGAAATCACCGCAAGCGGCAAAGCCGTTCACTGCAACCTCATCAATGATCACATCCATAAAGGAGATCGTATAACAGGCGCCCATATTTGCAGCGCCATCAAAGGCAAAATCAAAGACCATCACTTCACCCACCCCTAATGGGATGCCGGCTAGATCAGGTAATAGATTCAATGGGCCTAATGTCTCATCTGCAGCTGGATTGGCGGCCGTTCTAGATACAACCAGACAGGTCAGATCGATCTCAGCGGGACCCAGGTTGGTGATCTCGAGCTGGTCGAGCGCACTGGATTGGGTGACCTCAGAAATCAGTAGCAGCGGTTGGTTCGAAACTTTGTATCGGACATAGCTGTCACCGACGATAAAGAATTCTCCACTGGCATCCCACACACCACAAGCCAAACGCTCCGTGAGATCGGCATCGGCGAAGATGGAATAGGTTATGGCCAGATTATCCTGGCAGGGGCTTTCTACAACAGGAGCAATATCGAATACCTCTGCTCCACAGAGCCACAGGTCATTATTCTGAATGACATCATCAGGACAAACAATAGAAGGAGTCTGCCAATAATCATTGACAATGACCTTGACTTGGCAGGTATCTCGATTTCCAGCCAGGTCTGCGGCTTCCCAATACATCACGGTTGTGCCTGCAGGGAATCGATCGCCAGTAGTCAACCCGGTCATATCGATTTGCGTCACCAGAGGCATATCGCAATTATCCTCAGCTAAGGGCAATGCGAAGTTGACATAGGCGTCACAATGATCCGTCTCTGTGTTTTCAACCACAGGTGGATATGGACAATTGATGAAATACGGAGGGTCATCATCCGCAACAGTCACCTGGAATGAACAAGAGTCTAGAAGACCAACGGCATCCTCAACATAATAGAAGACCGTTGAAACGCCTTTCTCAAATTCATATTCTGCTTCAAACAGTTCTGTGAGTGGTGATCCCGGTGCAATATTCAACAGATCATCCAGGGTAAACGGACCTTCAATAGTCCCATCCGGATTCGTGATCTGATAATTGTACAATACGACTGCACAGTTGTCACTCGGAAGCGGATGCTGCCATTCGAACTGACTTTCGCAAAACAAGGGCTCCGTGAATAATACTGGCGGATTCGGAGGACAGACAACAACAGGATTTTCATTCAAATCATCGTTGTCGCAAGATCCGGAGCGGAATAATTCACAACCACGGGCATCCACAATGGTGAAAGCCCAATTGGAAAGAGGATTGTATATAATCCGCAGATTCCCCAGATCTTCTTTAAAGTCTGTGATATCGTGCAGGTTAGCGTTGTTATCCTCGTATGTATACTCGCCATCGGTATCTTCAGGAATACCATCTCCATCAAGGTCGAGAACGCCATCCTGATATTGAATGGTGTACGGCTCGAGTCCTCCTGAGATTTCTCCAAGATCAACTACACGTACATTTTCCTCTACACAGGCACATTCAGGCGAAACCATGTCTAGTGGTTGTCTGAGTTCAAATGTCGCGTGCTCAATTTTGTAGCAACCGTTGTATGTTCCATTCCCCTGAGGAGGGGCATTGTTTCCAGGAATCAAAATGTAGGAAATAGTGACATAACCAGTTCCTGTTCCCGGTGTATAAACACCTTCAGACGTGATCGTACCTGGTGTACCACTTCCTGGATTGGAGAATACGGATATGCCAAAGTGCCCTGAGGTCCCAGGCAAGAATGCTGGAATCTGTTGGTGCGTGATGGACTGTCCGTTTTTCAACGTAATATTTACGTAGTTGGAGAAATCCAGCTGCATCGGGTTATTTGCCTCGAGGCAAAGTTCAGGGTAATCCAGGGTAATATTAATACCATCCAGATAGTCAATCACTTTTACGCGAGCAATACAACTGGCCACGTTATTTGACGCATCTGTCACCCGGAGGTTGACGAGATTATCGCCCACTTCAAGACAATTGTACGTCACAGAAGTACCGAAACCTCCCCCAGGCTTCTCAATTTCAATTGTTGGGTTTGGATCACAATTATCTGTAGAGCCGCCATCCACAAATGGATTTCCATCAGCACTGGTAGCATAGACAGTACCAATGCCATTGAGATCAAGTTTAATCTCCCGATCAATACAAAGTGCTTCCGGCTTCTGGCTGTCATGTAGCGTAACTGAGAACGTACAGGTTGTCGTTTCACCAGGGTCACTGGCGTCCCCGTCTGCATTGAGATCCACCAACATCGTATAGGTGATCACGGTTGTTCCGGCAGGGAATGTTGTTCCACTGACATCATGATGAGTGCCTCTGTTCGCAATAGAATAAGGTGTAGTTGTACCAAAGTCCACAAACCCAGGAACAGGCGGATAATCAACATCATAGTTGATAATGGTCGCACAACCCATTCCGGTCAATGGCGAAAGACCTGTAACTACTACTTCACAAAGATCAACATCCGCATTCATGGTGATGTCGTTCGGGCATGTCAATTCCGGATCACCCGTGGTGACCAGAATATTAAACGTGCATTCAGATGGAACAGCATTACAGTTATAGGCAGTATAGGTCACCGTGTACATTCCTGGAGAGGAAGACAGGATCGATCCGGGGATAGGACCAGCCGTTTGATATACGCCAGCTGTCGTAATATTGACTGTTGGGTCTGGTGTTCCAGGGAAGTTATTCGGATCCGTTCCAATGGTACGACCCCGATAAACCAACACACCACCATAACATGCTTCAAGAGCAACAGGGATGGACCAATTCGCTGCCGTTTGGCAACTGAAATCTTCGGTGAACACATATCCGTTAGGCGGACAATTCAAAAACTCAGGTGCCGTCGTATTCAGAACTGGAATAACCAAATCCTTATAGTCTGTAAACACCATGGAAATGCTACATCCGGCTCCGGCAAGAACACCATTAATGATCGGTCCTGCAACAGGAATCAGATCAATGAATGGAGCAAGAATATCCAACAGGTTAATTTCTTCTGTTACGATGCTACCACAAACTGCGCCAGCATAAAAAGGCCAACCGACAACGTGGCGAACCGTAATGACACCACCCTGAGTTGTCACATTATTGGGTATGGTGCTGGTGATGGTGCTCATTTCCGGAAAGGTCTCATAGGTTCTGACTACCATGTCAAAAGCGCCGTCACCATCTGTATCCGCAACAACCTGACCGCCGGTCTTATCTGATCCGAGGTAAAGTGCAATACCATCGGACAGGAGTTGCGCTAAAGTTTTTTCACACCAGTTGAGTGGGTTCAACCATCCGAACGGACACCACTCGAATAAAAAGGGAATATCAATACACCATGTGGCAACAGCACAGATAACGGATGCTCCGTCAAGGGTACCCAGCACAACATTGAAACCTGGAATATCCGACAGTCCACCATATCCTCTAGATTGGATATCAAAATCCATATCTGTACAAGAAATGACGGCTGGTCCTGTCAATTCAGCTTCTGCAATTTTAATGGGTATCGGGGGCAGTTGAATAAAAGAGCACCCGATTTGAATGTATGGAGTAGACTCGACCCCACAGACTTCCAGCCCGCTACTGTTGGGCGGACACTCACTCGCAAATGCCTGGTTGGCTGTGCCACACACCCCATCATTATAAAGAGTGATCGTCTTACAGACCGTTACAGAACAATTCTCATGATTGGCATCCGGTTGTGTACCGCAAGCCGCTGGTGTATTGTTTGTTTCCTGCAAACAAAATGTATAGGTCACACTCTGCCCTACTCCAGGTGCAGTCAGTGTTTGATTCCCAAAAGCAATTGGAGCTCCATTGCGTGTAAAGACTGGATTTGCACCATTACTGGTCTTCACCATACTATAGGTCTTGTCACTACCGGTGCATTCCAAAATATTATTGCTGGAGCCGTCCATGGTAAACGTCGGCTGCACATTAGGTAATATTAACAGATTCTTGGTGCTTGTATAAATCCCTCCGCATCCGTGAGGATTGGGAACATTATTATAGGTCACTGTATAACAGCCACCCGTAGCAGGCACTGTGATCGTACTGTCTCCAGCTGTAAAGATTCCGCCGGGTGAAACAGTCCACGTTCCACCAGGGGTATTGGTGACCGTCTGATCATACATCTGCTTCAAGTCAAATTTCGCCCCTGGTGTAGCACAGTTTAACGTGTAATCTTTTAGTTGTGCGACAGGCGCCTTAAATAACTCTACGTTATCTTCTATGGTGAATACACAATTGGCTGTATTCGTAAAATTATACTTAACTAAATAACTACCAGGGATTGAATTACTCACTGTCCAGTTAGCCGTTCCATTGCCATTATCCACAAATCCGGGCGTATTCTGAACGATTGTGTAAACACCCGTTTCACCAGGACCAGGGACAGGGGTCCCGCTATAAACGATATTGGCGCCATCTGTACAGCGATCAGCAGGCATGCTGATTGTCTTGGGTAGACCTACAAGCGAAATATTGTCTATCGCTCCAGCAGGGTCATCGCCAAGTGATCCATCATTTTTCCAGGTAAATATCAGCCGAAGAGTGACGGGGCCAGAACAGTTGCCGATGTCAGCACTTTTTAAAGTATACGTGGCGGTAGTCGCATTAACACTGTTATTCAGTTGAGGTGATAGCATACCACCGAGCATATTGGCTGGAGGAGCTAATCTGCCAGTCCCCAAAGAAGTGTTGGATGCCAAAGGAGTATAGGAGGTCGGTGCCAGACTCACAAGCATCGCATCAAAGGGACCAGCCTCACCATCTCCTTTCCAATTAAATGACAGGACAAACTCCGGCACCCCTTCCGGGAAGGTTACATCCCGATAAAAATGAACGACCGAAGTAGATGTTTTATCATAGGTGTGTGAAACACCAAGGTCTTCAGAAATATAGGCTGATCGGTCGGCAAAACCAGTCGGTAGCGTACCCACATACCATTTGTTTTGAATTGTACCATTCACTACTGTCCATCCGTTGCTGGCAAATGAAGTTCCGCTTTGGAACCCACCTTCTGCGGCGGGATTAATCAACACCTGGGCGTTCAATGAATTTACGCTGAAAAGTGCTGATAGGAGTACCAGGCTGAGTGCCCTTCCTATCCAATGTTGCAACATCCGCAATTTGGGGATTGAAAATCCGGAATTACAATTCAAACGGGTTAAAATAGCTTTCATAGTCAAATATGTTCATGGGTACAACACAAATCTCATCTCTACAATTAAGTATAGATGAGGATGCTCCTTACGGGGCACAATTCAGTCTTCGGGGGGGGAGGGGACTTATAATTCGCTGATCCTTAGAATCAACAGTGATCATGATTAAACAAGCTGAATAGTCTCAACCTGTCTTCACACACTCACATTTCACAAAGTTATACTTCTATTGCCCTGCATGTCAGATATTCAGATAAACGGTCAGGTCTTCATCCCGCTCAATAGAGACAATCGATGCATTATGCACACATTCGAAACACTCTCAATAATTTATATATAGCAGTTAACTACCATGTAACATGCAGTGTGATTTCATTTTACAATGAGTGGCTGCTCTCTCTAATGTTTTGAATGTGCATTTCTTGTAAAGCACCCTTCCGTCTTCGCGCTATCGGCAAATGGATGCCGGAACACAGGACAACATAAGATAAAGAACTGGATGCATGAATCTTACGTATACAACCCAGGTTTACCATGTAACTTCTATGTATTCTGTAGAAGCAAAAGTCTGCCATCAACCTTTCGGCATTTTTCAAACTGAGATCTATCAAATTTGAAACGAGTTCCCTTTTATGACCATGAAAAACCTGCGTAAACTCACCCTCGGCACCCAGATAGACAATATCTCGTACAGGCAATGAAATAGTCTGACCATTCAGCTCCCTGAAAATCACCCTTTCCTCCTGGCATCTGGAGAAATATTTTGGGGCACTCGCCTGAATAGCCTCAATTCGGGTTGTCAAACAAATCCATTCTAATATCTCTACTATCCTTCTGGCTTCTTTCGCATTATCGCCTTTTGTCCATAGTATCTTCCAATTCGGAAGCACTTCTCTTCCAGCAGTTGACTGCGTATATTTAATCTCCAATATGAGAAGACCCTCAACCTTTTGGTCGAATGAAAGCTGGATCATATTCAGAATCAAATTCACCTGGTCATAGGTGACATTTGTTTGTATTTCCAATTCAAGGATCTGGTGAAAAACGGCCGATACATACTGCCGAATAGACTCAGGCAAATTTTGACATTTATCCCTTATCAAATCCTCAATCTCCCCTCTCATAATCAAAAATTTACGCCTCAATCACAACACCTCCATTCAGAATAATCAACTTCAAGTGACCCACTATTGAATAGATACACTCAATTGATCGGTTATCTTCTGCTTTTTATAGAAAAAATATACTCCCACATTGGCCAGTAACAATATCAGGTAGAAAATAAACATATTCCGGGCTGGTTGAATCCCGAGATCAAAATAGTGAACTGCATGATTGCCTGCTATAAAACTCAAGGCTATGGATACACTGAGCAAGCCTTCAAGCCTCGGCTTCTGCCAGTCTTAATACCCCAAAAAGTAGCAGGAAATTAAACCCGTAATTCATGATCAATACAATCCAGTTTGTTTCCAAACCATAGTAGGAAACATCCATAGTCCTTGCGGTGCAAAGCATATTGATGAACAATACGCCAAACAAGATTGTCCGATGGATGTTAAACATCATCACACCTTCCTTATTTCCGGATATCAGCCGCTGACCGATCAAATATTCGCCCGGGCTCAACCATGGTGTACCTTTCTTCCATCTGACGTGATAGACTAACATTAGAATAAAAAAGACTACACGGAAGAGAACAGCTATATGGTATAATGCCCCTTCTTTCAAGTCAACTGAATCATGTAATGGCCAAACAATGCTTTCGATCAAAACCAGATCAAAATACCACGCCAATACCGCCAACAAACTACTTCTTCTCATCGTCAATGTGTTATTTCAAACCTGACCTGTTGACCGATTCCACCGAATGGAAGAGACCCGGGATACATGCAAAATCACATCTACCCTGCATCCGGCTGAAGTCATAATGATCAAACTACCAGCTCCAATACCCGTGAAGCCTCCAACAATTATGCCATATTTGTTAAAAACATCATATGTTTTTCTTTCCTCAAGGATGCACCCTCCATAACAAACGACCTTCTCGATTATCCTATCCTAAATACGGGATGCCCGCAGGCACTTTGGCCCTGGACCAATTTTAAGCCACACCGCTCCTCTTGTTCAACTAATCCCAAAATACCATCTGACCCATAGTGTCAAGACCTATTACTTGACCTGAAAACTGCGCTCAATTCATCGGTGATTCAGAGACAACCACTTCATGAAACCCAGGAGATGAAGACAGAATATCTTGCAACCGTCAATCCCAAAAAAAAGCCCGTTGGCCAGATCTGACCAACGGGCTTTTAACCATTGCTTTAGATCAATGCCTTATTCCTGCATGATCATACGCTTCGTCCCCAAATGATCTCCGCTCTGCACTGTATAGTACAACATGCCCTGCGCCGGCACATCAGTGGCCCGGAGGACAAACTCACCATAGCCTTTATTAAAATCTCCTTCAGCACGGTAAACCAACTTACCTGTGACATCGTGAACAGACAATACTGCTGACCCACTACTGGGCAGATGGAAGCCAATACGTGTCAGGTCACCAAACGGGTTGGGTTCGTTCTGATAGAGGGCAAAATCACCTCCGGCAATCACCCCATTGTCAAATCGGAAATGGACATCCAGCAACTCTTCATTGCGATCATACGCTTCGGCACGAGTGACCTTGGAATTCACCGTGATCGACTCACTCAGCTTGCCCCCCGTCCGTGCCTTCACCGTCACTCGGTAGAGCACTTCTTCAGGATCGAGCCGGATCGGCTTGCTGGCATTCCAACTGGTGGTGATCAAACCGTCATTGATCCGTGACTGGCCAAAGTTAGTCCCACTCAAGTCCGTCCATACCGCATCCACTTCCACAAATTGCAGGACTTCCGGATCCAGACCGATCGTATACTGATAGCCCTGGACATCGGTGAAATTACCCGCCTTGACATCAATGGTGAAGGTTTCGCCGGAAGCAAAGATTCGATCAGCTATAGCAAACTCAAGAGCGCCAACTGCATTTCGGAATTCAACTCCCAACAGACTGTTCGGCTGCGCATCGCCACTGACATCACCGGTCTTTACCCCGATAAAGGAGGCCGTATTCAGTCCCAACTGCAAACCATTAAAGCCCTTTACTTCCATGAAATTACATGGCTTGTTCGGGTTGGGGAAGGCATATCCAGCCTCTACAAAACGCCAGCTGGTATTGTTGGCGAAGTTTGTACCCGGCGCCAGGATCATCTTTCGTAATTCTATGATGTCACTGATCGAAATCGTACAGTTGTTGTTCACATCCGCAGCGATCAATTTAAACGGACTATTCAGAGATTTGATCCCCAGTAAATGCTTCTGCATCTGCAACAAATCGTAAGTGGATACTCCGTTCAGTGGGTGGATATCCTTTTGCGGGGTAACGGAATACTGACCAGCAACTGGGACAGATCCAAAGGAGACAGATCCTGTATTACCAGTTGTTTGCATGGAGATGTTGTTTCCATTTCCAGACAGGTCTACATCGACAAATTCGATGGGCTCTCCGCTTTCATCTACAATATATCCGGTCAATTCCGCCATCATCGTACCACCGCAGGCACCCATCCAATCCTGAACAGATATCGTCGTCAAACAGTAATCCCAATTGCCGGCTTCATCGCCGACCCAGACCACGACCGTGACAGTCGAGTCTGGTGTATTGGGTGGCAGATCATCACAGGAGACCTGAATGGTCGGTCCAGCATCTCCATCCGGGACATTCTGTCCGACACTCAAGTCCGAGAATCGTTCAACCAGAATAATGAGGCCCTCGTACGCTGTGCAATTATCCGTGCTTTCTCCAACCTCCAGACTGGTGGCCCAAACTTCCGCTGTTCCCGTTGAGGGCATTAGATCGATGCTTACCGCATGACAGATCGGGGAAGGTTTGAGGCAGTCCTTGACAATGAAGAACTGAGTGCATTCGCTCTGATTTCCACATTGATCCGATACCTTCCAGGTGATCGTGTGCATCCCCAATGGATAGATACCACTCGCATCTTTTCCTGCACCAGAAATATCGACAGATCCATCGTTGAATGCATCCACCAGATAGGTCCACTTCAGTTGGTCTTGAGGCGTACAATTATCCAGGGCCAGCCCGATCAATTCAATGGGCGCTGTGCTGCAGTCTTCTTCGAAGCTGCAAAATTCTTTAGCATGACATTCGAGGACTTTGGGTGTTTCATTATCGATCACCTTGATCTCCTGCGTATATCGGAAATAACCATCGCCATCATCTTGCCAGGAGAGACATCCCTGTGGCGATGAACATCCATCATGCCAGTTGACAAGTGGTGAAATCAATTCAAGTTCCGCACAGTCCTGTTGAACACCACGGTCACTATTTGCATATCTAAAAGTATGAGGTCCCTGACCAGAGGAGGTGATCACCACGGATTGCTGCTTGGACACATTCAAGACTACGTTAAACGTAGTGCCTCCTGAATAAACCAGTTGATAGACATCACCTTCGATCATGCCTCCGATCTCATTGACCGCACTGGTCACATACCGCAAGGTCAATTCATCTCCCATCTTCAACTTGCGGCTGGTGATCAAATTCTGGATCGTAGCGGCGAAGGTCACTTGATTGCTGGCTGGATGGACTGACGTCAATGTATAGTCAACATTTCCATCTGGCGTGAAGCGACAATTATTCTTGACGGTCCAGGTCCGGAGGATCTTGTAACAGGCATCCGTGACGGTCAGTTTTTGATCGTCGATCTGGATACCGATCTGTTCGCAATCTCCATTATGAATCACATCCCCGGTCATATCCAGATCCTCCAGGTTTTCACAGTTGATGGTGATATCACAAGGAAACTGAACCACAAGAGGTGATTCATCTTCAAAATAGACACGCTGAATACATGTATTGAAATTTCCGAATTGATCAGCTGCCCTCCATCGTCTGTTGATAAATGTCCCATCTGCGCACTGGTCAGGGCTGTCGAGGTCCTGCCAGGTGAGATCCAAACCACAGGCCTCGGTATTATCCGTGACATGGGGCTTGAGTCCCGTCGACCGCACATATTCGATCGACAAACAGACTTCATTGATCATCCCTCCTGCCAGTGGGGCATTGTCTTTAACCACTACCATCCAGGTATTGGTCAGGCAGAATTGATGGGTAGACCCTACGGGTACAGACACAATATCCACACCCAGAACATCCAGAAATTCAAGGGTCGAGGCATCGATCACTTTGAATAAATAGGGTTTCCCCGTAGACAGGTTGGCCAGGACACCATTCTTAGATGACATATATTTCAGGATCACTTCATCACCGGGAATCAGATTCAACGAGCTGATCAAGTTGCTGATTTCAACATGATTGATCCGATTGGTTCCCGTATTGATATCCTTTGGCCCGACGGTAAAACAGAGGTTCTTTTCGATTAAACTGTTCAATGGTTGTCCGTCAAATGCGATCAATGGATCATCCTGTGGCTGCATCTGTCCCTGGTTGTAAGAGCCGATATTCGGCAGATAGGTCAGACAGGTAAAGGGTGCTGCTTTTTTTAACCCTGTTTGTGTATAATGGTCTATATCATACGCGTCATCATTAAAGGTGACCTGAATGTCCATCGGATACCAGCTCTTTGTCGGTGGAGGACAGCCATTCGGGCTGAGTACCGTCGCTTTTTTGCCTAAGGGGCTATATAGTGTGACGGACAACTGATTGATATATTCATGCTGGATGTGTAAACCCAGGTCCAGATCTGTAATGCGCGCATCTGCGGGTATCCCCGTTATGTCTATTGGGACAACATAGGTATTCGCCACTACCGAACTGATAGCGGTCTTTGGTGAAACGCAGACCTCAAAAGTATCCACAGGTGTCACCTCAAAGGGCATCCCACATTGAACGGTGATATCTTCGGGGCACCAGATCTGCGGCTTTATTTTATCCACGACCTGCACTTCGACCATGCAGGAATTTTTATTTCCAAAAGCATCGGCTACCTGCATCTCCACCATGATGGGTCCGCCTACAGCGTCACAACAATAGAATGGAATGGTGGGTCCGAATTCTGTTTCATCATTCCACGAACAAAGTGGATTGTCCATCCGTCGTGCAGAGAAATATACCGGCGTGCAACTATCCCAGGATCCGTCATCAAACGCTGATGCATTGACCTGCGTGACACTGTCCGAAAGAGATACAATGTGGAATGTCTCACAGACGACCACAGGCCCTTGTGTATCTTTCACATCAAAGGAGAAGGTGCATTGATTCTTATTTCCACAATCATCAATGGCTATATAACTGACCTGATAAGTCTGACTGATCGGGAGTTGGATTTCAAATTGACCGTTCGTATTTGGTGTATTGACGATCTGCTGAGAACCATCCGGGTAGAGGACAAGCAAATAGACATTTAATTGTGAAGAAACGGAGCAATTGTCCGTGATCTGGATCATGGGGAAGGACACCTTCGCCAGACAATCCTGATATCCGTTTTGCTCCAGTTTGGAGATCGAAATATCTTTCACATTCGGACAGATCAATTGCGGTGGCGTCTGATCGACTACCTTGATCGTCTGAATGCGGGAGGCTACTTCAGAAAGACACATATCCAGCACCGTCCAGGTGCGCAACACGGTATAACTTCCTGAACAAACCTGCAGGACTTTGTCCTCATGGAATACCTGAAGGACACCACAACCATCGCCACCCGGGAAGGGAAGCAGATCCGTCGTTGGATAGCCCGCGCTGCAATCAAAAACGGGCTGATCTGTTCCGTCATAGTTTTTCAATTGGTCCAGGATGGACAACGTTGGCCGAATGACGTTGATGTCTTGTGTACAATATCCTTTGTTGCCACTGTTGTCCACTCCCATCCATTCCCGATGAATGATCCGGGTATATGCCCCACCCTGACAGCCGAGCTCTTCGATAACATCCTCCCAGGTCAAATCGGTCCAGGCGTCACAATTGTCAGAAGTCGACGGATCGGGAGAAGTAATCTGTGTTGGATCAATGCCGTCGCCACAATTCACTTCCACTGGCGGGCAGTCTAATTTTGGCGGCATTTTGTCTTCGACAGAAATGGCGCCCCAACAGGAATTACCCGTATCCGGATCGGTTACTTTTACGGTTAATGTTTGTCCAATCTGCCCGGCACCCACATTCGGGCTACCCACCAAGGGCTGATTATTTGCGGTGAATATCATCACCTGATAATCTTCATAACACCCATAGGGTCCGCCTTCCAGGATCAGATCCGCATCAATCTCCGTCACGCAATCCTCATCCAGTGAGATTTGTACCAGGTCATTGCAGACCATCGTCTTTGTTGGATTCGGATATTCCAGGACTTCAACTGTGAAGCAACAAGTGCCTACATTTCCAGAATTATCAAATACTATAAAGCAATTGTTCACCAGACCTCTTTCAAAAACAGAACCGGAGTTTTGGCCTGCAGTCTGTCCAATATAGGGAATGAAGGGGCAATTATCTGTTGCTGTAATGTCATAATGCACAACCATTCTGCACGCCCCCGGGTCCAGCGTGATGACCTTGTTATCCGGACAATTCAGAACGGGCGGGAGAATATCGAATACGGCAACAATCGTTTGGCAGGAACTGATATTCCCGTTGACGTCTGTGACCGTCAAGGTGACTGTGTTATCCCCCTTGTCGGCGCAAGTAAAGAGCTCTTTATCCAATGCAATACTCGCAATTCCACAAGCGTCATAAGAGCCATCATCCACAGCTGAAGGCAGCACCTCCGCTTGTCCATTTTCATCCAGATAACGCACCAGAGTTGGAATACAGAGTGCTGTAGGCGGAACATTGTCTTCTACCTGAATAGTCGTTTCACAAAAGCCCACATTTCCGGACTGGTCTTCGACATTCAGAATTACTTTATTCAATCCGATATCCACACAGGTAAAGTCCATTCTGTCCAGGGTGACTGACTGGATGCCACAATTATCCGTTGAACCTGCATCGATCATAGATGGGATAATCGATCCCTGGCCAAGCGGATTCAATTCTACTATAATACCACCATAGCAGAAGGCCTTTGGATCTTCATCATCCACCACTTGAATAGTGAAGGTGCATGTTTCCAGATGACCTGCATCATCGGTTGCTTGATACTGGATGATGTGCGGTCCTGTCCCGGTGAATGAATCGGAAACTCCATCACCTGGAGTGACTGTCTGGATGCCATTCTCGGTCAGCATGTTCAGTTCAATAGGATCACAAGCTGATGCAGGCACGGGGTGCACCCAGGATGCTTCAGCGGTGCAATCATTATATCCGTTTTGACTGGTCGACACAGTGATGTCCGAAGGACAGACAATAAATGGAAGTGGCTGAACGATCAGCGTCAGGGAATTGATCTCACCACTACAGTTCGTTTGTGGATTCAGGGATATTGTTTTGAAATCATATCGAATCCAAACCGGATTCTCCTGGTCATGAGAAAGTGTTTCCATTAACCCCGGATTGCCCGGCACCACTTCTTCGACCAGTCCTGCTGGAGAGGGGTATACTTACCGCCTGTCAATGGTCCATATCCCGGGAGAAAGTTGATGCCATCCAGGCTGTAAAAAATTGAATTGAGTTGATAATCGTAATCCACACCTTCCTCCAGACTGGGATGCTCCGGATCCAATGTCAGAAACACCTGATTGGCTGATCCGTTACAGACCATTTCATCATTGCCGGATGGTGTACCAGGGAAAACAAATTCAATATTCGGACTGGGAACGATACGAGCATTGATGATTCTAATATCATTGAAGTCACTACAAACGTGACCATTGGCCATCTTCATCTGAGGAAGAATGTAATAGGCAATATCAACAGGTTCCACTAAATTTTCGGGGGAAACAAGGCTATAATTATCCCGGATTGTTCGCAATGAGGGATCTCCGAAATAAATCCAGGGAATATAATTATTGGCCATCATGCTGGAGTCCTGATAGCTGGAATAAAGCCCCCCATTATTCGGGTCATTGACACTAAACCCAAGGTTGGCATACCGGACAAATTCATCCATCAGAGGATCAACATGAACATCGATATCAAACCGTACGTCATACCAACTGTCATTCACACCTTTTGCACAGACCAGGATCGGATCTTCAACTGGATCATTTGTACCATATGCATATGCGGAAAGGATCAGTTCCGGAGCTACAGAAATAATTATTTCTACCGGATCACCCAAACATTCATTTGGTGTACCACAAGACCGGACAGGTGTCACGGTATAGATCACCTCGACAGTACTATTAGTCGTATTCGACCAGGCATCATCTGCGATCTCGTCTGCGGAAAAACAAGTACCATCCACCGGATTACCGGCATAGGCCGTCAGTCCATTACTGTTGATGGAAATATTGAAATTCACCAGATTGGGCGGTCCATTGACGTCGCCCCAGGAACCTGGAACCAAGGATAAATCCATCCCCACTTCCTGAAGATGACAGCGTTCGATTGTGGCCACACTCACCCGAGGTTCAGCCCTAATTGGAAACTCTGAAATCGTCGTATCCGAAACAGCGCACCCCATTATCTGCATTCAACACGATGCCATAGGTCACGAATCTTCCGCCTGAGCTGAGATTGGTATACGTATCTCCATCTAACGCGGCTGGAAGAAGGCCATTGCCCGTCGTGGGACCGACAACCGGTGTCAGTTGGTTGGACAGGCTGGACAGCGCCACATCCATTGTAGAGAAAGGCAAACCGTTCACTTCCGTGAATCCGGCAAAGTTGCCTGATCCCAATGGAGAATCACTACACGTATTCGGTGCAAAATTGGGCACGACCAATTGCGGTTTTGCCTTGATCTCTTTCAGAGTGGTCCATAAACCGGACCCGTGCAACCGGTCAGTGTATTTTGGACGAATACCTCCAGAGTATATGCCATAAAGGGGGTTATTTAAACCGCCCACCGGTTCTGCTACAGGGCGGAAACTTCGGCCACTATTAAATATTCGAAATTCATCTTGCGTTGCATTATTATCACCAGCTGTAAATTCTCCTCACACAAATGCACTCATATCACTGCTCGCACCAGGTGCAAAGCCGATGACCCGCCAGACCACTTCTTCATTCACACCGGGCAGGGTATTGGGGCCCACTTGCAAGCGGCGCAACAGATTGTTTGTTTCACCATAGCAATGGGGCGTATCATATACTGTCGAGGTGAACGCCTGAGGGACGGATTCGACAAAACCGGTCATGAAAATATCATTCCCTAGACCACCACTACCGACATTTCCGATCCAAGCCTGGTCAGTATTGATTTTGACCACTGCCTCTACCGCGTACAATCGAAAATCGATGGCCTCACCGGAAGTACATTCCCCAAAGAGAGCAGAAGGCAAAGCAATCGTGTCGACGAGACTTGTACCGGAAACAATGATATCCGGACCGATCTGTGTGACATATCCGTTTCCATTGACACTGGAGAATAACGCAAATCGATTAGGGCCGTTTGTGGTTCGACCCAGCCGCAGGATCAACGTATCCAGACGTAAACCATAACCATTTGAAGGTTCGATAGAAAATTGGAAATATTCATCCAGATTCTGAGCATCAATCAACGTTAGCGCATCCCATTGATTACTGACAATGGTATGTAAGCGACCTGTCGGTGGAATGCCGAGTCCTGGCCCTCTGATTATTTGTCCACAAGTGGAACATATCCCGGTGGCATTCAGATCTGCCTCCAGTGCAGGATCACCATTGGGTTCGTAGCCCAGGTTGTTCTGCAATTCCCAGGAGCGGAGTTCGACCTGAGCCTTCAGGGTATCAACAGGGAAGATGATCAAGAAAAGCAGCAGCGAGGTCAAAAGCATGATGAGTCGCTGAATGTTTGGAACATTGGGGCCATAGGATTGTAGCCCTCCGGTGGGAGATAATCGGTTCATGGGTATGTTGTTTTATCCTGGATGGACTTAACCGGAAAACCGATGTGGCTCATCCAAAATCGGTAAAACCTCCTTCCACCATCCGATCAACGAATGGATAAAAGAAGAAATCCTCGGTAAAACACATGATAAAACTGTGCCAAGTGTTCCTGTTTTTCACGAGCAATGACGGCACATTCATTGCATTATAAATATCCTATATGTGTATTGAACACCTTATCAGGGTGAAATGATTGATCATCCCTTTTAACTTAAAGAATAATATATATCAAATATTTTCTCATGTATTGATGATCGGCATGCTGATCACCTCAATGGCATAGAAAGACCCTAAAAAAACCGGTCATCAGCGTGAACTGATGACCGGTTTCGAATCATTCAAATGAGTACAGGTAGAACCTGTTCAGGATTACTCCTGCATGATCATCCGTTTGGTGGCCATGTGCTCTCCACTTTGCACCGTATAATAGAGCATGCCTTGAGCAGATACTTCAGCTGCCCGGAGGATAAACTCATTATACCCCTGATTAAAGTCTCCTTCAGCGCGATGGACCACCTTACCGGTGATGTCGTGTACGGTCAGAACCGCCGACCCACTTCCTGGCAGATGGAATCCAATACGTGTCAGATCTCCGAATGGGTTTGGCTCGTTTTGGTAGAGCGCAAAGTCACCGCCGGCAATGACACCATTGTCAAAGCGGAAATGAACATCCAATAGTTCTTCAGTGCGATCGTAAGCTTCCGCACGGGTCACTTTAGAGTTCAGCGTGATGGCCTCACTCAGCCTTCCTGATGTTCGTGTCTTCACCGTGATCCGGTACAGCACTTCATCACGACCAAGTGTGATCGGCTCGCTGCCATTCCAACTGGTGGTGATCACTCCTTGAGCAGTCCGGGACTGGCCAAAGTTGGTGCTACTCAAGTCGGTCCATGTCGCTTCAACTCCTACGAATTGAAGAACCTCCGGATCCAGACCTATCGTATACTGATAGCCCTGAATATCCTGGAAATTGCCGGCCTTTACCTCGAAAGTGACGATCTCGCCTGCAACAAAGGAGCGCTCATCTACTGCAAATTCGAGAGAGCCCACTGTGTTTCGGGATTCAACTCCCAACAGACTGTTCGGCTGAGCATCACCACTGACATCACCGGTCTTCACACCGATAAAGGAAGCGGTATTCATGCCCAGTTGCAATCCATTGAAGCCTTTCATTTCCATGAAGTTGCATGGCTTGTTCGGATTCGGGAAGGCATATCCAGCCTCCACAAAACGCCAGCTGGTATTGTTTGCAAATAGTGTTCCCGGAGCCAGAATCATCTTCCGCAATTCAATGATATCACTGATCGAAATCGTACAGTTGTTATTGACATCCGCAGCAATCAGTCGATATGGGCTTCCGATGGTTTTAATGGCCAGCAGGTGCTTCTGGATCAACAACAGATCATACGTGGACACTCCGTTCAGTGGATTGATATCCTTCTGTGGGGTGACGGTATATTGTCCGACTGTTGGAATCGTTCCGAAGGACACAGCACCACTATTACCTGTGGTTTGCATGGACATATTATTGCCATTGCCAGTCAGGTCAATTTCGACCAGTTCCACAGGCTCTCCAGATTCATCGGCCACATATCCGGTCAACTCCGCATTCATGGTGCCGCCACAAGCACCCATCCAATCCTGGACAGTGATGGTGGTAACGCAGTAGTCCCAGTTACCGGCTTCATCACCAACCCAGACCACAACCTCTACCACTGGACTTTGTGTCACAGGAGGTAGATCATTACAAGTGACAACAATTGAAGGTCCGGCATCAGCATCTGGTGCATCCTGGCCAGCTCCTACATCGCTGAGGCGCTCTACCAAAATTTGCAGATCACCGTACTCGGTGCAGTTGTCATAGCTATCTCCAACTTCCAGGCTCGTCGCCCATACCTCTGCCATTCCTGTTGAAGGCATCAGTTCGATGCTCACAGCGTGACAGATCGGTGTTGGCTTCTTACAGTCACTGATCGTGAACAGCTTCGTGCATGTGTTGAAGTTTCCACACTGGTCAGATACCTTGAAGGTGATCTTGTGTGTTCCGTTCGGGTATGCTCCGCTAGCGTCAAATCCAACGCCAACTACGTCTACTGTTCCATCATTGAAGGCATCCAGGAAGTACTGGTATACCAGTTCGGAGCTGTCTGTACAGTTGTCCGTAGCTGGGCACATCAGTTCAATCTCTGTAGGCTCACAATCCGCTTCAAAGCTGCAGAAGGTCATGTCGCTGCAATCCACCCACTCAGGAGCTTCATTGTCTACAACTTTGATCTCCTGTGTGAAGGTGTAGTAACCATCACCATCATCTTCCCATGCGCGGCAACCCTGTGGGCTTGGGCATAGGCCATGCCACTCTGTGAACGGATACCACTCCGCGATAACGTCACATGCCTGTGGCAAGCCAAGGCTACTGTTCGCATAACGGAAGATGTGATTACCATTCGTTGGTGTGACCTGGTTTACAGGCTGCTGCTTCGTCGTGTTATAGAACACCTGGAAGCTTGTACCACTCAGATAGTAGAACGCATATACGTCGCCTTCGATCAGTCCTCCGATCTCATTGCCACCTACAGTCGTGATATACTTCATCGTGATCACATCATATGCCTGCAACTTCTTCGCAGTAACCAATGAATTGATCGCTGTGGTGAAGTTCCAAGTCGTCATTGCTGGATACTGCTGATTGAATGACTGGATCTGATAGTCGACGTTGCCATCGGCTGAGTACTTACACCAGTCTTTCACGATCCACTGACGCAGGATCTTGTAACAAGCATCCGTGGTCACCAGTACATGGTCTACATGCTCGATGCCAACCAGCTCACAATCTCCGTTGTGGATTACGCCACCTGTAGCATCCAGATCATCCAGATTCTCACAGTTTACTGTAACGTCACATGGGAATTGTACTACCAGTGGGGTATCGTCATTGAAGTATACGCGCTGAATACAGCTCGTGTTGTTACCAAACTTGTCTTCAACCCTCCAACGACGGTTGATGAACGTGTTGTCTCCGCACTTCTCTGGGTCGCCCAGATCCTGCCAAGTCACATCCAGTCCACATGCTTCGGTGTTATCCGTTACGTGTGGCTTCAAACCTGTAGGCAGAACATACTCAATGTGCATGCACACTTCGTTGATCTTACCGCCAGCCAGGACTTCCTTGTCTTCGACGACCAGGATCCAGGTATCTGTAGCACAGAACATGTGATTCGAACCGGCAGGAGCCACAGTGATATCCGAGCCAAGCACATCCAGGAATTCAACAGTCGAACCGTTGATCACCTTGAACAGGTAAGGCCAGCCGATCGTCAGATCTCCCAACTCGGCACCCGTACTGGAAACGTATTTCATCACCAGCTGATCTCCCGCTGAGAGTCCAGATTTTGTAATGAACTGTGCAATGGATGTATTACTGAGGCGGTTTGTGGCCGTATTGACATCCATCATGCCTGCTGTGAAGCACAGGTCCTTATCCGTCCAGCTGTTCAAGGCATCGCCATCGAATGCTTTCAGATAATCACCTTTTGGACGCATGTGGCCCTGGTTATATGAACCGACACTCGGCTTGGTCGACGTGCACGTAAATTGTGCAGGCACGATCTGATTAAATTTCTGCAATTGGATGAGGTCATAGGCCTCATCGTTGAAGGTCACATTGATATCTGCAGGATACCAGTTCGGGGTTGAGCCTTTGGCACAACTCTTCCACGGCATCACTGTCACCTTCGTACCTGTTGGGCTATAGAGCGTGATCTCTAACTGATCGACCCATTCATGGTTGATATTCAATTGTAGATCCAGATCCGTAATACGTGCATCCGCAGGAATTCCTGTGATGTCGATCGGCACGGTATACTTGCTTTGATAGGCATTGGAAATAATCGTTCCAGGCGTTTTACACACACTGAACGTATCCAATCCTGTTGGTTCATACGGCATGCCGCAGGTCACTGTGATATCCTCTGGACACCAGATGACCGGACGGATCTTATCCACGACCTGCACTTCAACCATACAGTTGTTCGCATTGCCAAAGGCATCGCGGACACGCAGATCAACAAAGACAGGCACACTGCTCAATCCGTCACAACAGTAAAACTTCACTTGTGGCTGGTAGATGAAATCGCCGGATTTGTTACACGGATGTTGAACAAAGCTTCCGGAGGAATTCATTGTTCCACGGCGGATATCAAATACAATACTTGTACACACATCGTAAGAACCGTCGTCAAAACTGGATGCATTGACCAACGTCACACTATCTGTTAGCGCTACAACGTGGAAGCTTTCACAGATAACGACTGGCCCCTGCTTGTCTTCCACCTCTACGACGATGGAACATTCACTCTTATTTCCACAATCATCGATAGCGACATAGGTCATGGTATAATCATAACCCACAGGCAGATCAAATACAAACTTGCCATCTGCATTCATCGTATTGACAATGATGACATTGCCATTGTTGTCTGTGGTCCAGACATACAGGTTGGTGTTGTTGCTCGTAGAGCAATCATCCTCTACCTGGATCCATGGCATATATACCCGAACGGTACAATCCTGGTAACCCTGTTGGTTCGTCGTACCATAAGTAATATCATGTTCATCCGGGCAAGACAGGACCGGTCCTGTCTTATCCAGGATCTTGATGGTCTGGACATGAGTACCGACCTCACCAGAACACATATCGTGCAAAGTCCAGGTCCGAATGATGGTATAGGAAGACTGACAAACTTGCAGCACTTTGTCTTCGAAACCTGTCTGTAAGCTACCACAACCACTTCCGCCTGGCTCACCGGTAACGGCAGGAGATGGATAATCCGCTTGACAGTCCAGACTTGGCAGATCGAGATCATCATAGTTTGATGGCAGTACTACATTCTGAATCGTTGCCCGCTTGATCCGAATCTCCTGGGTGCATTGGGTATTATTGCCCCAATCATCCACGGCGGTCCAGGTCCGTTCGATCAACTGGCTGAACTCAGGGTCCTGAGCACAGGTATAGAATGTTTCGTCATCAGCATAGGTGAGGCCATTCCCCAGGGAAAGCGTGATATCGCAATTGTCCGTAACCGGAACAGCGAGCGCCTTGGAGGCATAGTTCACCTGAATATTCGGCATAGACACCGCCCCAGCCTGAAACAGATTGCTCAACAGACCAAAGGATACCGGTCCACCAGCAACGGTGAATGGACCATTGGTCACAGGAGCTGTGCCATTGAAATAGTTGAAGATCGGACAAGCCGTTGCGCCCCAAACATGGAAGCCCCGGGTTTCGCCGGGAGCTAAAACCTGGTTGGCTGAAAGCTCCAGTTGTGCGAGGTCGCCTGTGCCTGTTGCGAAGTAAGCTGGTATTGTCGCTATATTTTGTGGACCCAGATTTGTCCAGGCTCCAGCATTGGTTTCATTACCGACAAACGTTGGTGCCGTAAAGACCTCCATGGTTTGTGGCGCATTCACCGGACCGAATGCCGGATCGCCAAAACGCAGACCAAAGCCGGTAATTTCCAACTCCTCAGCGGAATTATTGGTGATATTGAAATAGATACCGCCTGGCAGGGTATTCCCGGACAAGGAGTAAGCAGTACCGCCACCATGCGCCAGGAAGCTGGCCGGGTATTGGACAGGATCCTCTTGCTGGAAAACTGCTGGTGCCGGTTCCAGTGGAATATCCGCACCACAATTCACTTCCAGATCTGTGCAAACCAGGACAGGTGGCAATTTGTCTTCCACCTTGATCAGTCCCCAACAGCTGTTCCCTGTTTCAGGATCGGTCACTTTGACCTTCAATGTCAAACCGATCTGTGGGCGTCCGATATTCGGACTTCCGACCAGTGGTGTATTATTCGGATTGAAAATCGAAACGATATAATCATCGTAGCAACCATATGGGCCACCTTCCAGAATGTCATCCGCACCTATAGTGGTGATACAATCTTCATCCAGAGAGATCTGAACCAGATCGTTACATGCCAGTGATGTCACCGGATCTGGATACTCCAATACCTGAATGTCAAAGGAACAAGTAGACACATTTCCTGCGACATCAGAAACTTCATAACTGACCGTCCAGGGGCTGTCATCCTTACACAATTCAGTACCACTCAATGGACCTCCCGTCTGGATTGGATCCGCAGAGACACTTGGTGTCTGATAAGTCACAGAACCATTCCAGATCCGGGGATTGAAGGGAGCTGATGCAAAGAAGGTATTGGAGGTCGCTCCTGCCAATACGGTCAATGTACCATCGGTATACGTACCATTTGTAGATAAGCCATATGCCTTCACACCTGCAGGTGTACCATTGGTATATCTCGATTGTGTAGAAATCATGTGCAAGGCGACACCCGTCACTCCCGGAGGAATGACAAAGTCGGTTGTAAAGGGTGTCAGCGTTGGATTAAATGGCCCAGCAGTAGCATCGGCAGTATAGGCCAATGTCCAGGCACCCGCATTCTGCTCAAACCCATATCCTGTTCCACTCTTGACATAGATTCCGACCATGGTTGGTCCAAGGATCATCGATGACATACTGCTAATGGTCAACGGACCTGCGGTATTGTTCACCAGGTCAAAGACCACGATGCCGCCTACTGCGTTCTGGTTATTCGAAGCGGCTGGAGCAGAAATGACCATTCCACTTGGTCCTGAGAATGGACAGTTGTCGGTAGCCGTTGGATCGGTCCAACTGACAATAGCACAACAGGCACCCGGATCAAGATTAACGATGATATCCGACGGACAAGTCAGTGTCGGTGGAATATCGTCGATCACCGTCACTTGGGACACACATGATGCTGTATTTCCACAGTCATCTGAGACGATGAGCGTTACGGGTGTAACACCCTTGTCTGCACAAGTCATTACTGTTGGGTCGGCAGAAAAGGACAGCAAACCACAATTATCTGTACTGCCGTTATTCAGATCTGCCGGATCGAACATTCCCTCTCCGTTCTGGTCCAGATATACAGTGATATTCTGGCAACCTGGCACAGGAGGAGTAGTATCCTCGACAGTGATATTCTGAACAAACATGGCTTGATTGCCACAATCATCTTCGGCCGTGTAGGTCCGAATGATGGTATAATTTCCGGTACAATTACCCGGTGTAATCGATTCAGTAAATGTCGCCACAATGATGATCGGACCTGCTCCCTGATTGGCGTTCAGTGAACCGGCACTCTCGCCGATCGGACCTGCCCAGACAAACTGGCTGTACATGTTACCTGCACCTTCCAATTGGAGACTCAGCCCCAGTGGCTCATTGCCCACTTCGGAGACCCCAATGTCTGTGGAGGTTGTTCCGTTTGCCGGGCCATTCGTAGCAGTGAAGGCTCCTTCATAACTCAAGAACTGGATCACGGCACTTGATGGATCGACCAGGGCCAATCCATCCGGAGCACCATTCTGCAAACCATTTACAGGCAGGAAGAACGCCAGTGCGCCATATCCATTTCCTTCATTGTCAATCGTCCCATTCAGTGACACCGTATTATAGGAAAGTCCATTTGCACCATTATACAGGACAACCGAATAACCGGTCAGATCGAATCCGGCCGGGCCAGCGATCTCAATAAATTCATTGGCTAGGGATGGAACGGACCTGCTGACTCTGCTCAAGAACGCGGACGCGGCCTGTTATCACGCCAAGGACCGGGGACGTAACAACTACCAGATTTTCTCCGATACGCTCCACCAGGACGCCACTACACGGCTGACCCTGGCCAGACACCTGCGCCGCGCACTGGACCATGGTGAACTCTCGATCCGCTATCAGCCGCAGCTGGATCTGCGCAGTGGCCACGTGGTCGGTCTCGAAGCCCTCGCACGCTGGAACAACGAGGAGTTGGGAGAGGTCTCGCCCAGTATCTTCATTCCCATCGCTGAGGAAAATGGCCTGATCGCACCGTTGGGCGAGTGGGTGCTGCACACTGCCTGCGAACAGAATCAGCGCTGGCGCCAAGCGAACCTGCGTCCGGTCCGCGTTTCGGTCAATCTGTCGCCCCGTCAGTTCAAGTATGGCGACATGGCTCAGCAGGTGGCACAGGCGTTGGATACCAGCGGTCTGCCGCCTGACGGACTGACTCTGGAGATCACCGAAAGCACCATCATGGATGATATGGAAAATACCATGCGGGCCCTCCAGCGGATGAGTGCCCTGGGCGTTGAGCTGTCAATCGATGATTTCGGCACCGGTTATTCCTCATTGGCGGTGCTCAAACAGTTCCCCCTGGATGCACTCAAGATCGACCATTCCTTCATCCGCGAACTGACAACGGATCTTGACGATCTTGAAATCGTCAGCGCCATCATCGCCATGGGACACAACCTGGGTTTGAAGATCGTGGCGGAGGGCGTGGAGACCAGCAGACAGCTGGAACTGTTGCGGGACCGAGGCTGCGATGAGATTCAAGGTTACTTCGTAAGCCGCCCGCTTTCTGCAGCCGATGCCACCTATCTCTTGCAGTCCGATTTTCTCCAGGGACCCAGTAGCGAGGGTGTCCATTTTTCAAAACGCACGGAAATTCTGCGTCAGTTCCACAAGACCTGAGGGTCGAAATCGAGCCGGCCATAGGCCATCGCGGCATCGGCGCTGCCCACGGCGGTAGTGAGGGAGCGCCGGTCGAATCCGCTCTGATCCCGATGGAAATCGATATTTGATTCCCCCAGTCCAGCGATGCACCCGCCATCCAGGGGTCGTCATGCCGATAGATGGCCCCGCCGGTAATCTGGCAGGCGTCGTCGCTACAGTCAGCATCGTTGCTACCGTTGTCCACACCCTCTCCGGTCACGACCCCCGCCACCCCCGCTTTCGGGCGCTCGGCCCGCGGGAACAAGAAAAGGAAAGTCTGATCAATTGATACGAAACGCGTTTGGGTCCACAAGGGCGCAGATGCAAGGCCCCCGGCGCAGCACCATAGTCATTCTATGATAAAGGCCGGGAAACGCAGCAGATGTGCCCTTGTGGGCGAAACCCCGGAGGGGCCGGGCCTTTGCGCCCTTGGTACCGCGTTGCACCTCGCTCATTGGCAACTCACTTATTGGCCTTGGGCCAACTTCGCTCGGTGCGCCTTGTACGAGAGCGCGCAAAGACCCCGGCACGATCGCAGCAATTGATCAGACCTTCCTTAAGGCACGATCGGACTCGATTTCGTCATCATAGTGGTTGATCGTCAATTATCGCGGTTGCTTTTGCTTTTGGGTGTTGCTTTTGGAATGGCCTTGTTGTAGAAGGGAGACTATGTTGCTTTTTCGCCACAAGATGCGCAGAAATGATAGGCTTTCACACACTTAACCGTATTGCAACCGAGCTTCAATACAGCGCAACCACGCCGCTCTGCTACGGCGAATTTGTGATCGCCACACAACGTGCGGTGTACGGCAGTGGCCTTGCGCCGTTGACGCGTTCCGAGGTCAACGAAGTTCGGCGTTTTCTGGATCTCAGGTGTGGATCGAGCCGGGCCGAAGTCGAGGAACAAATCGGCGTCTGAACCAGGAACGGCGCAAGTACATCCGATTCATCTCTGACCATCTGGTGACGGTTTCCCTCTTGTAATCGGGGGCAATTGGATCGCCCGATACCACGGGTCAGCGCCAGAGAGCTTCAGCAGGTGTGGGCGCCACGGCCAGTGGATGTGGGCATGGACTACATCGGAGAGTATCGACCGGTCAGGTTTGACCGATCGCGGAGGCTCAACTGCTGGTCGGGCCGAGTGCAACGCAGTCCATGTCCAGCCTCGCCAATGCGGCGCAGGCGGATTGCGCCTCTGATTCACTCAGATTCATCAGCCGGGCCCTGTACAGTGTGCCACTGGAGGCGGTGACAGGGGCAACCGCAAGGATCGCTGCACTCAGATGATGGGGCGCCAAAGTAACCGCCTGCCGCGCCCTCGCCTCTGCGGCCGACAATTCGCTGAAAGCCCCCACCTGAACTTTCCAGTCTGTATCCCGGGCCGAACTCAAGGCAATGAGGGTCGCCTCTCCTTGAGCGGCTTTGGCCGCGGCTACGAAACGGGCTCGATCGCGCTTCACTTCGTCGAATGCCTGGTCCAGGATTTTCTTCATATGGATATCGCGACTGCCCGCTGACTTGCCGCCGAACACCACGCCGATCAAACGGTATGGGCCGCGTTGGACCGAAGCCACAAGATTGTATCCGGACGCCCTTATGTATCCGGTTTTTATGCCGTCCGTGCCTTCGTAGCTCGCCAGCAGCTTGTTGTGATTTCGATGTTTGCGCCCACCGTAGCTGAAGCTCTTGACCGAGAAGTAGTGGTAGTACTCAGGGAAATCGCGTCGAATCGCTCGTGCCAGCGTGACCATGTCGCGGGCAGTCGAAACCTGTTTCCGGTGCGGCAGGCCCGACGCATTCCGAAACGTGGTGTGTTTCATACCGAGTTTCCGGGCCCGTTTGGTCATTTTCAGAGCGAATTTGTACTCACTGCCTGCGATGGCTTCGCCCAAGGCTGCTGCCACATCGTTGGCGGATCGTGTGACCAGGGCGAGAATGGCTTCCTCCACCTTAACCTGCTGCCCAGCCTTGAGCCCTAAGCTGGAAGGCGCCTGTCCAGCGGCGTGTCTGGACACGGCAATGCTCTCGTCCAATTCGAGTCGGCCTCGTTCCAAGGCCTCGAATGCCATATAAAGTGTCATGATTTTTGTCAGTGACGCAGGGTGGCGCGGCAAATCGGCATGTCGGGCAAACAACACCTTCCCCGTGTCAGCGTCTACCACCATGGCCGCGTACCGAGCCTGAGCTGGGCCGGCCGCCAGGCACAATACCACCGTACACGCCACCCACACGGCGATCTGCGCCGATCGGCGCGATGTCTTGCTTGAGTCGGGTCGTGTCACCTGTACGCCTCACCGTTGCGGGTGCGAGTGGCGCAATCTGCGCTGTCAGGCACCACTGGCTGCGAAATCACACTATCAACAAGCAACACTCAAGCCAACCTTTTCGTCTTTATGGCGAAGATTATTCGTAAAAATTTCCTACGGTTAAAGTATATTCTTAAGTAAGCCTTTGGGCTACTCCCTGGAAGGAGCGTCAGGTTTACGCGGGCGGATCGTGTTTTGCTCCAGTTGGGCACGGATGCTAAGCGTAGATCACGGGTAACCGTAGTTTTGGCGCCAGGACTTGCCACCACCATGCAGTGGTGAATCTGAGGGCCATGATGCGTGGCCACGAGTTGATCCTGACGCTTCTTGACGGCCAATACTCGCACCTTGGACGCCGACGGGGCCGGTATGTGGCGGGCAATTGCCCAATGGGGACGACGGGGCCTGAACACCGGATCGTATCGTCCGTTTGTTGGAATCTCGGCCAAAGCTCAGACCGTTCCCCCCTGTGATTCCGATATTTCCGGACGCGCGGACCATCGATGAACCCTACACTTCAGTTTCGAACAGTTCGCCGAATTTGCCCACTTATATGAAACTTTGGCACCAGGCATACCGTGTCTATCGACCAGGCTGGCAGGAGCTTATGTTGCTCCTGCTGGCAGCCCCGTGCTGGGCGCAAGATCTTTCGCTCGGGATCGAGGCCTACCAGGCGCAGGCGTATGAACAAGCCCACGACGTTCTGATGCCCTACGCCCAGCGGGGGGAGCCAGAAGCGCAGCGGCTTGTTGGGGTCATGTATCTACTGGGCCAGGGTGTGGAGCAGGATTTGGAGGCGGCACAGCGCTGGATCCGTGGCTCGGCCCAGTTGGGAAATCCTCAGGCCCAGGAACTGTTGAGTTTCATGTACAACCGGGGCGCTGGGTTGCCGAGGGATCCGGTACAGGCTTACGTCTGGTTGAAGCTGGCGTCTCAACGGGTCAGTGATCCGGCGCACTCCGATGGCATTCAGACCATCATTGCCCGGTTGCTGGGGGAAATGGATGAGCATGATCGAAAACGCGCCAGGAGCCTGAGTCGTGATTACTACTATCAGTATGTCGCACCCTTTATGTGAAAGTGCGATGTGAAAGTGCGATGGTCAGTCACCCTCCCCGGAGACTGCAAGTTCCTCCGATCGCCCACTCAAATGCCGTTTAAGCGGAGAACCCACACCATGCCGCCCATACCTGCTAGACGAAATGCAGCGGTTTCCGGCTGCTCCGGCTTGAGTCTATTGATCGCTCTTGTTCTGATGTGGCCACCTGGCGTCTATGCGGCCCAAAGTGCGCTGGAAATCGAGTTGGCCGAATCCCGCGCGCAGTTGCACAATCTTCGCCAGCGCATGGACCGATGGCTGGTGGCTGCCGACGAGCGCGAACGGGAAGTCAACGCGGAGTTGCAGCGGCGGGAAGCCCGTATTGAATCCCTTGGCGGCCAGCTGGCAGAGATCCGCGCCCGCCAAGCCAGTGCTGAGGTGGAACTGCAGCGCCTAAAGCGGTCCGATGTGGTGCGCGACCAAACACTGGAAAATGCGGAGACCAGGTTGCTCGATGCCGGCAAGGAAATCGAGAAGTTCAGCGCCAAGGCGAAGCTGTGCGAGCATGAACTCGTGTCGGTGAAAGCACAGAGCGCGTTCCAGCGCAGCGAGCTCGAGAAACTGGGCACAACCTTGGCGCAGCAACAAGCTCGGCAAGATGGCGTCGATGGCGGTCAGTGTGTCGCGGATCTGGAGCGCGAGTTGATGCTGAACGAGGCCCAGCAACGGCGGTTGGCGAAACTTTCCGGTCAGATCAGGGATTTGAGAAGGGCGGCAGAATCGAGTCGGGTATCTCTGCAATCGGCCAACGGCACCTTGCGTCAACTTCAGGCCGAACGGCAGTTGCAGAAAAACCGAGCGGAATCCGCCACAGCAGCCCTGTTTGTCACAAAACAACGTTTGGCCGAAACCCGGTCGGCCCTCGCGCTGATTCAGAGCGACACGGCTCAGCGGATGGCGGCCACTCGCAGCGAGGCAGCGGCCAACGCGGCTGTCGCCGGGCGAGACTATCGCCAAAGGACCCGGCAAGCCATAGCCGATGTGGACAATCCAGAAATGCAAAAAGCGGCGGTTTCGGCCCGTGCCCGTCTGTTCGACGAGCAAACCCGACTCGCCCAACTCAGCTCCGCTCGAGGCGTATACACTGTGCGGCCCGGCGACACTCTGTCCAAGCTGTCACGCACCTTTATCGGAGACCCCGGCGGCTGGACTGAAATCTTTGCCGCAAACCAGCACGTGATTGAGCAGCCCGACACCTTGCTTCCGGGGCTGGTTCTGGTTATTCCCTGATGACGCGGGGGCGCGAATCAGGCAGCGATCAAATTGTGCTCCGGGCCGAATGGAAAGCCGGTAATGTTGTCCGCGCCGCCCGTGGTCAGCACGAGAATATCGTGCTCACGGTATCCGCCTGCCCCAGCGAGGCCTTGAGGCAATGTGATCATCGGCTCCATGGAAACCACCATGTTCGGTTGTAACACGGTGTCGATGTCTTCGCGCAGCTCGAGCCCAGCCTCGCGACCGTAATAGTGCGAAAGCACGCCAAACGAATGACCGTAACCGAAGGTTCGGTACTGCAGCAGGTCATGGCTGAGGTAGATCTCATTCAATTCCTGTGCAATGTCACAGCACCGTGCGCCCGGGCGTATAAGCTCCAGTCCCCGGCGATGCACCTGGCAGTTGATCTCCCATAGGGCCAGCTCGCGTTCCGTGGCGGACGCGAAAAACAGGGTGCGTTCAAGCGCCGTGTAGTAGCCGGCGATCATGGGAAAACAGTTCAGACTCAGGATGTCGCCTTTGGCTATACGCCGGGTTGTCACGGGGTTGTGTGCGCCATCGGTGTTGAGTCCAGCTTGGAACCAGGTCCAGGTGTCCCGAATCTCGCTGTCCGGATAGGTTCGCGCGATCTCGCGCACCATGGACGAGGTTGCGTGGGCGGCGACCTCGTACTCGGGTACGCCATCGTCGATCGCCTCGATGCAGGCCCAGCCGCCCAGGTCCGCAATTCGGGCGCCTTCCCGGATCAGCGCGATTTCCTCATTTGACTTGATCATCCGTTGCACCATGGTCGCGGGGGCCACGTCGACCAGTTCGATGCCGGGTAAGGCCGCTTGCAGCTTTTGTTGTGCAGACAGGGTGAGATGATCGAACTCAACGCCCAGCCGCCCGCTCGGCCTGACCAGGGACTGAATTGCGTGGTAGTAATTGTCCCGCTGCCAGTCGGTGTAAACCAGGTTTTCCCCGTAGGTTCGGCGGTGTGGCTGGCCACCGTCGATGTTCGCGCTGATGCTGACGGAACGCTGCTGGTCAACCACCAACCCGTAGGGTCGGCCGAAACTGCAGTATAAGAAATCGCTAAAGTAGTGGATGTTGTGCATTGAGGTAAACAACACACAATCCAGCCTCATCTCCTCCATCGTCTGCCTCAGACCGTCGAGCCGACGTGTCATCTCGGAGTCGGAAAACGTTGGCTTTACCTTGTCTCCGTTGGGCAGATTGAGAAATCTTGGCAAGCTCATGACGCCTCCGGGTTCGATATCGCGACAGTGTGGAACCGGGACGCTAATGAACAGTTGTGATGGGGTCCAGTACCGAAGTGTGCCGCTGTCGCCCATGTGGAACTGAACGACGCCCCAGGGGTTGCGTGAACCTCAAGCGGCTCATCCCAGGCCTTCCACCTCCACGAGTCTGGCCAGGGCCTCTTCTATGCGCGACCGGGCTTGTGCGGTCATCAAATACAAGTAGCCATGCAGTGCGGCATCCTCCGGACTTCGGTCTATGCATTCGCTGCTGTAGGTTTCGAAGGCATGGAGGTTGAGGAGCAAATCGACCAGGTGCTTGGGGCACTCGCAATGCACTGTCGTGGAGGCTTCCGCGAGGCGAAGCATTTCATCCGTGCCGAAACGCCGTGCCGGAACGATCCCGGACTCAGGCGGTTGAGACGCGGTCAATTTGGTGCCGGCCTGCGCTTGCAGCGACACTCTGTGCCATGCACTCCAGACGCAGCTCACTGAGGCCGATTGGCGCCTTCATGATTCTTACCCGATCACCTTCCAGGCGTGCCAGGTCGGCCCGGCGTCCGAAGCCGTAAATCACGACGGCGCGAGTCGCACCCGACCTGGCCAGGAAGCTGAACACATCCAGAATGGTCTCGTCCTGAACCGTCGGGAATTCCAGCACGATCACATCAGGATGATGTTGGGCGGTCTGGCGAAGAAACGCCTTTGGATCGCGCTCAACCACAACCATATTGAGGCCCGGAAGATCCGCCCCGCTTCCAGCCAAACGTGCACGGGTAGCACGTCGCCGAGAATCGCGATTCGGCAGTCGTGCGATGCCGGCTCGACAGGGCTTGAGCCCAGGTTCAGATCCAGGCGTTCGCGGAGCTGCTCTGGGCTGAGATACGGTCGTTCCAATGGCGTTGCCCTCGTCCACAAGACGCTTGATCATGGCCAGCCGAGCGATGTCATCCCGGGAGTAGAGCCGGTTGCCACCAGCGCTTCGCAGCGGCTCGACCACCGCGTAGCGCCGCTCCCACATTCGGATGGTGACTGTTTCGATCCCCGTCAGGCCGGGCCACCGCGCCGATTCGATATCCGTGTTCATCTTCAGGCGGCACCGTGGACATCATGCCTGCTCCCTATCCTATCGTGCTCATGGCGGTGCCCGCTCACGCTACGTCAACACCGATCGGCCTGTCTGACCACGGGGCGTGGTAATGACTGCG
>CALNZC010000053.1:0-117839 GCA_942490895.1 uncultured Saprospiraceae bacterium
TTATTTCCTCCGCGTGGGAGTTCCTCCGTGAGAAAGCGCGAGTTTGTGAGAATTTCTCAAGTTTTGAGCATCTCACGTTTTGAGCATTCTAGCCTGTGATTTGATTTTGTTTTTACTCTACGGTTAGGATTGGCCTAAATCTCAGGCACGTCTGAATGTGAACAATGAAAAATGGCGATCATACGGTACCTAAGAACTCCCCGTCTGCTTGAATAGCTTGCTTAATATTGTTTCTTAAGTACTCGAAGATACCATGTCGCGCTGTTTGAATTGCATCCGCAAAGGAGAGACTCCACTGCAGGACATTTACGCATACAATCCGACCTACGAATGGACGGCTCACAAAACTCGCGTGGGCATGGGGTTGTCGTACTTGACGATTGCCTTTCTGATGTTTTACATTGCCATTACGATGCGAGATTACGTAATGCGTCCACCTGAGTTGGTGTCACAGGGGGATATCGACTTGCTTCAAGTGGGCGAGAGAGATTCCTTTTCGTCCGCCTCTCTTTGGACTCCCGCGTGGGTTACACCAACGGCAGTGGTACAGGTGACGACGCCAATCGCGTAGTCGCCTTGGCCAACGTGAATCCATACGTTCGATTTCAAATTCGACATGTCGTCATGAAGGATCAAGTGCGCGTCCGTGAAACCCCCTTGGAGGTGCAAGAGTGCATTGTCAGCAGTATATGGCTGGATCCACCGATGACCTACCCGCCGTTCAAAATCTACGCCTGTGGTAATGATGTCTGAAGAATGTCGCACGATGACCCACTCCAGCCTTTCAAACGCCACACAAAATCACGGCATTTTACCATGATGTTCACGGTCGTAGTGCTTGTCAAAAAAGTGCCCAGCTCGTGCACCTACTTCCCCTTTTCTTCTCATCTTGACCTTCTGAATCGAAAAAGCGAAGTAGGTGCACGAGCTGGGCATTATTTGACTGATTAATTAAAGATTCAAATCAGCGGCTAATAATGCTGTTACAGGAAGTGCCATTACGCTTACTGTAGACGCGACTACGGAGGATTTCTGGTCACAACATCATTCATTTTACATATAGATAACTACTAGTGCAGTTGGTTTTAGTTCATCTACTTGTTTTCTTTCTGTAGAGACCATCATACGGGGCGCCGCTCAAAAAAGAGTCCGGATTTCATTGTTTGGGCTCTTAAATCGATCTTGAACGAGTATGTCTCAAGTAAAAACACATCAATAAATCCCCCATGAAATGAATTGAGCAAAGGAAATGGTGGAAGCATGCTCTGTGCGGCTGCAGCATTAAAGAATTGCTGATCAGTGTCGCCTCCGCGGTGAATTGTCGTGTTAATCAAAATATGCCGTATTTTTTGCTAAAATAGATTTTCCTGACGAGATTCTTGCTTTTCCATGTCTCTTGTAATATGTTAGAATCGATAATATCGTAAAAGTTGCAAGAGAAGGCTCTTGGGAAACATAAATGTGGATTCACGTCATGGCGCCATCGAGCCGTCATCCCCCCAACGCATAAATCTCCACCAAAATAGCAGGATTCGACAAATCCTTTGACAGTATCCTTGTTCAAGGTGTTCTTGTTCAAACCATATCGTTGGTTGATAGGATAAAGTGACAAAGTTGCTACTAAAAGTGGCGTCGTATCATCATGGTGATGGGCGGCGGCGCGCACCGCGAGAAAAACAAGCACTGAGTGGCAAATGACTGCGACCATAGTAAAAATAGCGAGCTCTAGGTTGGTCCTTCGCGGTCTCACCTCCCTTCAAAAAAAGCGCTGACGTACGGACGGCGAAATGCCCGATTTTCCTTACGCACCTACGCACATTGGTGGGATCCCAACAGCATAAAAAGTAACATAAACGATGTAGTTGTTACCTGAGACTATGCATACTTGTACCTAGCTTTCACTACATTTGAGTTCTGCATATAATACATGGTAGAGAGCCCCTTTGAGCCGCGATGCATCCCAAAATAGCTTGGTTCGAGCCTTGAATATCGCGGATGTCGTCGAGCCAGCTATAATCTCAGGGTTTCTGCTTGGCATACTTCTCCCATTGTCCTTGACGATAGCTGGTATTGCCATACCTTTATTGGGGCCTTTGAAAAGTCAAAGAGCTGATGAAGATTGATCAAATACCACAAAAAATTGACGACCGGTCACCAGCACCGTGCCGCCATTACTGTCGCGGTGCTCGTTCTCACCAACGCGCCATTTCTGCGTGGGACTGCTCACTCCATTCATCAGTATATATATGATGAGGATACTGATAGAGCAGTCCCACGCAGAAACAGCGCGCTGGTGAGAACGGGCCACTTTCCGAGGAGAAATACAAATTCCCTCCATCCATCTGAGCCAACCTGTGATTTGAAAGGTCTGTTTTGGATGCTTCTCCACATTGTGCATTTCAATAGCTAGTATTACCCTTTAACTTCATCTGGATCTTTCAAAAGTTAGAGAGATGATGAGGATGGATCAAAACAACCAATAATCGAGGACAAGTCACCGCCGTGCCGCCGAGACTGTTGCGGTGCTCATTCTCACCAACGCGCCATTTCTCCGTGGGACTGCTCACTCCATTCATCAATATAGATATGATGAGGCTACTGAGCGAGCAGTCCCACGCAAAAAATGGCGCGTTGGTGAGAACGAGCCACCATCGTCAAACACACACTTGCGCCGTGCTTTTTTGATGACTTTTACGGGCGACAGACAGTCATTTTTTTGAAACCAGGTGCGACCATCCGCTCACGTAGAATTCTACGTGGATGGACCTACATAGAGCTTGCTATTTTAATTTATGCTGCGACACTGGTACTGATTCTACGCATTCTACTAGATCTACGGTCATAGTGAAACCAGCCATACTTCGCTCTGTCCGTTACGCGTAGTTTATATGCACTTCGGGAGGAATCGTCTTGACATTTCCCGTTGGAGGGCGCGCCGGCATGGTCTGTATATGATATACGTCTGAATACCTTTATCTTTCCCCTGCAGAAAATGTCATTCCCTTCCTTTCCAGCCGGCTGGCTTGTGTTTGCTTGGAGGGAGGCGTCATTGCACTCGCGGCCGTACCGCCATTGATTCACCCTTTGTGATGCCTCTTTAATTTACCTTATCCTTGCCAACCTGAATTTGCAATTCATTATTGTGAGGAATGCTTGTCCAATTTGTTATTGTTATGGTGTCTTCTCTTCTGCAATCATTCCTTTTGCTGGCAGTGTGTGCTTCGCCCTGTACAGAGCTGTCTTCCTGACTTGGAAGTTTTTGTGTGTGTTGTTGCCGTAGATTTTGCCGTACATTACATTTATGCCGTATGTACGGCATGTTACTGTACGCTAATCTTTCTTCAGTGACAATATCTCACATGATTCTCTCTCAATCATTTGTCTATTCCTAGGTGTAATGTCAGGTCTTTCTCAGATCTACGATGCAATAAATGCTGAAGTGCAGGAAGATAACACTTGGTCATGCAAGCTTATGTTTGAGTGTGAGGACTCTTCCCATGATGGTGAAGTCCATGGGTTTGGATTTGGAGAAACTACCATTGAAAGAAGTGCGTCAACCAAGAGAGCACGCTATTCCTATGAGTATAACAAATCTAAGTAAAAGTATGTTATCTGTCTTATAGCTCTTAGTTCCATTGTACACCAACTTGGATTTGTGTTTCCGTGCATACGGCGTTCGATCCTGCCGTATATACGGCATGTACCATTGAACATGTGGCCCATGATGCCAAGCACCCCTCATCAAGACAACTGTGTCACAAATGGATAATGCCAATGCGCATACGCCACTATGTTCACACGCTCTGACTTGCTACATTGGTTGCTGTAGGGGGCAAAAACGGAAATGCATGCTAAGACATGCCGTACATACGGCGATCGAACCTGCCGTATATACGGCGTGCAAAAACCAGCAAACTAGTTATGTGACAATTGTGCAAAGGCATCCTAGGCTGTATTAGTACTACCTAGCCAATTTGGTAGTGTTTAGCAACCTATAGACGATGCAGTACGGGAATCGGCATCTCAAACTTGCAAATCTCTTTTATGTAGCCAAGGTGGAATGTGCCGTATCTACGGCGCCGAGTAATTTCAACTTTTCATTTTCCACAATGTAACTATTGAACATGTGGCCTGTCATGCCAAGCAAGCCTCATCAAGACAGCTGTGTCACACATGGACAATGCCAAAGCGCATACACCACTATGTTAACACGCTCTGACTTGCTTCATTGGTTGCTGTAGGGGGCAAAAACGGAAATGCATGCTAAGACATGCCGTACATACGGCGATCGAACCTGCCGTATATACGGCGTGCAAAAACCAGCAAACTAGTTATGTGACAATTGTGCAAAGGCATCCTAGGCTGTATTAGTACTACCTAGCCTATTCGGTAGTGTTTAGCAACCTATAGACGATGCAGTACGGGAATCGGCATCTCAAACTTGCAAATCTCTTTTATGTAGCCAAGGTGGAATGTGCCGTATCTACGGCGCCGAGTAATTTCAACTTTTCATTTTCCACAATGGATCCTGCCGTATATACGGCACTGTATTAGCTGCTACTACAGTAGAAACTACACTAAAAAACGATTGAAATACTATATTCACTACTTTACTAGTGTTTGATTACAAACAGACAATTAAAATATATACGGCAAAAAGCGGAGACGTATATACGGCACAATAGTGCTGCACATGGAGAAACAATAAGAACGCACCTGTTCCTCTTGCACATCCTTCACATCTCCTTCCTTTTCCTTTCCTACAGCACTCTTGACTCCCTTTGAAATTAAATGGAGTAATTTCGGATAAAGAATAAAAAAAGAGAGAAAGAGAGTGACAGAGAGAAATGATGCGTGAAAATTTTGTCCAAATGCTGCCTTGAAAATTGAAAAGACAACAGATAGAACACACCTTTTCACTGCTTTTCTTTGACTCTTTGTTCGACTTCTTGGGCACTTTGTCACATGGCAGCAACCAATGGACTTTTGCTGCTTCTTGTTGAAGGCATGGTGTCGAGGCTTCGAGCGACAGTGTTGTTGGCGCCACAACAACGCGTCCCGCGACTTTGCGGAAAAAACTGCCGCCGACAAGATTGGGTGGAGTTGACAAACTGACCGGGCCAGCGCAGAATGACATTTTCTGCAGGGGAAAGATAAAGGTATTCAGACGTAGATCATATACAGACCATGCCGGCGCGCCCTCCAACGGGAAATGTCAAGACGATTCCTCCCGAAGTGCATATAAACCACAATCTCCGTCACCGGTCATCAGGCTTCTCCATTTTATGATAGACGCAATTCTTGCATGCCAGTTGTTGATTTCACCACTGTACCACGTCACTCATTCACCTTCTCTGGAACCTCATGCGATCGTCATCACCATTCTCTTCTTCCCGATGTCTACGAGTACTGTAACTCCGCTCCATCAACATCCTTCAGTTTGGTTTTTTTTTGGTAGCATCGACATTCGAGCTCCAGAATTCGCGAAATACACATGACTAAATACTGTACTACAGAATAGCAGACGGAGCATCCGGCAGCTCGATCTCGTGTGGGGAGGTTGCTACGCCAGTTTACTATAGAAAATTGAGTACTTCTCCAAAACGTGTAGCAACGTCCCGGCTCGTTTTTGCGCGCCGGAACGTTGCTACACTATTTCCGTACTTCGAACTTTTTGTATGCACGCTCGATGATACTTTTTCAAATTTCCATCCTCTTCTTCACTTCTGAATAGAATGAATTAGAGGAACACGTTTTCATTGACATTTCCAATCTTCGGGGTTTTTGTGAGCGAATCGTCGACTTGACAATGGCGGCCGCTTGACCTGGAAAAGACACCCGCAATTGAAGTTTCCTGCTTTTGGTGTTCTAAACATACTATCGTATCTTGCTGTCCTAAAAATCCAATGAAGAATAGCGATTTTTACCGAAAATCGTTTCGGTGAAGTTGACTGATGCCAAGCCGCGTTTCAACGCCGTCCCTGTCAGAATTCAAAGCATTTATGCGGTGGCTTCATGCCTGGCGCCTTACTTGGTGACTATATAAGGAACATTCTAACTAATGGTACGTGAATCTAAGTGTGAAACGGATTCCAGCGATGACAAGAGCAAGAAAAGTTGCACAACATGGCGCGCGTCTCATAATGGCGACAACAAAATCGCCCCCAATCTCACCATTCATTACTCCATTCATCACAATCGTCGGTCGCGCCCTATTCATAATGTCTTATGTGTTTGTGCTGTGCAGTATTATCAGTCTCAAGATTGCTCAGTTGATGAGGATACGGCACACGGTAGCGTGACCCATAGCAGCTACTAGTTCGAGCCAAAGACAAGCAAGAATCCGATAGAGAAGTCTGTTCCGTATGATTCATTATCAATCGTACCGGGACGCCGATAAACAGGATATTATACTCCTCAGAAAAGATTTGGGCACCCGTGAATGTGCCATTTCCTCCGATAGCGATGCAAGCATCGATATCCTGGGCCACCAGGCTCTCATAGGCTAATTTGCGCCCCTCGGCGGTTCGGAACCCTTCACTTCTGGCTGTCTTCAGAATGGTCCCACCTCGATGGATAATATTGGCGACATGGCTAGTCTCAAGACGCTCGATTTCGCCATTGATCATACCTTCAAATCCCCGATAGATGCCATAAATATGCAAGTCATTGTATGTAGCTGTCCGCACAACTGCTCGGATGGCTGCATTCATTCCCGGAGCGTCCCCTCCTGAAGAGAAGACAGCAATTCGTTTGATGGTTTGATCCATTTGATGAGTAGTATTGGATTAGGAATTGGAATGATTGAGATGATAGGTCACCAGCGAAGCAATGGGTTTGGGGATACAAACGCCTTCCTGAAGATGGAATTCAGAAAGGACCTCCCGGATCAGCTCCCTGAAGTGAAAAGCAACGGAGCCAATAAAGTGAATCGGAAGATGCTTGTGTCCTTCATATTTCAATACATGACGCTTCATGAATTCTCGAAAGCTGGATTTGGCAAGTTCACGCATAAAAGGGGAATCCAGGTTCTGATGTACGAAAGTGGCCAGTGATGCGAGATAGACATTCGGGGTTTTGCCATAAATCTGATCAAGTACCTGAGTTTTATTCGGTGCAATCTCCGTGCGAAACTTCTCCATAAGCTCCGCGGGCAATTCTCGATAAAAGTAAGCACGGATCAAATATTTACCCAGATGGGAGCCAGAGCCTTCATCACCGACGAGATAACCCAGGCTGGTGACATTATCAAGGATTTCCTGGCCATCAAACAGGCATGAGTTTGATCCGGTTCCCAGGATACAGGCAATGCCGGGTGTGTGGCCGCAAGTCGCTCGCGCCGCAGCCAGTAAATCGTGCTCCACATGAACTTTGGCATGAGTAAAGATGCGTTGAAGCCCTTCTGTCATGATCTGGACCCGTTTCTCATCCGAACAACCGGAACCGTAGTAATAAACCGCTTGAACAGCAGATACATCTGTTGTGGGGACTAGATCTCGATTGAGGACCTCCTCAATGAAATCAGAAGAATGAAAGAAGGGATTCAACCCCATAGTCTGTCGAGAAACTTCCTGGCCTTCATGAGAAGTAGAAAATCCAGTCGGCCTTGGTAGAACCACTATCGGTGATGACGATCATAAATGTCTGTTATCGGGTTTAGACAAATGTAGGGCTTGCCATGCATAACAGATCGGGTCTATCCTGGATTTGAATACTGGGCCGTTTACTGACAAGTATCCCTGCGATTCATAGCCTTATTCAATACCTTTGCCCCGAAAAATCTATAAGAATGAAGAAGATCGCAGTCATTGGCGCCGGAACAATGGGGAATGGAATCGCACATGTTTTTGCGATGAATGGATATTCGGTCAATCTGATCGATATCTCTGAGGTTGCCCTCAATAAGGCCATCGCCACCATTGGTAAAAACCTCGATCGGATGATCGCCAAAGGTAAAATGGAGGAGTCTGCTAAGGCGGAGACTCTGGGAAGAATTTCCGCATGGACAGATATCGCCAATGGGGTGTCAGACCGCGATTTGATTGTGGAGGCAGCTACTGAAAATCCTGACCTCAAACACAAGATATTCCTGGAGATGGATACACATGCTCCCGCTCATGCCATCTTGGCCACAAATACGTCCTCCATTTCGATTACCTGGATCGCTGCCGCCACCAAACGCCCCGAGCAGGTGATTGGCATGCATTTTATGAATCCTGTACCGGTCATGAAGCTAGTGGAAGTTATTCGGGGATATGCGACCTCTGATAAAGTCTGTTCGGTGATCATGACTCTATCTGAAGGATTGGGTAAAACGCCCGTTGAAGTCAATGACTACCCCGGATTTGTAGCAAATAGAATTCTCATGCCGATGATTAATGAGGCCATCGAAACGTTGTTTGAAGGGGTAGGGGGCGTAGAAGAGATTGACCAGGTGATGAAGTTAGGCATGGCACATCCTATGGGCCCTTTGCAATTAGCTGATTTTATCGGACTGGATGTTTGTCTGTCCATTTTGAAAGTCCTTCACGATGGATTTGGCCGGCCTAAATATGCTCCCTGTCCCTTGTTGGTCAACATGGTAGCAGCAGGAAAGCTAGGAGTGAAATCAGGTGAAGGCTTCTATCGATATGATCCGGCAACTCGTGAAAAAGAAGTAGCCCCATTCTTCAAGCGCTAATCCAGGTCATCTTTCAAACGTTCAATATCTCTGCGGTCTCGCTTGGTCGGGCGCCCCAGGCCTTTCTCTCGGTACTCTCCTCGTCCGGATCGGGCGAGGTACCAGGATTCAAATTTTCGTAACTCCTCCTCCGGTGTATGATCGATCATGCAGGTTTGAGCAATGGGCGCTCCGACGCGTTTTTCGATCAGTTTGACGACCTCCAAATCATAGAAAATTCCGTTCTTTTTCACAGTGATCCGGTCACCCACAACCACAGTTTGAGAAGCTTTGACGGTCACTTCCTGAATGACCACTTTGCCTTCCCGACAGGCATCAGTAGCTTGGGATCGGCTCTTGAAAAACCGGACTGCCCAGAGCCATTTGTCCACACGTACCTTATCAATTGTTACCATTAGCTGGATAATCCGGGTAGTTGAGGATTTAGAGAAACGAGCGATTCATACACCGTTTGGGCAACGATGTAATTGCGATACCATTCTTTGTTGGCCGGTACGATATGCCAGGGGATTGCACTTCGATTGAGGAGGTCTTCATAACAGGTCATATATTGATCCCATCGCGCATGCTCGTCCCAGTCCGCAGGATTATGCTTCCATTGCTTGCGTGGGTTGTCAATCCGCTCCTGAAGTTTTTCCCGTTGCCTTTCCTGATCCAGATGTAAATAAAACTTCAGGATCACTGTTCCGTTGTCAAACTGAAGTAAATCTTCAAACGCATTGATGGCCACCATTCGTTTGTCGACCATATCCTCATCGATCCAGCGATGGACCCTTTGGATAAGGATGTCTTCATAATGTGAACGGTTGAAGATCTGGATATAACCTTTCCGGGGAGCTTGTTTGTGCACACGCCACAAGAAGTCATGGGCAAATTCTTCGCTGGTTGGTTTTTTAAAGCTGTATACATCAAGCCCAGCGGCACTGGACTTGCCAAAGACAGCTCGCGCAGTTCCATCCTTTCCGGAAGCATCCATGCCCTGTAAGACGACCAGAACGCTCCTTTTTTCCTCTGCGTAAAGTGTATGCTGGAGTGCACCGATTTGCCTGACTAGTCGTTTAGTCTTCTTCTCAATATCCTTCTTCGAGACGGAACCCGGTGGATTGGGGTTGAGCTCGTCAATGCGAATGGCCATAACTTAAGCATACATTTTTGTGCGCTTGACAAGATAGGGCAGGAGGATTTGGCGGTATCCCTTATGGATATCGGCTTCAACAAAATCAATGCGATACTGCAGGCATTTCTCCCTGAGGTGTTTGATATAGCTGCTCATTTGCTTTTTATACTCATCCTTGACCTGAGAGGATTGCACCTTGATACTCTCTCCAGTTTCTATGTCGATGAATTCGTACGGACGGTCCGGAAAGTCAAAATCGACCTCTTTTGATTTGTCTATGGTATGGAAGAGGATGACCTCATGTTTATTGTGCTTCAAATGGCGTAAAGCCTGGAACAACTCATGCTCATCCTCCATCCGCTCAAACATGTCACTGAATAAGATGACCAATGACCGGCGGTGGATCTTTTCAGCTAGATGATGAAGCGTTTCAGCGGCACTGGTGCCCCGATTGATCGGGTTTTCCTGATACGCCTGATCCAGTTGGGCCACGAGCTGCTTGTAATGTGATGTACTCGATTTTACTGCAGTTTGCAACTTGATTTCATGATCAAACAGCGTCAGCCCGAATGCATCTCGTTGCTTTCGCAGTAGCACCATTAATGCCGAGCTGGCCAGGGCTGAAAAAATGAATTTATTTCCCGGGTTTAATGGATCTGGTTCTTTCAGATAAGGGAAGAACATAGATGAAGAGCCATCTACCACGATTTGGCATCGCAAGTTGGTTTCTTCTTCAAAGCGTTTGGTATACAACCGGTCGGTCCTGGCAAATACCTTCCAATCGATGTTTCGTGTGCTTTCTCCCGGATTGTATATCCGGTGTTCGGCAAATTCAACAGAGAATCCATGAAAAGGACTCTTGTGCAATCCAATAATAAACCCTTCAACAACCTGATTGGCGAGCAATTCCAGGTTCATGTGTTGTTGGATCCGATTCCGTTCGAATATGGACATAGGAGTAGGTGTCTTATCGTTCTAAACGGAAGAATAGGGAAAAAGATTGGAATCGGCCATGCACAGTTTGAATGTTTGTGCCCGGACATAAAAAAACCCGACCATGATCATGACCGGGTTTTTGTATGTCTGAAGGTGAAGATCAAGCAAGCAGCTCCTCGATCTTGGTGGTCAGGTTCTGCTTGGTCGTTACGCCAACAATCTTTTCAACAGGTTCGCCATTCTTGAAAATGAGAATGGTTGGAATACTGCGGATGCCGTATTTCATGGAGACTTCCGGGTTGTGGTCAACGTTCAATTTGCCTACAGTGACTTTATCCGAATAGTCGGTAGCCAGTTCTTCGATGATCGGGCCGATCATACGACATGGGCCGCACCATTCAGCCCAAAAGTCAACTACAGATACCCCGCTGTCCAGGGCCTTTTCTTGAAAGTTTGTATCGGTGAATTCAAATGCCATTATGATAGATTTTAGTGCTGAACATATTTCCCTGAAAAGAGTTGCAAATTTAGCCCAAAGCGCCTAGAAATCACGTTTTTTTAAGATAATATTTACATCTGCCATCTCCTGATGACGGATCAGGTTCATGAATCGCATAGCCTCGGCAGTGACACTATCGAGTGCCGCTTGAATGTCCCAGCCAGATCGGTTTCGCGGTTCAATGAAGTTGGAGATCCCTCTCAGACAGATGAAAGGCACATCCTCTGTAAGGGCCACTTGAAAAACAGCAGCTCCCTCCATGCTTTCAATCTCAAAGTCAAATCGTGTGCCCATCCGATCAATCGACTGCTTCGTGCCAGGAATGGTATTCACAGTGATCGCTTTAGCAACAGGAAGATCGGCATCCGGCCAAACGGCATACTTCGGTTGGAAGGCTTGATTTGTCCACTCCGGTTGGCTTTGATCCCAAAGGTCTAGTTGGAACATACTCAGGAATTCCCCTTTATCAGTTTCTGCTCCGATATCGGCATATCGATCCTCAGATATACGGACACATTGGCCTATCGGAAAACAGTCGGCTTTGGAGCCAGATATGCCAATATGGATCAACACATCAGGTTGACCTAAGGCCAGAGCCTTCCCCAAGTGATAAGCGGTCATCGGTAATCCTGGGCCAGTAACCAACCCGCCAACAGCTAGTCCATGCCATGACTGCCAATCAGTAGAAACAGGGTAGGGGAGCTCCAATTGGTCATATAGAGGCTTCAATTCCAACAAGGTAGCTGCAGCGATCAGGATGCGTTTAATCATGATCGGGAAAAGCGGTAGCGAAAGCCAGCAGAAGGTGTAAAACCAAGATAGGCATGGTGACCGGCAGCAACATCCAATGACCATTTAGACCTCCATTCATAACCGAGACCTGCAGTAAACCCGTTGTTCAGCGATTGATATCCGATTCGAACAGGCAGTTGTGGCAATGGGCGATAGGTCATGCCCACCCGAATATCACTTTGAAACCCAGCCTCTTGTAGCCATTCTGTGGACAAGGTCAGCGACTCAGACAAGGCGTAACTCAATGTCGCTTGATAATGTACAGGGAGTTCTTCCGTTCCAGAAGTGGCCAATGAAAATGGATACCGTAACGCGACGCCGAGATGCAGTCCTGTAAATATGGGAAATACAAGTCCTCCTGTGATTCCCATGGCATACGTATGTCCATAATCGGCCAGGTCTAAATAGTACATGTCCATGCCAACTCCGGCAAAAAGTCGGTTCCAGAGTTTATGGCCAAAGGCTAAATGAGAAGATATGGCTCGATAGCCGTCTACACCGGAATAACCAATTCCTGCTCCAACGGCACCGGACCCTGCCTGAAAAGCGGCATGAGCGTATGTGACCGCCAAGTCATTCAGACCGAAGGGTTGAACGAGAAATGCACCCGCTTCAGAAGACTGGAGGGCACCAAGAATAGCAGGGTTCCCCAAGGGTTGATACCGACTCCCGTCTAAAGACAGGATGCCCCCTTGTCCAATACTGGCGGGGTCATAGGATCGGGGAATGCCCAATTGCCCAAAGGCAGAATCAAGGAGGAAGAATGAAATGAGGACGAGTAGAACACGCATGGATTCAAAGATACCAAGACCATTGGTTTCCATGGCAATCCACTATGTTTGCATGGATGGCAAAGTTTCGGACCAACCACAATCGCGTCTCCGGTGCTGGTAAAGCACGGATGTTCATTTGGATCATTGCCATGGTGGCCATGATCCTGATGATCTGGTATTGGATGCAAAGCGTCCAATCTGTCAGCTCCTAAATAGAATCTGCACATGAGCAAGGAAGAAAAATTCGTCGCTGAAATTCAATCAGGGTACACGTTTAAGGGTGAATCCATTGTGCTTGGCGGAGCCATGCTGAATGGAGCACCCCTGAAAGATGTCTTGGTTCGGATTCCCTTGAAAACCATGAATCGTCACGGGCTGATCAGTGGTGCAACTGGGACAGGTAAAACGAAGACCCTGCAGATACTTGCAGAGCAGTTATCTGCCTGTTCTGTCCCGGTCCTGCTCATGGATGTCAAAGGAGATCTCAGTGGAATTGCAGCACCCAGTGGAGGGCATCCCAAAATTGATGAGCGCCATGCCCGTATCGGTTTGCCGTTTACAGCCGGTTCCAGTCCCGTTGAGTTTCTTTCACTTTCGGAAGAAAAAGGCGTTCGGTTACGGGCCACTGTTGCAGAGTTTGGTCCTGTTTTGTTCTCCAAGATTCTGGGTTTGAATGAAACTCAAACGGGAATCATGGCAGTTATCTTCAAATACTGTGAGGATAAAGAACTCCCACTTCTCGATCTGGAGGATGTCAAGCAAGTGATGTTATACCTCTCCAATGACGGAAAAGAGGAACTCCAACAGATCTATGGGCTGATTTCAACATCCTCAGTCGGTGCGATCATGCGCAAGATCGTTGAACTGGAACAGCAGGATGCGCAGCGTTTTTTTGGTGAACCCTCTTTCGAGGTGGATGACTTGCTTCGGCTGAATAAGGATGGGAAAGGACTGATTTCCATTCTAAGGCTGACGGATATCCAGGACAGACCGAAGCTGTTCAGCACCTTCATGCTGCAGATTTTGGCCGAAATCTATTCCACATTCCCGGAGGAGGGTGATCCCGATTTGCCAAAGCTGGTCATGTTTATTGATGAAGCACATTTGATCTTTGATGAAGCAAGTAAGGCTCTTCAAGATCAAATTGAAACCATAATCAAGCTGATCCGATCAAAAGGTGTGGGTATTTTTTTCGTGACACAGAATCCCAGCGATATTCCGGAGGATGTCCTTGGTCAATTGGGGTTGAAGATCCAACACGCATTGAGAGCCTTTACGGCAAAAGACCGACGAGCGATCAAATTGGCAGCTGAGAATTATCCATTAACTGCATTTTACACAACAGAACAACTGTTGACCGAAATGGGCATTGGAGAGGCTTTCGTATCAGTATTGAATGAAAAAGGCATCCCAACCCCACTTGTGCATACCTTGCTCAGGGCGCCACAATCCCGCATGGATATCCTGACAGAGGCCGAGATTGATGAGATCAACCGCCACTCCGTTCTTATTCAGAAATACAACCGGTCTATTGACCGGGATAGTGCCCATGAGATGTTGGAGGAGAAGATGAAGGTAGCTCGTTCGGAGGAGCACAAAGAAGTGGTCAAAGAGACGACACGACGAAGTGGTCGCAAAGAAAAGAGTTTTCTTCAGGAGTTCTTGAGCAGCACAACAACAAGGCAGATCGGACGAACAGTGGCGAGAGAAGTGACCCGAGGTATTCTCGGTGTTTTGGGGCTTGGTGGTTCCTCTCGAAAGAGATGATCCAGGCATTTAAGGCAAATGGCCTAACAGGTTGAATTAGCGCTGGTTGCCACTGTTTACCGGTTGGCCAATCTGCTCATTCTTGTATTGCATGGTAAACCGATCCCAAGGTGTTCTTCTGAAGAAGTCATCAGCAAAATACTGGAGGATCATTTGGAAGTCATACGGGTTCTGATATCCGGGAATGGGCTGGATGACATTCAGGTTTTCATCGATGAAAACAATTGTTGGATAGCTGAGTCGGCCACGCATCAATTCTGCTGCGAGTTCATGATAGCCTTTTTTCCCACGGCGTACATAACTGTAGGTCTTGCCATTGAACTCAATGTCTTCAGTATACTCCGCATCAAATTTGACGGCGATATAACGGTCATTGACATAATTGACGACTTCGTCATGATGAAAAGTCTTCTGATCCATAACGCGACACCATCCACACCATTGGGTGTAGATATCGACCATGATTTTCTTGTTTTCCAGTCTGGCTTGTTCAATCGCCTCGGGAAATTCGACCCAACGAATCTCAGTCTGTGCAGCCACACTTGCGAAGTGTGCCATCAGGCAGGTCAACAATAGATATTTCAGCACAGCTTTCATTGGAGCAAAGTAACAATGGAATAACCTCAACACCAAACACTCTTTCCAAAGAGTGGAGGTCTTTAATAAAAGATTAACGATTCGGATTGGGGTCCTTAGGACTTATAGCGTGAATGGCGGAACCAACTGAATTCATTTGTTCCCAAAGTAAGGTGATCTTCTGGTTCTGTGAATCCGACTGGAGCCGAAATACCCTGGCCAAGATAGCGATCTGTTGAGGAGAGTATGGCTTCATCCCAAAGATCATGATCCCAAAATGATTGAATTAGTGTAGCACCTCCTTCGACAAGGATACTGCTGAGGCCATCTTCTGCCAGGAGATGGAGTATCCCGTCAAGTCCTGTTCGTGGATGCAGAGCCTTAAGTTTGACATGTTCGGGCCATTTTTCAGGAGTAGGGGTGTGGCTTTCGCGAATGATCCAGGTTTCAGTAGGACCTCGAAAGATAGCGAGATCAGGATGTAACCGTCCTTTCAGGTCAGGAATGATCCGAACAGGGCTTTCACCCCAAAATAGCCGATTTGTTAATTGGGGATCATCGATCAATGCGGTTCGAGTACCGATCATAATGCCATCTACACGATGTCGTAGCCGGTGGACCAGACGCCAGGATGGGGGATTGCTCAAATTGACCTGTCCGGATTCTTGTCCAATAATTCCATCGCGACTCATAGCCAGTTTCAGAATGACGTACGGACGTTTCTCTGTGATGAATGTATTGCGGATCTGGGCCTGATACTCGCCCTGTGCACGCAACACATCGGTGATGACTTCCACACCTTTTGATCGCAGGATCTTCAACCCTTTACCATTCACTCCAGGACTTTGATCAATAGCGCTGATCACCACACGCTTGATCCCCGTTTCAAGAATCAAATCCGTACATGGCGGGGTTCGGCCATAAACGCAGCATGGTTCCAGGGTGACATACAGGGTTGCTTGAGCAATCAAGGACTGATGTTCTGGCCGCACGGATCGCACAGCTTTTACCTCTGCATGAGCATGTCCGTGGGCAGCATGATAACCTTCGCCGATAATGATGCCCTCACAGACCAATACAGCACCAACACCGGGATTGGGAGAGGTGTCGCCTTCGGCAAGTCTGGCGAGCGCAAGGGCTCGCTGCATGAATTGTTCGTGATCGTCCTGCATAATCATTGTCCGAAGACAGAGCCAATATCGGGATAATTCTCCTCCTGCTTAACGGGGATACCCTACATTTGGCCTTTCAATCGAAGAGCATCAGGTGTTATTCAAGATAAAACTCAGCAATTGTGATGACCAGGTCTTGGTCGATGATCATGTTTATGAACATTTGTGCAATGATCTGTACCTGAAGGAGATAGGATTGTTGAAAGGTCTGCGACAGCACTCGGGAGGTGGGGTTGTTTTCCAGAAGTTATGGCGTCAACCAAATGGTAAATCCACAACTAAAACCATCTATCTCCATCGCTATATTGCCGAACGATTTCTCTCCAAAATCGAACTGCAGAATGAGAAGAGTGTTGTTCGATGTAAAAATGGAAACAAACTGGATTGTCGGATCGAGAATCTGGAATGGACAACCAGAGCGGAAACTGCAAGACTAAGAAAGACAAGAAATAAATCAGGGTATAAAGGGGTCTACCAAGAGTACAACAAGTATAGAGCAGTGATTTCTGTTGACCAAAAGAATGTCCATCTTGGAATGTTTGAAACCCCGGTAGAAGCGGCAAAGGCCTATCGGAAAAAAGCATCAGAAATATTTGGCCAAACAGGTAAACCGCAAGTTGACTGAGAATTGAACTCAACCCTTTCACCCACGGAGCATCAAAGAGTAGGCAACTTACTATCAGAAATTAGTAAGTTTGCTGTAATTGCTAACAATCAGGCCACTGTATGGGATGGTTTAAACGATTAAAAGAGGGAATCACAACAGCTACAAAGCACAAAAGGAGGCTCGGATGGGGTCTGTACTAAGTGTGATGAGTGCAAGGAGGCGTCTACCATGAAGGAGATGAAGGAGAATCTGTTTCTCTGCCCTCACTGTGATACCCATACCCGAATTGGGTCCTACGATTATTTCGATCTGCTGTATGATGGGAAATACGAAGTCCTGTTTGATAATCTGACAGCTTTAGATACGCTGGAGTTTGTGGATATTAAGCCATACACCCAGCGTCTGGAAGAGGCCGTCCTGAAAACAGGATTGAAAGAGGCCATGACCGTAGCTGAAGGAAAAATCAATAAGCGCCCTCTTGTCATAGCTGCCATGGATTTTCGATTTATTGGTGGATCCATGGGTGCTGTTGTTGGTGAAAAGATCGCCAATGCGGTAGACCATTGTATTGAACATCAGATTCCTCTGATGATTATTGCCAAATCGGGAGGAGCCAGGATGATGGAGTCCGCTTTCTCGTTGATGCAAATGGCGAAAACATCGGCCAAGTTGTACCAACTTTCAGCTGCCAAACTGCCATACTTGTCTTTGATGACTGATCCTACCACTGGTGGGGTGACCGCATCATTTGCCATGTTGGGCGATATCAATATGGCTGAACCAGGAGCCTTGATCGGATTCGCCGGTCCCAGAGTGATCCGGGAAACAATCAAGCAGGATTTGCCAGATGGGTTCCAGAATTCAGAATTCCTGATGGAACACGGTTTTATGGACTTCATTGTCCATCGGAAGGATCTGAAAGAAAAGATATCCGATCTGCTCTTGTTGTTTGGAAACGCAGCCGCCTGATCAGGACTGGTTCATGCCAACTTCAGGTATTCTAACTAAAAGGAATAACAGACAAACGAATTGTGCAGCGGGTGAAACGCCTCGTATAGATCATCGATCCATTGGTGGCCATATCGGGCGATCCAGGGAAGCATGTTTTCCGTTCGTTCCTGCAGTTTCCCATCTGGGAAAAGGCGATCATAAAGTGATCTGATTTGTTGGACGTCCCGATCGTGCAGTTGCTTCAATCCGCGCGTCATCTTTCCTTCCAATGTTTGCAGGAGCTTATCCATTTGCACTTCTGTGGATTCAGCACTTCTCTCCAGTGTAGGATCGATAGCCCGGCATTTTTCCTTGACTTCCACCAGGATACGCTGGAGAGCCACCTTTTCCAATTCCAAATCGCCAGTTAACTCAGACTTCTGATGGACATACTCCTGGAGCAGGGTTTCCATAGGGCGAAAAGTAGATTCCAATGGAAGTTCAAGTTTGACCAGTTTTTGTTGGGTGACCTCATCCAGTAACTGCGCCGAATGTCGGCGGATCAAAATCGGGTAGGGGACCTGTAAGTGCTTGAATAAAGGAGCCAATTGTACCCAATATGCCAATTCACCGGCACCTCCCACAAAAGCGAGGTTGGGTAACATCGACTCTTGTAGCAAGGGCCGCAAAATGACATTTGGGCTGAAGCGTTCAGGATGCACGTGGAGTTCCTGTAGCATCTCCTCTTTTGACCAGGAATGGGAGTTGGACACTGTCCGAAAGCCAGAATGATCATCTGATTCGATGCGATCACGCTGGCGGTCGTTCAGGTAGAATAAATTGATATCCCGTACATGAGCCTGCTGTTTGAATCCAGCCAGGTCCAGTTGTTCCAGAGTTTTTTCCACAATGGGCTTCGAGAATCCATGTGTCAATTCCTCCTCAAAGATGGGTATACAAGCACTCTTGGCAATCGGTGAATCCATATCCACAACGACCAAACCAAACCGGCCAAGTAAATGATGCAAGAATTGGAAGGTTGACCTTCCAAAGGCGTTTTCTTCGGTGTATGCTTGCTTCAGGAGGTGAATGGCCTCCGAACCAAAGGGGAGGGACTGGAACAATTCCTCGGCTTGTCGGATCAGTTCAGGAATATTTCCCAATGGCATCCGACCCACAGGGCCGCCGTCTTCTCCTGAATCCCAGGTCAGGGATTCCGCGAATATGCGCACATGACGAACTTCCTCATAGTCATGATCTTCGCTCCCTAAGACAAACACAGGTACTACATGTTGGCCATCCAACCATGATTCTGCTGCATGTGCCAGTGAGATGGCCGTCAGTGCTTTATATAAGAAATAGAGGGTTCCACCAAAAAGCAGCGGTTGATGGGCTGTAGTAATACTGAAGGCGTCACCAGTGGATAGCCTCTCAATATTTTGAGCCAATTCGGGAGTGAGATCAACCCCTTCATATTGTTGTTTCAGGAGTTGTGCCAACCGTTCTCGTTGATCATAGTGCTGCTTTTTCTGACGGGCAGCAACTTTAAAGGCTTCAGGACTGGCAGCCTGGGATAAAAATGGAGTCAATGCAGGATCAGAGGCACAGAATCGACGGTCAAATGAAGAGAAAAACGCAAGGTCCTGAATGGGAAACTCGCGCGTGTGGGCAGATTGGGAGATTGGCATGGATGTAAAAATGCAAAGAACCATTTGATTGTTCAATGCTGCCCCATTTGCTTGCTACCTTTGACCCATGCCAGAGACTTTGGTTGCACGAGATTTTCTTGCTTTACGCCAACAAGGGGTGCCGATTCTGGATGTTCGGTCTCCGTCTGAATTTTCACATTCACGTATTCCGGGCGCCCTCTCCTTTCCCCTTTTTACTGACGAAGAGCGTCATGAAGTAGGGTACTTGTTTAAGCAGGTATCCCAGTCAGAAGCAATGGTCAAAGGATTGGAATTCGCAGGTCCCAAGATGGCCTCTTTTGTCCAGAATGCTATGGCACTTGCCCCGGATCATCAAGTAGCAGTGTATTGCTGGCGGGGAGGCAAAAGGAGTGGGAGTATGGCCTGGTTGCTTGAAAACAGTGGATTTACAACATCTATACTGAACGGAGGGTATAAAGCCGCCCGGAGATCTTTTTTAGAAGCAGTGGCACTTCCTTATCCCTTGATTCGAGTGGGCGGTCGGACAGGATCTGGAAAAACCCGCATCCTTGAAGCCTTGAAGGAGGAGGGAGAACAGGTCATTGACCTCGAAGGAATGGCACATCACCGGGGCTCCGCATTTGGTCATCTGGGGTTGGCACCTCAGCCGAGCAATGAATATTTTGAAAACCAGATCGGAGATGCTTTATCCCAAATGGATAAGAATCGAGTGATTTGGGTCGAAGATGAAAGCCGTCATATCGGAAAACGCACCTTACCTCAACCTTTGTGGCAGCACTTGATTCAATCTCCTGTTATTTTTCTTGATGTCGGGGCTGAACTACGGATTCAGGAGATCATGCAGGAATACGGCACCCAGGATACATCCGGGCTGATCGCTGCCTTCAAAAGGATCTCGCGCAAAATGGGGCCACAGTTTGTTAAAGCGGCGCTAGATCACCTGGAAAAGGGTGACCTGGAAGGTGCAGCACGGCTTGCCTTAGCCTATTACGATAAGGCGTATGATTTTCATCTGGCCAATCAGACCTCTGGTCAAATCTTTGAAGAGAAAGTTGATCAATTAGATGTTCAAGTGCTGGCAACCAGACTTATAGATAAAGCAAAACAACTTGAAGACGTATGGATGAACAACGATTAACCCTGTATAGTCACGGATCAGGATGTGGATGCAAAATCGACCCTCAAATATTGGATCGCATTCTTGGAGGGAGTGATTCGGCCTTTCATGACAGCCGATTGCTCGTCGGAAATGATCAACGGGATGATGCGGCAGTGCTGGATCTGGGTGATGGAACTGCACTGATCAGCACGACCGATTTTTTTATGCCCATCGTTGATGATCCGTTTGATTTTGGGAGAATAGCTGCGGCAAATGCCATTAGTGACATCTATGCCATGGGGGGTAAACCATTACTGGCAGTAGCCATTTTGGGATGGCCCGTGTTGCAACTACCGCCAGAACAGGCAGGGCGAGTTTTGGAGGGTGCGCGGAAGATCTGCGAGGAGGCTGGCATTGTGCTTGCAGGCGGACATAGCATTGATTCTGTTGAGCCTTTTTTCGGCCTGGCAGTCAATGGTCGTGTTCGAATTGAAGCCATCAAACAGAACAATGCGGCCCGCCCCGGAGATATGATCTATTTGACCAAACCTCTAGGTGTGGGTATTTATAGCACAGCCAATAAATTGGACCGGATCAGAGAAGGGGACATGGATAAGGCCAGGGATGTCATGATCACCTTAAATGGATTGGGAGAAAAACTGGCTGATTATTCCTGGGTTCATGCAATGACTGACGTGACGGGTTTCGGGTTGCTGGGGCATCTACTGGAAGTTTGTCAGGCCAGTCAGGTTTCAGCACAATTACAATTTGGCCAAATCCCGTGTATAGATCGGGAGGCCTTGGACTATTATATACGGATGCAATGTGTTCCTGCAGCTACAGAGCGAAATTGGGCCAGTCTGTCAGATCAGGTCAGCCCCATTTCTGTTGCTGCTCGGCAGCTTCTTTGCGATCCGCAGACCAGTGGCGGCTTGTTGATTACTGTCGCCCCGGAGGCGACGGAGGAATTTGAAGCACTTACTGCCATTGAAGGGTTACACCTTCAACCCATCGGGAGGATCATGTCAAAGAGTGACCTCGTTATTGAAGTGGTCGAGTGATCACGGTTTGTCAAGTGAATGGGGTGATTCGGATGCCTTGTCAGGCTCCTTCATATTCAGAATACAAAACCAAGGGAAGTTATGATACGGCTGGGGCGGTTGCTCAGGGTATAATGAGCATCGTAGAAGGTAAGATGATCGCCATATCGATAAAGGTTGCCTTCATACCTTAGATCAAGGTTGAACTGCCAGATGTCAAAGCCGATTCCCGCTTGCCATCCCCAGGAAAGGTCATCCCATTTCTCCTGAATACCCTCAATATTGTCGAGCTCAGAAGAGCTGTTTATGAATACATGGCCCACGGGTCCGGCTTGCAGATTCAATATGCCAAAATCAAAGCCGAGCATCAGCGGGATGTCCAGATATTGAAAGGATTCGGAAAGAACCTCCTCCTTGAGTGAAGTTGAAAAGTCGTAAGTGGTTGTATTGGAGTTCAGGATAACCTCAGGCTGAATGAAAAATTTGCCGATATAGCCTTTTAGATAGGCGCCGAGATGAATACCGTATTTGGCTTCTTTTATACGCAAAGTGAAGGCTTCGATACCCTGTGCATCAAAAACTTGAATCTCATTGGAATTGGTCAGTTGGGTAGAGTTGAAACCGGCCTTGATACCCACATTCAGCTGGGCCTGACTACTGGCTGGCAGAACACAAAGACTGATGATCAGAAAGAAAAGAGTACGCATGATTCAAACGTTGAATATACTGAATGAACGTAACTACGAGGAGCATGACTCAGGTGTTTCAAACAAATAAGAGAACATTAACCCTGGATACAGGGATTCGTAACTTTTAGCTTCAAATGGCTGCTTTTATGGAAAGGTGGCCGCAGGGTACTACTTTTATGTCTTAACACGCCGCCACGGAGGAGATCTCCTATTGGCCAGAACCCCGAATTCATGGAATGTAGGTTTATTGGAAGTTACCCCTCTGTCGAGAAGATGCCCCCTGACGGGCTTCCTGAATTCGTATTTATCGGAAGATCGAACGTTGGTAAATCCTCTTTGATCAACATGCTTGTTGGTCATAAAAATCTGGCTCATACATCTTCCACACCCGGAAAGACCCAGATGATCAATCAATTCCAGGTTGGAGAGGAATACCAAATCGTGGATTTGCCCGGTTATGGTTATGCTCGATTGTCCAAAAAGCATCGGAATTCGCTGATGACCATGATCCGCACCTATTTGCGGGATCGTGAGGCGCTGTTTCTTGTTTTTCTGCTCCTGGATATACGGGTACCACCCCAAAAAGTGGATATGGAAATGCTCTACTGGCTAGGAACCAATGGTTTACCTGTGTCTCTACTCTTTACGAAGGCAGACAAATTGAAACCGGTAGAGATCCAGAATAGCCAAAAATTATATGAGGCTGAAATCCTGAAGTCCTGGAATGCAATGCCCACTTCGTTTTTGACTTCTGCCCAGGTAGGAGAGGGGCGAGAGGCTGTTTTAGGCTATATTGCAACATCGCTATCCCCAGAAGAATAGAATGCGGTCAGACTATCATAAATACCCTCCGATTGAGCCGGACATTCGTCAATGGCCCGTCTATTTGTTGAGTCAGGACAGGGATCATTTCATCCGGCAGATGAGGACCTTTGTTTTTAACCAACTGACGGCCAACCAAACGAAATCGGTCAAGGCACTGGTCGATCGCGCCCTTTATATGGAGCGATCCCGAATCAAGGATAAGCCATGGAAGGTGGATCCGCCGGATGAACGCTTGTTCTGGTCCAAAGTCAGAAAGCGGATGGCTTCGATAGGGAGGAAGACAATCATGAAACAGAATATGATGTCCTCCAGGAGGTTGTCCATCGTTATGCCAGAGATCGTTGGCACTTTTCAAATCAGCACTTTTCTTTTTGCTCGCCGATTCCTGACGTTTTTCTTCAGTCGTCTGTTGAATACACTGGCGGCAGGTTCTCTCTTTGGGAATCGATGTAAACTGCATGATCAGATGAAGGTCGATGGTGAGTTCGAAGCGGTTCGAACGTTGATGAGACGGGGATCCGTGATAGTCGTTCCTCCGCATTCCTCCAATCTGGATTCTATCTTGATCGGCTATATGCTGGACGCGATCTTGGGATTGCCCAGCTTTTCATACGGTGCAGGTTTGAACCTTTACAATACGGGCTATATCGCCTATTTCATGGATCGGTTGGGCACATATACGAGTGGATCGTCGAAAGAAGGATCTGGTCTACCTGGAGACATTGAAAGAGTTTTTCGTATCCATCGAACGCAAGGTCAACGGTCTGTTTTTCCAGGAGGGACGCGATCTCGTTCCGGCCAGATTGAGCCAAAATTGAAGATTGGTCTCTTGTCGACAGCTGTGGAAGCACAGCGTTCACTGTTGCAGAAAGGACAGGATGAAAAGATATTCATTGTGCCTTTGAATGTGTCCTATCACTTTGTCCTGGAAGCAAACAGCCTGATCCATCAGCATCTACGTGAAGAGGGGCGGGAGAAGTATATCACCAGTTCCAGGGATGATTCGTACAGTATTCGGAAGAATATCAAGTTCATCTGGAAACTGTTCAAGAATACGTCAGAGATCACCTTTTCATTCTCACACCCGATGGATGTCCTGGGGAATCAGGTCGATGAAAATGGTGTGAGTTATGATCAGCAGCAACGTCCTATCCATGTCCGGGACTTTTTCAGACTAGGGGAGGAGATTACTGCGGATCCCCAACGAGAATCACAATACAGCAAACATCTGGCGGAGCGGATCGTCGAGCGTCTTTATGCAGATAATGTAGTCCTCAGCAGCCACTTTGTGGCCTATCTGGCCTTTGAGATTCTTCGGAATGAGCACCCGAATATGGATGTATTTGGAATCATCCAGCTACCAGAAGAGGAATACGTCTTTGAATGGGAGAGTTTGTTGATCGGTTGTCGTGAACTGCAACATGCGTTGAAACGTTTGCGCAACCAGGAGAAGATCCAGCTTTCGGATGTCATCCTGGGGGATGCCACAGCACTTTTAGAAGACGGGATCAAGAATATCGGCATCTTCCATGCGGAGAAGCCATTGCTCAAGGATAAAAAAGGTCTCATCAAAAGCCATAGTTTCAAACTGCTCTACTTTTATCACAACCGTCTGGAGGGGTACCAACTGCAAGATCAGGTGGAATGGAATCGACTTCAAGTTTCCATTCAGGACTAATGCGAAATAATGGACCGAATAGTTTTTGTTTTGGAAGCGACTTGTTGGGAAAAAGGCACGCCTGGTGTCACCCAGGAGATCATCGAAATCGCAGCCATCCGGTTAAATGCTCTGGGAGAGACGAAGGGGTCATTTCACAGCATGGTGAAACCGGTCGTGCATTCATTGTTGTCCCCATATTGCCGACGTCTGACCAATATACCGCAGGAAGAGGTGGACCGAGCCAGAATATTTCCAGAAGTCATTTCACGCTTTGAAGATTGGTTGTATGTCAGTCCGGATTTCTTCCTGATTTCCTGGGGACAAGTCGACAAACGACTTTTAGCGGATGACTGCCGAGCACATCGTGTTGATGATGATTGGTTAGATTTTCATGTCAATCTCAAACAGGTTTACCGAGATCTCTTTCGACTGCCCAAACAAATTGGACTGGCGGCGGCTATGCGTCGAGAAGGTTTGGAATTTGAGGGAGAGGCTCACCGGGCGATGCCGGATACATTGAATCTGGTCAAGCTGTTTTTGAAGCACAGAGATCAGTGGCCACTAGAGGGGTAAGCAGAGCTAGACGAGTGGACAAGCCAAGGGGGAAGACGGGCGGTGAGGTAAGTGCGTCCAAAACTACAACTTAACATAATATAAATTATAGGCAAATCAATTGTAATCCAAGAGTGTGCCCAGGATCTCAAATCTTCTGGATCACCGTTGTAGGATCGCCTTCAGATTTGCCGGAGAATATTTCACAGATTTCAGGACCTTCTTATCCGCCTGGCGATAAACCAGGTAGCCACCTTCTGAGGGTTCGATCAACCCTTCTGTTCCGTCTTTGTTCCGGTAATGATCCAGCGTTGCTTCGGCATCCTCCAGTGAATTACAAACCTTGCTCATATTGCTGCGTTGGACTTCTTCAAACAGGCTGTTGAACGAGTCCGCCAGGCCAAACTCCAATACAGCGCCGGATAACACATACTGTAGATCGCACAACGCATCCGCAATTTCTACGAGGTCATCATCCTGAATGGCTTGTTCCAATTCTTTCAATTCTTCCGCCAATAGATTGATCCTTAACTGGCACCGTTCTTTATTCGGAATGGTAGGATCTGCCAGAATCGGCAATCGAAAGGTCTGGTGGAATTGTGCTACCTGATTCAGTGCCTGGGGTTCTTCAAATTTCTGCTTCATGCTAAGGATATTCAGATTACTTGGCCAAAGGTCAAAATTGATAAAACTCATTCAAACGGAGGCCATATCAGAAAAAAGAAGCCCGGCACATCGTACCGGGCTTCTCGTATTTAGTCGTATGTAGCTGATAGTCAGCGCCTTACTTGAAGTAGCTTGTCGGATTGTTTTCACCCGCCTGAACTCTGTCCAAACGAACTTTGAATTCATTGGACAATTCGAGGTCGTTCTTCCGTGCGAAGATCTCTTTGAGCGCTATCAGCGTATTCAGGTCATTCGCATCCACTTTTTCAGCTCGTTGAAAATAAGGCAATGCTTTGTCAAACTCTGCATTGACCTTCTCTTTGAGGGCATCATACTTTTTCAAACCTTCCTTGCTGTAATCATCAGCCAGTTTGCTCAGCTCTTGCGTATAGACGGCAGCTTTATTGTAGTAGAGCGCACCAATACTGTAAATCGCATCGGTATATGAATTATCAATATCCAGGGCCTTTTGATAATGGGTCAACGCCTGCTGGAAATTCTTTTCAGCTGCATCGGTATCCTTCGCTTCCAGTGCTTTCTGGAAGAGATTGTCATACACATTCCCCAGGGTCAGGTAAAGGGACTTATTACCGGGCTCTTTTTCAATTGCGATCTTCAGCTTTCCAGTCAATTCATCCATTTTGCCTTCTCGAAGGTAGTGGTTGATCTCCGCGAAGAGCAAACTCACATCTTCCGGATACATTTTTCGGCCAGTTTCCAGATAGTTGACAGCTTTCTCCTTGTCTGTTTCCAAATATGCATTATAGAGCAGATCGAAGATGTACGGGTTTTCATACTTCTTCTCCACCAATGTATTTAGAAAAGAAAGGGATTCCTGCTTCTTATCGGCCAGCATTCCCGTAACGGCTGCGGAGAACATAGCATCTTTCACCTGTTTTTCTTCAAGTGGGCTCTTCTCCCCTGCTTCTGTCAAAATGTTGTGTGCTTCGATCACCGTGGAAAAGCTCTCAAATGCTTCGGCATTTTGTTGTTTCTGGTATTCTGTTACGGCCTGGTTGTTTAACAATCCAATCAGCGATGAAATGCCGGTCAAGGCATCCTTCGTCTGGTATTTCTTGTCGGCCAGGCTGAGACCTTTTTTGTAAGACTGGAATGCTTTTACAGGCGCATGTGGAAATCGGGGTGGAAGTGAATCTCCTTTCATCAAATGATTTTTATAATCACGATTGGCCAATTCCAGATATACTTCACCCTGAATATTCCACACATCAGCATCTGCCGTTAAGCCGGCATCCGTAACAGCAACATTCATCATATCATAGGCCTCATCCAATTTATCGGAATTGGCGTTTTGATCGAGGTTATAGGCGCCTAAGGCACGTTTAGCCTTTTTGAATGCTCTTGATGGGTCTTCTTCCTGGGCTGTTCCAACGGCCAGGACCCCCAAAATGAACAAGAAAAGGAGGGAGTAGTTCTTCATGAGTATTTGACTTTCAGTGAGTAAGTGGTTCGTTACAATAATCACCTGATTTCACTCAGGATGTTGCTTACCAAAATGTTAATCCTGATCGGGAGCCGTTTCTTCTGTTCCCTGGTCATCCAAGATATCATCTTCTTCATCGCTGGTTTCATCGTGTTGGGCTACGGCCACATCCGCAATGCTATCCGATCCGTCAAGGCGGATCACTTTCACGCCTTGCGTGGCTCTTCCCATCACACGAATATCCGCTACTGACATGCGTATGATAATGCCTGAGCGATTTGTAATCATCAGATCATTCAAATCAGTGACACTCTTAATGGCGACCAACAAACCGGTTTTGTCTGTGATCTGCATGGTTTTGATTCCTTTGCCACCTCGATTGGTCACCCGGTAATCATCAATGGAAGTCCGTTTTCCATTCCCTTTTTCAGAAACGACCAGGATGGTTGTTTCGGTATCTTCCTTGTCAATGCAAACCATACCAACGATATAGTCTTTGCTATGATCCAGAGACATCCCTTTGACACCAGTCGCTGTCCGACCCATAGATCGAACGGTAGATTCCGGGAAACGAATGGCTCTACCTGTACTATTGGCCAGGATGATCTCATTGTTGCCATTGGTCAGTTTTACTTCCAACAACTGATCATCCTCCGCAATATTAATGGCATTGATTCCGGTTATCCGCGGGCGACTGTAATCCTTGACCAAGGTCTTCTTTACAATTCCTTTGCGGGTGCAGAAGATCAGGTAATGGGATTCCAGGAAGGACTCGTCATTCAGATCCAGGATTGGAATATAGGCCCGGATACGGTCTTCCTTTGGTATCGCCAGCAGGTTTTGAATGACACGACCGGCTGCGGTTTTATTCGCTTCCGGAATTTCAAAGACTCTGAGCCAGTGGCATCGACCGGATTCTGTGAAGAGAAGCAGATAGTTATGGTTGCTCGCTACGAACATGTGTTCGATGAAATCGGCATCACGGGTTTTTGATCCTCTTGACCCACGCCCTCCCCGGGATTGAATGCGAAACTCGTCCACCTTCGTCCGCTTGATATAACCATTGTGGCTAATGGTCACGACGACGTCCTCATCTGCAATGAGGTCTTCCATCGTGATCTCGCCTTCCGCATAAGTGATTTCAGTGCGTCGTTCATCGCCATACTTCTCCTTCAGCTCTGAAGTTTCTTCCTTGACGATTTCACGCTGTAATTCTTCACTGCCCAGAATGGCAATGTAGTTTTCGATCTTCTTCTTCAGTTCTTGATATTCATCCTTGATCTTGTCGCGCTCCAGGCCAGTTAGCCGCGACAGACGCATTTCCAGAATGGCCTTTGCCTGAATTTCAGAAAGTCCGAACGTACTCATCAGTCCTTCTCGGGCAATATCTGGGGTAGCTGAAGCCCGAATAAGGGCAATCACTTCATCCAGATGATCAAGGGCGATCAATAATCCTTCGAGGATGTGGGCCCGTTCCTCCGCTTTACGCAAATCGTATTTCGTCCGACGAACAATGACTTCCAGTCTGAATATGATGAATTCATTAATCAGTTCACGGAGGTTGAGTGTCCGAGGCCGACCTTTGACCAGGCAAACGTTGTTGACAGAAAAGTAAGATTGGAGAGGAGTGTACTTGTAAAGTTTACTGAGGACAACATTAGCCATGTAGTCCCGCTTCACTTCAACAACAATCCGCATTCCATTCCTGTCGGATTCATCCCGGACATCGCTGATCCCTTCAATCCGCTTTTCATTGACCAGTTCAGCGATCTTGATGACCAGACTGGCTTTATTCAGTTGATACGGTATTTCGGTGATGATAATGGTCTCTTTGCCACTATCTGTGGACTCGATCTCTGCGCGACCCCGAACCGTCATCCGACCTCGTCCCGTTTCAAACGCCTCCTTGACACCTTCGTAACCGATAATAATGCCACCTGTTGGAAAGTCAGGAGCTTTGACGAATTCCATGAGGTCTTCGACGGTTGCATCCGAATGATCCACCATGTGGTAGACAGCATCACATACTTCCGAGAGGTTATGAGGCAACATATTGGTTGCCATACCTACAGCAATACCGGAGGCACCGTTGATCAACAAATTGGGAAGACGGGTCGGCAGAACGGTTGGTTCCTGAAGAGAGTCGTCAAAGTTGAGGGCAAAGTCAACCGTTTCTTTGTCGATATCCATCAACAATTCATCGGTGATCCGGGCCATACGGGCCTCGGTGTAACGCATAGCGGCCGGGCTATCTCCATCAACAGAGCCAAAGTTTCCTTGACCGTCAACTAATGGGTATCGCAAAGACCAGGGCTGAGCCATCCGTACCATGGTGTCATATACTGAGGAGTCACCATGAGGATGATACTTACCCAGGACTTCTCCAACAATACGAGCTGACTTCTTGTGTGACCGGTTATACGGTAGTCCCAGATCAGACATACCATAGAGCACTCGGCGGTGCACTGGTTTCAGTCCATCTCGAACATCTGGCAGGGCTCTGGATACAATAACCGACATCGAATAATCGATGTAAGCGGTCTTCATTTCTTTTTCTAAACTAATTGGTAGGATACGTGTTCCGGATGCCATGCAAAAGCTGTTGAATTTGGAAGTGCAAAGATAGTAAACCGCACCCCTTTCCTAAGTGTTTGCCAATCCTTTCCTGTACTGTTGCGTTCTTTTTCTGATTTTTGCACCCACATGGCAAAGAAGACTGTAAAACCCTACCTCGATCAACCGGGCTCCAAGAAGGAACAAGTGACCAACATGTTCAATCGGATATCCGGAAGTTATGACCTGCTGAACAGGATGTTATCTCTTGGGATAGACGTCAAATGGCGGAATGTTCTGGTAAAAAAGTTGAAGGCTGGTCACCCCTCCTCCATTCTGGATGTGGCCACGGGCACAGCTGATTTGGCTATTGCCGTGGCGAAGGCTATTCCGGAAGCAAAGGTGACTGGATTGGATATTGCAGAAGAAATGCTACAGATTGGCAGAAAAAAGACAACGGAGCAAGGGTTGGATGCCCGATTACATCTGGAGGTCGGAGACGCAGAGAACCTCCCCTACCCTGACGCTACCTTTGATGCCATTACTGTCGCATTCGGAGTCCGTAATTTTGAGGACCTCGAACGTGGGATCGCAGAAATGAGTCGTGTACTCAAACCTGGAGGCAAATTATTTGTGTTGGAATTCTCCCAGCCAAAGGGATGGTTTTTCAGACCTGCATTTCAATTGTATTTCAAATACTTACTGCCACTGATTGGACGTTTAACCAGCAAAGATGGCCGTGCATATCAATATCTCTTCGAATCTGTCCAAGCCTTCCCTGAAGGTGAAACATTCCTGGAGATCATGCGTATGCAAGGGTTTGGACAGACTTCTCTGACTACATTAACATTCGGTACATGTTCCATATACGAAGGATTGCGCTGATCAGCTGCCTATTTCTGGTCGCCTTCTCCGTAACGACAACCGCACAACGCGGCAATTATAACTATCTGGACTTTGAAAATAAGCCTTACTATTTTGGTATTGTGCTGGCTTATAATAATTCTGATTATAAGGTCTCCCAATCCAAAAACTTTCTACTGAATGACAGCATTCGGATTGCCGAGTCTCTTCGTGGTGTTGGCTTCAATCTGGGGGGGATCATCAATCTGAAGATCGGGCAATACTTTGATTTTCGGACTCAGCCGACCCTGTCCTTTGCGGAGCGGAAGCTGTTCTATAAATCTCCGGATGATATTCGGGCCCCCTACACTCGCCGCATTCAGTCAGTCCTCTTTGAGATTCCCTTTCACATTCGTTTCAAATCAGAACCTTACAACGACAAGCGATTCTTTTTGGTCACGGGTGTCAAATATGGCATCGATGTGGCCAATGATTCGAGATCTCGCGATGCTGCTGAATTGGTCAAAATCGCCCCCTCTGATTTTATGTTTGAAGTGGGTGCTGGTATCCAGATCTTCTTCCCCTACTTTATCTTTTCACCGGAGATCAAGTACTCCCATGGGCTGGGCAATGTAATGGTCATTGATCCGAATCTACCACAGTCCAATGTTTTGGATCGGTTGACTTCCAGATCCGTTACTCTTTCCTTTCACTTTGAGGGATAAGCCATTCATTTCCATAGGGATGTACTGCTAGTACATGGTTGATCATTTCCGGAAAAAAGATATTGAAGTCTTCCTCCAGACCTTCATCCTGTTCCAGAAGGTCTTCTAATGCATTTAAGAGTATTTCCGGACGACTGGCTCTGTGAGCCATCCGTCGAAAGACATTTCCAATGCCATCCGCGGAGCGATAGGTACTCAACCAATGATGTTCGATCATGCCCTGGACTCGTTTCTGTAGAGGAAGCGGAACAATATCTATATAACGACCCAAATGGTTGTAGATATAGGATGCCATTTCATCCAGTTCAATGCAGGCGTAACGATCCCAGTTCCGCACGAGTAAGTAGTCGTAGTAGACATCGATACTGACTGGAGCATATTTCCGTTGCTTATCCCGTATCCGAGCCGTGCTTGTACGCACATCTTCATGACCATCCGTGAAAACATCGATAGATCGATGGAGTGTAACTCCTGCCAGGATGGGTTCCGGAAGCTCTTCCGTTTGATTCGGAGAGATCATATCCGCAAGGAAATTACCCAGGGCAAGCTGTGGATGAGGACCGGACAAAAGCAGATGTGCGAGATAGTTCAAGGAGTGGTTTCTTTCGCTGAATAAAGGCCTATCTTTGCGGCTTCTTAAAAAATGACCTCATGGGACTCAAATGTGGAATTGTTGGCCTGCCGAATGTGGGCAAATCTACTCTATTTAATGCGTTGACCTCCGCAAAAGCTTTAGCGGCCAATTATCCATTTGCCACCAAGGAGCCCAATATTGGGATGATTACTGTGCCCGATCCACGATTGGAGGAATTGGCAAAACTGATCAATCCGAAAGCCGTACTACCAACGAATATTGAGATTGTAGATATTGCTGGCCTGATCAAGGGTGCATCCAAAGGTGAAGGACTGGGGAACCAATTTCTTGCAAATATCCGGGAGGTAGATGCGATCATTCACGTCGTTCGTTGTTTTGATAATGACAATGTTGTCCATGTCGATGGTAATATCAACCCTGTTCGGGATAAGGAGATTATTGATACGGAACTGCTTCTGAAAGACCTGGAGACCGTCGAGAAGCGGCTAGATCGTTTGAAGAAGCTGGCCAAAAGCGGCAGCAAACCGGATGTGGCTCTGGTGGCATTTGCCGAAGAAATCATGCAGCACCTGGAACAAGGTTTGCCGGCCAGGACACTGAATTTATCGAAGGAAGGTGACGTGCTGTTGAAAGAAATGTTCCTCCTGACAGACAAACCAATCCTGTATGTCTGTAACGTTGAGGAATCTGCAGTTTTAGTCGGAAATGCGCACACCAAGGCCTTCCAGGAAGCGGTTGCAGCCGAGCAGGCTGAAGTCATCCTTATTTCTGCGGCTATTGAGGCAGAGATCATTGAATTGGACGACATGGATGAGCGTATGATGTTCCTGGAGGAGATGGGTCTTTCCGAGCCAGGAGTCAATCGGGTCATCCAGGCCTCCTATCATTTACTGAATCTGATCACCTATTTCACCGCTGGTGTGAAAGAGGTGAGAGCATGGACGATTACACGGGGCATGGTCGCTCCTCAGGCTGCTGGAGTGATCCATACGGATTTTGAGAAAGGATTCATCCGGGCTGAAGTCATTAAGTATGACGACTTCATTCGGTTGGGATCAGAAGCGGCAGTCAAAGAAGCGGGCAAGATGAATGTAGAGGGCAAGGAATATGTCGTTGAGGATGCAGATGTGATGCATTTTCGATTTAACGTTTAAGTCTTATCCTGGTGGCATCGGGATTTCAATACTTTTCCATTTACAAGCCCTATGGAGTTCTCAGTCAATTCACGCCCGACCATCCAGGGCAGTTGACCTTGGCTTCCCTATACCCGTTCCCGTCAGATGTATATCCAGTGGGTCGATTAGATCGGGACTCTGAAGGGTTGCTTTTGCTAACAAATGACAATGCGTTGAAAACAAGACTGTTGAGTCCTGAGAAGAAGGTTGCAAAAACGTATTGGATTCAGGTAGAAGGGCAACCTGTGGAAGCGGATCTCGCCAAACTTTCTCAGGGGATGGAAATCAGAGTAAAGAAAAAACAAGTATCGTTAATGCCGGCAGAGGCCTGTTTGTTGGCTGATCCCGATCTGCCTCCACGTACGCCTCCGATCAGAGTTCGCAAAGAGGTTCCAGATCAGTGGGTTGAAATCAGAATTAAGGAGGGAAAAAATCGTCAGGTCCGCAGGATGATGGCAGCTATTGGATTTCCAGTGCTTCGGTTGGTGCGCACAGGCATTGGCGGACTATCTCTTGGTACAGTGCAGCCTGGTGAGGTCACTGAATGGATGAGTTCAGACCTCTTGCATCATTTGGGGGTGTAAGACTTCGTATTAACGATACATCACCGTTTTAACGGCTTGAATTACCTTTTCTGGATTAGGCATCCATTCGTCGACCAACGTTGATGCATAGGGTAAGGAAGTGTCCGCACTGTTTACGCGAACGACTGGCGCATCTAAAAAGTCAAAGGCGTGACGCTGAACGGCATAGGCAACCTCAGAAGAAATAGAAGCAAACGGCCAGGATTCATCAACAACGACCAGGCGATTTGTCTTTTTTACAGATTGAATGATGGTGGCATAATCCATAGGGCGGATCGTCCGAAGATCAATCACTTCTGCACTGATATTCTGTTTGGCTAGTTCCTGAGCAGCGAGTAATACCGTCCAGATCATTTTGTTATAGGTGACAATCGTGACATCTGTACCTGTTCTCCGGATAGCTGCCTTTCCAATTTCGACGGTATAATCATCGTTTTCACCAGGAATGTCGCCTTCTGTCGGGATCTGGGTGTGCGCAAAGGAATAGTGGCGATCACCACCGGGGGTGGTGTTCATTTCCATGGCATAAAAGACTTCCGATTCCATGATACAGACCGGGTCATTATCCCGGATGGCTGTTTTCATCAAGCCTTTTGCATCCAGGGGATCAACACAAGAGATAACTTTCAAACCAGGGGTGTTCCCAAGCCAGCTTTCAAATGTTTGGGAGTGCTGTTGAGCCAATTGGCCAGCGGCACCTGAAGGGCCACGAAAGACGATAGGACAGGCGAAATCACCAGCAGATTGAGATAATGTTTTTGCAGCGTTGTTGACGATCTGATCAAATGCGAGAACGGCAAAGTTCCAGGTCATGAACTCTACGATGGGTCGGAGTCCATTCATTGCGGCTCCGACGCCGATACCAGCAAAACCCAACTCGGCAATCGGGGTATCAATGACCCGCTTTGCACCGAATTCACTCAGCATGTCTTTACTGACCTTACAGGCCCCGTTATATTCAGCAACCTCCTCCCCCATCAAAAAGACGGACTCATCGCGACGCATTTCTTCAGTCATCGCTTCTCGTAAGGCATCTCTTAATGAAAGGCTTGTTTCCATGGTAGGTTTTCTTGTGGCTGCAAAAGTACAAATGGTGAACAGAAGAAGTTGTTTTCATGTTCACTTTTCCAGGTTTGGAAGTATCAAATGGAAAACAATATCTTTGTTTGAAATATTCGGACCATCGGTATCGTTACCGATTTGAATTGTAAACACCTCCATTACGCTTAAGAATACGGTTTTGGAGCTGAAAGCTCCCTCGCAATGCTTGATCCGGTTTTCCTGGTCTCTTCACGCAACCGAGGCAATGGTTGTCCGAATAACACCGAGTGGATGTTCATTGCGGATTCACATCCTGCAAACGATCGCCTTCCTTTGGTCGGGGGCGGATGGATGTCGGCTGGACAGCCTGACAAATAAGACACTGGCATACAGCTTCTTGTTCTATCAGCGGATAGACCTCCGTCCTTTTTAAACAGTAGTCTCGCGAATGTTCCCTCAGTTGCACAGTTAAGTACAGGCTGGATGATTACGCCCTGGGCTACGCGAAATAGAAGCCTGGCTGGATTCATAGATGCGCGTTTCTCCAGTTCCTTCCCCGCAGACTTGCCAGAGACCTCAATGTCGTTCATGAGACTCCACATGTAGGCATTGATCATTCAAGCTTGAGTCTGCAGAATGGGATGAAGATCACCTGGAGATTCATGGCGAGGAGGTCAATTCGATGCTTCATTCACTGGGTGATCGATCATGATTGTGCAGATCCAACTGACAGAAGACGGTTCACATACTCTTCACAGTCAGGAATATGGGTCAACCTATCATTCGCGATTCGGAGCTATTCAGGAATCTAATGCTGTTTTCATCCAGGCCGGCTTACGTTATATCCTGGAAAAGCGCTCCTACCGTCCAGGTGAATCCATTCACATTCTGGAAATGGGGCTTGGATCTGGGTTGAATGCCTGGCTGAGCTACATTGAATCATTGGAGAAGAATGTTTCAATTGAATACATAGCCCTGGAAAAATATCCACTACCGATGGACGTGGTGAATCTCTTGAACTATCCAGCAGAGTACCACCCTGATTTGGCTGAATCCTTTCTAGCCATTCATCAATCTGACTGTTCGAAATCAGTCCATCTCGCTCCAGGTTTTCGGTTTTTGAAGCAATGTATGGATGTCGCTGAATGGCAGCCTGAGTCAGAGAAATTCCATCTTGTCTTTTACGATGCTTTTGGGCCTTCAGCTCAACCTGAATTGTGGACTGAACAAGCGCTTGAACCGTTCGTCAATACGCTACAAACAGGCGGTGTTTTTGTGACCTATTGCGCAAAGGGTGAAGTACGACGGACACTTGAACGATTAGGGCTGAAGATGGAACGACTGCCGGGCCCCCCGGGTAAACGGGAGATGCTGAGAGGTACGAAGCGCTAAAGCCTTGTCTGCAGGAGGCTCTTTTTAGTATCTTCCGGCAAAATCCGGAAATGAAGAAACTGGCGCTGCATTGGAAAATTTTACTGGGAATCGTTGTGGGAATCCTGGTTGGCGTCCTTCTCCCCTATTTTCAAGGAGTTCGCATTGGCGATCTCTTTTCCATACCGGATGGGAAGACACTCGTTATTGATTGGATTAAACCCTTCGGAACGATCTTCATCAATTTGTTGAAGTTGATCGCTATCCCACTGATCATTACCTCGTTGATTACCGGTGTAGCTAACTTGAAGGATATCAGCAAGTTTAGCCGGATCGGATTCCGAACCATCGGATTTTACATCTTCACCACGTTTGTGGCCACATCATTAGGCCTGCTGATCGTCAATCTGATCAAGCCGTCACGTTCACTGAGTGCCGAGACGAAGGAGGAACTCATGGCCTTGTATTCCACGGATGCCAGCGGGAAGATCGAAGCTGCATTCCAGGCAAAAGAGACCGGTCCACTTCAACCTCTGATCGACATCGTCCCCGAAAACATTTTTGAAGCATTGAGCCAAAACGGCAATATGCTTCAGGTGATCTTCTTTGTTATTTTTCTGGGGATCGGATTGATTCTGATCAAAGAAGAAGATGCAAAGCCGGTGGTTTCCTTTTTCCACTCCTTGAATGAGGTCATCATGAAATTGGTTGACCTGATCATGCTGTCCGCTCCGATTGGTGTTCTGGCATTGATGGCATCATTGGTTGTGGAATCACCTAACATGGAATTATTTCGGGCTTTGATAATGTATTCGTTTACGGTGGCCTTGGGATTGATGATCCTCATTTTTGGCTTCTACCCTCTTTTGGTTCGGATATTTACAAAACGCAGCTATGCCTCTTTCCTGAGAGGTATTGCACCCGCTCAATTGCTGGCGTTCTCTACGAGCTCCAGTGCGGCCACCCTTCCTGTCACCATGGAACGAGTCCAGGAGCACCTCGGCGTTGATGAAGAAGTGGCCAGTTTCGTTCTCCCGGTCGGTGCGACCATCAATATGGATGGTACCAGTTTATATCAGGCTGTGGCGGCCATTTTCATTGCGAATACACTGGGTATGGAATTAACCTTTGGACAACAACTGACGGTGATCATGACGGCTACACTGGCGTCGATCGGTTCTGCTGCCGTCCCCGGAGCGGGAATGGTCATGCTCGTCATAGTTTTAAGTGCAATTGGGGTGCCTGAAGCTGGTCTGGCCCTTATCTTTGCTGTAGATCGTCCATTAGATATGATTCGGACAGTGGCCAATGTGACGAGTGATTCGGCAGTGGCTATGATCGTTGGTAAATCTCTTGGCATGTTACATGATCCCATTGAGAAGAAATGGGATGATCACTACCACTCAGAAACATCAGGTTCATGAATTCATTTGCGCTTTTTATGACAAAACGTACCACTCTCATCCTACTGTCTTCTATTCTATTGATGGCAGGGTTGACTTTCCATTTTCAAAATCAAGTGGAAACTTCAGCTACATATCCTGCGCCAACGGATGGTAAAACGACTGTCCGTCTTGAAGGTGAAACGGGACATGAACGAGCCAATCGTGAGGCCTGGTTTGACTTGATGCACCAAACAGCACCAGGTGTTGATTGGAGAAGTCTGGAATACCAAAACCAGCAGATGATGGCCCAAAATCGCAAACAAGCCCTTCTGCTTCGTGGATCAGGCGATCAAGAGATTCTGGCAGATGGCCAACTGATCGGAAAGTGGAATGAACGAGGAAGTAAAAACCAGGCGGGATCCGTACAAGCGACGGCATTTGATCCTGAAACGGAAGATGTCTGGGTGATCTCCGCCGGAGGAACCTTATTCAAAGGCTCATTGGACGGATCACAATGGGAGGTTGTCAACCAGGATTATAAGATGAGTGGAGAACTCCTGCATTTCATCAAGACAGATACCGGCCGTCGGTTGGTCGCCATTATAAATAAGGTTATTCACTATTCGGATGATGAAGGGAAAACGTGGACGGCTTCCAATGGGTTAGATACCTATGATAACAACTGGGGTGGAAGGCGTTATCCGATCGTATTGAATGATTCACTGCAAACCATTTATTACCTGGTTGAAGAATGGCTTCCCGGCCCTTGGAAAGATGATGTCGGTATTTACCGATCCACAGATCATGGTGTCAACTTTGAGAAGGTCATTTCTTTTGAAGATAAAGAGTTGAACAACTACTGTTTGACCCGAATCAAAGGCACCAATACGGTGGCGATGTTGAAAAAAGCGGATACCAAGATTACGGAGATTTATCACCTGGACGCGATTACAGGCATTCCTGAACTTGTAGGAAAAACAACCACGCTTGGTCTGGGGCCTGAACGAGCCAATCTTGAGGCATTGCGCATCGATACAGTGACCACCTACTACATGTACTCATCCAATGATGACCTGTTCGTCTCGACCAATGATGGCATGAACTGGACCTATATTTCCTCCTTTGATAAAAATCCCTGGGGTGTAGGTTTATTCGTCAGTGAATTCAACCCCAACTTTATGATGATGGGTGAGGTGGAATGTCATCGCAGCTTGGATGGTGGCCAATCTTGGCAGGTATTCAATAAGTGGTGGGAGTACTATGATGATGTGGAGGGTGCACTGCATGCGGATATGATGTATTTCGCCGAGTATGAAAAAATGGATGGTACCCCTTTCTTTTTGATCAGCAATCATGGCGGTCTGAATGTCACTTATGATGGTGCGACTTTCGACAATCTAGGCCTGGAGGGACTAAATGTCGGCCAGTTTTATGATGTCGTCACCGATCCCGTGGATGAATTGTATATCTACGCTGGATCTCAGGATCAGGGATTTCAAAGAGGCCTTGATCTATGGGAAGGAGATGTACTGGATTTTGACCAGGCCATTTCCGGAGATTATGGGCATATGGTCTTCACCGGATATGGGCAGCATTTATGGATGGTGTATCCCGGTGGTTGGGTTTCCTATTGGGATTACCCGGTCAGTGGTGGTGTTACGGCGGGGTATACCCTAGATTCAGAAAATGAAAGTGTGTGGATTCCACCATTGGTGGCGGATCCGGATCCCTCAAAAAATGTAGTCTTTATGGCTGGCGGGGCTCTGGATGGAGGAGAAGGCTCCTATATTTTGCGACTGGAAGTGGTCAATTTTGAAATTGAAACGGAACAACTTCCTTTTGATTTCAAAGCATATTCAAATGGTGAAGTCAGTGTCCTTGCATTCTCACCGTTTGACGCGAATGTGATGTATGCGGCAACCACGAATGGATACTTCTTTACATCCAAGGATAAAGGACAAACATGGGAACAGAGTTTGAGTACTGTCCCCGGAGGCCAATACCTCTATGGTGCTGCGATTCTTCCTTCTAAGACGGATACAGGAACCATCTATTTTGGGGGATCTGGTTACAGCGGACCGGCAATGTTGGTCTCTGAAGATGGAGGAATGAGCTTTACGTCTATGAATGAAGGCCTCCCCCCCACCCTTGTATTGGATCTAGCCTCTAATGATGATGAAAGCCTGCTGTTTGCGGCGACAGAAACCGGACCATTTGTGTTTGTCAAGGCTGAACAAAAGTGGCATCCCATGTTGGGTGCTGCTGCTCCTGTTCAGACCTATTGGAGCGTAGAGTTTCTGTCTCTACAACAATCAGTTCGATTTGGCACTTATGGCCGTGGAGTCTGGGACTTTGTGATTGAGGAGGTTGTGCCAATTGCAAACCAGACGCCTCAGCGCCAGATCCAACAACTCCGCATCAGCCCTAACCCAGTCGTCGGGCAAGTGATCAGGGCAGAAATGGCGCATTTACCTATGGCCCCGGTAAACTGGCAGATCATAGATTTGTCTGGCAGAGTTATTTCACACGGGAAGCAAGAGGTCGGACATGGAAAAGACCTTACCCTGGCATTACCCTTGTCTTTAGATGCGGGTTGTTATCTTCTCAAGACAGAGCACCAGAATCAAATTCGAGTTGGAAAGTGGATCAAAATGGAATAGCCGGATTGAACGCTCACATGTGATTGTGTCCGTTTGTCAGCATTCCGCCCGCGCTAGCGAATCAATTGTTTGGTCATAGCCGCATGGGGAATGCCGACCTCGGAGAAGGGTTCTGAACAGATGGTATATCCAAGACCTAGATAGAATGGTATGGCCGTCTCTCGGGCATGCAGACTAAAATGGTGGATATGATTCGTGATGGCCAGGCGTTCTGAATGATGCACAAGAATTTTCCCTATGCCTTTCCCTTGATAGACTTGGGCTACAGCGACTTGCCTCATTTTCCAGGTGAGATTCTGTTCCGGTTTTAACACTAGACATCCCAGGAGCTGATCCAAGGCATTAAAATACCCGAGATGCAGAGAGTCCCATTCGCTTCGGAGATCAGAGAATTCAAATTCGAGACCTAATGGAACCCTGAGAATGTCGTGACGCAAGGCGATACTTTCGTCATAGGTGGGACTACCAAAATCAAAGAGCGAGACATAATTGTAGTCCTTATTCTGCATGGGGAAAGACAGAAGGTACCATGGCGAGTGCATGTGCGAGTTGATCCAGCTTTATATTTGGAATGTGGCCCATTGGTTGAAAATATTGAACCATATTTTCCATGGGCATATTGCCGGTCAGTTCTTCTCTGGCCATAGGGCAACCTCCATAACCTTTCATAGCGCCATCAAAACGTCGGCAGCCACTTTCATATGCAGCTTGTACTTTCTCTTGCCAAGTCGTTGGTGTGGTATGCAAGTGTGCCCCAAATTCGATTTGGGGTAAAGCCGGTATGAGTGATTCGAAGAGGTAATGGATATTATCCGGACTGGAAACACCGATGGTATCGCTAAGGGAGAATATTCGAACACCCATCTCTACAAGTTTATAGATCCATTGGAGGACGATGTCCACATTCCAGGGATCACCATAGGGGTTGCCAAAGCCCATAGAGATATAGATGACCACTTCCTTATTGGACCGATCTGCAATCTCCAGGATATCACTAACCCGCGTCAATGATTCTTCGATGGTGGCATTTGTATTCCGGAGCTGGAACGTTTCGGATATACTGAATGGATAGCCGAGGTAACTGATTTGTGAATGAACGGCTGCATCCTTGGCACCGCGTGTATTTGCAATAATGGCCAACAACTTCGTGTGTGTTGTCGATAGATCCAGGCCTTCCAGCACCTGGGTGGTATCAGCCATTTGGGGTATAGCTTTTGGAGAAACAAAGCTGCCAAAGTCCAGAGTATCAAATCCAACTGCCAAAAGGGATTGCAGATAACGAATCTTGGTCTCAGTGGGGATAAACGGTGAAAGGCCCTGCATAGCGTCTCGCGGGCATTCAATCAGTTTGACATTCTGTGTGGTTGGTTCAATCATGTACTTTCCGAATGAACCAAAGGTAATGCCGATTGCGTGTGTTCCCAAATACTGGTAGAATTCTTCATTTACCTGTGGTTCACCACTTCGTTCTTTATCTTGCGGCTTGGGTTAAACAACAGGATATGCGACAGAAAGGTTGGCTTACAGTTCTTGGATTCGTCATGTTCCTTTTGGGATTTCTGTCCATCGTGTTAAGCATGGTGGGTGTTCAACTACAATTTATGATGTGGATGGACCATTTTGGACGAGGATGGGGGTTTCTGGCCCGGCTTATCCTATTAATGGCTGGTTTGCTGATCGTCATCAGTGATCGATCCGGCCCGGTCGATTGATCAGAATCCCGGCATGTGCCATTTTAAGTTTGCAGGTTTCCTTACATTCGAAATATGAAGATCATCGTATTCCCAGGTTCTTTCGACCCGATCACAACCGGGCATGTTGATATCGTTGAACGTGCGTTACCTCTTTTTGACAAGATCATCATCGGGGTGGGTGTCAATTCTCAGAAAAAGACATTATTTGACCTGGATCGCAGGATGCAATGGCTATATGAAGTGTTCAAGGATCAGGAGAAGGTAGAGATTGCCAGCTTTGAAAACCTGACTGCTCACTTTTGCAAAAAAGCAGGTGCTCAATATCTCCTGCGGGGTTTGCGGAACGCCTCTGATTTTGACTATGAGAAAACGATTTCGCAGTTAAATAGTATTGTCGGTGACGGTTTGGACACTGTGTTTCTCATCAGTCGCCCCGAGTTTTCACATATTTCTTCGACCATCGTGCGAGAGATCATTAAGGGTGGTGGTGATGCGTCCCCCTTCATTCCTCAGGCTCTTCATATCCCTGTGAAGACCTATGTAGAGACCAATCATAGTCAATAAGGCGGTATTCGGGTTGATTTTAGGAGAGAGAAGGTTGGGGAAAATCTTGCCTCACCTATTGTCTTTACTACCTTTGCACCAAAATTAAACGGATCATGTCGAATGCTTTTTTCCAGGTTCCACCAGCGGTGAACGAGCCAGTCCTTAATTATGCACCGGGATCACCGGAGCGCTCATCCCTGCAATCCATGCTGAAAAAGCTGAAATCGGAGCAGGCAGATATTCCAATGGTCATCAATGGTAAGGCCGTCAGAACCGGTAAGACCAAGACGATACACCCACCTCATGAATTGGCCCATACTCTGGGTGTCTTTCATAAAGGGAGTTCAGAACATGTCCAGCAAGCCATTGAAGCAGCGATGGCTGCAAAGGATAAGTGGGAGAAACTGGATTGGCAAGACCGTGCGGCTATCTTCCTGAAAGCGGCTGATCTGCTTGCAGGGCCATATCGGGATAAGTTGAATGCAGCTACGATGCTCTGTCAATCGAAGAATTGTTTTCAAGCCGAGATCGATGCAGTAGCTGAATTGTGTGACTTTTTCCGCTTCAATGTGGAGTACATGACAGACATGTACAGGAATCAGCCTATCAGCTCACCTACGATCTGGAATCGACTTGAATATCGTCCATTAGAAGGCTTTGTCTTTGCTCTATCACCATTCAATTTTACATCCATTGCTGGAAATTTGCCATCTGCTCCGGCATTGATGGGCAACACGGTGGTTTGGAAAGTTGCTGAAACACAGATTTATTCAGCGGCGGTGGTCATGGAGATTCTGATGGAAGCAGGTTTGCCTGCAGGTGTCATTAACCTTGTTTTTGTAGATGGTCCGGAAGCTGGTGAAGTCATCTTCAATCATGCTGACTTTGCGGGATTACATTTTACGGGAAGCACAGGTGTTTTCCAGAAGATGTGGAATATCATCGGAGCCAATATTCAGAAGTATCGCTCCTACCCTCGTATTGTAGGTGAAACTGGCGGAAAAGACTTTGTGGTTGCTCATGGGTCGGCTGATCCCAAATCAGTGGCTATTGCATTGACCCGTGGGGCATTCGAGTTCCAGGGCCAAAAATGTTCTGCGGCTTCAAGAGCCTATATCGCCAAAAGTATCTGGAAGGAAGTCAAAGAAAACCTGGTAACAGATGTCAGCTCCTTTCAAATGGGTAATCCGGAAGACTTTAGCAATTTTATCAATGCTGTCATCGATGAAAAAGCGTTTGATAAGATCTCTGGATATATTGCTGCTGCCAAGGCTTCTGATGAGGTCGAGATCATTGTTGGTGGTGGATTTGATAAGTCCAAAGGCTATTTTATCGAGCCAACGGTGATTGTTGCTAAAAACCCGGACTATGTCACGATGTGTGAGGAGATCTTCGGTCCAGTATTGACGATCTATGTATTCGATGATGACCAGTATGATCAAATGTTACACAAGCTGGACACTACTTCCCCATATGCTTTGACTGGAGCGATCTTTTCCAAGGACCGTGAAGTGATTCAGCAAACCACGCATGCATTGCGAAACAATGCTGGCAACTTCTACATCAACGACAAGCCTACGGGTGCTGTTGTGGGCCAACAACCCTTTGGAGGTGCACGTGGAAGTGGCACAAATGATAAGGCCGGGTCGATTATGAACCTGTATCGTTGGGTGTCTGCCAGAACGATCAAGGAATCATTTGTATCGCCCAAGGATTATCGTTACCCCTTCCTTGGGAAATAAGGAGTTTGACCGAGCTGAACGGCTCTGAAAGAACCTTTAATGAAAAGGGGCCAACATCGGATAGATGTTGGCCCCTTTCTTATTCGTAAGTAAATCAGAGTAAAAAAAAGAGCCTGCTAACAGTCCGTCTTTTGCCGCAGGCCCTTCAATATGTGGAATTAGAATTCCCGAATTGGTTTACCGGATGACCTCAACTTTTGTACTGAGGATCTCACTATTTGTTCTTACTTGAGCAAAGTATAATCCATTTTCCAGTTGATGTACCGGTAGGTCAACTCTTTGACTTCCAAGATTTGTCTGATGATAAACCACAGAGCCACTCGTTGTGAAGAGTGTGATTTCCTGGATCAGGCTACCATCATGCATATAGATGGCCGCTTGATTTTTGGATGGGTTTGGTGCTACGGTCAATTTAGTAACAGGGTGACTTTCCAGGGTTTCATCACCTGGGAGTCTTACGTTGATCACTTGATCAGGATAATGGGTAATCTGTCCATCAGAAGTAGATTGGGTGATATTCCGGATTTTCACCTGGCCGCCTTTCAGGGCAGCACGGAGGTCTCTTTCGGGTTTCAACCCTTCTACATCTTCTACGATGACAAATCCAACAGGGCCATAACCTGTAGCCCCGACACCATCTGTCTTTGTATACGCACAGTGGATAATGGACCCGTTCAGGCGCTTGAACAGTTCTAGTGTAGGAATCTGACGAGCGAACCAACTGTCGTCATAATATTCTGAACGAATGTTGTACTTCGAAACATCCAGGAAGTCGGCAAAATCGATTTCATATGAAAAACCATATGCATCGTAAGTGGGCTTGCTGGAAAGACCTAAGTAGATGTCCAGAATCAGTTCGACTGAATCGGGATAAAGTGAAGTGTCTCTAGCGACAAAGCGAAGGTCAGCATCGACATTCAACTGGTGTTCGATGGATGTGGTAACCGCGTGTGTATTGAGATAGGACTCGCTGATGGCAATGGTATCTAACGCACTGACAAGTCCATCACCATTGGTATCCAGGAATTTAAGATCGATTGGAGATGCCTCCCATGGATCATTCCAATCATCACTAAACTGGGGATTCCAGTTGGATGTCGGATTATCCCGAACCAAACCTTTATTGCCCATGCAGACACCGATGGGAAGCAGGTCCCGGACATTGACAACGCCATCATTATTGGCATCGCCGGCCCAGACACAATCATCCAGGCACTGGAGGTCGTTGGGCGCGGGATTTGGAATGACGTTGATCTGGAATTTCACTTCCTTACAGACGCCGTTTACACAATAATCTACTTCGAACTCATCATAATCACCGGAGAACCCTGCGTCAGGAGTATAGACGACCAGATTGTAACCGGTAATGTTCTGAGCTTCCAGGTTGAGTGTTTGTTGTCCTGCAAAAATCTCAGCATCTCCATTGAGTGGAGCACTGGTCATGGTAAACGTCCAGGGCTCTACTGGTGGAGCATATCGAATGACCAGAGGCTTCCCTTCCAGAGTCTGGAGGAAATACGTGGCCAGTTTAGGTTTGAAATCAGAAATATTGATTTCAACTAATCCTTTTTCGATGATGATGCCGTAGGCGGCAGCGCCAAGATTGTAATTGAAGGTGATTTTACCTTCAAAGTAGGAGGTCGGTGTATAGGTGAATTGGCCATTCCCATCATATGTGAGTGTGCCATTATTCACTGTTATGTATTGTGGATACAGCACGGTATAGGCGCCGATATCATTCGTCAATACATTGAAGGTGACAGGTTCACCCTTGTGCGTATAGATGATGTCATCTATGGCGTGCCGTTTGGGTGCGAGGGCGTTAAAAATGGTCACTTCTACCGTCCGTGAGTAGGTCGTGCCATTGTCGTCTCGGGTCACCGTAAACTGATCGTTTCCGGTAAAATTCAGATCAGGCGTATAGGTGACGACATCAGCAGTCAGATCAGCCACATCACCGTTGGAGGGGGCTACTGAAAGATTGTCATACCCATTTACCTGCAACATGATATCCTTGGGGGAATTGATGGGCAGTTGGATCTGAATAGTATCGGAAACGGCCAGATTGGCGGGCATAACGTGGATGTTGACAATACCTGAAGCACAGATATCCTCACTATCGCAGCATGTGTAACTGATTTGAGCCAGGCCTGAGAACCCAGATTCTGGAGTAAAATCGATCTGACCATTGGCAATGGTCGCAATTCCGTAGCGATTGATATTGATTGAGCTGATGGTTAAACCACCAGCGTCGGATTCATCGTTAGACAACACGTCAATGGTGATTGGCGTATTCATGTCCGTAGTTACAAAGTCGTTGTTGGCCTTCACGAGTGATGGGGCCACTAAAAATGCAAACCCCATGTATTCCTGAGAGCTGTTCAGTTTGGGGTAATATTCAATGATGAGGGAGTCGCGCCCAATAAACGAGTTGACGGGGCTGTACATGAGCTTCTTCAATCCTCCTGACAGATTGATGATCTCATAATAATCGGAGTGATCCGGGCTTTTGACAACAGTGGCCAGGTTGTGGGAGACGAACGTAAAACTGAACGTGTCAGTCTGAAGAACCTGTTCCGGTCGGAAGGGTTCAACCATCTGCGCCCATCCCCACAGGGGGATCAGGAGGAGCGCCAGCAGGCTGGTTCGGGTTATTGATACATTCATGGTGACGGACTAAAAGTGATTGGGATTCTTTTAACAATATACAAGTTTATCGCCTTCACAGACCCGCTTCAAGAACGGATAATTCACATTGTGAAAGTGAAAACATATTTGTATTTTTGTCAATGAACTCATTTCGAGTGAATTAAGTATACCTGTTAAGCCGTTGATTGTGAAAAGATTCACCTGGAATCTGGCACATGATCAGAAGAAATAACAAGATATACGTGTTCTCCACAGAAATGGTTACACGGAAACCCAATGCAAAATACAAAAGTTTTTACGATTCTTCAGTACTTCACGAAGTATGAACTGAATAGTTTAAGAAAATTCGTTCAGTCGCCGTACTTCAATGTAAACGAAGACTTGATGCGGCTTTACGACCTGTATCTGGAACTCCTGGAGAAATCGGGCACCGAGAATTTGAAAGAAGACGCCTGGAAAGTTGTCGTTGGTGATGATCGTCCATACGATGATGTTCGCTTTCGAAAGTATAACAGTGACCTCCTGAAACTGGTTGAAGGGTACCTTGCCCAGAAGGTCTATGAGGAGAACCCGATCCGGGAGGCGAATCACTTGATCGAAGCGGTGTCTCGTCGACGAATGTTGAAGCTGTACAACACCGTGATGAGTTCTGCGAGACGACTTTCGGACAGACAACACTACAAATCAGCCCAATACTATTACTATCAATACCAGATTGAGAAAAACTACTATGAAATTCTGATCCACGGGCAAAAGCGATTGGATCGGACGAATGTGGAGTATATCGTCGAAAACCTGGACCGCTTCTATCTCGCGGAAAAGTTGAGGTACTACTGTTCAGTTCTCTCCATGAAGTACACGCACAGCCATGAATACAAGTTGCTGTTTCTGGAAGAGATTGTCCGCCACGTCGAACTGTATGGCTATGGTGATATTCCAGCGATATCCATATTCTATCAGATTTATCTGACAAATATTGAACCTGAAGAAGTACGCCATTTTGAGGCATTAAAAGACTTGATTGATCAGCATATCTCTCTGTTTCCCAATGAAGAAGCTCTTGAGATCTTGACCTATGCTTTAAACTATTGCATTCGCAATATCAACCAGAGTAAACCTGAATTTTTATCCGAATATTTTCATTTGTACGAACGCGCTCTGGAGAATGATCTGATCGATTTTACGGATGAAGAATTTGGCCCATGGCACTTTAAGAACATTGTGACCATTGCTCTGCGATTGGAGAAGTATACCTGGACGGAGCGTTTCATTTACAAGTACCATCAGTTGCTTCCAGAGACATTCCGGAACAATGCCCATTCCTTTAGCTTGGCTCAGGTCAACTATTACAAGGGGAATTTTGGTGAGGTGATCAGTCTCCTCCACCAAGTAGAATATGAGGACTTCACCTACAACCTCAATTCAAAGGTGATCCTTTTGTTCTCGTATTTCGAACTGGATGAGATCGAACCGCTTTACTCTTTGATGGACTCCTTCCGAGTATACCTGCAGCGGAATACTAAAATCTCGGCAACCAAGAAGCGGAACTATTTGAATCTGATCAAGTTCCTCAAAAAGTTGACTAAGATTCAACCAGGCGAGAAGGCAAGTCTGGAAAAATTGGCCAAAGAGATGGATGAACAAAACGGAGCGATCGTTTCAGAATCCTGGCTGAGGGCCAAAATGGAAGAGATCATGTAAGCGACTATTGCACATCTTCCATGACCGCATTGTGTTCATAGGTCCGGAAATCTACCGGGGTGACCGCAGAAATGCCTTGTTCACGCATATAGACGCCGTACAGGACATCTACAGAAGCCATGGTAAGCTTGTTGTGGGTGACGATGATGAACTGCGAGTGGTCGGAGAATTTCTGAATGATCCGATTGAATTTCTCAATATTGGAATCATCCAATGGCGCATCCACCTCATCGAAAATGCAGAATGGTGCCGGTTTCAACAAATAGAGGGCAAAGAGCAAAGCAGTGGCCGTGAGGGTCTTCTCCCCTCCTGACAACTGGTTGATGGATTGTGGCCGCTTGCCTTTTGGCTTGGCGATGATCTGGATATTTGAATCCAGTGGCTTGTCGGGTTCATCCAGGATCAGATCTGCAGTATCATCCTCAGTGAATAGGGATCTGAAGACGATGATAAAGTTCTCCCTCACCTTTTCGAAGGCCTCCATGAATTGAGCCGTGGCGGTGGTTTCGATTTCCTCAATGGTTTGAAGCAGGGACGCTTTCGCCTTTAAAATGTCCTGGCGCTGTTGATCAATAGTATCATAGCGTTCTTTCATTTCGCGATAAGCCTCAACCGCCATCGGATTGACCTCCCCATAATTTTCCAGCCGACTTTTCAACCGAGTAACCTGTTGTTCCAGTAAAGCTGGGTCCAGATCCGGGTTTGGTTCTCGCTGAATAATCTCCTGAATACTGGCCTGGAATTCGACCTTGATCCGCTCACCTATGGATGTCAATTCCAAGCGGATGTTGTTGAAGTTATCTTTTAATTCATTGACCAGGATCTGAGCATCGTGCCGATTCTTATTCAATTGGCGAAGCGCGCTTTCCAATTCGTTGATCTGGCCTCGGGCTTGAAAGTAGTCCTGTTCTGCTCCGGTCAGACTGGCTTCCCGATTTTTCTTGTCTTCGTAATTGATGATCAGTTGCTGCTGCACCTTCTCGCGTTCCTCGGCGACAGTTTTCAGCTCGATCACTGCATTTGACTCAGCTTCCTTGTCGGTATGAAGGCTTTTTTGGGCCTCTTCCATTTGTTGTTCGCGAAACTGGATTTCCTGTTCGAACGCTTTGACCTTGTTCTGAAGCTGAATGAAATGTATGTTCCGTTCATTAAATACAGAAGAACGGGCATTTAAGGCGTCTGCTGCCTTGCGGAAAGAATGGTCAGTCTGCTCCATTTGTGCCCGAAAGTCCGTTTCCTCCTTTTTCCGGATGGCCAGGTCCGATTCCATGGTCTTATTACGCTCTGACAGACCTTTGATGATGTCTTCAGCTTGTTGAGAGCGTTTTGAGACATCTGCATGGTATTGCTCGGCATTTTCCAGTCGAGTCTTCAAGGTGATCAACTTCTGCATCACCTGATTGAGCTGGGTCTTTTCCTCCCGGATCCTGGCGGGTTGGTTGGCCAGTTTTAGCTCCTTGACCTTTTCTTTGAGAGACTGGACGATGACGATCTTTTTCTCCTCTTCTTTCTCCAGTTTGCGGATCTGCTTGTCCAGGCTTTCCAGATTCTTTTTTCGTCCCAGCTTTTTGCCTTCAAAAAGACCGATAGAACCGCCAGACAAGGAAAAGGATCGACGTGTCCAGGAGCCGCTCGCCCCTAAAATGGTAATATCCGGATCCTGTTCCCATGTTTCCGGAAGGTTTTCATCCTGACGGAGATAGACATTGTGAAAGAGGAAGTCAACGAGTGGTTGATATTGGGTTTCACATTCTACCAGATCGACCAGTTTTGTCAAGCCGGTGCGCTCTTCTGTTTCGAAACGAGTGGATGAAAGTGCAGAAGAGACAAAGAAATTTGCCTTACCCTTCTGATTCTGTTGCAGAAGGCGAATGGCATTGTGAGCTGTTTTGAAATCAGGTACAACATAGTAGTTGAGATACTGATCTAAGAAGTGCTCGATCGAAATGCGGAAAGACTCCTTGGAGGTGATGATATCACTGAGCAGGGGGAATTGTTTTCCCCAATCACTTTGCGCACTGAGGTACTTGATCGACTCTGGAAAACCTTCCAGGTTTTCCACCATGCTCTTGGTGAGTTTGTACTCGTTCCGCATGGCATCCAGCTGGCGGTTCACCCCGCTGAGTTCCTGGTTTTCAATCTGTAATTGATCTTCCCGTTCCTGAATGGTGGCCAACCGTTTGTCCTCCTCTTGTTCGAGGAAGGCAACGGATGATTGGAGTCTCAATTCCTCTTTGGCAATTTCTTCAACAGCTTCCTTCAATGAGGAAGATTCTTTAGATCGTTGTGCGAGGACCTGGGCGTTGCGATCAATTTCATTTTTCAGATTCTCGATCTGATTGAGGTTGATGGCTTTCTGCTTTTCCAGCTCATAGATGCCTTTTTCAAGCTCCTGCAATTGTTGCAGATAGAGTTCAAGATCATCCTTGATCGATCCATGTTCCTGACGAGTGACACCTAGATCCTGCTCGGCTTCCCGGAGAGACAGTTCTCCTTGTTGTTGTTCGTCTCTCGACTGCGTGAGTTTCTGTTGATAGTAGAGAATGTCTTTCTCTAATTGTTCGATACGGCTCGTGTTGAACCGCATCCGCTCCTGGAGTTTAGACCTGTTTTGATCGATATAATTGCCACGTTGCCCAAGGATTTCCAGTTGGTTTTCCAGGGAACGAATCAGATCACCAACCTCATTCAGGAGTTTTTGCCGTTCAGAAAGCGCTTTTTCCTTGTCGAGATTGAGCAGCTTTTCCTGTTCTGTTCGTGCCTCGGCCTTTTGGATCTGGATCTCCAAATCCCGCAACAAATCTTCTTCCTTGGCCAGGCGGCTTTCGATCTGTTTGTATCGTGTCTTCAAGTCGTGGGTCTGAAAGACAGACCATTCAATGCTCAACGCTCGATAATCAGCCTTTAGATCCAGGTATTTCTGGGCTTTCTTAGCCTGTTTCTCCAGGCTTTTCAGATTGTGTTCAATTTCAAAAAGAAGGTCATCGATCCGATTCAGGTCGCCCTCAGTAGAATTTAGTTTTCGCAGTGTTTCGGCCTTCCTGACCTTGTATTTGGAGACTCCGGCGGCCTGCTCCAACATGCGGCGACGAGACTGTTCGTGGTCATTCAGAATGTCATCGACCATGGATAGTGCAATGATGGCATAGGAATTCGATCCGATCCCCGTATCCATGAACATGCTGGTAATGTCCTTCAGCCGGCAGGTGATATTGTTAATCTTGTATTCACTTTCCCCCGACCTGTAGAGTATCCGGGAGACGGTGACCGATTGATATTCCGTCGGCAGAAGGTTACGCGTGTTCTCAAAGGTCAGGCTGACCTGGGCCAGTCCACTCCCCTTTCGCTTCTTTGTACCATTGAAGATGACACTGGACATGCGTTCCAGTCTAAGTTCGCGGGTCTTTTGTTCCCCGAGCACCCAACGAATGGCATCGACAATATTGGACTTACCGCTACCATTAGGTCCGATAATGCCTGTGACAGATTCATTGAAGTGAATCACCGTGTCATTGGCAAAACTCTTGAATCCTTTTATTTCCAGCTTCTGAAGCCTCATAGGCCGCAAAAATAAACAAGTGCTACTACTTCAATGAAGATTCCTCGTCTTTCGGTAAAATATCCTTCCCATAGTTGGAAATGTCCTGCCTGGACAGATAGGAATCGAGCAGATTAGATTGGAATTCGGGAGGTGCAGGATTCTGTTCCTGATAATACCCCAATGCATCCCTTTGCCGATAGGCTTCGAAGAGACTTACAGCGCAAGCCACTGATATATTCAGGCTCTGAACCATACCGGCCATGGGGATGTAAAAGTCTCCATCCGCCAGTGCTCTGGATTCGGGGCTGACGCCATCGCGTTCATTGCCGAAAAGCAATGCTGTTGGTTGGGCCAGGTCTAAATGATAGAGACTGGTGGCCTCTGGCGATAACATAGCACACCGGATGGACGGATAGTTCTTTCGAACGGCATCGAAACAAGCCTGTCGATCACGAAAATAATGGATGTCGACCCATTTTCGAGTGCCGGCGGAGGTGCGTTTACCCAGCGTGAGTCGATCTTCAGTAAGGTGTGGCTCGGTATACAACACGAAGAGCTCAAAAATGCCGACCGCATCACAGGATCGCATGACTGCACCGATATTATGGGTGTCATGTACATTTTCCAATATGATGGTCAACCCAACCTGGCGACGTTTGGTCACTGCTTCTATTCGTGCCTTGCGTTCCGGGGTTAAGTTCATAGTGGGTGTTGTGATATCATCGTATAGACTGCTGATTCATCAACCCAGTGGCAGGGTTTGAGGTCCTGATTCCGGGAGTGATGATCCTATTATTTCGCCAGGACCATGCGGCCATCAGCGAATCGGAGCATATAGATGTTTTGGTTTTCAATCCGTAAAAACTTCCCATCTGGTTCCCATTCCACTTCAAATTTGGGGCTGTCTTTAGGGTACAGCACCGGTTTTTCAAGAGATAGAAATCGTTGAAACAGTGCACCTTCCTGAATCAGAGCTGTTGCGAGATATTGCCCGCATCTGTATCCCCACACCGCCTCGGCGCTCATGGGCTGTGCGTAGGCTGCTTTATATCTGGACTTCAGTGAACGAATGGCAGGATCTTCATCATCGACATAGTCGGTGCTGGTCAAGTGTACATGAAGGGATTCGAAATAAGAAGGTGATATCCGTTCAAACCCGATCCACTGTGGCAGTCCGAACAGCCGGACTGTCTTCTCGGTGATGCCGCTACTGATCTTGCTCATTATAGCTTGAACATGCGTTTCATCCCACGAGGGAAAAACGATGTTGTTGGTCACCGTTTCTTTCAGGAGGCTATCGATCAAAAAGTCCTCCATGGCCATGTCACCTGCTTCATCAATCTCTTTGAAGATGTACCTCTTTCTGGCCTTGACAGGAAGGGAGTCCACCCAGGACTGCCAGAGATTCTTCTTGGAGACTTCACTCGTCCCCATACCATGGATGAAGATCACTGGATTGGTAGGATTGCCATCTTTGAGGAACTTCCAGGTGGTCCGCATATGGGTTTCCAGGGCAGGATTCATTTGGAGGTAGTGGGCATTGCCCTTTCCCAGCCGGCTACTGGCACTGTATGGGGATAAGAGGATAGTGGGTTTGTCCAAGACATAATCAGCAACGGAGGTGACCAGATTGGATCGATATGGCCCGACGATCACATCCTGATTATCCAAAGCTCCTTTTGTCATCAATTTCTGGAGTTGCTCCGAATTTGCCCTTGTATCTAATGCCTGTATCACAAATCGGCCACCTGACACTGGAGCCTTCTGAAAAGCCATCTTGAAACCGAGATAAAAATCCAAAGACCAACTGGCTGGGCGGTTATTCAGATAAGCCGCAGAATCACTGGAGAAAAAGGGCAATAACACTGTAATTCGATATTCATCTTTGAAGATCCGCTCTGCGTTATTGTCTAAAATGTCCTTTTTGATCGGTAAATCCAGGGGTGATTCCGGGTTGTCCTCCACTAGAACGGGGGCAAGAAGGGTATCCACGTCAGTCCATTGGAGGGTATCCATCTGTGGACGAATACTCAACGTGTCGGTTTTTTCCGGGACTGGTTTTTGGGGCGGGACTGGTTTGGGTGCAGTAGTCTTTTTTGAACCGAAGCATGCACTGGTAAGAACCGCTAGCATAAGAAGTCCAAAGCAGGTCCAGAGACGTGACTGATCGATAATCATCAGATTTCTAACTGTAGAGGATCCTACCCTATTCATATCATCCATTTCAATGCCCATTGAATTATTCCCATTCGATGGTCGCAGGTGGTTTGGTACTGATATCATACACGACCCGGTTAATTCCCTTTACCCGGTTGATGATCTCACTGGAGACATCTGCCAGGAACTCATAAGGCAATTTGCTCCATTCCGCGGTCATCCCATCCAGGGAGTTTACCGCACGAAGCGCTACGGCATTTTCATATGTCCGCTCGTCCCCCATCACACCCACAGATTGCACGGGTAGAAGTATGGTGCCGGCCTGCCAGACTTGATTATACAGGCCATATTCTTTCATCATCCGAATATAGATGGCATCGGCTTCCTGAAGTAACCTGACTTTTTCTGGGGTGATGTCCCCCAGGATGCGGATACCCAGGCCAGGGCCAGGAAATGGGTGGCGTTGGATCAGACTCTCTGAAATGCCCAAAGCAATGCCCACCTTACGAACTTCATCCTTGAAGAGCATGCGCAGCGGCTCGACGATCTTGAGGTGCAACTTCTCTGGAAGGCCACCCACATTATGGTGTGATTTGATCGTTGCAGATGGACCTTTTACAGGGTTGGACTCAATGACATCCGGGTATATGGTCCCTTGTCCAAGAAAGGTCACTCCCGGCAAGGATCGAGATTCCTCTTCGAACAGGTGAATAAACTCACGTCCGATGACCTTGCGTTTAGTTTCCGGATCTGAAACACCCGCCAAGGCATTCCAAAAGCGTTCTTTTGCATCTACTCCTTTGATATTCAGCCCCATGTGCTGATAGTCCGTGAGGACTTGTTCGAATTCATCCTTACGTAACAGGCCGTTGTCGATGAAAAAGCAATGCAGGCGCTTGCCGATCGCGTGATGTAACAAAACGGCACCTACTGTGCTATCTACGCCTCCGGACAAGGCCATGAGTACATGCTCATCCCCTATCTCCTCCTTGAGCTTGTTGATAGTTTCTTCGACGAAGGAATCCGGGGTCCAGTCTCCATGGCAATGGCAGATTTCATAGAGGAAGTTGCGGATAAATGCTTTTCCTTCCAGACTGTGGGTGACTTCCGGGTGAAACTGTATGCCATAAACAGGTGCCAAGCCAGCCTGCTTGTAGGCAAACGCAGCTACATCGATAGATTCCGTGCCCGCAAGAAGTTCAAAGGTTTCTGGAAGTACCTGGATAGTATCGGCATGGGACATCCATACCTGACTTTCTGGAGATAGGTCTGCCAGGAAGGGGTCCTGAGCCTGATGTATCTGGAGTTTGGCCTTTCCGTACTCCCGTTTTTCACTTCGTGAAACGGTACCGCCCAGTTCGTCTGCGATCAATTGGGCACCATAACAGATCCCGAGAACTGGAATGTTGCCGATCAACGCATTCAGATCGATACGCAACGCATTGGCATCTTTAACGGAGAAGGGGCTTCCCGAAAGGATCACACCTTTGACCGTTTCATCCAGTGTTACTTGATCATAATAAGGCAGGATTTCGCAAAATACCTGCAATTCACGGACACGTCTGGCGATCAATTGAGTGTACTGACTGCCAAAATCCAGGATGATGATCTTTTCCTTCATAGCTCAAAAATAGGAAATCGAAAGATGAACAGGTTGAAAAGAAAAAGCCCCGGAACAATGTCCGGGGCTTAAAGCTTCTTTTACTTGACCTGAAGGTCAAATTCTACTCGCCGGTTTGCGTTCCGGCCTGCAGCAGTTGCATTGTCTCCAAGAGGTTGGGTCTCTCCGAACCCGGCATGAGACAAGCGACTGGCGCTAATCCCCTTCTCAAGAAGATAATTGTAACAAGCCAGTGCTCGCTTCTCAGAAAGCATCTGGTTGTATCCATCATCACCGGAACTATCTGTATGTCCGGCGATACTACAATGGTATGCACCATTATCGGTCAACACTTTGGTCAATTGGTCCAGAAGTGGTAAGCTTTCGTTAGTCAGGACTGAGCTGTTGGACTGAAATTGAACATTCTGAATCGCTATCTGGACGATTTCCTTTTCTTCCTTCTTCAGCTCCGGGCAACCTTTGTTAGAGGCAGGACCGGCTTGATCGGGGCAACGGTCATCGACATCAGCAACGCCATCATTGTCGCGGTCAGCAGGGCATCCGTCATTTGCAGCATCACCGGGAACATCCGGACACTTGTCTTTGACGTCGGCTACTCCATCATTATCGCGGTCAGGGCAACCCATTAAGTTAGCTGGTCCGGCGGTGTCAGGACAGAGGTCATCCCCATCGGCAACACCATCTTTGTCCCGATCCGGACAGCCTTTGGTGGCTGCAGTTCCAGCCTCTGCAGGGCAAGCATCATCTGCATCTGTAATGCCATCACCATCCGCATCCGGGCAGCCTTTGAGGGCAACAGTACCAGGCTGGTCTGGACATGCATCATCGGCGTCAGCAATTCCGTCACCATCCGCATCTGGACAGCCCATCAGTTCAACACTGCCTGGGATCAACGGACATTTGTCTTCGAGGTCGGTAATGCCATCACCATCTGTATCAACAGGTTTGTCTTTTACATTTCCAATAATGAACACACCTCCAATCCCATAATGGATGTTCTTTGCATCTTCTGTCAAATCCCAGCGGTATTCAACCTGTGAATTGATGTAGAAGGATGGGTGGAGACGGAGGTTGATTCCAGCGCCGACAGGAACCTGAGGAGTGATGTCACTCCAATCAGATACGGCAGCTCCGATACCCGCCGTCAAATATGGATTAATCCACTTGGTGTTATCGAAAGCTTTGATCTGGATTGTAGCATCGAGATTCAACCAAGGATAGGCTTTCCCTCGACGAGTCGATTGCGGAAGGTCAGCTGTTCCAACCCGAACTGGAACATGAAGATTGAAATGGCGGTTCAACCAACGCGTATAGCCAATTTCCAAGGCGGAGGTCATTAGATCCCGGTCAGCAATATCGCCATCCAAATATGGCGTGTAGTGGTCAATGAATACATATTTTCCAGTAACGGCATTCACAGCCTCTGGGGCTTGAGCGGATACGGTGATGTGCAAGCTCAACAATAAACTTGCGAGGACGAGCAGATTTCTCATGGATCAAGTGCTTTAGGGTTAGGGAGGGATATAAAATTGTTATTCAACTAGACCGCGACCGGTCTTTTTGATTTTTCCATTTTCAGTAAGTTCTTTCATCAGTCGGTCCAGGATACCGTTGATGAAATCCTTTGACTTATCAGTGCTGTACTGTTTGGCAATTTCGACAAATTCATTCAATGTGACCTTCGTGGGAATGGTTGGAAAGTATAAGAATTCACAAACAGCCATCTTGAGAATCAGCAGGTCCAGAGTGGCCACACGTTTGATATCCCAGTTTTTCAATGTTGGAGAAATGCTTTCGGTCAGTTCATCATCATTGTTCCATACGCCAAGGAGCATGTTCCGCCCGAATTCATCGATCAGGGTTTGGTCCAGAGTATACTCGCTGTAGAAGTCTTCTCGCTGCGGCAATACTTTTATGATTTTTTTCAGGCTGCCCAAAATGAGGGACTTGTCATCCACCCAAGCAGCATGATGATCTTCCATGATCTCTTCAAACAATGGATGACTAACCATAAAGCGCAGGAGTTTGAGAAGGATATCCCCGTGGTCCCTGGTTTCCTTCCAATAGGTCTGGTAGTCTTCGGTTTTACTGAATTCAGTATAGATATTGCGGAGAATATCTTCTTCTGTAACGGGGCTAATGTCTAATCGGTCTTTTTCAGTTTTCCAGTATTTGTTTTCTACAAGAGACTGGACGAGCTCATTCGTGTACAAGATGTCTGTGAACGCTTTGTCTTCATCCGTAGAGAGCAGTTTTCCGGACCGCAGTTCAGCCTCCTTCAGAGCAAAACTGGTCAACATGATGAAGTGATCTAAAGCAAAATGTAGCAGCTTGTATGTGCGGATACACGTTTGCTTATACCCTTGTAATAAGAGGTCCCCGCTAATATCGGGCGACATTGTTGCTGCATAAAGGGATTGCAGCACTTTGATTCTAATATTTCTCCGACTGAGCATGGGATGTCTATGAACTGCCGCAAAGAAAAGAAAATATTCAGGCAATATGTTATTCCTAAACCTTTCCTAGCCAAATGAATAGTACGAAAATGCCTTTTATTTTATCCAGGAATCCTGGATCTCCTGGAAGGTGGGCAATTTGCGGTAATGCCACTTCTTCACGATGACACCATCTTTCATCAACAGGATACCTGGATTTGACCGGATGATGGTCTTCAGAAGGATATCGTCCGCCATATAGATGGTATCATCAAAACGGCAATCCTTTCGGAAGTCGTTTAATCGTTCATCGCTCAAATATGAAGTGATGAGGTAGCCATTGATCCCAGCCTCTGTTGCTTCACCAAGAAGCGGATTGACTTTATCCAGGAATGCATTCTGGAACCGGCTGTCCCAAATGACATCTTCTACCTGAATAGTCTGAGGATTAATTTGCTCTATACGACGAACCAATTGAGTATCCACAGCTGTAACTATGGTATCCACTGCCCAAATCGTATCCTGCTTCGTAATGGTCGATACAGTTGTTGATTCTTCTTTAAGCTTGTAGCTGACGATCATAAAATGATACCCTTCCGCATCCAGGATGTCATAGGTCATATCATTCCCTTCCGGGTCGCTCACTTCAAAATCACTGATTTTGGTTACCGGAATAGCCGGTTCTGACTTGATTTGATCAACCACTTCCCAAATCCCCCGGTAATCAGCCAGATTACCCATGTATTCATCGTTGGTCACCGTTTTGACTTCTCCGGTAGTCTTGTGCTTTAATAACCAGGCCGTGATCTCTACATTGGCTTGAGCATCTTCTTCTGCTATTTTTTGTCCACGGAGATCCACTCCTTCCTTGAATGGGCGGAAGTCAACCATAGGTAGATCCCAAAAGGTATTCCACAGGCAGAAAATAAAGATGAGCATGCCCAGACCGATGGTGATTTTTTTCCCGAGGCCTTCAGGCAATAGTGTGTACAATGATCTGCTGGCAAAGAGAAAGAGGATAGCCGGGATTAGCAGCACGAGATCCTTATAGAAGGATATCCGTGGTTCCAGTTTGATGAAATCCCCAAAACAGCCACAATCGGTCACCCGCATATTACTGGTCGTGTAAGGGCCCCAGGCATCAAATGAAAAGAAGCTTGTACCTGATGGGACATAACCTGTCAAGAAGGTGAAACCAGTCAAAATCGTGAAGAAGACAACGAGTAAAAAGAATGACCAAGCGGTCAACTTCTTCCATACACCGAGGATCAACATGATTCCCAGGACAATTTCCAGGACAATCATGGTGATTGCGAAACTGGTTGAATGGTCAGAAAGGTATGGGAACAAGGGGCTGATCCAGGACATCCAGGTATCGGCGAATGTGGATTCGAACTCAGCGAAATACTGTTCCATTTTATACGCTGTTCCAAGTGGGTCAACATCCTCATCACGGCTGAGGTTGCGGGAGATGATTGATGTACCGATTATGTCCCGACTCTCATAGCCAAGGCTGTTCTTATAAAACGGCCCGTACCCTATGAGCCTGACCTCATACCACAGCAACTCAGGATGCCATGGGGGTGTATGAAACCTTCAGGTCATAGCGTTCACGGCGAGCCTGCCGGTAGGTCTTTTCTGTCACGCGGGCGACCTTCTCGCTGGATAGTCTGATCTCCCCAACGTGTTGAACCACCCGGTTGGCGACCTCCTCTGAAGCTGTTGCGTACTTACTCATGCCGGCACCTCACCCATGTAGCTCTCCATGATCTTCATCATGTCGGCAATCTCTTTGGCCGCATCGGTCTTCTCGGTGAGGTTGTTAGACCGCATGTTGGCGGCAACATCAGCAGCAGGCTCGGAACAGAACATCGCCTCAACCCGCTGGCGCATGGCCTCAAGCTGCGGATCCTCGGTGATGTTGAGGTCGGAGAGCAGAGAGCAAAGCTTTGAGAGAGCGACAAAGGTTGGTTCCTTGATGCCCTTCGCATTGCCGAGTACGATCTGCTTGAGGTTGACCAGCTGATCATAGAGCGACCGCCATGCCTCACCCATCGCACAACGCAGGCGTGAGTTCATGTCATCCTCAAACTTTTTCCGGAGTGCATCGACCTGCGCATCACCAAGCTCGATGCGGAAGTCACCGGACTGAGGGATGGGATCGATGTGAACCGTGAAGCTGTACTTATTCCTCAAGTCACCGACCTTGTGGTAGTCCTCAATCCTGAACAGCCCGTTCCAAACGATCTGTTCATTGTTCAGGTGGACTGCATAGTCGGCAATCATGTTGTCAACTGAAGCGTAGAACTCATCCTCATACTGGTGCATCTGCTGCATGTACTCCATCAGCCGAGCGGCCGGGAGGATGCGGGAGGTGCCGTCACCCCATGGCAGGGTCATGGACTTGTGGTAGGCGTATGCCTGATGGTAGATCCTGATGATCGGAGCGACAGCGTCCTTCATGAGCGTCTTGTTGGGGTTGATGCGGGCGGTGGATGCGAGACCGTACTTGTCGGCGGCATCCTTGGCAACTCGCTTGTCCTTCTTCTTGCCCTGGTACATGCTGGCCGAGAAGGTGACGATCACCGCACGGTTAACTGCTGATTCCTTGGGGTTACTCATTATCTCCTCCACTCTGTGGCCATGCCGTCATATCCACAATGCTGGCATGTCATCTGAAAGTCTTTGTTCAAGATCACGGTGAGCAGGTGTTCCAGCTGACACTGTATGTTGACAAACGCACCACTCACAACACCGTTACAACTGGGGCAGCAACCAAAAGCCCCATCCATTGGATCAATTGTTTCCATATGTTCTCCCTAATGATCGTCCAGTAGAGCGCAGATGAGAAAGGCGAGACCCCATCCGTACTCCCCTTCGAGCAAGAGGAGTACGGAGAGGATCAAGAAGAAACCTTGCATTACAGGACAACATCCTGGTTGGTGCTGACCCACTCGATGAATTCCCTGCAGTTGGCGAGGGTCTTGTCACGGCGAAGAGCATCCCGGGTTGCCAGCACCGAGAACTCCGGGGGCATGCGGTTGGTTGCCCTGAAGAAGCGGCCGAGGTTGTCCTCATTGGCGCGAGCCGCAAGCGCCCCGGCGAGGGCGTACTGCGTGGCAACATCGGTCGGCACCTTGTACCCATCGGGATCCGAGAGGACCACATCGGGGTTAGGAAGCTTCTGCCAGATGCGGAGGTGGGCCAGGAAGTCGGCGGCAAACGCCTCGCCTGCGGCACCCTTGAACACATCGAACTCCAGGCCGGCGGGAATGCCAGCGGCGAGCCAGCGTCCAGCCTGGGTGATGGAGCGGGCGGTGGGGCCGTTGACCAGGGCGGAACCCTTCGCCGGTTTCCAGTCGGTCAGGTAGTGCGGGCAGAATCGGATGAAGGAGATGACCGGGGTCGGCACACCATTGGCGATCGCCCATGCGCAGTAGTCATCGAGATCGGGGTCAAGCTCCACAATGGTGAAGCGGTTCTTGACCGGTTCCAACATCGGACCAACGCCGGCCTTGTCTTCCTTGCGGTTGGTTGCCGCCATGAACATCACCTGATCGGAGACATGGTGACCGTTGATGCGACCGCCGAGAATCAGCTGCATCGCTGCGGCCTGAACACCGGCCATCGCCTGACCGAAATCATCCAGGAAGAACACGGTCGGCTTGCTTGCCTCGATGAGAACCTTGAGGTCATTGAAGGGGAGGAACATCGCTTCCTTCTGACCGGACGGTCCCTCGACCAGGGCGGGCATGCCCTTGTAGTCGGTCGGATCACTGACCACCGGGTGGCTGATGATGAGGTCGGCGCCGGCCTGCTCAGCCGCCTGTTTGGTGGCGTCGGTCTTGCCGCAGCCGGGAGGACCGGTGACCATGAGTGCGAAGCGGTTGTTGATGGCGGCGGTGGCGAGTGAAATGAATTGCGAAGGTTTCATGCGAGTCTCCTTGTAAAGTATTAGTTAATGATACGCTACACCCAAGACGCCAGTAAACTTACAACATGAATGCGAGAAGGATGATGCTCATGGTTCCGAGGAACATGGCAGTGAGAAACCCTGACTCTCTGCTGTGCCTCATCACAACCTCGCACAGCAGGTGAGACCGACAGTGTCCAGGTCGATCACCGACCACACTGCCTTGTTGATTTCCGGCAACTCGCCGGCGGTGACCATGCCCTCAAGGAAATCCTCGGCATCCCGCACGGTGGGGAAGATCGCCACCTCCTCACACCCTTCGAGGATGATTGGGATGGGGGAGATCTCATCGACAGACACAGCGATACAGAACCGTTGATTCATATCGGCCTCCAATACTTTGTTGGTTGTTGTTGAAGCTATTTGAAAAGCCCCCAACCATGGGGGGCTTGCCAAATGTCTCCTAAACTTGTAAGAACTTGCAGGTATCAGGCCTCCAAAACCTTCTTGCTCAAGCGGGCGAGCAGTTCACTCAGTTCCTTCCGGCTGTCATCGACGGCGCCGTGAGAGGGATGAGCGGGACATTCCTCACGCTCACAGACTGAGCAGTCTTCATCATTGGGGTCGATGGCGGAGGGATCGAAGCCATCATCCTCATCATCCTCATCCTGCGCATCACCAAGCTCGATGCGGAATTCATCGATGAGTTCTGCGAGACTGTCTCTGAGGAAATCGGGGATGGGAACCGTCACCTTGTGCGGCGGAGTGAAGTTCTCCACATCATCCTGGGTGAAGAGCATGGCGTTAACGGTTTCGAGATCCGCCAGGACCGTGAGATCCATGGCGAGTTCAAAGCTATCCTTCAGCTTGGTAGCACAGTAGGTGCGCATGTCGATGCTCTCATCTCGGTTGTCACAGATGAACGGCTCGCCGGCAGTGGCGAAGAACCCGGGCTTCTGAGAGAAAACCTTGGCGGCGATCACGGTTTCTTCCTTGTCGGTGAGGGCCAGGGCTTGCAGGTCTTCCGCACTGTAGTTGTGGAGTTGACACTGAACAATGGTTTGACCATTGCCCACCGGAACTTCGAGCATCACAAAGGTCTTGACGACATTCATATCTGGAAGCTGATTCATTAGCATCTCCTTGATGGTAGCTGGTTTGTTATCGGGGCGAATCGCATCCCCCTTTCATCAACAACTCAAGTCTACATGCTGACTAGCATGCGTGACAACTTACCTAGAAATTAGATACCGCAGCGAGGTATCCGGACTGCCCAATCTGGGCGAGCCGGTCGGCAACTGCCGCCATCGACAGCTGTTCCAACCGAGTCATTGCACCGGGCTTCACCCGCTCGATCGCGGGGTCGGCGATGAGACCGGACAAAGTTAGTATGGCGAAATCGAGATCGTCATTAGCCTGGAAGAGAACAAGTTGAGACAGTGCGGTCTCGCGGTCACCGATGCTCAACTCGCCTTGCTCACCAGCGATCTCGGCAAGGCACCACTGACAATCCTCAAGCGACATTTTCTGCTTCATGATTTTCCTCCAGGTATTTTTTCTCTGCCATTTCACCGACCTCAAGCCATCGATCGACGGTTGGGAGGTCCATCTCGGTGAAGACCTGTTCCCATCCCGTCATATTAGCTATCCTTTTCATTGCCTCCTTGACTGCATCGCGCCGTGCGATCGGTGGGTTCTCAGTCCTGTAATCGAATATACCAACCATGATTTTGAGCCGGGTTACCTTGTCTGCCCACTCCAGCCGATGCACTGCCTTGCCATAGATCATGGCGCATGCGGCTCGCATCTTTTCAAAGGTCATTGGGTTTGGATAGATGAATGACCAGCTGAACATGTCGGTGGACCCCGACCTCTTGCGTTTCCCAACACGCTCCCATTGGACTACCCTAGCTGGAGCCTCAATCGCCCGGGCTATCTGCCATTTGTTCATGCTGCAGGCAAATGAAGTGCGGGCCGATGGTTCAGTTGTCCAATAGTCCGCGCCGGTGGGCCACATTTTAACAGTCACAGTCACCGTTTCATGTGGGCCAGAAATGATAACCGGCACGCTGCTCTGATGCCACGCAGGTTGTTTGCGTGTGGACAGCAGACGGTACATGACCTCGCCATCGATCACCTCGGTGTGGAAGACCTCTTCCTCTAACATCTGCTGAATGATGGCGTCGCTCTCAGGACATGGCTTGTATCTCGGCATCTCTTTCCTCTCAATCGAATAGTTCACTCAGGTGCATGGTGTGGTTGCTTCCACACCGGTCACATCGCCAGTAGTACAGGTCACCAACCTTGCCAAGCAACATCATGACTGAACCACATGCACAACAATCCATGTCACACCACCAGACTAACGTCATCAAAGGGGATGCGTTGACTCAGCCGGCCATCCCCGTACCGTATCAGGTACCACATGTACCCGTCCGCCCCGACCTCGGTCAGAATGTGGGTGATGCTGTCCTCGCCCACCTCGAAGTAGCGGCCGTCGATTGTCCGGATTGCACTGATCATACTGCCTCCAGAGTTTTGTACTTGGTCTCAATGATCTCGATCTTGCTGCCGAGTCGTTCCCTCTCACCATCGGCCGGCGCCGCAAGATCAGCCATCATCCGATCATGGGCCACTGACTGCAGGGCGTGCTGAACCATGCAGGACACCACCAACTCAACCAGCACAGACGCAGCTGCATTGGGCGTGATGACTTGAGTGTCCATCACATAATCAGCCTGAGGTTCATCCCAACTTGAGCCACCAGCGTATTCCTCATGCCCGATCTCATAGCCTGCCGTGACTATGGTAGCAGCGATGGTCTCCCTGTTGATGGCGCAACCCAAGACCTCATAGCCCCAACCACTTACCACCACGCACCAGTCGCCGGTGCCGGTGTCTTCCGCCACCGCGCCGAGGTCGATGTTCATGCCGAGTTTCTCGGCGATTTTATTAGCGGTCTTGGCAATGTACTCGGCAATCTCTTGGTTCATGACTTCCTCCAAAGCTTTGCAATCAGATAGGGAATGCTAGCCAACAGGTACAGCGCGCCCATCCTAAGTGTCCTCATCGGTTCTCCTTCATGTCAACTGAACTCAAGCCTGCACCACGCCAGATAGGGAAGGTCACAAGCTGTGCGTGGAAGGGGGAGCAACCACCACAGCATGTTCCGGGTGATGCAGGTATCAATTCAGTTACTCCTTGGTGGTCTCCGCCCTGATAATCCTCCACGCTCTGACCGACTCATCGATGATCTTCTGCATGGTCGCCCGGATCTCATCGATGTTGATTGCGATATCCTCAGGGTGAGCGTTAGCGGTTTGCGCCATCAGCGTGGCGGCATCCAGGGCGACGCCGGCGATAATGCCCCTTGCATTCTCCAGGTCAGTCATCATCCCACCTCCTTGATTTCCCATTCACTACAGTTCTTCGCGAGTACGGTCACAACCTCATGACCTGCGCCCCTCGCATAGCTCAGCGACAACCACATCTCGCGGTCGGTTGCCGTGAGTACAGATTCAACTCGGCCAAACTCGCTGCCGAGAGTGGACTGAAATGTCGGGCGCGCCATGCTTCCCTTGGTCAACTCGACTGCCTTCTGCTGCATGTCTCCTCCTACTTGCGAGTCAATTCGATGGTGTTCCAGAAGCTAGGGGATTCGCGAGTCCAGGCCTTCAACTCATGCGGCGCGATGTAGAAGTGACCGTCACCAGGGGAGGACCAGTCGGTGGCAATCTCCCGCATGATCGGCATCGGTGTCTCTTCGAAGACAATCCCCGCCGACAGGAGAGCATTGATCTTCCGGCGCAGCATACGGTTTGCGCCCCGTTTCCAGGCCTTCATTTCTCCGGCTCGGCACACACAGATAGTTCCACCAGCACGCTTGTAACTCCGGCTCATGATGTTCCTCCAATTGTTTTGAGTGCGATCGATGCGGCCCACCCGCAGGTGAGCCGGGACCATCTCACTCGGTTTACTTAACGCCTCATTATTTAACCTCCCACTGTGCATTCAGGTCGGTGACGGTCCAGCCGTCATCGAAGTAGATACACGCCTGCCCGGGATGGACTTGGTCGCCCCTCGGATGCGCGGTGTTGGCGCCGGCAATCTTCAGCACCCTCCGCCATGGCGTGACCGGTCCGCCGAGGTCGGCGCGCACCAAGTCGCGCGGTTCGAGTTGCTCTGTGGTCTTGATGGAAGTGAAATGAACGCTCATGGGATCCCCCTTTGATGAAATTCATCCGACCCACCCGATGGGTGGGCCGTGAGAATTGCACCATTCAGCCTGCTATCACGGGCTTGTGAGTGTATGTGAAACCGTTGCGCCCCTTGTTAGCGTCTACAAGATCGGCGAGCATGATCCGGTCAATCTCAAGGTTCATTCCGGGCAGGTCGCCCGCCTGATTGTGGCGCCACAGCTGCCCCTCTGGAAGACTCGCAATGCTTTCACAGAATGTCCGCCAGTCGGTGCCCCTGCTACCATCTGATACCTTGCTCCAATGGAGTGCGAGCGGTCCCGACTTTGCATAGCATCCCCCGCCCGACTCGCCGGTTTCGGCGACGGTTGCGGCTTTTTTCTTACTGGTACCATGAACCGGAAAGCCGATGACATAGTCGCGACCGGCGCGGGCGCACAGCCCGCAAGTCTCGCATGAGATACCATCCCGCACAGCTGCCGGACAAACCACAACCTTGCGGCCGGCCGGAGTCTTGGTGTTGACCGTTTGAGATTCCGGGAGGAGGGTAACCACGGGACCGATGTTAAGAGCCGTGAGACGGTCGGCATCTGCTAGAGTATCGGCCGAGAGATTTACCGTGAAACCTTGCTCATTCGCGAATGCGATCGCCCCCCGGTTGCGGGATGCGACATGCTCCGAAACCTTAGGTGGTTTGCAAGCGCCCTTTAGTGGGCAGGTGTCGGGGCATGTTTCACATGCTGTTGTGGACACCGGGATTTTGCCGGTCTTGACATTACTCGACTTGACGGTCAGATGCACATAGCTCATTTGAACCCTCCCCAATTCTGCTACTGTGGTTAATGTTTCGCCGACGGTTGCGGCGCCTTCAATCCTCACAATCGCTCTCGAAAGCCTCACCCTTTGCGTTAATTTCCAGAGTCATTGCTTGCTGGACAATGCGAGGGGCGAGACTTTTAACAGCTATTGCCGTTAACCTACTTGCTTGACGGCCGGTCACAAGACTTTTGATTTGCGTCTATCCACCGGGACCGTTCTGACGTTCAGTTAGTATGTTTCACGCCGGAATACCATTCCGCCCATGCTTTCGGCAGTACTGCTAACGTTCAGCGACATTCGCTTAATAGTCGCGCCACCGAGTGCGTCTCATGGGTGAATTTTCAAAGCCTTTCGGTTTCACTAGCAGATCGGTCGGATGGCGGGCGGATGGGTGAGATTCACTTATTGCGACACCGGGATGGCGCCGCTCTGCTGTGGTAAGTAGCGCGCCGATCTTGGAATGTCCAAGATCTTCCGAACCCGTTTCAATAGGGCCGTACTGTAGCGCGCCGTCCGGATGGTACCGCTCATGCCGTCCACTCTCGCCCGTGTAGCGTATTTTAAGAATTACGCTTTGAGCATTAGTTGAGTGACCGGCGGTAGCGTGGTGGAGAGACCACCAGCCCGACCGACCGACCGTTCTGCTAGGTTGTCAAAAGAGCCGAGCCGCTTGCCGTAGTTGCTCGCGACAGTCCAAAGATACGCTCATGCACTCGGTCTGTCAAGGTTAGATCTGTCCACCTTCCTGGTCATATCGCACATGCTGGACACCTAAGCTCAATGAATTGAACGGGTTAACACTAAGAAAAATATTTTCGGCAGGCTTTATGGGTGGTTCAGATGGGAAGGAACCGTGCGCGAGAGCAAGAACCATGCCAACCTCACCCGGAACTACATTCCGACTGAACCGGACCGCATGCAAGATGCATGCCATGTGAGGGTATGCAAGTCCTATGCCATGTCGGATTCTATCGCATGGGATGGCGTATGCAAATTGCATGCCAGCTGTACCGATATGCAAGATGCATGCCATGTCTGTAGACTGCAATGTGGTATGTGTGTTACACTTGTAGCACTAAGGGTTTAGTAGGTGAGTGGTTGGTGGACTACGCACAAGCGATACGGGGGAATGAAAATGCCAAGACCAAAGCAACGGCCGTTGACCGAGATTCTAAAGCGATCCGGAGAACAGAAGAAACTTGACTCGCTCGGCCGTAAACGCCTGAAGAATGAGATACTTGCGGACATGATGTGGGAATTCGCGACCGATGGTAGGGTGACATTCACAACCGGCCGAGTCCTCGAAGCTAGCGTGCGAGATTGGCGGGACTGCGCCTCATGGCTTTACAACCACACCGACGGGCCTGCTAAATCCGACATTACGCTGGACTTAAGTGGGGTGGAACGGGAATTGCAAGAGGCGTCGATCGATGACCTGAAGGCTACCATCGCCTCACTCGGTCCCGACCTAGCTGCAGCATTTGGATACAATGAGGATACAAAGGCGCCCGCCGAAAATGTGGATACCCCGAAAACCACTGCCCCCGTTGCATCTTCCGGCGATGGCTCGCCCCCGAACGCTTGACTCTGACTCAACGGATGCGGCGGGGGGCGGCGAGGCGATTCCCCTCGCGAGGTGCGGGCGTTGGGCGTGCGGGAGGCGCGCAGGGCACCCAGGCGTAACAGAGAAAAAAGACCCAAACGGCCAAAGTCAAACCTACCATACCCCTCAAAGAAATGGCGCAAACAATCTCCCACCCCGAGGGTAGACACCTCCTCCATCCATGTGCTATGGTCAAACCATGTCCCGCCAATTCTTCTGCCACGGTTCAGTCAAGATGAAATTGGATGTGCCAATATGACACCTCAATCTAATCTAAAGGACTTAACCCACCAAGTTGTAAAACCTGTAGGTTTCCTGTAGGTTGTCATGCCGCGTAGGGTTGTGATATGCTTTAAATGGACCTCTTCTTCCTATAAAAAAAACAAAAACACTTGTTTCAGTCATAAGTGTGTACTCCGTACCTGCCCTAGTGGGCCACCTACTGGAGTGGGGAGTAATGCGGAGACAGACTACTACTTTGGTAGAGGACACATACCCTGTGTCTGTAGACTAGCAGGCCTGACGGCCTGTAGTATTTTTTTATGGACAGTCCATCAGTAGACGCAATCATCACCCAGTATGCCAGAAGGCCGGCAATCTTTCAATCATCGATAGTCAATGGATGGGCCGTGGCAAGACTCATGAACAACCCCATCCAATACTACCGATTGGCAACGGAGTACTCAACTTCACAGGTTAGTGTTGATGACTTCTTCCCGGACTCCCTCCTGAGGAGGCTGTCTGATGAGGCGAGGCCATGGACACGGGACAGTCGATATGTAGCCGGCCGCATGCCGAAGCGTGGAGAGTTCACCGTAACAAGGGGCAAAGGTCACGGCCCGTCCACCACCCGCCGTTTATATGAGATCTTTGTCGGCCGTGAGCCATCTGGTGGGTACTATGTAGTACCACTCCTCTGGAACGACAAGGAATACCGCTATGATTCCGGACCGGGCTATGAGTGTTCCACTCAGAAGGAAGTAGCTGCTGCCAAGCGGACCATCCGAGCCACTGAACGCCTGGGCGCCCTGGAATTCAGTCGCTGCGAATAGCTTCAGTTGCATCTTCTAACAAAGTTAATTGCACAAAGCCTGTGTCAGTTGTCTACCATGCTGGTTCCCTGCTACAGTCAAGATATGGTTATTTACTTCACGCTTGATGGTACGGAGCCTGTCCCGTCAGACAAAGAAGGATGGCGGGAATTCTTCAGAAAGTCAGAGGATGACCGCACCGTTGGTGATACCACCGTCGGCGACATGCAGATCCGCACAGAGTTTCTCGGAATCAATCAGACCAGAACATACTCCAAGCCAAACACCTTCCGTACCACCATCAACCACCTGACTGGCACCGGATCCCAGGTTGTTGCCATGGCTGTGACCTGGGAGGAAGCACAGATCAACCACCAGGAATGGGTGGAAGAGGCGGCTGAGTACGGCAAATATGCCGCATTTGAAGCCGATCTCTACCGATGATGTCCAGAATCCAGGCAGATTGCCCCCGGATTTGGTGATTATGGAGTCTGCAGTGCATCTGGATGGCCCGAAACCAGGAGCCGTCACAGGGGCGATTATGGGCCTTAAAACGGAAAGGGAGTAATTCATGGGTTTTCTTGAGGGATTGACGCTGATTCTGTTGACGCTGAAGCTGACAGGAGTGATTGCCATCTCCTGGTTCTGGGTGTTCTCACCGCTGGTGATTGGATACTCCGCGATTCTGGTGACATTCCTCTTGCTGCCTCTGACCGCCAGGGTCTTCTTCTGGCTGTTTGAGGTGCTGGTCGAATGGTGGGTTGACATCAGGAGGGACTGGTGATGCAGACAAGCGTTGCTCTTGTGATCGGCCTGATCATTGGGCACATCATCGGCTGGTACCAGAGAGACAGGTTGGATGATGAGCGTTCCTGAGTACACCATTGTTGAGGGAGGGATGCGGCCTAGACAAGTTGTAGATGAGGAGGGCCGCATCACCTGTCCAGACTGCGGCTACCACGGACAGCCAGACAGGTGGCACTACATGATTGACTGGGAGGAGGAAGAGGAGGACGCCGCCCTAGCCTGTCCAGAATGTGAACAGGCTGTGTGTTACATGACAGTTGCCCTTGCTGGATCGCCGAGGTGGGAAGCGATCATGAAGATGCAGGGGCGGACCCGTGAGGTTATCGAACATGACCTTGTGAGGCAGTCAATGCTCACATGCACACACGGAGGAAATAATGATTGAAGCACTTGCGATCACTACAGCGTGTCTTGTCGCACTCTTCTGTGTTGGGTTCTTCTTCCTGTTCATAAAGCTGGAGGAGGGAGATAACGACCTTAAACATCGCCTTGATGATATCGCCAGCAATCAGAAGATCACCATCGCCGGCAAGAAGGTTCACACCAAGCGCATTGGTTATCCGTTACACATGGATTTCACATACCAGAAGACCAAGAACATCACTGTCACGGACGCCATCCTTCAGCTGGCCGAGGCGACAGGTCACAGGTTTGAATATGTTGAAGGGGTTGCTGACAGCATCAAGCCCGTGAAGATTTCAAAGAAGAAGAAGTAGTCATGGTTACAGAGGCAGATGTCAAGCGGGTGTTCGGTGGCGAGTGGGAGGGCGAAGCGCCAGAACCACAGGAGCCGAAGACTGGTGACATGCGGTCAGGATCCCCGGAGGCTTGGGACCGCTTTGTTGCCGTGGACCCTGAATCCAAGAGCGAGATCCTTTCAAGGGTCCGCCGCTTGACTGCCGAGTCCTGGTCCTGGGAGCTTGCTGTCGATCTGTCCTGTGGCCTGCTGCCGGAAGACCCTGTTAAGTGGCCACCGCTCCAGCGTTACCGGATGGCGTCAGGCATTTCCGAGAAGCAGATCAGAGAAGAGATCGACGCTTGGTTCTGGCGGAATCACTGCATAGACCATGACGGAACATCGAAAAGATTGGAGCCATAGTGGGACTAGCATTTGGATCATCCGACTTTACCTTCGATGAGAAGCCAAAAACCTGCATCCCGGCGCCGGCAGTGTTCATCATAGCCGCACTCATTGGGGCTGTCCTGGGCTTTGCCTGGGGGAGGTAGCAACACCTGTGACTGGCCACATCAACCATGACGGAACAACAAAAAGGATTGCCAATGTATAGCACCGTGATTAATGTACTTGGAATTGAAGTTGACATTCGCGAAGGAGAAGGCCTGGAGTTGCGCGGCGAGGTCGGGCTGTATCTCCCGGTTCAGCAGACCATCCTCTATGAAGGTAAACAGCAACCAGATGAACTGAGGGAGACCATCCTTCATGAGGTTCTTCACGCCATTGATATCAAGACGGCCGGGGCTGACGCTCTCCTGGAGCGGGATATTCACCGTCTGTCAGCGTGCCTCTTTGCCGTCTTTCAGGCTAACCCGTCACTCGCTATGTACATCATGAGCGGGGTTGACCCGGATGACCCGGACACCTGTTGGGATGAGATCGAAACCGAGGAGGATCCAGATGGCCCTATTCCTGTATAAGTGCAATGAATGTGAGGTCATCACAGAGAAGCTCCAGCTGAACAGCAGGGGTGCCGTTGAGCGTCCAGTCCGGTGTTCGGAGTGCGGATCCGAGATGGTCAAGATCCTTTCGCCGCCCGGGCTTCAGTTCAAGGGTGATGGGTTCTACATCACGGACTACAAGTCTGTTGCCAAAGATTATTCGGTAGATGTGACTCAGTAATGGGTTTTGGCAAAGCCAAGTTCAAGGCAAGATTTGAACAGGGAAAGAAGTGGGAGAAGGTTGTATTTGACAGGCTGGTTGAGGCTGGCATCCCGGCCGAGATGGAGTGTGACGGCTGGATTGAGGGCGCGAATGTCCATGATATGACAGTCAATGACAAGGACATTGTGATCCCCACCGATGACGGCTTGGTGGTTCTGGAGGTCAAGAGCAGGCGCGGCAAGACAGTGTTCACTGGTCCGGATGACTTCCCGTTTGACACCTGCATTGTGGATACCAAGTACGGGTTCGACAAGAAGGCAGTGAAGCCCAACTACTACATCTCCATCTGTCAACACACCAGCGGCATCATTGTGATTCCTGTATCCAGTAAAGTTGACTGGATGGAATCTCCGATATATGATAGTTATGAAGGCAAGCGCAACACCTGCTATGTGGCCCCGAAGCACTCCTTCAGGGACTTCGATTGGCTGGTTGAGGAGTTGAATGGTGGTGTTCTTAAACAGGGAGACCAAGAAGAGGGTGCTAGCTCAGAAGTTCACGCCCGGGAGCAAGAGTCTGCCACAGGTGTTCAAGGAAGAGGGGAAGTACTGGATTTCCCAGAGAGGAAAGAAAACAAGGGTGCTGACCTCTAACTGGTTGGTCACTCACGCCAACGGATGGATCTCCGTTCTGACCGACACGGCGTTCCGGAAGCAGTATGAACTGCTGGGAGAGTTGGAATAATGTTTTGTAAGTTGTCAAGGATCCTGGTTATGTGCTATGCTGGTATAGCATCGGGAACTACCAATGCATGACATGAATGTGGCCAGTCTGCCATATGAAGATGTCATAGCAGATATCCACTACACCGCAGAGTCAATGGCGCAGCTGCTGGGCACCCATCTTGCTGCATGGAAAATCGCTGACCAGAAGACCAGACTGATCAAGGCATCGGCCTCGATGATTGGTGGGTGGGGAATTCGGTGTGCAGTTGACGCACACAAACAGCATGGAAAGCGTCAAATCCGCCTGGAAGTGTGTCTGACATTTCATCCACTCGGCATTGAATCATACGGCGAGGCGCCGTCAGTTTCCCGGTTCATGATGGGTCCACACCAACTCGGACCAGACACAAGGGACGGCATCAGAGACTTCATCGACACATCCATCAACAGCTGGTTCCAGAAGGCGACGGTGGCCCATGAAGCTAGACAGAGCCAAAAGAGTAGCTGATAAGGCGATCGGCAACTTCACTATGGTTCGCCTCGGAGCGAAAACCATATGGGGAGCCGGCGCGATGCGCTCAGCAAAACTGACTGAGTACAGTTGGTATGTGTGCAACAATGAAGTGATATGCCGACTGCGCAAATATCATGACGGTGATCTGTGGATAACCTTCCACAGCACCATCTATTGTGATGATCTATGCAAATATGCAAAGAGTGTACAGCGCGGGAGGATTTTCGCGTCACCTATTTCGGGCGTGAACCTATCTGACGTACTCGCAGAGAAGCTCCAGGCGGCGATTCGGCGTCACAAGATCCATAAAAAGAAGATAGATGCGGATACTATTAGGGCCAGATTCCACGGTAACTCCGTGTCGAGGGTCCGGGAGGTGTCCGCCGTGTATTAGCTAAAAACCTAATTATTAATATACAGAACTACCGTGGTAGCTACACCGTTGTTATAAAAATTTATAAAAAAATAACGGGTATCGCGAAACCACAAGGACTTAAATCATGGAGACGCTACCTACTTTTAGCGTCCGATGCCCTCACTGTGGGGCCATACTCGAAGACTTCGACATGGACTCCAGATGTGCCGCCTGCGGGCGGCTTTTTTGTGAGCGAAACGGAGGGGATGATTGGACGCAGACACTAGAGAGAGACTGGAGATTGCCGCAAGAGCGGCAGTAGAACTAAAATCAAGACAATACGCAGACGACCCCTGGCTTTGGGCGACAGAACAGGTCAAAACAAAGGATGAGGCCACCCAAAAGCTGCTCCCCTTCCCGGATAAAGAGTATGTCAAGGACATGTTTCACTGTTTGAACACGGAGAGCATGATTGCCATACCGAAATCGCGAAGAATGTTTGCGTCTTGGGGCGTATCAACTTGGTTGTTGCACAGGATCCGGTTCCATCCGTATGTTGCTGCGTACTGGCAATCCCTCCAGGAAAGCCGTGCAGCGTTTGTGGTGGATCAGCGGATGAAATTTGTTGAAGACAACCTTCCTGTGATCTACCGCAAGGAATACACCGCCATCAAGACCAAGTCTGGTCTGGTTGGCAAGCTCGAATTCAAAGACACCGGTTCATCTGTATTTGCGATTCCGCAGGGAGATGATCAGATCCGTTCATACACGCCGTCGATCCTGGTGATGGATGAGTGCGACTTCCAGCCCGAAAGCTATTCAGCACTGAAGGGTGCGCTGGCTACGGTTGAGAAGAATGCAAAGATCATCCTGATTTCCACATCAGATGGCCCCGGGAAACCTCTGTCGGACATCTGCCGAGAGGTTGGACTTGTGAGGTTTCAGTGAGTTTTATAACTACGCTCACCGGGCGAGCCGGTGGATTTCGCTATGGTGCCGGCCCCGGCGGCGGTGGCGGTACTGGAGTCTATGGGAATACAATTTCCAGGTTGGCTTCAGGAGATTCCGGCCTTGCCGGTGTAACCCTTGATCTTGAGCCATATTCGTACCTAAAGCTTCCGTTTGAGTATGATGTCACCACGCAGGTTGTTGGAACATCTGGCGCAATCACGGCCGAGCCGGGATGGGGAACACATGCACTGTACACCGACCCCGGAACAATTGTAAATTCAGCCACTGATCCCTATGGCAACAACCTTGTGGGTGTCACCAAAACAATTTCGATGACATATGGCGCAGCACAGCAGTCTGCGTTCTACACATTGCCATATCCGATTGACCCGTCTGCGAAGGTCATCAAGTTCGCAATTCTCGGCTTTGCACAACAGCCTAACAGGGGCTTGCAGTACATGGCGCTGTCCGAATCCGGGCATGGTCCAGCGGGTGTCCAATCGAATGGGTTGCAATCATTCTCATATGTTGCACTCACCAATGATCCAGTAAGTGCCTATGGCTACTACAATTCAGAGTCAGTGGAAACAGAGATGAGCGCACAATCAACAGGGAAGGATCTCGATTACCGCAGGTACCATTGGTATCGCAATGAGTGGAATTGGAACACCAACGCAGTATATGTATCAGCCCATCGGATAGACACCAACGCTGTAGATGCCTCGATTTCTGCCACCATGACAGCAGGTGGACAAGCACTCGGGCATGTTCCGGCTGGTCTAACAGACTTTGGGATGTGGTCGGTTGAGGGTGCATCAACGATCAGGGTTGCTCGAATCTGGGTCGGCGGGCAATATGATGCTTGGCCCACCGCAACGCTTGTTGTATAGGGGGAATAGATGACACAAGTTACATCAGCCGCCGACGGCTCTTTTGGTTTTCCCCTGCCGGCCGACGGCCAGTACAAGCTTACTGCGACCAAGGCCGGGCACACGCTCACTCCAGAATCAAGCATCATTACAGTTTCTGATCAGACGCCAGTTGATGTTGGCGACATTATCGGCGGCGAGGCAGTGTCCTTACCGTGGGTTGTCAACTGGGAAGATGGCGACATTTCTGAAATTGTAAATGAAACAGAATTTGGCTTTGTCAACTCTGAGGACCAGTACAACGCAATCACAAATGTATCGAACCCAATGCCTTCCACACTGTCTGGTTACAACAAAGCAATTTACGCATATGCAAGGAGTCCTGAGAACATCTCAGCCAATGGTGTCATTGACCTTGGGGCCAATCTCGATCTGCATGACGGCCTGCGGGTTGCAACATGGATCAGAGTAGGATCTTCAAGTAATCACTACATCTATCCGGTTAGCCTGTCGAATGGCTTTCCCAACGGCGCCGGCAACGGATCAAATTCACTCCAGGTTCTGCATGACGGTGGACAAAACCCTGGCCGCTGGTCGCTTTGCAGAATGATTGAGGATGGTAATCTTAGATGGGAGGGCGCTCAGGCTTCGATATATCCAATTGATGGCAACAGATGGAACCTCTTCCTTACTGAAATTGATTTTGATCTTGGGAAAGTAACCTGGGATAGATACAGCCAGGCTGGCACTCAACACAGAACTTTCGCTACACAGTATTTTACGCCACATGAACCGGTGTCTGATCTCAGATATGTTATTCTCGGTAACGGCGGGTCCACTTCGACTTGGACTGCTTTGGTCAACTGTGAGCAGGTTCATTTTGCCGGTATGTGGATTGGCTCCAAGAATGATGATTGGCCTACCGAACTGAATGGTGCCGCTCCGCTGGCTACGACCTAGACATGTCAGTCAAAATATTCGAGGGCTACTCAGCCCTCAAGCCCACCCGTCATCCAGGTGGCTGGGCGATCCTTCCAATTCCCTACTGGTCAGATCCAGACAAGGACAAAGGCTCTGAGTGGGAGAAGGAACAGCGCGGCCACTACGACCGTGAAGAGGACTGGAACCGCGAGATGCTGTGTGACTTTTCTGCACAGCTTGGCATCGCGGCCTATCCGTCATTCAATCGCCGGATCCATGTGCCAGAGCGCAACCTCAAGATTGTGGACAATCTCCCAATCCTGTTGGCGTGCGACTTTAACCTTGATCCACTGATTATTGAAATCTGTCAGAACCGCAGGGGAGTCCTGTATGTGGTCGATGAGATCGCGCTGACTCCCGGCACAATCGACAAGGGGATGGTCGCGTTCCGCAACCTGTACCCGTCACACCCCGGAGGCATTCACATCTATGGCGACTCAAACGGAGTTCGCAAGAATGTGCAGACCGGTAAATCCGAATACGATCTGATGATCCTCGGACTGTCTGGCTACACCAGTACAGTCGAATTGAAGGTGCCCAGGGCGCATCCAAATCAGCGGGACCGAATCAACTCGCTCAACCGGAAGCTCATAGGGCATGATGATATTCCAGGAGTCTATGTCAACAAAACTTGTGTGGAGCTTATTGAAGACTTCGAGCAGGTTGTGTTGCGACCAGACGGAAAGGATGTACTCAAGTCATACAAGGATGGAGACAGCTACAAGCAACGCACTCACGCAAGCGATGCCCTCGGATACCTAACCCACAGAGAGTGGCCTGTCCGGAGGGAAGTCCTAAAAATGAAATCTAAAAACCGAAGCAGACAACCGCTTGAGTACGGTGAGTTGCTCGGAGCCTTTGGAGGCTAGGAGTAAAGATGGCAGACCCTAGAAAAGAAGTGTTCACAATTGCTGACACAGCGTCAATGTCCAATTCAATTGATTTGGAATATCTCAACCTGTGTGCGCTAGAGATTCCAGTGCTAGCCGCAGGAACTACAAACCTCGGTGTCTATGCGTCCTTCGATGACAGCACCTACGCCAAGCTTGTAGACCGCGATGGTGATGATGTAACAATTCCCGTTTCTGATGAACTCATCCGGGTTCAGCTTGAGCCGGGCCTGTTCAGCGGTCTCCGCTATGTGAAGCTGCAGGCGCAGGATGACACACCTGCGGCAGTGGTTCAGGATGATGATTATGTGATTAAGCCTGCCATCCGGCAGTTTGGCTAATCCATGATTAGCCCAGCGTTGCTAGATGAGGAAGAGGAAAGGGAAAAGGAAGACGGCCTTGAAATGGCTGTCGATGACAGATTTGAAGAGAGTGTGGAAAATGATGATGGCTCACTAGAGCTTGATGAAATGAAGTTTTCCGCCTCCTCTGACGCTCCCATTGAAGAGCGGCTCAAACCTGACAAACCTTTCCATGGTGAACTTCTCGCAAAGCTAATGGCCCGCCGCGACGCATCAAGCGAACATATCAGTCAGCGTGCCGGCCAGTGGAAGGAAACCAACACACGGCTGCGGATGTACATCGACCTCACAAAGTCGGAAAAGAAGGCAGACGGAACAACCAACTCAAACAAGAAGATGCACCCGTTCCAGAACTCGGTTGTGGTCCCGGCGAGCTATTCGATCCTTCATGTTTTGCTGATGCAACTCATGTCGATCTTTGGCACCAGGGAACCCCTGATCCAGGTTCGCGGGAGATCTCCGGATGACATTGAGCCGTCGAAGATTATGGAAGCTGTCCTGGCCTACGACCTTGACCAGATGGGTGCGTATCAAACCATCTACTCAGCCTGCCAGGACTCATGCAAGTTTGGCTGCGGCATTGTCTATGACTACTGGAACACTGAGTACGGTGAAAAGGTAGTCCGTCAACAGCCGCCCCCTGGGCCGCTCGGCGAAATCATGATGCAGCTTCTTGGGCCAGCCGCCTTTGTCGAAAGACAGTGGGGCGTGGTGAAGGAGCATAACCAGTGGAACTCAGTTGATCCGTTCAACTACTATCCAGATCCCAGGGTGCCGATCGGCGCACCTGAGCAGGGTGAGTTTGTTGGGCATCGGTTCTTCAGAGGCCACATGCACATTGTTGAACGCTCCATGGATAATGGTGGGCCGTACTTCAATGTTGAAGATCTTGAAAAGTTCGCAGGAACATCTAGCCGCGAAAGCTCAACATCGAATGTTGCAACAGAGACTTTCGGCGATGGCGCCGTTGACATGCTGGACAGGGGGATCTATGAGCTAGATCACCTCCAGATCAAGCTGATCCCACATGAGTGGGAGCTTGGTCCTGAGACCCGTCCGGAGATCTGGTGGTTCACCTGGGCCAATGACGGCGTGATTATTCGCGCCCACAAGAGTCCGTATGAACACGGCAAGTTTGGTTACTCGGTTGCTGAATCTGACCCGGATTTCCACAGCGCATTCAATCCTGGAATCATTGAGAGCATCGACGGGCTGCAACGCTACATGGACTGGATGTTCAACTCGCACCTCCAGAACCTGATGCGCCACCTGAATGATGCGATGATTTTCAGTCCCGCGCTTATTGATGCCGGCGATGTCACGCATCCTGGACCCGGGCGTCATATCAGAATGACACCGCTCGGCGAAGAACTTCTGATGTCTGGCGGATACAGCATCAACCAGTTTATTCACCAGCTTCCGGTGCAGGATGTAACAACCCCTCACCTGAATGCAATGAACCAAATGTTCCAGCTGGCGCAGCGGATGTCGGCAGCGAATGACAATCAGATGGGCATGCCCACTCCTGATCGCCACACCCTTGGTGAAATCCAGGGCATGAACGCATCTGCCGCAAGCAGAATCGGAACAGTAGCGCAGATCATTGACTCCATGTGCATCACCCCGCTCTCCAACCGGGCAATTGCCAACCGGCTCCAGTTCACGGAGCTAGAGCAATACTTCCGGGTTGTTGGCGAGGACGCACATAAGGGCGCAGAGTTTTTACTCGCAGGTCGCGACACCATCCAGGGCAACTTCGATTATGTGCCAATTAGCGGCACCACTCCACCTGACCCGGTCCGGCAGGCCCGCACTTGGTCGCAGGTTTTGGAGACGCTGACTAGGCTTCAGGGTGTCATGCAACCCACAGAGGATGGCAAGATCCCCGACATCAACAAGGTCGCCATGGAGTTGTTCAAGAGCATGGGTGTGAAAAACATCGGAGAGTTCTTTACAACGCCACCGCCACCGCCTCCAGAGGTTATGCCCGATGAGGCAGTGGAGCAGGGTGTGCAGGACGGGAACATGATTCCGATGGATCCATCCCAGCAGGCGATGATGGACCCGGCAATGATGGCGCAGATGATGGGTGGTGGTTAGTGTACGGACCACAGGACCGACCAAATACAATCCCGATGAACGCATCGGAAGAACAGATTCAGGCAGCACTCGCAGCATTCCGTCCGTCATACCTGAAGGCAAAGGCCTGCGTTGACGGCGAGGATGATGTGTGGGTACAGAAGAAACACTTTCTGGAAACAAAGATTTACAGGCTGATCAAGTCATTTACAGAGAATGACTCAGCAACAAAAGCTGTCCTGATCTTGGGACAGGCACAGGCAATTGCCGCAGAACTCGACCAACCGCGACTGATTGTTGCGGAGTATGAGTCACTGCGCCAGAGGTTCCTGAGAGAAGCCTACCCGGAGGAGTAATCGCCCCGAACAGAAACACAACAAGCCGCCAACCCCTGTGGAGCGGCGCGGAGGAATAATGCCCGAAGAAATCGAATCCACCGAAGAAGTGGTGGATACCACCGGTCTTGATGACCTCATCGATTGGCCTGCCGAAGTTCCCGAACAGGAGGAGCAGCAGACAGAAGATGAGGGGCGGGACCAAAACCCCGATGGTCATGAGGAGCAAGAACAGGATCAAGCCGATTCCGAAGAGGAAAAGCCTGAACCTGAAATTGAGCAGACCGATGACGGCGGGGATGAGAAAGAAGAAGATACCCGCGATACCTACAAGTACAAAGGTAAAGAGTACACATGGGAAGAACTGAGCGCAAATCCAAAGTTGCGTCAGGACATCTTCACGGCTGCTAACCAGCAGAGTAACTACCAGAAGCTCCACGGCGAAAACAAGGAGACCATCAAATCCCTTGAACAACAGCTGCAAGAGTTTTTGGAAAGGGACCAGCAGGAGCGCAGCTACAGAGAGCAGCAGATTGCTGAGCAACGGGCGAGGCAGCAGGCAGAACAGGCCGCAGCCAACGCACCGAGGGTCACACCTGACATGCTCAATGCACAGTATGAGACGGTCCGTGAAGACCTGAAAAAAGATGGCTGGCTTGAGGAAGACATTGTCGATCTGTATCCGAATGCAGCGACCGGTGTCCTCGCTATGCGAGATGAACTCTACAGCCGGTTGGCAGTGCTTGAGAATGCACTCTCCAGTGTTTTACAGGAGACCAGCACATCCAGGCAGAAGACCGCTGTGCAGACAACCATGGGTACTATCAATTCACACTTTGACAGTTTGGCAGCGCAGGGTGGAATCTTCGAGCCTCTCAAAGACCAAGAAACAAGGATCAATTTTCTTAAACATCTGAGAGACACGCTCAACCCCCCTGTTCAACATCTGGTCAATAACCCCGACATCCTGCGGGATGCCTGGGTGGGCCACAACCATCAGGCTCTTATTGAGTCTGTTGAGAAGGCGAAGCGTGCGGAATCTCGCAAGATTGCGAATGACCGCAGGCTCGCATCCGGCGAAGGTGGCGGATCACGCCCATCATCAGTCGGGAACAAGTCTCCCATTCCAGGGGAGGCGGAGGGCTGGGCCGATCTCTAAACCTCATCTGAAGGAGTAAGAGATGGGTAACGCAGTTCTTAATATGTCCGGCTCTGGCCGGTGGACCCCGGGTGCAGTGTCCGAGCGTCCTACTAATTTCCGTGAGAAGATTCTCTATTTGTGGCCGAATTCCCCGGCCATCCTGACCATGATCTCGGGCAAGCTCAAGTCTGAGGCGGTGAATGATCCGAAGTTCACCATCTTTGAGAAGGGTCTGCCGACAATGCGCCAGCCGGTTGTCACAACCGGTACAGGCACATCGATTGAGCTTGCCACAACCGATGACAGCGCACCGGCCACCATCTTCCGCGCCGGTCAGGTCATCATGAATGAAAGCTCGCTTGAGTTGATGTGGGTCACCGCTGTTAATACCAGCACGCATACGCTCACAGTGCTTCGCGGCGCGAGCGTTGGCTCCAGCACCGTTGCCCTTGTGGCGGGAGACTACCTCCTGGTCATCGGCAACCACAACGCTGAGGGCGCCCTGACTCCCGATTCGCTGTCGTTCAACCCGACCACTCGGTCGAACTACACGCAGATCTGGCGCACGCCCCTGAAGCTCACCGGTACCGCGAAGGAGACCTACCTGCGGACCGGCGAGATCGAGAAAGAACTCAAGCGCGAAGCTGCTGAGCGGCATGCGATTGAGATGGAGTGGTCGGCGATCTTTGGTGTTCCCTTCGAGGGCACATCCAGTGACTCGCAGTACGACCGCACAACTGGTGGGTTCCTCCACTTCATGAGTGAAGCGCCCTCCGGAAACATTGTGGACTTCGACGGCGCCGTCACACGCAATGCGTGGGAAGGCTTCCTTGAGAACCTGTTCGCGGTGCCGGCCGGCGGCGCTGAGAAGCTCTGCCTCTGCGGTAACCGTGCGCTGACCACACTGAACCAGATGGCGCAGGCCTATGGTCAGATCCAGCTGACTCCTGGTGGAGACGCTTACGGCCTGAAGCTCATGCGGTATGAAACCCCGTATGGCACGCTCCAGCTGAAGGGTCACCCCCTCCTGAGCCAGAACCCGTCCTTCGCGGATTGGGGTCTTGTGGTTGACACCAAAAACTTCCTGTACCGTCCGCTGAAGAACCGGGACACCGAGTATCTCCAGAACCGGCAGGAGAACGGCCGCGACGCGATCGTTCATGAATTCCAAACTGAGGGTGGCTGGGAAATCCGTCATCCTTCGACCCACGGCTACTTCAAGAATGCGACCACATTCCAGCCGTAATGTTTAATCCGTAGGCAGTTTTCCGAAGGAGCGCGGCCTACTTCTGTGGGCCGGGTAACACCGGCCCTATTTTTTTGTATTGCCACCGTAGCTCATTGGTAGAGCAGTTGCCTTGTAAGCAATTGGTTGTGGGTTCGACTCCTACCGGTGGCTCCAGTTTACTTTGAGGGTAGCTCAACTGGTAGAGCGAGAGATTGTGGCTCTCTTGGTTGCGGGTTCGAACCCCGTCCCTCAACCCAATCGGTTAGGTAACTCAATGGAAGAGTGGACGGCTGTTAACCGTCATGTTGGAGGTTCGACCCCTCCCCTGACCGCCATCTTTAACCAAATTTCTGAACAACATATGGAGAAAACAAATGGCTATTACTGTTACTAAGGTTACTTCCTGGCTCGCGCGCGATGCGGCTATGCTGCGCTGCGGTTATGTGGACATCGATCTCGGCGTGTACGCCACCGACGGCGTTGCCGTTGATGCGGATGACATTGCCAAGGGACTCACCATTTATGAACTGACCGAAGTCAACGGTGGCGGGGTCGGGGTGAAGCTTGTCTACGACACTGTTAATGAAAAGATCGTTGCGTTTGATTACGCAACTGATGGGTCCATGACGGAGATTGCAGATTCGACAGATCTCGCAGGAACCGATTACCGCTTCTACTACGCTGGTGTGTAACTGATGGCTACCAAAACTTACATCTGTAGGACCGTACCGAATCTCGGAATAGGCGCGGACATCCGCTTCAACAGGGGCGTTTTTACAACTGACAGAGAATTTCTCCAAAGAACCATTGAGCGGAATGAATGGTTCAACCGAAGAATCTTCATGGTTGAGATGCCTATTGCCGAAGCTCCGGTTGCCAGTTTTGATGAACCTGTCGCCGGTGGGTCCGAGGTATCCGGCGATGTTTTTGATTCTCTCACTGAGGTTGCTCCGGTTCAGGAATCAAAGCCGCAAGATGAGCCGTTAAAGCTGAAGGCCACTGACATCAACCACATGAAGGTGGATGAGGCCAGGGAGCTTGCTGCGACGCTCGGCATTGAGGACTTTGAGGATTGGTCCGGTTCGAAGCTGAAGAGAGAGATCAAGTTCAAATTGGAGTTGTAATCAATGGCAGCGCGAACGGTTAGCGTAATGCGAGATGAAATCAGGACATGGGTTGGGGCAGACGCTAAGCGCATTCCCAACGCAAGGATTGACAACATCATCAATGACATCATGCAGGACATTTCTCGCCGCGCCGACCTTAGCGTGAATGCGAGAACTGAAGGACTTCAGTTTTGGCAAGAGGAAGCAACAGACTCGGATGAGTGGGCACTCACCCACACCGACGGCGACACCGGGGTTTCCTACTCACTGACAAACAAGACGGACCTCCCGTATGATTTTGCGGTGCAACAGAGTGTTTATCTTGTCGGCGATGATGGTTCTGTCACATACATAAACCACATGCCATATGATGATTTTACAAGTAACCTTCACTACTTCTCTAACAGTGGATCAGATGATTCATACTACACCATAGCAGATGGGTATGTCTTTCTTTCCTTTGTTCCGGCATATGGGACCATTGTCTATATAAACTATTTCTGCAATCCCGACCTTGTCGGCGAGGACATAGATGGTCAGGGCACATCGGTTGATACATCCCCGTTTTTTGTGAAGTACTGGGACATCATTTTTCAGGGTGCAGTAGCCGAGACTTTTAAGTACGCACTTGAGGAACAGCGGTATGCGCTGTTCAGACAAGAATATGACAAGCGACTCATTAGGATGTTAATCCAAGAGTCTAGGGTCTCTCATGCCGGTGGACGCATTGAGAGTGGAACCCCATAACCGGGAGAATGAATGTCACTACCCAATAATTTTAGTTCGACCCTGATTGCTGGAACGGATCAGGCAAACACAATCGCGACCAGGGTGATGAACCTTCAGGCCATTGTTTCCGACATCATCGGCGCGCCTCTTGGTACGACAATCAACGCCCCGGTTGTTACATATGACAACTCCACCGGACTGGTAAAAAACATCAGCCTCAGTGGTGGAACAGAACTTGCCGGGATCAACTTCACTGACAGCGATGAGTCTGACACATGGAGGATCACGGTAAACGGCGGAGAGAATGACACCGATCCACGGCTTGTTATCCAACACCTTGTTGGGTCAAGTTGGGTAGATGTCCTTGAGGTTGCCGAGGGCTATCTCTGGCACAAGTTTTTGCAGGAGATTGGAACCGGGACTGATGGTGGTGGTGGTACTGCTGGCGTGTCATCGATAAACACGCCTGCGATTGGTGGTCTCTACGGTGGCGGAACCGGTGCCCTAACAATGGGGATTGGCACTGCCGGGATCACCCACGCCATGCTCTCTAATGACTGCGTTGACTACAACAACCTTGCCGATAACTGTGTTCGCGGGGCACACATTTACCCTGCTCAGGTGCAAACAACCCATATTGCCGCCAACAATGTTACGGCAGCAAAGATCTCTGGTGGTGGAACAGCTGGTCAGATTCTGACATCAACCGGGACTGGCAGTACATGGGCAACGCCCGGCGCCGCCGAGCGGCACTATGACCTGTATGACTGGTCGGGCGCAACGGGATTCTTCACCGACAACGCCCTCGGCGCCTTTAGTTACTGGCCAAGTTCGACCCATACGGCTGGCGACGGGAAATGCTCTGTTGTTGGATCAAGCTACCCATCAAGGCTTTCACTGTCCGGGAAGGTTGGGACATGGAAAATCACTGCCTATGGCGAGTGGGATGTTCCGGCTAGCGCACCACCGGAGGGTCCGACCGCGCTGGTTCTTACCCACCACAAGACAGGGTGGGATGTTGTTGACACAAGAGTTGTGGCCTGGAGTCCAGATTACACAACGGCTCAGCTTAACTCATTCACCGGTCTCGGTGGCCAGAATGTACAGTCTGCAACGGCAACAATGGTTGTCAAGGTTGCGAGTGGTGACGCCACCAAGCACATTGAATTGTTCTCATACCATAAGGCTTCCAGCGCGGGGCAGGGTAGAAAACTTGAGAGGGTTCAGCTTACTGCGGAGTGGTTAGGAGAATAGGAGGGACCGTGCCGAGCATTTCACAAAAAGCGCCGATTCCTCTGCCAATAAATGGTGTGCTTAAAGGTGTCAACCCACGGCTGATTGGTCCAGCTGGCCTCATAGAATCAAAGAACTGGATTTATAGAGACGGTAAGTTTAGGGTCAGGGACGGGATGGTTCCTCTCGGAGAGGGTGACTTTGTCTTAGAGGGTGTCTCAAACCTTATTCCATATCGGGATTCTGAGTACATCGATCCAGCAGAGCTTGATACATATGAGGATGATATTGTAAACCTCATGCCGGAGACTATTTTCGCGGCGTGGCTTACAACATCTGAGATAGACCTCGACCCGAATGGCGATTCATACACAAAGATTTGGATTAACTTTTCCCGCTGGGACGGCACCCCCACGGACCCGCCCGACCCACAACCTATTTACGCAGGGTTTATCAACGGTCCGCCAGATTTTATTATCCCAGGCGGGCCACCTGTTTATATGGGTCCGACCATGAATTCAATCATCCCGCCACATGTTCTTGGATCATACTGGTGGGACTATTCCGTTGGCTTTTTCTATACTGGAGCATTGCAGAGGAGCAGCACCGAAACATGGTTAACCGGTGACCCCGCCTTCCTTGGCGCAGTCAACGGTGTTGATGAGTACACGGCGTTTGCAATTGGATTTGATGAAGATCATGCGCCGATGACTATGATGTCTCCCGTCATTGAGGTACCGATCCAGGGCGGAGAGTATGAATTCAGACTAAAGGTTGCTTGTGATACAACTGGATCAGGGACTATATTCCTCAAGCCATGGTCGGCGAAGTACATTGGTGTTAGTCCACATTACATCAAGGAGGTTGTAGATTCCAACGGTTGGACTCACACCCAAGAATATCTGGCAAAGCGATCGGGTGGAACAGAGGAATACCCCAATAGTCATGATTGGGGATACCCAATAGAACACACCGGCCAGATGGTGTCTGCAAGCCCGGGGTGGGATGACAACACTGAGCTTGTAACAACGCTGGATCTTAGCGACTTTGCAGATCATACACATGTTTGGTTTGAAGTCGTAATGTACCCTAACACATTTGTGGAAGACTTTAAGTTTGCTATAGGCAATGCGCAGATTACCAGCGGAACTGGTAATGCATTCAGGCTTCCATCAGCCTCTAATACTGCACCCGGCGCCGGGTTTGCGAAAACACTTCAGCGGCCTATGGGTCTCACCCAGTTTGATACCGACCAGGACAGCAGCACTACAGTTATGGGCACCACCGGAAGTTGGTGGGTCATGAACACTGACCTTACATGGACAAAGCTGTCCGATGGCTCAGCTGACCACCCGGATCTAACCGCTGCAGATAACTACGCGCAGGTAGTGTTTGAGGTGTTTGATACGTCCGACCCAACAGAGCAGACCGGAGCAGACAAGTTTCTTCTCGGCTGCAATGGCATTGACCCGGTCATGTATTGGGACGGTGATACCGACTACTATTCGATAGTCAAGAACACCCACCCAGATTCGCTGGTTGATGATGAGCCGGTTGAACAAATCAGAGCCAAGACCATGGCCATGACATTTGATAGATTCATGTACGGCAACATAAAAATTGGAAACACACCAGCGTTGCCGGATGCCGTGGTCTATACATACCAGCTGACATACAACAAGTGGAAAGCAACCAACATTGTTCGCCTTGCCGACACGCCAGGACCGATCACTGCCATGCAGGAGATGGGCAACCAGCTTACGGTAATCTACAAGACTGACGCAATCTATGTGGCCCAGGCACAGGGTGGCCAGCTGCCGTTCGGCTTTCAGCTGAAAGCGGCGCATGTCACCGGTCCAGCCTCTCCCCTGTCGGTGGTATCTATCGATGAGGGCTTGCATGTCTACCTTGCGGAAGATGGCGACCTTGTTCTGTTCGACGGTGTCCGACCGAGAAGCCTCACGCCGACTGCCCATAATCTCATCCAGGCTCACCTGAACTTTGAAATGATTCGGCAGACATTTGGCATGTATAACCGTGCGATGAAAGAACTGTACTTCATCTATCCCCCACAGGGTGGTGGTGACAATTCCGCCGGCATCATGATCAACTTGACCGATCCCAACAATCCAACCATCTGGCCTATGTCATGGAAGGTTCCGATCAGCGCAGGTGGATTCACATATATCAACCAATCGATTCTAATCAATGAGCTTGAAGGAAGGATCTCAGAGCTACAGGGAACCATCGATTCATTTGGGAGCTTCAACCCGGCGCTTTTGTTTTGCTCCCCGACAGACATTGATGGAAACATTGATGGAATGGCATATATGTCGAAGGGGTTTTCGGATTATCACGGGGCAATCCCGGCGTACTTTAAGACGGGACTGTATGACTTTGGTGAAATCGGAAGGTACAAAACCATCAAAGAGATCGACCATCTCTTTAGCGCAGATGCAGGAGAGTCTGTAACGGTCGGCCTCATGACATCAGACTTTGGTCAGCCGGATGGTGACATCGACCAGGATGTCCTGGACCTTAATGAAGGCCCATTCATCTCTAGCCACAGAATGACTGGCAGGCTATTTTCTTTGTCAATTGAAACAGAGGCCAGTGGAAGAATTGAGTGGCTCGGATCTGAAGCGGCAGTAGAGCCAAGAGGGCTTAGATAATGACAGTAACACCGGGAAGGACGCTTTCCCTCCCGGTTCTCCCTTCCCCTCCGGACACCTTTGGGTGGACCGGAACACTTACGCAGGCATTGCAGTTGGCGTTTGGGAATGTACAGGACCGGGTAGAGGATCTAATCATCTTTGGCAATTTTGCAGACAGACCAGAAGCAAGGGGCACGGCGACATTCTTTTTCTCGAAGGATGAGGGCAAGCTGTACTTTGACGGCCTCGATGCCGATTCTGTGGCTAAGTGGTATTGGCTTGGAGCAGAACCCGTTGTCATGATGCAGATGGTGGCAGAGGCCGGCCTTGACGGTGAGACAGGGTTCAAGTCAACCAATGATGATTCAACAATCACTGTTGATCACACAACAAGAACCATAACAATTGAGCCTCTTGCGGTGTCATATGATGTGTGGGTCGGAGCAAACAAGTATGTAAAGGTAGATCCGGATAGTGTCATCTTGTCCGCTGACGCAGGCGCCCATGCCGTTGTGTTCAATACCGACGGTGACTTGGTTGATCTTGGCGTTGGATTTACAATTGACCAGATCATCAAGAACAACGCATATGTCTGTGAGGTGTATGTAAATGACAGCGAAATCAAGTGGGTTGCTGATGAGAGGCACGGCCTTATGCCGTGGCAGACTCACATACAGCAGCACCTTGATGGTGGCACAGTTGTGCGCGGCGGACTTGGACTAACGGACTTTTCGGTAGATGGGAATGGAAGCCTGGATGCTCACGCTGAGTTTACAGCGTCGGCGGGATCAATCCTTGATGAAGATCTCACAAGTACTATCAGTGAATCGACCAGCATCCCGGTGATTTACAAGAGCGGGGCCGGAGGACTGTGGCAGACGGACTCAACGCTATCGACTCCGATTGTTCTAACAGGAGGATCACCGGCGTGGAATGAGTTCACCGGTGGAGCATGGCAGCTTACTGCTGTTAGCAACAACAAGTTCTTTCTTGCCCACATATTTGCAACGCCGGTAAAACATGTTGGCAGCACTGCCAACGGTGGCTACATTGCGATAATGGGTCAGGCTCAGTACACCACAAAGACAGCGGCAAGGGATGGGGCGAACCAGGAAATTTCTGACCTGATCACGGCCGGTCTTCCAATGGCCGAGTTCGCGCCGGTTGGAACAGTCATCTACAAAGCAAACAGTGGCTATGCAAACGCTCACAAGGCCGCTGTTGTTTCAACGGATGAAGGCGAAGATTATGTGTCATGGCTGAACGCCGTGATTCAACCCGGCATCCCGCCGTCTTCACACATGAACCTGACGCACAGGGATGCCGCTTCGCAGCACCCAGCGGCCTCTGTGGACGCTGATGTATCAGGGTTCAGCGGGATACTATCAGCCGCTGATACGACCGTACAGGGGGCGCTAGACACCGTTGACGGGCATATTCATGATGGTAGGTACTACACCGAGTCTGAAGTGGACTCTCTACTGGCCGGAAAGTCGGCCACCACACACCTTCATGATGATCGGTACTACACAGAGAGCGAGGCCGATGCCCTGCTGGCCGCTAAGGCTGCAGCAAGCCACACTCATGACGACAGGTACTACACCGAGACAGAGGCTAACAGCCTTCTCTCGGCGAAGGCAGACACTACCCATTATCATGATGACCGATACTACACCGAGTCTGAAACGGACTCACTCCTTGCCGCAAAGGCAGCAGCATCGCACACTCATGATGATCGGTACTACACCGAGACAGAATCGAATAGCCTCTATGTTGCTAGATCGGTCCCAACATGGGATGACTTGAGTGCAGGTCTTCCTGGCAAGGTGAACTCATCCGGGTTCTTTCAAACCGCATCCGCAACAACCGCAGAAAACTGGCCCATAAACACCGGTGGTTGGATGCACCTGATCAACTGCGCTCACAGCAGCACCGGTAACTACTACCACATGCAGCTTGCTGGTGACTTTGGCAGCAACCGCCTGTTTTTTAGAGAGACCAATAATAGCGGGTCTCGAGCGTGGAATGAAGTTGCATTTCTTGACGCCATCGGTGGTGCGATCAACGCCACCAAGCTTCAGTCCACATCGGTATCAGCAACTGCCCCGACATCTGGTCAGGTTCTGACATACAACGGATCGGCATGGGCGCCGGCTGCGGCAGGTGGTGGTGGTGGTGGAGCAATCAGTTCAACCCCAACCATCGGCACAACAACCGCTCCGGGAACTGGTTCTAACGGATACTGGACAGTGCTTGACATTTCAGGGGCGGGGTATTTATGGAAGGTCCAAAACAGCGCCTCATCAATATCCGCAATGGACAGATTGAAAATCACAATTGATGGAACGGTTGTCCTTGATGACAGTTCATACTCATGTGCAGCCGGAGTAATGATGCTCGGACCAGGATCCGCAAGATATCCGATTCCTCTTGGGTTTGATAGCTCGGTGAAGGTTGAGGTTTATTCATACCGGTGGACAAACAGGTATGTTGACTATGGCTATCAGGTGTTTGACTAATGGCGTACACAGGCGGCGAGTACACGCAGGTAGAGTTCCTCTTGATGATGTTGAAGAAAATGGGAGCGAACCCATCTACAACATTGGTCGAGTATGGTGAAGGCAATACTACATCAACCAGCTATGTAACCAAGAAGACATGGACCGTTGGATCAGACGGAGCAATCTTGGCAGCATATCGGATAAACCCGGATACAGCATCTGCTAGTGGATATCTAAGGGTGCAAGTGGATAGCTCAACAGTTGCAGAGATGTCAACGGTTGGGTCTATTGTTTCTGGCAAACACCACATTGTCGGGTATTCTTGGGATGACAACCACAAAGACTGTGTTGACATGATCCTCGCAACAAATGGAGATGTTATCAACCTTGATGCGAAGAAATATGGCGCAGGCACCCTATATGTACATTGGTTGTACATGGAATATGATGTCTAAATAGGAGAACAATTGAGAGTCGAATTCATACATAAATCGCATCCTAAAAATGTCAAATATCTTAGGCAAACACTTAGTCGAATTGTCAAGTTTACTGAGGCATTAGACTCGGACGCTAATCAAGAAATTCTATTTGCTGAATGTGCCGCCGAGTTCTTTTCAGACAACCCCGCCCTGGCGATGTTCGCTGGTATTGATGAGAATGACAAAGTTGTCGCTCACCTGCTTGCCAGCGTTAATGATTACTACGGCGGCAAGTTTGTGCTTATCGATCAGTGCTGGAAGAACAGCGATGTCGAGTTCAACTTAGACGGTAAGTCTGGCTTGGTTGATCTCCTGAAGGAGTGGGGCAAGGCCAACGGCTGCACAGACGTTAGAACATTCGCTCGGAATGAAACTGTGGCACAAATTTTAGAGGGTTACGACACAGGATTTGCAAGATCAGAGAAGGTAATCCTTAGCACTCCGATCGAATAATTTCCCCAAGGAGGGGTTCAATGGGTGGTGGTGGAGCTAGTACAACTCAAGCGGTGATTCCAGATATTCTGAGACCACTGTATCAACAAACAGCTAACATGATGATGAACTATCAGTCGAACAATCCGCTTGGTGGTGCTGCGTCCTGGACAACTGGGCAGGGTGGCAACGGCGGTGGCGGTGGTTACGGAAGTCAAGGGGGTGGGACTGGCGCGACGCCGGGAACAACTCCCGGTGACGCCGGTGGGGCGAATGGTCAGAACCCGGCAGCTGGAACGCCGTCTATGGATAACAAGGCTATGTATGCCGGCGATGATGGCGGCGAGCCTGGGGTTGGGGGCGGCTCCAACATTGGTGGTTACCAGGGCGCAGGGCAGGTAACAACCGGCGGGGATCTTGGTACCGCAGGTGGCCCAGCGGCGACTGGCCAGAGCAAGTACATGAGCAACTACAGCCAGGGTCCGATGCACGGCGGAGACTACGGCTTCTCGGCCCCTAACGCCAAGCAGGTGGCAGGACTCAACGGTCAGCAAGAATCCGCAATGAACAGCCTGAACTGGATGAAGAACAACGGTAACCCGTGGATCTCCAAGGTATCAGAGAGCGCAAACCAACTTGGTAACCGGTCAGACAACATGTTTGGCGCAGATTCAAAGTTCAAGGGCGAAGGCTTCAAGAGCGCGATGGGCGCACAGAACGCCGCCTCGAAGCTCGCTGGCGGAGAGATCAACCAGTATGGTGACCGAGCCGCCCAGGGCTTCGAGAATGTCCATGAGCAGGGCCAGAAACAGGTAACCGGTGATGACATCCGGAATGACCCGGCCCTGCTTAATCAGCAAAAGGTTTTTCAAGACACCACAATGCAGACCCTTGGTAACCAGATGGGATCCATGGGCCTTGGCAGGTCTGGCGCATCCGGGCAGGCTACCGCAGACGCATGGGCGCAGCAGGCAACACCGCTTATGCAGGAAGCGGCCGCTAGGCAAGAGCGCGGCATCGACCGTGGCATCAACGCCACCCTCGGCGCCAGCACCGGGATGGGCAACCTCGGCAATCAGTACATCAGCCAAGTCGGCCAGGGAATCCAGGGTCAGCTTGGTGCAGCCGGCGCCCTGAACAACCAACAGAGTAACCTGATTAACCAGTGGAACGCTGCAAATCAGGCGGAGATTGCCTCCGGCAACATGAACATGCAGAACGGTCAGAACTGGCAGAACAACAACACCAGCCTAATCGACCAGCAGTTCAAGTACGGCGGCGTTGCACATGACTATGAGCAGCAGGGTTATGACTCTGAATACAATGACTTCCTTCGCCGCCAGGGGCTTGCAGAGAACGCTCTCTACACACCGTTCGGGCAGCTTGGACAAACAATTGGACAGCGGTCCTCAGGCGGAGGTAAGTAATGTCACAGTTCCCGCAATATGGTAGACCAGGGCCAGACGCCCAGCGCATGGACACAATGGGAGATTCCAATCGACAGCCGCAGGCCTCGCAGAACCTTGGCTTTTCGCGACAGTCGAACCACGGGCTGAGTCAAAAGCCCATGTACCAGCGTGGTCCAAAGCTTCCTGCAGCCGGCACGCCATCTGGCGGAATGCAGCAGCAGGGGGGATGGGGTTCGCCACAGGAAATCAAGAACCCAAGTTGGGGCAAGCCTCCGGTTGAGGCTCCCAAACAACCAACTTGGGGTCAGCCTAATGGCAACATGCAAGCTTGGGGTCAGTCTAATAACATGCAAGGACCACCGGCTCAGTGGCAACCGTTCAATGGTGGCCAGCAGGCTCCTAATTATGGTTCCCTTGGCCGGCCCGGTTACGGTGGCCCGCAGCCGATGCAGCCGTCCTGGGCCGGCGGAGCGGGCGGCTACGGTGGCCCGCAGCCTCAGGGTGGTGGGCAGTTTCAGGACATGCGGGGTGGAGGATTCAGCCCCATTGGTGGAAGACCCGGGTGGGGAGGGTTGCAAACCCTGCCCGCGATGGGGCAAGGTGGGTTTACAGGCCAGGGCGGAATTCGCATGGATGACTCCCCTGCTCCCCCCATGGAATACGGCGAACTTCGAGGTCGGCCGGGTGGAGGATTTTCACCGCGAGGCTCCAGCGGGTTCCTGGGTCAGATGGCCGGAAGGCCGGGCGGGTTCGGAGGTAAGTAATGGTCGGCTCGCTCAATCCGAATATGCAGGACAAGCGAGAGAAAACAGGATTTGGCCTTAACCTTAGCACGCTTCTTGATCTTGCTTCCATTGTTGGAGACACGGCAACCGGAAACCTTGCTGGTGCTGGCACCGGTCTCGCTGGATTTGTTGATGATGCATCTGGTGGAAAAGTTTTCGATGATAAGCAGCGTCAGCTTCTTGACCTCGCGAACATGGGAACAAGCCTCTCCGGGCTGTTGACAAACCCAGCCAAGGGTGCAGACGCAGCCAAGATTGCAATGGACGGCTTCGATGCAACCGAGGCGGTAGTCAAGGGCGGCAATGCAGTGGCCTCAATCGGCGATAGTGTGAAGGCGCTTGATGCTGTAGTTGGTGCAGATGCTGCCCTGAAGGGCGGCGACCTTGCCAATATGGTAGCCAAGGGTGGCAACACCGCCAAGGCGGCTGGTGCTGCTCCTAGCCTGTTGGCTCAGGCAGGCAACGCCGATTCAGGCATGGATCTCGCGACCATGATTTCTCAGGCATCACCAGAACTAATGAAAGCGGCAGCACAAAAGGGCGTAGAAACCGGGTTTTCACTCGAAGAACTAATGACCAAACTACAGAAGATCAAAGACTCCCCGGGCATGGGCATGGCTGAAGACGCCATCGAACTTGGTCAGCTTTACACTGAAATGACCAAGGGTCCAGCGGCCCCTGGCATGGCGTCAGGTGGTGGCGGGTTTGTTCCGGGAACCGTTGCAGAACAATTTATGAGCAGGAGTTAACAGTGGACGGACAAGGAAAAGGATCAAAGATATTTGACATTGTAGCTCCGCTCGCCGCAGGGGCCATGGCCTCATATGGTCCGAATGGGGTGGCAGCTGCAACTGCAGGTGTTCGCATGCTGGACCGACAGCAGGCACTCCGCAGGCGGCATGCGCTTGGAGAGGACATTGTTCGCCTCGCCGACACTATGGGCGAAAAGGATTTCCAGGATCGCACAAAGTCTTGGAACCAGATTAAGCCAGAGGGCGGCAGTGAAGATGTAGCAGCTGTGATTGATACTCTCGGTGAAGAGGGAGCGGATGCTGCGCTCGCTACTGTTCCAATGCCGGGCGAGAAGATGGGCAGCAAAGAGCTTAGAAAATACAACACAGATGAAGAGCGACTCACGGAGTTCTTGTCACAGTTCCCAGAGCCGGTAAGGGATGAAACCTTCTCCGCTCTTGGCGACATGGGCATGAATGACCCTGAGGCCGCACTGGCATTCATCAATGACAAGCAGAAGTTTGGGCAGCAGGTTCGGCTGGCTGAGATGGCGTACTACCAGGATCAGCTGAAGGAGCGGGTGCGCATGGCTCATGATGATGAGCAGAATGAAATCAATCGCTCACAAGCCGCATGGCAGCGTCAACAGGATCAGGACTTCCAGACTGAACTCACCACACTGGTTGAGGGATTCAAGGATGAACGGTCTAACAAGGACAACACTGCGGCATTTGATCGCACCAAGTACAGCGCAGACGCAGGCGTCGAAGCCGCAAGTGTCAGAGCAGAGGCTTACACCACGGCTAATCTGGACAAGGTTGATGCAGCGTCCCGGGAAAAGATTGAATCACTCCAGGCCGACATCGCTCAATTGCTGGCCAAGAACGGTGTACTTGACACCCTGGATACAAAATCGCTATTTGGTGAGGATCTGGTTAAGTTCCAAGAGCTTGAGGCCAAGCTTGCGAGAGAGTGGGGTCAAGCTGGCCTTGGCGAGTTTGGGGCGTATGAATATGTTGGCGACGGCGCGGACAGGCGCCTTGTCAGAAACAACAGCAACCTAGTTGGGAAGCATGCCGTAAGGGCTGATGAAGAATAGGAAAAGGTAAATGCCAATTGTAACTCTACCGACGGGCGAACAGGTTCGCTTTCCGGACGGGGCGACCCCGGAGGAGATTGATGCCGTAGTGCGGCGGGACTATCCCGGGTACTTCGCGGCCCAAGATCCCGAGTTTGAAAGCGCAGTGGCGGGCGTGCCGATGGGTGCGCCGACCGACCTGGGTGGTCCCAGCGGTCTGGACACACGCCAGCGCAGAGAAGATGATGCCTTAAAGCGGCAGCTTGAGCAGTCGCTCCAGCTAAAGGACCAGGGCATTGATGAGGTCACTCACTTTGGCGGGCAAAAAACAACCGCCGAAGGCATGAAACAAGCACAGATTGCGGCCAATGACAACACTGGCCGCATGAGTGATTTTCTCATTGATACACTCAATGGCGAAGAGGGCGGGCTTGAGCTTGGTGATGCCCTTGTCGGTGCAGCCGTTGGTGGTGCGCAGCGCGCCACCGGTGGTGCGGCCAGATGGATCGGCAACAAGCTTGACATGGAAGGCCTGGAGAAGTTTGGCAGAGAAGGCTCTGAGGGTGGTGCTGCTCGCTATGAGAAGTACCGCAACAAGGATGTTGATCCGACCAAGATGTGGCAGGGAGATCTCTCCACAACGGTAGAGATGATCGTTCAAGAGTCTGGCCCCATGCTTATGATGGCGGCGTCGGCTGGCGGTCTTGGTGGAGTCCTCGCCAAAATGGGCGCAGGGACATTGACTGGCGCCGTCGGCGCGAAGCTTACAACCAAGATTCCAGGCCTGGCAAAGTGGGCGTGGGGATCGAAGTGGTTGCCAAAGGCCGCATTTGTTCTCGGAGATGCCATGCCGTACGCGGCTGTCATGAGGGCAACAGAGGCGGCAATGGAGGGCGGTGGCTCATTTGAAGAGGCGCTGTTCAATGGCCTCTCAGAGCAGGATGCGAATGATATCGCAGACGCTACCTTCAAGGGGAACATGGCCCTTGCTGGTGCGGATCTGTTTCAGGTTGCACTGATCTTTGCCAAGGCACCCAAGCCGGTCCAAGAGTGGTTTGAAAAGCTTCCGGCAAAACAGCTGATGAAACTTCCGGCAAAGGTTGTAACCAAGCTGGCCAAGTTTGTTGGCGCTGCGATCATGGAAGGCCAGGAAGAGGTCACGCAGGAGGAGATCCAGAGTTGGGCTAAGGGTGAAGGGTTTGACCTGTCTGCTGTTCTTAACCCGATAGAGGGTAAGCAGAAACATCCAGAGGCGTTTAACCTTGGTGCGTTGACATCGGTGGCAATGACCGCTCCGATGATGACCCTTGAGGCAGCGCAGGGAGAGGCAGAGAAGAACCCTCAGTTCGCGCAGATCTTTAAGAAGACCCGCGCCGAACTTGCCGCTGATGAAGCAGCTGCCGCAACCGGCGAGACTGCGGACCAGCAGGCCGCGACACCGGGTGAGACGCCCGCTACAGAAACCACGGTCAGCGAACCGTTGAAGAGGCCCAAGGAGCTTGAGGGACTGGAGCCACTCCCCGAAGAAGAGTGGGATGAATCAAACCCGAAGCTGGCGCTCAGCGATGAGGAACTACAAACTGAAGCCGCCCATGAGGTGGCAGGCGGAATAGAGGGTGAAGCAACCCTCGCATATCGCCAAAGGTTGGCTCAACAGCCTGAGACTGAAGCTGCGCCTACTGCACAGCAGGATGAGGCAGATGACTACATTGACATACTCGCCGACATGGAGAGAGAGAATGGCCGAACACCTACGGTTGCTGAAGCGGTGGCTCTGGGTGTCCCTGAGTCTGTTGCTAAGACTTTGCTCGAAGAGGAGTCTGATCAAAAGCTTCAACTAAGTCAGGCTCAGATCAATGAGGTGGCGGCAGAGATCGCGCCGAGCGTTGTGGAGTCCGGGAAGGTTCCGACTGTCGCGAAGCTGGCAAAGGACCGCCGCATCGGCGCACATGCTGCGACCCCGCTTGAGGCGCAGCAGCTGGCGAAGCGTGTTCTTGATCGCATTGCCATTGAAGCAGAACAGATCATACAAGATGTAGACGGCACCCCTGATGTTGGCGAGGCAGCGGCATTGGGCGCCGAGGGTGATATCACCGATGAGATCATCAAAGAGGAAGCTGAAAAGCTACAGCAACCTGCGGAAGAGCCGTCATATTCCCCCTTGAAATCTGCCGGGCCTGAAGCTGAGGCCACCAATAAAGTTAGCGCACCTTCGCCTGCAAAACCCAAACCGAAAAAGATGTCGGAGTATACCGACAAGGAGAGGGCAGTCATTAACCTAGCCAGGAACACTGGCAAGCGTCCACGCATGGGGGATGTACGCCGCGAGGTTAAGCGACAGGGGCTGGGCACCATCTCCCAAAAGGAAGCACAACAGCTTCTTGCGGATGTTGGAGATGTAGGCATTGACAAGGGCGAGCTTGCCTCAAACAAGACCGCCCGCAATGTTCAAGGTATCCATGATCTGGCGACCAAGCTGAATAAGGTGCCGACGCCGGCAGAGGTTATTCAGAATGCGCCGGAACTGGTTGATCTGACAGAGGAGGAAGCGAAGAAGCTCCTCAATGGCCCGAAGAACGCACCCGCTCTTGTACAGGCAAAGCAGGCAGCGTCCAAGCTTGTCTCTAAAGCCGTAAGGGAGAAGGCTAAGGCACAGGCCCAGGCCAAGGCAGAGGGCAAACCAGACCCCTTTGCTGCCATCCCTGAAGAAAATCCATACGGTATCCCGGCGGCTGGAGAAAAGGGCGCCCCTCAGGAGCGGGCACCCAGCCGTGACCAACGGAGAGCCGATGTTGAGGCGGCGCAAGAGTCTGCTGATCCCAAGCGTAATGAGCGTGAGGCGAGGCAGTCTGAGGCACAGCTTGAGGCAGAGAAGAAGAAGGCTGAGGCGGAAGCACAGGAGGCTGAGGCAAAGGCCCGCGAGGCTGAAGCTGCGGCTAAGGCCGCTGAGCGCAAGGCTGAACAAGATGCAAAGGATGCGGCCGATATCAACGCCCGGGCTGAGGGTGCCAAGGCACTCGGAGATGAAACAGCCACGGAAGATGACTACACAGAGGTAGAGGACTGGGCCGATTCTCCGCTGAAACAGGAAGTTGTAGAAGACAGCTTCAAACACAAAGATGTGAAGGAGATCATCCCGACCGAGGCCGGCGCAGTTGTCAGGCTAGAGGACGGGCATGAGATCATCCTGGTTGCCGTTGGCGACATTGAACTCACTGAGTCTGGTGTTAGGGCACATGGCTTCAAGTCCCTAGAGGACTACAATGCGCAGCGAAAGGCTGGCAAGGTCTACGGAGCTAGGGGTGCCGTGACCCATGAGGGCGATACCAAGACAAAGATTTTCCTTAACAAGGGCGAGGTGAGTGCCAAGGATCGGGCGGATAAAACCACCATCGATCATGAGGCATTCCACATTCTGTACAAGTTTGCCTTCAGTGAGAAACAGCGCCTTCAGGTCTTGAAGAAGGTCTGGAGGGTTGCGGTCAAAGATGCGAAGGCGAAGGGCAGAACCATAGACCTTACCGCCAAGGAAGCGATGGCTGATCCGACTACGGAAGATGCCAAGTACATCCTTGATCTCGCAGAGGAAAAAGCGGCCGAGGCCTATGAGGTCTGGCACCCGAGTCAGCGTGGTCTCATGACCATTCTTGACAACTGGGTTGGTCGCCTGATCGGCAGCATTGAGCTTGACCAGATCTTTGGCGAGCTTCGCGCTGGCAACATCAGCATCAAGGTACCGAAGGGTGCGACCGGTGACGCCAAGTTCCAGCTGAAGATCCCAGACGCAGCCAATGCCGGGTTCACCCAGCGGGCCAACACCACAGGCTCATACATCGGCGCGGGTCTGAAGATCAATGATGGCGAGGTTGTTGTTGATTATGGTGCCGGCAAGGGCATCGGTACAGAAGAGTTGAAGAAGGCCTCCAAGAAGGTCTATTCGCATGAACCCTTCTATGACAAGGAGGGCGACTTCAAGCCCGACTTCTCCGATCCCGCAGGCGAGGATGTTCTGTCCGCGCTTGAGGGCAAGGCTGATGTCGTAGTAAACAACTTGGTTCTCAATGTGGTACCGCCGGATGTGCGTGCCAACATTGTCAAGAATATTGGTCGGCTGTTAAAGCCGGGTGGTCGCGCATACATTACCACCCGCTCTGCATCCGATGTCAACGGAGCTAAGAGCAAGAAGGACGCCAAGCTCGAAAAGGGCGGATGGATCATCAGCCCGGGAACTCCGAGGGAAACCTATCAGAAGGGGTTCGCACAGGCCGAGCTTGAGGAGCATGTTGCCGGGATTCTCGGTGATGGCTTTGAGGTGGTCCGTTCTGACTACGGCACCAAGGGCAACCCACAGGTTGAAGTGCGCAAGCTGGCAGCTGAGCCAGCCGGGGAAGCTGTCTCTAAACATCAGATTGTTGCCGTCAACCAGAAAACCGGTGAGAAGAAAGCCTTCCATCCGGAGACCCCGTCAAGGGTTGCACACAATGCTGTAGATGCCATGAACAGATATGGCAATGACGGCAAGTGGGTTCTGTTTGGTGCCGAACCGCTGGATGATGCTGACAAGGCGAAGAAGGCGCGGTCAGATGCAAGAGCAAGACGGAAAGCCAAACATCAGCTGGTTACCAGTGAGGAATTTCGGAAGCTAAAGTGGGATGCGTTCAACTTTGCAAAAGGAATTCTTGAATCATTGCCCGAAGATGTGTCCACTCAATTCAATGCCCTGGCTCATATTCAATCGCTTGCAATGGATCACTACCTCAAAGGCGTTGAGCTAGACGGCGACAACCGGATTGATCAAGTTGATCTCGGTGAAGTAGAGGCTGATGCCGAGAGGGCGCGCAGCCACAGGGATCTTCCAGATGGTGCAAACCATGAAGATCTGATTGCGCTTCTTAAAAAGGCAACCGGCATGTCAGCCTATGCTGGCCAGACCGAAACAAAGGCCTTTAAGGACTGGTTCAAGAACTCAAGGGTCGTTAATGCCGAAGGCCAGCCGCTGGTTGTTTTCCATGGTAGCGCATCAGTTTTTGAAGAGTTCGACAAGGGCGAGCTTGGAAAGACTACCGGTGCCCCGTCCGCGAAGAAGGGGTTTTTCTTTTCCAATGACCCTGACAACGCAAGCCACTACGCTCACTTTGGTGCTAATGTTGCTGACCTTGGCGATGATCTTTGGGAGCAGGCCCGGGCCGACTTCTACGCCTCTGAAGAGGGGCATGAGTGGGGCACTAGGAGTAGCGAAAATCAAGAAGAGCTAAGTTCTCTTGAGTCTGACATCGGCTATGCGATGGCTACAAATCAAGGGTTCTTAGAGGCGGCAAGCCTTGGGAAGGGTGTTCCTGCAAGACAGGATGACCGGTTCTTCATGGGTGAGAAATTTGGGAAGCAGCTTTTCAATGCACTCATGTGGGGCGCCCCGACCTCAGTAAAGGCGATGGCGGAGAAAGCTGGACTCCCGGTTAGCCAGTGGCAAACCAGGGCAGAAAAGGCACGCGCCGAACATACAGAAATAAGCGAAAGGGAACAGGCGGGTGTTGATAAGATCTACCGTGAGCTAAAGAAAAACACAATACCCGCTGGCCCCAATGTGATGCCGGTGTACCTGTCGATGCAGAACCCGCTGATTGTCGATCAGAAGGGGCAGCACTACAGGGAACACAACTACAATCAGACCATCTTGAAGGCCAAGAAAGCCGGCCATGATGGTGTTATCTTCAAAAATACATTTGATGGCACTCGCCGCCAAGGTGGCGAGGATGTCTATGTAGTCTTTGAGCCGACACAAATCAAGTCTGCCACTGGCAACCGTGGAACATTTGACTCGAATGATCCGAACATCAAACACCAGATCGCCGACAGCCGGAAGCGCCTGACGGCCGCGAACATGAAGCCCGGCGACCAGATTATTGTTGACCAGAAGCTAGTTGATTATGTTGACAAAAGGGCAGAGGATGGGTTTGGTACCCTCGGCCTTGCCGATGATGTGGTCAAAGTTGGTGATGTTCTGACTGTTGCGTGGACCGACAATGATTATGGAATGATTGAATATGAAATTTCATTCAGAACCGAGTCTGGCGTCATGGTCGGCGCAATGTTTCCTGGCAGGAAGTCTTTCAAAAGACCTCCAGAGACAGAGCAGGTTTCCAAGAACCAGCTGACAGATGTAGCCAGGGCAGAACTGGAAACGCAGGGACCGAAGTTTGACACCAGACTTCTTGATGACCCGAACTTCCGCCGCTATTGGCGCAAGGGTGTGATTGTAGATGAAGAAGGCAACCCGAAGATCCTCACCCATGGCACTACCGATGACTCGGTTGCCAATGGCCGGAAGGATTGGGAGAGCTTCAGGGATGAGAGCGGCTCGCCAAGAATTGGGTACGCTCCGCCTGACCAGTTGCTTGGTCCTCACTTTGCTGAGTACCACGGCGTAGCTAATCGGTTTGCCGGGTCCGAGGATATAAATGGGCCAAAGACCCCGCCGTTTGGGGCGCGGGTTAAGACGTTCACCCTCGCCGCACAGCGGGTGTTGGACCTCAGGAATGATGTGTCAGGCGAGTTCGACCAGTATGCGGTAGCCAGCGCAATGATCGACAAGGTGTTCACCGGTGGAAAGAACATCGATCTGGTAGAAAAGTTTCTGCGGAAGACCTTTGGTCACTTCGCCACTGAAGCACAGATCAAGGAAGCACTTGATGCTTACAGGGCCGGCAAGCCGGTCAAGAACTTTGTAAACCCGAAGCGTGTTCCGTATGAAAGCATGGCTGAACTCATCAAAAGCAATGACAAGTTTGTCCGCCTTGATGATGAGGACAGGGCCGATTACATTCGCCGTGCCCGCACTGCATTCCTGCGTGCTGGCTATGACGCAATCAAGTACTACAACACAGCGCCAGGAGAGGTTGAAGGCGTCGCGCCGATGGACAGGTTTGCCTACATTTCGCTGAAGCCCAGCGATGTGAAGTCAACTGCCAATGACGGACAGTTTGGGCAGACCGGAAACTATATGCACCAGCTGGCGCATAACCCGGCGCAGACAAACACCCCGCAGTTTAAGCGGTGGTTCGCAAACTCCGCTGTGGTGGACAAGGACGGCAACCCGCTGGTTCTGCTTCATGGCACAACCAAGGACTTCGATAAGTTCATACCAACTAAAATGCAGCCTGGGATCTTTGGTCTTGGCATCTATATGGCAACGCTTGCCAAGGTGTCCAATACCTTTACATCCGAGTCTCCGACATACCAGACACCCGGCGGGAGAACCATCCCGCTTTACGCATCAATTCAGAATCCTGTTGACATGGATGCTGCTCTTGATCCTGTGGTGGCCGCTACCCTTCCAGCCCTCATTGAAGAGATTGCTGCCGGGTACGGGATCACCGTCTCCGCTCAGGAGATCGCCGCCGCAATACCGGCCGGCGCGACTGCTGGCTTGGCATTTGTCTCCATGGCAGATGTTATCGCCGGGTCCGCATTCGGTGGGAATGTAAACGCCAAGCGCATGGCAAGAGAAACTGTTGCCAGGGCATTCCAGCGCAGCGGATATGACGGCGCCCGGCAGGTGGCAACCGATGAACTCGGTGGGCATCTTGATGCAGAGACCCGCGAAGCACTCGGCATCGAAGCTGAGTTTGGTGAGGTGTGGATCGCATGGGCCGGCTCGCCGCAGGTGAAGTCTGCCCTTGGCAATGATGGCAGTTTTGGAATTGGTGAACCGAAGATCAAACACCAACTTACCCACAACCCGGAGCAGACCAACTCTGAGAACTTCAAGCAATGGGACCAGGGAGAGGCGCTCAGGGATGAGAATGGTGACCCGCTTGTTATCGGCCATGGTAGCACTCACACATTCTCTGTGTTTAATCTGGACAGGACAAACCCAAACTCATTCTTTGGAAGGGCATTCTATTCATCTGATTCCATTGATGACATCGACGCCAACTATCTTGGTGCCGGCGGTGATCAACTTGCTCGAATCTATGATGTGACTGACCGCCTGGAAAATGAATGGCAGGACATGGAGGAGGCCACCCAAAGGGAAATCCTTGAGAAGTACGCAGACAAGGATGGTTACAACCCCAAAGAAGACGGCGACATCCTTGAGTATGCTGAGAGCTACAACTCAGACATGATCTACAACGCCCTCGATCGCATGGCAACAGATCAGGTTCTCGGAGAGAATGGTGGCCAGCCTGCAATCTACCCACTGTATGTGCGCATGAAGAAGCGGGTGTACTGGGGTGGGCCGAATTCAACAAGACTTGAGTATACCTATCCTGAAGAGGATGAGAACGGCGACTTTGTTGAACAGGATGAGGAAAACTGGGGTGGTGAGGCTGGAGAGCTTATTCGCGCCATCCAAGAGATCATCAATGAGAATTACCCTGAAGCACTAATGGGTCAGGCTGCAAATGAAATAACCAGGGACATCATGGAGCGCGCCATGGACTATGGCGAGATTGATGTTGCTGATCTGCAAGACCTCATTGGTCCGTATGTTGACCAGCTTTATGATGAAGAAGGCACCATGGCGAATGGTGGCTGGATTATTGCCGAGGCATTGAGGTCCATTGGATATGACGGGATCATTCAAGATGCAGCGCGCCAGTTTCCAGGCATGCCGAACATTGTCGGAGCTAAGCACTACATTGTGTTTGATCCCAATCAGCTGAAGTCTGCACTTGGCAACAATGGCGACTTCAGCAGACAGGATGATGACATCAGGCATCAGTTAAACATCTCCGACATGACTCCAGAGCAGGAGCGTGTGGTGAATGGGGCCAGGGCAAAAGCTGAAGATGATGCCAAGGAACTGAGGGAGTTCGACCCATCCGTTTCAGAGCATGACATCGCTCGCTTTGAACAGCGGCGGCTGATGTGGCATCTCACAAGCGCCGGACTCAGTTCACAGCCTGCATACCAGCTGTCATTCCCGAAGGGTGACGGCCGGGACGGTCCAGGTCAGGGTCTCATGGATGACTGGTTTGAGGGCAAGGACTTTGCCTTCTTCGCGAACTCCGTTGAGGCGCGGAAATTTCAGAAGCGTCTGAAGCTTATCATGGGAGAAAAATCTCTCTTGACAATCTTCTCGGCCGGCATGGAAGACAGCGGTGTTTACTACGGCCAGGAGTCCGACAAGTGGGACCAAGCCATGCACCTCTACATCGACCTGAAGCGCAACCCGGAAGATGCAACGGATCCTGAAATCCTGAGGAAACTCAACAAGGGTCAGAGGGAAATCCTTAGCATGGCCCAGGAGATTGAGCGGGCGAACACCCCTCAGTTGCGTGAGATCAAACAGTTGGCTGATGACATCAACGCCAGCTATGCTGCGCATGGGGTTGATGCCCAGGATGCTGGCATCATCTCCAACATCCTTGACAACTATGTGAACCGCGCCTGGAAGCTGAAGGACAATAAGTCGCTCAGCAGGCAGGATGAGAGCGGTGGGTTTGGAACAACAACACGGCATGCCCGTCAGCGTAAGCTTGGCACCATCCTTGAGGGGTGGGCGGCTGGTCATGAGCTACTGGTCAAGGGTGCAACCAACAACCTGATGCTCCTGAAGAATGAGATCGCCAGGGTTAAGGAAGACCGGGCGCTTATCCACAAGGGTCGGCGGATGCGGCTCCCAACCGGCGAGCAGGACGCACCGTTCCTCATCACACACATTGTTCCGAAGGGATATGAAGATGTCTATGCGCGCATCTCTCATCCAAACTTTGTTTACAGAGTACCGGTTGAGACAGTGCAGGGTGTGGATCTGAAGCGAAAGGAGCAGACATGGTCTGACACATTCACCACTGAAGAGTTTGTGGTGGTGAAGAACCTGAATCAGAAAGAAATTGACAAGCGCAGAAACGCATTCTATTCGAAGCCTGGGAACGCCGGCAAAGAGTGGATTCAGCCCGGGATGAAGGTGTTCAACTCAAGGGCCGAGGCCGAGAGGTGGGCGCTGACAAGGACCGGCAACGGAGGTTCGCCAGTCCGCATTGAGCGTAGGTTGACAAGGTGGGAGAAGAAGGATCTCTATGTTCCGAAGGCAATGGCAAAGGATCTGAACAGGATCCTGAAGCCGGGCGTTGGCGCGAACAGCAAGACCCTGAGCTTCATGCTGAAGTACAACGCTATCACCAAGTCATGGATCCTCATGACATCATTCTTCCACCACCTCGCATTCTTGCGCTCCTTCTACCTTGGTGTGGGTGGGGCGTCATCCTGGAGTGCAGATGGGAATGAGAAGTTCAGCAGGTTCAACCTTCGCCGGTCCTACCGCGCGGGCTATGAAATGATCGAGAACATGCACCCCGAGCTTGAGTTCCTGGTTCGCAATGGACTCACTCTTGGTGCCCTTCAGGAGTTCGATGAAGGCATCCTGTCACAGCAGGGCGGCATCAGCAAGGCGCTGGATGCGGTTGGTGCCGGCACAAATCTTCGCTCGAAGATGCGTGAACTCCGTAACCGACAGGCCAACTTCCTGTTCAAACGCTTTGGCGCATCTCTCAAGGCTCAGGCGGCACTCATTGAGTACCGGCGTGCGCTTGAGAAGGATGGCAGGAATGGCACAGATCCGAGAGAGATTGCCAGGAGGGTAGCGTCTCTAGTCAACGCCGACTTTGGTGGACTGCACATGGACCGCATGGGCGTCAGCCAGGGGTGGCGAAAGGCTCTGCGCCTCATCTTCCTTGCTCCAGACTGGACCGGCTCGAACGCACTGACCGTCAAGCGCATGGTGCTTGGTGGCCGTGGGTGGCACAGGGGTACGCCAGAGGAGCGCGAAATGTACCAGAGGTTCTGGACAGGCGCGCTCACCAAGGGGTTGGCGGCTACGGTGATTGGCAACATGCTTCTCGCCGCGCTGTCTGGCGCCATTGGTCTTGATGACAATGATGACTGGAAAAAGAACTTCGAGGAGTCAGTCAAGGATGGGTGGCGAAACCTGAGATGGCTGGAGATGGACATCACTCCTCTCTACATCTTGTTCCACAGGGCGATGAACTGGGTGCCATGGCTTGGAGAAAAGTGGAATCCGGATGACAGGCGTAGGTACTTCTCGCTGATCGGTCACTTCCGCGATCCGCTCAAGTGGGCCACGCATCCGATTCAGTCTGCATTCCACAAGGAATCGCCGTTAGCCAGGAACATCCACTCGCTGCTTTCAGGCAAGGACTGGAAGGACGCTGGCTTTACAACCATTGAGGAACTCCTTGGCATTGATGACAAGGGGTTCTATGAGAGTCGCGGCCCTGGTCACAAGCCCGGTGACAGGAGGGGTGGAAAGGAGCAGTTCAAAACAACCAGCCAGCGCAGTACCGGAGGCATGGATCTCACCAAGCTGCCGTCTTGGTTGCTCTACAACATCAAGGCCACTCAGCCTGTCCAGGCACAGGAGGGATGGAACATTGTCACCGGCGAGATGGACGCATTCGATGCACTCGGCAGGGCGATGGGATTCCAGGTGTCCAGGGCCAGGGGTTCTGATGTTGACCACATCTCGACTGGACTACGGGACTTCGAGAATGAGGTGAAGTCACTCAGGGCAGACGGCAAGACAAAGGAAGCAGCACAGCTGCGGAGGGATAACGCTCCGAAGGTGCGGGCACTGGCGAGACTTGAGGCAATGGAGCGGGAGACTGCGAAGTATCGGAAGCAGATCACTCTATTTGAAAACAACAAGAACATGTCTGATGAAACTAGGAAGGCAAGGATTGCGGCGATGGAAGACCGTATTAAAAAAGCAGAGCATAGGTTCACTCAATTTTATGAGGGGGTGAGCTAATGCCTGAACCATTCCATCACCCACTGCCTGAATGTGAGCGAGCGTTTGGACGCATAGAGGCTAACCAACTCAATGCTTCGAGTAGGTCAAATGAACTTTCTGCGCAGATCTCTGAGATCAGGAAGGAGATTGTAAAGTTGACTGGTAACGGCAACAAGGGACGCATCGATACGCTCGCCGAGGCGACAGCCGTTAACACGGTACTCCTTAAAAACATAGCAGTCCGATTCGATAAGCTCGAAAGCAGGCAGTGGGGGCTGGCGGCAAAGGTCGCCACTCTTGCTGGTACTGCTGCAATGATTGGGACATGGGTAGTAGGGAAGTTCTAATGTACAAATTCGGTGCAGTGTCAAAGAAACATAAGGCAACCCTGCACCCCGACCTGGAGTTCCTGGTGGGCGAGATGATCAAACACCGGGACTTCTCCATTACGGAGGGACACAGGGGAGAGGAGACACAGAACCACTATTTCGACACTGGTAGATCAAAGGTTCAGTGGCCCGACTCTAAACACAACACTTTTCCATCAGAGGCTATGGACATCATCCCGTACCCATTTAAGCAAAAGGACTGGGAGGATCGGGAACTGTGGGTCGCATGGTCAAACTGGGTGGTTGGATTCGCCGCCGGCCTCGGCCTCACTCTGCGGAGTGGGTATGACTGGGACCGCGACTTCGACCACAGGGATCAGAGCTTCATGGACGGCCCACACTTTGAGCTAGTCAGCTAGGAGGACACATGAGAGTTTTAGCGGCCACCTTGGTGGCCTTGTGCTTGATGTGTCCATCTTCATGGGCGCAGGTATTGCGACCGCCGTCTAACATTTACTGTCAGGTGTGGGATGTGCCGTGTCCCACGCCGCGACTCATCGCCCCACTTCCACGGCTTGATTTCCAGCGGAGGATTGGGATCACAGTCCTCGCCAAAGATGGTGGGTATAACGGTATCTGGGGTGGACAGGATGCCAGCTATCCAAATTGGGCAGCGACAGATGAGGTTGTCGGTTACGGGTTTCAGGCGGTCCAGTTGTGGCCGATGGTTTCCCTCACTGATGAGCCTGGGTGGTGGCCACTTCCGGAAGGGGATGACCACCGTGATATGACATGGGTGTATGAGAACCCCGGGGTTGACCTCATTGTTCTGCGGCCAATGCAACACAGCTTTTCAGAGCAGGCGTGTGCAGAGGGAAGGTCATCGCCCTGGGAGGGCGGAGACTGGGGTCAGTATGCCGAGGATCTCTATCAGAAATTTGGTCACTTAGACAAAACAATTATCCTCACAAACTGGGAGGCGGACTGGCAAATTTGGGGGCCGGTATGCCGCGAACCAAATCGCTGCCCGACTGGTGATATTTGGCCGAGCCGTCCACGGGAAGAATACATAGCATGTGACGGCAACTATGATTGTCAGGTTGCGGTATGCGATGAGGTCCGCCTCGGCCGTGCGGCATATATAGCCCGGCTGTTCGAGGAGAGGCAGGCTGGCGTCGAAGCTGCCGCGCTGAGGCACCCGGACGCCAAGCTAAGGGTGTATCACATGATCACGGTGAACCACACCGAGGACACATATCAGCTGAATGCCACCAGGGACATCATTCCATATCTGATTCACAAACCTCACCTCATTGGACTGAGCCATTGGGACAAGGACCAGTCGGTTACAGAGGCGTTTCGCTACATCTATGAACACACTCACTACCCAAGGTACCGGCTCATTCTCCTGGAGATTGGACACAAGCTGGCAGATGATCAGTACTCACACCTCAAGTCCAAGGTGAAGGAGGCTATGGACTATGGGATCCAGGCAGCTTTTATATGGGTTCTGCGCCAGGACTTTGGCGGTGAGTACAACGCACTCATCAACGCTGACAACACAACCAACCCGGGCCTTGATGCGGCCATTGAGTTGAGAGAGGAATATGATGGTCGCTGAAATTATAGATGACATGAAGTTCCGATCGCGGCGATTCCTTCTCTCTGCGTTTTCTGAGGCGTATGCGTCTGTTGTGGCACTGTTCCTGGTAATCATGAATGTGATTAACACCGGAGACCCGATGCCTGCCCTGTGGTGGTGGGCATCAGTTACTAGCGCGGTGCTTGCGCTGTATGGGGCCACCGTAGCCATAGGCAAGCCACAAGAAAGAGAGGGCACATGACAGCTGTACTGCTAATCCTGAAGTCATTCGGGGGCTTCATTGCTGAACACTGGAAGGCGGCACTGGTTGTTGCGGGTGCGCTCATCATCGCCGGCACGCTCTACTTCCAACAGGTGAAGATCGAAAACCTACATGATGAGATCGCCAAGAAGGATGCGGTGATTGCGTTCCAGCTGGAAACAATCGCTGCACATGAGGCGGTGAATCTCCAGTGGGTCGCCGCATCTGAGGAGTGGGAGGAGGCAGTTGCCACCCTCCAGGGCATGGCCGACTCCTATGCCACCCAGCTTGAGGCTGAGATCGCCGCGAAGATGGCGGCACTCCAGGCCCAGGCGGAGGTGGAGGCTGAGCTTGCCGCACAGGTGACGGCCGATGACTGCGAGGGCGCCCTTGACCAGCTTATCGATGCACTGGGATGGGGGGCGCCATGAGGAAGATACTGTACATCTTGTGCATATGTGGTGCGCTTTTAATCACCGCCTGCAAGACCTGCCCCCCACCGGAGATCATCTACACACCACAACCCTACCCGGTTCCTGTGTACCAGCAGCCTGCGCCGCTGGAGATCCCGCCTCCGCCAGTGCTGGAGGCCTGTGTAGAAATGCCGGTATTTGGCGACAAGGTTCGATGTATCGGCACAAACATCAAACGGCTGGAGAGGTACTCGGAGGAATTGCTGATCATTCTCCAAAGTCACAACGCAGCCATACCCAAGGAGGAATCATGAGTGAGTCATTCAAGGAGCTAGTGAAAATTCTTTTCAGCAATGTTGTCCTCGCCATCAAGTGCGGGGTCAGGCGGCAGCTGGTATTTGCTGATGAGGTGAACAGCTAGAAGCGACGCTGACTAGATAATCAGTGCGATGGCGGGCTACGGCCCGCCGTCTTTTTTTGTCTACAGAAATCTACAGATGGGGGTTGACAAGCGGTGGGGTTGTCCAGTATAGTAGCGAAACCGGGACACCAATCCCGACGCTACACTGGAGGATGGATGGATACACCACAGTCAATGCTCGCCGCCCAGATCACCAAGTACCTCAAGAAGGACAAGAGGAACTACCGCATTGTTCTGAGTGTCTCAGAGCAGGAGATGGCAACCTTGCGTGAAGCCGCAGACCAGACCGGCGCCCCGCTTGCCACCTTTGTGCGGGCAGCTGCAATGCTTGGTTCGATTGCGTTCCTTCATTCGGTGGGAGGTGAGTCATGAGGAACATTCAGAAGGAGTACATGCCGGTGCGCGCACACTACTCGGCGATGTTCTTCTGCGCAGTGCGGGACAGCTTCACCCCTGAGCAGCCGGCGATCACCAGCGAAACCAACAGGCAGGTGGCCTACGATCGCAAACAGAATGATCTCAACCGCGTAGAAGCGCGAGCCTATATCCGGGAGATGAGCATGGCCACCGGAGAGAGCGGTGACGGTTTCGGCCATGTCTACAGTGTCCTCCAGTACCTTGGGTGTGCCGAGTTCCACCCTGAAAAGTTCCTCAAAGAGATGGAGCGCATATGGGCGAAGATCGACGCCGACCCTGCACACGGCAGGTATATGATCAACCAGATCATCCGGCCGATCCTTGCCCTTGGCATAGTTGAGCAGGAGGAGTTCATTGATGAATTCGGATTGGACCTGCCCAATGCTTCCTGATGATGAAAAGATGGTGGATGAGGTGGAGGAGGAGCCGGATCAGATGCCGGCGAACATCCCAACGGCTGAGAAGCTGGTGTCCTTGATCGGCGTGCTGCGGCTCAATGGAGTTGTAACACAGGGCTTGAAACTTGAGGTCTACAGTAGGGGAACCCGCGCCTCTATAGAGCTTGATCTAACCAAAGACATCGACAAGATTGTTGATGAAGTCCAAAACTGTATCCAGATCTCCAGGGACTTTGGAACCATTGAGCAGCAGGCACAGAGGATGGCCCAGACTCAGATGTCTCAGATGTCTCAGTTTCAGATGCCTCAGTCTCAGATGATAGGGATGCCAAATCAGCACATGCAAAATATGTTTGGCAATTCCGTGCCGCCAGCGTTATACCCGTATCACCAAGGCCCAAGGCGGACTCAATGACCGCGATGCTCAGCACAAAGGAAGCGGCCGCATACCTTGGCGTCAAGCCAGACACTCTCCGCCAGTGGAGGTGGATGGGCACCGGTCCAGAGTACAAAAAAATTGGACCCAGCCCGAAGGCGAGGGTCCGTTATGAACCGGATGCTCTTGAGAAGTACTTGGAGACCCCTCAGTCCTGATCCGCCCCGACATCACCGATCCCATTCACTGCGCCCCGTAGTTCATCAATGGACAGCGGGGCGTAGATCTTTTCGGTAATCCGAATATCAGAGTGGCGGAGCAGCTTCGATGCCACATGCAGCCCGCTCTCCCTGGTGACCCTTAGCCCAACGGTTCGGCGGATGTCATGAATGCGCACGCCGTGAATGCCAGCGTTCTTCTTGATCCTGGTCCATGTCGATCTCAGACTACTGCGCAGGTTGCCATCTTCGCCTTCGATGATGAAGTCATGGTCCATGGGCGTCGGAACCCTCACCGCTCTCACCATCCTTAGCAACGCAGTCAGGTCATCCCGCAATGGGATCACCTGGGACTTCCCGGACTTGGTCCTGGGGAGCCGCCAGATCTTATCCTCAAACCTGACATCCATCCACACAGCATTCAGAACCTCAGAGGCCCGGGCGCCTGTTCCCATCAGCATGCGGAATGCTATCTGGTTGTTCAGTTCCTCTGTCTCCAAAGCTTTCAGGACAGAGTTCCATTCCTCATCGCTAAGGGTGCGGTCTCGACCCGGCGGCTCCTCGAACTTCTTCACGCCCCGGGCAGGGTTGTATTTCAGGATCCCATCATTGACTGCGGCATTGAGGCAGGCGGAGATGGATGACAACCACCGGTTGGCGCGGGCCGGCTGAGTTGGCATTCCATCTTCATCTGGATTGGACATCTCAAAGTGGGCTTGCTGGATGTCCTGTCTGCCGATCAGAGAGAGCGGGGTACTGCCACCAAAGATTTCTTCAGCGATACCAAGGTATAGCTTGTCATCCTTCCAGGACTTTTTGTGCGCCCTGGTCTGGTTGCGGTACGCCTGCGACCAGCCGTGCAGCGTCCACGCTGTCAGCTTTTGCCGCTCAGCCTGCGGGTCTTCGCCATCGGCGATTTCGCCAAGGACAGAGATCGCTTTGATCTCAGCTTTCTTGGCCGACATGACAGGGTAGGTTCCGATCACATACCGCTTGCGCTTGCCGTCATTGCCCTTGTACTCCACCACCCAGGTCTTGGACCCGGAGTAGAGGACTCGCATCGACAGCCCCTTGACCTTGGTGTCCTTGTAGAGAACATAACCATGGTCAGGCAACTCGATATCAGAGCAGTTCTGCTGTGTCAGCCTCAGCCTCGGCATCTTCCTCTCCTTTTCATCCATGCCCGTACCCGGGCGATCCGTTCCTTCTTCCACTTGAGTAGATCATCGGCCTGAATCAGTACCTCAAGCGGCCACCTTGATGTGGGTCGATGCTTTGCGAGCAGCTGTCCTAGTTCCGACATTACAACCTCCATCCGCATAATACCAGACCGTTGACTTTTTTGTCAAGATGATAAATGAGGCGTACACCTGTAAGTTGTCACGCACATTAGTCAGCTGGTACTGTTGTCCTGTCGCTGAATGACAACCATCAGAAGGGAGCCATATGCAAGAGTCAAAACCACTTGCCGACTGGAAGGTGGTCAGCATGACACACCGGTACCGCAAACCAGGAGAGTGGATCGGGACGCTGAATGACGGCTCATACGCATACATAGTTGCCACCGCTCGCAAGCTGTTTGCAACTAAGGGCGCCAATGCAGCCGTAGCGTTGAGGGCTGTTAAGGCAGGAGACTGCATCAAGTTCAACCATAACGCCTTCGACTCAGAGGTATCGACCGCTCAAATGCTGGAAGCGTCTGGACTGAACCTGAAGTGCGAGATCAAAGAACACATTGCAGGGGAGATCATATGAGCGATCTGATTGTTCCAGTCCTGGAAATCAAGGAAGTCCTGCCCCACCCAAACGCAGACAAGCTGGAGCTTGTTGTTGTGGCAGGCTGGCAGGTGGTGGTTGGCAAGGGAGACTTCAAAGTCGGTGACCCCGTTGTCCATGTACCTCCTGATTCAATTGTGCCGGAAGACCTTGGCCGCAAGCTCGGCGTATGGGACTACACCAGCAACGGCAGAGTGAAGCACATTAAGCTAAGAAAAGAACCATCCTTTGGTTTTGTGGTTCCGCTCAAGGCAGTCGCCGATGAGTTGAAGCCATGGGGTCCAGCTGCCGTGGTCACCGGATGCAATGTAGCGAAGTACCTTGGCGTCACCAAGTATGAGCCACCGGTCCGCAGTGCGTCCAACAACGCTGTGCGTGGTGGCAAGACATCTATTGAGATCGCCGGGTTCCCAACCTACACCAACATCCAGAACCTGCGCCACTACCCTGACGCCATCCCGGTAGGTGAGAGCGTCTGGATTACCGAGAAGATCCATGGCACCAACTCCCGCATCGGTATGGTCAACGGGCTGAAGGTCGCCGGGTCACACCGGATGCGCCGTTACAATCCCACCGCAAAGCTACGGGAACTGTTGCTTGACTGGTGGATTGTAGTCTGTGACGCACCCCGCGACCGCAAGTGGAAGATGATCAAGCGGGCGTACCGGGGAATCATCAACCACCTGCGCACACCACACAACCTTATCTGCTCAGCTAACAGCAACACCTACTGGTACCCCTGGTCCATCAAGGGAATGGATGCGCTGTTCGATGAACTGAGCCAGACCTACAGCACCATTGTGGTCTACGGTGAGATCTTTGGACCAGGAATCCAGTCCATGGACTACGGCGTACCAGAAGGCAAGCTTGGCTATGTTGTATTCGATATCAAGGTGGACGGTGAGTACATGCGGTTCAGCACAGCGATGCTCCTGTGCAAGAAGCACGGCATCCCGACTGTACCGGTGGACACAGCGACCCCGTACAGCTTTGCTGCCATCAAGCCGTTCAGTGAGAAACCAAGCAAGCTGACCGATAAGCACATCAGGGAAGGTGTGGTGGTGCGGCCGCTGAATGAGGCGACCAACCCGCGCCATGGCCGGGTCATCTACAAGTATGTTGGAGACCCGTACCTCTTTGCGCAGAAAACGGACTACACCGAATGCTGACCTACACAGCAGGCGAACCGTTCAACTCCGAGAACCTGGAGGTCCAGATCCGGTGGGACTATGAAACCGCCGAGTACACCTGGAGTGTCAGGTATCAGGGAATCCATACGGCAGGCTCGGCCGCTTCACTGCAAGAGGCGTTCGAGATTGCTTACAGGGATGCCGCTGAGATTACAGAGAAGTGGGAGGTGGCGACGCAAAAGATGAAGCAGATCAAGGCTGAACATGAAGCCCGCGCCGCCGGCCAGAATGTCTACAAGTTTCCGAGTGGAGAGTTGTGTGAATAAGAAGGACATGTATGCGATCTCCTATCCGGATCTGTTGGGGTGGCACCAGCATTTCCCGAATGAGGAGTACCACCGGGCGCCCGGTATCAGCAAATCAACGCTGGATAAGGTTCACAAATCAGTTGACCATTGGTTGCATGGAGAAAGGAAAGAGACGCAAGCAATGGTATTCGGTACGGCTGTCCATAGTGCTGTGCTTGAGCCTTGGACATGGCCCGGGGAATATCTCCTCGGTCCCGACGCTGACAAGAGGTCGAAGGAGTGGAAGGAAGCGGTCGCGCAGGCTGATGCGGACGGCCTCACCATCCTGACCCAAGCTCAGCACAGGGCCGTGGAGCAGGCCAGGGATGCGGTGTTCAGTCACCCAACAGCTGGCCCGCTCTTCAAGCATGATGGTATAGCAGAGGGAAGCCTGTGGGTTGAGGAACCCAACACCGGCCTATTGGCGAAGTGCAGGCCGGACTACCTTGTCCGCGACCTGAACATGGTGGTTGACCTCAAGACCACAAAGGATGCGTCACCGACCAGGGATGGATTCCCTCGGTCCTGCGGAACATACCGCTATGACGTTCAGTCCCGCTGGTATACTGATCTCCTTGAGGAGCATCACGGCGAGCCGTTCACATTCAAGTTTGTAGCAGTGGAGAGCGAGCCACCCTATGCGGTCGGAGTTTATGACATCGACCAGGAGTCACTCGACCGCGCGAAGTTCCAGTACATGCTGGACCTCGCCAAGATTGTGGATTACCTGGAGCATGAGGAGACATGGCTCGGCTACTCTCCGGACCTCGAAACAATTTCAATACCAAAGTACTTCAAGAGAGGAGAATGATGGAAAAGGAATTCAACTTAGCGGCCATCCCTGAGGGACTGGCGAAAAAGCTTTCTGCGATCATGCGGGATAGCGGGTATCTCAAACAGGAGGGGCGCAACCAAGCGCAGAACTACAACTATCTGTCCGAGGAACAGCTGGTGTTCAAGCTCCGCGAGCTTATGAACAAGCACGGGGTGGTGATGATCCCGACCGTCCGGTCATATGAGATCGACCGGGTGGAGCGCAAGGCTTACAAGGGTGACACCCCGCCCCCGTTCATCATGGCGACGGTCACGGTTGATTACAAGATCATCGACGGCGACACCGGAGACGCCGCCACCGGCAGCATGATCGGCACCGGCATCGACGGTGGAGACAAGCACATCTACAAGGCGATCACGGGAGCGAACAAATACTTCCTGATGAAGCTGTTTCAGATCCCGTCCGGCAATGACCCGGAGAAAGAGGGAGATTGGGACAGGGATGTGGATGCCCCTGCGCCGCAAGAAATGGCACCTGCGCCTGCGCCTAAGAACACACCCGTGAAGAAGGTGCCCATTAAACAGGACGGCAGGACAAAGGCCTTCCGTGACGCTGTGGATACACTCATCACAGCTGCCAAGGAAACCAAGGACACCAAGACCGTTGACGCACTGGTCTTCGCGGCCCTCGGCAAGAACGGATTCGAGAGCATCAGCGAGATCACTGAGTCGAAAGCCCGCCGCACCTTTGTGGCAGATCTGAAAACCGAACTCGAAAAGATTGGGGAGTAAATATGGGAATGAACAAAGCGTTTCTGATTGGCAATGTGGGCAAGGATCCCGAACACAAAACCCTGGAAAGTGGCACCGAGATCTGCACCTTCTCGCTCGCCACCTCCGACCGCCGCTTCAAGGATGATGAGGGCAACCCCCGCACCGAGTGGCACAACATTGTGGCGTGGGGCAAGGTCGCCGGCATCATCCGCGACTATGTGACCAAGGGTACGCAGCTGTCGGTCATCGGCCAGATCCGTACCCGCAAGTATGAGAAGGACGGTGAGGCTAAGTACTTCACCGAGATCCACATTGAGGACATGGAGATCCTCAGCAAGAAGGGTGCTGCGTCGGAGTCGGATGACCAAGACGTTCCGTACTGAGGTGTGGGATGGAAGTCACAAGATTAACCAAGGATGCGACGCTTCCGCTGGAGTTGAAGATTGTCATCAACACAACGGATGCACTCGCTGATCTTTATGCCAGAATGTTTTGGGAGCCTGACCGTCCAGTGCCGGACTGTCCTGGTCTTCCGGAGTTTACCGAATCAGATGAACTCTATGAGGTACTCAGGGACT
>CALNZC010000054.1:0-2038 GCA_942490895.1 uncultured Saprospiraceae bacterium
CAACAAGGCAAGGGCAGTTTCCAGAAATGGGGCGTCCGAAGGAAGCATGAGGCAGAACCCATGTACGTAGCGAACAGCGAACCAACTATATGGCAGCGGGGAGGAGGCCGAGCAGGCATGATAGAGCGAGGCCTAATATCCGGTGAACCGAACCGAAGTGAAGTTGGACGGGATATGGGGAGGTAGTGCGTCTTACCCAGGGAAGCCCTCCTGTGCTGATATCGATGTTGCCAAAGGTATCATAAAACCGAACCGAACAGGCGAACCCGAAGCGGGGCAGGGCACAGAGGGTGGCAGATTCACGGGTAGTACTGATGACTCAGGGCCGATGAAGCCTGGTAACAGTGTGGAGGACAAAACCCTGACGACCAGGAAGTTATGGGTATGGTAAGCATGTATAGGCCGGAGAACCTGTCGCGAAGACGATGGTACGATTGATCCCACCCTATGCCGATACAATACGCGATCAAACCTGGACATTCCAAACATCGTCACTGGGATGTGGGAAGTCGTGGACGAGAGGCGATGGTGACACCATTAAGGAGCCGAGTTAGCGTTACGATGATTCAAGAAGGAACCAGCAAACCGGAGGGGGATGCACGAGCACCGCTAAGGGCACCGGCCAGATCGAAGTCTGGACGGTCAATCAGGCATCCGGTTCCCAAGGTCCACAGGGCTGATCGTAACCCGGTAATCTTTGATAGGGAGAAGTGTCACGGAGACAAACAAGTGAAACATGTAAAAGTGATGGAACGGGTCTACGAACCGAGACGACTGCGACAGGCATGGCAACAGGTAAAACAGAATGCCGGGGCAGCGGGAATAGATCAAATGACGGTGGAAGCGTTCGAGCAACGAGAGGATGAGCTTTTAATGCTGATCCACGAGAAGCTCAAATCGGGAACCCACCGTTTTAAGCCTGCTCGAAGGGCCTTGATACCTAAAGAAGGCGGCTCAGAGATGCGGAAGCTGGGCATACCCATAGTGATGGATCGGGTGGTCAGCCAGAGTGTCAATTTGGTATTTCAGGAAATATTCGACCCAGATTTCACGATGTCCAATTATGGGTTCCGCAGAGGCCACAGCCAGCGTCAGGCCATCTATCATGTCCAAATGATTGTTAAAGAGGGCTATGAATGGTGTGCGTCGATCGATCTGGCCAGGTTTTTCGATGAAATTCCCCACAACCTTATTCTAAAGCTCGTACGCAGGAAGATAGCGGATGAGCGGCTGGTAACGTTGATTGCAAGAGCGTTAAAAGCAGGGATAATGGTGGAGGGGCAACTCGAAAAGACAACCAAGGGTTGTCCTCAAGGGTCTCCACTCTCACCGATGTTGTCAAATATTGTCTTGAACGAGTTGGACCAGGAACTGGAGAAGAGAGGCCATCGGTACTGTCGCTGGGCAGACGACTTTCTGATTTTGTTGAAATCGGAAAGAGCTGCAAAGCGGGTAATGGAAGGAATTACCGGACACCTGGAGAACAATCTGAACCTTCCTGTAAATAAGGCGAAGAGTCAGGTGGCCTTAGTCAAGAATGTGCCTTTTCTGGGCTTTCAAATTCTGCGGGAAAAGATCCGGGTGAGCAATAAAGCCCGCCTTAAATTCAAGGACAAGGTCAGGGAGTTAACCCGCAGGAACAATCCATTGTCCATGCACCAGGTCATCCAGGAACTGAATGTGTATTTAAGGGGTTGGGTCGGGTATTTTCGTATTCAGGAGTTTCGTATATTATTCAGGGACCTTGACGGGTGGATACGCAGCCGTCTCAGATCCATGCAACTGAAGAAATGGAAAAACCCACGGAAATTCCAGCGTATGATGATACGGTCCGGCTGTAAACCCCACGAAGCACACCGGGTCTGGGTCAAGATGAACCGATGGCAATCGGTAATGCGTAAAGAGGTCCGGTTTGTAATGAACCTCCAATGGCTTAGAAGGCAGGGACTGATCTTTCTACATGACTTTACACGGAAGCAACAACCTCTTGAATTAACATTCAGTCGCTAATCGAAGAGCGGCTTACCTGGCCGGTACG
>CALNZC010000055.1:0-24409 GCA_942490895.1 uncultured Saprospiraceae bacterium
GGGAGAGTTGATAGGCTTCTTCCTCCAATTGCTCGGCCTGCTTTTTGAGTGCTGCGAGTGGGTCTTTTTTCTTGAATAATCCGAACATAGGTATGCTTTGCTGAACAAAACAGTCTGCCAGGCGAATAGTTCGCATGGAATCAGTCCCCTATATCCCCTTTGCCGAGTCAGACCAGCAGCATCGCAGGCAACGAAAGTTGTCCATACATGCTCTATCTTTAAGCAGCTACGCTTATGAAGTCCTTCTATATACTACCCTTGATCCTACTGGCCTTCTGGTGGGCCATTCTCCCGCTTCAGGCCCAGTCCCCCTGTGACATGGCCCCTGTTTTTGTGAGCGGCCCTACGCTTGTTTGTAGTGGATCTACCAGCACATATTCTGTTATCGAAGAACCAGGAGTCGATGCATACATCTGGTCCATTGGAAACGTGGTTTACCCCCCTACTTCAGAATCTTTTATTGAGTTGGAGTGGACTGAACCTGCGAATTATCAACTTTGTGTATCCGCATTCTGTACGGATGGATCAGAGACCCCAATGAGCTGTATTGACATAGAAGTCTATGAAATCGATGTCGTCAATCCAGAACCCAGACTGGTCTGTGCCCCTGACACCTTCGGGATCAATACACCTGGAGAATACATCATACACCTGATCACTCCGGATGGGTGTGACTCTGTGATCACCTTGACCGTCGCCCTCTATCCTGAGGGTCCTGTCGATCTGGGCACCATTTACCTTTGTGAGGATGATCATTGGGAACTGAATGGAGACATCTATTCCGATCCGGGAAACTATACTGTGGAGGATTATCTACCTTTTGAGCCGTGGTGCTATCGAGAGATGACTTTCCAGATCAAAGCTATCGATGATGCCCCGATTTCGATCCATGCCGCGTACCCGAAGGGGAAGAAAGGCCTCCCCGAACTACGCCCGGCGGGCATACCTCCCGGCTTGAACGAAACCTATTTCTGGACGGGACCGAATGGGTTTGCGTCGTCAACCAAAAACATCATCGCCCCGGATGAGGGGCTTTATTGTCTGGAGTTGACCTTCCCATTTCTTTCGGATCCAGGGCATACCTGTTCGACCCAGATCTGTTATGATACTTCTCCGACACTGCCTCCGGATACCAATGAAGACCCGGGCCCATTCGATCCCGATGGAAAGGGCGGCATGAAACCCTGGCTCTATCCACAGCCGGCCACGGATCACTTTTGTGTCGGTTGGCCCGGAAGGGATCTTGGAGACGCTACCTATATCTTGTACAATAGATGGGGGGCATTGATCCAGTCAGGCGAATTGGATCACGGTTGCGTCAGCCTCATTCCACTTTCCAAGGATGTGTACGCCCTTTATCTCAAACTTTCGGATGGCAGCAAATGGGTGACGTCAATCACCATTCTATGATCATGACAGCTTTGAAAATTTCACGAACTTGGCTTCCTCAGAAAATCAATTGAAGAATGATGAGCATGACCAAGGACCTCTCCAACTTGCAACGAAAAGTGGAGAATTATCACGAGATCCTGAACAACACGATAGAATACCGAAAGATCTGGCAGGAAGAGTTAAAGGCCAATATTATGGTCAATCTGCTTCAACTCGCTGAAAAGGCAGGTCTTCAAGGCACCGTCGAAGAGCGCGAGGAACTGGTCAATCTCGGAGGGGTCATCTTTTCGCTGGGTGCCGAAAAAAGCGGCATGTCCCATGAGGTCGCAGAGAATATCCAGCGGGATATGATCAAACACAACGGTTCACTGATCTACCAGCAATTATTTAATGGAAAGGTCATGGTGCTTATCAATTATCCCTATATCGAAAATTATGGCCAGCAATCCCAGCCTAAACCGGTGGGCATCTACCGACCAGAGGAATTAAAAAAGCCCTTTTTTGTCCGACATCTGGAAGCCTTTATCCAGGAGATGATCAACTGGGAAGATTATGATGACGATAATAATGGCGGGGCCAAAGCACACCAGCAGATCGGGTTTCATGCCAATTTTGACGCACCGCAGGGGTGAGGGAAGGGACGACGAGTGAGGAAGGGACGGAGTGATGAGGAATTAGGAATTAAGAAGTGGGAAGTGGGAAATCGTGACCTTGACTGATTACTAGACAAGCCCTGAAGGGGCGCAAGACCAAAGCGTTGGGCAGCGCCCAACGACATGAATCAACACAATTCAAAGCCCTGAAGGGGTGCAAGACGAACAGGTGCCCATCATGAAAATTCCTGACCGCCGTAGCAGCATGAATGAGAAATGAGAAATAAGGAATAACAAATCAGGAAGGCAGAAATCAGTTGTCAGTTGTCAGTTGTCAAATTTTGGGAGTCAGTTTAAACTGATGCATGGAGCCGAATCAGGGATGCTATTCCGTTCATATCCTGTAATGATCACTACCAAAAAAAAGACCTGTTGGAGCTGGTGTCTCACCAGCTCCGTTTATTCGCCGGTGTCTCACCGGCCACTGAAAACAACTGTAATATTCAACCCGTTTTTCTCAAGTGTCCTATTGATGCCCCACAGGGAAGATCCTGTAAAGAGAAGTGTCTTTCTGATTTAGCGCGGGAATAAAGAATAAGAAATAACAAATCAGGAAGGCGGAAATTGGAAATCTGAACGACGACTTTACATGCTCCCGTGACAAGCCCTGAAGGGGCGCAAGATCAGAGCGTTGGGCAGCGCCCAACGACATGAATCAACACAATTCAAAGCCCTGAAGGGGCTAAAGACGAACAGGTGCCCATCCGGGGTGAAAAATTCCTGCCCGCCGGAGCAGCATGAATGAGAAATAAGAAATAACAACTTAGGAAGGCGGAAATTCGAACGACGACATTACATGCTCCCGTGACAAGCCCTGAAGGGGCGCAAGATCAGAGCGTTGGGCAGCGCCCAAAGACATGAATCAACACAATTCAAAGCCCTGAAGGGGCGAAAGACGAACAAGTGCCCATCATGAAAAATTTCTGACCGCCGTAGCAGCATGAATAAGAAATAAGAAATGACAAATTAGGAAGGCGGAAATCGGAAATTCGAACGACGACATTACATGCTCCCATGACTAGCCCTGAAGGGGCGCAAGATCAGAGCGTTGGGCAGCGCCCAACGACATGAATCAACACAATTCAAAGCCCTGAAGGGGCACAAGACGAACAGGTGCCCATCATGAAAAATTCCTGACCGCCGTAGCAGCATGAATGAGAAATAAGAAATAACAAATCAGGAAGGCGGAAATCAGTTATCAAGACCTTGCCTGAAAATGATGAACAGATCATTCCAGATTCCGCAACTCCGCTTCAGGGAGATGTTCATGTCTGTAGTGAAGGAGTAGCCAGAAAAACAATCCAAAAAAGATCACTGCTCCCAGAGTAACCCCGATTTGCATCGGTGTGCGAATCGGAATCAGGACCAGGGTGGTTACCAATTCAATGGAAATCAAAACAAGCAGGAAATTGATGACGGCATGACGATTGATTTTCATGACCACAAATGCACCCAAAGGTGCTCCCAGGATCACCACTTCTACAGCAACCAACCAGTATTCCCACATCGGGCCAATATCATCCAATACCACGCCGTGTAAAAAAAAGCCTACCCAGGCATTGATGGCCATGATGATCACGCTACTGGGCACGCTGATCTTCTCATCGATGCCAAAGGCCAGGGTTAACACCACAAATGCCAGGGTGTCAATTCCCGAACCTACCTGTGCTGCAAATACCCCCCCGACGATCCCCACACTGAAAAAGGCCCATTTCCGCCAGACATTCCATTCGGGCATTTTGGTCAGTGGCCGCCACTTGAGGATATAGGTCGATATATACAGAACGACGCCAAAAACGGTGATCACAAACGTGAACAGGATCTTCGGATAAGCACCGGGAATGATCAGCCAGAAGGTCCCCAGGACCTGGCCGATCACACCACCCAATGACGTATAGAGAATGACCTTGGGCAACAGTGGAATCCGCCGGGTGAGAATGAACAAGGCGGCCATGCCCATGCCAAAAGACTGGATCATCAGGGAAAAGACGCATGCATCCTGGGAAGTCAGGTTTAACACCTTCGTGAACACTGGAAAAGCGACAGCCCCACCGCCTGCTGCAGTAGACCCGGCCACAAATGAGCCGAGGATCATGGTCACCGATGCAGCCCAATAATCCAGAAAGAGGCCCCATTGAGACGACATGGTCATATACAGGACCCACACCATATAACACACGACCAGAACCGCAGGGTACACCCATAGCAAGCTCTTGGGCTTACTTGAGACAAGCGGCACGATTGAGTTATTTAGCTGTTGTTCTTTTTTGAGGATCAAAGACATGGCCTACGTTCATCTTCTGACAAACCGACCTAAATCTGCAAATTGCACGCCAAGGAAAGATTTACCTGCAATTCTCCATGCAGGTTCCTTCCGTTTTGGTCGTAATATTTAAAATGAATACTGCAAGAACCCTCCGGCTTTGACATGGTTGGGGACAGCGTTCTTCCGCGACAGGTTATACAGATACTGGCCCTGGAGTCCAAGTGACCAGGAGGACCCCAATCGGTATTTCAACCCTGCGCCCAGCATGGCCTGGACGGGTAGTTGGATCTCACCTGCCGGGCTGGTTTCATAGGTCCAGGTCACCCCGGTGATGGGATCCTGAAAATCATACAACACATCAAACGGCTGTGTAATGATGACCCGTAAGCCTCCCTCGAAAAACGGACTCAACCGACTCTTCCCAGAGAGCGTATACCCTCCCTGAAGGTCCAGCGCAATAAAAGGCCGAATCACCTCAGCGGCAACAAAATCAAAGCTCTCGCTAGGTGGATCGACAGCCGGAACCCCAAGGACTGCATCAAATTTTTGGATCTCGAAGCTCATTTGATTGAAGGATGCTCCAACCCCCATTTCCCAATGATCACCATAAAGCAAAGCACCCTGGATCCCAATTCCATATCCAGTTGCTTGTCGGATGCCACTGCCCACTGGAGTCAGACTTGATCCTTCACCAGAGACTGCCAACCCATCCGGGCGCATCTGGTAAATAACTTTACGGACAACGTTCACCTTGGGGGTGTGGTTGACATTCATCTTTTCAACGGGTATGGCCATCGACCGGGGAAAGGCAGATTGAACCTTCTTGATCCAAACTCCTGATAGCCCGCTCAACGTCCGCCATTCCTGTTCACTCAATGGTTGTTGAGCTGTGTTGTTGGGCAGGGGCAATATTGTTAAACCCGCCTTTAAACTGGAATGGCTACCTGGTGGGCTTAACGGAAAGGTTGCTTGCATTGATCCTGGATCTGCTGCAGCGTAACCAGAATCTACGAATTGGTCTTGAATGAACAGCGTATCCCGGTGGATCACAGTATGATAGACATGCACGGTATCATGGGTGATCCGTTCCTGGATCTGAACAATAGTATCGGTGATTGTAAGGGCTGATGATTGATTGGCCTGGAGGGTCTGGAGATCATGATGAACATGATTCAAAAAATATAGGAGCCCGCCAATGCCCAACCAGGGTAACAACAGCAGCCAGCCTGGCCAGCGCCGGGAAGATTTCGCCTGTAACTGACTCTGGAGCAACTTCCAGTCGCCTTCCTGGAACTCCGGTTCCTGCCGGTTGTTCCACTGATCGCGAAATTGTTGTTCAAAATGGTCCATGGTCATCCCTGTTTTGCTTTGGAGGGCATTTGGTCCAGGATCAATTCCCTTAGACGTTGCTTGGCTCTGGTCAGATTGGAGCGGGAGGCACTGGTGGTGATGCCCAGCATTTCACCGATCTCTTCGTGGGTATATTCTTCCATGACGTAGAGGTTGAACACCATCCGGTACCCCGGAGTAAGTTGCTGTAGAATGGGGAGCAGATCGGAGGGTGCTTCTAAAAGAGGCATTTCAACAGCCTGATCACCTAGGCCTTCTTCCAATAACTCCAGCATATCCATCTCCTTCCGGGTGGAACGAAAATGATCGATGGCTGTATTGACCATGATCCGCCGAAACCAGGATAAAAAGGGGAAGGCCGGATTGTAACGATCCATGTGTCGGAAGATCTTCAGGAAGCCATCGTTCAACACCTCAACTGCTTCTTCCCGGGTTCGTCCGTAACGCAAGGTGATGTTCATGCCGTACCCGTAGTATCGGGCATAGACCTCCTTCTGCGAAGCGGCATCGCCTCTTCTGCATCCATCCAGAAGACGTACAGGTATGGCACGGGAATCACTCACAGATCACGGTCCATTGATTTATTCTGGCCGGTTAGAATCACAGACTATAAACGGCAGAGCAGCTGACCATTTTCCCGAATAATGATGGAGTACTCCCGAAGGCCTTTGCGACCTTCCACTTCATAAACTGTCTCACTACCATCTAATGCCGTGAGCTTGTCTGCTTCTCTGGGGTCACCACAATCTGGACATGCCGTTCTAAACGCATCCACGACGACCGTTGGAAGATCTTCAGGTGTAATCCGATCCTCGCGGTAGCGTATTTTTCCGTCTGTGGTAAACATCAGTGTCATCTCCACTTCCTGATCATCTTCTCCTTTTTCGATCTCCACTTCCAGGAGCGTTTCGCCATTACACCAGGATTCTTTTTCAATCTCGTCCACTGTGTATCCGGGATACTTTTCAGCAACGATGCTGCGAATCTGGTCTTTCACCGATGTTTGACCATTTACCAACAAGGGACAGCAAATGGTGATTACTGCAGCTATGAGGGATTGTAAGTTCATAAAGGCAACGTTTTCCGGTATACCCAACCGGTACAGGAATATACGTCAATTGCCTTCCGAAACGCTGCGTCACTCGAAAAAAAGTAAGGGATTAAGCCCCTAAGAAGGGCAAATCAGGCTAAATCGCAAGGATTTGGCTACAAATTCCAACCCACACCAAGCTCCAGGCGCAAGCCTCCCGGGGACAGGTCAAAGTCCAGATCAGAGCCGATCAGTGTGGCATACCGCAACTGCCCGATCACACTGATCCGGTCATACACCGGTTGCCCCCAGCCCAGACAAAAACCAACAAATGGCGCCTCACCATCCAGGGAATATCCGGCATTGAGCTGGGCAAAGGCGGGCAGTTCAGAAAGGGGGAAATAGCGTCCCATCACACTGAACGACTGGCCGAAGGCCCAGGACTTGTCGCAATCGTCGATATCTGGATTGTAGATATAACCCGGGATAGTGCCACCGAGATTATCGTCAATTTTCTCGTTACACAACAAGGATCCGGAAGTACTCAAACCCACATCTAACCAGCGGAAAAGCGCATAACTGACCGTAATTTCACCAAGGCCCACCTCAGCAAAGCGGTCAAAATTACCATTCACCCAGCCCGAACCCACGGTTGCCGTAGCAGACAGACGACTCAAGAATGGTGAACTTCCATACCGGCCCGGGTAGTCCGGGTTTTTGGGGCGTTGCAATGTATTCTGTCCTTGGATAGAAGGGACAAAGAAGAATCCAATACAGAGCAAGAGAAGGATGCGGAAATGTGTCATACGAGTCGATTAGCCACCAAAGAACGGAAAGGTTCTGCATAAAGTCATGGCTGATTTGCCTCCTATTGAGATAGATCACCCATTGAAAAAGGAATTTTCCTCATTTTGAGCAAAGAAACCATTTGCCCATGACCCATTATTCCCCTGCCCACATTCGCCTGGCCCTGATCAATCTAGTTGGCCTGACCGGTGTACTGATTCTCAATACACTCGCCAATGCTCTCCCCATCAACGGAGTAACCACGGGTCAACTCTCCGATGAATACCCCAATCTCTTTGTCCCTGCCGGGATGACCTTTGCCATTTGGGGGGTGATCTATCTCTTCCTGATCGGATTCTCCATCTATTCTCTGGCAGTCGCTTTTCAAAAAGGCAGTAGTGCAAAGGGGAAAGCCGATTTTCTCGGCCTGATCGGTCCCTGGTTTTTCATCAGCTGTCTGGCCAATGCCACCTGGATCCTGGCCTGGCATCACCGGATGGTCGGATTGGCCCTGATCCTGATGCTGGTCCTGCTGACCAGCCTCATCGCTATCTACACTCGACTGTATATCGGTCGGGTGGTCCGACCTGCAGAAAAGATCTGGGTACACCTGACTTTCAGTATCTATCTGGGCTGGATCACGGTGGCCACTGTGGCCAATATCACCGCCTGGCTGGTCGACTTGGGTTGGTCCGGCGCGCCCCTTTCCGAAGTTTCCTGGGCGGCCATCATGGTCGCTATTGCTGCTGCACTGGGGATGCGACTGGTCCGCACTCGTCGGGACATCGGATATGGCCTGGTGATCATCTGGGCACTGTTTGGCATTCTGGTCAAACGCAACAGCCTGGATGTAGAGCCCTGGACTCTGGTCCCGCTGACTGCGGCTCTGGGCATTGCGGCATTGCTCATGAGCATGGTCACCACACTGATGAAACGCCCGGCCTGATGAATATCCGACAAGAGATTGTATCTGACCGGCAGGCCATCTATCAGATCCATCTGGTGGCCTTTGGACAGAAGGATGAGAGTGAACTCGTCGATCGCTTGCGGTCTTGTGCAGAATTCCTGCCGGAGTTATCTCTTATAGCTGAGCAAGACGGTCAACTTGTAGGCCATATCCTGTTTACCCGGAGCTGGATCAAGGATGTAAATGGAGAGGAGGTGCCAACTCTGGCTTTGGCTCCGATCGGTATATTATCCGAAGTTCAACGCCAGGGTATTGGTGGCAAATTGATCCGGGCAGGTTTGGAAAAAGCCCGGGAACTGGGTGAAGCATCGGTCAATGTTCTCGGACATCCGGAATACTATCCTCGATTCGGCTTTGAAAAAGCAATTGACCGGGGGATCCTGTGCCCCTTTACTGCACCAGAAGAAGCCTTTATGATCCTGGAATTGATTCCGGGTGCACTGGATAATATTTCCGGAACAGTTCGATATGCTGATGCCTTTATGGAAATGGAGTGAAGGAGGTGAGGAGTCAAGGAGTCCAGGAGAAGGTTTAGGAGGTTATGAGTACAGGAGTTACGGAGATATTGTATGGCGGAAAAACACCATCTCATAATCGAGGAATAAGAAACTCCGGAGGGTTTAAATCCGGGGAAGGGTTTAATAGAAATACCTCGGGGTTGCATACCCCTTTCGCGAATGGCGAAAAGCGAATTGCAAAAAGCAAATTTGAGTTGAGGAGTTGAGGAGTTGAGGAGTTGAGGAGTTGAGGAGTTGAGGAAAATACTGTTTTGTTGACAAAGGAAACGGTAAAGTGATGCCATGAATCCTGAAATAATATGGACAAGTAGTGACCCAATCATCCAATGGCTGCTGGATGGAGATGTGTCTATCCAGTACCAGACCTGGAGAGACCTCCTGGGAGAGGATCGCCCCGATCTGCAGGAGCGTATTCTCAAGGAAGGCTGGGGTGCCCGCTTCCTGGCGGCACGTCATCCAGAGGGATACTGGGGGCGTGGTTATTATCAACCCAAATGGACCAATTCCCATTACACGCTACTGGATATCCGCAATCTCTGCCCACGAGTTGATCACCCCTTAATCCGGGAGTCCATCCAGATCATTCTGGATAGCCGCAAATCCAGGGATGGAGGTATCAATCCAGCCAAGACGACGGAGGACAGTGACGTGTGTATTAACGGTATGATCCTGAATATCGCCTGTTATTTTAAGATGCATTCAGCTGATCTGGAGTCCATCGTCGATTTTCTGCTGAACGAACATATGGCGGATGGCGGGTTTAATTGCCGCTCCACCCGAATGGGTGCTCGACATAGTTCTTTGCACACGACACTTTCCGTGATGGAGGGCATCCACGAATATCATCGGCAGGAGTACACCTATCGATCAGCCGAATTAATGGATGCCTATCAAGCTTCTCTCGAATTTATTCTGTTGCATCAATTGTATATCTCCGACCGAACCGGAGAGATTATCAACCCTGCCTTTCTCCGCCTCCCCTACCCCTGTCGTTGGAAGTATGACATCCTCCGTGCACTGGACCATTTTCAGGATGCGAAAATCCCCTGGGATGACCGCATGCGTCCGGCTATGGATGTTCTGTTGAAAAAGAGGCGGAAGGATGGCACCTGGCCGGTGCAGGCCAAATACCCTGGACTGGTGCATTTTGAGATGGAGAAAGCCGGTGGTCCCAGCCGGTGGAATACGTTGCGAGCGTTGCGGGTGATGAAGAAATATGCTACTCATCTCCAGGCTTGAACCATAATAAAACTGCCTTCCAAAGACAAGCTCTGGAAGGCAGCGAAGGCTGTGCGCCTTGATCATCCATCAAAGCATGCCGGTCACGAATGTGATCCCGCATGCTCTAATGTCTATAAATTAATTCATTTTTGGAGCCGAAGGAGGCACCGGAGCTGCAGGATAGGTTGGTACCACATCTCGCTTCTGACGGATCACTTTGTAATCCTCATAACCTTTCCGTACACTCTTCACTTCCCAATCGAAGCTATAGTTACCGGTTCCCTTATGCAGTTCCACAATTTTAAAACCGTCTGCTGTTTTTTCGATAACCGCCAGTCCTTGTGAATCACCGGACAATGGGGTCAGCATCACGGTCATATCCTTCGGGTTGATCACCTTTTGAAAGTGATCGGAGAAGGTAACCGTAGCAACGCCATTCACCAATTCAGTGGTTCCTCGCTCGTAGGCACCCGCTTCAGGACCTTCCATGGAAGCATACCAGATCTCTTGCTCAGGATTACTTGGATCATCCATACGGAAGTTTTTTACGTCTGCAGAAACGAATACACCATGACCATCGTTTCCAAAACCTCCGTCTAACATATTCCGATTCCATCTTCAGCACCATTAGTTAACTCACCGTCAGCGCCTACAGAAATATTGGTATTTGCACCATCATGCCTCAAATTCAGACACACCTGTTCCCCACTGATTGGCTGCCTCCGCCCCATTGAAGGAGCCCATTCCCATTCGCATCAGCTACTGCTGTAACAGCAGCATCCTCTCCATTTCCAGCTATTGTCAGCACAGGTTTATCGTCGTCAGACACAAAGAATAGCACTTTACGATCAGTTCCAAGGCCACCGATGGAAAAACCACCTGAATTTTTAGGTTCAACGAAGAAGTTAACCTTTGTTGCTCCAGCACCATCTGTAACGTGAATGGCCCCCTTTCTGATGCTCACCACTACTTGCACCCATATCGTAATCGGTGTTGCTTAGCAGCACTCCAGAATCTTGAGTCTCCTGCTCCTGTAGCTAAATCAGCACACTTAAAAGCAGCAGGCGCATCGCCTGCTCCGCGTACTACCACCGATCCACCGGTAGCGCCAGCACTCATACTTACACCACGTGAACCTGAAGGGTAATACACATTGACGATACCGGCACCGTCATCACCAGATCCGCCGTCCAAATAAATCCATTTGAATCACCGGCAGAAAGATGCCCTAAGAGCATTAATTCCACCTGACCGTTACTGAAAGCTTGACCTGTTGGGCCCACGTGACATTGCCATTTCCATGGCCACTATGACATTGTTCTCCTAGATCATCCCAAAGGCTATTGCCGCCCGCAGGAAGATTCACAGAATTGCCCTGGGAGATGCTCAATGTTGTTCCACTCAAAGCCAATGTCTGAAGCTCGTTGGTTGGATCACCGTCAGCATCACTTCCACCACTACCCGACTTGTCGGCATAGAAAGCATAAGGGACACTCAGTAGCTCAGATTGGCCCAAGCTTTGTCCATCCAGATAGACAGAAATCGATTTCAGTGGCAATTGACCAGTCGATTTGAGGGAAACGTCAATTCCCACCAATATTTAACGCCTTGACCGATCGCCAATGTGGCCAGACCAAATGCATTGGTGGTCACTGTGTGATCCTCTGCATATACAGTACCCCCATTTTGGATGAGGTCGGTACCCAGTGTGACTGTCTTATTCGCCTGGATCTGTCCGGCGGCATCGCGAACGACGGCCTGATATTTCATTCCCTGTGGCACCTGAGCCAGGGCTGTGCTCACCATCAAGATGGCAGCAAAAAATGTGAGTATTGCGTTTTTCATAGTTAGTCTTGTTTGATAATTTGATAGGTTTGAATGGCTTCCTGATCTGTTGTCAGGATACGCAAGAAGTAGGTTCCTGCAGCTAAACGACTCATGTCCAGCTCAGATCGTTGAATGACCTCCTTCTTCAAGGACAAGGTCCGACCGTTGATATCCGTAAGTTCCAATTGATAGACATCTGGAGAATCCGGAAATTCAATTGTCACCAGGCTGGCTGTTGGATTGGGATAGATCTTGACATGGATGTCCAGATCCACATCATCCAGGGCTGTAATGGTGAGATTGGTCTGATGGAAGCCCTGGGTCAGCTGGGATGAACCAGCGACAAAGGTTTCCGTCACCACCTCGCCCAGTGTCCAACTCACTTGGGCCGTTGGCGTGGTAAAATGGTCACCTCCCGAGGCAATAACTTCAGGCGAAACAGACTGGCTGAATCCCCAATTGCCGGCAAACAAACCGATAAAAAGTAGTAGTGATGTTTTCATGCACGTATTGACTTTTTGGTTTCAGGCCTACTCTGGTTTGGATTTTCGGCTTCCTCCAACCCCTCGAATTCATCATTCAGAATTCAAACGACACAGATGACCAATGTCACCTCCGTCATTCTCTATCGAGGGGTAGCACAAATATGAGGCGGGAGGCAGGGGCGAATTCCGTCAATCAGGTCACAGAATCCATCAATATTGCCTAAAACATTACATTACAGGGTCCCGCTCCTCCAGAAGGAGTGCAGGCACTGTTGACGACTGATCAACGCTTGTTCAGCTGAAATAACCTGAGGGGGTCTTCCCAAACCGTTTTTTGAAACTGCGGGAAAAGGATCGAGCATCGGCATACCCTACTGCCGCGGATATTTCAGCCACAGTCCGATAGGACTTGTTCTCAAGCAGCTGTCGTGCATTGCTCAGTCGAACCTCCTGCAGATACTGGACGGGGGTCAAACCGACAACACGTTTCAACTGGCGTAGCAATGTCGATTCACTCATTGCGAAATGAGCCGCCAGTACCGGGACAGACAAAGTATCATCATTGAGATGTTCTCGAACATAAGCTTCGAAATCCTGAAGCCATTCCCGATCCGGTTTGGCGAGTTCGTTTTGTTCGGTGTCTTTCCCCGCTGCTTCTTCCAGGATTGAATGACTGCGGACACGCTGATGGCTGAGCAAGTTGGCAATCCGGGCCAAAAGTTCATCCTCATCAAAGGGCTTGGTCAGATAATCATCCACCCCGATCTGCAAGGTCTTCAATTTATCCTCCTGTTCCGCTCGTGCCGTCAACATGATCACTGGAATAGAACAGGTATCCGCGCTGGATTTCAGCCAATCCAGGAATTGATACCCATCCATCACGGGCATCATGAGATCACTGAGGATGAGATCTGGTGCAACCTTCGAAATGAGATCACTAGCGATCTTCCCATTTGACGCAGTATGCACGCAATACTCGGGAGTCAGGACCATACGGATATACACCTGCAAGTCTGGATGGTCCTCCACCACCAGAATAGTGGGTTTATCGCTATCCGGGCATGAATCGACGACCTTCCCGATCATAGCCAGGTTCGTCTTGCTCCTTTGATGATCCGGCTCTATGGTCCTTTCGGAATCCTCAAATGATACGTCATTCAGTTGTTGCCCCTCGATGGTTGACTCTGTGGTCTCCTGAATTGGAATGGAAATCTCAAAGGTGGATCCTTCTCCCTCCACGCTAATAACTGATATCGACCCTCCAAACAACTCCACATATTCCTTACAGAGGTTGAGTCCGATACCTGTGCCCCCTTCCGCCTGTCGGTCAGACTGATTCGTTTGAAAATACCGGTCAAAAATATGCGGTAGATCATCTTCAGGGATCCCTCGTCCAGAATCAGCAACCTTCAATTCCAGGATTGACTGTTGAACCTGCAACCTGACCTGGACCGATCCCCCTGCCGGGGTAAACTTGAATGCATTGGCCAACAAATTGTACAACACCTGTCGGCTCTTCTCCCGATCCAATAAAATGATGAGATCTTCCGGCACATCCAGTTTCGTCTGGAAGTTGATCCCTCGATCATCTGCTAGAGATTGGAATTGGGCTAAAAATGAGACAAAATAACTTCGAAGTTCAGTGGGTTGGCTGTGGATATCCAGCTTGCCCATTTCCAACTTACTCAGATCAAGTATCTCGTTCACGAGGTGGAGCATCTGCTTCCCAGTCCGTCGAACCACTTCCAGAAGCCCTTTTTGCCTGCCTGTGATTTCCTTTTCTTTCAGCAGAGAATTAACTGGGCCAAGTAAAAGGGTCAATGGCGTTCGCAACTCATGACTCACATTGGTAAAAAATCGGGATTTTGCCTGATCGATAGTTTTCAGCTTTTCGTTTTGCGCTTCGATTGTTGCGGTCCGCTGTTGCACCATCTCTTCCAAAATGGCATTTTCCCGCTTCACTCGTGTGAGACGTTGTCGGACGATCCAGACGACGATCCCCATGAAGAATAATCCGGACAATATGAGAAACCAGCCCTTTAAATAAAAAGGCTTCAAGACGTCTACAGCAAGTTTCAATTCCTTGTCCGACCAGGTTCCATTTGCAGCTTGGGCACGGATTCGGAGGGTATATTTGCCATACGGCAGAGCACCAATCCGAATGAAATTTTCTTTTTGGTACACCCATTTCTTATCCAGAGGACTCAACAAATAACTATACGTCACATCCTGAACATCTTCAAAACTCAGCAGGGCAAATTCCAGGCGGAAATAGATGTCATCAGGTTGGAGAATAATTCGGCCAGAAGATCTCAATTCCAGGGTCTTGTCAATGACTTGTCCTGTTGACCGATTACTCTGTTCAAAACTGGCGATCACCAAGGGTATCATTTTTGATGATGTGTCCAGAAGAAATTTATCTGGTTCCAAAGAAGAAACACCATCCAGGCTTCCAAAGAAAAGAGTGCCATTTTTCGCTTGTGCATGGGAAAGCCGGTTAAATTCATTTTCCGACAAGCCATCAAATTTGGAATAGGATCGAATTTGTCGAGAAGCCGGATCCAGGAAAGCAAGGCCTTCGTTTGTGGAAATCCAAAATTTCCCAAAGCCATCCGGATAGACCGCATATACATTGGCATCTGGCAATCCATCAACACGGGTCAATTGCTGCTGAATTCCGGTTTCGGGCGACCAGTGCAGCAAACCTGCATCAGCCGTAGCCAGCCAGAACGTGCCATCCTCTAATCGTGTAAAATGCTGGATATTGTCATGTGGTAGGAAATGACTGCCCTTTTCCCGGCTTGAATAACTTTGAATGATTTGACCCGTGCGAATATTCATACAATACACCCCATAATTCGAGGCGACCCATGCGGTGTCTGTCGCGTCTTCGAGGATATGGTACAGATAAACAGGACCATCCGTTTTTGTCCAATTTGGAAATCGAATCGTTTTGCCTTGGTGGATGTAGGCCATTTCTTTTTTGACCGGTTCATGATACCAGATCTTGCCGTATTTGTCTTCATGAATAAACCAGATCCCCCAGGATTCATCGGGCCGTTCAAAAGGGATACGCTGGATGGTCTGTTTCGTTGCTGGATTCAGCCGAATAAGTTCATTCGAATGGATATCCCCCACAAATAAAAGATTGCCCTGGCGATCTCTATGTAAAGCATACCGTGCGTCACCCATATTCATCTCGGCCTTTTCCTGCCCAGTCGAGAGGTCCAATGACCATAACGTCCCCTTTTGTTCTTCCCAGCCCCAAAGCAGAGATTGATCGCGCTCACCGGAAACTGCCAGACCGCGCATTGCCCGAATGCGGTTTTTGGCATTCGACTTCCTGGCAGCTAAAAATGTTTTGAACTGAGGCCGACTCAGGGTAAAGCAGTACAGGCCAAAATGGGTCCCGACCCAGACATGCTCACCATTATCCTGGAAAGTGGTCGTGACGACTTCCAAATATGGATAATCTGCTGATAAGTCAATCGGCTTCTCTTCGCCTACAGGGACAATAAAGAATTTCAGCCCCGTTGTACTCCCCCAAAAGTGCTCCTTAAACTTATTGACTTTTGCACTTTCAAAATATTGTGAGAGGCCCACAGTCCCCAATAATTGCTTCGCCTGTATGTCAGAATAAATGACACCATCTGGATCCCGGTAAAACCATTCCGTCGATGCCTGATCCAACGCACCCGAATATTGGCATGTTGAATAGTAAACGCCAGTTTCATCCTCCTTATACACCTGAAAGTAAGATCGGCCTGGATTGGTCATGTGCTGTACAAGCTGACCCTTTTCATCCAGGATAACCACTTTCCCATCCTTATTATTCACTGCATTCTGGATCAGCCAGAATTGTCCGTTCTGCGCCCAATAAATATCAAATATGTACTCGAGTTGCTTTAAGTTGTGTTTCTGTTTTTTAAATACCCCATTGTAGGTAATCAATTCACTATCTGTCAGAAACACCAGTTGATTTTGAGGACCTCTCCCAAAACAGATGACCTCATCAGGGCGAAACGGAAAGGCATTACCAAAAACATCTTGAACTGTTGAAAACTCAAGTGTGTTTGGATTAAATAGAGAGATATTTTTGAGTTTACGAATCTTTGGCGCTGCGGTATGCATGATCCATAAACGACCCTGGGGATCCGGGAGGAGAAAATCAACTTCATTCTCCTGAAGGCCACTGTTCTCCGTTGTAAACCATTGAAAATGATATCCATCAAACCGGTTGAGCCCGTGACGTGTCCCCACCCAGATAAAGCCGGTAGAGTCTTGATAAAAGGACGTGACATGCCGATGAGACAGCCCTTCTTCGAGACCATAGAAGGATGCTTTTACTTGAACATCCTGGGCCGTCATACATGTGTTAACACCGGTAAGGATACCAAAAACCAGGAGTATAGAAGCCACAAAGGACTGCATTCGGGTGGGGAACAGAATCAGATTAGTCTCAAAAGACGGCCACCCCCTAAGGGCACACCCGACAGTCGGGTGGCGCACCACTGCTTTTTCCATCTTCATAGTTGAGAATACCACCGCTTCGGCTTTGATGAGTGGTGGCCTTGATTTGAACCGTAAAGCTACTGATAAGCCAATCAATATAGAGGCATTTTTCAAGCCCAAGCTGTGGTCACAACATCCTCCTGTATCTTTGTCAGAATGCCATATTTCCACCATCTCTCCCTTGACATCCTCTATCAAGACGACGACCTCGTCGCGGTGAACAAACCCCACGGACTACTCGTCCATCGGTCCAATCTGGCCATGGATGCCAAAGAGTTTGCGGTGCAAATAAACCCAGCCTCAGGAAAAGGGATTGAACTATAAAAAATGGCTGCTGGAGGTTCTCCCTTCCAACAGCCACCCGCAAATCCAAACAAAGGGTGGTCCTGTCGGCACCACCTCAATTATTAAGCATTTCTAATGCATTGTCAAATGGTAGGTCCCTCCATTTTGATAGTCGATAGCATACCCTTTTCCATTGACATAGATCTTTCGCAGATAGCATCCTGAGACCCATTTCAGGTAAACTTCGCCGTTACTATCGGTGTAGAAACTCCTCCCTCCGATGCACGAAATTCCCCCACTGACTTCGGTGGCTACTTTCACACTCCTGGCGGGTGAACCATGGCTTGTTTTGACATAGACAGTGCAAGATTGATCGGATTGTCCCATTGTTGTTGATTGTATTATTTCTGTTCGATTCTTCAATCTATCTATTGATCTCCATTGACCCCAACTTTTCTGGAAAATCAGGCATTTTGTCTCATATCTTCTATTTCCAAAGCTAAAGGTCATGTCTTATCTCACCAACGTCACATCCCCCCGAATTACCCGTTCTCCATCCACGGGATCATCAATGACCAGGATGTAGACATAGACATCCATCGGCGCCTCTCTGGATCCCACCTTGCCATCCCATCCCGCAGTATCACCGTGGCCATTGTAGACCAATCCACCCCATCGATTGAAAATCTGCAAACTCAGAACATCGACCGCGCACTCGGTATAGAAGGTGAACAGATCATTGACCCCATCTCCATTTGGACTGAAGACATTGGGCATCTCTACCGGACAGGCGATACATCGTTCTACCAGGATCTCCAGGCTATCCAGCGCTTCCTGCTGGCAGGTGTCGGCGACCGTCAGGATATAAACCCCTTCATCATGGAAAACTCGCTCCAGGTCGAGACTGCCGTCCGACCAGTACCAGTCCACCACCCCATCGCTGATCTCCGGGATCACCAGGACCTCGGCCTCTTCACAGACCGTGGTATCAACTCCGACATCCACATCCGGCAGGAGTGTGTGATCAACCACCAAGGATCGCTCTGCCAGCTGCCCACACAGGTTGACTACCTGCAGGGTATACATACCTTGATCTGCCACTGTACGAGCCAGGGTTGGATACCCATCTGTCCAGGTATACTCACTTTCCAGAGGGGTGATCACTGGTTGGATCGCGAATGAATCACCCGGACAAAGCGTCACTTCATCTGAAGGCCAATCGATCATTGGCAAAGGGCTGGCCAACAAAGCCAGACAGACCAGACTATCACAACCGCTGACCGTACTCAGGGTAACACAATACTCACCGGTTTGGGTAAGGGTATCTCCCTGGAAGATGACTTGATCGCCCAGACAAATGGTATCCTGGAGATTCGTCTTTGGTCCGTCTTCGAGTGACAGCTGAATACACGTCACTTCTCTGCAGCCACTGCTAAAAAATGTGGTGTCACAATAGGTCCCCGCTGCGGACACCATCTCACCGAAGATCTCCGCCGAACTTCCCGCACAGATCGACAGCGTATCACCCATCCAGATCTCCTCGGACTCCGCCTGGACAACCACAGATCGCTCATCCAGACATCCGGCTTCATTCCGGGCCGTCACGGTATACGTTGATGAACCGCTGACCGGGATCCGCACACTGGCGCAGGTTGGATCATCACAGAGCCAGGTGTAGTAGGGTTGCCAAATGTAGTCGTCTGCTCCATTCAGGACGAAGTGGGCGGTATCACCCAAACAGGCCCGGAAGGTGTCCGGAAGACCCACGATATCAAAACCGTCATAAAAGCTGATGGTGATACTATCGATCGATCGGCATTGCCCATTGTCGACTTCCAGGATATAGGTGTATGGCTCCTGCAAGAGAATCAGTGGATCCGTTTTCTGAATATCAGACAGTCGATCAACTCCATTGCTCCAGTAGTAGCTCAATCCCGGATACAAGACAGCCTGAAGTCTGGCCTCGGCTCCATAGCAAAAGCTGGTATCCGACCCGGCAGCGGCGACGGGCAGGGTCAACACACTGACAGTAGCCGTATCCGCACCGACACAGCCGAAGTCATCTGTCATCACCACCGTATAGAGGCTGTTGACCAATGGCGCAACCAGCAGGCTCTGTTGACCACCCCCCACCTGGGCCGGACCGCTCCAGGTCCATTGCTGACCGGGAGAGGTCAGCAGCGTAGCGGTGTCGCCCAGGCAGATGGCCAGACTATCCAGGTAGAACCCGGGCCGGGGCAACATGGTCACTGCATATTCCAGTTCGATGGTACATCCATCGGCTCTGGACTCGCGCAGCCAATATCGTTGCGTCTTCGCGTTGGATCCCGGATCGCTCCACTGCAAGGTCTGCTGAGCACAATCCGTGCATGCCAGCTCCTTGGTCAGCCATTGGTAGGTCACCCCTGGTTTTTCAGGGCGTCCGAGAAGAAGACTGTCTCCTGCACACAGATGGGTCTGGATGAACTCCGGGAAGATGATGGGCCCATCCAGAGTGGCCGTCGTGGTTGCACAGGCACAGTTGGCGTCAGCATCGATCACCACCAGGAGGCGGCACCAGTCTTCCGGCTCCAGGTCGAGTCCCGTCAGTTCCAGTCGCAGGCTGTCTGTCGTCGTAAATACAAACGGATAGTTGCCAATGAAGACATCCCCGGCGTCATAGATCATATTCTGGTTTTCGTCGAGGACCACCTGTACTGCTCCGATACCGGAGATGGACCCGCCCGTCTGAAAAACGTCTCCGGTCAGCACCAGCTGTCCATTCACCCTGCCCGGTGCCAGGTTGGATAGTTCATAGGCCGGTTTGTCGATCGTAAAGGGCAAGTAGCGACTACCCGTGATCACCGATACGCTGCAATCCTTTCCCTCGGCGACACAAAAGGCACTCGTTTCCGTGGTGGTATAAATGGGGATAATGACGTTCTCACACAACACTTCGTCACTCAACTGAAGGCTGAGAGTCAATGTCGTAGTCGTCAATTCTTCCTGGAGAATCCAGATCAATTGGTTGTCTTGTTGAACGGGTTCGGAAGGCGTGAGGTTGGTCTGGCATGATCCGGAAAGATAACTGAACCCGAGGGGCAGTTCCAGGATCAATTTGTCCTGGTTGCCCACAATTTCGGAGGTATTCAGGGTCAGATTGACGGAGATCAGATCCTCGCAAAGGGAGCTGTCCACCGGATTGACGGCGATGGAAACGGCATAGGGCGAACTGACCCCATCGATAGAATAGGGACCGGAAACTTTAGTGCTGGTATTGGTCGGCTTGCCACAGATCTGGTTGCCACTGAACCGGGTGACCATGCGGCTACCTACCACAAAATCGCAATCGCTTTCGGTTTGGAAGTGCAGTTCGAGTCCATTGTCGGGAGAGCTGTTTACACCCGGCAAACCTTCTGCCAGTTCCGGCAAAAGATTGGTCAGGGTCCATTGAAACCTGCCATCCACCAGGATTTGGGGGTCGGTCACGGGTTGAGGATTGCCACTACCAGCTGGCCAAACCAGGGTCGCACTTCCTATTGTATAAGACAGGCCTTTCGGAAGAGTAATCGTTGCGTTCAGATCATAGACCGCGCCCTGGTCGGCATTGATAAAAAGAATATTCGTTTCCGGCATGGGTGCACAAAGTGGTCCACTGATGGTATCCGGATCCGGCTGCAATTCCAGAAGGCCAGGAGCAGAGATCACAGAGAGGGTATCATAAAAGACAATGCAGGGCTCCTGATCCAGACTGGTATACGGCTCACAGTTCCAGCCATATTGCACATAGAGTTCTTCTCGATCACAACTGGTATTGGTGGCGGTGATGGCCACTTGCAGGGTACTATCCGACGGGATATCCGTTAGCTGCCAGATGCCATTGATCTGTGGATAGGGCTGACCAGTGAAGGGGTTGATCACATCCAGGTTGGTGAGCTTACCATTGGGGGAATGTATAATCATCCAATTGAACTGCGAGCAGTGTCAATAGGATGATTCCCGGCAACTTTAAATGCAGAAATATTTCCCAGCCATTGACATCTGCCCCTGTACCCGATCGCATTTGGATATCTACCCGAGGAAATCTAAATGTCACACTAGGATGACCAAATTCCCCATATTCTTAGCTTTGGAAAGCTCTTCAGCAAATGCGTCCTTTATATTTTGCGTACATATAGAACAATAGTATTGCACCGGCAATTGATAAATTTTCGCTGAACAACGAAATTCATTTGTGTACTTAAAACAGCAATAGTCCAATTCGTATCATTCGTCTTAACCCAAATTTTCAAGGGACAAATCGCCCATGTGAAGAAGTGTAGAACTATCTCTTTAAAGTTTTCAAAATAAAAGTAATCGAATTGGTGTTGTATTCGCAACTTATCCAAGTTTAACCTATTCGTGTCAACATCAATAAGTAGAAAATCGTATAGAATTCATGTAGGATACCAATTCCTCCCTGGGGAAACAAGTCTGTTTCAGGTACACCATATTTATACTCGAACATGAGCGAATGTGAAGACAAGGCATCACGACAATACTCGTCCGACAAGTTTCCTGCTCGAAACATAGTGGTGTAATTCCAAGAATCTGAATGCTGCCTTTCTGCAATCACATGTTGGAGTAATATCTGGACGTAAAAGATTTAAAGGTAAATTCTCATTTGCCAGGAACATCGTACCCGTATACTCTAGATCATGCCGTTAATGTATAATTAGTGGACAACCGTAAATTCAGATCAACCTGTTATTAATCACAGCCTCAATGTCGATCGCCGTTTTATCTTTGGCGAAAGTCTTCGGCTGTTTAGCACCAAATTCTTGAAAGGTAGCAACGGAAAGATCCAGATAATAATCTGTCAATCCCGTTGCAAAACGGACTGGAAAGTATCAAACAGGTACCACTTTGCTTAGCACTTGAATCAAAAATCTGCACTCGACCGGTCGAGCATACGAAACCCTCCGTTTGGACCAAAGCCATTCTTTAAAGCATAACGTCTTCATTTTAACCTGGACGCCGTCGAAAATCACTACACCGACAACTTGTAAATAGCATCCGTATAGCTGCTGTCCGGATTATCCATGACGATCTCTCCAGCAAGGCGAATATCAAAGGAAGTCAAGCCAGATCATTCTATCGAGACGCAGGCTGTGGTATCCAGCTGACCGCCCAAGTCTGGACTCCGGTCACCATTATCATTATCCGCCAATCCCAAACTTGTCCGTTGAATGGTCAGCTCATGGAGAAAATACCCCGGCAATGTGTCAAAGCACTCCGATTCAAAGCAGTCAAATGGATACAGCAACTGTTCAGAACAGAACTTCGGCTGCTCACCTGGCAAACAGGTTGGATCAATTTCAAATTCATTTGAACCTAAAAACTGCCAGACTCGCCTTACCTCCGTTGCATCTCTCCATACAGGTAGTAACCAGTAGCGTTGTCCTACATCCCAGACTCCTCACACCAAACTATCACACTCCAAAAGCAGCGGTAAATTGGTCAACTGGCCGTTGGTCGTGCAATGGCCAGGGAGTAGGTGAGTTCCAACCAAATGGACCCAGTCAGTCCGGGTATCTTCTTTTGGGCAGTGGGCATTACCCCATTGATGGCATAATCCGCTGGCAGGCTGAGAAACCCGCAGGTAACGAACGTGGTGAGCACTGCTTCGCCCGAGGGCTGGTCCAGCAGGCTGCCCGAAAGATCCAGCTGCAAGAACACCGAATCTCCGTCACTGGCCAGACCAACCCCGGACTATGACTGGCTGTCAGTTGATCGAACCTATTGACTCGCCAATCGACCCAGTACTCCCTTCCCCTTTCATAAAATCGATCATCTTCCGGCGCACAATCTTTTTCATATGCATATTTCCATTTCCAATAGGACCTGGCCGGATTACAACCCTCCACCATGACAATAGGCCATCTTCCAGGTCAGTCTGTATTTCTTTGATCGGGGAAGTTCTGGAATGGTCACTCGAAAAACAGGTAAAACTCCTAGACAACTGGGATCCCCTTTTCCGGAATACTGGATCTGGATCGGGATGGTATCCGGATTACTTCCCAAGGTCACCACAAAAACAGAATCCACAAAAACACCCCGGCCGGACAACCCGGGATCAATGGTCAATCGTACATTTTTCAGTTCGGTACTTTTCCCTTCATTCCACAGCTCGACACTTTGCCAGACTCCCTTCGCCATTATAACATTGCGGATCCTTGGATGAAGCTTTTACTAGTCTGAGCAGATTCCCTGGCTCCGTCTTCGTCTGGATATCCACCAGGGCCTGCCGCTCCACCACCTGGCAATCACTCCCCCCGCAACCCCAGCTCAGTCGGATGGTAGACAGCGCCTGTTTAGCTTCATAGGCACAGGAAACCACTTCAATCACTTCTGTGATCACCATCTCTTCATTAAAATCAAAGAAGGAATCCTTATTGCCGATCTGCTGAAAATGCGCCCCGGTAAATCGGCGGCGCAGTTTCTTGGGCACCGTCCCATTATCCATTCCTCCTCCGGATGTGATGATCAACGATGGGGAATAGCTGTCCTCCAGGTCGAAGGAAGTCAGTCGCCCCAGGCGGGTGTTCCGCACGGTCAGGGTTCTGGTGACGGTTTCATTCTTTCCTGCAGCGATGTAGGGTTGATCTATAGAGGTCACGACCAGTTGCGGCGTTTCCACATTGAAGGGGTCTGAGGAAAAGACCAGGGTGCCCGTATTGGTCATCAGGTCGGCATTGATCGAAAACAATTGCCCGGCATTCAAACAGGGAATGGCCGCACAGGTCACGATAACCTCGCATTGTATGTCTACCTCCTGACCTGGCTGTACATCAGAAAGACCAAAGACGGGGTGTTGGAGATCGGAGAGGTCGACCTCCGTTCCTCCCTGGACCGATCCCTGGATGTAGTTGACCCCGCAAGGTAAATGCAGGGTCACACTACTATTCTGTAAAAGACCACCGGAAGTATTGATCACCTTCATGGTAATCGGCCGGTTGGCACACACTGTCCAATCCTTCTCCAGTGAAGCAAATTCCAGGACTTGTGCGACCAATGCTCCGGCCGATACCATCATCAATAACCCGAGGATGGAGAATAATCTTATCCTTTCTAAACAGCTTTTCATCATCATGTCGGT
>CALNZC010000056.1:0-145594 GCA_942490895.1 uncultured Saprospiraceae bacterium
AGAAGCGGACGATGTCCCAGACGATGAGGAAGTAGCCCGCCAGATCGAGTTTCTCGATCAGGTCGAGCTCGCGCTCCAGTTGCGCCTGGGCGCGGGCGGTGAGCGGCCGGAAGCGGGTGCGGGCGCCGTCCCAGGTCACCCGGCGCAGCTGCGAGATGGGGCTTTCGCCCACCGGCAATGGGTAGTCGGGGAAGCGGTAGCCGAGGTCCGACAGGGTGAACTCGAGCTCGTCCACGAGGGCCCCGGCCTCGGCCACTGCCCGCGGTTGGTCGGCGAAGAGGAGCGCCATCTCTCTCGCCGACCTCAGGTGGCGTTCGCGGCAGCCCTCGAGCAGGCGGCCGGCGGTGTCCAGGGTCACGCCCTCGCGGGGTGCGTGGCGAGGACGTCGGCGAGATCGCGGTTCTCGGGTCGTGCGTATCGAATGCCGCCGGTGGCCGCCAGCGGCAGCCGCAGACTCCGGGCGAGGTCGATGAGCGCCCGGTTGCGGTGTTCCTCCTCGCGCAGACGGTGGCGCTGCAGCTCGACGTGCAACCGTCTCGGAAAGAGCCTGTTGAGGTGTTCGAGCTCGCGGCGGGCGGCGTCGAGGCCGCGGTGGACGAGCCGTTGGGCGAGGACCCCTTCGGCGCCGCCGGTGAGGCAGTGGAGCCCGTCGGCGTGCGCCGCCACCTGCTGCCAGGTCGCGCGGGCCTTGCCCTTCTGACGCCCCCGCGCGGCCTCGGTGAGCAGCCGGCAGAGGTTGCGATAGCCGCGGTGATCACTCGCCAGAAGAGTCAACCTCGGCAGGGAGTGCCGGGAGGAGGAGGATCGGGGACCAGACCCGAGGGCCTGGGATTTTGAGTTTTGAGTTTTGAATTTTGAATTTCGGATCGCTCCCCAACACCCTGGCATTCCGGGTTGGTGGGGCACGCGTCCCGGGCCGAACGGGTGGGGCATTCCGAATCCGAAATCCGAATTCCGAATTTCTCCTCGAGCACGATTTCGGCTCCGACGAGGGGCTTGATCCCGGCGTCGCGGGCGGCTTTCCAGAACCGCGGTGCGCCGGAGACGGTGTTGCGGTCCACCAGCGCCACCGCGGGAAGCTCGAGTTCCGCCGCCCTTTCCACCAGGTCCTCGGGCTGCGACGCCCCCTCGAGAAAGGAGAAGGCCGAAGCGCAGTGCAGTTCGGCGTACTTCATGCGATGTCCGGAATTCGACGACCGGAGAACCACAGAGACACAGAGGCACACAGAAGAACCACGGAGAGATCGTCGCAACCACGAAGACACAAAGAACACAAAGGAGCCACAAAGGGGCGAAACCTGCGTCAGCGAGGTTGCCCGGTGTGGTTCGGCGGCAACGGCGGCGTTCCGTTGTTCGCCGGCAACCGTGGCGTAGCCCGTATGGTCCGTACGGGAGCGTTCGTCCCAGACGGTCTTCACCCCGCCGACGCGCAGGGCGCGTCGGTCCCCGCCGGGTCGTGCCTGCTCGAGTGCCAGCGTTTGAGACCCATCCCAACCAGAAAAGCTTGAGAGGCGAGGCCGCGCTCTCCGAGAGCGCGGGGAGCGGGGCTGACGGACGCTTGCGTCCGAGGCTGCACCCGCTCCCAGCGGTCCCCGGCCGCCCGGCGGCCGGGACCTCGCCGGTCATCGAGTTGCTTTGTGATGCCTTCGTGTCTTCGTGTCTTCGTGGTGCGACGTGGGCGACCGTCTCTGTGCCCTCTCTGTGCCTCTGTGTCTCTGTGGTTCTGCCCTGGGTCGGTGGGGCTCAATTCCGAATTCCGAATTCCGAATTCCGAAATTCATCAGTCGTACATCCCGTCGGCAAACCAGTCGCCGGTCATGCGGTCCCGGTAGACCCGGTAGAGCCCGCCGCCGGAAAGCTCGAGGTCCCAGTAGTCGCTCTCCACGGGTTTGTCGTTCCACCACCCCTCCTCGAGAGACCACGGCCCCGCCGCCACCCGCACGAGACCCTGGACCCGAGGCGTCGCCCCCGACTCGGAACCGACCGAAATGAGTCGAAGGGAAGGGTTTGAGTGGGATGGGGGGGGGGAGGTGGGGGGTGGGGGGGGGGGAGGGCGTGGGGGGCGGGGGGCCGGAGCGGCTTCTCCGTGGACTTCGCCGTGGCAAGCAAATCTCTGTTGCTTGTGACGGCGGAGCGCCCGGCGCGGAGCCGCATGGGGCACGCGTCCCGCGGGCCGGGTGGTTGAGCGGCAAATTCGAAATCCGAAATTCGAAATCCGAAATTGTTCTCCTCCGTGATCACCTCGAGCGGCACCGGCGGCCGCAGGACCCGCACCGCCAGCAGACCCCGGCCCTGACGCGGCGGTTGGCGGATTTTTGGGGCCACCGGCGGTTCGAAGGGGGCGTTCTCGTAACGCTCGGGGAGATAGCCGTCCACGGTGCGCGGCGAGCCCACCCGATCCGGACCGAGACGGGCGGCGAGGTGGGCGAGGCTGCCGGCGAGCTTGTCGGGGTGGATCTCGGGGGCGCCGAAAAGCGTGAGTTGGCCGCGGCGCGGCCGGTCGGGGTGGGTGATGGTGATGAAGGAGACCACGGCAGCCCGCGGCGGTTTCGACTCCAGTTCGAGGTGAACCAGTGCCAGCAGGGCGTCGATGTTGCGGGTGGGGGCGGGCAGGCGGATCGTGCGGTGTTCGGCGCCCTCCGGTTCGAGCCCCAGTTCGAGCTCGAGCAGGGTGCAGGCAAGGTCCTCGCGCTCGAGGCGCTTGCGGGCCCTCTCCAGCGACTGGCGAAGGGCGTAGAGCAGGGGCTCGACGGTGACCACCGGCCACTCCAGCTCCATGCCCTCGTGGAAGGTCGGAGGTGGGTGGTGGGGCTCGAGCGGGCTCGAGTCCACCCCGCGGGCCGCGCGGTGGGCGCTGGCGCCGGCCGGACCGAGCCGGCTGGCGGTGCGATCGGCCGGCAGCCGGGCAAAGTCGCCGAGGGTGCGGACGCCCCACCGGCGCAGGGTGTCCATGAGCCGCCGGTCGAGGGCCAGGTGGGTCAGGGGCAGGGGAGCGAGGAAAAGGGTTTCCTCACCGGCCGGCACCACCTTCGGCGAGTCGGGCATGTGGGCGGCGATGCGGGCGGCCAGCTTGTTGCTGGCGATGCCCACCCGGATCGGGAGATCGAGGGAGGAGGCGGCGACGATGGCGGCCTGCCCCATGTCGTGCTCGTGCGCGGCGCCGTCGTAGAGACGCTCCATCCCGCTGACGTCGGCAAAGACGATGTCCGGGGCGGCGTCCTCGATCCGTGGCGAGAGGCTGGCGGCGGCCTCGAGGAGGGCCTCGTGGGCCGAGCCCTCGGAGGAGGCGTCGCGGCCGCGGGCGATCAGCGAGGGCAGGATCCCGCGCGCCTGGGCGAGGCTCATGCCCGAACGCACGCCCGATCTGCGGGCCGGTCGGGAGGCCCCCACCACCCTCGCGGCGGACCCGTTGCCCTCGCACACCGCCACCGCCTCGCCCGCCAGCTCCGGCTCCGAGCGCAACCTCGCCGCCAGCGGAAAGAGGGGGATGAACAGGCAGGCGATTCGCGTCATGAAGTCGGAATTCGAATTCGGAACTGGAGAGTGTTTTCGGAATTGCTACGAGGCACCATCGGAAGGAACCACAGAGACGCACAGAGCGGAGACACAGAGCCAGGTGTCGTCGCAACCACGCAAGACAACGCAAAGACGCAAAGGCGGCGAAACCTGCGTTGGCGAGGTTGCCCGGAGTGGAGCGGCGGCAATGCCGGCGATTGATGATCGCCGGCTCCCGGTGAAAAGCCCGACCGTTCCGGATGCGAGCATCCGTCGCGGTCGGACTTTCCCCCGGCCGACGCGCCTGCAGCGCGTCGGTCCCGCCGTGGTCGTGCCTGCTCGAACGCGAGATTTTCTGATCAACGAGAGAGGCGAGGCCTGCGCTCTCCGAGAGCGCAGGTTGCTGGGAGTGGACTGCCGCTCCGGGCGCTCGCGTCCAGAGCGGCACCCGCTCCCAGCGGTCCCTGGCCGCCCGGCGGCCGGGACCTCGCCGGACGATCGAGTTGGGCTGGCGTTGTGATGTCTTCGTGTCTTTGTGTCTTCGTGGTTGTGACGTGGGCGGCTGGCTCTGTGCCTTCTCTGTGCCTCTGTGCCTCTGTGGTTCTGTTCTGAGCATCGGCCTCACACGCAGAAGGCGAGCACCAGAAAGCAGAACCCCAGGATCAACAACCCGCAGGCCTCGCCGGCGAGCTCGAAGAAACCTCGTGGACTCATCTCAAATGGCTGCGACATGTTTTCTCCCTTCGGTCGGAATTTCGGAATTCGGATTTCGGATTTCGGATTTTTGATCACTGGTGAGGCTCGAGCTGGACTGCCGGTCCGAAAACTCGCTTCGGGCAACACCAGTTCGACCGGTGCCTCGCCGAGGTCCGGGCAGCCGATGCGCTTGCTCAGATAAAAGCGTGACTGCAGACCGTTGAGCAGCCGGGCGACCCGTCCGCCACCGCTCCAGTCGCCCCGTCCGCGGCCGCTCGTGATCACCGCTCCCGCGGCGCACCCGCTCAACCGATAGGGCGTACCCACCAGGACCACCGCACCGTGCGTGGCGGCCCCACGCGCCAGACGAAGCCAGGCGGCGAGCGGCGCACGGCCCCGCACCGGCGGCAGCCCGAGATCGAGGGCGACCAGCGGGAAGCCGGTGTGGAGCAGGAGCTCGGCGGCGGCCAGCGAATCGTTGAGGTTCTGCGGCCGCAACCACAGCAGGCACTCGAGGTCGACCCCGATGGCGGCCGCCGATTGAGGGTCCAGCTGTGAACCCTGGTCGACCAGGGCCGCGACCTCGCCGGCGCCGGTCACCGCCCGCAGAGCCGCGAGGAGGGAGGCGAAGCGGCCGCACGAGCCCCGGCCGACGATCTCCACCAGTTCGCCCCGTGGGAGCCCGGCGCCGAGAACGTGGTCGAGACCGTTGATGGAGGTCGAGAGGGGGTCCTGGCGCATCATGGCGCGTCGTTGGCGGATCAGATCCGAGGCCCGGTGCAGCGAGTTCCGGAGATCGCAGGGCAGCTCAGAACACAATGCCTGTAAGGCTTCTGTCCGGTTCGGCGTCGTTGTTGTTTGTGGGGCCGCCATCTCGTGCCTCCTGGACTTTCGAGTATAGGTATAAATAAAGCATAAATCAAGTGACATGACGAAGGGCTGCCCGGTTGCAGCCCTGTTGGATGTCATCCGAGAGAGCGAGTGGGGCGAGCGACCCGAGGGATTCTTGTCGTGAGCGACCTCGATAGCCAAAAATAAGCAAAAATGCGAAGGCCGCCACCATCGCAGGCTGCCCACAGATCACGCAGATCCATCGCACCGGGCAAACCACAGAGGCACAGAGGACACAGAGCCAGGTTTCGTCGCAACCACGAAGACACGAAGAACACAAAGGAGCGAAACCTGCGTCGGCGAGGTCGCCCGGAGTGGAGCGGCGGCAACGCCGGCGATCCGATGATCGCCGCCTCCCGGGACGAAGCCCGTCTGTTCCGAACGCAAGCGTTCGTCCCAGACGATCTTCGCCCCGGCCGACGCGCAGCGCGCGTCGGTCCCGCCGTGGTCGTACCTGCTCGAACGCGAGATTCTGATCAACGTGAGAGGCGAGGCCTGCGCTCTCCGAGAGCGCGGGCCGGTGGGGTGAGTCGCTGCTACGAACGCTCGCGTTCGGGGCAGCGGCTCGGCCCAGCGGTCCTCGGCCGCCCGGCGGCCGGGACCTCGCCGGTCATCGAGTTGCTTTGTGATTCCTTCGTGTCTTTGTGTCTTCGTGGTTGCGACGTGGGCGGCTGGCTCTGTGCCGTCTCTGTGTCTCTGTGCCTCTGTGGTTTTGCCGGGTGCGATGGATCTGCGGTTTCTCCGAACGGGTGCGCTGCATCTACGCCCTTGCGTTCAAGCAGGGATCGAGCGGCCGGAATTCAAAACTAAAAATTCAAAATTAAAAACTCCCCAGGGGCTTGACAGACGAAAATCTTAGTACTATATATTTAGTATGAACATGCCGGAACGCCAACTGACCGACGCCGAACTCGAGATCATGCAGGTGGTGTGGGAGTTGGGGAGCGGTACCGTCCGCCAGGTCCACGAGCACCTCAACCAACGCCGATCCCTCGCGTACACAACGGTGATGACCATGATGGGCATCCTCGAGGAAAAGGGGCACCTCACCCGCACCAAGCAGGGTCGGGCCTATCTCTATCAGCCCGTTCGGCCCAAGAGCCAGGTGATCGCGGGCATGGTCGACGATTTCGTCGGCAAGGTCTTCGAAGGGTCGGCGCGGCCACTGGTCCTCAGCCTGGTCAAGGACCGCAAGCTGTCGAAAAAGGACATGGAGGAGATCGCGCGTCTCATCGAGGAGACCGAATGAACTTCCACATCACCCTCGTCGGACTGCTCTCCTACGTCCTCCAGAGCGGATTTCTCCTGGCAGTCGGCCTGCTGGCTCCACAGTTGCTCCGTCTGCGCCACCCCAAGACCCTCCTGGTCTACTGGCGCGCCCTGCTCCCGACCGTCATTCTGTTGCCACTGGCAACCGCGATCTGGCAGCCCAGAAACCCACTCCCGCTCCTCACGATTGACGGCGCAATGGTCGAAGAGGTGGTGGCGACCACTCTGAAGTCGAGCATGGTCGATTTCAGTTGGTGGCTCCTGCTCGTGCCGGTCGTGGCGGTGATGGCCCTTGGGCTCGCGCGGATCGCCATCGGGCTCGTGTACCTCGCGCGCTGCCGGCGGCAGGCGACCCCGATGATTCCCCTGCCGACGCAGGTGGACACCCTCCAACGCCGCCTCGGTCTCGAGGTGCCGTTCGTCTCGACCAACCGTCTTTCGGTACCCATCACCTTCGGCTGGGCCCGGCCGATCGTCATGGTGCCGACGTCTTTCAACAGGCTCTCCGCCGATGAGCAGGAGGGGGTGGCATGTCACGAACTCCTCCACATCCATCGGCGGGACTGGCCGGTGGCGCTCGCCGAAGAGGTCTTCCGCGCGGTTCTCTGGTTTCACCCGGCTGTCTGGTTCCTGCTTCCGAGGATCGCCCTCAGCCGCGAGCAGGTGGTGGACGCGGGGACCGTCGATCTCACCGGGAAACGCCGCCAGTACCTCGACGCCCTCTGGCAGATCGTTGTTTCCAGCCAGAAACCCGCCGCAGCCTTTGCGGTGCCGCTGGTCGGAAGGTCCCATCTGCGGGCGCGAGTCGAATTTCTGAAAAAGGAGAGTGCCATGTCGAAGAACCGGATCATCGCCAGCGTGGTGGTCCTCGTCGTTTCGATCGCCGCGGCAGGATTGGTCGGTGCAACGGTCTTCTCAACGGCCGCGTCGACGACTGCTGAAAAACTGTCGACGACCAACAACTGGAGCACCGAAGACGACAAACCGCAGGCTGACGACGAGAAGAAGAAAGGAAAGAGACATCGAAACTGGAGACCTGGGATCACGACGGTGAATGTCGGGAGATCACCCAGTCCCGTGGCGATCGAGAAGGTCCACCCCACGTATCCGGCAGAGGCCCGGGAAGCGAAGATCATGGGGAACGTAATTCTCAGATCGACCATCAACGATCAGGGAAGAGTCGCGGACCTCGAGGTCCTGGAATCACCCGACGAGCTTCTGACCGCCGCCGCTCTGGAGGCCGTGAACCAATGGCGATTCGAGCCCGCACAATGTGACGGCAAGGACGTGGGCGTCTACTACAATCTCACCATCAAATTCGCTCTCAAATAGAAGTCATCAAGGAAGTTGTGCAATGGGGGGAGGCCGTTCGGCCTCCCCCTGTGCGTGGTCTGCGGGCCGCTGTGCGTGTTATAATTCGTCCTGACCCGTAAGTTGGCTTATCGAAACGGGTTGGGAATTTTTCTCGGTGTCCCTCCGACCTCGCGCGGAGGGTTTTTATCCATCCTCTGCCGACTCGGGGTGTCCATGTCGATCAGCGGGAATCTGCGCACCATGCCCTTTGCGGACCTGCTGCAGTGGGTGTCGCAGAGCCGCAAGACCGGGACCCTGTCGGTCGAGGGCGACCCCTACAACAAGAAGATCTACTTCCGCAACGGACTGGTCGCCGCGTCCTCGTCAGAGAACCCGAAGGAGTTCCTCGGCTACTACCTGGTGGGCTGGGAGATCCTCGGTGAAGAGGAGCTCCAGGAGCTGCTCGACATGCAGGAGCAGTACGGCACCCTGCTCGGTGAACTGCTGGTCATCGTCGGACGCATGTCGCGGGAGGAACTCCAGCACGTCCTCCAGGTGAAGACCGAAGAGACCATTTACGAGCTCTTCCTGTGGCAGGAAGGGGACTTTCGCTTCCTCGAGAACATCCTCCCCGCAAAGAAGTTCCAGCCGCTGAATCTGCCGGTCGAGATGATCATCCTCGAGGGCGTGCGCCGCAAGGACGAGTGGACGCGGTGCCGGGGGGTCATTCCCGACGAGAGCTGGATCCCCAGCCTCGTCCGAGCGGTCGATATGGAGCAGTTGGGCGACATCGAGCTCGGCATTCTGCGCGAGATCGACGGTGTCAACAGCATCGAGAAGATCGCGCTCACCAACCGGCTGGCGTTCTTCCACGTCATGATGTTCGTCTACCAGGGCATGAACCACGACCTCTTCGAAGTCAGGGCGCCGGGAGATGAGATCGTCGCCATTCCCGGCTTTTCCAAAGGCTCGTGGATGACCGTGCTGCACCAGGTCGAGGAACTGGTCGGCGAGGGGAACCTCCTTGCCGCGTTTCGGAGGCTGGGCGAGATCCGCGAAAAGTACGGCGGCAACAGCGAGGCCAAACAACAGGTTGATTCGGTCCACGGGAAGATCGTCGACGCCGTCGGCACATTGAACCTCAACGATTCTGCAGTCCTCAAGCTCGCGATCCCTCCGTCGGAGATCACGAGCCTGACCTGCAGCCCCCAGGAAGGCTTCCTGCTCTCCCGCATCAACGGTTCGTATTCACTCGGTGAGATTCTCAAGGTGGTTCCGGGGTCTGATCTGGAGAACAAACTGCTGGTCAACAACCTGGTGCAACGCGGCGTGGTCCGGCCCGAAGAACGCTGAAATTCGGCGTCCGTCCGCGTCGGCGAGAGAGGCGATCATGTCAATTTTCGAGTGGTTGAAGAACTCCGCGGACCAACGACCGGGTGGCGAAGAACCCTCCTCACCGCCAATCGCGCCAGCGATTGGGGAGAGGACGATCATGCCAATTTTCTGTCGAGTGGGAGGAGGAATTACCCCATTTCCACATTGGGCTGGCACCGGATTGGTCTGGGTGAGGAGGGTGCCATCTTCGGTATAAATGCGATAGTACTCACCTGGTTCCTCTGCATCGGCATTGAACAGATTGATCTGGAGATGTATATTCCCTGTCACATATTGATCGGGCACTCCGGCAAAGGAAAAAGCAAAGAAAACGGTATCCACCACACCACTGAGCAAAGGCGTTCCGGAGGTATTGAGAATGGGCAGGGTATCGGTCAGGAGTGAAGTTCCACCACCACTGCAGTTGTCGCTGATGAATTTCGTCCGGACCAAAGGCCCATCGGCCAGGCAGGTGCCTGTACTTACAATAAATGTATCGGCGGCAGGACAGAACAACAAGGGTGCTTCGGTATCGCGGACGGACAGCGTCTGCGATTGAGTCTGAACATTTCCGCAATCATCCGTGGCGATCCAGGTCCGGGTGATCTCAAAGTTGACATGCCCGCATTGGGTGGGGTCCGGATCCTGATTATCCGATTGGACCCGGAGCAGATTGGGGGAGGTATCACAGTTGTCGACCGCTGTCACACCTCCCGGTCCGTTGACCGGAGGAGCCGGGATATTGTCGCAGTCTACCGTCATGTCTGCCGGAATACCAAACAGGACAGGAGGAAGGGTATCCAGGATGGTAATGGTCTGGGAGTCGGCGACCGCATTACCACAATCATCACTGGCCGTCCAGGTCCGGATGATCGCATAGCTGTTGGCGCATCCACCTGTATTGTTCTGGGTGGTCAGGACGATGGTGACGTTGTTGTCGCAGAGGTCCACCGCTGTGATATCCATACCAATGATGGGAGGAGCGGGAATGTCGTTGCAATTGACGGTGATGTCGGCTGGGACCCCCATTGAGTGCGGGGGGGCTATTGTCATTGACCGTGATCACCTGTTGATGAGACATGGAATTGCCTGCATCATCGGTTGCGGTCCAGGTCCGGGTGATGGTATAGGATCCGGCGCAGGAGGACAGGGTGTTGGTTTCGGTAAATGTCAGAGTGGGTTGATTGTCACAATTATCGACAATGGTGACAGCGGGCAGGTTGGGGATATTCGGGCAGGTGACGGTCACATCCGGGGGCAGGGCTATGCTGAATGCGGGAGGTGTGCCATCGATCACGGTAATGGTGAATACGAAGGTGGAATCATTTCCGAGGTTGTCGGTAGCCATCCAGGTGAAGGTCACAACGGTGCCAGGAGTGAGGGGATCACCAAGCTGAAAGCCTCCAAGAATGGTCAGGACGGTGTCTGTGACGGAAGCACCGACCAGAGCTTCCACGGTCAGAGAGTCGGGATGCAGGGTGAGGATGGCTTCACAGTTCTGATCGGCCAGGAGGGTGTCGGGGCCTTTGAAGTCGAATGCAAAATTCTGGGCCTGTCCGGAATGGAGGACGGAAAAGAAGAGGATCAGGCACGAAGAAAACTGTAGAAGGAATCGGTACATACCGGAGCGGGGTCTAATTCGTGAGTGAACCGAACCGTCCGAAGTCGTTGAGAAAAGAGCGTATAGCCAAGATGGGCCGCCTGGGCGGAACGAGAGGGAGGATCGGTTCATAGGGATACCTCCGTGGGGGGAGGATTCTTGTACAAAAGTAAAAAAATGCCAGGGAACATTTTACCTTTTTCTCAATATATACCTTTTGGGGTAGATGGCCTTCAAAACCAACAGGAGCGGTTGTCTTTATTCCTCTTCACTTGAAGCGGCAGGCGCGTTGGAGGAGTCCTGTACATCCTCGGGGGGCATATGGGTTTTGAGGAATTGGCTGATCTCTTCCAGGCTGCGATTCATTCGGATCTCTCCCAGCGCATCGACATCGATGGAAAATCCTTTCAGGTCGGGATGGACGCGGGTAGTTTCTGACTTCTTGCGTTTCTTGGCCATAGTGTGAAGTTAAGGCGGAAATCGGAAGTGAGAAGGCGGAAACCGTGACCTTGCCTGTCATGTACTGCAGTCCTGGAAAACTCTATTCGTGAAATCCATACATCTGTGCTAATCCGTGATGCTGACTGCGCGGTGTTATTGGGTTACTGCCTGCGGCGGTCAGGATTTCGTTATTGAGATATTTCGAAAATCAACCCAGCCAACACGAATCAGGCATAGACAAACCAGGAATCGGGAACCAATCCTGCGGCTTGCAGGCAGGAACGCAGGAACAAGGAATGCCATCCCGCCGGGGCTAGAGGAACCAGGGCCGAGCAAGGTGTTGGGTGTTGGGCGTTGGCTTTACCCCGGGCTCGAAAAAGGGGGTATTTCGTTAAGGCGTTATTGCGTTATTCCGAGGAATGCTTGCCCGCCGGGGCGGGAGGTGAGGGACCAGGGCCAAGAAAGGTGTTGGGTGTTGGGTATTGGGCATTGGCTTTTCCCCGGCTTTGAAAGCGGGGTTATTTTGTTAAGGCGTTATTTCGATACTTCCACGGCAATCCGGATTTCGAAAGCCTAGACAGAGTCAACACTAATCAGGCAAGGTCACTGCTACCCTTTACCGTTCACCTTTTACCCTTTACCGACCCACACGAAGCTTGATGCGAAAGTGGCGGCAGCTACCAACGTGATCAGCGAAAGGCGAAGGGCGAATAGCGAACAGCGACGGGCATTCGCGATAACCCTCACCTACCCCTGCCTCTGTCGGCAGACAGCTTCTCCTTCCCAGGAGAGGAGTCTTACCGAATGAGCCGTTTATCGTTTACCCTTTACCAGCCTGGCGGAAGGCTACTGCCCAAGTGGCAACAACCACTGACGTGCATAGCGAACAGCCCCGACCCCGAGTACTCGGGGCGAACAGCCGCTTTACCCGCAAATCCGATCAAAGTCCTCCATCGCCTTCTCCAGTCGAGCCAAACTGCGTTCCTTGCCCAGTACCTCCATCATTTCGAACACCCCGGGGCCTTTCATGGTGCCAGCCAGTGCCAGGCGGAAGAGAGGCAGTACGGCACCGAATCCGATCTGGTTTTCTTCCAGATATTGTTTGACCAGGTTTTCTAACTCTTCTGTAGAGAAATTGTCTTGAGATTTCAATTGGGTGATAATGGCTTCGAGATGGGTGCGTGATTCCGGCTTCCAGCGCTTGCGCACCATGGCTTCATCATAGGTCTCTATTTCTGTGAAGAAATAGGATCCTTGTGTCGGGATCTCCTGAGCATAGCTCACCCGTTCTTTCATCAGATCACACACCTGGGCCAGGTAGGCCTTGTCGCTCTGCCAGCCATTCTCCTTTACTATGGGCGTGATCAGTGCTGCCAACTCTACAGAAGGTGTGGATTGAAGGTATTGCTGGTTGTACCATTGGGCTTTATCGAAATCGAAGCGCGCTCCACTTTTGTGAATGCGGTCAATAGAAAACGCTTTGATCAGTTCGTCCATACTGAAGATCTCCTGTTCTGTGCCCGGATTCCATCCGAGAAATGCCAGGAAGTTGACGACTGCACGTGGATCGAAACCAGTCTCCCGAAAGCCGGTAAAGGAATCTTCATCCGTCTCGCCCTTCCAGGATAACGGGAATACGGGCATGCCAAATCGGGCGCCGTCCCGCTTACTGAGTTTACCCTTTCCATCCGGTTTCATGATCAGCGGCAGATGGGCAAAAGCGGGCATGGTGTCTTCCCATCCCAATCCACGATAGATCAACACATGGTGTGCAGTACTTGGTAGCCATTCTTCGCCACGAATGACATGGGTGATCCGCATCAGGTGGTCATCGACGATGTTGGCGAGGTGATAGGTGGGCATGCCGTCGGTTTTAAGCAGCACTTTATCGTCCAGCTCGTCCGATCGGAAAACGACATCTCCCCGAATTTCATCTTGAACATGGATCTCTTGTCCCGGATCTATTTTCAGGCGGATGATGAAGTCCTCTCCTTCGCCCAGGCGATGGGTGACATCTTCCGGGTCCATACTCAGGCTGTTGCGCATATCCCCACGAGTTCGGTGGTCGTATTGAGCCGCTGGATTTCCTGCCTGCTTGAGGCGTTCGCGCATGGCATCCAGATCCTGAGGGCGGTCAAAGGCATAGTAGGCATGTCCATTGGCAACCAGCTGCTCGGCGTATTGACGATAGAGATCTTTGCGCTCCGATTGGCGATATGGTCCCACGTCTCCACCCTGGGTGGGTCCCTCATCCGGGACAATACCGCACCAGGCCAGGGCTTCGAGGATATAAGCCTCTGCCCCCGGGACATACCGGTTCTGATCAGTGTCTTCGATGCGCAACAGGAATGTACCCCCTTGCTGGCGGGCAAAAAGCAAATTGTAGAGGGCGGTACGTACGCCTCCGATGTGGAGGGCGCCAGTCGGGCTGGGAGCGAATCGTACGCGAACGGGTCTGTTCTGGGTCATATCCTGAATTGAGGCACAAAAAGACGGAATTATCGCCAATTGTAAGAAAAACTGAAAAAAATAGAGCGCCCTGGCAGCGCTTCGGATCACCTTGACGTTTCCTTGCCATAGGCAAAGGATCGCCCGCTTTCCCGCATGCAAAGGTAAACATTCGCAAACGGAGATATTCAAGTGAACCTTCTGAGCTGATAAACCTTTTGTTGAGCACTGTCACTATGTATCTCGTTCGCACTCCACGCATTATCCAATCCCTCTTTCCGAGGTTTACCTGGCGTCTTCCAGAAAATGACAAGGTCATCCATCTCACCTTTGATGACGGTCCTATTCCGGAGGTCACCCCTTGGGTTCTTGAACAACTGGAGCGCTACGACGCACGGGCAACATTTTTCTGTGTTGGACACAATGTGGAGAAGCATCCGGACATTTATCAGCAAGTTGTTGATGCTGGTCATCTGACTGGCAACCATACTTACAATCATCTGGATGGTTGGACAACGGATAATATGACCTATTTGCGCAATGTGCGTAAAGCGGCCCGCATGGTCAACTCCAACCTTTTCCGCCCTCCATATGGGCGCATCCTGCCCAGCCAGGCGCAATTTCTACAACGCCACTATCAGGTGGTGATGTGGGATGTATTGAGTGGCGATTTTGATCCAAATCTTTCTCCTGAGGATTGTCTGGCAAATGTCATGGACAATGTTCGACCAGGTTCGATAGTCGTGCTGCATGACAATATCAAGTCGTTCAAGACCTTGAAATTCGTCCTCCCTCGTCTACTGGCTGAGTTGGATGCCCAAGGTTATCGTTTTGAGGTGGTCCCACAAGCTGTGGAAGTAGAGGAGCTGGTGCCACAAGGCATACCTGCATTGCAGACGGCCTGATTTCCCTTTCTGTTGATTCAACTTTTTCTGGCCAAATTGTCCTTGTACAATTTGACTGAACATCTCTGTGCTACCGGATATCCACGAGGCGGACCTTCGCTGAATGGCCGGGAGGGTGTTTATGGGTTTATTCGTTTATGAGGTTATGAGGAGATAAGTGGCCCTCGCGAAAAACGGTGTTCGGCGTTCGGTATTCGCTGTTCGCCATTCGCTGGACACGTCAATGTCTGCTGGCGCCACTTTGATCTTTGGATCCTGTAGGACAAGTAAATGGTAAAGGGCAAAAGGTAAAAGGCCCAATCGTGGGGGCTCCCTTCTCCTTGGAAAGGAGAAGCATGCCCAGACAGTCATAGTCTCGTCAGGGGGTTGGGGTGCCTGTCCGCCCCCTGGCGGAAGGTTACCACACCGGCCATTCAGCGTTCGGCGCCCTGACGATTCGCCACCTGGCCCCGAGAACTCGGGGTCTTGATCCAGACCGCCCCGAGTACTCGGTGTTCGGCGTTCGGTATTCGCCGTTCGCTGAACACGTCAATGTCTGCTGGCGCCACTTTGATCTTTGGATCCTGTAGGACATGTAAATGGTAAAGGGCAAAAGGTAAAAGGCCCAATCGTGGGGGCTCCCTTCTCCTTGGAAAGGAGAAGCATGCCCAGACAGTCATAGTCTCGTCAGGGGGTTGGGGTGCCTGTCCGCCCCCTGGCGGAAGGTTACCACACCGGCCATTCAGCGTTCGGCGTTCGGTATTCGGTAAGAAAACGCCAAGAAACGAAGAGCCGGATCCCGAATACACAGGGCTTGGTGTTAAGCGGGATTGAAGACAGACCCACACAAAATCTTCCTCGGTGACGTTGATAGTTGTACATAAATAGATTCTAGCGCCTTATGAGACTTCTAACCCTGTGCCTGTTCATCTGCCTTTTTGCTTGCCAAAAAGACACCTTACCTGTAGATCAAACGCCCATTTCTGTTGCTGATGTTGCAGCGGTGGCCCAAATGAACCAGACCCTGGCCTGGAAGATCTTCACCCAGGAAAAATTGGCCAAACCAGGGGAGAATGTCCTTCTATCTCCATTCAGTATTCACACCGCCTTGCTGCAGGCTACCAATGGCGCTCAGGGAAAGACTGCTGATGAGCTGTTGAGTGTCATGAATTGTTCCGGTTGTGATATCCAGGAGATCAACCCACTACACCAGGATCTAACGACTCTCCTTACCCAACAAAGTGGACAACCCCAGGTCACAGTGGCCAATCACTATTTCTATGACGCCAGTCGGATGACTGTCAAGGGTCCCTTCCTGGATGCCCTCCACTCCTTCTACCAATGTGAGGCCACATCGCTTCCATTTGAAAACGAAGCCGAGACATTGAAACAAATCAACGGCTGGGTCAAAGCCAACACCCAACAAAAAATTGATGCAATCCTGGATCGGGTCACTCCTTTGGATGTTGCTTTTTTAATCAATGCCCTCCATTTCAAAGCGGATTGGGCAATTGGTTTTTCAGAAGAACTCACCGTCCCACTCACCTTTACGAAGGAGGATGGACAACAGGTAACCGTTGAATTTGTAAATGCTGATCGTGATTTTGCCTTCGTCCAAAATCAGGATTATAATTTGGTCGATATCCCCTTCCAGGATTCGACTTACAGCATCAGTTTCATCCAACCTTCAGCATCGAATCAAGAAGTAGACTGGGCAATAACGATGGATGGTATTCAGTACACATCCCTTCTCGATCAAGTGGATGTAGATCGCGCTATGGTCTTTTTCCCGCGATTAAAACTAGCTTATGAGAACGACCTGATCCAGAGTTTGAAAAACCTGGGCGTCCAGGATGCCTTTTCAGACCGAAATGCCGACTTCACCCTTATGGGGACTGCCAATCAAAATATCTTCATCAATCAGATCAAACACAAAACCATCCTGGAGGTCGACGAACATGGAGCGGAGGGAGCTGCTGTTACATCCATCGGATTTGGGGTCAATTCAGCACCACCTACGATTAAATTCGATCGACCCTTTATCCTGGTTTTGCGCCATATTTCGACACAGACACCGCTGTTTATCGGATATGTATCCGATCCGGCGTTTTAAGTCGATTGGTTCATCCATCATTGAGTCTCATCAAGAAAGAACTTTGACGATCCTGTCATCAGATTCGTTGACTCACATTGTCTCCTGTTTTCATCAGGAAATCAATGAACCAATTCTGACAAAACTGATCCGTTCGAACGAAGGGAGACTCCGTTAGTGAAAGCTTATCTTTGGCGCAAAATCTACACGTTTATGATGCGCATATTGACTTTTATCCTCCTGGGTTCTATGATCTACGCCCTGGGCTCATGTTCTGCTGACACAGAAACCTCGGACGGAATGGAGACACAGGATTCCACAGCTCTGGCCATGCAGGCCCTGTTAGGCAAATACACCTCTGTGAAATTGACCACAGATTTGGCCACCCTTTCTTCTTCAGAGCGACAGATGATCCCCCTTTTGATTGAGGTGGCCAAAATCATGGACAGCCTGTTCTGGTTTGAAGCTTATGGTGATCGCGATGAATTGCTGGCGACGATTGAAAGTGAGGATATGGGCCGATTTGCCGTCATCAACTACGGCCCTTGGGACCGTCTCGGAGGTAATGCCCCTTTTGTGCCTGGCGTGGGTGAAAAACCTGCCGGAGCCCGCTATTATCCAGAGGATATGACCAAGGAAGAATTTGAAGCGGCTGACTTGCCGGGTAAGGCTGGGTTGTACACATTTGTCCGCCGGAACGAGAACGGCGATCTGATGATCATCCCCTATCGGGAGATGTTTGCCGCTCAGGTGGGCCGTGCTGCTGCATTGCTGGATCAGGCTGCAGCACTGGCTGAAGATGCCGGCTTGAAGAATTACCTCACCATGCGTGCAAAAGCCCTGCTGACGGATGACTACCAGCCCAGTGATCTGGCCTGGATGGACATGAAAGACAATCACATCGATTTTGTGGTCGGTCCGATCGAGACCTATGAAGACCAGCTTTACGGATACAAAGCCTCCCATGAAGCCTATGTCCTGGTGAAGGATATGGAGTGGAGCCAGCGCCTGGAAAAGTATGCCGCCTTTATGCCTGAATTGCAAAAAGGACTGCCTTGTGCGGATCAATACAAAAAAGAGAAGCCGGGAGGCGATGCGCAATTGAACGCCTATGATGTCATCTATTATTCCGGCGATTGTAATGCCGGGAGTAAAACCATTGCGATCAACCTGCCCAACGATGAAGAAGTGCAACTGAAAAAAGGCACACGCCGCTTGCAATTGAAAAATGCCATGCGTGCCAAATTCGACAAGATCCTGATCCCGATCGCTCAGGAGTTGATCGATCCCTCCCAACAGAAGCATGTCATTTTTGATGCCTTTTTTGCCAATACGATGTTTCACGAGGTCGCCCATGGATTGGGTATTAAAAATACCATCAATGGTAAAGGCAGTGTCCGTGAAGCCATCAAGGAACACTCTTCTGCGTTAGAGGAGGGCAAAGCCGATATTCTCGGTTTATATATGGTCAACCAACTCTTTAAAAAAGGAGAATTGACCGGTGCGACTATGGAAGATTATTACGTCACATTTATGGCCAGCATTTTTCGCTCCGTACGATTTGGTGCATCCAGTGCGCACGGAAAAGCCAATATGATCCGATTTAATTTCTTTCAGGAATATGGCGCCTTCGTTCGTGATGAAGCCACTGGCACCTATAAGATCGATTTTGAAAATCTGCAGAAAGCTACTGATGCCCTCGGTGCTTTGATCCTACAGATCCAGGGAGATGGTGCTTACCAACAAGCTGCCGACCTGGTCGCCCAAAAAGGACAGATCACACCGCAACTTCAAGCCGACCTGGACCGCCTATCAGAAAAGGGTATTCCTGTCGACGTGGTTTATGAACAAGGCGTGGAGGCACTCGGCCTCTAAACCCATCTACTAGAAGAGATAAACAAGAGGCCTTCCCCGGAGGGCCTCTTGTTTAATGCGCTTCTACTTGACCTATTCCTCTCATTTATGTTTCGTTTTCTGTTTACTCTCATCTTCCAATTTGGTTTGTGCCTTATCCTGAATGCGCAATCCTCGATTCAAGGGGTCATTCACGATGATACGAATGAGCCCTTGATCTTCGCCACTGTAACGTTATTGGACAGTGCTCAAAATCTGATCAAAGGAACGGTAAGTGATGAATCCGGTCATTTTTCCTTTGCTGATCTTTCCCCAGGTTCTTATACCCTATCGATCAGTTATACCGGCTATTCACCGTTCACGCCTGATCCCATCACGTTGACAAAAGGCCAGGATCTTGATCTGGGAATGATCACATTCCAATCTTCCGCGATCGATCTGAGTGAAGTGGAGGTCACCGCCCAACGAGCCCTGATAGAAGTCTATGCCGACAAAATGGTCTTCAATGTAGATGGCAGTGCAAATGCCTCGGGGAACAACGGTCTTGAATTACTCGGAAAAGCACCCGGAGTCTCCATTGATCCGGATGGCAATATTATTGTCCTTGGAAAAGGTGGGGTACGTATTTATATCAATGGTCGACCATCCAACTTATCTGGTACCGACCTGACGTCCATGTTGCAGAGTCTGCAGTCAGATAATATTCTGTCCATTGAGATCATTACAAATCCATCAGCTAAATATGAAGCCGAAGGAAATGCGGGCATCATCAATATCCTCCTCAAAAAAAATGTCAACCTCGGACTGAACGGTTCCTATATCGGCAGTTATTCCAAGGGTGATCTGCGCAGATACAGCAATAGTCTGTCCATGAATTATCGCAAAGGACCAGTCAATGCCTATGGAACGATTACCCAGACAGACAATCACTTTCAAGAAGATTTCATCGACACAAAATTGCTGAGCAATGGCCTCTTCCTGGATCAACGAACAGTGGGCATTAACCGCCGAGCGTCATACGCTGCAACAGGTGGAATAGATATCGATATCCATCCCAAACATTCTCTTGGATTGACCGCAAACCTGCTGCGCAACAAGCAGCGGAATACACAAGATGGCCCAACCCTGGTGTTTCAGACGAATCCGGAATCATTGATCGAAACACTGATCTCCAACAGTGAGGATAATATTCTTTCTTTCAATGGAAATTACAACCTGAATTATCGGACCACTTTCAGTAAAAAAACAATTCTCAATACAGATTTCAGTTTGGGTCATTTTGACAGCGAAGGAGAGGTTATCCAACCCAATCAATATCTGGATCCCTCAGGTCAGCTGACCAGAGAGGTCAATAACAAATTCAATACCCAAACGGGCATTCGCATCCTGGGTGGTCAGGCGGATCTCGCTACCGAACTGTACCAGATCAACATCTCAGCAGGGGTTCGTGCGACCCAGATTGAAACCGAAAATAAATTTAAATTCTATCAATCGCCGAATGGAATTTATGAACTGGATATCCTGAGGAGCAATGATTTTTCCTACAGTGAAGAGGTCCTTGCTGGATATCTGATATTGAAGAAAACCATTAGCCAGAAAGTAGATGTGAACGCAGGCCTCCGGGTGGAACACACGTCTTCAGTTGGTCAACTTGTGAGCCAGGTGCCCACAGAAAATGCTCATGTTAAACGGAGCTATACCGATTACTTTCCCAATGTCAGTGTCTCTTACAAACCTTCTTCGGATCACGCGATCAGTTTGAGTGTCGGTCGGCGAATTACTCGTCCCAGTTATCAGGATCTAAATCCATTCGAAAAAAAGGTAAGTGAGATCACCACGTTTAAAGGAAATCCATTCCTCCAACCCCAGTACATCACCAATTATCAGTTGACTGTAGACCACCGCCTTGGGAAGGAGCGGTTGGTCGCCACTCTTCTATTCAGTCAGAATACCGGTTATTTTGCCAAGATTCTGGAGATCCAGAATGAACGAGAAACCTTTATTATTCCCCGGAATATGGAGGTAAACAATACCTATTCAGCCACTTTCAATTATCCAGTAAAGATCACTTCCTGGTGGGAAGCGGTCAACTTTGCCAGTTTGAATTACATCACCTATGAAGGCCAATTTGATTCTGCTGCCATCGGAATTAACACCTTTGTTTATGATGCCCGAATTCAGAATAATATTCAATTACCGGCTGGATTCCTCCTGGATATTACCGCGAGCTATCAAAGTCCCTGGATCTGGAGAGGAACGATCGAAATTAAGGCCACCAGTGAACTGAATATTGGCATCAGGAAAGACTTTTTCAACAAGCAGTTGCAACTGCGACTGACGGCTACAGATATCTTCAACACCTCCAGTGATTACCCCTATTATGGAAATTATGGTGGCCTGGAGATTCAGGGTGAATACCGGTCTGACAGCAGCCGATTTGGGGCGACCCTGACCTGGAAATTCGGCAATCAGCAACTCAAGTCATTGAAAAAAAGAAAATCAGGATTAAACGATGAATTGAACCGGATCTCTGACTAGTCCCTGTTGACCGTTATTGATTTCCTGGGCAGGATCAACTCCCAATATCCCACATCGATCCATTGTCCGAATTTAAACCCTACTTCCCTAAAATGGGCGACTTTCTCATAGCCCAGACGTTCATGCAACCGGATGCTTGCCGGATTGGGCAGGGCTATGCCACCGATAACTGCATGGTGTCCCTCCTGTTGTAACACCTGGAGCAAGTGTTGATACAGCTGAACACCGGTGCCCTTATGAAGATAGTTTGGATGAAGGTAAATGGTCGTTTCTACGGTGCGTTTGTAGGCCTCCCTCCCTTTCCAGGAACTGGCATATGCATATCCGATGATCTCACCTTCTTTCTCTGCTACCAACCATGGGTGATTGGCTTGTACAACGGCTATTCGGCTTTTCATCTCACAAGCTGACACCGGGTCCAATTCAAATGTCGCCGCAGTTCTTGCGATATAGGTATTGTAGATTTCGGCAATGGCAGCAGCATCAACTGGTGTGGCGTCCCTGACCCCATCAAAGAAGGCGGAAATCAGGCTATTCGATCGCACGTCCATGACTAACCTGGTTGAAATTTCTATGCCTTGAAATAGGCGCGCATCGGGACGAAGTAGTGATCTTCCCATCCCTGCTGATAATCAGGTTGCCCATCGGGAATGTCATTATGAATGAGGGTTAGTTCACACCCTTCCCCAGATGGATTAAATTGGATTTCCAGGCGGGAAGGTGTATCCTCTTCTTGAAAATCCAGGGTCCGCCAGGATTGAACGATGAGTTCGTTCTTTTCCAATCGAAGATTTTGTCCGTAGATATATCCATCCCAGGCCGAAAAGGTGTCGCCCATATTCTGTCCACAAGTAGCTTCGCCGCCCGTCATGGCAGCATGTTCTTGACTGTCTAACCAGGCGTGATAAAGACGCGCCGGAGAGACCGGAAACCGAACAGTCATCGAAAAAGAATGAGGCATAATCAGGCATTCTATGGTCCATAAATACAGGCAGAACCTGAATCCTTTGTCAAGACGGAAAATCATCCGTCAGGGTTGTCTGAAGAAAAAACATTCAAGACAACCTGTCCAAATTGCCGCCTCCAGTTTCTTATTCCTCCGGATTCAGGATCAACTCGTTGAGTACCTTCACCATTCGATTGGAGAAGAGCGCGAGATTTCGGAATTCCGCCAGATAATTCAAATAGAGGACACTGTTTCGTGTACCGATCTCCTGGTTTTTAATCCGTTTGATCTGGTTTTTACGGAAGGTACGTATCAATTTCACATAGAGATCAAACTCTATTTGTAGTTGAGCCATATTCAGTGCTTCAGGATTTGAAAAGGCCTGAATAGTGGTCGCCATCTGCCCTTTCAGTTGGTCTTGAATGATCGCCAATTCCTCCACTTGAAGGGTGGTCAAGGGTTTGTGGTTATTGTCGACGTGATCGAGATTGGGCTTGACGATGTGACTCACATTTGTGGTCATTTCATTGAGGTAGTCTGCGACGAGGATATACAGATGAGCAGCTTCGATGTGTTCATCTTCGACTTTGTCGATGGCTTTGTTCGCCTTGCGTTTGATCTTCTCGGAGCGTTTGTGAATTTCCAAAAATTCAGCATATGCCGCATTGAGCTTGGGCAGATCTTCCATGGCCAGTCCCTCCAGGGTATGGTCTAGCACGCTACTCACCCCAGAAAGGATCTTGGCGATATTCGTTCCGGCCAACTGGATGACTTGCTCCTTGGTTAATCCATCCTCTTCCAACCCTTTTTCAAAGGCCATTTGTTCTTCCAGGCGCTCACCATGATACCGGTGAGAGCGGTACACCACGATAATGGCAATTATCAGTACCACCAGGATGGCGATCATGCCACCGAAGTAAAAGATATTCGCCAGAACAAAAGCGATCACGAATGCTGACAAGGCCGTAAAGAACCAACCACCGATCACCGACAAGACGCCAGAAACCCGGTAAACTGCACTTTCCCGACCCCATGCTCCATCTGCCAGAGAAGCACCCATGAAGACCATAAAGGTGACATAGGTGGTGGAGAGCGGTAACTTGAGATTGGTGCCGATGGTGATCAGGATACTGGCGACAACCAGGGTCACCGATGCGCGAATCAGATCAAAGGATGGGGCATCTTCACCCAGATGTGCCTGTTTCTCTGAAAAAGGGCGCTCATCAAATTGCTTTTCCATCGTCCGCATAAACCCTGCAGGCAGGACACGAGTAATGGAAGCACTCATCTTTGAGAAATTCCTGACCAACCGGCGTGAAACGGTATATGACGTGAAGCGTTCTGTCCCTTCGTACTGGCGACCCAGGTCCAGGGATGTCTTAACAACAGATCTGGCTTTTTTCGAAAACCATAATGTGATCGTCATGATGGCCCCTGCCAATAACAACAAGAACGTGGGTGTTGGCACTTTACCGGCAAGGCCATCCATCAACAAGGCATCTGGAGAAACACCACCTGAAGCCACCCAAATTTCCCAGGCATTATATCCTGCCAGAGGAACACCTATGAAATTGACCAGATCATTTCCAGCGAAGGCCATGGACAGGGCAAATGTGCCGATAAGGACGATCAATTTGAGTATGTCGACCTTGGTGAACATGGTCAGTAACTGTAGAATGGCAGTCCAGGCCACAAAACTGATGGACAGGATCGCCCAGGTATTGGATACAATCCAATCGAGGGTTTCGTCGCTCATCCAGGAAGCACCTTTAGCTCCTTTGATGAGTAGAAAATAGGTGATCGAGGCAATAGCCAATCCTCCCCAGATCGAACCAAAGTACTTGAGCCGATGGGTGTAATCGAAAGAGAAGAGTAATCGAGTGAGATATTGGATCAGTACGCCTGCACTGAAGGCAATAACGACGGACAGAAGTATGCCGGCAATGATTGCCAGGGCTTTCCCTGAATTGATATATGCACCCAGGTCCAACCCATCGGTGGAGGTATAGATCTTGATCAGAGAGATGGCCACAGCAGCCCCCAATAATTCAAATACAATGGAAACCGTAGTTGATGTCGGCATGCCATAGGTGTTGAAGGCATCCAGCAGGATGACATCCGTTACCATAACGGCCAGAAATACCAGGATCAGCTCTGAAAAGAAGAAGTTTTCGGGATGGAAGATTCCCTTCCTTGCCACTTCCATCATCCCACTGGAGAAGGTACACCCGACGATGATGCCCAGGGCAGCAACAGCCAGGATGGTTTTGAAACCAGTTGCTTTTGAACCTACCGCGGAATTGAGAAAGTTAACGGCGTCGTTACTGACACCCACGATGAGGTCAGAGATGGCCAATAAAAAAAGGACGCCAAGAATGACCAGGTAAAATACTTCCATAAACCTACATCAATGAATTCTGAATCTTTTGCTTCTTTCCTTCCCATACAACAGACCTCCCTCCCTTCTTTTGGAGATGACTTCCATCATATGGATACCTCTTCGGTAGTCTCACTCAAAGACTCCGATTTAGGGTTGGCAATATAGGGCAAGAATCATACACCAGATCAGCATCTGCTCTATGTTTCGTTGCTAGCTTAAAGTTAGGCAATCATCCCGAGAGCTGGCTGATTCAAAAGCGAGTTCTTTATCTTCATCATGAATGACCTCAATCACCTAAAAACCAAACAATCATTCTGGCAGGACACTAAAAATCAAGGATATACCTTTATATTATCCTCTCACCTCACTGACCAATCCGCTAAACCCGGGGAACCACCACTCTACTTGATATGACTTTCAGACGAACGGACAATCTGACCATTCCTGGGACATCTGGGGCCTTCCTGGACAGGATGAGGGCGATGAGAGATGTGCTCTTGGAGGAAACTGGTGACAAGTTGCCACCCTTCCTGGGATCACGGACCACCAATCGGGCCTTTGCTGTACTCAGCTGTATATTGATCAGACCAGTGATCCAGTTGTCATCTCCAACGACACTCATGGGAGGCAGCTTCGTCAATGCGTTCCACATAACCTTGCCCGAATCGATCAGTGTCATACCTGAGGCTATAGTGGAGCAATTATCCATGCCCCGTTCATCAAACTGCGAGGCATGCATATCTGGGTGAGTTCCATTGCCACCCGTTGATCGGATTGGCGTATTTTAAAACATGCAGATAACACAAAGACGAGTACATCGTAATCTGAATTAGATGATCAAAAAGATAATATTACCCGTCATCCTGGTATTGCTCGGATATGCCTTTTTTGTCAGTCCTACAATCAAGGAAGTAGCCTCTGGCGTAGCTATACTGCTCTTTGGCATGATCATGCTGGAAGAGGGTTTTAATGCTTTTGTAGAAGGGCCACTACAGAAGCTGTTGAGAAGAATGACGGATAAACTGTATAAAAGTTTAGGACTTGGATTTGTCGTTACAGCACTTTTACAATCCAGTTCTTTAATCAGTGTCATTACAATCTCATTTCTCAGTGCAGGACTAATCGAACTATATGCTGGTATAGGGATCATCTTCGGGGCAAATTTGGGCACGACCGCTACTGCCTGGTTGGTGGCCGTTTTCGGTTTGAAAATTAAAGTCTCAGCGTTGGCAATGCCCATGCTTGCTTTTGGAATTCTCTTTGTATTTCAAAAGTCAAAAAGTCTGAAAGGCATCGGCTATGTCCTTGCCGGGCTAGGCTTTTTCTTTCTCGGTATTCATTTTATGAAACAAGGCTTTGATGTCTATCAGGACAATATCAATCTGGCAGAATATGCAATGCCCGGTTTCTGGGGCCTTATCGTTTACACGGCGATAGGTATCCTGATTACCCTTGTTTTACAATCCAGTAGTGCCGCAATGGCACTGATCCTCACTGCGCTTGCCACAGGGCAGATCACCTACGATAATTCATTGGCGCTTGCCATTGGCGCAAATATCGGAACGACCATTACAGCGATACTCGGAGCGCTCAGCGCCAATGTAGCAGGGAAGCGACTGGCTGGGGCGCACTTCCTGTTCAATATCGTCACTGCACTTATTGCCCTTATTTTTATCGCTCAGCTGGGGCAGCTTGTAGATTTTATTTCAACCACCACAGGTGTTTCGTCGGACAATTATTTGCTAAAATTATCCATCTTTCATACGATTTTCAACCTGATCGGCATCTTGGTCATGCTTCCATTTATTGATCTACTGGTCAACATATTAAACAGGGTGTTCGTCGAAAAAGTCACTGGTGAAGAGCAATTTGATCACCCCGTTTATCTGAATGAAAGTGTATTGGCATATCCACAATCAGCCATTCGCGCCCTTCTGGATGAAAGCAAGCGGTTGTTTGAAAAGGCAACTTTCGAGATCGTATCTCATGGTCTCAATTTGCACAGGGAGGATATCAAAGGCGAAGAGAAATTAAAACAGGTGGTCAAAAATTCCACAGAAGAACTGGATGTAGATATTGAAGAATTGTATTACAATAAAGTAAAAACCATTTATAGTAAAATCATTGAATACGCCACCCTTTCACAAAGTAAATTCTCTCTGTCTCCAAAAGCCATGGAATCCTTTACAAGAATAAAACTGGCTAACCGAAACATTGTGGAGACCATTAAAGACATTCGGGGCTTACGAAAGAATGTAAGTCAATACATGCTTTCGGATAATAAATATATTCAAAAAGAGTATAATCGGCTCAGACATAAAGTTTCACGAGTTCTACGAGAGATCTATCTTACCCGAAAAGATGATACTCCAGAAGTACATTTAAAAAGGCTTGAAAAATTAAAAGAAAAATCCACTAAAAGTGATGTTCTAAAAGACGGCACTCTGGATGAATTGATTCGGGAGCAGAAGATAACCAGTGCAATGGCGGCATCTCTCGCCAATGACAGCCACAATGTAGCTGGCATTACAAAAAGATTGATCGAAACCGCAGAATTGCTTTATATCAATAGTGACACACTGATCAGCTTGACAAAAGAGGAGGAAAAAAGAAAAGGCATTTAGCGTCAAGCTCCAATGCAGCAAAAGGTATGGCATATGCGCTCACTTTTCGTGGGGCGATCAGATGTTGGACTGACCTTGATGAGGCCTCTGGAAAAACCTCTTAATTCTCACCCTGGATCGTCAACAATGCGTTACCCCCTTTCAGTATCCCCGCCTTGCCCATTTTATCGCCCCAGGCCATCCACTTGCCCATCTGGCCCTGCAACTGCTCGGGAGACAGACTCAGCTCTTCGTAATTGGCACCGATAAAGATCATCATGAAGTCTTTCATCTTTCATTCATTTTACTGTGAAAAATCAATTTCACCCCTATGACGAAGCTGTTGAGTGATCCGGGGACATATTCCACCAAAAAAATAATACATACTTTTCAATCCCAGATTTTCTCCTCTGTGCTGGAACGAAAAAATGGAATGAAATGTACTTTTTTCATTCCCTTCAGGTGTTTGGTTTTGTCTCCACTATCCTGAACTATTTTGCTTTCTGGATTCACGAAAGATGATGGGGCTACAAGCATTTAAACTCCTCTGGGGTTCTTCGTGTGACCGAAATTCTGACTGCAGAAGGCAGTAACGAAATAACAATTCTCCTAGACTCCTTACCTCCTTCACTTTCCTTAAGAGGGTAACACTTTTCATCTTATCTGGTAGTTCTTCAACCCCTTCAGGGTTGATTGTCCATCATACTCCTACCCCTGGTTCCACCCGGGGCTATTTTCTTGAAACGCTCCAGGATTCATACACGTGGCCCGTTTCGAAATATCGAAATCTTGACTGCCGAAGGAAGTAACCCAATAACGAAATAACTTTTCTCCTCTACCCCTTGTCTCCTCTACTTCTCATTCCATTCAGGAAATCGGCCAGGAGTATAGGGCGCCCCTGCACTTTCGAGCTGCTGTTCCAACGATTGGATCCAGGTATCTACTTCCCGAATTTCTGCCAACACCTGATCAAAATCTGCCCAGGCCTCATCATAGGCCCGCTTGTAGGTGCCGGTGGTCATAGAGGTGGTAGACCATAGTGCATAGACGATAAGATCTACCCGACCTTTCAGGGACATTCTCCCCTGACCTTCATATTTAGGCAATAACGGATCACCATTGAGCATTTCATTAATGGCTTTGAGTCGGACTTTGATCGCGGCGAGATCTGTGAACCATTGGGGCTGAAGCACTGCTGTACTCCGTGCCGCCTGATCCAGGTAGGGCAAATTGGATTCCAGGTTACTCCGATGTGCATCTGCAGCAGACATGGTCCTTGATAACCGGGCGACCTCCTTGTTAAATCGATCCAGAATCACCTGCTCTGATGGCGAGTAGCTGACCTGGTGCAAAGGTCGGCAGGTCAGGACCCGGGGTTCACACAAAGAAGTCAACCGACCAGCATCCACACGGAACATCGAAGCCAGATATTGACCGGGCGCGACCATATATCCCAATTCCGGAGAATTCCAGGGAACAGAATTGTCATAGGGCTGCAGGGAAACAGGCCCTACCGGGCTTGTCCGAAAATCCCATATCACCTCCTGGACGCCAGTACCCAGTGCCTGCTTCAATGTGCGGACAACCTGACCTTCCAGATCCGTAATCGCAAAGAGCACGTAAGGGTCTTCCTCTGCAGCTTCCTTTTTCAGGATGTCATAGCTCGGGTGTTTGACATCCTGTCCTGCTTCCTGGATCTTCTTTTCGGCTTCGTTCCGCTGATCCTTCAGGGATTTGTGTTCATCCTTGATATAATAGCGAATCACTGCACCCACCTTGGGGTTCGGCGTCGTAAAATAGCTTGCGCCCTGGAATCCCACTCCGGGAAAACCAAGAGGATCTGCTTCGATAAACATCAAACCTTCGTCTATAGGAAAAATGAATGCATCTTCCTTCAATGCCTCTGGCGTCATTGTCCGAAGGGGCGAATAATCGTCCAGGATATATACCCCTCGACCAAATGAGGAAATGACCAAATCGGTCTCATCCTGCTGGATATCCAGATCCATGACACACATGGAAGCAGGAAGCCCTCCTTTCAATTGCACCCAATGTGGTGAAGGCGTATTGGAAACAAATACCCCGTACATCGTCCCGACGAACAATAAATCGGGATTGATATGATCCTCGCCGATGGTATAGGTCACGCCTTTCTCCGGCAGATTGGCATTGATCAAATTCCAACTTTGTCCTCCGTTTGTGGTCTTGTATAAGTAAGGTTTGAAATTGCCCGCAAAAAAGTCGTGGCAGGCCACATAGGCCACATTGGTGTCATGAGCAGATGCGATAATATGGTGAATCCGGGCAAACTCCGGTAAACCGTACAGTTGTCCGCGTTCCCAGTTTTTCCCACCATCATGCGAATAGTGCAGTAAACCGTCTCCGGAGCCGGCATACAAAATGTCTTCATCCAGGGGGGATTCAGCAATGGTCACAATATGCGCAAAGGAGGATTTAGCGACCATTTCGTCGATACTCCAACTGCGACCCATCAATCGGTGCAATTCTTTAGGTACACCACGGGTCAGGTCAGGACTGACTTCGCGCCAGCTTTCACCCCGGTCATCTGATCGCAGCACTTTATTCCCACCATGATAGAGGCGTTTGTGATCGTGCCGTGAAATCAACAGAGCAGCATCCCAATCAAACCGGTAAGCCTCTTCGCCCTTGCCTTCAAAACTGCGCAGGTAGAGTCGCTCTCCAGTTCGTTTGTCATAGCGAGTCAGGTTGCCAAATTGAGACTGAGAATAGACAATATTGGGATCGGCCCAATCCACCTGGGTTTCAAACCCGTCACCACCGAGGGTGAAATACCAATCCGAATTGCTGATCCCTCCGGAATTGATGGTCCGGGACGGGCCACCCAGACTGTTATTGTCTTGTGTACCGATATAGACATTGTAAAATGGCTTGTCATTGTCAACTGTGACCTTATAGCACTCTGCGAGTGGCAGGTTGGCCTTGAAATGCCAGGTCTTACCCCGATCAAAACTCTCGTATACGCCCCCATCACAACCAGAGATCATATGTCGGGCATCTGTGGGCTCGATCCAAAGTGCATGATTATCCACGTGCTTTTTATCCTCTCCGAATCGGCTCCAGGTCACGCCTCCATCAATGCTTACCTGATTGAAGACATCCATCCCGTATACCCGGTTGATATCCACCGGATCACACACCAGCTTCTGACAATAAAAAGCATAGGATGTCACATAGTCACTCACCTTTGTCCAGCTGGCACCGGCATCGGTGCTCTTATAGGTGCCTTTATTTTCTTTCGCATCCACAACAGCAAAGAGGACGTCAGGATTGACGGGAGAAACATCCATCCCGATCCGACCCACCATCGTCTGGGGGAGACCGCCTTTCAGTCGATTCCAGGTTTCACCACCGTCAGTCGATTTGTAGATCCCACTCTCGTCACCACCGGTGACAATGGTGGTCAAATAACGCTGACGCTGATGCGCTACTGTGTACAGGACATCCGGATTGCGCGGATCGATATGCAACTCCCAACACCCGGTATACTCACTGGGGTGCAGGACATTCTTCCAGGTTTCTCCTCCGTCTTTGGTCATGAACACGCCCCGGTCACCCCCCGGCTGCCGGTGTGGGCCATAAGAAGCTACCCAAACAATCTTTGAGTTGGTTGGGTGAACGATAATATCGCCGATTTGCTGCGATTCTTTCAGGCCCTTGTTGACCCAGGACTTTCCGCCATCTTCACTCTTGAACACTCCGTCTCCGGGGATGACGTAGGAATGTGCATTGTTCTCGCCAGTACCCACCCAGACCGTATGCGGATTGGATGGATCAAGGGCAATAGCACCCATCGGATAGGTGGACTGTCCGTCAAAAATGGGCGAAAAGGTCACCCCTGCATTGCTGGTTTTCCACAAAGATCCATGCCCGGAGGCCACATACCACTCTCGAGGATCCGCTGGATTGACTTCGATATCGATGACACGACCACTGGTGATGGCCGGTCCGATGGATCGGAAGGTCAATCCGCTCATGCCGACTTTTTCCAGGGTGGGATCTTCCGGCTTGTCCTTGTCCGTTGCTTTTTGGGCGATGGCCAGTAAGGGGAAGAGCAAGATGAAGAGCAGCGAAAGAAAACGAGAATATCCAGTCATTTGAAGTTGCCTTTAGGTGGAATAAGGATGGGGTTTATCAACCAAAGGCATGAAGATACGGTACCACTGGAGAAGTGGAAATGAAGAATCCGACAAGAGATCAGCAAACTGAACCTTTCTTCTTCCTGTTGTTATTGTCTGATTCGTGCACCTTCTTCCTGAAGTGCTGCTAAGGCAGTGGTTTGGCCCACTGTCAGGTTCCCCAATAACAGATCGTTCTGCTCATACGGATCATTGATCAGGTCGTAAAACTCTTCCTGGCCATTGTCGAATCGGATCCATTTAAAGGTTTGATCGCGCAGGGTATACCCTGACTTATTCGGAGTATTATTCAGGATCTCAGCGTATAAAAAGGATCGGCTTCCTGTGCTTGTCTGAGAAAGCAACGGGTGAAAGCTGTAACTGTCTTCAACCGCTGGTTGATCTACTCCGGCCATTTCCAGAATAGTTGCATAGAGGTCTGTGCTGCTGATCAAGGAAGGGTCTCGTTGATTTGTTCGAGTCACTCCTTTCCCGGCGATGACCATAGGGACATGTAGACCGCCCTGATACAGGCTTCCCTTTCCCTGGCCCGTAGTATACGGTGCTTGCAATACTTGGGGAGGAGAACCATTGTCCCCGATAAAGATCACGATGGTATTCTCCAGTTGGTCTGCTGAGATATGGCTCATCAATCGACCCATTTCGTGATCCACACTTTCTGTCATAGCCATGTAATAAGGTAATGGATTGGCATCAATGCTGGCCTGATCCTCAGGCAGCAGTCCCTGAGTATGCAGGGAGTCCGGGGGGAGGTGGAACGGCGTATGAGGGGCGGTATAGGCCACCCAGCAAAACCAGGGTTTAGATTGCTGGCCGATCCAGTCGATGGCCAGGTCTGTGATGGTGGTGGTAATGTATCCGGAATATGGGGCAGTTTGACCATTCTGGGTGAGGGACCAGCTGAAATAATCCTGGACGGCTCCTCCCAGAAGGCCGGCATAGTAACCAATGCCCATATCAGTCGGTCGGGTAGGCTCCAAATTGGACAAGTGCCATTTGCCGATGATCGCATGACTATAGGCCTGATTGGTGGCCTCATCCAGAGCCGTTTGAAGGGTAATTTCGTTGATAGGAATAGTGGAGGCACTTTGCGCATTCAACACTCCTGTTCGATAGCCATATCGTCCTGTCAGGATGGATGCCCGCGTGGGTGAACACAAGGGGAAAGCCCAGACATTTTCGAAGGTGATCCCGTTTTCAATGAGCTGCTCCAAATGTGGCATATGGGGTTTGACAGCACCAATCGAATATCCCGGAGCGGCTTCGATACCCAGATCATCAGCGATAACCAGAAGGATATTGGGGTGACTATGGCTACCCGGATCCTGGGGAATGGATTCTTTGTCACAACTGGCCAGGAGCAGTGCGAGTAAACTGAAATAAACAAGTTTATTGATCATAGGTCTTAGAGTTTTCTACCCTCCTTGAGTTTAATAATGAGTCAAATTGATTCGTCCGAATCCCTCCCCGGGAGTCTGCAACAGATGTGCAGGAGTCAAGTCGGATGTCCTTCCAGTGAATTACGGTTAAACATTGACTCCGAAAAGATGTCCGATCCAGGCGGTCAACCCCATGGCCACAGTTCCCCAAAAGGTGATTCTCATAACTGATTTCCAAACGGGAGAACCCCCGGAATATGCTGCAAAGGAGCCCAAGGTCATCAGAAAAAGAATGGCACATCCATATTGAACGTATATCAAGATATCAAATGGAGACAGTAGCACAACGATCACCGGGAGAATACCGCCAAAGATAAAGGCCGCCCCGGAAGCCATGGCCGCCTGTAATGGGTTTGCCTTGGAGATCGCATTGATGCCCAGTTCATCCCGGGCATGGGCCTGGAGAGCATCGTGATCGGTCAGTTGCCTGGCCACTTTTAGTGCAAGATCTTTATCTAATCCTCTGTGTTGATAAATAGCAGCCAATTCTGCCAGTTCCTGTTCCGGCATTTCATTCAGTTCCTGACTTTCCCGTTTCAAATCGGCTGCTTCCAGGTCGGATTGGGAACTGACGGATACATACTCACCTGCGGCCATGGACAACGCACCAGCCACTAGCCCGGCCACGCCTGCCAGCACAACAGGTTCCCGGGTTTGACTGGCAGCTGCTACGCCTATGATCAGGCTGGCCGTGGACAGGATGCCGTCATTTGCGCCCAGGATGGCGGCACGCAACCAGTTGGTGCGATTGATATAATGGGTGCTCGCATCATCAGTAGGTTGCATGGTGTTTTTCGATTTTATAGTTTGTAAAGATGGACAAAACCGATGGATGAACACAGCCACCTGATCGGACACCAGAATCAAGAATACCAAGGTGATCCTTAACTATTCCAGGGGCACACCATTATACGGTGTCAATGACAAGCCGATGAGAGAGGTTATTACCCCTGTTCACTTGTCGGATGAAGTAGTATGCTACCTATTGGTTTTGGACATTTGGTTTTGAGGTTTGTTATTTATTTGGGATTTGGGATTTGTCTTTTGGTGCTTTTTACCTTGAAAGTGTCAATAGACAAAGAAACCAAACATCAATCGCTGAATACTGTATTTTCACCCCATGAGCTCGGTCTACCTCATCACCCCTCCGTTCACCCAGCTGAATACGCCCTATCCGGCGACGGCCTATCTGAAAGGATTTCTGAACACCCGCGGCATCCCCGCACGTCAGGATGATCTGGGGATCGAGGTGATCCTGAAGTTGTTTAGCAAAGAGGGGCTATCGGATCTGTTCGATCAGATCAGGCAAACGGATGCCCCCTTTTCGGAAAATGCAGGGCGCATCATCGCCTTAAAGGAATCCTATATCCACTGTATTGACGCCGTTATGGCCTTTCTCCAGGGCAAAAATCCCACCCTGGCTCATCGGATTTGTCAGGACCACTTCCTACCTGAAGCCTCGCGCTTTGCTCAGCTCGACGATCTGGAATGGGCTTTTGGCGCCCTGGGTATCCAGGACCAGGCCAAGCATCTGGCCACCCTCTATCTCGAAGACCTGTCCGACCTCATCCAGGAATGTGTGGACCCGCATTTCGGATTTAGTCGCTATGCCGAGCGGTTGGGACGCTGCGCCTCCACCTTTGATGAGATCTACGGATCACTGCAGGCACCCTATACCTATATTGATACTCTGCTGATCGATCTGCTAGAAGAACGAATGGCTGTCATCCAGCCGGGGTTGATCGCTATATCGATTCCTTTCCCGGGGAATCTATATGCAGGATTCCGCTGTGCCCAATGGATCAAAAAAAACTACCCCGATGTGCCGGTGGCCATGGGCGGCGGTTTCGCCAATACGGAGTTGCGCTCCCTGACCGATCCACGGGTGTTCGAGTTCTTCGATTATATCACCCTCGACGATGGAGAAGCGCCCCTCGAACATCTGGTGGAGCACCTGGCTGGCAAGCGGCCACAAGCGTTGTTAAAACGGACTTTTGCGCTGGTAGACGGTAAGGTGGACTACCTCCATTTCTCTCTGGACAAGGACTACAAACAGGTGAACTGTGGGACGCCAGATTACAGCGACCTTCCGTTGGACCGATACATTTCCGTCCTCGAAGTGGCCAATCCCATGCACCGGATGTGGAGCGACGGGCGATGGAACAAACTGACCATGGCCCATGGGTGCTACTGGGGCAAATGTACCTTCTGTGATATCTCGCTGGATTACATCCAGAAATACGAACCACTCACTGCGCAGTTGCTCTGTGATCGGATGGAGGAGATGATCACCGCAACTGGAGAGACTGGTTTTCACTTCGTGGACGAAGCCGCTCCACCCGCACTGATGCGTGAACTGGCCCTGGAGATTCTCCGGCGCAAACTCACGGTGACCTGGTGGACCAATATCCGGTTTGAGAAAAGCTTTTCCAAAGATCTGTGCATGCTCCTGCGTGCCTCCGGCTGTATCGCCGTGTCAGGTGGACTGGAAGTGGCCTCTGACCGTCTGCTTAAACTCATCCAGAAAGGCGTAAGTGTGGCGCAGGTCGCCCGGGTAACCCGCAATTTTACAGAGCAGGGCATCATGGTCCACTCGTATCTGATGTATGCCTTTCCGACACAGACAGTGCAAGAGACTGTTGACTCACTGGAGATGGTTCGGCAGTTGTTTGAGGCTGGAGTAATCCAGTCGGGCTTCTGGCACCAGTTTGCGATGACGGCTCACAGTCCGGTGGGACTGGACCCAGCAGCATTCAAGGTGTCAAACCAACCAACGCCACCATTGGCACATTTGCCAATAACGATGTGGATTTTGAAGATCCGACCGGTATTGACCACAATCAATTCAGTTTTGGACTGAAAAAATCCTTGTTGAATTTCATGCATGGTATCGGTTTTGAATTTCCATTGCAAGAATGGTTTGAATTTGCGATTCCTCGGACGAGCATTCCGGCTGATTATATCCAACAATCCTTAAGCGAAGAGGAACCCTTCAAATGGCGACCCAATGCAAAAGTCATTTGGCTCGGTCATCCGGTGAAGGGTCGTCCAATTCCACGCCTGTCCAAAAAAGATGATCGGAAAGGGTTGGAATTAACTATTCATGATCTACATGAATCAGTGGCCATCAAATTACCCGAGGATCTGGGTGAATGGCTGCTCGATCTACTTCCTCGAATTTCTACAAATCAACAGGAGTGTCTGAGCTTGGGAGATGTCACCACTTTATATCAAGCAGCCGGCCTTTCCGATCTGGAACTGATATGGGAGGGGCGTGAGATGAAGAAGTTGAGGGAAAAGGGGTTGGTGGTAGTGTGAAGCCTCTCCAAATTTATTGCCCTGGATGGGCCACCAGTCAGGATTTCATCTTTTGTTCTGCTCAAGCGGAATAATAGATTTACACACTAACGCAACACACATCTGTCCAAAACAATTTATTCTGTAAAATATAAGTGCTGATAATTAATGAAATAAAACTCTACAGATTATAAAATCCGAATCTAACCCCAAAAATTTAATCGTCGCCAAACCAGGGCCTCCCCGCACATCAAGGACCCGACTACCAGGCAAATAATTGAATTCTATAGCTGTATGAAAACAGTCAATCGTGCAAACTGCCGCATTATTTGATCGGACATGTGATGCGATTATTGACAATTTACATGAAAGTAGAGTATCAATGATGCAAATAACCACCGATCAAATACGAGCGGCCGGGTCTTGATGTTTACTTCAGCCAATCCAGATACGAGTTAGCATTGTTCTTACACATAAAAAGAAGGCCCATTTTGGCGACAAGCGCTTTTGCCTTCTTTTGGCGCGTCAAAAAGAAGCCCCGAGCACTCGGGGTCGCCGGCATGAGGCGGGCCAGAGGTGTACTACCATAGTCAAAATTTCACAATGATGCCATGAATGGAATACTGCAGCATGCCAAAAGCAACCTTCCGAAGTTTATTTTGGACAGATCTGAACGCAACAGTCAAATGATAATGTTGAATTCTATTCTATATCCAATTTATCCAAAACCAACTTTTCAACCTCTTCTGCCCTAAAGTCAAACCAGTCTTGCCGATATTTGGAATCATCGATCAGGCGTTTGAAGTGCTGAAAGGGCTTTCGTGCATTCAACACCTCTAGAAGTCTTCTTTGAAAATATGCGTCTTGCAGTTGGTCAGCAAATGCTTCCATTATTTTGAAGCCTTCATGACTTGAAGGCGGTTCTATCCGAACATAATCGGATTCATTCTTCGTGACTTCATCGATAACATGTTGAAATACTTCCAGATATTCCTGTTCATCATGATGACTCAATGCCTCCGGAATGTCAATTACCTCATAGGTCAATTTATTCACGTAACAAACATATCCAGCCTCAAGACTTTGTACAATACTCTTGAGTATGGGCCTCAATTTATCCAAAGAAACAGCCATGAGCATCTTCGTTTATGGTTAACAATAAATCTTGAAGCCTGGATGATTCCGGCAATGGTGCGTATGCATTCCATTTCAAATTGGACCTCAACCAGAACAGCTTCCAAATCCTTCTGGATTTTATGTATCTGATCTTCGCAAATGGTTCATTGTGGAACACTTGCGGATCATTCCATGCGGGACGGATCTCAAAGAGCTCTATGGTTTGATTGTCATAGGTATACCCATAGTCAAGCTTGGTCCGTATTTCAGGATCCACTGGTCGTAGTGACTCAATAAACATCTCTATTTCTCTTTCTTGGAGGTCAACCAGTTCTGCCATTTGCTTAGGGCATTATACATACAACGGTTTGGCTATGGACAATATCCAAAAGGGTATTGCGCCAAGGGTTTGTTGCAGAATGTTTCTATTTAATACTTCGTTCAGATCTAAATATATATTAAATCATTCAGTATCTTTTTCGTGAATTGTTCAAAATTTTTGTAATTATTAGGTGAATCCCTAATTTGTTCATACAGGAACGATTTGTCTGCTTGAGGATAAATAACGACCGTTTCCCCAAATCTTAAATCAAATAATTTCATATTTATAAGCAAAGTGGAAAACCCATCCGGACTTGCCGAAAAAACCCAATCAAATTCATTGTTCGCTACTTTAAATATTCCTTGTGCTGTTAAGTAGGGGAAATTTCGAGAATCAACCAATGTGGTTTCTTCTGCATCTTTATTATTTGTTAAAATAATTAAAGTTAGTTTATCAATTATCGTTTCGCTTTCAGGGTTTTCATATTCTCCAATTCTTACACCTTTGAAAATAGTGGAGTCCTTTTCAATCACAAATGGAATACTTGATACAGCATAGTCATACTCAGCCACGGGAAACGGTGCCTTATTTAAAGGGTAACTATGAAATATTTCAGTATATTTCATATACGTTTCAATGTCTTGACGAAATAACTCTAAATCCCATTTAGTGCTGTCAAGATGCTGAAGAGCCCTAATATCTAATCTCTCAATGCCCCAATCAATTATATCTGTGTTTTCACTATCCGAATTTGAATTTACCTTCTCTTGACAAGAAGAAAATAGAAGTCCGAAAATTATGGATATCAATATCTTTTGGTTCATGTTCACATGTTTTACAACGGTTTAGCGATACCTGACGGCCACTCCGATAGGATGGATGGCTTGGTCATCGCTTGTTCTCAGCAGTATTTACTTTTTCATCAATTTCGGCACGAATTCATCTTCCGTTCCAAATTGATAATCTATGTTTTGTTCTTTTAAAAATTTCAAAATTTCAATTAAATCATGCATATACACGTGGCTTTCTAAAGAGACATAAATCCAATTGTTCTGAACTTTATCGGTTCCATGTTTTGGTAGACTTTCCAAAATTTGTTTTTTACACGATTCACTCGAGTGAAAACTCAAGTCTTTCATTATCAATCCGTCTTCAGAAAAGATGATGAAATTGTTCACCATCAAATTTTCATTCAGTTCTATTTTAGCCGAATCCCTTCCAATTGATTCTACCCACGAATTGAATTTTCCGAAGAATATTTGAATTTCTGAATTTGAGTTTGAATCAACCTTATCGGCTTGAATTTCAAATGTTTCGTCATTTTGAGCCGCTATGAAAAATGGAATTTGAATGAATAGAAGAATTGTGATTATTGCTCGGTTCATTTATTTCTTTTTATTGCTGGGAACAAGGATACATCCACAACTCCAAGCTTTTCTTCCCTTCACTATTCTTGAAGTGCCCATTCCCTGGTCTCCACATAATCAGTACTCTAGCCATCCACAAACGTTTATAACCGTTTGTCATCACTTATGAGGACAACGCAGTATGGGTATTTGAAAGAACAGGTCCTTATGATTGACCTAAGATACAATGTAAGCCAGATAGACCAAAGGCTGACTACCTCAGATCGGTTCATCTGAATTCAGACAGACAGACAGATCAATCAAACTCCCGCAGATACTCTTCAAACACAAAGACCCTGTTCCGATCATATCCGGTCATCTCCTTCAAATATCCGGCCTGCACAAACTCCTGAACCAGCGAATTGGCAGCGTTATAGCTCAACCCGGTCATGACCTTCACCTGATTGACACTGACCACCGGTTTCTCGAACAGACATCGAAGGAGGACCAGGCCATGTTGGCTTCTGCGGCCAAACTCCTGATGGATCCTGGTTTCAAGTCTCTTTTGTAAGTCCAAGATTCGAATCAATATCTGTGAAGATTTCTCTGCTGTTTCGGCAATGCCCATCAGGAAATAGGTCAGCCATTGTTTCATGCTATGCCTGTTCCGGACTGCGGTCAGGTTGTCATAGTACATCCCTTTATCGCGCTCAAAATAGGCCGAGAGGTACAGCAACGGACTGGTCAATATCTTTTTCTCCACCAGGAACAAGGTGATCAGCAAACGCCCGATCCGGCCATTCCCATCCTGAAATGGATGGATGGTTTCGAACTGATAATGCGCAATGGCAATCTTGACCAGGTCAGACATCTGGATTTCTTCGTTGTGGATAAAATTCTCCAGATCACCCATCAAGTCTTGGACGTGGTCCGGATGAGGTGGAATAAATGTGGCATTTGCAAGGCTATTGCCACCGATCCAATTCTGACTGGTACGAAACTGTCCTGGCAGTTTATGCTCGCCTCTGGCTCCTTCCATCAACAATTCATGCGTATGTCTGAGCAACCTGGAAGAAAGTGGCAATTGATCAAGATGGGTGATCGCATGTTGCAACGCCAGGATATAGCTGTTGACTTCCTTCCAGTCATTCCTCCGTTCGGGAGAGATATCTTCAACATCCATCAACGCCTCATCCATCTGGGTGCGCGTCCCTTCGATCCTACTTGAAATGACGGCTTCCTTAGTGACATAAAGTTGTATGAAGAGCCTCAAATCAGGCACCAACCGAGAATAGGCATTCAACTCACCAAGTTTGATGGCTGCCTGTTCGATCAATACATTGATCTCCTGATCCTCCCAGACCCACTGGTCATTGACCTTTGTGGGCAGGAAGTAGGCATATCCTGACGGGCTCTTCAGCATCTGACCGGATCGGAAGGATTCAAATGTGATCATCGTATAGATAGGACTAGAAGACTCATCATATCTCAATTTAGCCCCTAAATATACAATATAGATATCTATATCTCAAGTTTTGGTCATAACATGAGATAAGAAAATCCATATCTCACGTCGTAGGAACAAGGGAGCCAATGGAATTTGACGCGGAGGGTACAAAAAAGAAGATAAGCAGGAGAGGAGTCAGGTAGAGATTGATCCAGCTACCCGATAGAGCCACATTACTTGGGCTTCAACGTCATCACATAATCATAACTCTCATCCAGGTAGATGGCCAACTTGTCCAGATCCTCCAGCATTCGATCCGGGATCAACACATATCCCTGCATGATGGCATTATAGGACTTGAATAGTGTTGTCTCGAATTCTTCGAGATACTTCTTCTGTACCTCTTTGGAAAAGCGGATTCCGATCTCCCCATCCTTGTTGAGGAGAGAAAACATATATCCATTTGCAGAAGTATAGGGCATGGTTTTACCCTTCCGCTTGAATCGTGGGCATTTGGCAACCAGTTGATCGTAGATCAGGAGTCTTTCGTTGTACATCATTAAATGGTCTCAACATTCAAATATTAAATCGATCCGCTATTTAAGCTTTTTCAACTTACGTTCCACTCGCACGATCATTCCAGTAGTAGCAATGACCACTAAAGCCAACCCGATCAAGAAGCCCATATTCCCAGATGACCTGAATAAAAAACCGATCGTAGACAACAGACACAATCCGATTCCCGCTCTAATCATTTCCCTGGAGGAATACTGTTGTGCCAGATCCCAGCTATGCTGGTCACGCATTGAACGAGGTGTCCGATATCCGAAAAAGGCATTGATCTTTTTAGGATAAAACCGGGTAAAGACCAGTCCCAAAACAATAAAGAGAATTCCCGTTAACAGGGGGAGGATCGTAATTGAGCTCATTGGCTTTTGGCCTCTTGCCTGAAATTCTTATTTAATTCGTACTCCGACAGTGGCAAACGATAGTCCTTGCTGCCCCTGGGTGGAGTTCATAATTCCTTCGAATAAAGGTTCCGAGCAATTTTCGGGGATCTTCCATTCAATGAGGAAATTCGAACCCGTCCCGCCGGAGATATCCTGTTCATCAATGATGATCTCCGTCGTTTCCATCGGCGCCAGATAGACCGGGTGTTCAAAGTAGGTCCGTACAGGAATTCCATGGGTGTCAAAATATTCTGCTTTAAGCAAATAAATAGTATCCTGATCACTCGTGTTACGCATACTCACCATAGCGGTGAGATTATGCGTCTTATGTTCAGAGGTACTGTAGATCTGTGAATAAATTGACAGATAGGTCTTTCCATATTCCAGAGAGTCCAGGTTACGGATATCTGCTTTTCTTTTGGCCCAGTTTTCCGGGTCAATAGAACTGATCTCCGCAGGTTGCATGCAACTACTCAGCAGTAAGCAAGCTATAATCCATTCGAAACGCATATTCAAAGATTTAAAGTTTTGGTCATGATGAATGGCTTCTCTTTCCTTCCTAACAGGCCCGCTGTCAATGGATACGTTGGAGGGTTTCAGTCACCGCCCAATATACTCAATCCTGCCATGAAGAGTGATTCAACTGCACCGGAGGAATGGGATCCAATCCAGATCATTCCAAGCAAGTCCATCTCCCTTACTTTCCGGACATCTGGTTATTCCACTATCGTAACATTATTCGGTTATAATTCGGATCTCAACCCGGCGATTCATCCGGCGGTTCTCCTCAGAATCATTCCCCAGTACCGGAAACGCATTCCCTAATCCTTTTGGCGAGATCCGAGCCTCCTCGACACCTCCAAGAATCAGATATTGTGCAATGGCATCGGCTCTTTGCTGAGATAAGGTCAAATTATAGGCAGCGCCTCCCTCGGCGTCGGTGTGCCCCATGATGTCGATCCCATAGTCTGGATGGCTCAATAAATAAGTGGCCAGCTCATCCAATGGGGCCCTGGAAACCTCTTGAAGTTCAGCCTTGTCAAAATCAAAAAGAATATTCTCCAGGACGACAACCTTATTGGTGACCAGTGCAGGTTTTTCAGCTCTTGGAATATGGGTCAGCTGCACATCATCCAGTAAATAATACCCGTAATCCAAACCCTCCGGTTCAAACTTGGCATTCATCGTTAGATCTGAACCAAAATTGCCAATGATCAGGTAAGCATACTTGTCATCCGATGTAAACATCCCGGAAACACACTGCCATTCATTCGGCTGCCCATCCAGGATATCCACATTCGTAATAATGGGTTTCAGATCAATTACCTGGGTTTGCCAAAAATCTTCGCTCTTCCGCGTACTGACCGCCACCCCGAATCCATTGACTTTGACTGAAGGTGCAATCGGGTTTACCCAATATTCAATTGCATATCGTTCACCTGGTTGAAGCGGTTCTTTCAATTTGATCTGCAGGTATTCCTTGCAATGCGATGTCTGGGTCGCACAGCCATAAGTTTTCAAACCGACCATGAACTTCCCTGTTCTCGGAAGATGATCGGACAGGTCCACCATGGGTCTCGGAGGATGCATTTTATCCAGGGATTGTACGTATAGAATATCGACTGATCCCTGAGTCGGTGAGTTCCACTCCTTCATCCTTCGGTTAAAATCAAAATGGGTCCCCGACCACCGGTTGGTGATCTCCGTCACCTCTTCAAAGGAAGGATTGGAAACCAGATTCTGACCCATGACGATTGAACCGATCAAGATAAGCCCAAGTATTCCCGATAATCTACTCATACTCTTCATTTGTCATTGATTGAGTCAGGACTCTGAAACTCCATTTTCGAACGGTTTGGGCAGATCAAATAGTACCCATTAATCTGTCAAAACAAGGAATCTAATATAAAACCTGAACCTTCTTTGTTCCAAAAAAGCGAGTGTTGGGAAATGAAATCACCCCAAAGTCGTACTTTCAAGTCCCACCATGCAGACCATTTTCTTTTTTCGATCATTCCTTCTGGCCTTCATTCTACTCTGGGGCGCGTCATCCTTTGCCCAATGTGATCAGAACTATGATTGGGCGGTTTGGGACGGCTTTACGGGAAATGAAGCCACCGGCACCATCTTCGCACCCAATGGTCCCATTTCGGTCAGCATGACCACCAACTACACATTTGACTCCACACCAGGGATCTACAACTACGGTGTCTTCAGCGCCTTCAACGACCCTCCACCCAACGGAACCGTGCCCCGCACCACCTGGGCCGCTGGCCCTGGCGGAGAAACCACCATGTGTTTTTCGGAGACCGTCACAAACCCCGTCCTGCTGCTTTCCTCGGTGGGCAATCCCGGCCTTCCCGTCACTCTTAATTTCTCCCTGCCCTATCAAGTGGTCTTTGACGGTGGCGGGATGACCTGGGTGAATAGCACCTCCCTCATCGGTCAGGAAGGGTATGGCATTATCGTTTTTCCGGGCGACTTTGACTGTGTCACCATATATTCCTCCACACCTGAGAATTATACCAATATCACCTGGGGCGTCAACCCTCCCCTCTTCGAAGTGGAGATTGATGGCGACACCATCGCCTGTGTCAGTACGACACTCACTGCATCTGGAGGCCTATCCTATGAGTGGGACGGAGGTCAAAACCCCAACTCTTCCAGCAATACCTTCACCGAAAGTGGCCAATACGGGCTGACGGTCACCGATGCAGACGGATGTGAAGTGATCACCTCTATCCAAGTAACCATTTATCCCGAAGAGGAAGAAAGCCTTGAGGCTGCAATCTGCGAGGGTGAGAGTTATTTTTTTGATGGCCAATTGCTCGATCAGCCCGGGTATTATGAAGCAAACCTGCAGACTTACCACGGGTGCGACAGCACTGTCAGCCTTTTACTCGATGTCTGGCCGGTCGACTGGGAAGACCTCACTGTAACCATTTGCGAGGGAGAGTTTTATCCCTTCGATAATGACATCCTCGATCAGTCCGGATTCTACCTCGCCGAATTGCAAGGTATTCACGGTTGCGATAGCACTGTTTCTCTGGAACTGATCGTCTTACCCACAGCCACAGAAGCCATTGACATGACGATCTGTGCCGGAGAAATCCTGGACTTCAATGGCCAGTTCCTGACAGATCCGGGTATCTACTCGGCCGACCTGCAAAATATATTCGGTTGCGATAGTACGGTCATTCTCTCCCTGGAAGTTCGCCCTGAAGACACCACCCAACTGCAGGTCGATCTCTGCTCCGGTCAATCCTTTTTATTCAATGGAGATACGCTGACTCAGGCAGGCAATTACACCGCCAGCTTGCAAACCCCCCAGGGGTGTGACAGCACTGTTCTCCTCATCTTAAAGGCCTTGCAAGCCACCTCCTCAAATAACACCGTTGCTATCTGTCAGGGAGAACACTTCCTTTTTAATGGCGATACCCTGACCAGTCCGGGAGTCTACACCTCCCTGCTGACCAACCAGGCCGGTTGTGACAGCACGGCCACCCTGGATCTCCAGGTTCATACGACACCAACAACATCCCTTCAGGCGCAGATCTGCGCCGGACAAACGTATCCCTTCCAGGGGATGAACCTCAATGCACCAGGAACTTACACCGCTGACTTACAGACCATAAACGGTTGCGACAGTACGGTCCAACTCACCCTGGATGTTGTGGCCGTGATCGCAGAAAGTGCTGATGCAGCCATCTGTGATGGAGAATCCTTTCCCTTCAATGGTCTCCTCCTGACCACTGCGGGGATGTATGCTGACACCCTGCTTTCTTCGGGCGGTTGCGACTCCATCATTACACTCACCCTGGATGTGCTACCGAATCCATCCCAGGACCTCCTGGCCCAGATCTGCGAGGGAGAGAGCTACGACTTCCAGGGGGATCTGCTCACTGCGGCAGGGACATATTCCGAAGTCCTGACCAGTTCGACCGGATGCGACAGCACAGTCAACATCCAGCTGACCGTTCACCCCATAGTTATCACCTCGGTTCAGGCACAGATCTGCTCTGGACAATCCTACACCTTCGACGGTCAGACCCTCACCAATCCAGGTCTCTATATCGCCAACCTGCAGACCAGCCAAGGTTGTGACAGTACTGTCGAATTGACCCTCAACGTAGCCACCATCCTGACCACGGATCTGGATGTGGCCATTTGTGCCGCCGAACAGTTTGACTTTGGTGGGAATCCACTTTCGACATCCGGCACATATACAGACATGCTCACCTCTTCCGGCGGTTGCGACTCCCTGGTCACTCTGACCTTAACGGTTCACCCGGCTCAGACCGAAGAGACATTCGTGTCCATCTGCGAAGGAGAGCCTTTGGTCTTTGAAGGAGACTCGCTCACCCAGAGCGGCCAGTACAGCGGCTTATTCCAAACGGTGAATGGCTGCGATTCAACCCATATCCTGAACCTCGCTGTCCATCCGGCATACGACCAGATCGACATCGTCCATGCTTGCGATGTGTACACCTGGCCGGTAAATGGTCAGACGTACACACAGAGCACCATATTCACTTCGAATGGTCAGACCATCCATGGTTGCGACTCCACCCGGCAGCTCATCCTGACCATCAACTCCTCCTGGAAAGATGTGGACAGCGTCACAACTTCCGATCCAAAATATATCTGGCCCGTCGATAAAACCATCTATACCCAATCGGGCACTTATTTCTCCAATAGCACCACTGCATCCGGTTGCGACTCCGTGCATATTCTCCATCTCACCCTCTTGCGCACTGGCATTTACATCCCCACCGCCTTCTCTCCGAATCAAGACGGGATCAATGACCGGTTCACCATTTACGGAGGAGAAGATCTGGCCTTGATCGAGTCCATGACCATCTATGATCGCTGGGGGAATAAACTGGCCACCTATTCTGATCTTCCTCCTGGCAATCCCGAGTTTGGTTGGGATGGAAAAAGCCGAGGTATTTTCCTGGACCCGGCTGTCTATATTTTTACGGGCAGTCTGCTGATGACTGATGAAAGCCGCCGATTTGTGAAGGGAGAAGTGACGATAGTGAAGTGAGGTTATGAGTTTGGAGGGAAGGAGGTTATGAGTTGGTAAGGAAGGAGTGATTGGGTTATTTCGTTATTGGGTTATTGGGTTTTTTTGAAGACGGAAATCGCCGGCCGGCCGGCGAGGCAGGGAAGTGCGAACCCGGACGATGGTGCTTTTGGCACCATGTCCGGATCCAGACAAGCTGCATAGCAGCTTCGTCAGGAGGCGGAAATCAGAACGTATCGCAAGTCCAAAGTTTCTTTGCGCCTTAAATGAACTCGCGCCTTTTGCGCCTTTGCGAGAAACAGAATAGTGATCAGGCCCAGAACCCTGGAGGGGTTCAACAAGATAGCCCCGGGTGGAACCCGGGGTACGTATTGGGTGGTCAATCAACCCTGAAGGGGTTGAAGAATTCCCGGACAAATTGAAAAATAACCTCCTAAGTGACGTGGTGGAATTTGAGAAAATGGTTAAGGGGTTATTTCGTTATTGGGTTATTTCGAAAAGAGAAATAACCCGCCCCATTTCATCTATTATTACAAGCCCTGAAGGGGCGTAATACCTTAGCCACAGGCGCCAGCCTGTGGAACGATAAGGCGCGAGATGAAAGCCCTGAAGGGGCGTAATAAATACCCCTGCCCACCCTCGGTTATTCTCCTGAATCAAAACCGGTCATTCGATTGGGATGGTAAACTCCTAATAGAAAACGAGGGTAAAAAAGATCATTCTTTACCCTCGTTGCAAGAACGAGCGTCATGCCTACCCTCGTTAAGCCCAAATACCTTAAGAAAAAGATGTATTCCTACACCGGTGCCCCCTCCTTATATTTCCCCTTGCTCTTCCGGATTCGTACAGCGACCACCTTATACTCAGGGCACATGGCCTCGGAGTCGTGTTCGTCGGAAGTCAGGTTATTGACCATGATCTCCGGGAAGTGGAAGGTGGTACTGAGTACTCCAGGACGAACCTCATCCGTGACTTTGGCTTTGATATCCACTTTTCCACGCGGGGATTCGACACACAACATATCCCCATCATTAAGGTGATAGGCGGCTGCATCATCCGGATGGATCATCAGGGTGTCCTCGGTGAGGATCTCTACGTTACCCGTCCGGCGGGTCATGGCTCCACAGTTGTAGTGCTCCAGTTCCCGGTTGGTAGTGAGGATGAAGGGGTAGTCTTTCTGATTTGAAAGCAACTCACCACTTTCTCGCCAGTCAAAGAATTCGAACACACCCAATCCACGCTTGAACGTCTCGCCATGGAGGATCTGAGTATCCTTTCCATCCGGGGTCACTGGCCACTGCTTGCCATTCTCACCGAGGTCCTCCCAGCGGATACCGGCGAAGAAAGGCACGATCCTGGAGACCTCCTCCAGAACGCCTGCTGCCGTATAGTCATCCTGCTTGTAGCCCATCCGGTTCATGATGTCCGCGATGATCTGTCCGTCTGGCTTGGTGCCAGGGAGTGGTGCGATCACAGCATTGACACGCTGCACCCGGCGTTCGCCATTGGTGAAGGTGCCATCCTTCTCCAGGAAGGAGGATGCCGGCAATACCACATCCGCGAGCTTGGCCGTCTCTGTCATAAAGAGCTCCTGGACCACGAGCAACTCCAGGTTTTGGAGGGCCTTACTCACCTTTGCGGTGTTGGGATCCGTCTGGACCACATCTTCACCGATCAGCCATAGGGACTTGAGATCTCCGGCAATCGCAGCGTCAAACATTTCCGGAATTTTTAGGCCGGGTCCGCTGGGCTGTGTCACTCCATAGTGGAGATTGTATTTTTCGATCACTGCTGATTTGGTCAGATCGAGATAGCCGGCCCCCTGGTGAGGTTGGCAACCCATATCTGCAGCACCTTGTACGTTGTTCTGCCCACGAAGCGGATTCACCCCGACTCCCGGGCGACCGATATTGCCAGTGATCATGGCCAGATCTGCGATCTGCATCACGGTGAATGTCCCTTGCGTATGCTCAGTCACGCCTAAACCATGGAAAGACATGGCATTCGGGGCAGAAGCATAAGCGATCGCAGCTGCCTCCACTTCTTTACGATCAACACCGGTTACTTTTTCAGTTTCATCCAGATCGATACCCAGGATGCCCGCTTTGAATTCAGCATACCCTTCCGTCCGGGTATCCACAAAATTGTGATCGACCAGATCATTGGTGATGATATAGTAGAAGAACATGTTCAACAAGGCCACATTGGTCCCTGGACGAAGCGCCAGATGGTGTGTGGCATATCTGGCCAGTTCGGTCCGTCGTGGATCGATCACAATGGTGGGCTTGCCCTTCATGGCAAACTGCTTGAGCTTGGCCCCTGTTACGGGGTGTGCATCGGTGGGGTTGGCCCCGATCACCAGGATACAATCGGTGTGTTTGATGTCGGACACTGAATTGGTCGCGGCTCCAGTGCCAAAGGTCCGTTGCATACCCAGGGCCGTTGGAGAGTGGCAGACCCGTGCACAACAGTCAATATTATTGGTACCGATCACGCTCCGGATGAACTTCTGCATGAGATAGTTCTCCTCATTGGTTGCCCGAGCGGAGGAGATACCTGCAATGGCATCTGGTCCATGATCCTTGATGATATGGGTCAGCTTGTTGGCGATAAAATCATACGCCTCATCCCATGTGGCCGGCTCGAGAACACCATTGCGTTTGATCAACGGAGTACGCAACCGATCCGGGTGATCATAGAAATGAAAGGCGTACCGACCTTTCAAACAGGTATGACCCTGGTTGACTTCGGCATCATAGGGTGCCTGAATACTCAGGATCTCGCCACTGGTACTGGACACCTCCAGGTTGCAGCCCACACCGCAATAGGTACAGACGGTCCGGGTTTTCTCCGTGGCACGTACTGACTTTGACTGATAGACATCGGAGATGGCGGAGGTTGGACAGGCTTGAGCACAAGCACCACAGCTGACACAATCCGATTCAAAAAAGGACTGGTTCATGCCCTTGGCGATCACGGAGTCAAATCCGCGACCAGACATGGTTAACACCAGTTGTCCCTGGACCTCATCACATGCGCGCACGCAGCGATAGCAATTGATACATTTGCTGAGGTCAGACACCATATAGGGATGGCTGAGGTCTTTCTCCCGGTCCAGGTGGTTGGCCCCTTCGGGGTAACGTACATCCCGGACACCGACCGCTGCCGCCACATCCTGCAGCTCGCAGTTGCCATTGGCTTCGCAGGTCAGACAGTCGAGTGGGTGATCCGTAAGGACAAGTTCGATGATATTTTTTCGGACACGCTGTACGTTCGCACTGTGAGGGGCGATATGCATTCCAGCAGCCATAGGCGTATGACAGGAAGCAACAGTACGAGTTGACCCATTGGCTTGCATGGCAACATCTACACTGCATACCCGGCAGGAACCGAATGGTTCGAGATTGGGTGCGTCACAGAGGGTGGGGATATAGTCTTGTCCGCGATGCCGGCGCAGGAACTGAAGGACGGTCTCGCCCGGAATGAGCGAAAAAGGGCGACCGTCAATATAGGCCATATTGGCACCGGAGCCATTGAGCTTGGCAGTGTCGGTGACGTCTTTTGTGAGTGTCGATGGTGTCATAGGTAACAGGTTTGCCAGAATAGCCATTCAAGTTAGGGGTATCCGATGATTTTCCCTAAAAACAAGGCGTTTCTTAAAATTTTCTAACCGTTTGTTCACATATATGGTCGTTCGGAACGGCTACCATACAAGGGGTGAATTGTTGTTTCTCATCCGGGATGGGAATCTTCTCCTCTCCTCCTTAACTAAAATACGGCTCCAGTTCCTCTTTAAAATACTGAAGGCTATTGCGCACTGGGAGCGGAATGCCACCTCCATGGGCACAAAGAGACGCCGTCTGCAGGGTATGGAGCAGGTCATCAAAGAGGACCTTGTCGATCTTGTAGGTTCCAGCTTCCGCCTTTTGCAGCATCTCCGCTGCTCGCTGGGTGCCCAACCGGCATGGGAAGCATTTGCCACAACTCTCGTAGGAGGCAAACTCGAATAGATGCGTGAGGTATTTGACCATCGGCATCCGTTCCGGAATGGAAACCACCGAGGCGTGTCCCAACAGGAAACCACCTCCAGCAAACGATTCGAAATCGACATTCAATTCACTGATCTTGCCCACCGGAACAATGCCTCCCAAAGGACCACCGATGTGGAGTCCTTTGACCGGTTCGCGGAATCCTCCGCCCAGCTCATAGACAACCTCCTGCAAAGAGGTGCCCATTTCGACTTCCAGCATCCCGGGTTTGTTAAAGAGGCCATCCAAACAAACCAGCTTTGTGCCCGATGATTTTTCTGTACCCAGGCTGCCATATGTTTCTCCTCCATGTGCCAGGATCCAGGGCAGTGCGGCCAGCGTCTCGACATTGTTGACCACCGTTGGCTTATTGAACAATCCCTGGACAGCCGGATAGGGCGGGCGGACCCGAACTTCCGGGCGTTGCCCTTCGATCGAGTTGATCAGGGCGGTTTCTTCACCACAGATATAGGACCCTTGCGCATGGATGACCTTTACCTGAAACGAAAAGCCGCTTCCCTGAATATTCTTTCCCAAAAGTCCTTGATCGTTGAGGGCGGTGACCAGTGCTTCAGTCATACGGACCGCTTCCGGATATTCCGCCCGGATATACATCACGCCCCATGCGGCACCTGTGACATAACCGGCTGTCAGGAGACCCATCAGCACCGCCGTCCCTTGCTTTTCGAGGAGGTAGCGATCGGAATAAGCCCCTGGATCACCCTCGTCTGCATTACAGATGACAAACTTCTCTGTACCGGGTGCCTTGCGGCAAAAGTCCAGTTTCATACTGATGGGAAAACCTGCTCCTCCGCGACCGCGAAGTCGTGATATTTCGATCTCCTTCAGCCAGTGTTCGGGTGTTTGACCCAAGAGGCGTGAGACATGGGTTTTTGCATCCACTTCGGGACCTGTGAGGACGGCCGTTCCTGTCGATTTGACGGAATAGCTATCTATAGGTGCTTTGGTGCCACTCAGGATATTGACGATCTCCGCAGGAGATTGAGCCGAGTAATTATGACCCTGATAATGAAAGGCCCCATTTTCATGACAGCGACCCAAACAGGTCATATGGCCGATCTCTTCGGGCTTGAATGTCTTTTCCAATTCGTGGTGGACCGCTTCCTGGGTCCCAGCGCAAAGACAGGCTGATCCATTACAGACATAGACCTTCTTTCCCCGATTCTCCTCTCGGGTAAAATCATAGAAAGAAGCGGTGCCGTAGGTATTGGCGGTACCGATCAGAAATTCCTGAGCCAGGCTCTCCAAAGCTTCAGTAGAGGGTGCACCTTCTTCAACAGCGGTGTCACCCAGGCGGGCAAACAGGTTATCCATCAATCCCTTTCGGCCGGATAACTCACTCAGATTCTTAGACATAGGTTCAATGTGTTGGTCTCGCCACAGGGCATGGCAACTGGAAAGTTAGGCCTTATCCACCGGAACAGGAAACGAGAGAAGCGGAATCTGTAGATTTCCACTGGCCGATCGACTGAATTGCCCCTCAGGAGCATAATCATCAGCCCATTCCCGGATGAAAAAGCAACTTTCACAAGACGATAACACACGTTAAAAAAGAACGAAACACGTTGATCTCATTTCGTCCCCATCAGAAATTCATTCATTTTTGCAGGAAAGCACCCGATATGAACTCGACCAAGACCATTCTTATTTTTCTTCTCGTTACATCATTTTCAACTGTTCAGGCGCAACGCGAGATTGGCACCTTCGGCCTGGGATTTCAGGTGGGTATACCCAATGGAGCCTTTCAGGATGCCTACGATCAAATTGGTTTTGGTGGCAGTATGGATGTCTATTTCAAGATCAACCAGAATGCGCCCTTATATGCAGGCTTCAACTTCTCCCTGATGGGATTTGAGCAATTCCGTCGCGACTTTACAGTTCTGTTACCCGGTGGGTTCTCCGGTGACTACCGACTTCGTGCAGCCTCCAATCTATTTTCCGGGTATGGCGGTCTGCGGATCATGCCTTCTACAGGAGGCTGGATACAACCCTATGCAGAAGGGTTGATCGGATTCAAAAATTTCTATATCTCCAAACGATTGGAGCAATATGATAATTTCGATTACGAATGGCAAGAGCAAGACCGGGATACAGATGGCGATTGGGCCCTCGGTTACGGAGGTTCAGCCGGGATCATGTTCTTCTTTGGGCAATCCGGCATTGCCCTTGATCTGCGGTGCAGCTATCTGGCGGGTGGTGAAGTGACCTTCTTCAAGCTTCAGGAAGATATCGATGAAGTCGCATTCGAAGAAGATCCGTTCAGCGCATTTGATCCGTTGGAAGCCACCACGAATATGTTGATCCCACAGATTGGGGTCGTCTTCCGTATGCGCACCAACCCACCTGATGAGGACCTCCCGGTGATCATTGATTGATTCTCTCACCGAGCAAACCTCTTCTTTTCCGCAAGCACCTGGACTCTATGTAGAGGTGTTTCAAGCACTGGAATAATGTGTTTCAACTGGCGGGTGATGTAGATCATCCTCCAGTTGCCTGATTTTCATTAATTTAGGGCATCTCTATCTCCCCTTCTCCATGACCAAACAAGAATCTTTGGTATTCTTCGGCCTTGGTCTAATTCGGAGGTGAATAGAAGCCCCCTCATACAAAATCAGGTACTATGAAACGATTCCTACACACGCTTACACTCCTCTGTATGTGGTGGAGTGGTTTCAGTCAGGCTGAGATACAGGTCACCACTTTAGACTCGTTCAACACCACCGCTATCGGACAGATCGGAATCACGGGATTACATGCCACTAACTATGACAGTCTGATTCACCTGACCTATTTCTACAGCGATCAGGATGCCCGAACGTGGCTGCTTCATAGCATTCGGGGTACAGCAACATTCCTGACAGACACCATCCTGGAAATAACAGATTACAATAAATCACTGGGAAATACATCCCTTCAATTTGACTCCACAGGTACACCATGGGTCTATGCGGGATTCAATTCCAATAATGTCCGATATATCAAAGCCTACACCAAAACGGATTCTGCCTGGGTCGAAACGTTTAGCCTGAATCAATTAGGCTCACCGCATCAATACGTAGCCGCATCTCCACATGGAAAAGAAATTGGTTTTGCCTATTGCGGGATCAGGATCGCCCCCACCAACAATTATCCCATTCAATATGCGTCCTGGAACGGGAACACCTGGAATGTGGAGACCATTTCTGAGGTTGGGAAATCAGAAAAAACCAGACCGAGTGTTGTATTCAGGGATAGCACACTATATATCGCATTTGCCGAAAGTCGATGTGTGGACACCCTGATCACACGTGTCTATGCCAGGAAGGACAGTGTGTGGTCCACCAGTTTTGAGGATGTCTGGATAGGCGACTATCCATGTACATCACTCAATGAAATCTCCACCAAGCTGGGAGCAGATGATGCAGGCGTTTATTTGCTTCAAGATGTGCATTTGGATGAGGCGTTTCCACAACTCTATCGATTTGATGATCTCACCTGGACTCAAGGTGATGTCAATTTCGATGCGGAATGGGTTCATCCTTTTTTTATGGGATCGAACATTCACCTGGACCCTTTCCATTCGGTGTATTGGATCAACCAGGAAAAAACTAATGAACCTGGCCTCAGCTTGATTGGCCCTGATGGTGAAAGCGGGTATATCGCTTTACCACACGATGACTATTTGATCGCACTGCAGGATATGACCATCCTGAAAGGATGGGTTTACATCTATTATTTTGAAGGCAGTTCCAACTGGCCCTGGGGAAAACCGGTCATGCTCAAAGAGGCCAGGATCAAAATCAGCAAGATTGTCGATGTAGACTATGTGGATCATCAATCAGGGATTCATTTGGACCAGAATATGCCCAACCCATTTCGACAGCATACCACGCTGTCCTTCACTTTACCGAAGGCTGCAGTCGCCAATCTGACCGTATTTAGCGTCTTTGGAACGCCGATCACGACCCTTTTTGATGGGTCATTAAATCCAGGAACACACTCTTTTCTTTTCGATGGAGTCAACCTTCCGGTTGGAGTCTATTTCTATACCCTGACGACAGATGGCCAGCGTTTTACAAAAAGCATGATCATTTCAAAATAAGGAATCCTGATTTGTGATATCCAACACGGGGCGATTACCTTCAAGGCATGAATCGTCTGCTGATCATGTTATCCCTATTCCTGTCTGTCACTTTGAGTGCACAAGAGAACAGGTGGCATCTCTCTGACGGAGGAGAGGCCATTATTTGGCCGGTAACTCCGGGAGAAACACATTTGGACCATGTGGAAATGAGTGGTTTGCAGATGTCTGCCATTGTCCACTATGGTGTGGAAAAGGGGGTGTGGAAACAACGTGTCCAATTGGTGTTTCCCATGTTGCGCACCCTACCCAATGACACCCATGCCAGTCTGATCCACGAGGTCAATACATCCGCTTTACCAGCGATTCAAATCGATGGACAAAATGTGACCTGGGGGCTGAATGCCTTTTCATTCAACGGCATATTGTCTTCTACAATGGTCTCTCCAAAAACATCCAGATCCATCGGGAGTCTTTTCCCTCGACAACTCAGGCAGCCTACTTTGATCTGATGACTCTGGAGAATACTTCAGATCAAGTCATAGAGGTCATCCTTCCGGTCATCACGATCAGGGATACGACGGTAGCAAATCAAGGCCTGGATGGCGCATATGTGATCGAGACCACATCCACGCGCTCTGGAAAAACCCTCCTTCCTCCTGGTCAGCAGTTGGTCTATGCCCATGTGTATTCCGCTCGAAAAATCAGCGCATCACCTTCTTATTTTTCTGCGGCATATGAGCGGGAAAAACGACTCGAATTGATCCAGAATTCTCGAGAGCATCTCATTTTGACCACTCCGGATAAACAGATCAACCAATTGTTTGCCTTTGCCAAATTACGCGCAGTTGAAAGCATTTATAATACCCGGGGCGGATTGATGCATGGTCCTGGAGGTGGCCGCTATTATGCGGCGATATGGGCTAATGATCAGGCGGAATACGCGAATCCATTTTTTCCTTTTCTGGGCAATGCAGAAGGCATCGAATCGGCGGTGAATTCTTTCCGTCATTTCGCGCGATATATCAATGACGAATATCGTCCCATCCCCAGTTCCATCATTGCTGAAGGAACAGATTATTGGAACGGGGCCGGCGATCGAGGGGATATGGCGATGATCGCGTATGGCGCAACCCGGTTCGCATTGGCGTATGGTGATACGCAAACTGCCCGGGAGTTGTGGCCACTGATTACGTGGTGTCTGGAATATTGTCGCCGGCAGATCAACATCCATGGGGTGGTCGCTTCAGATTGTGATGAATTGGAAAATCGATTCCCTGCCGGAAAAGCCAACCTGCATACTTCCTGTCTGTATTACGATGCACTCTTGTCGGCTGAAATGCTGGGGCGTGATCTGATGATTGAACCAGAGCAATTGGACCATTTCCGTCAGGACGCACCAAAAATGCGAAAGTCCATTCAGGCGTTTTTTGGTACTCGGATGCAGGGTTATGAAACCTACCGATATTTTGATGGAAATGAAGTGCTGCGTGCCTGGATTTGTACTCCGCTCACCGTGGGGATCATGGACCGGGCCGAAGGCACCATCAACGCATTATTCTCACCAGATCTCTGGACCGAAGACGGATTGGCAACGGAGGCCGGAAAACCAACTTTCTGGGATCGGGCCACGCTTTATGCCCTGCGGGGTGTGCTGGCCGCAGGCGAAACTGGCAGGGCCATGCCCTTCCTTGCACACTATGCCCAGCGACGATTATTAGGGGAACATGTTCCTTATGCGGTGGAGGCCTGGCCTGAAGGCAATCAACGTCACCTCTCAGCAGAAAGCGCACTGGTTTGCCGGGTGATCACAGAAGGTCTTTGGGGTATTCGTCCTGCAGGGCTTCAAGCCTTTACCTGCACACCCAGATTACCTGAAGGATGGGACAAAATGTCGTTGCGAAACGTCCATCTAATTGGAAATATTTTCGATCTGGAAGTCCAACGGAAATTCGGAGGCATCCAATTTCAAGTGTTGAAAAATGGACAGGCTATCCTGGATCAATTTGTGGAAAATGGAGAACCCGTTCAGGTTTCAGAATAAGTCATTCTATGAGTACTATTCCACTGGCCATATGCCCCTGATCAGACAAGAGTCTCACCAGATGAATTCCTGAAATTCCAGTTGGAATTTGGTAAGCAACCTGATCTTGATCCCCAGGAACAACTTGTTCATCCACCAATACTCCATCGATAGAGATGAGCTGATAATGACAATTTCTAAATCGGCTAAATGATCCGGGCACACTGATATGGATTGCACCTGATGTTGGGTTAGGCCAAACAGAGATTAACTCTGGATTTGCACTTGACAAAATAGAAACCAGACTTTCTTCACAATTACCCTCAGTAGTCGATACTCTTAATGAGTCCTTATTCCAATAACACAATAGTCTGTCCGTATCTATGGAAAACTCAAATTCCCGGCTGAATGGATGTCCGGTTGCTGCGCCGCCTTCAATCCAAAGATTAGCAAGATCTGGGTCATCTACACTGCGAATGGAAACCAACCTTATCGAGTCGTCATCATATTTTACTTTTGAAACCCAGTTGACGACTACGACTACGTCTGTAACAGTTATGGTGTCGCCTTTCACCACATTAAATGCATAGCGAAGTTCTTCTTGATAACCCAGCCATTCATCCCCCGTCAGCATATATACATCGGAGTTGGATCCGTCGTGCCAATAGGAGAATTCAAAGGGTATCCATGTAGAGGTTGGTTTATCCCAATAGGTCAGTTTCCTGTAAACATGATCATTCACGACTAATGAGTCATTTGAAAAACGAAGTTGGACAGATGAGGTAGAGCCAAAATCACCGATCCCTTCTACCTTCCATTGATTTTCGAGTGAAGTCATCTGCTGTGCAAATATCCAACAAGGTGACAGCAGGAGGAATAACAATATTTTGTTCATCATGGAGGAATTCAAGTCAATTTATAACCTTCCACTTGCATAATCAACACCTCTAATGTGTAGCTAATATATTTAATTTTTCATCAATTCAAGTTATGCAGATTTCCGTGTTGTCCCTCCTGGTATTGACATTAAACATTCCAATGCCTGCCCCTCTCCGCCAGCTGGCGGACCGAGGCAGTGACTTTTTGTTGCGTCAAAAAGTCACCAAAGATCGCCTGTCGACAAAATGGGCCTTCATCTTTTGTTAAGGATACGCTGATCTCATCTTGCGTGTATGCTACGTTTATATCATGGCCCAGCCGTTCCTGTTTTGCCGTTGGGGTAGACCCCAAAATGAATACAGTATGATGCTCTTCGCCATAAGTCATCAACTACATCTTATCGGCAAAACAATACGGCATGCCATTCTTTGTGAGCATCAATGGAATAATGGTAAACGCTTAAACAACAAGGTCGGCCATGATATTACTGGGGCCCAGACGATCCGCCAGCTGGCCCCGAGAACTCGGGGTCTGGATCCGGACCTTCAGCGTCCGGGCCCTTCTTTGGCGACGGATAATTAAAATACATTCCTGCAAGACATAAGATTTCGTATCAATTCTCTACCTCTTAATTAAATCATACTGATTGTCTTCACTTGGTGGAATGAAATTCATTTTCCTAATGCTGATGCGCCTCCCCGGCATTCGTCATTTTCGCCAGGAGGAAAAAGCTGCCTTCCGTGACAAAACGAGCCGTATCCGAAACTTCGGATAATAAGGTCACAGCGGTATAGCCCAGTTCACTAGCGCCTTTCTTCACCGGGATCCGCTCAAACATATACGGTTCCGGCCCGGATGCTGCATGTGCATGGTCCTTTTCTTCCGGACCGTGGCTGTGTGCTGATTCCCTCTTCTTGACCATGAAGACAAAGTCCATTCCATCATGGTTGGCAATCGCACCTGACGGTAAAGCGGGCACACGTTCATCTTTGACATTCAATTGTGCAGTCACACTCATCCCCTCGATCAGCCCCTTAATGTCTCCCTTCACGACACAGTGTACCGCAATGGCTTTACTTTCATTTTCAAATGTCGTTCCAATGGAGAACACTTCCGCCTGGTAACTTTTACCCGGTTGGTTCGTCAAAATAAAGGTAATGGCCTGGCCTTTCCGGACATGGGGCAGATCCTTTTCATAGACATAGATATCCAGATGGAGTTGAGAATTGTCGATCACATCGGCAACGACAGTGGACGCACCAACATGGGCGCCAATATTGACCATTACATTTCCCACGGATCCCCGGATCGGCGACCGGACCGTGATTTGGGAGGACAAATTTTCAGCGGTCAGTTCCTTTATATCAATCCCCATCAAGGTCAATTGCCGACCCAGAGCTGCACGCCGAATAAGGAAACCCTCCAGGGTCGCTTCTGCCATTTGTAGATTCTTCATGGAACCGGCATTCCCTTTTGACAATTCCTGTTGACGTTGGTATTCTGATTGTGCCAAATTGATCTTCGGTCGTAAAGAAAGATATTCCTCCTGGATGGGAATAAACTCCGGACTGATCAATGTGGCCATGGCCTGACCTCTGGCGACCATGCTGCCCGGCCGGACAAAAATCTTCTCTACGACTCCAGGGTACAAACTATTGACCGTAGCCTTATTCTGGCTAGGGACATTCAGATACCCGCTGGCTTTAATGCTGGAGGAAAGGTTTCGTTGTTCAATCTGACCCACCTTCAGATCAATACTTTTCATTTGCTCAACAGTCAGTCCCACAGTATTCTCCAGGCCCTCTTCATGCTCATGTCCAGAACCAGCACTATGGTCATGTGCAAAAGCATCCTCATGATTGTCACCATCAAATGGCTGGCATCCAGTCCATAAAATAAGACTGGTCAAAATCAGATAAAGTGAATATCTCATAAAGCATTATGGTTTCAAACAGGGCGTTGATCCTGTCCGTTAAGGATTATTTTTCGAGGAGGTATTGATATTGAATGACCAACTGATTGTAGTCGTTCAAGGCATCAAGATGACTTTGTTTTATGGCTACCGCCTGCGCGACGAATTGCAGCCAATCTGCCACACTGATCTCCCCTGAAGTATAGGAGGATTCGGCGGCCTGCAAGATGGCACCAGATTGTTTCAATCCGAATTCTTCGTAATACTGCAAGGCTTCCAGACTTCGGGTCATTCGTTCCCTGGTTTGAGCGACCATGGTCCTCCATCGAGCTGTCTCTGCCTGGAGTTGCATAGATTGCATTTGATGTTCGATCCGGGCGGCTTCGATTTTTTTTCGGCCGCTTTTGCTGGCTAACGGAACACCGACGGTGAAAGAAAATCCGGTAAACGGAGGATCAATACCATACAGTCGCTGACTGAATACCCGGCCCGAATAATCCGGCAACAGCGATTTTTGTTGGGCAAGAATACCCGATGCTGCCCAGTCGACAACAGCCTGCTGGTTCTGCAAGACAGGGTGAATTCCCTGAGGAATAGTGGTCGGCAATTCAATCTTGTACAACTCTTGATCTATGGGCAGAGCCCGTTCGGTTGTGTTCATCACCAGCTGCAAGGTTTGCACTTCTACGGCAATATCGTGGTCCAACTGACCAAGGACCATCCGCATTTCCTGAGAACGCGTTTCTGCTGCGAGGCGGTCTAATCCCGAGCTTTCACCGGCACGTACACGTACATTCGCTGCCCCGGACATCCCGGTATACAGACTGTCCAGCGTGTGGTACAAACTCTTTTGTTGCTCCAGATACCACAATTGGTAATACGCGGCACGGACATCCCGGATCAGCTCTGCCTCCTGAATCACCAATCGTGATTCTGCCATGCGCACCTGATTGGACAACTGTTTTTTTCGAGCTTTATACAGCCCGGGTGTGGACATGCTTTGGGACAGGCCGATCTTCCAGATCCCCTTGGGATCGCCTGGTCGGAGGTCTTCATTTTCCACAAATACACCTGTCTTGGGCAGGTCCAGCCAGGTGCCCGCCAGTGCCTCGTTTCGTTGGATTTCCAACTGGCCAACTTGAAGGGGAAGATTGGCTTCTTTTGCGCGTTGGATAACCGTTTCCAGGGTCATGCGTGAAGGGGATTGCCCACTGACCTCACTGTTGGTACCGAACAGCACCAAGGTGAATGCAACGGGAATGATCCCGTTCAAACGCGGGCGACTTCCCGGACGATCCACGAGCATCAGATATAACAGCGGCAACACCACCAGGGTGAGAAAGGTAGCGGTGATCAAGCCGCCGATTACGACCGTTGCCAATGGCTTTTGCACCTCGGCACCAGCACCTGTTGACAAAGCCATGGGTAAAAAACCAAAGGAAGCGACCATGGCTGTCATCAACACCGGACGCAATCGAATTCGGGTCCCTTCGATGACCCGATCCAGGACATTTTCGACCCCATCCTTTTTCAATTGATTAAAGGTGGCAATCAGTACGATCCCATTGAGGACCGCCACCCCGAAAAGGGCAATAAAGCCCACGCCGGCAGAAATCGAGAAGGGCATTCCTCGCATCATCAGAGCAAAGACTCCACCTATGGCACTCATCGGGATTGCCGTGAAGATCAAGAGCGCCAGTTTGACCGAATGGAAGGTGAAATAGAGCAATAAAAAGATCAACGCCAATGCCACGGGAACGGCGATTTTCAAACGATCATTGGCTCGCTCAAGATTTTCAAATGTTCCTCCGAAGGTGGTGTAATACCCTTCCGGCAATTGGACCTGGTCTCTCAGCTTTGTCTGAATCTCCTGGACGACAGACTGGACGTCCCGACCTTCTACATTAAAGCCGATCACGATTCTCCGTTTGCCATCATCCCGACTGATCTGCGCTGGCCCTTGCTGAAAGGTTACAGTTGCCACCTGATCCAGGGGTATCTGATTTCCTGAAGGGGTAGCGACATAGAGGTCCCCGACATCTTCAAATGAAGAACGATGCATACTGTCCAGTCGAACCACCAGATCAAAACGTCGTTCATTTTCAAACACGACGCCTGCTTTCTCTCCAGCAAAGGCTGTACTAACAGTATGATTGACATCTTCGACACTGATCCCGTAGTTGGCCAGTCTGTTGCGATCATATTGGATCGTGATCTGGGGCAGTCCGATGGTCTGCTCCACCTGAGGCGTGCTGATGCCCTCAACAGTTTGGAGCACAGTAGAAATCCGGGGTGCCAGAGCGGCAAGGGTATCGATATTTTCACCGAAGATCTTCACAGCCACATCCTGCCTGATCCCGGTCATCAATTCATTAAATCGCATCTGGATGGGTTGATTGGCTTCAAAAAAGATCCCTGGAATGGTTTCCAGCTTCTTGAGCATGAGCCGAGCCAGCTCCTGATAATCCTGGGTTGTGGTCCACTCGGATTTGTCTTTGAGGATGATCATCATATCTGTCGCTTCCGGAGGCATGGGATCTGTCGGCACTTCGGCGCTTCCAGTCTTTCCAACCACCATTTTTACTTCCGGAAATGTCTTTAGTAAACGTTGAGCCTGCATGGAAGTCTCGATACTTTGTGACAGGGATGAACCCATGGGCAAGATGCAGTGGAAGGCATAGTCACCCTCCTCCAACTGGGGGATAAACTCTCCTCCGATCCGGGAAAAAAGGAAAACACTCAAAATGAATATGCCAATGGTCAAACCGATGATCAGTCGTTTAAATCGGATGGCCAGATCCAGGACCGGGGTATACATTCGTTGGAAGAACTGCATCATTCGGCCAGAAAACCCGGTCTCCTCTGACATTTGCTTCGGAAGAAACCAGGCGCACATCATGGGGATATAAGTCACGGACAAGAGCAGGGCCCCGAAAATGGCAAACCCTACCGTTTGGGCCATCGGTGTGAACATCTTGCCTTCGATGCCGACCAGGGTCAGGATGGGGATATACACCACCAAAATGATGATCTCTCCAAATGCGGCGCTGTTGCGAATCCGGGAAGCACTGTGAAAGACCTCCTTGTCCATCTCCGCTTGCGTAAACTTTCGGCCTCGCTGCCGGAGGCCCAGGTGGTGCAAGGTTGCCTCCACAATGATCACGGCACCGTCGACGATCAATCCAAAATCAATGGCGCCGAGCGACATCAGGTTGGCACTGACTCCGAAGACATTCATCATCCCCAGGGCAAATAACATGGATAATGGAATGGCACTGGCTACGATCATTCCTGCACGAAGATTGCCCAGGAAAACCACCAGCACAAAAATGACGATCAAGGCTCCTTCGACCAGGTTCTTTTCCACTGTCGCAATAGCTCGCTCGACCAGATTGGTGCGATCCAGAAAAGGTTCAATGATGACATCATCGGGTAGTGATCGCTGGATGGTCTTCATCTTTTCCTTGACCCGTTCCACGACTTCGGCACTGTTGGCTCCTTTCAACATCATCACCATTCCACCAACAGCTTCCTTCTCCCCGTTGTAGGTGAGGGCTCCATATCGGACGGCGCTGCCAAACCTGACTTCGGCGACATCATTGATGAGGATGGGAATGCCGTTGGGCGAGAGTTTGACGATGATGTTGCGAATATCTTCCAGCGAATGGACCAAGCCAACGCCTCGAATAAACCAGGCATTGGGTTTCTTATCGATATAGGCCCCGCCAGTATTTTCATTATTGTTTTCCAGGGCACGGAAGATCTCCGGGATGGTCACCTCCATTGCTCGGAGGCGATCCGGGTTGACCGCCACTTCATACTGTTTGAGTATTCCACCAAATCCGTTGACCTCGGCCACTCCGGGTGTACCATACAATTGCCGGGCGACGATCCAGTCCTGCATGGTCCGCAGATCCATTCCGGTGTATTTGTCTTCGCTCCCTTCTTTGGGGTGAATGACATATTGATAGACTTCTCCCAGGCCGGTGGACACTGGAGCCAGCTCGGGTTTTCCGATGCCTTTCGGGATCAGCTCTTCGGCTTCCCGCATCCGTTCTCCTACGATCTGGCGGGCAAACCAGATGTCGACCTCTTCCGCAAATACGATGGTGACCACAGACAAACCAAATCGCGAAATGGATCGCAATTCAACCAGGTCTGGCAGATTGGCCATCGATTGCTCGATGGGATAGGTCACAAATTGCTCGACTTCCTGGGCGGCCAGAGTCGGGCAGATCGTGATGATCTGCACTTGATTATTGGTAATATCCGGAACGGCATCCACCGGCAGACGAGTGGCACTCCACACACCCCAAACCACCAGGAAGGCAGTCATCAACAAGATGATCGGCTTATTCTTTATCGAAAAGTAGATGATCTGATTCAACATAAGGAATCATTGAGTTTTCTGTCAGGTTGCCACATTCAATGGCACTCACATAGATCTGGCATCAGGAACATCCGAACAAGATCCGCAGATGCATCATCCATGAAGAAGGAATACAACAGGCGAATGGTCCCGATCTGCTATTCAGCAACGGTGGTACTCGGACGTAAAAAACTCATCTAAGATATTGGAGGCCGATCGTGCGCCTTGTGATAGGCGGTCGACAAGGGAGAGCGGAATTGAAAATCAGCTGTTCGGTAAACCAGGGTCGGCGTACCCACTGGCAGATGTTCCGCTTCAGTGGTGATCGTCACTGTTCCACAACAGCTGCATAGACAAAATGGACTGCAGAAATCTGCACAATCGGAGTGACTTTCCTCAGCATTTCCTTCCTCCATGTGGAGGACTGTGCTGTCACTATGCCCTTCATGTTCATGTTCCCCATCATTGCACGGCACGCACGCCAGAGCGAGGAGGTACATTGCAAAGAGAAAAGAGAACACCTTCATGACGCAAAGATAGGGGAAAGAAGGAAGACTTGGAATTCCATGATGGAGATCAAATTCACTGCTTCAGTTGTTATAGAAGTCATATCAGGGAATAAAATGAAAAAATGATGCCAGTCTTTCCCATTTCTTGATGGTCACCTTTGTACCCTATTCTAAATTCTATAATTGCCGGTCCAACTTGACGGCCATGGAGGCCCCCAGGATAAAGTTATTTGTGGATCGCATATCCCTGGTTTCAAATAATTCATCGTCACTGATCATCAGCCGACCTTCCAGCCTGCATGAAATAGCCGGAGCCGGAGAATAGTCAACATTTATTGAAAAAGCAGAAGTATTGAACCCGTTCATATGCGGCACGTCCACAATGACTTTGTTCTTATCCTGAAAATATTCCGCTCTGCATGCTAATTTCCAATGTTCATTAATGGAAACTTGTGCAATAATTGTGGGCACAAACCACATTTCATATCTAGAACTGGAAATTGACTCCTGTTGTACTCCGATGTCAAAACCAGCAATAAGATCCAATCGGTTTGTGGGTTGAAATTGCCCATACAAGTTATTAAAATAGCGCATGCGCCTGCTATCATCAACATCATCTGTGCCAATGAATGTACTCCAGTTGAAGGTCATGTTTGTTGTCGGTGCATACTTCACTTGAGTGCCAAAGGAAGGCAAGGAATTACCCCATTGACGTTGGATCCGTTGCCATCCATTCGCTATCACACAGGAAAACTCCCACTTCTCCAGTCCGGTTGAGATCAGCTTTGCACCGGATAGGAAATAAGGAGAGTTTTCTGCGGCCAGGGAACGAGTTAATGTCATGTTTTCCATTGATATTGCACTTTCAAAACCAAGGTGGGAAGGGAAAATACCGACATCCAACCAAATGTCATTTCGCTTATTCAGAGAAATGCCCACATTGGCTTCAAAAATGGTCTTCAACAATCCGGTCTCCGCTGCATAGTTATCTTCTGCATAGGTCCCTGATTGCAGGGCCAGATTGGCCCTGTATTTTTTATGCTCCAACGCAAGTTGAATTAAACCGAGATTCAAATTGACTTCATTGTGTCGATTGTGATTAAATAAAAAAGACTGTCGATTATTGAATTGTGGCTCATTAAAATCAAAGACATAAAAAACATCTATAAATCCGGACAACTGAATGATTGGATCTTCCTTCCAGATATTGTCAGATTGTGCAGACAGAAAGATTGGAAAGGATAAGAATAGAAAAAGCCATTTTGGTACTTTGTTCATTGATCAAACAGTTTGATGTGAGCTAAAACATAATTACGGTATAGAGAAATACTTGTTCAAAAAAAACTTCTGAAGTCTCTGATAGCCATGCACCTTCAGAGTCATGCTGATGGTTGGAAACAGTTTCGATCGCACGCATAAACTACTCCGGGCATCCCATGAAAATCCATTTTTCCAATTTCCTGCATGCCAACCTTTTTCAACACACGAATAGAAGCTTCATTCTCGACGACGGCTTTGCCGACTATGCGATGGAGGCCGAGTGACCATCCGTAATCCAGAGAAGCCCGGGCGGCTTCCGTGGCATATCCCTGGCCCCAGTACTGCTGAAAGACCCTGAATCCAAGGTCGACCTCCTGAGTAGATTCATCCCGCCGAAGGCCACACCAACCCAGCCAGGCCTGATCTGCTTTTCGAATCATGGCCATTCGCCCCATTTTAAACCGGGAAAATTGGTCATAAGCTTCTAGAAATTGACGTGCAGAAGCTTCGTCGGGAAATGGATCATCACCTGTATATCGGATGACCAAGGGATCCGTATTCAGCTGGAAAAAACAGGATGCATCATCTGGATGCAGGGGCCTCATTTGCAGACGTGATGTTTCCAAGATCATCTGGCAAATCTACGTGGTCTGTGTATTTCTGAGTGAATGAGGCGGTTTCAAAACCGCCTCCAATGACATTCATTACCCCTTGTTGGATGAAAATCACAAAGAGACTCCCCCAGAAATGATAATTTGCCGCCTGACTTCGTTCTTCACCTATGCCTGTACATCTTCGAAAGATCGGCGCACGAAGTGCCACTGCTCTGGTCATTGCCAATATGATTGGTACCGGTGTATTCACCAGCCTGGGGTTTCAACTGGCGGATACAAGCAATACGGTGAGCATACTCCTGCTCTGGATCGTAGGTGGATTGATTGCCATGGCAGGCGCGTTCAGCTATGCCGAACTGGGCGCCTATTTCAAGCGGTCCGGAGGAGAATATCACTACCTCTCCGAATTGTATCACCCTCTTGTCGGGTATCTCTCCGGATGGGTATCATTGACAGTAGGGTTTGCCGCTCCGATCGCTTTGGCCGCAATGGCCATGTCTGCCTATCTGGCGGAAAGCCTGCCCATCCTCTCCCCTACAGGATTAGCCACGTTTGTGATCTTGTTGGTCACCTTGATCCATTCCGTCAACATCCGACGGAGTAGCCGATTTCAGTTAGTGACAACAGCCTTGAAGGTCATTCTCATCTTCGGATTCATCCTCTTGGGATTTGTCTTGGCGCCTTCCATTCCTAACGCCCTGGACTGGTCGCCAGGGTGGCGCGGAGAAATTGTACTTCCTGCATTTGCGGTGTCGCTGGTCTATGTGACCTACGCCTATTCCGGATGGAATGCCGCTGCATATATCGTGGATGAGATACGTGAACCGGCCCGCAACCTCCCCCGAGCGCTTATCCTGGGCACCTTGGTGGTGACCATTCTTTATGTCCTGCTTCAGTGGGTGTTTCTGCGACAGGCAGGTCTAACCGAATTGATGGGCAAGGTCGAAGTCGGTCAGGTGGCGGCTGAGCAATTGTTTGGTCGGGAAGGTGGACAATGGATCAGTCTGGCCATCGCACTCTTTCTGGTATCGAGCATTAGCGCCATGGTTTGGGTCGGCCCTCGGGTCAGCCTGGTAATGGCAGAGGACCATCGGTTCTGGCGATTTCTCCAATATCGAAATGACAATGGCATTCCCGTTCGTGCTGTATGGTTTCAATCCGCTCTGAGCATCCTCCTGGTATGGACGGGCACTTTTGAGGAAGTATTGCTGTATTGCGGATTCATCCTTCAATTATTTGCGTTCCTGGCTGTAGTCGGCACCTTTCTGCTGCGCAGACGAAACGTTGAGCTGCCCTATCGCAACCCTACACATCCCTGGTTGCCCATCCTGTTTATTGTGGCCAGCATCTGGATCCTCAGTTTCCTGATCATCGAACGCCCTGCTGAAAGTCTCTTCGGGATCGCTAATTTAGCGGCTGGATGGATCACCTATCGTTTTTCGACAAACCGTTGGATATGAAATATATTCTCTTTTTTACGATGCTTCTTACAGCCCATTGGGCATGTGCACAACATGATGATCACGGGCATCATCATGATGCCAATCATCACATGAATCAGCGACCCTTTGAGGAACTGGTGGCTCATTTTGAAGACCCCTCGCGAGATGAGTGGCAGAAACCCGATGCAGTTTTGGCCCAACTGGGCGACCTCCAGGGAAAAAAGGTCATGGATATCGGTAGTGGAACCGGCTATTTCTCTTTCCGGATGGCAAAAGCCGGGGCACAGGTGATCTGTGCAGATGTCGATGAGCGATTCCTGGAATATATTACCAAAAAAGTCAATCAATCGGAGACCTGGGCCACTCCCCGGATGGAAACTCGAAAAGTTCCGTTTGACTCACCGGCACTCAAGGCAAAAGAGGTTGATCTGGTACTGATCGTGGATACCTATCATCATATCGAAAATCGGATCGATTACTTTAAGGCCGTCAAGAAAGGCCTGAAGCCAAATGGTCGACTGGTGGTCATCGATTTTTTCAAAGAAGAGGCACCTGTAGGTCCACCGGTCAAAATGAAGATGTCCGAAGAACAGGTCGCTTCTGAATTACACAAGGCAGGATTTCAGAGCATTGATATTGATGTGGAGACTTTGCCATATCAGTATATTATTACTGTTTGGTAATACTGGAAATCCAGGGTTCGCACCTGGTATGAAATGATATTGAGTTATTGGGTTATTTCGAAAGAGGGGTTCGGTAATGGGTAATGTGTAATGTGTAATGTGTAAATTATTTCTCCAGAATCAATCAAAACAGACAACCATTATTTTATTTTCCTATCCATTATCAAGCCTAAAAAGGGCGAAATCGATTCGATCAATATACCCCTTGTGGAATTGGGCATTCAATGAAAAACAGTATCCCAAACAAGTGCAGCCTGGAACAAAGGAGTCAGGAACACAAAATCACTTGGTTTGCGGACAGGATTGGGTAATTCCGAAAACGGTATTCGGTATTCGGTGCCCAGACTACAAGCGTCTGGGTTCGGTATTCGGCCAAATATAGAGGTGCCACATATTCACCGCATTGGCACCCTTGATTCAGATGCTATAACTGTCAGAAGTATTGGATAGATCGATTATCCTACAATTAATAAACATCGCATGGACATCAGGTTACTAGAAACAATAATTGCAATTACTGCATTCTTTTTATTAAGATTGATTATTGTAAAATTACTTGAGAAAATTCAACGTAAATACAACTACTCAAAATATCGGATACGACCAATCATAAAGTTTCATAATTTGTTCATCTTTATCACCCTTCTGATTGTATTGGTAGCCATTTGGGGAATTGAACAATCAAACCTGTTGACCTTTATCACTTCTGTACTCACAGTGATCGGCATTGCTCTATTTGCACAGTGGTCAATGCTTTCAAATATTTCCTCTGCCATTATTATTTTCGTAAGCCATCCAGTCAAATTAGGAGAATCAGTTTCGATTCTAGATAAAGATTTTGATATCAATGGAAAGGTCTCCGACATTGGCTTGTTCTATGTGATATTAAAGACAGATAAAAATGAAAAGATTTTAATTCCAAATAACTTATTTCTGCAAAAAGCGACAAAGATTAAAATAGACTAGTGAAATGGAGAATAGAAACAGGCAACAACATATAAAAGCCATGCTCGATCTGTTCACACTTGACAAAGCTGAAATAATATCTAACATCGGCTCCAATCTGGCAAGGCCCTTATTGAGTTGTGCCAGGGCATAAATCCAAGCCCGTCATCCTTCCCAGATTTAAAGATCAACCGACTGAGGATGATAACCCCGAAAATAAGAACAGGTGTCTCCTTGAATTGTTTGTTGGTTTATTCTGTGCCAAACACATTATTTGATCAATGGAGAAATAAATAAAACAGGCGAAAAGACACCGCCTCAAGCCTTCGTGCTCTGATCATAGAAGTATTGAATATTGCCCTTAGCGGCCGGTGAAACACCGGCACCAACGTCATCATTTTCATGTATAATGAGCAGGAAAACTCAAATCCTCCAACAATGGTTGGAAGAGCTGAAGCTTAGCTGAATGCCGACTGTTAGGAACTCCTTATTTGATTCGAATGCCCAGAAATTCTTCAGACCGTCCCTGGGTCTTATCCAGGTAGAAAAAGAGGGTATCATTGAGCAGATGTACCGTTAGTGCTTCGTATCCTTTTGATCCTACTTCTAAGGAATCGACCTCTTCGAAGAAGTCTCCATTCTCATCGGTCTGATAGAAAAAATAATCTGTGCGGAATCCATCTCCGGCACGAGCCACTTCGTAGGTTTTGGTGGTTGTAGAGTAACTCCCCGTGGTTGTGCCAGGAAGGAAGTCCACCTTCTGTGACAACCCGCTGTAAAAGCCACATTCAGGACAATCGTCATTCTTGGTACACGAGAGGACGAAGAGGAGGAGAATGATGCCTAGGATGCGGAAAGCCATGATGTTCTATTTTAGGATATCAATAATACGGAGAAGTGTTGAGAAATCAGGGTTCAGGGCCGAGGGATGCGGAAACGTGAAACCAATAAGCATGGTACGCTGCAATCGAAGATGTCTACATGCACCTCACTCTTGCGAATGGCGAAAAGCGAAAAGCGAAAAGCGAATAACATTTGACAAGCCACCCTTTCAAACTTCCTTCCTTACCACGGAATGACGGCCTTATCCCGCCAGAATTTTCCCGAAGGGATATCTTTTTCGGTGGCCAACCATACAGCCGTTTCAGCCCCCTTCTCTACCGGTCGCTCTGCACCCAGTCCCCCCATATCCGTTTTGACCCAACCCGGGCACATCGCATTCACGGAAACCGCCTCCGGAGCATCGCCCGCCAGGAGGAGTGTCCAACCATTCAGCGCCCATTTCGACATCCGATAGGCCGCATAGTCCCCCTTGGATTGATCCCCCAAACTGCCCATGCCACTGGATATATTGATGACACGTGCATCCGCAGACTTCAAGAGAAGGGGCCACATCGCCCGGGTCAAGTGAATCGTCCCATACAGATTCGTGTCCATCACCTCATGAACCTGTTCCAGGTCGAAAGCAGCAGCAGGCCGATTGCCAATGATCCCGGCGTTATTGATGAGGACATCCAACCGACCATATCGTGACTCAACCAGTGCTGCTGCCATAGCACATTGATCCAATCGGCAGATATCACACACCATAGGTATGACATTAGGACCCAATTCCTTTGCCACTGCCTGAATGGGTGACGCCTGTCGGCCAGTCGCAAAAACCAGCCAATCCTGATCGGCTAATTGTCGAGTGATTTCTTTACCAATGCCTCGGTTGGCACCGGAGACCAAAGCAATTCGTTGTTCCATTCACGAACTTAATCATCTGCGGGTACACCAACAAATTCCTTTGACTTGCCCGCGTTTTCCTGCCGATATACGTTATTTGCGAGATAAACCTGTACGCTGCATGATCCGATTCGTTTTACTAGGGCTCTTCCTGGCTCTCTTTCTCAGTATGAATGCCCAGGGGCCACCCAAAATCACCATTTCGGGCACTCTGGAAGATGCCGACTCTCGTGAAATGCTCCTTGGAGCAACAGTCTTCGAACAAGGCAGTGGGACGGGGACAGTATCGAACACGTATGGATTTTTCAGCCTGACCATTCCCGCCGGAAAAGCCGAACTGGTGTTTTCCTATATCGGATACTCACCGGTTACCCTGACGTTTGATCTACAGAAAGACACCACCATGGTGATTCGGCTTTCTGCTGGCACCCAGCTGGACGCTGTTGAGGTCACCGCAGATCGACTGGAAAAGAATGTCCAGCGCAGTCAGATGAGTACAGTGGATGTACCGGTTGAATTCATCAAAAAGGTTCCCGCTCTCCTGGGTGAAGTGGATGTGCTCAAGGTCATACAACTGCTCCCAGGTGTCCAATCCGGTGGAGAAGGACAAAGCGGATTTTACGTTCGTGGCGGTGGACCAGACCAGAACCTCATCCTGCTGGACGGTGTGCCTGTGTATAATGCCAGCCACCTCTTTGGATTCTTCTCTGTATTCAACGCAGAAGCCGTCAAGGATGTCACCCTGATCAAGGGCGGATTTCCCGCCCGATACGGAGGACGTTTATCATCCGTCTTGGACATCACATTAAAGGAGGGAAATATGCAGGAGTTCCACTCTGCATTATCATTAGGCCTGATTGCCTCCAGCGCCATGGTCGAAGGGCCCATCATCAAAGACAAGGTGTCCTTCATCCTGACGGGACGCCGCACCTATATCGATCTGCTCGTCCGTCCGTTCCTCACCGCAGAAGATGGCACAAGCGGCTATTATTTTCATGACATCAACGGGAAGATCAACTGGCGGATCAGTGACCGGGACCGTGTCTACCTCTCCATGTATACCGGTCGGGATAAGTTCTATTACCGCTATGAGGAGAAGAACTACGAGCCGAAATATGAAGAGGACGCTTCTTTCGGGTGGGGCAACCTCACCACAGCCTTACGCTGGAATCATGTATGGACTAAAAATTTGTTCAGCAATACGACCCTGACCTTGTCGGATTATTCATTTGACACGGATAATCAATTCAAAGAAACCTCCGGGTCCACACTGGTATCCGAACAAAAACTGGCCTATACTTCCGGCATCCGTGATTGGGCTGGGCGAATAGATTTCGATTATCTACCCGTTCCCAAACATTATATCCGTTTCGGGGCAGGAGCGATTGCCCATACCTTTGATCCCGGTGTTTTTGATCTGTTGAATTTCAGTGATGGCGACCGGATCAGCACGCAGATCGGTCAGCCAAAAATTGCGGCTACAGAGTGGTTTGCTTATGGAGAAGACGATGCCGAACTCCTTCCAGCCCTGAAGGTCAATTACGGTCTCCATCTGAGTGGCTTCCAGGTAGAAGACAAACATTATATCAGTCTTCAACCCCGGATCTCCGCTCGCTATTTATTGCGGGATGACCTCTCTGTGAAGGCTTCATTCAGTACGATGAGGCAATACATCAATCTGTTATCCAATGAAAGCATTGGCCTGCCCACAGATCTCTGGTTGCCATCGACCGACCGGGTCAAACCTCAGGATGCCTGGCAGGTGGCAGTGGGTGCCGCTTATGACTGGAAAGAATATGAGCTTAGTGTAGAAGGCTATTACAAGGATATGGACAACCTCCTTTCGTATACCGAAGGCTCCAGCTTCTTTTCTTTTACCAACTGGCAGAACCGGGTCACCCAGGGATCCGGAGACAGTTATGGCGGTGAAGTATTTTTACAGAAAAAAAGAGGCACCTGGACAGGTTGGATCGGCTATACCTTGTCCAGATCAAACCGCCAGTTTGATGAGCTCAATTTCGGACGCAAGTTTCCGTATAAATATGACCGAAGACATGACTTTGAAATAGTAGTCAACTATAAAAAGAATGACAAATTTGATATTGGAATGACCTGGGTGTTCGGTACGGGAAATGCCATATCTCTTGCGGCTGAATCTTACTATTACGCTCCTCCCGGTTCCAACCCAAATTCATTTTATCGCTACTATATCGAGCATTTTGAAGATCGAAATAATTTTCGAATGCCCTCCTATCATCGTGGAGATATTGGATTCAATTTCCATCGAATCCGACCACATTATCAGCGAACCATCTCATTTGGGGCATATAATGTCTACAATCGAAAGAATCCGTTTTTTGTCTTTACAGAAGAAACCAATAATCAGGTTCAGTTAAAGCAGGCCAGCCTGTTTCCAATCATCCCATTCATCTCTTACAATATCAAATTCTAACCCATGAGAACGCTCCTTCCATTTCTTTCCATTCTCCTCCTGGGTTTCATCAGTTGTGAAGATGCCTTTACCACCGTGATCGATGCCGATCCACCACCGTTTACTCGGAAAGTGGTGGTCCACAGTTACTGTGAAGACACACCGGACACACCCCAGAAACTTTACCTCGAAACAAATCGGAACATTTTTGATGCACAGGATCAGAATCTACCTATCACAGATGCCACGATTGAGGTCTTCGAAGATGGGCAGTTGGTCGGGCAATTTGTTCACGACGCCTCGCCTGCAGAAAATGAATATGTGACTTCACAGAATAATCTGTTCTCGAAAATTGGAGCAGAATATACCATTCAGATAAAGGCTCCTGGCATGCCAGATGCAGAAGCCCGCCAGTTTCTGCCAGCTCCGGTAGTGATTTCAGATGCTCTATATGTGGAAGATCTGGCAGTCGATGAAGATGGCGATCGGGTCAATGGTTTCAAAATCACCTTCACTGACCTGCCCGAAGAAGGCAATTATTATATGCTGGAATGTTTTGACACCCTCAATCCGGATTATCGTCTTAACCTGGAGAGCACCGATCCTTACATCCGGCCCTTGGGGGATGGCTTCGTTCTGATCTCTGATGCCGGCAATAACGGTTTTAACCAGACTTTTGAAATGCACGCTTATCAGGCCGATGCGCTCAGAGATTACGAGTTTACCCTCCATCACATCTCCAAGGATTTATATCAATATCTGCTGAGTATTGACAAGCATGTCAATAACGATATTGACTTTTTCAGTGAACCCACTTTTGTCAGTAGCAATATTGACAACGGACTGGGCATCTTCTCTCTGTCGAGTAAGTCGAAGAAGGGCGTGAGGAAGTGAGGAATGACTTGAGGAGTTATGGAGTTTCCGCCAGTTGGCGGACAGGAAGGATTAAAGGAGAAAAATAATTGTTCTGGATGAACTGGGCGTTAAATTTTAATGCCGTTCTCACCTTGGGACCTTTACCTTTTACCCATTACCTTTTACCTTTTATCTTACTAGTCAAAAGCTGAAATAAAATCGGCTACATCTTTTTTCCTAAAAAGCGGATCACCTTTCCCAGACCAGCATGGAAGGCACCCTCACTAAGCATGACCTCTTTTTCTTCCAGGAAAATAAATTCCAGACCAGGAAATTCTGCCTGAATAGTATCCATAGAATAGAGTAGAACCGCGTCTCGGGGACCGCCGGATTGGTGATCCCTTTGATAGTCCAACTGGCCGACACTGAAACATTCAAAAATGAGTCGGCCACCTGGTTTCAGCCAGTTGACCCAATCCGGAAAGAGCTGTTCCCGCAAGGGGTTTGGAAAATGAGTAAAAATCAGTGCAATGGCATCCAGAGAACCATCTGGATGGTGAACCTCGCACGCATCCATCACCTGATAATGGATCTTCACGCCATTTTTTTGGGCTAATAAATCAGCCTTTCGCTTTCCTTCTTCACTATAATCAAACGCCTCTACTTCCCAACCGCATTGGGCGGCATATACAGCGTTGCGTCCCTCGCCTTCCGCCGGAAAAAGGATTTTACAGGGAGGGAGTCCTTCCAGGCTTTCTCTCAACCATTCATTGGGTGATTCACCATAAACGTATTCTTCCTGACAATATCGATCGTTCCAGAAGGTCTGCATAGCAGTGTTATTGGGTTATTTCGTTATTGAGATATTTCGAAAGTTCGAGGCCTCTATGAAAATGACTCGATAATATGAACTTTGCCTCAAGCAACTTGGTGGTTAAACTTTACCCACCTGGAAAACGGGATTTTAATTCCTTTTTCAATGCCGCCGCTTCATCTCGGTATTGGGCTGCAGACATAAAATCATATTCTTTCGCAGCGGCCTTCATCCGGTCTTCCGTTTCCTTGATCATTTTTTCGATCTGATCACGAGTGGCATACTGCACGATCGGGTCAGCGGCTATACTCGGCGTATCGGTTTCCAGATAAGCGTTATGCTTTTTACCTCGAATATCCAGAATGGACTTCTGCGCCAGTATCTCCTCTTTGGTCCGCAAAATAGTTTGAGGAGTAATCCCATGTTTTTCATTGTAGGCGATCTGGATGGCCCGGCGACGGTTGGTCTCTCCAATGGTCTTCTCCATGGAATCGGTGATCTTGTCGGCATAGAAGATCACAAGACCATTGGCATTTCGAGCAGCACGTCCTGCCGTCTGGGTCAGGGATCGGTCATTCCGCAGAAAGCCTTCTTTGTCGGCATCCAGGATAGCCACCAGACTCACTTCCGGCAGATCGAGCCCCTCCCGTAACAGGTTGACCCCCACTAACACATCAAACCCGCCTATCCGGAGATCGCGCAAGATCTCCACCCGTTCCATGGTGTCCACTTCAGAGTGGATGTACCGGCAACGAATATCCAGTTTGAGCATGTATGCACTCAGTTCTTCAGCCATCCGTTTGGTCAAGGTGGTCACCAGGGTGCGCTCATTTTTCTCTACTCGCTGGTTGATCTCATCCAGGAGGTCATCGATCTGATTGAAACTGGGGCGGACATCTATGGGAGGGTCCAGTAGTCCAGTGGGACGAATGAGCTGCTCCACAATGACTCCACCTGTAGACTCCAGTTCATAATCTCCGGGAGTGGCACTCACATAGACCACCTGATTGACTATTCCCTCGAATTCTTCAAAGCTGAGGGGCCGGTTGTCCAAGGCGGAAGCCAGTCGAAAACCGTAATTGACCAGGTTGATCTTCCGTGCCCGGTCGCCTCCCCACATCCCGCGCACCTGAGGGACAGTCACGTGACTTTCATCGATGATCATCAGATAATCTTCCGGGAAGTAGTCGAGCAGGCAGAAGGGACGATGGCCCGGCTCACGACCATCAAAAAATCGACTGTAGTTTTCTACGCCGCTGCAATACCCGAGTTCACGCATCATCTCCAGGTCAAAACTCACCCGCTCTTTGATCCGACGAGCTTCCAGAAGCCGCCCTTCTTTGAGGAAATACTTCTCCTGGGCCCAGAGTTCGTCTTCGATATCCCGAATGATGGAATGGATCCGCTGTTTGGGGGCGACATACAGGTTCGCCGGAAAAATGGCCGCATGTTCGATTTCTTCGATCTTCTTTCCTGATTCGATCTCCAGCGTTTCTATAGATTCAATTTCATCCCCAAAAAAGGTAATGCGGTATCCATAATCCACATAAGGGAGATTGATATCTACCGTATCGCCTTTGACACGGAAGGTTCCCCGTTCCAGATTGGTTTCCGTACGGCTGTACAAGGCTTCTACCAGGCTGTATAAAAAGGCATTGCGGCTGACCACCAGTCCCTTGTACAGACGAATAATCCCGGCTTTGTAATCCTCAGGATTCCCCATCCCATAGATACAGGAGACGGAAGCCACGATGATCACATCCCGGCGACCGGACAGCAGTGAGGAAGTCGCTCGCAGGCGAAGTTTATCCACTTCTGAATTGATGGACAGGTCTTTCTCAATAAAGGTGTCTGACACGGACATGTAGGCCTCCGGCTGGTAGTAATCATAATAGGAGACGAAGTATTCCACAGCATTATCCGGAAAGAATTCCCGGAACTCGCCATAGAGTTGAGCGGTCAGGGTCTTGTTGTGGGTAAGAACCAGAGTGGGCTTGTTCAGCTGAGCAATGACATTGGCGACTGTAAAGGTCTTCCCTGAGCCGGTTACGCCGAGGAGTACCTGGCCGGGCTCACCAGCATGGATGCCATCGACTAACTGGCGGATCGCTTGAGGTTGATCGCCAGTCGGCGAGAAACGGGATTCGAGTTTGAAGGCCATAAGGTAAAGGTAGGGAGTTATCGCCCAGTTCAGAAGATGAACGATCGATCCTTTCCTTATGTTTACCCCCCATGATTCTCCATCACAAGATCCAGGGCCATGGTGACCCGTTGATCATCCTTCATGGCCTGTTTGGCACTTCAGACAATTGGGCTACACTGGCACGTCGTTGGGCTCAACACTTTACAGTGGTGACCATCGATATGCGTAATCACGGCAGGTCCTTCCATGATCCGATCATGGACTACCCCGAGATGGTCGAGGATGTGGTTCGGCTGATGGGGCAGGAATGGATCCACAAAGCCCATATTCTGGGACATTCCATGGGCGGAAAGGTGGCCATGCATCTGGCGCTCTCCCATCCCGATCTGGTCGATCAATTACTGATCGCCGACATCGGCGTCAAGGATTACCCTGGAGGGCATGAAAATATCCTGGAAACACTCAATGCCTTACCACTGGACCTACTGACCAGTCGGACAGATGCAGAGAACTTCCTTCGACAAACCATCCACCGGGACGGAGTAGTCCAATTCCTCCTGAAAAATCTGGCCAGAGACAGAGACAATGGCTTTCAATGGAAGATGAACCTGCCCGTCATTACCGCACAATACGACCGCATCATTTCAGGGGTGCACAGCGGACATCTCTACGAGGGACCCACTACCTTTCTGCGAGGAGGAAGATCAGACTATATCCTGGATGGAGATTGGAAGGGCATCCTGGAACAATTCCCAGCAGCAGTGTTAGAAACCATTCCCCAAGCCGGGCATTGGTTGCATGCAGAACAACCAGAGTCTTTTTATCAGACCGTGTTAAAGCAGTTGTCCGGAAACAGCTGAGCTGTTTGACTTATTCGTAGGCGTAGAACGAACGGGCCAATCGAATAGCCTTCTCCCGGTTCTCACGGGTAAATACAATGACTGCCAGATAATTGCTGGATGACTGACTGTCCAATAGCGCGATGACAAAGGCATGGGTGCCATCTTTCTTCCCTTCCACATAATAGCCATAAAGGTCGGTGAGGCCCAGATCATCCGCATCCGTCAGTTCGTCATATTCCATTTCGACGGCCATGGCTAGCACGGCATCGGCCAGGTCATCATCTGTGATCGTCCGGTCGGCGATAGGCAGGATGGTCATATAGAGGTCATCACTTTCCGCAGAGAACGTATCCCCATCATTTTCAGTGATCTTCAACTCTCGGGGCAATGTAAAACCCAGGCCATAATCAGCCCAGATCATATCGACCTGTGCGGTCAGACTCAGAGAAAATCCGGATAGGAGGAGGAGTGCCAGGGACATTTTCATTTGGAAGTGTATTTCGAGTTGAAGATCGCCATTGGATCGAGAAGTTGCATAGATTGATAACCAATTATTTTTTCAGGACCATCGCTTGATGCGGAATGTCATCCTCCAGATATTTTTCGCCCGTTTCGACAAACCCCAGAGATGTATAAAATCGATCCAGGTAACACTGCGCACTGATCTTGATCAGCTGCCCGGGCCAGGTTTCGGCGATCCATTGAATCGCTAACTCCATGATCTTCCTTCCTGCACCCGTTCCTCGTTGATCGGAACGACTGATCACTCGGCCAATGGCCACATACCCGGGGTACCCGACACCCTCAGGAAGTACCCGACAATAAGCGATCATTCGTCCCTTTTCATCTGCCTGCCAGAGGTGCCAGCTGGCTTTATCCTTTTCACCATCCGCATCCAGGTAGGGGCAGTCCTGTTCCACAACAAAGACTTCCTGGCGGAACTGGAGAAGTTCATACAGCTCATCACGGGTCAGTTCCTTGTAATGCTTAATCATTGGAGGTTATGAGGTTTTGCGTTTGGAGGGGAGGAAATCGAGGAATCAGGACTGAAGACCGAGGGCCGAATGGTGTTGGGTGTTGGCTTTTTTTCTGAAGATCTCGAGAAGAGTTATTTCGTGATTGGGTTATTGCGGTATTTCGAAAGGCATGACCAGGGACTGATGCCATCCTGAATCCAAGAACGAGGAATCAGGAACGCAGGACTGAGGAACCTGGACTGAGGGCCTAGGACCAAATGGCGTTGGGTATTGGGCGTTGGCCTTTTTTCTGATGATCTAGAGGAAAGGTATTTCGTGATGGTGATATTTCGATATTTCGTAAAGCATGACTAGCGATTGATTCCATCCTGAATCCAGAAACGAGGAATCAGGAACGCAGGAACGCAGGAACGCAGGAATGAGAAAAACATTTCCGCTCTCCGTTTTTCATCTTTTTTATTGCGCCCCTTCAGGGTTTTCAATTTATCTCAGTCAATGACAGGTTTTTAGACTTTCTCTCCGTCACTTCGTCTCCTAAAACCGCTGCATATAGGTATTATACACAGAGGCGATCACTACCTGGCCGACTGCTTTCAGGCTACGCTGATCGATGATCTCCAGGCCATCTCCATGCGTGTGCCAATGCGGACCAAAGCCGGTTTCTGAGGCCAACGGCTGATTGATGATGTTCACCGTTGGGATCTGACGCAATTCATTGACATATTTATGATCATCCGTGACCGGATTGGTGAAATCATTGACAAAGAACATTCCGTAGCCCATACCCTGAGCCATCTTCCATACTTTTTCCTGGATCTGGGGTGCATAGTTACGAGAGAAACCTTCCTTTCCAAACCGCGGATTTTTGGCGCCCACCATATCGAGATGAATACCGTACTGAGCCTTGTAATTGTCTACATGTGGTTTCTTCCCCCAATATTGCGCGCCCTGGCACCAGGAGAGGGGATCGACTCCATTGTTCTTGCCCTGATCCTCCGCATCAAACAAGACGATATCCACACCAAAATCTATGGGATTGGACTGAAGGAGACGGGCGACTTCCAGAAGGACTGCAACGCCACTCCCACCATCATCCGCTCCAGGGATAGGAGAGGTATGTCGATTGGGATCCTGATCATAATCACCATGTGCTCGGGTATCCCAGTGGGCGGTCAGGAGGACACGACGTGATGCTTCGGGATGAAAGCTGGCGATGATATTGGTTGCATCATATTTTTTATCCGTCAGGTCACGGGCCGTAAAATCCTGAGCGGTCACCTGGGCACCATAAGTCTTGAAAGTTTCGATCAACCAATCGCGACAGGAGGTATGTCCAGCTGAACCAGGATTACGTGGACCGAAGGCCACCTGTTTCTCAATAAAGGCAAAGGCTGATGCCGCATCAAATGAGGGAATATTGACCTTGACAGGTGGAGGAGCGGGAGCAACATCCTCCGTTTTCGACGGTTCCTGCTTACAGGCAGAGACGAGGAGAAGAAGACTTAATCCCAGGAGGAGACTACGCATGCGATAAACTTTACCGCAAAAGAACGAGAAAAGAGGGAGAAATCAGCTGTCCAGGGATGTTAAGCTGTTGCTTTCACCAATCTGGGTTGCTTTGTTTTTGGGGCCACATCATTCGTGAAGGCACCTGATTCGCCCAGTTGCTCCTGACAGAAGGTATAGGCTTTACGAATTGCCTTCTTCACATCAGACAGCAGTTTGGGACGGGTGTCCATCCGGGTCAACAATGCTTTCAGCTCTTTGGCGGCCAACGCATATTCCTTATTGGCCTGATAGATCTCAGACTTGAGATGACGAGCCCGCCAATGGATTTCCTCCAAAGGCATGGTGTTTTTCATGGTCTTGGTGAGCAGGGCCAATGCCTCTTTGGCATCACCCTGGCGATATTTGCATTTTGCCATCGCCAATAGGGCACCACTATGCTCCGGATCACGCTCGAGGGCACGATCCAGATCCGCCAGAGCTTCTGTCAGTTGGTCAGTGTCCATTTCAAGTTGAGCACGAGCGACCAGTGCATCACAATGCGCCGGATACTTATCGATGGCTTGATTGAGGAGGTCTCTGCGGTTCTCCATATCATCAGAATCCATCGCATGGATGTACAGGATAACAGCAGCTTTTTCACTCACCGGACGAACAACAACACCTGGCTTTTTTGTAGCGCCTAACTGAAAGGCCATTACTTCACCACAGAGGGCAAACTGCGCCATAAACTCTAATCCGTCAATGGCATGCTTCCAGGTCCGATCTGTCAAATGCATGCTCTCCGGGCGAATGATCACTTTTTCTGCACCTTCGGGTAGCAGTTCCTCGAGCTTCCAGGGAAAATCACTCTTGTACAGGTTGAGGATACGCGGTTCCAGCAACCGCATGATACGGCTGACCGTTTCCGGAGAACCGAAGTCGAATTTACCTTTGAAGATGACTCTAGTAGCCTGCATAGCTGTAGCTGGTTTTGGGATTCGGGACTGTCAGTTCGGGGAACGGCCTATAAAGGTATGAAAACGAATTGGTTGTACGTAAATTTAAACTAAAAGTTTTCACGTCCTGAGATAAATGGAAAGGGTTATGAACCACTATTTTGCCCAATTCGCGACAAATGGTGAAGAACCCTACTACATTTCATCTTTATCCTCTGTATCTTAGACAGTTCTCATTCCTCGTCTGAGGATGTATGCAGTGAGCCTTGGATTTGACGCACAGAACGATCGAATGAGTGCCTCTGACCTACCAGGAAGGACTTGAGTTCTTCCCTGGCAGTTCGCGTTCATATTGCACTCTCTAATCGTTCTCCCTATGAAACAGCTACTCTTTCTGATCTGCTTTTTGGCCTTTCACTCTTGAACTGCATTCAGTCAACCCTGTAATGAGCCACCTGCTGCCGAGGATTGCAATTCGGCTCCGCTCATCTGCAATCCCGAAGTATTGAATGGATATTGTACATCACTGACAAATAATCAGACCGGCAATGGTCCGACGCCTATGTGCAATATGGGAAATGGAGGTGTCCCAAACAACCCGATTTGGGTCGCCTTTTACGCGGGTTGCCCGACCCTTCATTTTACCATCACACCCTCCAATTGCACCCCTCAGGGGGGTAGCGACGGCATCCAAGTGGCCATTTATGGGTACGATGATCCAGAAGGATGCTCGAATTCATTTGCTAATCCAGATGAGTACATTGCCTGTAGCGGTAATTGTCCCATGAATGCTCCTATCCTCCTCACAGCCAATAATCTTCAAGTAGGACGTATCTACTATTTGGCCATGGATGGATGTGCCGGTTCCTTTTGCGACATTTCCATATCTGTGGCCGAGTCCTGCGATCAACCCCATATCGAAGATTGGGTACTGGAGCCCTTATCTGGTCCGACGACAACCTGCACTGGTTCCACTACAAAGCATATTGTCCAATCACCCATCGGAGGCATCCGCTTTCATTGGTTTGTAGATGGCCTGGAACTTCCCAATCAGACTGGTGATACTCTGGATATCCAATGGGCGATGGCCGGAACATTCGAATTATGTGTCGATGTGTCCAACCCTGTGTACCGGCAACTGAAAATCCCATTCCACAATGCATGACTGTAACTGTTACAGATGTCATGGGTGATGACCCAGAACCTGTCGTGATTTGTAGTGATGATACTTACTCGTATGGTGGTTTACAATATCCCCCAGGTGTGCATGATGTTGTTTTGAGCACACCTGAAGGTTGCGATTCTCTTGTGACCTTGATCGTGAACAGTGTACCGGATCAACAAACCGATCTGGGGTACTTTTATCTTTGTGATGGTGACTCATTAAATGTTGGGAACACTTCACTTTCTTGCAATAATGAAGGCCCCCAGGAGGTCATTCTCTCCCAATCTACGTACCCCTTCTGTGATAGTATTCTGTCCTTTAATATTCTCTGTTTAAATGTTGATGCTTATATATTTGACCCGCCCATCCTGGAAGAAGGGATGGACACAGTGGAACTGGATGGCGGCAACTCATTAGCCGACCCACCCTTTTTTCCGACCTATTCCGATTGGTACCTGGTGGATACGACCAGTTGGCAATGGGTGGGTGACAGCAGCATCTATCTGGCCACTGAACTGGGAAGGTATTGTCTGGTCTTCACGATCATTTCACCGGACTCCATAGCGATCTGCTCCGATACGGCTTGTGTCGTTGTGGATAGTATCCAATCTGCCATTCAACCGGTAACCAATATCGGGCAATGGCAAATCTCTCCCGTTCCAGTCCGGGATATTCTGACCATCCAATGTCAGGGTACGCAATGTCCATCAGACGGGATCTTAGAATGCTGGGATGCCCTGGGTAGAAGAGTGAAGGATGTCCGGATAGAACACTCTGCTACACTTTGGGAATTCTCAGTCGCCAACTGGCCGACTGGCCCCTATTGGATCACCTGGAAAGGTCAAGGCCATCAACGGAGGCTGATTGGCAAAGGGCTTGTGCAGCGATAAATAGTATAGTGTAAGCCTGCATAAAAGCATTTGTATATATCAATATCCCTTGAGTTGAACGAACAATCTAAATTTTCGTGATGAAACATAGAGGCATAATTCTGATCATTTTATTCTTTAGTGCCATCAATTCATTTTCCCAACCGTGCGATATCCCACCTGCAACAAATAATTGTGAAAGCGCTCCAATTATATGCGATATCGATATTCTGGATGGGTATTGTACATCCATGAGTTCAATACTGACATTTAATGCACCAGCCCCTATGTGTTCCATCGGTGGGTCACCTCATAATCCGTTTTGGATTGCATTTTACGCCGGATGCAATGCATTGGAATTGAATATACACCTGGCTAATTGTGATACTGTAAATGGTACTACTGGAGTGCAGTGTGCTATCTACGGATATGGAGGAAATGGCCTGTGTACGAGCTCATTTGACCAACCTGGAGAAATTCTGGATTGTGATGTGGCATGTCCGAATGACAATTTAATCACGTTGAATGCGAATGGGATGACTGTCGGTAGAATCTACTACTTTGTTATTGATGGTTGTGCAGGGTCTGTTTGTGACCTGACTATTTCTGTCAATAATTTCTGTGGAGCGCCCAATATCGATAATTGGATTGAACCGATTGAAGGCCCATCATTGAGCTGTGTTGGAACCTTGTCAAAATATATAATACAACCACCAGAAGGCGCGATAGACTTTTGGTGGTATCTCGATGGGCAGGAAATCTCCGCTGGTCCAGAAAATTTCCTGGACATCCAGTGGCCTGTGGCTGGCACATATGAATTATGTGTGGATGCATCGAACCAATGTATCGGCGTTTTAGAAGACCCGGTACAAACATGTATGACTATCGAGATCTACGATGTGGTACCTGAAAATCCCGACCCTGTTCTCATCTGCGCCAATGACACCTATTTTTTCGGCGGAGAGGAGTATCCTCCTGGCACCCATGAGATCACTTAAAGACTTCGGAGGGTTGCGATTCTGTCGTTACCTTGATTGTTCAAAGTTCGCCTGATAAGAATACCGATCTGGGGACATTCTATCTGTGTGAATCCGATATTGTCATGGTAGGCAATACGCCGATCTCTTGCAATGATCCTGGGCAACAAGAGATCGTTCTCCAACAAGCAGCATTTCCATTTTGTGACAGCATTATTGGATTTAATGTCGTTTGTGTCACAGTGGACGCCTATGTTTTTGATCCTCCGATCCTGGAAGAAGAACAGGACTCTGTTGAACTTGATGGAAGTAATTCACTGGTCGACCCTTCCTTTTTCCCGACCTATTATAACTGGTATATGGTTGATACGACCAGTTGGACATGCGTAGGAGACACTATTTTCCATAACGCAACTGAATGGGGGACGCATTGCTTTGTCGTGACGATTGTTTCTCCCGACTCTATGGCCATCTGCTCAGACACTGCCTGTGTGGTCGTCGACAGTATCATATCTACCATTCATCCGGTAGCCAATATCGGACAATGGCAAATCTCTCCTGTTCCAGCCCGGGATCTCCTGACCATCCAATGCCAAGGTGAAAAATGCCCTGAAGATGGTGTCCTGGAATTCTGGGATGTATTGGGGCGAAACATTCATACCATCCAAGTCAGGTATTCACCTTCCTACTGGGAGATACCTCTCTCTACCTGGCCTGTGGGACCGTATTGGATCACCTGGCGAAAAGAGGGGACCAGTCCTGTGCCCATCGGTGTGGGCCTGATCGAGCGTTAGGCATCCTTGCCCAACCAGGCCAATGCACTCTTGCCGAGCAACCAGGCCTTGGTGTCCTGGTCATACTCGTCCATGGAATGGATGAGTTGCCCCGGTTCCAATTCACCGAGGGGGAAGGGGTAATCTGTTCCCAGGGCGACCTTATCCCGGCCAACAAGGTCTACGATGTAGCGGAGCATGGCGGGATCATGGACCAGTGAGTCCAGCCAGAATCGGCCCAGATACTCGCGGGGATTGACGTTATTGTCCACCGCTACCAGATCCGGTCGGACATTAAATCCATGTTCCACCCGGCCAATTGTGGCCGGAAAAGAACCGCCTCCATGTGCGAAGGCCACTCGCAGTTTTGGGAATTTATCAAATATACCCCCAAAGATCATCGAGCAGATCGCCAGGCTCGTTTCTGCAGGCATCCCGACCAGCCATGGCAGCCAGTACTTCCCCATTTTATCCTTCCCCATCATATCCCAGGGATGGACAAATAATGCCGCACCCGTACGTTCACACGTTTCATAAAAGGGATAAAGTGCCGGGTCATTCAGGTTCCAGTCGTTGACATGGGAGCCGATCTCGATCCCGGCCAGTCCCAGTTCCCCCATACACCGTTCCACTTCGCGACAGGCCCGATCGGGATCCTGCATCGGGACCGTCCCCAGGCCGATAAACCGTTCAGGGTAACGTTGGACGATCCCGGCAATATGATCATTCAGAAACCGGGATACTTCCAACGCATCGACCGGCTTGGCCCAATAACTGAACAGGACCGGAATGGTCGACAGCACCTGCATATCGACATGGTGATGGCCACAATCCCGGAGGCGGGCATCGGCATCCCAGCAATTGTCCTCTACCTCTCGAAAGAATTTGTCGTCCTGCATCATCCGCGCACAACACGGCTTGTGATGATCCAGATGAATAAATCCGCCGTAGCCGAATTTCTGGCTCCAGCGAGGCATTTCGCCGGGCATGATGTGGGTGTGGATGTCGATTGTTTGCAAGAGAGTGGAGGAGTTGAGGAGTTAAGGAGTCGAGGAGATTTTAGAATCTAATGATCCAGGTCACTTTGACCAGTTTCGGTGAAGGGCTACCAGCATCGCTGTAATTTCTTGTATCTCTTTTCGAATCACCAAGTAAGGAGATTGTTCAAAATATCCTAATCGATAAGCAATGATAACATGATTGAGCAGTTCAATGGCACTGGAATATGCGATAATCAGAAAACGACATCTGTCCTTACCGGTCATTCTCCCACTTCCTTCTGCAATGTTTGAAGGTATAGAATTAGCAGCTCGTCGGATTTGAGAAGTCAGAATAAATTTTTCTTCACCTGGAAATGTTGCAGTTTTTTCATAAATCAATTCGACGAGGTCAAGAGATCGGCTCCACACAATCAATTTTTCAAAACCATATATGTGGTCACCATATTTATTTTCAGGTTCATGGACTTCTGATAATTGATGAATTAAATCATCCATCCAATCTTCAGGTTTGAAGGCAAACTTCATCATATATCCAGTTTACATTTTTGGAAACCATTTTAAGTCCAAATGTCTCCTCGACTCCTCCCCTCCTCGACTCCTAAACTTTAATACAGACGTTCTTCGGTTCGGTAAAAAAGCGCATGGCTTCCCATCCTCCTTCACGACCGACGCCACTGTCCTTCATGCCGCCGAATGGGGTACGCAAGTCCCGGAGTAACCAGCAATTCACCCAGACGATGCCGGACTCGAGGAGGCCGGCCACCCGGTGGGCGCGTTTGAGATCGCTGGTCCAGACGGTGGTGGCCAATCCGTAGCGAACACCATTGGCCATCTCGAGGGCCTCTTCTTCTGTGTCGAAGGGCTGAATGGTGACCACTGGTCCGAAGATCTCCTCCTGGTTGGTGCGACAACTCTGGGTTAACCCTTCGATCACGGTAGGCTGAATGAACCAGCCATCGGCGCAGCGGCCTTCTACTTTGACAGCCTTTCCACCGCATAAAATCCGCCCCCCTTCTTCCTGGGCCAGGGCGATATAAGAGAGGATCTTGTCCTTATGCGCTTCGGAAACAATGGCACCGACCCGGGTTTCCGGATCGGTGGGATCTCCCACTTTCAGCCGGCTGATCTTCTCGACGTAGGCATCCCGGAATTTTTCATAAATGGACTTCTCGATCAGGATGCGGGAGCCACACAGGCAGATCTCTCCCTGGTTGGCAAAGCCCGACTGGACGGTGGTTCGCAAAACATCATCAAAATCCGAATCTGCGAAGATGAGGGTGGGATTTTTCCCACCCAGTTCCAGGGAGAGTTTTTTAAACATCGGAGCTGCCGTTGCAGCGATCCGTGCTCCGGTAGTGGTGCCGCCAGTAAAACTGATGGCCTTAATCCCTGGATGGGTGACGATGGCTTCCCCTACCCTTGGGCCTGTGCCGTGCACAATATTCAGCACACCGGGAGGCAATCCCGCTTCCATGCAGATCTCCCCCAGGCGCCAGGCGGTATAGGGTGTGATCTCCGAAGGCTTGGCAACGACCGTATTTCCCATGGCCAGAGCCGGAGCGATCTTCCAACTGAAGAGGTAGAGCGGTAGATTCCAGGGAGAGATACACCCCACTACACCGATGGGTTGACGCAAGGTGTAATTGATGGCCTCACCGGGCATTTCATGCGATTCGGATGCAAAATGCATCAGCCCGGTGGCATAAAAACGAAAGTTAGAAGAAGCCCGGGGAATGTCCACTTTTCTAGCCAGCCAGACCGGCTTGCCATTATCCCGGCTTTCTGCTTGCGCCAATTCGTCCAGATGATGATCGATCAGTTCACTGATCCGGATCATGATGCGATAACGCTCTTCCAAAGGGGTCTTTGACCATCCCGGGAAAGCTGCCTTGGCCGCTTCATAGGCCAGGGCAACATCTTCCTGATCTGAATCTGGAATCCGACTGTACACTTGTCCCGTTGCCGGCTCAAAATTATCCAGATAGGCATTGCATTTGGGCGGCACTTGCCGGCCATCGATGTAGTTGTTCAGTTGGATCATCAGGACTGGACGGAATAGTGAAAGTTGAGATTATCCCGGACGGTTTGCGGTAAAACCGGCAATTCCGAACGAGGGATCAGCAGGGTGGAGATATTGTGAAAATCCGAAAATATGCCGTGTTTGGCTGCCGTAGCTGCGAGGTAATCATGCCCACTGGAACCTCCCGTTCCCATTTTCCGTCCCAACATTCGCAAGACCATTTGCGCGTGACGTGTCCGCCAGGCCGTCAAGCCCTCATCGATCTCAGACAGCTTTTGGAGCAGAATAAAAGGCTGATGAAGGATGGGCTCATCCCGATACAAGTGAATAAGCAAGGCCGCAATTGTAGCCTGGTAGGACAGGCGCAATTTGCCCTCATCGCGCATCACCTGATGCTGCGTGGGATCGAGGACAGACATGATATAGTCTTCGTTGTTCTGGAGGATCTCCAGGCGCATGGCCTTGGATTCCTCGCTGAGTAGGGGTGCCTCTTTGATGGCACTTCGCTCACCTTCCATCATGCGTTTGACCGCTTCCTTATAGCTGGAAATGAAATTGAAATCACCAAAATCCAGAAACGGTGTTCGTTCCAGCCATTTTTCGATGGCCGAAAAAATGGTGCCATGCTCTTCCAGGTTTTCGAGAACTTTTTTCTGGTCCTCCTCGAAGACAATATGATACGGTTTGTGATTGTAGGTCAGTCGTTGCTTGCTCGGCAGGCCTAACATGGCTTCTACCTGGCGAAACTGATAACTCTGGAAACCGGAGGCGGGGAAAAGGTGATGCCGGAAATCCAGAAAATCCAGGGGAGTCATGGTTTCCATCACCAGGATCTGTTGGACCAGCAGCTTCTGGATCTCAATCACCCGATTGAGGCGGGAAATGGCCAGTCCCAGATTGCGTTCATCGATCGCACCTTTGGCAAAAAGGTCTCGGACAGAGCCCATATCGTGAATGATCTCCTTAAACCAGAGTTCATAAACCTGGTGGACTACGATAAAGAGCATTTCATCATGGGCGGGCTGCCCCGCTTTTACACTCATCAGATCCTGAGCATCCAGGAGTTTGTCGAGTTGCAGATATTGATGATAATGAATGGAGGTATAAGACTTAGGGTCGCTCATGTGTTTCAGATTTGATCGAGGGGGAAGATAACAAGTATCCCTTTGCTGCCCCAACCATCATGATCTGTATCACCCCATATTTGGCAACCTTATTTGGGCTTGTACGCCACTGCCTTGATCTCGATCAGAAGATGGGGGTGGGGCAATTGATGGACCGCCACGGTGGTGCGGGTGGGTCCATTGTGGTCGAAGTATTGTCCGTAGACCTCATTGTAGCCTCCAAAATCATTCATGTTGACCAGGAAGGTGCTGATCTCGACGACGTCCTCCAGCCCTGCTCCTTCCGTTGCCAGGATGTCCCGAATATTCTCCAGGACGGCTTTGGTTTGTGCACGGATATCCAGATTGGTGGTCCCCATATCATCGACCTCCACCCCTTCGAAGGAATTATCCGGCCGGCGACTTGATGTACCTGAAACGAACAGAAAGTCACCAGCGCGTTTGATGTGCGGAAATTTTCCGCGTGGGGTGGCTTTACCAGATACAACTGTGGAGCGGGTGGTCATGGTTGCTGATTTTGCCACAAGGTACGGCAACAAAAGATTGGTCGAGGAATCATGGAATAGGACGTTATTGGGTGATTGAGTTATTTCGATGATCAATGGTCCAGGTCGAATGAGGCATGAGGAATCAGGAATGCCTGCTCGCTGTGGCGGGAGGGATGAAGATGTTATTTTGTTATTGGGATATTGAGTTATTTCGATGGTCAATCCATTGTGGAGATCAGAATTTTGCCTTGACCTTTAGCCATTAACCTTTTACCGGCCCACATGGAGCATGCTGCCCGAGTGGCGTCTGCCACTGACGTCCCTTGCAAACGGCGAACGGCGAATAGCGAACAGCACATTCTCAGGGATAAGGGATTAGGACGTTATTTCGTTATTGGGTTATTGAGTTATTTCGATAATCAATTGTCCAGATTGAATGAGGGATGAGGAATGCCTGCCCGCTGTGGCGGGAGGAATGAAGGCGTTATTTCGTTATTGGGTTATTGAGTTATTTCGATGATCATTCGGTCAACACCGATCAGGCAAACACAAATAGCGAATGGAGAAGAGCTACGACTCCGAGTAATCGGGGGAATCAAATTACTGCGGAGACCCATGAATGATCATGGTTCGCTCCCACACCTGATCATGGTGATAGATCCAGACGGTATACTTCCCAGGAAGGCAAGCCTTGATTTGAATACGAATGATATCACCATCCGGAGCAATCCGGTTTGTTTGTGTTTGGACAACCTGTCCACGACGATTCTCCACGCGAAGGGTCAGGTCTAATTCCTGCTCACAATACACGGACAGATAAACAGTCTGATCTCCGGCCTCTCCAGAGAAGCATTCACCAATAATCACTTCAGGATTCAACTGTAATGATTTCATCATCCTGGATTCATCTGGTTTATAAAAGAGGGGAGGTAGCTGGTGCCGACCTCCCCTCTTGGTGAAGGAAAAGCCTTCCCTTCAAGAAGGCTTCTCCGAATGTCGATTGGTGATTATCGTGTAATGACCACCTTTTCAATTTGTCGATGACCGGATGCCTGGATCTCCAGCCAGTAGAATCCGGCCGGGATCTGGTACACCTCGATCTGAAGCTCATCCTGGAGTTGATGCTCCCGGGTTTGCCAGACAGTTGTTCCCCATTCGTTCACGATCCGAATCACAGCCGATTGTCCTTCAAATCGATTCGTCTGTACACGGATGTATGTACTGGCCGGATTCGGCAGGAAGGTGAATGGCTTGGTCTCTGCTGATACATCAGGGTTTGGATTGATGTCATCCGCAGATACCTTGTCATTGGCGATCAATCGCTGGAAGTTGCCATTCTGATTACCCACACCGCATGTACCGCTGTACCAGTCCGTGTAATACTTGGACTCGATCTTGTCGGCAATAAACAGTCCCGTCATCGCAATGTGATTGTTGGACTTGCCATCTGTCTCGATCTCCTCTTTGGAATAGAACGTTCCAGTGACATCACATCCTTCCTTCACTTTGAGATCCTTCTCCAGGAAGACAATCACGACCTCTCCAGTGGAGTTGAAGGTGCTGTTCTTCTTCAGTTCCAGATCCTTCTCGATCCGTACAGTGGTCGTCTGGTTGAACTTGATCGTCGCACCTTCTTCGACCTTCAACTCTTCGATGTCGATCTCGCCCTGGCCAGAGAAGACCAGCGTGGCATCCTTCTTTACTTCGATTTTATCGAAAGTGGCTCCGTATGCCGTAGCTGTGGAATTGGTAGGCACGGTGAGGTCCGTATTGCCCGGATTTGCATACTGGAATGGAATTTCATCCAGAAGATCTTCTGGTGCGTTCTCGTACGTCTTCGGTGCGAGTACACTCCCATCGTTATCAATCTCGATCTCTTCTGCTATGACGAAGCTTTCGGTCACATTATCGATATGGCCGTCTTCTTCTACCTCCACACCATCGTCGTCATCATCGTAGACACCGACGCCTCCAGAATGGATAGTTGACTTTTTGATCTTGATCTCTTCTTTGGCGAAGAGAACATAATCACAGAGTCCTGGATCAACTTCACAAGCATCACCAATTCCGTCATTATCCGCATCTGCCTGATCAGCATTGGCAATCTCCAAACAGTTGTCACAGGCATCACCTACGCCATCACTATCATATCGTCCTGGTCTGTATTGGCCGTTGCTACACAGTTGTCGCAGACATCGCCCACACCATCAGCATCTGTATCCTCCTGATCGATATTCGCCGTCGCGACGCAGTTGTCGCAAGCGTCTCCAACACCGTCACCATCCGTATCAGTCTGGTCCGTATTGGCGGTGTATGGACAGTTGTCTGCTGTATCGACGATACCATCGGAATCGCTGTCCTGATTCGGATTTGGTGGAATCACCAGGTTTGGATCACATGGTCCCTGATACCAGTCTACGTTGTCCTTGGAGTCGATCTTCTCGGCAATGAACAAACCGCTCATGGAAGTCGGACTATTCGACTTGCCATCCACTTTGATATGTTTCTGGGAGTACAAGGTACCGATGACCATACAGCCTTCCTCGATATCAATATGTTCCTCAGAAAAGACAATGACCTCTTCACCAGTACCATTGAAGGTGCTGTTCTTCTCGATGTCAAACTTCTTCTCCAGACGCAATGTGGTCGGCTGGTTGAATTCAACCGTAGCTCCTTCTTCCAGTTCCAATTTCTCGATATCCACCACTGTGGCATCTGCAAAGATCAGTGTACCATTCTTTTTGACTTTGATGTCATCATAGGTCGAGCCACTGATGGAAACGGTTCCATTTTCAGGCACAGTCACATCGGTACTACCCGGATTACCGTATTGGAATGGCAGATCATCCAGTAGGCTGACAGGCGCTTGCTGATAGAACTTGGGAGCCAGGACTGAACCATCATTATGGATATCAATGTCATCGGCGATCACGAAGCTCTCGGTCGTATTGTCGATATGACCATCCTTCTCCACTTTCACCTTGTCATTGTTGCCCCAGACACCGACACCACCTGAATGCACGATACTCTCCTTGATCTTGACTTCTTTTTCCGCCAACATCACATAGGAGCACAACTTCAGGGATTCGCAGACATCGCCAATGCCGTCACCATCCAGATCGGATTGATCGGTGTTGGCAGTATTCGGACAGTTGTCGCATACATCCGCCACGCCATCGTTATCTGCATCCGGCAGATCGTCATCACTGACCGTTACCTCAGATGTACAGCTGGAGGTATTTCCATTGACATCAGTTACCAACAAGGTCAGGGTAAATGTCTGATCGACATCCACACAGGTATAGGTGGTCTGACCGGATGAAATAGTCTTCGACTGAATACCGCAGGCATCTGTACTGGCATCATCTATATCCACAGCTTCCACTGAAGCCGTACCATCTGACTCTAGCTGGACTGTTATATCCTGGCACAAAGCCTCCGGATCCACATTGTCTTCTACAGTCACTGTGGCTTCACAGGTGCTCGTGTTACCGCTTTCATCTGTAACGGTCAGGACCACCGTATTCTCGCCCACATTCAGACATCTGAAGAAGTTGGGGGTCACCTCTGTCGCAGTCGTCAGACCACAGACATCAGATGATCCGCCATCCACATCCTCAGGGAGGATGGTGATCGTTCCTCCAACTGGGAGCTGAACGGTGATATCCTGACAAACTGCTTCCGGATCGATATTGTCTTCTACGGTCACTGTGGCGTCACAAGTGGCGGTATTACCATTGTTATCCGTAACCGTCAGGGTCACCGTATTGTCTCCAATATCATCGCAGTCGTACAGAACCTGACTGGCACTGTAACTGTATCCGCATGCATCCGTGATGGACAGAGCAATATTTGAAGCCAGCAGATAGCCGCTTCCAGCACCGTCCAGTTGCACAGTCGCAGGCTTACAGGTAACTACAGGATCTACATTGTCTTCCACTGTCACTGTGGCAGAGCAAGTAGAGGTGTTGCCGTTGTTGTCTGTCACGGTCAGCACAACTGTATTCGCGCCTACGTCGTCGCAGGTGAAGTCCTCATTGTCCAGACTCAGGCTCTGGATTCCGCAAGCGTCTTCTGATCCATTGTCGATGTCACCTGTAGTGATACTGCCATTGCCGTCAACGTCCAGTTGAACCGTGGCATCCTGGCATATTGCATCCGGATCGACTTCGTCTTCGACGGTTACTGTGGCTGAACAGCTAGATGTATTTCCACAATCGTCGGTCACTGTTAACAAGACTTCATTGGGGCCTACATTCAGGCAATCAAAAGTCGTTATCGAAGCAGCAAGTGAGACTGATCCACATCCATCCAGTGATCCACCATCGATGTCTCCAACGGTAATAGAAGCGTCTCCTAAAGCGTCCAACTGGATCGTGATATTCTGACAAACCGGAGTAGGATCAGTCGTGTCTTCGATCGTGAAGGTTGCCGTTGTTGCAGAAGCATTGCCGCAGTCGTCAGTAGCCGTAAAGGTTACCGTCGCTGAACCGGTTGCTCCGCAGTCGTCAGACAGGGAAGAGTAGTCATTTGACCAGGTTACACCACCACAGTCATCTGAAGCAGAAGCTCCTCCGTTATCATTCAACCAGTCATTCAATGCAGTTGTATTTCCAGCACCGTCACACTCGACAGTTTCATCGCTGGCTGCAACATCGATACTTGGTACCGTCGTGTCTTCGATCGTGAAGGTTGCTACAGTCGTTGACTCATTACCACAGTCGTCAGTAGCCGTAAAGGTTACTGTCGCAGAACCGGTTGCTCCGCAGTCGTCAGACAAGGAGGTGTAGTCATTTGACCAGGTTACACCACCACAGTCATCTGAAGCAGAAGCTCCTCCGTTATCATTCAACCAGTCATTCAATGCAGTTGTATTTCCGGCACCGTCGCATTCGACAGTTTCATTGCTGGCTGCATCATCCATGCTTGGTACCGTCGTGTCTTCGATCGTAAACGTCGCAGATGTAGTAGATGCATTGCCACAATCATCAGTAGCCGTGAAGGTTACCGTTGCAGAACCTGTTGCTCCGCAGTCGTCAGACAGGGCAGTGTAATTGTTTGACCAGGTTACACCACCACAGTCATCCGAAGCAGAAGCTCCTCCGTTATCATTCAACCAGTCATTCAATGCAGATGTATTTCCAGCACCGTCGCATTCGACAGTTTCATTGCTGGCTGCGACATCAATACTTGGATTCGTAGTGTCTTCGATAGTGAAGGTTGCTACAGTCGTTGACTCATTGCCACAGTCATCAGTAGCCGTAAAGGTTACCGTCGCTGAACCGGTTGCTCCGCAGTCGTCGGACAATGAAGTGTAGTCGTTTGACCAGCTCACACCACCACAAATATCGCTGGCAGATGCTCCTCCGTTATCATTCAACCAGTCATTCAGTGCAGTCGTATTTCCAGCACCGTCACACTCGACAGTTTCATTGCTGGCTGCAACATCAATACTCGGATTGGTCGTGTCTTCGATAGTGAACGTTGCTACAGTCGTTGACTCATTGCCACAGTCATCAGTGGCTGTGAAGGTCACCGTCGCAGAACCGGTTTCTCCGCAGTCGTCGGACAGGGCAATGTAATTGTTTGACCAGGTCACACCGCTACAAATATCGCTGGCAGTTGCTCCTCCATTTGAGGCCAACCAGTCATTCAGTGCAGTCGTATTGCCGGCACCGTCGCACTCGACGGTCTCATCGCTTGCAGCATCATCGATACTCGGATTGGTCGTATCCTCGATCGTGAACGTTGCTACCGTCGTTGACTCATTTCCACAGTCATCAGTAGCCGTAAAGGTTACCGTCGCAGAACCGGTTGCTCCGCAGTCGTCAGACAAGGAGGTGTAGTCATTTGACCAGGTTACACCACCACAGTCATCTGAAGCAGAAGCTCCTCCATTATCATTCAACCAGGCATTCAATGCAGTCGTATTTCCAGCACCGTCGCATTCGACAGTTTCATCGCTGGCTGCAACATCCATGCTTGGTACCGTCGTGTCTTCGATCGTGAAGGTTGCTGTTGTTGCAGAAGCATTGCCGCAGTCATCAGTAGCCGTAAACGTCACCGTTGAAGAACCTGTTGCTCCGCAGTCGTCAGACAGGGAAGAGTAGTCATTTGACCAGGTCACACCACTACAGTCATCTGAAGCAGAAGCTCCACCGTTATCATTCAACCAGGCATTCAATGCAGTTGTATTTCCAGCTCCGTCACACTCGACAGTTTCATTGCTGGCTGCTACATCGATCGTTGGAACAGTCGTGTCTTCGATCGTGAAGGTTGCCGTTGTTGCAGAAGCATTGCCGCAGTCGTCTGTAGCCGTAAAGGTTACCGTTGCTGAACCGGTTGCACCGCATTCGTTAGACAGGGCTGAGTAGTTATTCGACCAGCTCACACCGCTACAAATATCGCTGGCAGTTGCGCCACCATTTGAGGCCAACCAGGCACTCAACTCAGCAGCATTGCCCGAACCGTCACACTCGACAGTTTCATTGCTGGCTGCAACATCGATAGTTGGTACCGTCGTGTCTTCAATCGTAAATGTCGCCGTAGTCGCGGAAGCATTGCCGCAGTCGTCAGTAGCCGTAAAGGTTACCGTCGCTGAACCGGTTGCTCCGCAGTCGTCGGACAGGGCAATGTAATTGTTTGACCAGGTCACACCGCTACAAATATCGCTGGCAGTTGCTCCTCCATTCGAGGCCAACCAGGCATTCAATGCAGTTGTATTTCCAGCTCCGTCACACTCGACAGTTTCATCGCTGGCTGCAACATCGATACTCGGATCAGTCGTGTCTTCAATCGTGAAGGTCGCAGTCGTTGCAGAAGCATTTCCGCAGTCGTCCGTAGCCGTAAAGGTTACCGTCGCTGAACCAGTTGCTCCGCAGTCGTCAGACAGGGAAGTGTAGTTGTTCGACCAGCTCACTCCACCGCAGACATCGCTGGCGGTTGCACCACCATTCGAGGCCAACCAGTCATTCAGTGCAGTCGTATTTCCAGCACCGTCACACTCGACAGTTTCATTGCTGGCTGCAACATCGATAGTTGGTACAGTCGTGTCTTCGATCGTGAATGTTGCTACAGTCGTTGACTCATTGCCACAGTCGTCAGTAGCCGTAAAGGTTACCGTCGCTGAACCGGTTGCTCCGCAGTCGTCGGACAGGGAAGAGTAATTGTTTGACCAGGTTACACCACTGCAGTCATCAGAAGCAGAAGCTCCTCCGTTATCATTCAACCAGTCATTCAAGGCAGTTGTATTTCCAGATCCGTCACACTCGACAGTCTCATTGCTAGCTGCAACATCGATCGTTGGAACAGTTGTGTCTTCGATCGTAAACGTCGACGTCGTTGCAGATGCATTGCCACAGTCGTCGGTAGCCGTAAAGGTCACCGTGGCAGAGCCTGTTGCGCCGCAGTCGTCGGACAGGGCAGAGTAGTTGTTTGACCAGCTCACACCACCACAAACATCTGAAGCAGTTGCACCACCGTTGGACGCCAACCAGGCATTCAGTGCAGCTGTATTGCCGGCACCATCGCATTCGACAGTCTCGTCACTAGCCGCGACATCAATACTCGGGTTGGTCGTGTCTTCGATCGTAAACGTCGCAGATGTAGTAGATGCATTGCCACAATCATCGGTAGCGGTAAAGATCACCGTTGCGGAGCCCGTTGTACCGCAGTCGTCAGACAGGGAAGTGTAGTCATTTGACCAGGTCACACCACCACATACATCTGAAGCAGTTGCGCCACCATTCGAGGTCAACCAGGCATTCAGTGCAGTCGTATTTCCAGCTCCGTCACACTCGACAGTTTCATTACTGGCTGCAACATCGATCGTTGGAACAGTCGTGTCTTCGATCGTAAATGTTGCCGTGGTTGTGGAGGTATTTCCGCAGTCGTCTGTAGCCGTAAAGTTTACCGTCGCAGAACCGGTTGCTCCGCAGTCGTCAGACAGGGCTGAGTAGTTGTTTGACCAGGTCACACCACTGCAGTCATCAGAAGCAGAAGCTCCTCCGTTATCATTCAACCAGTCATTCAAGGCAGTTGTATTTCCAGCTCCGTCACACTCGACAGTTTCATTACTGGCTGCAACATCGATCGTTGGAACAGTCGTGTCTTCGATCGTAAATGTTGCCGTGGTTGTGGAGGTATTTCCGCAGTCGTCAGTAGCCGTAAAGGTTACCGTTGCTGAACCGGTTGCTCCGCAGTCGTCAGACAGGGAAGTGTAGTCATTTGACCAGGTTACACCACCACAGTCATCTGAAGCAGAAGCTCCTCCGTTATCATTCAACCAGTCATTCAGTGCAGTTGTATTTCCAGCTCCGTCGCATTCGACAGTTTCATCGCTGGCTGCAACATCGATAGTTGGAACCGTCGTGTCTTCGATCGTAAACGTTGCCGTGGTTGTGGAGGTATTTCCACAGTCATCAGTAGCTGTGAAGGTTACCGTCGCTGAACCTGTTTCTCCGCAGTCGTCAGACAGGGAAGTGTAGTCATTTGACCAGGTTACACCACCACAGTCATCCGAAGCAGAAGCTCCTCCGTTCGAGGCCAACCAGGCACTCAACTCAGCAGCATTTCCGGCACCGTCACACTCGACAGTTTCGTCGCTGGCTGCGACATCAATACTCGGATTGGTGGTGTCTTCGATCGTGAACGTCGCTACAGTCGTTGACACATTGCCACAGTCGTCAGTAGCCGTAAAGGTCACCGTCGCTGAACCGGTTGCTCCGCAGTCGTCGGACAGGGCAGTGTAATTGTTTGACCAGGTAACTCCGCCACATACATCGCTGGCGGTTGCACCACCGTTGGAAGCCAACCAGTCATTCAGTGCAGTCGTATTTCCAGCTCCGTCGCACTCGACAGTTTCATTACTGGCTGCAACATCGATCGTTGGATCCGTCGTGTCTTCGATCGTAAACGTCGCAGTTGTTGCAGATTCATTGCCACAGTCGTCAGTCGCCGTAAAGGTCACCGTTGCTGAGCCTGTTGCGCCACAGTCGTCAGATAGACTGCAGTGTAGTCATTTGACCAGCTCACTCCACCGCAGACATCGCTGATGCAGATGCACCACCATTGGAAGCCAGCCAGTCATTCAGTGCAGCTGTGTTACCAGCACCGTCACACTCGACGGTCGAGTTGCTGGCTGTTACATCAATACTCGGATTGGTGGTGTCTTCAATCGTAAATGTCGCCGTTGTTGCGGAAGCATTTCCACAGTCGTCGGTAGCCGTAAAAATCACCGTTGCTGATCCGGTTGCGCCGCAATCGTCAGACAGAGTAGAGTAGTCGTTTGACCAGCTCACTCCACCGCAAACATCGCTTGCGGATGCACCACCATTGGATGCCAACCAGGCACTTAACTCAGCTGCATTTCCGGCACCGTCACACTCGACAGTCTCATTGCTAGCTGCAACATCAATCGTTGGTACCGTTGTGTCTTCGATCGTGAACGTCGCAGATGTAGTAGATGCATTGCCACAATCGTCGGTAGCCGTAAAGATCACCGTTGCTGATCCAGTTGCACCGCAGTCGTAGGACAGGGCTGAGTAGTTGTTTGACCAGGTTACTCCACCGCAGTCATCTGAGGCTGATGCGCCACCGTTGGACGCCAACCAGGCATTCAGTGCAGCCGTGTTACCAGCACCGTCGCACTCGACAGTCTCATTGCTAGCTGCAACATCGATCGTTGGATTTGTCGTGTCTTCGATCGTAAACGTCGCAGTCGTTGCTGATGCATTGCCACAGTCGTCGGTAGCCGTAAAAGTCACCGTTGCTGATCCTGTTGCGCCGCAGTCGTCAGACAGGGTAGTGTAGTCGTTCGACCAGCTCACTCCACCGCAGACATCGCTGGCGGTTGCGCCACCATTCGAGGCAAGCCAGTCATTCAGTGCAGCTGTATTGCCGGCACCGTCACACTCGACAGTCTCGTCGCTGGCTGTTACATCAATACTCGGATTGGTGGTGTCTTCAATCGTAAATGTCGCCGTTGTTGCGGAAGCATTTCCACAGTCGTCGGTAGCCGTAAAAATCACCGTTGCTGATCCGGTTGCGCCGCAATCGTCAGACAGAGTCAGAGTAGTCGTTTGACCAGCTCACTCCACCGCAAACATCGCTTGCGGATGCACCACCATTGGATGCCAACCAGGCACTTAACTCAGCTGCATTTCCGGCACCGTCACACTCGACGGTCTCATCGCTGGCAGCAACATCAATACTCGGATCGGTCGTGTCTTCGATCGTAAATGTCGCTGTCGTTACGGAGGTATTTCCACAGTCGTCAGTGGCCGTAAAGATCACCGGTGCGGAGCCTGTTGCGCCGCAGTCGTCAGACAGGGAAGTGTAGTCGTTTGACCAGGTTACTCCACCACAGACATCGTTGGCCGTTGCGCCACCGTTGGATGCCAACCAGTCATTCAGTGCAGTCGTATTTCCGGCTCCGTCACACTCGACAGTTTCATACTGGCTGCAACATCGATCGTTGGAACTGTGGTATCTTCAATCGTAAAGCTTGCACTTGTAGTCGAAGTGTTGCCACAGTCGTCGGTAGCCGTAAAGGTTACGGTGATAATGTTCACACATCCTCCACTCCATACTCCCGGAGTATTGCTCCAGGTAATATTATTGCAGTCATCGGTGGCTGTTGCTCCTGCGTTATTTGCCAACCAGGCGATATAATCCGTGTTCGCATCGGCGGACATACCCTGGCACTCTGAACTGCCATCTGTGCCCGCGATAATCACTGGGGCTGTCGTATCTTCTACTGTTATCGTCTGCTCGCACGTTGAACTGTTGCCGCAGTCATCGGTGGCTACCCAGGTACGGGTAATCGTTTCTACACATGGGGCATTGTCTGATACCTCGCTGTAGGTGATCGTTACTCCGCTACAAATATCGGTGGCTGTAGCCTCGCCTGTTACTGTATAATCTGTTAAATCATCGCTACAGTCTAAGGTAATATCTGCAGGACACGTAATCACTGGGGCTGTGGTATCTTCAATCGTAAAGCTTGCACTTGTAGTCGAAGTGTTGCCACAGTCGTCGGTAGCCGTAAAGGTTACGGTGATAATGTTCACACATCCTCCACTCCATGTTCCAGGGGTGTTGCTCCAGGTAATATTATTGCAGTCATCGGTGGCTGTTGCTCCTGCGTTATTTGCCAACCAGGCGATATAATCCGTGTTCGCATCGGCGGACATACCCTGGCACTCTGAACTGCCATCTGTGCCCGCGATAATCACTGGGGCTGTCGTATCTTCTACTGTTATCGTCTGCTCGCACGTTGAACTGTTGCCGCAGTCATCGGTGGCTACCCAGGTACGGGTAATCGTTTCTACACATGGGGCATTGTCTGATACCTCGCTGTAGGTGATCGTTACTCCGCTACAAATATCCTTGTTGTCCTCCACCATCAGGGTAACGGAATTTCCGTTGCCCACATCATCGCACGAGAAGTCCTCATTGTCCAGGGTCAGGCTAGCAATACCACAGGCGTCATTGCTGTTATCATCGACCAGTGCAGCGGTCGTGCTGCCGTTGCCGGCCTCATCTAATTCAACAGTGATATTCTGACATATTACCACTGGTGGTATGTTGTCTTCTACTGTTACTATTGATGTGCAGTTGGATGTATTCCCATTTGCATCCGTCGCTTCCAGCGTCACCTCTTGAGTGCCCACTTCACTACAGCTGAACGTCGTTGTCGACGCCGTCAGGTTTATCGACCCCACATCACTGCAGTTGTCTGATAGTCCCGGACTGTCTCCATGGATCACCACCCGGGCAAAAGCATCTCCCCATGCCGAGTTCATAATCAGCGCATGATCATCCGCTGGCAGATCCCACGTGAAGGTGTTCGTCCCGCCGACATTATATGAGGATAGATCCAACTCTATTGTCTTCACCTGAATCCAACATCCTCCTGGCCCTACTCCAAACTCTGAACCCAGCACATCTCCGTTTAAACTATAAGGGTATACATTTGATGTCTCTGACCATTGCATCGAGATCTCGATCTCTATCGACGTTACTCCTGCCAGGGAGCTCAACTGGTCTTCCCATGTAAAGCTCTCCAGATCTGTTGTACTCCCTTTCCTCCTTCCTCCGCATGCACCCGCAGGGCCCCAGCCCGACATGTTTGCATCATACACCAGGTACTCCGGATAGACAAACAGTAAGTCCGACGGTTCAATCGTTCCATTTCCCATTTCATCCAGATCCACCTGAATGTCCTGACATATTACCACTGGTGGTATGTTGTCTTCTACTGTTACTATTGATGTGCAGCTGGATGTATTCCCATTTGCATCCGTCGCTTCCAGCGTCACCTCTTGAGTGCCCACTTCACTACAGCTGAACGTCGTTGTCGACGCCGTGCAGGTTTATCGACCCTCACATCACTGCAGTTGTTCGACAGTCCCGGACTGTCTCCATGGATCACCACCCGGGCAAAAGCATCTCCCCCATGCCGAGTTCATAATCAGCGCATGATCATCCGCTGGCAGATCCCACGTGAAAGTGTTCGTCCCGCCGACATTATATGAGGATAGATCCAACTCTATTGTCTTCACCTGAATCCAACATCCTCCTGGCCCTACTCCAAACTCTGAACCCAGCACATCTCCGTTTAAACTATAAGGGTATACATTTGATGTCTCTGACCATTGCATCGAGATCTCGATCTCAATCGACGTTACTCCTGCCAGGGAGCTCAACTGGTCTTCCCATGTAAAGCACTCCAGAACCGTCGTAGTCCCTTTCCTCCTTCCTCCGCATGCACCCGCAGGGCCCCAGCTCGACATGTTTGCATCATACACCAGGTACTCCGGATAGACAAACAGTAAGTCCGACGGTTCAATCGTTCCATTTCCCATTTCATCCAGATCCACCTGAATGTCCTCGACATATTACCACTGGTGGTATGTTGTCTTCTACTGTTACTATCGATGTGCAGCTGGATGTATTCCCATTTGCATCTGTCGCTTCCAGCGTCACCTCTTGAGTGCCCACTTCACTACAGCTGAACGTCGTTGTCGACGCCGTCAGGTTTATCGACCCCACATCACTGCAGTTGTCTGATAGTCCCGGACTGTCTCCATGGATCACCACCCGGGCAAAAGCATCTCCCCATGCCGAGTTCATAATCAGCGCATGATCATCCGCTGGCAGATCCCACGTGAAAGTGTTCGTCCCGCCGACATTATATGAGGATAGATCCAACTCTATTGTCTTCACCTGAATCCAACATCCTCCTGGCCCTACTCCAAACTCTGAACCCAGCACATCTCCGTTTAAACTATAAGGGTATACATTTGATGTCTCTGACCATTGCATCGAGATCTCGATCTCTATCGACGTTACTCCTGCCAGGGAGCTCAACTGGTCTTCCCATGTAAAGCTCTCCAGATCCGTTGTACTCCCTTTCCTCCTTCCTCCACATGCACCCGCAGGGCCCCAGCCCGACATGTTTGCATCATACACCAGGTACTCCGGATAGACAAACAGTAAGTCCGACGGTTCAATCGTTCCATTTCCCATTTCATCCAGATCCACCTGAATGTCCTGACATATTACCACTGGTGGTATGTTGTCTTCTACTGTTACTATTGATGTGCAGTTGGATGTATTCCCATTTGCATCCGTCGCTTCCAGCGTCACCTCTTGAGTGCCCACTTCACTACAGCTGAACGTCGTTGTCGACGCCGTCAGGTTTATCGACCCCACATCACTGCAGTTGTCTGATAGTCCCGGACTGTCTCCATGGATCACCACCCGGGCAAAAGCATCTCCCCATGCCGAGTTCATAATCAGCGCATGATCATCCGCTGGCAGATCCCACGTGAAAGTGTTCGTCCCGCCGACATTATATGAGGATAGATCCAACTCTATTGTCTTCACCTGAATCCAACATCCTCCTGGTCCTACTCCAAACTCTGAACCCAGCACATCTCCGTTTAAACTATAAGGGTATACATTTGATGTCTCTGACCATTGCATCGAGATCTCGATCTCTATCGACGTTACTCCTGCCAGGGAGCTCAACTGGTCTTCCCATGTAAAGCTCTCCAGATCTGTTGTACTCCCTTTCCTCCTTCCTCCGCATGCACCCGCAGGGCCCCAGCCCGACATGTTTGCATCATACACCAGGTACTCCGGATAGACAAACAGTAAGTCCGACGGTTCAATCGTTCCATTTCCCATTTCATCCAGATCCACCTGAATGTCCTGACATATTACCACTGGTGGTATGTTGTCTTCTACTGTTACTATCGATGTGCAGCTGGATGTATTCCCATTTGCATCTGTCGCTTCCAGCGTCACCTCTTGAGTGCCCACTTCACTACAGCTGAACGTCGTTGTCGACGCCGTCAGGTTTATCGACCCCACATCACTGCAGTTGTCTGATAGTCCCGGACTGTCTCCATGGATCACCACCCGGGCAAAAGCATCTCCCCCGTGCCGAGTTCATAATCAGCGCATGATCATCCGCTGGCAGATCCCACGTGAAAGTGTTCGTCCCGCCGACATTATATGAGGATAGATCCAACTCTATTGTCTTCACCTGAATCCAACATCCTCCTGGCCCTACTCCAAACTCTGAACCCAGCACATCTCCGTTTAAACTATAAGGGTATACATTTGATGTCTCTGACCATTGCATCGAGATCTCGATCTCTATCGACGTTACTCCTGCCAGGGAGCTCAACTGGTCTTCCCATGTAAAGCTCTCCAGATCTGTTGTACTTCCTTTCCTCCTTCCTCCGCATGCACCCGCAGGGCCCCAGCCCGACATGTTTGCATCATACACCAGGTACTCCGGATAGACAAACAGTAAGTCCGACGGTTCAATCGTTCCATTTCCCATTTCATCCAGATCCACCTGAATGTCCTGACATATTACCACTGGTGGTATGTTGTCTTCTACTGTTACTATCGATGTGCAGCTGGATGTATTCCCATTTGCATCTGTCGCTTCCAGCGTCACCTCTTGAGTGCCCACTTCACTACAGCTGAACGTCGTTGTCGACGCCGTCAGGTTTATCGACCCCACATCACTGCAGTTGTCTGATAGTCCCGGACTGTCTCCATGGATCACCACCCGGGCAAAAGCATCTCCCCATGCCGAGTTCATAATCAGCGCATGATCATCCGTTGGCAGATCCCACGTGAAGGTGTTCGTCCCGCCGACATTATATGAGGATAGATCCAACTCTATTGTCTTCACCTGAATCCAACATCCTCCTGGCCCTACTCCAAACTCTGAACCCAGCACATCTCCGTTTAAACTATAAGGGTATACATTTGATGTCTCTGACCATTGCATCGAGATCTCGATCTCAATCGACGTTACTCCTGCCAGGGAGCTCAACTGGTCTTCCCATGTAAAGCTCTCCAGATCCGTCGTACTCCCTTTCCTCCTTCCTCCGCATGCACCCGCAGGGCCCCAGCCCGACATGTTTGCATCATACACCAGGTACTCCGGATAGACAAACAGTAAGTCCGACGGTTCAATCGTTCCATTTCCTATTTCATCCAGATCCACCTGAATATCCTGACATATTACCACTGGTGGTATGTTGTCTTCTACTGTTACTATCGATGTGCAGGTCGACGTATTACCATTATTGTCCTCCACTGTCAGGGTAACAATATTCCCATTGCCCACATTGACACAGGTAAAGCCCTCATTGTCAAGAGTCAGGCTGGCAATGCCACAGGCATCGCTGCTGCCATCATTCAACAGGGCAGCAGACGTGCTGCCGTTGCCGCTGGCGTCCAGTTCAACCGTCACGTTCTGGCATAGTGCAACCGGGTCAGTATCATCGATGACCGTTACAGTGGCCATGCAATCATCCTCGTATTCTCCATCACTTACAGTCAGGGTGACCATATGGCCGCCTACACCGAATGGACCATCATTATCCACGCTCAGGATTAGATCGTCGCCATCCGGATCGGATGAACCACCGTCAACATCAGCTGCTACGATGCTGGCATCGCAGTTTGCTCCTGTTGAAATGGTAATATCCTGACAAACGGCTACCGGTGGATCGTTACATACGCTGTTCGGATCGGTGATCGTCACCATGGCTGTACATATGGCCGTATTCCCGGCTCCGTCTGTGACGGTCAGGGTCACCACATGTTCTGCATCTCGATCATCACAATCATAATCGATAACACCGGCCGTGATGGCATAAGTAAAGCTGCAGTTGTCATCACTACCCAATGCAATGTTATCCACCTCAGTAGAGCTCAAGCTGTAGGTATTTCTGTCGACCAGCACGACCGTCAGATCGTTGCAAACTGCTGTTGGATCTTCATTGTCTTCAACTGTGACAATTTGATCACAGTTCGCTGCATTGCCACTTCCGTCCGTAATCGTCCAGGTGACCGTCGTGTTGCCAAGTGCATACGGCTCGGAACTATTGTTTATCGTCGTCGCTACACTACAATTGTCAGCTGTTGTTGGTGTGCCTAAGGACACACCACTGGCTGTACATGCACCAGCGTCGCTATCTACCACAACGTCTGCGGGGCAGGTAATGGTCGGATCTTCATTGTCCTCCACAGTCACCGTAAAGCTGCAACTCGCTGTATTACTAATACCATCAGTCACTTCAAAGGTGTTGCTTGTTACTCCTAGTGGGAAGGTCGATCCATCCGCCAAACCAGCAGTTTGGGCTGTAATCGCTCCAGAACAATTATCTGTTCCAACCGGAGTGGTATAATTCACCACTGCTGAACAATCACCTGGGTCACTATCAACAACGATATCCGCTGGGCAGGTGATGGTTGGATCTTCGTTGTCCACCACCGTCACCGTTTGAGTGCAGGTAGCTTGATTTCCCGAGTTGTCTGTCACCGTCCAGGTGACTTCGGTAACGCCAAGTACATACGGCTCACCAGGTGTAAATGTGGTTGTTGCCACCCCACAGTTATCTGCTGTGATGGGGGTACCCATATTAAGGCCCGTTGCTTCGCATGCAGCGTTTGCATCCGCAAGGATACCATCCGGGCAGGTGATGGATGGATCCTCATGGTCTTCCACAATCACCTCAAAACTGCAGGTGGCCGATGAGCCATTCAAATTGGTGATTATATATGTTACAGTAGTACTTCCTACAGGGTAGATACCACTTCGGACAGATAAATCTACCGGATCTTCAACCAGTTGAGGACCGGCACCCAGACCCAAATTGACTGTAGCTGAATCAAAACAACCCGGCAAGGGTTGGAAGTCCAGAATGTCCCATTCTATATAAGCCTCGCAAACACCTGTTTCGGCATCCATTGCTGGTAATGCAGTCAGGCAATTATCCCAACTTGCATTGCTTATATCAGAGACGTTTACGGTGATGTCACAAGTCGATTCATTACCAGATTCATCCTGTACGGTGATGGTCACCGTATTGGCGCCATACTGGCTGCATCCAAAACCAATATTGGAATTAATAAAGACAAGATCACCAAAGCTGGTGCAGTTGTCAATACTACCTGCAATGATCGTTTGTAGATCTGAAGTAGTCAAGTCATATTCTACATCTCCATTCAGCTCCACATCGAAGTCGGAACAGGTCAAATCGGGTGCTGTATTATCCACCACCGTGATGGAAGCCGTACAATCATCTGTTTCCTGGCCATCATCTACACTAAGTGTAATATCAGTTGTCCCCATAGGATAAGGAGTTCCAGGCGAGGCAAGGAAAGTCAGGGGGTCATCATCCGGATCAGTGGATCCGCCGTCAAAATCCGCCCCAACGGTGCTTACATTTTCGCAATTACCTTCCGCATTGACCGTGATATCCTGACAGACAGCTACCGGTGGCAAATTGCAAGCATCGGTAGGATCTGTGATCTCCACCTGCACATCACAGCTGGCTGTGTTACCCGATTCATCGGTGGCTGTCAGTTCAAGAATATGTGGGCTGGAATAAAAGTCAGCACATATGAAATTGGATGGACCATTGGAGATATTCAAGGTAATATTACCACAAGCATCATACGAACCATTGTCCAGTTCGGCAGCAGTGATGGAAGCCATGCCACTGTTATCCAGTGCCACAGATACAGAGGTTTCACAAATCATCACAGGAGGCGTAATGTCCACACCAAAGGTGATGGTTGCAGAGCCGTTCAGCGGATCTCCCAAACAGCTGTTATCATCAGTGACTGACACCAGAGTGAGGGTGACAGGACCTGGTTCGGCAACGGGCACCGATGGAATCGTAGAAATTCCCGTGCTATTTACCGTATAGGTGTTGCCATCTGACAATTCTACTGCAAATGGTGGTGTTCCATCAGTAATCTCGATGGTCAGATCTACCTCGGTGGTTCCATTGCAAACACCCTGATCGCCGCTCAGAGAAGCGGAAATCTCCGGACAGCTCTGCGCTTCCAGAGCAAAATTGTAATTCTCCCCATAGCAATCTAACAGGGGTGATTCCAGGGTAGTCGTGTAGGTACCCGGGGCCGGGGCCGTGAATACAACCTCGAAGGTCACCTCTTCGCCTACGTTCAGTTCGTTTACACCAGGTTGTGCCGTGATGCTAAAATCTGTATTGGGATTGAGCGTTAAGAGCGGATTGGCCGCCAGCTTGAGGGGTGCATCCCCGGCATTCCGCAGGGTAAATGTTTGGGAGACGGTATTGCCCGGTGTCGCAGATCCCATCCTGGTCCAGTCACCCGTTTCGGGGGTCATATCGTTGTCCGCAATAACCACACTATTGCCCACAAATTCAGGTGTGGGCGGGGTGGAGGCACAACCCGGAGGACTGGTCAGGAAGTTGGAAGCATCCACGGAACCGGTATAACCGTTCCCGCTACCACCATCTGTTGAGGGTCCATCGGCTTTTCCCCAGAAATTGGACTGGGCATCCAAAGCAAAATCACCATTGACAGCGATATCATTGCATCCCAGATGATTGTTGGCGAAGGAGATGCCGAGGGCCGTACTATTAAAATCCACACCCAGGGTGTTGTCATAAAAGGTATTGCAATCCAGGGTATAACTCGATTTGATATCACCCGTAAAATCAAAACCGGTAGTCCGATTGGTGATGGTCACTTCGGAGACATTGAACTGGTCACCGTTGACCACTTTCAAACCCGTGCCTTCCCGGGTCAGACCCGAGCGGGAAAGGCTGATTTTGGATATATCGGCAGTTTGTACATTTCCGACATAGAGGGCTTGTTGGGTTACCTCCTGCAATCCATCGGCCGGATCAATGATGATACTGGAGTTGAGTACTGAACCATCCGATATAACCACATCGCAGACATTGTCCAGATAGATACCCGAAAGGGCATTGGCTCCGCCAAATTGGTTTCCTGTCACTTCCAGGCCACCCTGGAGCAGACCTCTGACCATATTCACCAGTGTCAGAGCGCCGGTTGTGGTGCTGCCACCACTCTCTGTCAGGTCATTGTCTTTAATGATATAGTCGCTACCACCATCGGCATAGATACCGACGGAACGGTTCATAATGGTATTGTTTTGAGCCGTCAGGGTATTGGCTGTGACGAGGGTATTCCGATACCGGATACCAACACCCGATTGTCCAGCACCCGAGCTCAGGTCGACATGGTCGATAGTGGCATCTGCGCAGTTTTGAAGATAGAGCACTGCACATAGGTTTTCGTCATTGCACGCAGTCGAGACCTGGTCCAGGCTGTCCGTTGTGGCCAGAATGATCTGGGAATTAGGAACACTGCCATCAGAAACCAGCAGGTCCGTCATATTCTCAATATAGATGGCTCCACGCACATCCGCACCGCCGAATAGATTGCCTGATGCCAGCAATCCACCATCCAGATTGCGGCTGGTGATACTGCTGAGATAGAGGGCAGGGTAATAATCACTGCGATTGCCGCAGTTCTGTAAATTGTTGTCCTGTATGGTATAATCCTGGCCACCCTGAATAGAGATTCCAGTGGCGTGACCAGTCAGGTTATTATTGGTAAAGGAGAGGGTATTGTCCGCATTATTGTTGGAGACATAGATCCCGCAACCTCTCTGGTTGGCTCCTGCATGTGGCAGATTCAGATGATCCACTTCCACCCGACTTACGTTGTTCAAGTACAGATGCGAATAGCGCGAATTTTCGGTGGTATAGGTATAGTCGTCCAGGCCATCCGTATCGAGAATCAGAATATTGGTATTTGGCAGGGAGCCATTGGAAATGACCAGGTCCTGCATACCGTTGATCCGAAGACCGGTTCCATTATTGGCGGTATTGCCGAAGAGGTTGCCGGACATGGCGATACCACCGGGCAGGCTGCCTTCCAGCAGACTACTGAGATAGATCGCAGGATTGTTATAATCCGAACTGGATGTGGTCATATCATTATTAACAATGGTAGCATCCCGACCATTATTCACATAAATCCCAGTCTGACGATTGCCAACGATACAATCCTCGATTCTAAAATTGGCGTAGGTATCATTGTTGTTGGTGATATATATCCCATTTCCAGATCTTCCGAAACCTGCATCTCGAGAGACATTCAGACCCAGGATTTCCACTTCGCTGACTTCACTCATGTATATCGGCCAAATGGTGATGCTCGCAAAATCAGTGGTCGACACCGGCAAAGTGATATTGGTATTCGGAGCACTTCCATCCGAAAGCGTCAGATCCTTCATGCCAGAACACCGGAGACCTGCAGATGAATTACCAAACGTATTGTCATCCAATACTACTCCACCCGGCAAACTGCCTTCGGTTACTCCATTCAAATAAATGGCCGGACTGTTCTGATTGGCGCCACTAAAGGTGACGTCATTACTCAGCAGGGTAATATCCTCGCCTGAAGTGGCGTTGATCCCCATGCTGCGACGTTGGAAAATCGTATTCTGGACGAGCAGGTTACTACAATTGTATAGGGTCAGGCCTATGCCATAGCTACTTCCACCTGGCCAGGAGCCATCCAGTTGGTCCACGGTTGAATTGGAAACCTGGTTAAAATAAATCAGTGATCCACTCGAACTCAGGTTATTGACCCCTGTGAGGGTAATGGTCGTATTCGCGACTGATCCGTCTGAGATCAGGATATCTTCCATGGATTGCACCCGAAGCACGGTACTGGTATTTCCGGCAAACGTATTTCCATCGACCAACACGCCACCGTCCTGTGTCAAACCGTGAACGCTATTCAGATAAATTGCTGGGGTCCCTTCATTGGCACCACAATTGGTGAAATCATTGTCCAGGATCTGACCATCATATCCATTGTTAAAGGAAACTCCGACATTCCGATTCTGAATAACACAATTTTGCACAGTAGGTGCCTGGTCAATATCCGTTATCGTAGCATATACACCGGTACCTGCGCGAGGCGAAGTATAAGACATGTCAACGTCGTCAATCAGAATATTTGAAGCATTTTGCAGATAGATGGCCGTACCGGTCATGGTCGATAGACCATTGGTCGCATCTTCTAAGGTGATATGGGTCCCAGCAACAGATCCATCGGAAATGATGAGGTCATCCATAGATACAATCCGCAGCGCTGTCACTCCGGAACCAAACACATTACCTGCCATCAACACACCACCAGGCAGGCTATTTTCCTCGACGCCATTCAAATAAACCGCCGGATTGTTATCATTAGCCCCACTGCCTTCCAGATTGTTGTTCAGGATGGTCAGATCAGTACCGTTGGTTGCATAGATGCCATAGTTTTTATTCTGCAACAAGCAGTTCTGGATGGTCACACCATCGCTTGAAATCACTTGTATGGATGTTCCGGACCGTGCGCTAGGTCGACTGAGGTCAATCTCGTCTACCAAAACATCGGTGACATTACTCAAATAAACCAGAGTACCACCATTGGTAATAGTATTCAATCCACAAGTGGCTGGGAGGATGATCTGGGATCCGGAAACGGCACCATCTGAGATGGTGATATCCTCCATGTCATCGACCCGCAAGGCGGTATTGCAATTCCCGCCAAAAGAATTGTTTTGAATGAGGACTCCCCCATCCAGAAAGCCTGGCTCAATGCTATTGAGGAAGATTGCCGAATTGCCGGTACTTTGGCCACAATTGGTAAAATCGTTTCCGTCGATCTGGACATCTGCTCCATTCTGAATAGATACCCCCACTTGACGGTACTGAAATGCACAATCTTTAACGATAATGTTGGCATCATCGTCCTGGTTGATGATATAGATTCCAGTACCACTCCAACTGGTGTTCCCATTGGACATATCCACATCCTCTACCGTAATATCCGAGACATTGGTCATATAGAACATGTATCCAGTCGTCATTGAGGACAACCCACTGGTGACGTCTTCCACCACGATTTGGGAATTGGGTACAGAACCGTCGGAGATCAACAGTCCCGTCATATTCTGAATAATAATGGCGGTGATGGCCTCTCCAAATGTCGTACCGGAGATGTCTACACCTCCAGGAATATTTTCCTCCTGGATATTGTCAAGCTTCAGCGCAGGACGAGCTTGATAATAATCGCCGCAACGGAACAAATCGTTGTCGGTAATAGTATGATCAGTTCCACCGGAGATATCGATCCCCAGGCGTCGACGCTGGATCACATTATCGGTGATCTCGGTGGTCTGACAATTGGTCAGTTTGATCCCATATCCGATATAATTTGTCGGTGCGCCTGTCCGGGACAGATTCAAATGACGGATCACCAATCCGTCCACATTACTGGCCTGTAGCACCCAATTGTCAATGGTCTGTGCAATCTGAATAACGGGTGCACCACCCCCATATGTAGGTTGAGTGGAACCATCAATTTCTACTGTTTCCGTAATCGTAGGCAGTACAGTTGTCGGGGCGATCACATGGGGAGCACCACCCGGAATATTAAAGGTGATGACATCAGGACCCGGTTGGGCATTCGCATCGAGTATGGCCTGACGCAATGATCCCACCCCACTGTCATTGGTATTGGTGACCTCCAGGAAAGAGGTCCCTTCACCCTGAATGTCAAATAGAAATGGATCTTCATCTCCATCGGTGTTGTCGATGGATACGGAAGCGACTCGTGTACCGGTAGCTCCGGGTGTAAATGTCATGGTAAACGTCTCACTATCTCCAGCGGGAATAGTGACTGGCAGGGTAATTCCGCTGATTGCAAAATCACCTGCTTCCGCACCGGAGAGGGTAATGGTGTTGACATCCAGGTCGGAATCGCCAACGTTGGCGATTCGGAAAAGGCGGTCAATGCTTGAACCGACCTGTGTACCACCAAAATCAGTGAAGTTTTCGAGATCTGGAGTAACACTGCCATTCTGGATCAGTTGATCATTCCCGGTTACATCGATCTCCGGGTCTGTATCCGGAGGACAGGTACTTGACGCTGTCAAAAAGGGTAAAGCATCTACTGTACCGATATAACTCTGACCAGACCCACCATCATTACTAGGACCATCTGCAGCATCCCACCAGTTGTTCTCAGCAGTGAGGGAGTTGCCTGTATCATTTCGCAGGGCCGTGTTGTTTCCAGTGAAATCGTTGTACTCCACCGATACAGATGATGCATTCCCCGCGATCTGTAATCCTGAGTTGTTATCGTCGAATGCATTACAATGGATACGATGCGAGCGCCCGTTTGTCAGATAGATGCCCGTATTTCGATTGGCAAGCAGATTGCCCCGGAAGGTCATCCGGTCACCAGTATTCGATGAATAAATTGCCGTACCTGACCGGCTTCCGCCGGAATAGGTCAGATCCAGAGAAGTGATCTCCCCATCCGAACAGTATTCCATATAAATGACATGGCCATTGTAATCAACCAATCCGTCTGAAGGAAGGAAAACAAAAGAAGAATTGGCTACACTGCCATCTGAAATCAAAATGTCAGACAGGCTATACAACCAGATGGCTGTACTGATAGTCGCCCCGCCTCCTGAAGAGCCAAACTGATTCCCGCTGGCTGACACACCCCCAGGCAGACTTCCCGCTTCAACCTGTTGCAGAGCGATTGCAGCATTGCTATTGCCTGAACCGCAATCGGTGAGATCGTTATCTGTCAAAGTATAGTCCGAACCATTGACCGCATATATCCCACGGTTCCAATTGTTGATCACACAATTATTTACTGTGAAATTGGTGGAAGAGCTGTTGTTCTCAAAATAAAGGGCCTGGGATCCTCCTTGTGATCCCGGCCGAACCAATTCGATAGATTCAATGGTGATATCCGAACAAAAAGAAATCCGAATAGGATTGTTGTTGACATCAGACAACCCACAGGTTCCGGTTTCAAAAGCGATATGCGTACCGCCGGCCAGTGCATCCGAAATGAGGACGCCCGACATATCTCGCATAGAGAAACCATAATTGCTATTGGTTCCTCCAAATATATTTCCACTCATCAGAATGCCGGCGGCAATTGTACCCTCCCTGAGTCCATTGAGGTAAATACCGGACTCATTGTAATTATTCCCGGATGTAGAAACATCATTGTCCTGAATGGTGTAATCCGTACCACCATTGGCATATATTCCCATTCTTCGATTCCCGATCGTATTGTCTGAAGTGGTTACTGCACTGCAATTCTCAAAATACAATCCGGTGCCACTCTGACTGGCTCCACTATAGGTCAGATCCAGTTTGCTGACCCCAATATTCTCAACATTGGTGAACATGAGCACACCCTGACCACTGGAAGCGGCACAAGAAGTCATCCCGTTTGTACTTTCCAGGGTAATATTTGTACCTGCAACCGAGCCATCCGAAAGAATGAGGTCCGCCATATTATGGAGTCTTAAAGCGGTTAATCCGTTTCCTGCATTATCTCCAAACTGGTTCCCACTCATCGACACTCCTCCGGGTAAAACATCTGCGGCAATTCCGTTCAGATAGATCCCGACACTGTTCTGGTTGGTTCCACTGTCACGCACATCATTATCCTCCAGGGTACAGTCTGATCCGCCTAAGACGTAAATCCCTGTATTGCGATTCCCTGCTAGCACATCTCGCACTGTGGTCATAGAGCACTCCTGGATATACAGACCATCACCTGTTTTCGAACCTGTATTGGACAAGTCCACTGCCTGGATCAGAATATCCTCTGTATTGTTGACATATAGTGCTCGGTCGGACACTTCTGTCAATCCTTTCCCATTTTCCAGTATAATATGGGAGCCTGGCACGGAACCGTCCGAAACAATCAGACCGGATGACATGTTCGTCAACCGAACTCCGGAACGTGCTTCCGTTCCGCCACCAAATAAATTGCCACTGACCAGAATTCCCTTTGACAGACTTCCTTCAGTCACTCCGGTGATATCCAAAGCTGCGTAGCTTGTATTTACACCTGACCGCTGGAGGTCATTATCCTGGATGATGATATCTGATCCACCGTACACCTGAATACCAAAATAGCGACGATTCGCCGTATTCCCGATGAGCGACATCGTGGTACAATCGCTCATGTAAATTCCAGATCCATTTTGCCCACTCGCCCGAGAGACATCCACATTTTCTACATGCCCGTTGGACAAATTGGTCAAATAGAGTGCCCAGTCATTCTCCAGTTGGTTAAAGCCACTCGTATTTTCTAAGGTGAGGTTTGTGCCGACTACCGAGCCATCAGAAATAATAAGATCTTTCATGTCATTGATCCGAAATCCACAGTTTGCCCCGCTACCACCAAACAGATTACCACTGATGGAAACGCCACTAGAAAGGTTTTTTGTACTGACCCCGTTGAGATAGATCGCCGGACTATTAATATTTATCCCCGTCGATTGAAGATCATTTCCTTCCAGGGTGATGTCTTCGCCACTATTACAGAAAATCCCGGTCTGACGGTGTTGAATTGCACAATCACGTACAGTGGAACCTGTACAGGAATTCAAATAAACACCCGTTCCCTGGTTGCCTGAAGAATAGGAGAGGTCTACATTTTCTACAAGACAGTTATTTGAATTCTGAATGTAGATCCCATAGGCGTTGATGATATTTTTCAAACCACTCGCATCTTCCAGAGTGATATGGGTGTTGGGAACTGATCCATCTGAAATAACCAGTCCATCCATATAGACCAGCTTGACACCAGCATTGGCTCCTGTACCACCGAAGAGGTTGCCACTGGCAAGGATCCCTTTGGGAATAGTCTGGCCATTCACACCATTGATCTCTAATGCAAATAGATTTGTGTTGAATCCACAGCTTTGCAGATCATTGTCTTCAATGGTATAGTCATATCCGCCTGTAATATCAATACCCTGGCGCCGGTTCACCGTCGAGCAATTTCGAATCGTAATGTTTCCATTACTCTGACCATTGATAATCAACATACCGGTTCCATTTTGAGACCCGATTCTGGATACATCCACATTCTCGATTAGAACATTGGATACGGAACTGAAATACAGAACACTCTGACTATTGATATTCTCGAAGCCATTGCCATCCTCCAGGATGATATTGGAATTGGCCACCGAACCATTGGATATGGTCAGGTCTTGCATATTATTTATTCGCACACCACAATTGGCATTGGTTCCACCGAATAAATTGCCACTGACTTGAACTCCTCCCACCAGATCGGTGCCAACAATACTGCTCAACCACAGGGCCGGACGACCATTATCCAAACCACTATTTTGAAGATCATTATTTTCAATTGTATAATCCCGGCCGCCGTCAGCATACAACCCGTAACGATGATTTTGCAGGTTACAGGAGCGAACCGTGACATCTTTGGAATTGATCGTATTGCTAATATAGAGGCCCACTGAGCTCCCCTGACTTCCGGAGGATCTGGACAGATCGACATTTTCCACAAGCAGATTTGCCACATTGACCAATGCCATTGGTCCGGAGGAAATATCATTATTAGCACCCAGAATATTGTTCATACCACTGGTAGCCTCCAATGTGATATTGGTATTTGGCACCGTACCATCAGAAATGATGAGGTTTTGCATGTTGGTGATTCGAAGACCCCCTTTACTCAAGTTTCCTCCAAATGTATTTCCACTCACCAATACTCCCCCCGGAAGATTGGCTTCGACAACACTACTGAGACTAAGGGAGGTTCGCTCACCACTCCAGGGCGCATCACCACATTGCTCCAGATTGTTGTTCTGGACCGTCACATCTTTTCCGCCATTCACACGGATACCGGTTCTGCGGTAATTGATGATGTTATTCTCGAGCAGCACATTGGAACACTGGTTAACATACAGACCGTATGCATAGATCGATGATGTGGGACGTGACAGATCCAGATAGCGGATAGTCAAACCATTCACATTCGATGCTTGCATATGCCAGCTGTCCGAATTCCAGTTGACCTTGATCGGTGCCGTCCCGGCAAATCCGGGTTGGGTAGATCCATCGATCGTCAATGGATCCGTAATGGTCGGCAAAGCTGAAGACAGTGTGATCTGGAAGGGAACACTTCCGGCAATATTGAATTCGATGACATCAGCACCCGGATTGGCATTTGCATCCAAAATAGCCTGCCGGAGAGAACCGGGGCCATTGTCGTTGGTGTTGATGACAGTGTAAGTGGTCGCCTGAGCCGTCAGGATACAAAGGGTCAGACCAAACAGTACACAAATGGACTTGAGAGTAGCTTGGGGGGTCATGCGTCTATAGATTAAACTTAGCAATGCCCAAACTTAGCCCCTGTCTAAAAAGACGACGGTGCCACATGCAGTGGCTATCGTGCCATAGGGTTGACAATCGTGCCGAATGTTGGGGATTATCGTGTCAAACACCGCTTTTCACTTGCTGGGAATCAACCAAATGGGTGGATAGTAGAGGGTGGCGGGTGGAGAGTAGCGGGTAGAGCGTTATAGCCTGCAGCAGTCAGGATTTCGATATTTCGTGCGGGGGTTATTTCGAGTGCCCCGGGCAAATGATGTTGCACGCAAAGGCGCCAAATCGCAAAGGGAATTCATCCATCGGTATGAGAAATTCCTTCAATGATTGGCTATCGACACCCTGTTACCAAGTATAAGCACGCAAAGGAAATTTGAATTCCTCAGTGATCTTCTCTTTACTTCAGCTGGTTTCCCATCTCTTTGACGAACTGTCCATTTTAAATTGACACAACCCCTTAGTGACTTAGTGGTAAAAAAAGACTGTGAGACTTTGGGACTATGTGACTCTGTGAAACTCTGTGTCCTCTGTGGTGAATCGGAGACTGTGAGACTTCGAGATAATGTGACTCTGTGAGACTCAAAATTCTTGCAACGACAAAAAAGAACGATCGAGGAAATACGAAGCAACGAAATCGGAAGCGGAAATCGGAGAACGCACGCGACAGCCCCAGGGGGGGGGGGGGGGGGGGTGAAATTCTCCTCCAAAATCTCTTAGTGGACTCTGTGCAACTCTGTGTCCTCTGTTTACTTCAGCAGGTCTCCCATCTCTCTGTCGAACTGTCAATATTTGATCAATACGACCCCTCAGTGACTGAGTGGTAAAACACGGCTCATTTACTGGAATGCAAGACTCAACATGCAGGGCCCATTACCTTTTACCCATTACCTAACCAGGAACATCAATCCTGCAGATACTCCGACGGACGCTTGCCAAAGCGCTCCAAAAATTGCCTGGAGAAATAAGGCACATCCCGGAATCCAATAGCATGAGCCACTGACTTCACCGTATTAAATGTCCGCTCCTCCAGATGGCGTCTGGCCTCTCTGAACCGAACTTCATTAATGTATTCATTCGGAGTCATGCCTGTCAACTCCTTGATCCGTCGAAACAGCTGACGACGACTCAACGCCACTTCCCGACTCAACCGATCCGCAGTCAGATCATCCTCGCACAAATGAACCATCACCTGTTCCTCCAGATGGGCCAACCAGGCCATATCTTCACCAGAGATAGGTGGTCGTGAATGGACAGGACCTGCACTGGAACCATTTGGCTGAACAGGTACTTCCTTTGCTTGTCGCTGCGCAGCCCTTGCCAGTAGATTACGGATTCGAGCCTGTAGCTCACCTTCATTAAAAGGCTTGATCAGATAATCGTCTACACCAATTCGGAGAGCCTCTAATTTATCTCGAATATCCGCTCGGGCTGTGAGCATGATGAGCGGAATGCCTCTCCAGGTATCGCTGGCTTTCAGCTTTGAGATCAGCTGATATCCGTCCATGATCGGCATTATAATATCGGAGAGGATCAAATGAGGAGTCTGATCCACCAGGATATCCAGTGCCTCCTGTCCATGTGCAGCGGTTAGTAAACGAAAATGCTCCTGGAGGATGAGTTGTAAATAATCGCGCAGGCCAGGGTTGTCTTCCACGATCAGGATCAGAGGCAGGTCCTCATGAGTAGGAATAACCCATTGCGCCTGCACAGCTTCTTCATCTGGAACAGACAGGTCTTCCACAGCCTGGACCGGGTCAAACGATTCTTTTTTAGGGAAGGTAAAATAGAACGTTGCACCATGTCCTTTGATCGATTCTACCCATGCATCACCACCCAGTAACAAAGCGTATTCCTTAACCAGAGCCAGTCCAATACCCGTACCCCCCTGGATAGCTGCATCAGGCTGTTTACTTTGATAGTATCGGTCAAATACATAGGTCAATTCCTCCGGATGAATTCCCTCTCCAGTATCTGCAACTACGATTCGAAGGAGGGCATCTTCTTCTTCAACCCGTAAGGTTACATAGCCTTCAGGAGGAGTATGCTTGAATGCATTGGCCAGGTAGTTATTCACTACTTTTTCCAGCTTATCTGCATCAGCTAACACCACCAATTGATCATCCAACACGGATTCAAAGGCTAGGTGGACCGACTGCATACGGGCCATGGATTCAAATTGGCTGACAAACCGACGGATCAAACTGTGGATATGAACAGGGCTCTCCTGAATCGCCATCAGCCCCGATTCCATTTTACTCAGATCCAGTATCTCGTTAATCAGCCCCAGTAATTTTTTCCCACCTCGTTGTGCATTGCGTAACAAGGTGTCATGACGACCATTCAGATCTCCACTTTTCAACACTGAACTGATGGGACCCATGATCAACGTTAACGGGGTGCGCAGTTCGTGGCTCACATTGGCAAACAATTTGGATTTGACTTCATCCAGATGCTGGAGTTTTTCGGCCTGTTCTTCCAGTCGGATATTCTGTTTCTGGATGGTACCGGTTCGCTCCTCGACCAACTGTTGTAAAAGGACTTTCTGGTACCGCAAATTTCGTGTCCGCCACAAATAAAACATGAATCCGACCCCGACAAACAGGATGCTTGACAAGACCAGAAACCAGGTTTGCAACCAGAATGGTTTTCGGACATTGACTTGAATGTTCAACTCATGGGAGGACCAGTTTCCAGATTCATCTTGTCCCCTGATACGGAGGGTGTACTGCCCATAAGGAGGTCGGCCAAATCGAAGAGTATGTTCGCTACCGTATTGCCAGGTGTCTTCCAATCCTTCGAGTATGTACGCATAGTGGTTCAATCCAGCGCTGGGGAATGTGAGCAGGGCAAATTCAAGCCTGAAAAAACGATCTGTCGGTTCCAGATCAATAATACCAGAAGCATCCAGCTCTGCAGTTCGATTGACCAATTCACTGCGATCTCCATCAAATTGTTCATATCGGGTGACCACCAGGCGAGGGTCAGGCAATTCAAATTGTCCCTGAAAATCATCCGGATGAAAGGAGGTAACCCCATTAATGCTACCGATAAACATCTCACCGTTAGATCCTTTTGCTGTCGCTATTCTGTTTCCCTCCACATGAGCCAATCCTTTCAGAAAGGTCTTGATCTTATATGTTTTTGGGTTAAATTTCATGATCCCATAATCGCTGGACAGCCAAAATTGTCCCTGACGGTCCGGTAAAATGGCATGAATCGTATTGCTGGACAGCCCATCGGCCATAGTCAATTGTTGAAGAACTGGTTGATCTTTTCCTGGGAAAAAATGAATCAACCCTCCTCCTCCAGTAGCCAACCAATAGCTCCCATCCGGGTTTGGAAGTATATATCGAATATCCTCAACGGGAAGTACATGTTGCCCCGATCCCGATACACTATATCGATTGAGGACACGACCTTCCTGGTCAACCAGAAACAATCCACGATTGGTACACAACCAGATAGAGCCATTTTTATCAGCAACGATTTGAAGAATCCTCGATTGCGCTAATTCAGGATAATGGTTTGAGCCATGAATAGCTGAAATCTGGTTGTCAGAGATACGAAAGTTCCATAAGCCCTGATCTGTTCCCATCCAGACATTCTTCGCATCTTTTTGATAAAAACTCCAGGTCTGAAATGGAACATTTATCCGTTGAAATGATTTTCTGTTTTCCTGTTGAACATATATTCGTGTATGAGCACCGACAAGCAAACGCCTGTCAGGCAATGCATGCAGTCCAAAATAACCCCAGTTATCCACTTCTAAAAGATAGTGCCACTCTCCCGTATTCAGTTCATATTGCACCAATCCCTGAAATTCAAAACAGGCATACAGATTCTGTCCCTGTACCAACATTCCTCTGGCGGCCATAAAACTGCCTTCTTCCTCTTTGGGTCCTTGTAGCAGTTGACCGAACCTATTCCGACTGATCTCAATTGCTCTCAGGCCAAAATTGTCTCCGAGCCACAGGACGCCATTCCTGTCCAATAAACTTGCTCTGGGCCAGCTAACTTTAGAGATAACCTTGTTATCATCCCTGGTAAAGGAGCGGATTAATTGTGGATGGTGAAGAGGGTCCTGGATAAACAGATCTTCGCCAATTGTCGGAATATCCTGACCAATGAGAGGGATTAAAAAAGTACTTCCGATTCCATGATCCTCTATCTCTCCTTTTGTAGTGATTTGATAATAACTTTTTTCGCTTTGTCCTTTATGGTTCCGAAACCACTGCGGTAAACCAGGGGTCATTTTACCTTCTGGAAGTTCGACCCTGGAAGAAAAGTCACGCCGTTGAAGGATGCGCCCCCCAAAATCAAATTCAATAATCCGGGAATCATCTCCTAATCCCCAAATGGTTTGGGATATGGCGAAAATCTTCAGCTTTTGTACATCAGGAAAAGGAATAAATGTCGCTGGTTTTTGGTGATGAAAGACCCAAATCTTTCCCTCTTTTTCATCCTGGATGAAAATAGACCCATCCTCAGCAGAAATAACAATTTGATGCGCATTAAAAAGGGCTGGACCAATCTCCTTGCCATATCGCTTTCGAAAAGTAGTTCGGGTACGTGTTCTGGGGCACCAGATATCAATATCATCTACGAGATTGTCGGGGAACAACCAGAAACGCCCATCCTGGTCTGGAAAGATCCTACAGATATTATTCGTGAGGAACGAGTCTGTTTCAATCGTGTAGATCTTAAACTGCCGTCCATCAAAACGGGTCAGCCCCTGGGGTGTACCCAACCAGATAAATCCCAGACTATCCTGGACAATATCATTGACCTCCCGGTGAGGCAATCCCTCCTTGACACCCCAGTCGTTTATGGACAGATCAAAGTCATTCTGAGCCATCATAGATGGCAATAGCAAAATGTCAAACAAACAAAAACACAGGATATGACGGAGTAGGATCACCTTTCAAATATACGACCCAGCTTTTTGGGCTTTGCTTTAGACATATGGATGGATGTGCCTTTTCGCTGTGACAGATGTGCCAGATAGCCCTGATGTTCCAAAATAAACAGGGTGACAGCGTTATTTCGGGATTGAGTTATTGGGATATTTCAACACTCAGTTTGTGCCGAGGGCTGAGGGCCGAGCATGTCCAGACTGACGAAGGAACTTGTCCAGACCGACGAAAGAGCGTCTGGGCGTCTGGGGACTGGAGATGTTATTTCGTTATTGGGTTATTGAGTTATTTCGATGATCAATCCCTTGTGGCGATCGGAATTTTGCCTTGACCTTTTGCCCTTTACCCTTTACCGGCCCACATGGAGTATGCTGCTCGAGTGGCGCCAGCCATATACGACTTGAGCGAACGGCGAACGGCGAATAGCGAATAGCGAATAGCGAATAGCGAATAGCGAATAGCGAAAAATATCACTTCCCCCCCAGTCGCGCCGCCTTATCCAGATAGACTTGTCCCTTTTCCGGCTGTCCGCTATCTCGGTAAGACGAGCCCAACATATTCAGGAGGCGGACATTGTCCGGATCATACTTCATCGCCTCTTCAAAGTGCCGGATCGCCGTTGGGAAATCACCCATCTGAGCTGCAATGGCACCCAGGTTCATCCAACCATCAGAAAATCGAGGGTCGGCTGCGACAGCCTTCTCATACACCTCCCGGGCTTTTAGCGGCTGGCCCCGTTCGGCATAGATGATGCCCATATAGCTCCAGGCGATCGAAGCTTTGGGATTCAATGTCGTCGCTCGTGTATAATATTCCAGGGCCTGGTCGCGATTCCCCCGGCGGAACTCATACAACCCGGCTGTGCCAAATGCTTCCCAGTATTTGGGATGGGCTTTCATGACCATTTCCAGATCTTTTAAGGACTGATCCAATAGCCGTTGTCGCTCCGGACTGTCTTCAAGGAGTGCCGCTGCCTTTCCCGTTTCCAGGGCATGATGATAGCGTAATTTGACACTTTTGGGCGACGCTTCGATATCAGTGGCATATAAGGTAGCACTGTCATACCAGGCCGGATTGCGGCTGACAGTCAGGAGGGCAAAAATGCCGATGATGCCTAAAAAACCATAACCCAGGGGTGACCTCACCCATCCCGGCCAGGGTGGATTGGAACCCGTATCCTTCCAGCGGAATAATGACGCCACCGCAATCGCAAATCCGGCACTAGGCAGGAAGAGCAGTCGCTCTCCATAAGAGGTCCCGATCAGAAATAGCAGATTGGCGGCCAGCGCAAAAGTGAACACAAACCAGAGGAGTCCAAAAACAAGGCGCTTCCGTTTCTGCCTGAACATCACCATAGCCAAAATCCCACCCAGGATGGCCAATACACTCAACCAGACACCCGGGCTACTGAAGTCCACCAAGGGGATCTGGTTCCACCCCTTATCAGACACCAACGGCCAGGGAGCCACGAGCATACGCAGATATTCACCTATAAATCGGAGGGAAGAGGCCAGCGCCTCCGGTGCGTTTTGTGCACCTGCCAGGATATTATCCAGAAAAGACACCTTCTCTACCCCCCGGACGGACCCCAATACGGCTTGACGTGCAAAGAGAAACAAGCCAGTGGGAATCAGGAAGACCAGGGTCATCCAATAGTCGCTTCGAACGGGCTTTTTACGAAAAACATACACGCTCAAAGGAAGTAACGGCAGAAAGGTCACTGCGTTTTCTTTAGACAACAAGGCCAGGGAAAACGCCACCAGGGAAAGGCCGAGATACAGCGTCCTGGGTTTGTGATGTTGCATCCGTTGCCAGGCCCACCAGGTCAACACCAGAAAGAGCATGGCCAGCAATTCATCCCGACTCTTGATATTCGCAACCACCTCCGTATGGACCGGATGCACAGCAAAGAGGAGGGAAGCGATCATCGAAAAAGACGCACTGCGACTCCAGCGATACAGAGCCAGTCCAAATAGGCCGCAAAGCAGACCATACAACAACACATTGATCAGATGGCCGAAAAATGGATCATTTCCAAACAGGGACCACTCCACCGAAAACAGGATCAACGACAACGGTCGATACAGGTCACCCTGACTGTTCCAGTATCCGTATCGGTAGTCGTGGGTCAGGTGATCGGAGATTCCGTCCATCCCCTTTTGAGTCACCCAGTTATCCACAATGACCGAATAGTCATCCAGGCACCATTGGTGCCCCAACGTATTCAGGTACAGAAGGACACCAAGAAGACCCGGCAGGATCAGCCACCAGGTGGAAAAGGAAGGACGTTTTTGCTTTGTTTTTTGACGCGTGCTCATACCGTTCGCTCCAAATCCCATTGTTGGTTCACACCCCGGATCAATTTCCAACTGGATAGATCACCTCGACTGTCTCGCAATGTGACGACCGGCAAGCCATCCTTACCCCAACGCACATGGGCCAGAGATTGCTCCGGAAAGTCCTGATGAAATACTTCTCGCAGCAATCGCGGCTCAGCCGAAACGATAGACAGGGAATAATCTCCTGGATTATTTTCTCTCGGGCCCAGGCAGAAGAGACTACGGCTGAGCGGGATCGATTGAGCAATTCCAGGCACCTCCAGTTGCTCACCAGTCACTTGATGCACCAATAAGAAAGATGATCCGTCCCGGGCATTTTTCTTCACCACAAACACGGGGTCGATCTCGCCGAGAAATTGATACGATTTATAGGCTTTACCGGGCTGTAGATTGTTCAGCAGCTGTACGGACTTCCCATCCTGCAAGCGAAGTCGCAGACCGGCCTGACTGGCCTGCACACTCTCCGGGCCACTCAGGGTCTGACTGATCCCATCCAGACAGGGATAAAAACGGGAAAAATCACCCTGATTAAACGCCTGTGCGCATTCGGGATAGGGCAATTCTCCGCCAAAAGCCCATGGAGTCAATGCACCGGCAAAGGTCCACCCCAGAATTCCGGAGAAGGTCTCCACCTCATACCAGGGCGCGATGACCTGCTTGCCACGAAGCACCACTGTGTCTTGCATCTCACTCGTCCGTCCGGTCCAGAGGACCGCCTCCCCTTCTCTCAGAGAACTGACCACTTCAGCATCACGAATGGCTTCCTTGCGCACGCGCAAGTAATCGACCATACTGGTCATCATCACCACATCTTGTTTCTGGTTTGATGTCGCATCATTCGCCGACTCCACTCCGGGATTCGTATTTTTGCATGCTGCCAGAAGGAACAAGACGGTAAAAATCCGCCAAAAGGACATAAGGAAATTGGACTTTGTTCGTTCGGGTAAAGGTAGTTGATTCTAATGAACATGATGCTAACAGCACTGATCCGCTTTGCGTTGAGCGGCCTTCTTCTCATCCCCTTTTCGCTGCCCGTGGGCGACGTGCATGAGGCATATATCCGCACCTATAGGGAGATCGCCGTCAAGGAAATGGAGCGAACGGGTATTCCCGCTTCCATCAAACTGGCCCAGGCCATCCTCGAATCCAATGGCGGGCGGAGTGAATTAGCCCGGAAAGCGCATAACCATTTTGGAATCAAATGTGGCAACGACTGGAATGGTGCCACCTATCACCTGGAAGATGACGACTATGACTCCGGGGGCAACAAGGTCCAGTCCTGCTTTCGGGTCTATCGCCGTGATGACGCCTCTTTTATTGCACATTCCGAATTCCTGCGCGACCCAAAAAAGTCCTCTCGTTATGGCTTCCTCTTTCGTATCCCACCCACAGATTATCGAAGATGGGCCCATGGACTTCGCAAGGCCGGATATGCCAGCAATCCCCGTTATGCCCAGTTGCTCATCGATCTCATCGAACGATACAAACTGGATCAGTATGATCTGGTCAGTCCCGATGCACTGGACAAACTGGCCGGCATCAGTCGGATCAACGATGTCCGCCTGACCTTCGCCAGGGATGGTGAGTCTCTCGCATCCATTGCCAGACGGACAGAGACCTCGATCAGCCTGCTCATCAAGAATAACGACTATCTGTATCCGGCTGATGGACCCTTGCCCGAGGAGGCCCTGGTCTACCTCCAGCCCAAACGCAATTATTTCAGAGGCAAACAACAGTGGCACAAGGTCCAGGCCGGTGAAACTCTGATGTCGATCAGTCAATTGTATGGCATCAAAGTGGTGAAACTCCGTAAAAAGAACCGCATCCCTGATGGCTTCGAACCTGCCGTCGGCGAACGAATTCGCCTGCGCTGGAAAATCCCGAAAAAGGACATCCCCCGAACCGTTCGGCCCGGGCCACTTCCTGAAAGAGGAAAACCCCTCCCTGAACAGGAACCTGCCCCAACAACACCCACTACCCGTCCCGATCCACAAGTTATTGATGATAGCGACCTACCCCTGGCTCCGCCACCACCGGCGCAAGGGACACCTAACCTTCCGAGTATTGAAGATGAACCTGGCCCATCGACCACTCCTGTTTTACACACCGTCGTTCCTGGAGATACCCTGTGGCAGATCTCCCGAAAATATAAGATCAGTGTGGAACAAATCAAATCATTAAATCAGCTTCAAGCCGATTCTATTCAGGTCGGTCAGAAATTGCGCGTGAAATAACTCTGATGAAAACAACCCTCTCTTCCCTGCTGCTGCTCCTCCTGGTCCTCCTCTCCGGCCAACTGGATGCTCAATCGTATGCCTTTGGTGTCAAAGGTGGCCCTGCCATCGGTTTCCAACGATGGGGCGAAGGACAACGAGACCCCTTGTGGGCCTACCATGTTGCCGGATTTATCGAATCAGCTCCTTCTCTGGAAGATGGTGTGATCTATGCCCAGGCCGGTTATCATGTCCGGGGAAGTGCCATCCGGTTTCAGGCCATCAACGTCAATAATATTTTTCTCGGCCAGCGAACGGACGAATTCAAATACAACAACCTATCCCTGGCTGTCGGGTTTAAAAAACGATATGGGGTAGGTGTTGGTGTAGCGTATTACCTCTTCGGATTGAGAGGAGACTACACCATTGGTACCAACCTCAAGGACTATGAAGACTTTGTGGCCAACGGACTGATCTACCCGACAGATGCCTATGTCCGCAAATTCAATTATGGGCTGTCTCTCGGAGGTGGATGGGAAATTCCGATGGGGGACTATGTGTCAGGGATCATCGAATTGAGTTTTCATCCTGACTTCAGTCGGCAGTATGATCAACCCAGTATCCCCAATGTGATCGATCCGTTTTTTCCGGGGACAACCCGGACCATTCCCGATCGCCGGATCGTCAATTATACCGGAGAGATCTCTTTTGGATTGCGGTTCCTACGGGAAATTGAATACTACGATTGAGCAAAGCTTAACAAGTATCAATAAAATTGAAATACTATAGAATTATCCTTCGTAGCCAATGAGATAGCTGATTGGGACAGACATTTCCACTGGTAACCTAATGCTTCTGTGAAGCATGATTGTGTTCTAAGCAAGGCCATTCGTTTCATCGCCAAACCAGGGCCTGACATTTAGATGGGGTCAGGGTATAGAGAAGAAGTCTTATGGGTTTACCCGATTAGTACAAACCGTCGCCAAACCAGGGCCCGAACCCCAAGTAATCGGGGCAGCGGCGAGCCTGTCCGACCCCTGGCGGAAGCCGGACCAGGCAAAAGATCCAGCAGTGCAGAAATCACAATGACACCATTTAGTGGAAAACTGCACAAGCGTTGAAGGCCGTGCACATTAGAATTATTTTGGACACATCTGCTCTATCTTCTATTTTCAGCTTCATGGAATCAGATGATCCCGGCTTTCATTATACCAATGAGCCAATAACCAACGTTTCTTTCGATAACCAACACAAATCACCCATGTTCATTCGCTCGCTGCTCTTCCTCGCCATCACCTTACTTTTTTCCTGTCAATCTGATCAAACCGTTGAACAGGATCTGACCGGAGATTGGAATGTCCGTGTCTCCCTTTCTGAAAAAACGAAAACAAAAGTCGACCGTGACCTGTCCAAGGCAGATATCGATCTCCAGGAGGCAAAAAAAGAGATCCGCACAGAATTTGATGCGGCGAAAGAAGAGATCCGTAAAGCCCTGGATGAAAATGGCATCCAGATCACGACAGACAATGGTGAGGAAGCTACCTCTACTGATCTGGCCGAAGGATTGGAAAAGATGGTCGAAGGCATCGGCCAGATGGTCGAAGGCATTGCCGGGTTAAGCGTCGGACTGGGTACCGCCATCACCAGGGCGATCACCGATCATCTGGAACTGGCTGTGACGCTCCAACCGGATGGGACCATAGCCGCGACCAGTCGCAATGGCAAAATGGATATTGACATCAATGACAGCGACAATCGCTGGAAGATTGAGAACGGAAAATTCATCCTCTACGGAGATGGCTCACCAGAAGTCTTTGACATTCAGTCCACCGAAACCGGATTTGACCTCAAAGGAAAGGATGTCATCCTGCATCTCACCCCGGCTAACGGAAAGTGATCGGACTGGTAACCAGATTCTTGTCCTGACTCATAAGCCTCTAATTATAGTAAGCACTTCCTTAAAAACATATTGGCTTGAAATATGACATGGGCAGAAATCTGCTTTTGATATATTCAACACCAGATGGTTGGTGATCGACCTTTATAAAAAATTACCACGATTGAATAAATCGTCCCCAAACGAGGGCCCGGACGCTGACGGTCCGGATCCAGACATGGCTAAGGGCGCCATCGTCTGGGCCTCTCAGAATCATCAAGGACCGTGGTTAACTATGATTCGAAATTGACAAATTCGACCTGCAACAATGACAAAAGGAGTGCCGCATTATTTGGTCGGATCTTGGATACAATTGTTTGCCAAGGATGAGATGATCGCAAACAGGTTATAAATCCTGCTACCGATCAAATATGGCCGGTCGGGCCTGATGAAAACATAAACTTCCACTTGTAGATGAATGAACGTGTTCAAAAACGTGAATGAAAGGCCCATTTTGGGGACAAGCGCTTTTGGGCACTTTTGGCGCCTCAAAAGTGCCGAGCCACCGCCGGTCCGCCAGCTGGCGGAAAGCGGGCCGGGCATGAAATCCAGATGTTCAGATTGCCATTTGAAGCCTAAATCTGGAATTCTGCACTGACATTTCAACTCAATTCAGGCTAAATCCATTATTTAGAAGAAGAGGTGAATAAGATTATAAACACCCTGTTCGTCCCCCATCCACAGGCAAGTTGATGCCAGTGATATAAGCTGCGGCAGGAGAAGCAAGGAAAGCCACTGCCGCCCCAAATTCTTCCGGTTGAGCGAATCGCCCCATAGGGATCTCCGCTTCCATTGCCGAAATCGTATCCTCCTCACTCAAGCCGGATTTGCCAGATTTGTTGCGGATAATATCGGCCAACCGCTCTGTACGAGTGGCACCGGGTAAGACATTGTTGACTGTGATGCCGAATGGGGCTACTTCGGAGGCCAGCGTCTTGGCCCAATTGGCGACTGCGGCACGAACAGTATTGGAAACACCCAACCCACTCAATGGCTGTTTGACTGAAGTGGAGATCACATTGATGATCCGTCCGTATCCATCTGCACGCATACCGGGCATAAGTAGCTGGCTGAGGATCTGGTTGACCAGCAAATGCCGGCGAAAAGCCACCTCAAACTCCTCCACCTTGGCCAGGCGAATAGGACCCGCTGGCGGGCCACCCGTATTATTGACCAGAATATGGTAGGCCTGGGTCTCCAGTTTTTTACGAACTGCCTGCCGAACCAGCTCCGGTTGATCATAATCCAGAGCAAGGTGATCATGCTTCTGGCCTTTTGGTGTCGGCAATTTACCGACAGCCTGTACCAGGTCTGATTCCGTTCGAGAGACTAACGTCACCGTTGCACCCATTTCAGCCAGCTCCGTGGCACTTGCCAATCCCAGCCCTTTACTTCCACCCCCTATCAGGGCATATTTTCCCGTTAGATCCAGATTCATTCGATTTTGTTTTTTCTATCTTACCGGTAAATATCGTTAAACCTGACTGGCTTATGGCAATCCGCAGACCATTCAACCTGCAAGCCTGGATCGATGAACATCGACATGAATTGAAACCTCCGGTAGGCAACCGGAATCTTTACCATGATGCAGGCGATTATATCGTCATGATCGTCGCCGGCCCAAATGCCCGGAAGGACTATCATTACAACGAAACTGAAGAACTCTTTTACCAGCTCGAAGGCGATATCAACGTACGCATCCAGGAAGATGGAAAAGCAGTTGATATTCCAATCCGGGAAGGGGAAATGTTTTTACTCCCCGCACGTATTCCCCACTCACCCATGCGTTCGGAAGGCAGCATCGGGTTGGTTATCGAATGTAAGCGCCAGAAAGAGGACACTGATGGATTACTCTGGTTCTGCGATGCCTGCAATAGCAAACTGCATGAATCCTATTTCCATCTTGAAAATATTGAAAAGGACTTCCTGCCCCGTTTTCGGGAATATTATGGCGATGACAAAATGCGAACCTGTTCCAACTGTGGTGAAGTCATGGCCGCCGATCCTCGCTTTGTGGGCTGAGTCGGGCCAAATCATTGATCCCATGTACATTTGACGGACCGCCAGGTATGAAGAAGATCTATTTCGCGTCCGATTTTCATTTGGGTGTCGCCGGGGCTACGAGTAGTCCGGAGCGAGAGAAACAGATCGTCCGCTGGCTCGACCAGATTGCCGGGGATGCGGAGGCGATCTATATTGTTGGCGACTTGTTCGACTACTGGTTCGAATACCAAACTGTTGTTCCAAAAGGCTATTTACGCTTGTTGGGAAAACTGGCAGAGCTACGTGACCGTGGCGTACCCATTACCTTTTTTACAGGCAATCACGATATGTGGATGTTCTCCTATTTCCAGGAGGAACTCGGCATCCCGGTGCTTCGGGAGCCCGTGCTTCATGAGATCAATGGCAAACGTATTCTAATCGGCCATGGCGATGGATTAGGGCCGGGTGACCTCGGATACAAATTCATCAAAAAAGTCTTTGCTCACCCCGTTTGTCAATGGCTGTTTGCCCGCTTGCATCCCAACCTGGGCATCGGGCTGATGCGCTATTTTTCCGGACAAAGCCGGGAAGTCACCAGTGGAGATGAACTGTACCTCGGAGCAGATCGAGAGTGGCTGGTCACCTATTGTGAAGACCACCTCCGCAAAGAAGAGGTCGACTATTTCATTTTTGGCCACCGGCATTTACCCCTGGACATTGAGCTGTCCAACGGTAAATCTCGGTATATCAATCTGGGGGATTGGTTGCATTACCGCTCCTATGCCGTTTTTGACGGCACAGCAGTACACTTGAAGTTTTTCGAAAATCCGGATGGTCAACCTGCCAATCTGGTGCAAACCGCTCAGGCGGTCTAGACCGTCATAATATCGGCATCCTTGATTTCAACGGCATGATCCGCCTTGTTTGAATATTCGTTGACCATATCCTGCACCTGTGCTTCCCGGCGCTTACCCAAATCCTCCGGATAGTGGTCTTTTACTGCCTTTTTAATGATATCCATCATCTTGTGACGAGTGGATCGGATACTGATCTTGGCATCTTCACCCAAATTTTTAGCCTGTTTGACCAGATCTTTTCGGCGTTCTTCGGTCAATGGCGGAATTCCCAGAATGATCTGTTCCCCATTATTCATAGGTGTAATGCCCAGATTCGCCTCAAAAATGGCTTTTTCAATGGCACCAATCAAGGCTTTTTCCCAGGGCTGAATGGCAATGGTCCGAGCATCTGTGGTGTTCACATTGGCCACCTGGTTCAATGGAGTCGGTGATCCATAGTAAGGCACAAGGATCTCGTTAACCATAGATGTGGAGGCTTTTCCAGTGCGGATTTTGCCTAGCTCATGGATCAAATGTTCAATAGCATGCGTCATTTCTTCATGCGCATCCTTGAAATGTTGGTCCATTTCCTCTTGTGTCATGGTGCTGTTTTTATACGGTAAAGATAGACGACTGGCCGGATTTTGAAAACCAATACATCCTTTCAAAGGGTTCAACAAAACGGTCAAACCAGGAGTTCCACCTCCTCCACTCGGCGTTTGAGCAAAGTCCGGAAGTAGAAACCGGAGAGAAAGCCAAAACCAAACCCTCCGATGTGAGCCCACCAGGCCACTCCACCGGTATCCAAATCGACTGTGCTGATCGCTCCCACTCCTGAAATGGTTTGTTGGATGATCCAGATACCCAGAAAAAGAAAGGCGGGGATGGATGCGGAGGTAAAGAAGATCACAATGAGGACTTTGATACGGGAGCTCGGAAACATCACCAGATAGGCACCCAATACAGCAGAGATGGCCCCACTAGCCCCCACAGCCGGTACAATACTCTCCGGATTGAAAAACGTGTGTGCTACCCCGGCAATGATCCCACCCAGCAGGTAGAATAGGAGAAAACGCCAGGGTCCGATGGTGGCCTCAATATTATCCGCAAACACCCACAGGAAAAGCATGTTGCCGATCAGGTGCATCATCCCTCCGTGGAGAAACATACTGGATCCGAGGGTCCACCAATCCTGGCCATGACTGATTTCCTGAGGAATAGAGCCATAGGTCATATAAAAGGCATTGAACCCCTCCGGAGGGATCATCATGAACATGGCCGCAAAGACGATAATGTTCGCCGCGATCAGGGAATAGCTGAAAAGAGGGCGGTCGCCACCCTGGACCTGGTCATCACCAATAGGAAAGATCATGTTTCAATTTTATCTATCAATGGGAAACAAACATCGAACATAAGAAAAGTGTTCCTGCATGCAAGCCGCAGGCTTGGTTCCAGGTTAAGCTTTGGGTTGAGCATTGATATACATCGTCTGGCGGTTCATTCAAATTATACATGTTGGTGCCGGTGTCTCACCGGCAGCGCAAGACGTGCTCTTCCAATTCTCTCTTTTCCTGGAATGGGATCTCGGGCGGTGTCTCACCGCCAGGTCCTTCTAATTGATTTAGGACGGACCGAATGCATTATGGGGTTATTTCGTTATTGAGTTAAGTCGAAGGAGGTTGATCAAAATTCCTGATTCCTGCGTTCCTGATTCCTGATTCCTGATTCCTTCGTTCCTGATTCCATTCCTGGTTCCAATTAAACTTTGGGTGTAGCATCGATATACATCGTCTGGCGGTTCGTTTAAATTATACATGTTGGTGCCGGTGTCTCACCGGCAGCGCAAGACGTGCTCTTCCAAATCTCTCTTTTCCTGGAATGGGATCTCGGGCGGTGTCTCACCGCCAGGGCAGTCCTTCTCATTGATTTGGGGCGGACCGAATGCGTAATGGGGTTATTTCGTTATTGAGTTAAGTCGAAGGAGGTTGATCAAAATTCCTGATTCCTTCGTTCCTGATTCCTGATTCCTTCGTTCCTGATTCCAAATTAAGCTTTGGGTGTAGCATTGATATACATCGTTTGGCGGTTCGTTCAAATTATACATGTTGGTGCCGGTGTCTCACCGGCAGCGCAAGACGTGCAATTCCAAATCTCTTTTTTTCTGGAACAGGATCTGGGGCGGTGTCTCACCGCCTGTGCTTCCTTCGATTTGATGTGCTGTGTACCTGGGCTTGTGACAGGGGTTATGGGGTTATTTCGTTATTGAGTTAAGTCGAAAGAGGTTGATCAAAAACCTGATTCTTGCGTTCCTGATTCCTGCGTTCCTGATTCCTGATTCCTGATTCCTGATTCCTGATTCCAAGTTAAGCTTTGGGTTGAGCATCGATATACATCGTCTGGTGGTTCATTCAAATTATACATGTTGGTGCCGGTGTCTCACCGGCAGCGCAAGACGTGCTCTTCCAATTCTCTCTTTTCATGGAATGGAATCTCGGGCGGTGTCTCACCGCCAGGGCAGTCCTTCTAATTGATTTTGGGCGGACCAAATGCGTTATGGGGTTATTTCGTTATTGAGTTAAGTCGAAGGAGGTTGATCAAAATTCCTGATTCCTTCTTCCTGATTCCTGATTCCTGATTCCTGATTCCAAGTTAAGCTTTGGGTTGAGCATCGATATACATCGTCTGGTGGTTCGTTCAAATTATACATGTTGGTGCCGGTGTCTCACCGGCAGCGCAAGACGTGCTCTTCCAATTCTCTCTTTTCATGGAATGGAATCTCGGGCGGTGTCTCACCGCCAGGTCCCCCCCGTCCCGAGTACTCGGGAGGGACATAAAACATCTCAGCATTCATGCGGGATGCAGGAACCAGGAACAATCCAAATGCACTCCAATGTGCATCGTTCCAACTTGGAATCCAGACGTATAAGCAACTAGATAATCCCCTCCCGGATGAGGTCATGCAGATGGATCATCCCCACATACTGGACTCCCTTACAGACGGGTATCTGCGTGATATTATGTGATCGCATGACTTCCAGGGCATGAACGGCCAAGTCGTCAGCCTGAATGGTTTTGGGAAGTGCCGTCATGATCTGCTCGGCACGGAGATGTTTGGTATTGTCTTCTTTTTCCAGCATTCGCCGCAGGTCACCGTCGGTAATAATGCCGATGGGTTTCCCGTCTTCCAGAACGGCGGTGGCCCCTAACCGCTTGGAGGTCATCTCCAGGATGGTTTCCCGAACGGTGGCGTCCTTGTGTACTGCCGGACATTCATTGAGCGGGTACAGGTCTCCCACTCGCAAATACAGTTGCTTGCCCAATGATCCTCCCGGATGGAACCGGGCAAAATCCTGGGGAGAAAACCCGCGTTGATCTAAAAGTGCCGTGGCCAGGGCATCCCCCAGGGCCATTTGCGCGGTCGTACTGGTCGTGGGGGCCAGGTTGTTCGGATCGGCTTCCTGACTGACGGGTGTCAACAGGACCAGGTCCGCCTGCTTGGCCAGGTAACTATCCGGATTACCCACCATTCCGATCAGGGCCTTCACCCGATTTTTTAATAGCGGAAGTAATACTTTGACTTCAGGTGTCTCACCGCTTTTGGATAAGCAAAGCACGGCATCATCCGGCCGGATCATGCCCAGATCCCCGTGGATGGCATCTGCGGCATGCATAAACAAGGCTGGAGTCCCGGTGGAGTTGAGGGTGGCTACGATCTTTTGACAAACGATGGCACTCTTGCCAATACCCGTCACAACCAGTCGGCCGGGGAGGCCGAGAATCAAGGTGACCGCCTGAACAAAATCATCATTTAAACTGGCTTTCAGGTCGATTAACGCTCGGGCTTCAATGTCCAGTGTTTTTTGTGCAACTTCCAGAATTCGACCTTTCATTTCATCCTTCATTCCCTTAATTTTGGTACCCCATTTGAAAAGGGATAGAAATCTTATTCTTTTTACGTGTTGTGCATAACTAATTCTCCATAAATACTGTTAGAATAGGGCCTTTGCCTTATATTGGAGTAACAGACTACCGCCTTATGGATGAGGCATAAAAATACTGTTTAATTCGTTGGAATGCCCACCTTAACCACACAGGATACTTTACTAGACTCTCTGCAGCATCATTTTGGTTTTGATCAATTCAAAGGTGAACAAGATGCCATCATCCGCAATCTGCTGGATGGGAATGACACATTTGTCATTATGCCCACCGGTGGTGGAAAGTCACTTTGCTATCAGTTGCCTGCACTGATGCTGGAAGGAACAGCCATCATCATCAGCCCACTGATCGCGTTGATGAAAAATCAGGTGGATGCCATTCGAGGATACAGCCAGGAAAACGCTGTCGCCCACTTCCTCAATTCCTCACTCACGAAAATCCAAATGCGTGAAGTGAAGGCCGATATTATGGCCGGGAAGACCAAGATGCTTTATGTCGCTCCCGAGACCCTGACCAAGGAAGAAAACATCGAATTCCTCAAGCAGGTCCAGATCTCCTTTGTCGCCGTGGATGAAGCACACTGTATTTCCGAGTGGGGGCATGACTTCCGTCCGGAATATCGCCGCATCCGAATGATGATCGAAGAGATCGACAACAAGATTCCGATTATCGCCCTCACGGCTACAGCCACCCCCAAGGTCCGTTCTGATATCATCAAGAACCTGGACATGGACGATAATCATACCTATATCTCCTCGTTCAACAGGCACAACCTTTTTTATGAGATCCGGCCCAAGCTGAAAAAGGAACAGACCCTTCGGCAGATCATTGAGATCATCAGCGGTATCCGGAATCAATCAGGAATCATCTATGTGCAAAGTCGCAAAGCGGCTGAAGAGATCGCCCAATTCCTGGTCGTCAACAGTATCAAAGCCGCGCCATACCATGCCGGCCTGGATGCCAAGGTGCGCAGCAAGACTCAGGATCAGTTCCTCATGGAGGATATCGATGTCATCGTTGCCACTATTGCTTTCGGAATGGGAATCGACAAGCCGGATGTGCGCTTTGTGTTTCACTACGATATTCCAAAGAGCATCGAAAACTACTACCAGGAAACCGGCCGGGCAGGCCGGGATGGCCTGGGTGGTCGCTGTGTGGCCTTTTTTGCACCAAAAGACATGTTGCGCCTGGAAAAATTCTTACGCGACAAACCCGTAGCAGAACGAGAATTGGGTGCACAACTGATGCAGGAAATGGTGGGCTATGTCGAAACCAGCTCCTGCCGGCGACAATTTCTACTCCATTATTTTGGCGAACACTTTGACGCCGAAAAGTGTGAGAAGATGTGCGATAACTGCAAACATCCAAAAGAGCAGATCGAAGCTGGAGAAGATCTTCGGATCGCATTACAGTGTATCCAAGAAACCAAGGAGAACTACCGCATCAAAACGATGATCGACTTCATCATCGGCAATACCACCAAAGAGATGCTGGACTATGGTTTTACCGATTATAAACTCTTTGGTGCCGGCAAAGAAAAAGATGAAACCTATTGGCATTCCATCCTGAGAAATGCCCTGCTCCAGAATTTCATTTATAAAGACATTGAAAAATACGGACTGCTCCGGCTATTTCCTGAAGGACGCACGTTTATTAAAAAAGGAGGCTCCTTTACTGTCACCCTGAATCATCGCTTTGATCAGGAAGGAAGTGGCGACTGGGAAGAGACCGCCGCCAAGACATCTGTCCTCGACGACACCCTGCTGCAAATGCTCCGGGATGTTCGCCGCCAGGAAGCCAAACGTCAGGACGTGCCGCCCTATGTTATCTTTCAGGAGCCATCTCTCGAGGATATGGCCACTCACTATCCGGTGACCATGGAGGACATGGCCCGCATATCCGGGGTCAGCATCGGCAAAGCGCAACGCTATGCCAAGCCATTCCTGGAAGTGATCAGCTCCTACGTACACGAAAACGAAATCGAACGACCCACAGATATCCTGGTCAAGACTGTCGCCGATAAATCGCGGATGAAAGTCGGGATCATCCAGGGCATCGACCGCAAACTTCCACTGGACGATATTGCCCGGTCCAATTCCCTCAGCATGGAAGACCTGCTGGAAGAGCTGGACGCTATCGTTACTTCCGGTACCAAGGTCAACCTGGATTATTGCATCGAGGATGAGGTCGACGAATATGTACGTGAAGACATCTTCAACTATTTCATGGAAGCCGATACGGATGATATCGATACCGCTTTTCACGAACTGAAAGAGGATGATATCACCATTGAGGAGATCCGATTGATCCGGATCAAATTCCTCTCCGAAATGGCCAACTGATCATGCAAATTCTTATCCTGAACGGACCCAACCTGAATCTGGTGGGTCAGCGTGAACCGGACATCTATGGAAACCGGTCTCTGGAAACCGCTGAAGTGGAACTCCAGGCCAAATTCACCGATCATCGTCTGGTCTGGCAACAGAGCAACCATGAAGGTCAGCTGATCGACTGGTTGCATGCAGCACCACAGGAGGGATATCAAGGGGTGATCATCAACCCAGGTGGATTATCACATACCTCGGTGGCCCTGGCAGATGCCATTCGTTCGATCGACCTCCCCGTGGTGGAGGTCCATATCAGTAATATTCATGCACGAGAAGAAATCCGACAGCAAACTGTCACCGGTGCTGCTTGCAATGGCGTGATCAGTGGACTGGGCCTTAACGGCTACGCCTTGGCAGTGACGGCCTTGCTGGAGGCAGGTCTTTCCGGATCAACCCGTTGATCACTTTTTTGATGGATCGCTCGATCGATGCATAAGCCGAATCTTCCGGCTTTCCAGAATAGATCAATACAAGAGAACAGGTTTTTCCTTCGGATCGAAGATGATCGATCAGGGGCTGGCGATGCAATCGCCAGGCTTCCATCATCCGTCGTCGGACAGGGTTGCGGGCGACCGCTAACCTGAAACGACGTTTCGGAACTGAAAATGCAATATGGAGGGGATAGCCTTCTTCAGAATCCTGGATACTCCAGGCGATTCGAAAGGGGTAAATAAACGAGATAGAGTCACCTGTAACCAGGTAACCAATCACTTTTCGGCTTTTCAGCCGCTCAGCTTGTGGGTATCGTAAAATCGATTGCTGCATGGGTCAGATTGGACCCACCACCATTATTTCGTATGCTTCTCGTCAGAGACAGAAAGCTTATGACGGCCGGCAGCCCGCCGACGTGCAAGCAGCTTGCGGCCATTCTTGCTCGCCATCCGCTCACGAAAACCATGCTTGTTGGCGCGTTTCCTCTTTGACGGTTGATAGGTCCTTTTCATTTCCGGCTGTTCTTATTCCAATAGGTAGGTAAAAAGCGAATGCAAAGGTAAGGCTGTCTGGGCACTTCTCCAATACTTGACGCTTGTTTTCTTTATTCAATTTCGATAAAACGGGTTTAGCCGTTCATCGAAGCCAGGAACTCTTCATTGCTGGTGGTTCCATTCATATACTTCTGCAAGAACTCCATGGCTTCATCCGGACGCATATCAGCTAACTGATTTCGCAGGACGAACATCCGATGCAGTGTCTCCCGATCCAATAGCAGGTCTTCACGACGAGTACTGGATTTGGTCAGATCGATCGCTGGGTACAATCGCTTGTTCGCCAATGTCCGATCCAACTGGAGCTCCATGTTACCGGTACCTTTGAATTCTTCAAAGATCACGCCATCCATCTTACTTCCGGTATCCGTCAGCGCAGTGGCCAGAATGGTCAATGAACCACCGCCTTCGATGTTCCGGGCAGCACCAAAGAATTTCTTGGGTTTGTGCAGTGCATTCGCCTCCACACCACCACTCAATACTTTACCACTTGCCGGAGCCACCGTGTTATAGGCACGGGCCAGACGAGTGATCGAGTCGAGGAGGATGCAGACATCATAGCCACATTCGACCAGACGCTTCGCTTTTTCAAGGACGATACCCGCAACACGAACGTGGTTGTCAGCCGGTTCATCAAACGTAGACGAGATCACCTCCGCACGAACAGAACGCTTCATGTCGGTAACTTCCTCCGGACGTTCATCGATCAACAGAACGATCAGATAACATTCCGGGTGATTCTTGGCGATCGCATTGGCGACATCCTTCAAGAGGAAGGTCTTACCTGTTTTCGGTTGGGCGACGATCAAGCCCCGCTGTCCTTTTCCGATCGGCGTAAACAGATCGATCAGTCGGGTACTCTTATCCTTACCCGTAGCAGACATGTTCAGGTTGAACTTCTCCGTCGGGAACAAGGGCGTCAAATAATCAAAAGGCACACGATCCCGGACTTTCTCTGAAAAGCAGTCCATTGATCCGCGTCACCTTGAGTAAAGCAAAATACTTCTCTCCTTCTTTCGGTGGACGAACAGGTCCTTCGACAGAATCACCCGTTTTAAGGCCAAACAGTTTGACCTGAGACGGGGATACATACACGTCATCCGGAGAGGAGATATAGTTGTAATCAGCTGAGCGCAGGAAACCATAGCCATCCGGCATCATCTCCAATACACCCTCTGCCTGGATCTGACCATCAATTTCGATATCGAAATCGGACAGTTTTGGCGCGGGTGGCTCTTTCGGTGGTTGTTGATCTCTGGATGACCCGTCGCGGCCCTCGTCGCGATTGCGATCATTGGAACGGCGGTCATCATTGCGACCACGATTATCGCGGTCACGGTTATCCCGGTTGTCGCGATTATCCCGGTCATTCTGATCGGAGCGTCCCCGAGAATCGCGGTTGTCGCGGTTATCTCTGGAGTCCCGATTATCTCTGTTATCCCGATCGGATTGGTCGTTGCGTCCACGGTTGTCACGATCCTGCTGGTCATTGCGACCACGGCTGTCACGATCCTGCTGATCATTGCGCCCACGGTTGTCACGATCCTGCTGATCATTACGTCCACGGTTGTCGCGATCCTGCTGGTCGTTGCGTCCGCGGTTGTCGCGGTTGTCGCGATCGCTGGATGACCGGCGATCACTGTTGTCCCGGCGTTGGCCGCGCGAATCGTCATCCCTCTTCCGGTCGTCATCCTTGGTTTTCGAACCTCGGCTCGGAGCTTTTTGATCGGATGCCGTGGAGCGATCAGATTTGCCTCTGGTGTTCTCGCGGGCATTGCCCCGGGCAGGCTTATCTGTTTTATCAGCGGACTTATCCGAAGCAGCAGATTTACGAGCTGGCTTGCGCAGACGACCTTCTTCGATCTCTTCTACAGGCTGTTCGGTCTGCTTGCCACCACCACCGGTTTTGCCGGTCTTAATGATGGCTTGTTGATCCAGAATCTTGTAAATCAGGTCCTGCTTGGTGAGGCGCTTGTAACTTTTCAGGTCCAACTTCTCGGCAATTTCCCGGAGGTCATTCACGAGCATGTCGTTCAATTGCAAAATATCATACATAGGGAAGAACGATGTTAGATAATCGTTATCAAAGGGGAGGGAATAATGGGATACGTATCGTTACGAATCGAAATAAAGACTGTCAGGGTGGGTGCTCCTCAGATGATCAAAACCAGGGAAAGATCCAGGTAAGAGTTGATGAGGGAAGGTGAGAACTCTTCTACAGCGCTGCGAAGATAAGTATAATTCCTTGTTCAGCACCTATCTTTGCCTGAATCCAAGTGGAAATTTACAACTCATAGAGAAAAGCACGTTATGCTGCAAGCCAATACGATCAGACAGGAGAAGGAGCGGATCATTGCCGGATTGAAAAAACGCCATTTCCAGGATCTGGATATAGTGGATCGCATTCTTGCCCTGGATGATGACCGGCGGAAATTTCAAGCCGCAGGTGATGATATCCAGGCAGAGATCAACCGTCTGTCCAAGCAGATCGGAGATCTGTTCAAATCCGGCCAGGCCGCTGATGCCGCAGCCATGAAGGACCAGGTCGCTGCGCAAAAGGAAGAACTGAAAACCGTACTGGAAGACCAGGAGTCGACCGCTGTTCAACTGGAGGAACTCCTTATTTCTGTGCCCAATATTCCGCACGAATCTGTGCCTCCCGGAAGAACACCCGAAGACAACGAGGTCTTCCAGGACTGGACCAAGCCCATGCCCGATCTGCCACCCAACGCCAAACCGCATTGGGAACTGGCAGAGGACCATGGCATCATCGACTTTCCCACCGGTGTGAAGATCACCGGATCAGGATTCCCGCTCTACCGAGGAAAAGGAGCTATCCTGCAACGCGCATTGATCAATTTCTTCCTGGAGGAAGCCCGAGCTGCCGGTTTTGAAGAGATCCAACCACCGCTGATGGTCAATGCAGAATCTGCCCGGGCCACCGGCCAGCTGCCAGACAAGGAAGGACAGATGTATTACTGCGAAAAAGATGATCTCTACCTCATCCCCACGGCTGAAGTACCGGTCACCAATATCTATCGGGATGTCATCCTGGAAGAAAAGGACCTGCCGATCAAACTCACCGGATATACCCCCTGCTTCCGCCGGGAAGCCGGTGCCTATGGCAAAGACGTGCGTGGCTTGAACCGTGTCCACCAGTTTGATAAGGTTGAAATCGTGATTCTGGATCATCCGGAAAAGTCCTATGAAACTCTGGACATGATGCTTAATCATGTCCGCGGACTATTGGATAAACTCGAGTTGCCCTACCGCATCCTTCGCCTTTGTGGTGGAGATATGGGCTTCACCTCCGCCCTGACCTATGATTTTGAGGTCTGGTCCGCTGCGCAGGAGCGCTGGCTGGAGGTCAGCTCCGTGTCCAACTTCGAGACTTTCCAGAGCCACCGTATGAAACTGCGGTATCGCCCGGAAAATGAGAAAAAGACCCAACTGACCCATACCCTCAACGGCAGTGCCCTGGCCCTGGCCCGAATCGTTGCAGCTCTATTGGAGAACAATCAGGACAGCTTTGGCATTCGTGTTCCGGAAGCCCTCCATCGATACACCGGCTTCGATCGGATCCCCTGATCAGAAGTTGGTCGATAATTTGTCCTGGATCACGAACGATTCAGGACCTTGCACCGTTTAGTCATCAGAACAAAAAATCGTTGACCTATGTATATGGGACTTATTGTCATCAGTATTGTATTTGCCGGTATCGGCTGGCTCATCAGCAGCAAGCTGAAAAGGAAGTTTGCGACGTATAGTAAGGTACCTCTTCAGAATGGCATGAGTGGCCAGGAAATCGCCAGCCAAATGCTGGATCATTATGGCATTCAAGATGTCAAGATCATCCAGGGAGAAGGCATGTTGACGGACCATTATAATCCACAAACCAAGACCGTCAGCCTGAGTCCGGATGTGTATAATGGTCGCCATGTGGCCTCCGCAGCTGTCGCTGCTCACGAATGTGGCCACGCTGTCCAGCATGCAGAGGCTTATGCCGCTCTGAAAATGCGGTCAGCCCTGGTGCCTGTGGTCCAAATCTCGGCCTCCTTACAACAGTATCTGTTCATGTTTGGTATCGTCGGGATCGCCAGCTTCAACAGCCCGATCATCCTGATGATCGCGATTGCTGCTTTTGGAGTGACCACCCTGTTCAGCGTGATCACATTGCCGGTAGAGTTTGATGCCAGCAAGCGCGCTCTGGCCTGGTTGGATGCCAGCAATGTCACTCATGGTCAGGAATACACCGGCGCTAAGGATGCCCTCACCTGGGCTGCATTGACCTATGTGTCTGCTGCGTTGGCCGCACTGGTCCAATTGCTCTACCTGGTGATGTATTTCGTGGGAGGTCGCGACTAGTCGCCCTCACTACCATCAACGAACCCCAAACCATATCTTAACCAGATATGGACCCGTGTTTCTCCCCTGAGGCACGGGTTTTTTTGGTTTAGTGGAGAACGATTTTGAGTTTGAGCCATTGCGTGTCTCGGCACGAACCATTAAAAAGTAGAAAGATACGCAGGAAATCCGCGAGGATTTTCCAAAGTCGCTCTGACCAAGCAATGGCTTATACAAGTGTTGTGCTTTCCTATTTAATCTTTGAGTTGCACACTTTCTTTAGCTGATTGTAAGTTGGTTCCATTTCTTTTAAAATGTTATTAAAATGTTGTTTTTCTCTTTCGCTCATAGTCACGAAAAAAACTAAATCATTTTGAAATTGTTTGTAAAATTTTGATTCAAAATTCAAATGCCAGTCATTAATAGGAAGTGTTTTTAAAATTTCATCTCCTAATGACTTTGATACGTACTCAAAATATTGACCTCCAAATTGAAGATGATCATCATATAAAAAAACTCTTTCTATATTTTTTGATTGATTGATTTCAAGTTGATAGAGTAGTTTATCCAACTCGCCATAATATCTTAAAAGGTCATTTTTTAAAGAATCATTAGTCAATAAATTTAATTTCCCAGATGACACTATATCTGTCATAGCAACTTTGCTTGGTACAAATGCATTAGTTCTTAAAGCTTGAAGATAGTTATTTAGCAGGTAGGACTTTTCTTTGCATTTATCTTTCAATTCCAACAAGAGTCTTTTACTAGTTGCAATTTTATGTTCCGATTCTTTATAAAGCTCTGCAATATTCTGACGGTCAAGCTCAAAATCAGCGAGCAGCTTGCAATAGTATTCTGATTCTGTCAACTTATTTTTTCTGTTTTCATTCCAATTATTAAGGGATAGAGCAATAAGGATTCCTATAACCACAAGTATTATTTCTCCAAAAGCGTATTTCAGGTACTTTCCTGCTTGTCCCTCGGAAAGTAAATTCTGTCTAATTTTTCTAAAGAATTTTATCATTTGTTTGCGGTTTCTGATAATGAAGCACAACGGTTCAGCTATACGCAGGTAGGGTCTTTTACCACTGAACTTCCTACGAAGAACTGAACTTTAATTTTACTACTTTCCTGTCCTACGAAGCACGAAACCCCTGCTTGCGTATAGGTGATGTTAGCACTTCGCCCTTCTTTTCTGTCGTGATTTGGACTGTTTATTTTGTCGGTCAGGGTGCGGTGTAAACAAGCTCTTTTGCAATTTTGGTCTGTGCGTTGGCTTATGCGAATTGCAAATGTGCTTGCTATTAGCGTGGGATTATATTCTTTGAATTCGTTGTGATTCATGTCTATTTATGTCTTGTATTGTTACGGGAAAACTTCTTGTCAGACTTTCAAGTTTTGTACGGTCAATTTTCTGAACTTCATTAAGTTCAAAAGTGTCATTGCAGACGAGCCAAAAAAGTTGTTGGTCAACACTAAATTGAATTTTTCACTAAAATGGTTTTCATAATAGTTTTTTGAAGTCACAACTTCTTGGATAGCGTCATTACTAACGCTTGATTGACTTTGCTTGGCTTGAATCAAATAATTACCATTTGGACTTAACGCAACAACATCAGCACCTTTGTCATTTGAGAATGGAGTTAAGTAAACCTGAAATCCTTGCTTTGTATAAAGGGATGCTACATATGCCTCAAATAGCCTTGGATTCAATTTTTCAATTTCTGTGAATGTTAATGGTTTATTATTGTTTTGATTTTTAATGTTTCCGAATACATCATCAAATATCTCATCTGGTCGAACCTCACTTTGTTCAGAAGGAAAAAGTGTACTTGATGCAAGTGATTTTTTTGCGAGATAATAGATCATCTAGAATTTCATCAAATGATTTTTGACGTTCTGCACCCGTTTTGGAAACTTTCAGGAAATACTGCCATTTGATTAGTAAACCGTTACATCTATTGTCTGACCAATTCTATATGCTCTGTCAGTAGCTTGCTCTTCTTTAGCAGGATTCCAATGTCTTGTATAGTGGATGACATGATTTGCACCAACAACATTAAGCCCAACACCTGCGGCTAATTGGGACATAATTATAACATTAAAACCATCTTCATTTTTGAAAGCGGTCAATTGTCTGCTGTCTAGATAACTTGCTACTGGTTTCTTTTTTTGTTTAGATGATGGTGTATCTCCGTTGATTATGGATGGAGGTGATATTCTGAAAGTTTCATAAATAACTTTTTGAAGCATCTTTTGAGTTTCTTTCCTGTCAGCGAAAATTATGGCCTTTTTCAGATTTACTCTGTATTTCGTATAAGACTTCAATGAGTATTTGCAACTTGGCAGAACTGAAATTGAAAAGTTCTGATGAATTGAACATATTAATTTGATTATCCACTAAATAAGGATGGTCAGAGATGTCGCGAATTGCCCATAATGATTTTAAGATTTGATTAACGCCTCTCTCAACGCCTTCCATTTGCTCGTTTTTGGCTAGCTCGATTTCAACAGAATATCTATTCACTTGGATTTCAGGCATTGTTCTAGAAACAACCTTCAAATTTTTCTTTGGCAAATCTTTTGCAACATCCTGCTTTAACCGTCTTTTGATAAAAACTCCTATTTGACTTCTTAGTTGTTCTCCTAAAGCATGTATGTCGGTATCTTCATTGCTTAAGGTTTTTGATAATTCTTAGCGAAATCTTTAGCATTACCCAACAACCCTGGAACAAAGAAAAGCTACACCATAAGTCAACCAATGTATTTTCAACTGGTGTTCCTGTCATGGCAATTTTAAAATCCGCTTT
>CALNZC010000057.1:0-28426 GCA_942490895.1 uncultured Saprospiraceae bacterium
TCGTCATCCTCAATTGTCACTGTATGCTGGTCCAGGAACCGGCTTAACAGATCCACTGAGAATATCCAGCATGAGGTGAATCGTCTCATCTCCTTCCACCAGGCCATCCCCGTGGATAGTCACTGAAACCATCTGGGTGAAGGGATATGAATCGGCCGGGTCAAAATTGAGGGTGACAGGATCAAATGAATAATCAATTCCCGGGCTGGCCAGACCCGGTCAGAGCATCGCTGATTTGAATCGCCACCGGTCCAGAGGGAGGTGTGGCCATCGTCACCAGGACAGGATGGTTCTGATCGCCTACATTCCCTTCGAGGATGGTACTGTTGGCCAGATCAAATCCAACTTCCGGGGTCAATACCCCACTGGTGATGAGGACATCATCCAGACCCACATTCCCCCCATCTTTGGTAAATAGCCAACGGACGTAGCGAACATCACTTTCCAGGTTGATCGAGACAGGTTGACAATTGACGATTGGAGTGCAATTCGGACAAGGACCAAATTCATCGATTAACGTCCAATTTGCATTATCGGGTGAGGTGGCCAAAGCCAGGGAAGAGGTGCCGTTCAAGTCCGGCATCTTTTAATGAAAACGTCAGTTCATCCGGGGTGTCTGAAAATGTAATTAAATAGTATTCACCGGTATGATCCAGGCGACCCATATCATTACCGGAGCAGGCAAAACCGGTATCATAACAACGATCAGCATTGTTGCCATTGCCATCGGTCCAGCCAACCGGAGGAGAGGGGTCGCACCATGCAGAGCGAGAAAGAGGAAGGGGCGATTGAGCCGTCAGCGCCCGGAAATAAACAGGGACCACCCGAGCAGGGCAGCACGAAACACAAACATGATCGGACATTTATTCGATGATCCCCAGGGGGAATAACGAAGGAATGCCAACAGCGCGATGTCTGACGGAAATACGAAAATAAATCAGGGAAATAAGCGGAAACGGATTTCGATCAAAACCACATCAAAAATGAATTCATTCAATTTCTGGATGGGTGAACCACCGCGTTGCAGGCATCCTCCGGTCTTGTCAATGTTGTGTTTTCCGGATAAGAATGAGGCTAAAATAAGTTGGCGAAAGGCGGACCACCAAAACAGGTGGCGTTAAGAAAAATATAAAGTCGGTGGTTGGTTGTCAGTTGTCGGTTATCCGTTGTCAGTTTTTTCGCTTCTGTTGCTGTTTGTCAAACGGAGACTTTGGGACTCTGAGACTGTGAGACGAAGAGAAAAAAGGGCCATTTAGGTTAACCTCTTGTTGTCTCGGGAGCTGACTAAACAATGGGGCACGCAAAAGCGCTGTATCGCTAAAGGAAGATATCTTTTGAATAGAAAGTTGCCATCAACCACTGGCAACCTTATTCGGCTTTATCATTTTAAAGTGCGCAGAGAAATTTCAGAAGTCCTTAGTGGACTACTCTCCACTACAGAATTCCTCCAATCTCTCTTGTATCATTTCTATTTCACCGGAATAGACCTCTAAGTGACTTAGTGGTGAATTGGAGACTCTGAGACTCTAGAATTTCTTTGCGCCTCTTATCATTCCGCGCCCTTGCGCCCTGACGATCCGCCTGGGGGCGGATGTCTGGATCCGGACCGAAGCGTCCGGGCCTTTGCGAGAACGATTGCACACAAAAGGTAGTTTTGCATTAGCCGGATGCTCCTGCGCTCTATCTGTTTAAATGCCTTTTGACAGCCAAATGAAAGAGTGCAGAGAAACCATAAGTTTCTTAGTGGACTATACTCCACTTTAGTATATCCGCAAGTGCTCTGGCAGGATTTCCATTTTACCCAAATAAGCCTCTGAGTGACTTAGTGGTTAAACACACTACCTGATACCAGAATCAATCCTTTTGGAAACGGCCGGTCCACACACCTTCGCGATTATTGACACGAAGGATATACATCCCACCGGTCAATGTTCCGACTGAAACCGGTGTTTGTTCGGTGCCTTCAGGTACAGTACCGCGCATCACTGCACGGCCATCGGGTGTAAGTATGGTCCAGTCTGCAACAGAGGATTCCTCGCCAGCGCGAAGCAGGTAGATCATATCTCGGGTAACCGTCGGACGAATGGACCAACTGCCTTTTTTGTGCCATCTCCATCCATCATCACTACGTGAATGGGGCTGTATTCAAACTCTCCATCATAATCAACCTGCTTGAGAGCGATAATAATTCACACCAGCTGTGACGGATAGTCATGCATCCAATCCATAAGAATGACTCTGTGTCGTTGTCCCGGCACCGACCACGGTGCCCAGATCATTAAATCGGATTCCATCTGAGCTGTGCTGTACCAGGAAATAATCGTTGTTGATCTCGGAGGCTGTCGCCCAGGTGAGGTTCACCTTTTTGTCGTTGAGAAAAATCTCAAAAAATAATAGTACAACTGGCAATGGAGAATAGCTAAAAGTTCCAACTGGAAATATGGAACCGCATGTTGCATTTGTACTACACCCATCAGTTGCATTAGTCCCTGACATTGTCCAATTAGAACAAGTAAAACTCGTAGATGGACCTACATTATCATTTCTATATGCCCATCCATCTACATAGTCCCAACATTCACCAGCCCCATCCTGACCTGTCACTCCAAAATGATCAACTTGAATGCCATTTTTATAAATTAAAATAGCATCATCCCCATTGATATTTGCTACATTACTTGTGTAAGATGGGTTAAAGCCAAAATATGTATTAAAACCAGCCGACTCAGTTGATATATAAATTTAGTCACCAGCATTTCTAGATACGGCAGGGAAAGTATATTCAGCACCAGAAGGTGCATTTCCATTATTCGCTGATTCTACACCATAAATACTCAAATTCGAAACATCCTCATAAATATATATTTCAATCATTTTTGGTGTCCCACCAGTAAGTGGTCCATCAAATACGCCCGAAATTAGTACTTGTCCACACACCCCTCCCCAACCCAGGAGAAGGATCAGTATGATACTCAGTTGTCGAATGGTCATTGGTCGTTCGTTTGTGGTGAAGCGGGAAGGAGGACTGGGAAGGGAGGCCCTGCAATTGTGATCAGCAGCTTACCTTCGCCGTCGGTCTTCGTGGTCCGGGGATCGAAAATACTCAATGATGGCTAATGTTCAGCCGGGAAGGACATGAAATCATGTTGAAATCTGTGTTAAGAATAGCTCTGGCGACGATTCGGGCCCTGATTCTGATGCTATTGGTCGCACTGATCATCCCTGTATTGCTGATGGCCAGCTGGATACCCGGGTTTGGCCCACTGGTGGCGGCACCCGAATCCGTCGCTTGTGGATACACATGATCCTGTTCACCCTGGGCATCTATATCCTTTGGGAAGGTCGCATCCCAAGTCACCCGGCCATCTACGTAGGGAATCACCGTGCTTATCTCGATCCTCTGCTGATCATGCGGGAGGTGCTGGCCGTACCTGTGGCCAAGAAGGAAATGGCTTCCTGGCCTCTGATCGGCCTGGCCTCCCGGTTGAGTGGCATTTTCTTTGTCAACCGCGAAAGCCCCAGAGACCGGCAGAAAACCCTCCATAAGATTGCCGCCGCCGTCCGGGCAGGAGAGTCCATCCTCCTCTTTCCCGAAGGCACCACTCATGCCGGTCATGAAGTGCTTCCCTTTCGCAAAGGGGTGTTCCGCGTCGCTGCAGAGGAAGGGGTGCACATTGTCCCGTTTGCCCTCGATTTTGATGACCCGGCCGACTACTGGATCGATGACGATACCTTCCTGGCTCATTTCTTCCGGCGGTTCGGGCATTTTCGCACCTTTGTGCATGTGTCCATCGGACCCGATCTGGTGGATGCAGATGCAGAAAAGATGCGGCTGCACTGTATGGAATGGATCAATGGGAAGTTGCTAGAATTCAGGGCAGGTGAAACCGCGAAGGCGCGAAGACGCGAAGGGACGAAAAAGGTTATTTCGTGATGGGGCTATTTCGTTATTTCGAAGAAGACCTTTTTTAATCTCCGGGTTCCAAATAATCTTGGAGTGGCCTTTTCACCTGAAAGGTGATATACTCCGTTCTAAAACAAGAATCCAGGAATCAGAAACAAGTATTCAGCGGCATTGTTACTTTGCACATGATGTGGCATCGACTTCTTCGCATCTCCGGTTTTTTCCTGCTGGTCCTCTTCGGGCTCTTGCTCCTCGTATCCTGGACGGGGATCATGGATTTTAAAGGAAACTTGAAGGAGGTGAATCGACAGCGGGAATCGCTGGGCCTGACTCCGCTGACATCCAGGACAATCGCGGTAGGCGATCGCCAATTGTATACCGTTGTGGGAGGGGATACCTCCAGTCAGATCGCTCTGCTCTTCCTGCATGGGTCGCCCGGTTCCTGGTCGGCGAACGAACCCTATCTCCAGGACTCCAGTCTGCAACAGTACCTGCTCCTGGCCCCGGATCGACCGGGTTTCGGTGCATCGGATTTCGGAGAGGCTCTCCCCTCTCTCGCAGGCCAGAGTAAAATGATGCAAGCCATGATGGCACAATGGCCCGGTCGCCGATTCCTGATTATCGGCCATTCCTATGGTTGCTCTCTGGCACAGCAGCTAGCCTTTGATGATCCGGATCGCGTTGCTGCAGTGGTCCATGTTGCCCCACCCCTGGATCCGGACCTGGAGCATGGGATCGGTTGGCGAAGATTTTTCGACTTTCCGCTGTTCCATCTGATCACCCCTCCGGCTTTTCGGGTGTGTAATCAGGAGTTGATCACCTTGAAAGCGGATTTGAATGATCTGATGCCGCTCTGGTCCGATCTGGCTGTACCCATCTTTCTCATCCAGGGGCTGAGGATAAGCTCGTTTCCCCGAAGGAACTGGCCTTTTTCGCCAGGATGGCCCCTCGTGAGTTTCAGCATCGTTATCCCCATCCGGGTGATCATTTCATCTACTGGACGGATGTGCCGTTTGTCCTGGATGTGATCGATGATGCTCTGAAAGAGTTGAACAGGTGAATGCATTTGGCCTGTCCGACAACCGACAGATTCCTGATTCTGGGCCTGTCCGACAACTGGCGGATTCCTGCGTTTCTGATTCCTGATTCCAGGTTAGTCCCGGGTGTGACATTCGGTTTCAACCATTTGGCCGTTCAATGTTCAATTGGTGCTCTGACGAGCACCTGTTCAAAGTTTAACGTAGAATACCTTAAACCTTGAACAGAGCCCCGTTCCAACGGGGCTTCTTGAACGTTGAATGGATAAACGAATAACCTCATAACCGAATAAACGATCTATGCTGACTAAGGCGTGGAGAACCACTGTCCATCAAACTGCATCCATTGGTAAACGTATCGTTTCCATATCCCGGCGAGACGCCGACAGATAGCAGGTGCTGGTGGGGCACCAGAATCAACAGGTTTTGGTTAGGCTGACAGGATTTGAACAGCCATCCTTTACGATGCTGTAAAACGCGTGCATGTTCCCTTCCCACACGAATGCACAACCCGGAGTTGACTGACTTCATGAGGGGGATTAAGGGGGAGGCTGGGAATTCCTGCCTGTTTGCAGGAGGCAAGGTTCCTTCGTTCCTCATTCCTGGTTCCTCATTCCTGGTTGATTTTCTTTATTGATTGTTGGGTTCATTTCTTATCTGGGAGTAGCAGTATCACCCCTACGGGGCGACGGGTTGTTTCCGGGACTTGTCCTATTAACCTTGTACCCCTACGGGGCACTTTCATCCGTTTTCATGATCAGCATTCCCCTCCAGTATAAACAGCATTGAATCCATGGGCATCCTTTTCATGACCATTCTTCTGGCCCCGCAGGGGTCAAAGGTTTATAGTCAGCAACATTGACCGATCAGTCGGCCCTGTAGGGGGTCGAACTGCTCCTGCTTTTGTGAAAGCGATCGTTTACAGTCATAATGGATGACCATTCAATCTACATGGACCTCTCTGAATAATCATGGCTCCGGCTCATCCACCGCGATCCCCATTCTCGCCTGGGTCCGGGATACTGGAGAGAATCACGGATATTCGCCCTCCTGTCTGTGTCAAACAGGCCAGGACAATCCGCTAACTTGAACCATGGACCCAGGCATCCAACACATCCATCATCTGCAGCGCCTTCTCGCCATCGAGAAGAAGGCTGATCTGACGACCTGGCAGGAAAAGGTGCGTCGGATGAGTGGCGATGATCGCGTACGGCACGGCCTGACCTGGAAGCCTGTTCAAGTCATCAAATCTGGCTTTGCCATGGGCGATAAGGCCTTTGTGACCCTGCAACGCTCGGATCATCATCGCCATGATTCGCAGTTCAAAGCTGGCTCTCCCGTGACGTTCTACACGGAAGCAGCCATGGCCAAGCGAAACCGTATGAGTGGCGTAGTACACTATTCAACCGAGCGGAGAATGCAGGTCATTTTGAACTCCGAAGACCTGCCAGAATGGCTCAATCTGGGTCCATTGGGGATAGACCTCGAGTTTGATAATCGCAGCTATACCGAAATGGAAAAAGCGCTGGTCCGCGCTCTGGAGGCGAAGGGAGATGACCTATCCGCCTTCCGCCAGATCCTCAGTGGTCAACGCCAACCCGAATTTGGCACCGCTCCTGACCTCGCCTATCCTGACGGACTCAATCATGCCCAGGCCAATGCGGTACGCGGCATCCTGGCCGCGGGAGAACTGGCTCTGGTCCACGGGCCACCGGGCACCGGCAAAACCACCACCCTGGTTGCGGCGATCCGGGAGTTGGTCACCCATGAACGAACAGTCCTCGTTTGTGCCGCCTCCAACACCGCCACGGATGTTCTCACCGAACGATTGGCGGCTCAAGGCTTACAAGTGGTCCGCATCGGACACATCTCCCGGGTGGATGAACGTCTGCTTGACCTGACCCTGGATGGGCAGGTGGCCGCACATCCTGACAGTCGGGAGATCAAAAAAGTCAAGATCAAGGCTGCACAAGCCCGAAAAAAGGCCGGGGCCTACAAACGCACCTTTGATGCCGATGCCCGCGCCGATCGGCGTGACGGGTACAAAGAAGCCCGTGATTTGATGGATTGGGCCCGCCATCTGGAGACTCGCCTGGTGGAACAGATCCTGGATGGTGCCCAGGTGATCTGTACAACTCTCACAGGTGCCGCAAATTCTCTGCTGAACAAGCGAAAGTTTAATACCCTGGTGGTGGATGAAGCGGCGCAAGCACTCGAACCCGCTGTTTGGATCCCCTTGTCCAAAGTCAGTCGACTTATTCTGGCAGGTGATCCCCACCAGCTGCCTCCAACCGTCAAATCCAGTGAAGCAGCCCGGGAAGGATTGAATGTCACCCTCATGGAACGCCTCTTGCCCACCCTGGCCCATGTCCACTTACTCACCATCCAATACCGGATGCATCCGGCCATCATGGCCTTTTCGAATACCTGGTTTTATCAGGACCAGCTGATGTCTGCCGAGGGCCTGGAGGATCGTCAATTACCCATCAGTGACCCTCGTCCGGTACTGTTCATTGACACCGCCGGGTGTGGATTTGAAGAAAAGGTCAATCCAGAAACAAAGTCAAGGTATAATCCTGATGAATATGTTTTGATCACCTGTCATTTAGAAAGTCTGCGCCAGGATATGGTTGAAAAAGAATGGCCGGAAATTGCCATTCTCTCTCCCTATCGCGAACAGGTGGAATACATCGAGGAAGAAATTCTGAAGGATGAACATTACAACGGACTACCCATCCGGGTGCAAACCATCGACGGCTTTCAGGGTCAGGAAATGGATGTGGTTATTTTATCCCTTGTCCGGTCTAACACACGTCTGGAGATCGGCTTTCTCCAGGACTATCGACGTATGAATGTGGCCATGACACGTGCTCAACGTCAACTCGTGGTCATAGGAGATAGTGCTACGATTGGGAATGATCCATTTTATGCAAAATTCCTGGATCATTGTCAGGAAACCGGCGCCTGGAGATCTGCCTGGGAATATGTGAATGGGTAATGGGTAATGGGTAATGGGTAATGGGTAATGGGTAATGGGTAATGGGTATGGGTATGGGTATGGGGTGGGTAATGGGTAAAATATAAATATGAACACTAAAATTGAAGATATAAACGAATAAACTCCTCACCGAATAAACGTGATTCGGTATTCGGTATTCGGAAAATAAATTCAACATATAAAAAGCCTGTAACCGAATAAACTTAACTCCTTAACTCCTTAACTCCTTAACTCCTTAACTTGAAAAAAGAAATTACCAATCGAGAAGACATTACACTTTTAGTCGAGTCCTTTTACACCCGGGTAAAAGCTGATGATATCATTGGGTATATTTTCCGTGATCTGGATCATTTTTCCTGGGATACGCACATTCCAGTGATGATCAATTTCTGGAGTACACTATTGCTGGACGAATCGTCATACCGCGGCAATCCGATGTTAAAGCACATTGACCTGCATCGCAAGACGCCACTGAATCAAGAGCATTTTACCCGATGGAAGGCACTCTTCTTTGATACTTTGGACACTCATTTTATCGGAGACCGGGTGGAAGAAGCAAAAAAGCGAGTCAATGCCATGGAAATCCTGATGCTGATGAAAATCAGGGATAGCGAGGAGGGGCATTTTATTCAGTAATGGATTTACCCAAAAAATCAAATGACTATTTTGCGTTGAACCGCATTACCTATCTTACAGCAAATACACATTTTCATGCTCAGACACAAGGCACTTTCATTTATCCTGTTATTCTTAACCAGTTTTTTAGCTGCCCAGGTTAGTCAGGGCGGTGGAGATATGCCCATTCCAGTTCCGGAACATCCCTGTCTGTCACCGGAAGCGTATGCAGTCATTGAACAGGAAATAAACGAAAACCGTGCATCATTAATTGATCAGGGAATCCTCCCTGAAACACCAGACGACCGAGCTAAAGCTGTACAACTCGATTGGCCACTCAAGCAGGCCAATGGCTTCAATCAACCCTCTTATTATACCACCGTCAATTTTGTTGACCTGGATCCCGGCACAGGTATTCAGGATTTTCAATGCAATAGCCGGTCCTATAATGGCCATAAGGGATTGGACATCAGTTCCTGGCCATTCTGGTGGCAGATGATGGAAGATAATCAGGTGGAGATCATCGCCGGAGCTCCCGGTGTTATCATCAATAAAAGCGATGATTATTTTGATCAGAATTGCTCCTGTGTGGGTACATGGAATGCTGTCTATATCCAACATAGCGATGGATCTATAGCCTGGTATGGCCATATGAAAAAGAATACGCTTACGGCTAAGCCTGTGGGTGCTTCCGTCGTTACCGGAGAATATTTGGGCATCGTCGGTAGTTCAGGCTGCTCCACGAATCCCCACCTGCACCTGGAGATTCGTGATGCATCAAACAAGGTCATTGAAACTTATGAAGGTCCCTGTAATGCCACTACGCCAAGTTCCTGGTGGTCCGATCAGAAGCCTTATTATGAACCTTCGATCAATCGTCTGACGACACACGGAATTCCTGCTGAGATGAATGGTTTTTGTCCGGATGATGAACTACCCAATCTGCAGGACCAGTTTGATCCGGGTGATCTGGTATATTTCACTGCCTGGTACCGGGATCAACTCCTGGATAATCAAGCCACATTTGCAATCTCTGACCCGACGGGAGCAGTCTTTAAATCCTGGGAACAAGGAGGTCCCGGCAATTATGCCTGGGCCTGGTGGTGGTGGAGCTACATCCTGCCCATTAACGCCGTGGAGGGTACCTGGACATTCGAATCGACCTATGGCGGAACGACCCGTACACATCACTTTCAGGTCGGTGAGGTCAGTGCCATTCACTCTTTTGGTCAGCACAAAATCAGTGTTCTTTCCAACCCGATCAGGACGGACCTTACACTAGACTGGAAAGGCCAGCAAGAACTACAATTCCAGTTGTTCAACCTTTATGGACAACCAGTTCGGACCGGACTACTGACCCCTGGCATCTGCCAGGTAACTATGGCTGAATTGCCTTCAGGCCCTTATTTGATTCAACTAATCGATCCATTTTCAGGCGAAAAATGGAGCAGTACGGTCATTAAAGTAGATTAATTCTAAAGTCAATACTCTGCCATAAGTACATAGGGAACCACGCTTGGATTCGTATATTACGGGAACAAGCGAAAACTATGCATGCAAACAACCAACTGATCCACACCTTTTTTGAGGCGTTTCAGCAAAAGGATTGCGCTACCATGCAATCCTTGTATGACGATCAAGCCACCTTTACTGATCCCGTTTTCTACAACCTGGACAACCTCAAATTGAAGGGGATGTGGGAGATGTTCTGTAAACGGTCAAAAGACTTGGAGATCGAATTCCATCACTCCACAGCAGATGACCAATCGGGAAGTGCCACCTGGCACGCGATGTATACATTTTCGCCCACCGGGCAGGGGGTGATCAATAAGATCCAATCGGAATTTACATTCCAGAATGGAAAAATTCTGACTCATCAGGATTCCTTCTCTTTCTATAACTGGGCCCGCCAGGCCCTGGGCTGGAAAGGATTGCTTTTCGGATGGACACCCATGACCCAGAACAGGGTCAGGCGCATGGCCAATGCCTCTCTGGACCGTTTTCTGTCCTGGAAGGAAACGGAAGGATAAATCGACTGCTACCGGTTAGTTCACGATCAATTTCGACATTGACGACCGATGCCCCTGGGTCACCTGGACCATCAACAATCCTTTCACAGCCACTGGCAATTCCAGCTGTTGGCCGCTCTGAACATTTTGCCAGAATGCCACCTGTCGCCCTTCGAGATTCAGAACGGAAACATCAAATCCGGATGCGTTTGCTGAGGTGACCGTAAATGTTCCAGTACTGATCGTCGGTTGGATGGATATCCCTTCCAGTGTGACATCGGTTGTACTGACGGAATTGGCCTTTACCTTCCATAATTCAAAGCCTTCGGTGGCTGTTTTCGCGCCAAACAGGACCTCATCACCGACCAGCGTAAAGCGATTGGGGTCAGAACCAGCTCCGGTAGATGGGTTGATCTCCGGCAGGACTACCGTTCCTGCTTCCGTCCCGTCCGAGATCCACAATTCAACATTGAATGCACTTCCCTTGGCACCCCCAAAATAGATCCGACCATTGATCGCTGTCAGGAAGGATGGCAGCCAAAATGAACCCTGACTACCGGGTGTCGCATCCTTGACCATCCAGGTACCTGATTCGGTTCCATCGGAGCGCCACAGTTCGATACCATGTGTTTCATCATCAAACTTATAGTAGAGGATATCATCCATGACGGTGAACAGTTGGGGTGAATATCCAGGTACTTCAGCTGAACCGTCCTTTACCATCCAGGTGCCTGTCGAAGTGCCATCGGTACGCCAGAGCTCACGACCGTTTGTACCATCATTTGCGGCAAAATAGATGACATCTCCGATCCGGTTGAATCGGTTTTCATGGGTATTGGGTTGGGTGTCAAAACTGCCCATATTCGGTGTCGTATTGATATCCAGGACCATCTTGGTTCCCGCCTGTGTGCCATCTGTAGTCCAGAGTTCGGCACCCAGATCGTTGCCTTCAGCATAGAAGACCAGTTGGCCATTAACCTCCATCTTGTGTCGAGGATCAACGCCTCCCGTTACGCCAGGAAAGGTGTAGAATCGTTCTGTTCCAGCAGGAGTGCCATCAGTGACCCAGAGCTGTTCACCATCGTTACTATTTTCATGGGCCGTGAAATAGAGCTTGTCATCCAGGGTGCCATAATAACGGGGATTGCCATTTCCATTTGCACCAAAAATGGGCTGGATGTCTTTGACCAGCCAGGTGCCGGCTTCGGTACCATCGGTCCGCCACAATTCATTCCCCACCTGACCATCATTGCCGGAGAAGTACATGACATCATTCCAGACATAGAAGTAGTCATTGATAGCGACGGTATTATTTACGCCATTTCCCGTTCCCGGGCGGATATCCATGATCATGTTGGTGCCGGCAGGTGTACCATCCGTGATCCATAGTTCTTGTCCGTTTGCCGCTGTTTTTGCTTGAAAGACAACCTGACCGTCCAGGTGGAAGAAGTTCTTACACTCGGATCCCGCAGCTCCTGGATTGATATCCATCAGCAGGGTGGTCCCGCCTTCAGTGCCATCACTGATCCACAGTTCAACTCCGTTTGTGCCGTCATCTGCGGCAAACAGGAGGACATCGCCATACCCGATCATGCCATTCTCATAATATTGCAGACTGCTGCCTGAGCCGGGCTGGATATTCTTGACCAGTTCGGGGATCTGGGCTTGCATTGCGACCAGACAGGACATGGAAATGAGGAGGGCGAAGAACTGTTTCATATAAGTGGAATAGGTGAAATAGGAGGCCGAATATAGGGCGCCAGGATGCAAAGGCCCGTTTAATCACGCCTTTTTGCGTTTTCATAACATTGTATGGCCAAGGGGATGGCAGATTAGATTAATCGATTTCAGGGTGTTTTGGAATTTGGAATTTCCTCCTTCTTGGGTCTTGCCTTCATACAGGTTGTTCACTCAACAGTCCTGCAGCGCTATCCTAGAGCGAATACCGAATACCCAGATACACACGAGTACCAATCACAGGAGCATAAACACGGGTCGCATCAAAATGCTCGCTATTGGGTTGCTGCCAATCGACGATCGGAAAAGGTTGAGTCCGGTTGGTCAGATTCTCTCCTCCCAGATAGATATCCAGTTCTCCTCTTGTCCACGACACCTGACTATTGACCAGCAGGTAGGCTGGTGACTCTTGTGGTGAATTGGCAATCACATCTGGTGGATAGCCATTATGACTGGGTAATCGCATCGAACCTACACCTTGGCCGGTCACGTTGAATCGCCACACTTTGTTGGGAGTGACATAATCCAGGGTCGACAGAAGGCGGTGCAGGGGGACCATCGGTAAGGATTCCAGAATCCCCTGATATGTGGTTTTCACCTCGTTATATTTCCAGGCCACTTTCAATTCAAGCCCTCGGGCAACCTCCATGTTCACCATGACCAGCAGACTGTTACTGTATGATCGGCCATCCAGATTATACAGTTGGATTAACGTATGCTTGGATTCCATATCCATCACCACCTGGTTGGTAAACCGGGTGTGAAAAGCATCAAACACCAGACTCCAGATCCGATCCCCGACCAATATGCTTTTGGTCACATTTGCACCAAATACCCAGGCATCTTCTGGCAGAAGCTTTTCGTTGACCTGCAAGGTCCAGTTGTTAAACAGCATGGATTGCCAGTCTGGTGGAAAATTAGGGTTGCGCCATCCCCTTCCTGCAGAGACCCGAATCACAGTTTGGGCATCGAGGTTCAGTCTGGCATTCAGCCGAGGGGTAATAAACCAGCCAAATCGCTGGTGATAATCCGCCCGGACGCCAAAGATGATACCGCCTCTTTTACGCCATGAAAATCCGGTGCCATCATCCTGTTGATCCCTTCCAAAGCTGTATTGAGTAAAGACGCCACTCACCTGGTCCTTGCGATCAAAATTGACACCATAGAGGTCTTCACGTATGTCATCCGTTTGATGGCTGATACCCGCTGAAAAAGTATGATCAGGAGATTTTCCTTCCATGTTGTACAGCAAATTCACATAGGCTCCACGTTGATCGCCAGTATGCGTTCGAACACCATACTGTCCGCGATACTTGTGGGTGTAGGCATTGTATATAAAACCGATGCTCTGGTAACGGTCCCCATCAAAGACATATCCGTTCTTTCCAAAGACCTCTACTCGGTCATTATCCTGTGTTAATCGCCAGGCATCCTCGACTGAACTGAGCTGCCCCCCTTCCTGTCGGTGTTGAATGCCCTGGATATTGAATTGTCCATTCATGTTCCCCAGCTGGTAGAACATCCGATACATGCCATTGAATTGCAGCCGTTTCGGTTGGTCCAGAAACTGATCTTCATTCTGGTCAAATTCCCGCTGCTGACCGCTGGCATGAAGCAGAAGTCCTGTGCTCAGGCTGGGCTTCCAGGCACGATTCAGATGCATATTTGCCTCTACCCGTCCCAATGAATTCCCGAAAAGGTTGACAAAAAGCGGGTGGTCGGTGTCGGGCTTGACCAACTCTGTGTTGATCTGCCCAGTGATAGACTGTGGTCCATTGGCGACAGAGCTGGCACCTTTCGAGATCTGGATGGATTCCACCCAGGTTCCCGGGATGTAATCCAGGGCGAAAGGTTGGGCCAGCCCGTTCATGGCTGGACGATTCTCCACCAGCAATTGGGTATAGATCCCTCGCAATCCAAGCATCTGGACTTCTGATCCACCGGTAACCGCGTTGGTCATACCAACATCTACCGAGGCATTGGTTTCAAAGCTTTCTGCCAGGTTGCAACAGGCTGCTTTTTTGAGTTCATTGGAAGAGATGGTCTCCACATATCGTGTGCCCAGAGTGGAGATGTAATTCCCTTTTTCTTCTCCGGTAACCTCTATCGTTCCCAGTGTGGCCACTCCAGATAGCGTGATGTAGAGGTCTTGATCCGTCGGATCGACTTCCAGATTGAAGGGTTCATACCCTACATACTGAATAATTAAAGTGGTCACGTCTTCACGACGGGGTATGACAAACCCTCCGTTGAGATCGGTGGTCACGCCGTCAGTGGTCCCCTTCCAGGAAACCGTAGCTCCAATCAGGAGCTCATCTTCTTCATTGGCTACAAACCCCTGCAGATCGGAAGTCTGTGCCAGGACGAGTGTAGTGGTGAGAAGTACAAAAAAACTGAAAATCCATTTCATGATGTGATCTGTCTGGTTCATGATTCATTCCTTACACCCCTGGTGGGGTAGTCAAAGAGATCAAAACCTAACAGCGAATCTGGCAACCCATTCGGTAGCGAGGTGGCCCAGATGAAAAAAATGGAATACAAGAAAGATGGATGGCATTGGCCAAATGAAAGCCGGTATTCAGAAAAAAGTCTGTGGCTCCTACCGTGAAAAACGAACTTAAGGTGCCGTCAGAAGCCTGGATCGTTTTGTCGGCCAGGAATTGAACATAGATTCGAGCCAGTGTTGTTTCCTGCTCCTGACAGTTTCTCTTTCCTGAGTCATGATCGCTGTCTTCAGCAGTACAGCATCCCAGTTGAGGCTGAACAGGTGTGTGCTGGCAACACCCCGACTCTGTTGCACTAAACCAGCTGATTACCTGCTCACCTTTACATAAGCAGATCATCTTGTGTACGGGTACGCCAGAAGTACTGACAAACAAAAGTAAGGCTAGAGAATACGCCAGAATATGCCGCAATCGGAGTGACATCATCTTGCAAAGATACGAGTAAATCGCCTGCTTATCAATCAATTAAAGGAGGGCTGACGTTAAGACACCGTTAATCATAACTGCGCTGAAGGATGGCTTTTTGGTAGACATTCAAATTATACCACTTCACCTCTGGTGTTGCCTCCAGTGGATTTTCACCATCTTGCAATCCTCCGGTCATTTCGAAGTCCATGCCCCCGGTGAGTATTTCAAATCGAATAGCGTCATCCTCCAACCCATATCGAGCGAGCAAGAGTTGCCCTCCTACTTCAAACCGGGACACAAAAACAGGGCCGAAGACCTGCCCACCCAATACGATACCATTCTGCTCATCGATCTGCCACCTCCCCTTTTCAGGATTCACAGGTAACAATCGATACGGCCTGCGATCTTCTGTATGGTCTGCTTGATAGATCAAGGTCCAGGACCAGGAGAGCGAATCTTCAGGAATGATCTCCAAACGCATGGGTACTTCTCGAGGAGACACTCCTGGAAAAAAGATCTGCAACGTACCTGTCCAGGTCCCTTCCCAGGCTACTGGAAACGAACTGCTATCCTTTTGTACGGATTGCCATACCTGAGCCTCGACACATATGCCGGTTCCCATAATCAGGACCAGTATGAACAGCGCCTTGTTCATCGCCTTCCATTGTATCATGATTGTCTACTTTTAACCTTGCGAATGACCCATGAAAGTACTACAATCCATCTGTACCGGCCTGTTCCTCCTGTCTGCATTGGGCCAGCTGTGTGCACAGGTTCCCGATCGTCCCACGTCCCAGATTTTTGACATCCAAGCCTCTTTAGATGTAGAAGCCAAAGTGCTGGATGCCGAATATACTCTCCGGTATACCAACACATCTTCGGATACCCTCTCCACTCTTGTGTTCCATCTGTGGGCAGAGGCATTTTCGGATCCACTTTCTGCATATGGCCGTCAACAACTTCGGTTTGGTGAAGCAACGTTCTATTATCTACATCCTGAAGATCGGATCGGATATCGGTTCCTTCAGTTTTCGCAAGGATCAGATTTTCTTCAGGCTGAACAGGTCGATTCGCACGTCGACATTGTCCGACTCCACTTGACAAAATCACTTCTCCCCGGAGAAGAAGTGATCATCCATGCTGATTATCAATTGGCTCTGCCTGGCTTTCATTCCCGTCTGGGTACAGATGGTGAGATCTGGCAACTCGCCCATTGGTTTCCCAAGCCAGCCCGTTATACGGACCATGAATGGCAGATGATTCCCTACCTGGAACTGGGTGAATTCGTCCAGGATTTCGCCCGTTACGAGGTATCTCTGACTTTGCCTGACAGCTTTGTTGTGGTTTCAACTGGTGCACCGCGAAACGAAAGGACTCGATCCTACCAGCAACAAGCCCTTGACCAAACGAAAAAGGGTCTTCCAGGCATGTTCAATGCCACAGGCAAGGGCAACACCTGGTCCTTTTCTGCTGATTGGGTTCCTGATTTTGCCATGGCCTTATCGGCCCAATACTTTTTACAGGAGGAAGTCTTCAACCTGCAAAACGGTGGCACCGTGGTGGGGCAGTGCGCCTATACTTCGGCTGGTATGGGGAACTGGAAAAAAGGTATCGAATATGTTCGTACGGCAACGCAGTACTATGATGAACACGTAGGCCCTTACCCCTGGCCCTATGTGTCGGCCATTCAAGCTGTAAAGGACTTTTCAGGAGGGATGGAGTATCCAATGATCACCTATATCCAGCCGGGGCTTCCACCTGCCGGTTTGGAGGAGGTCATCGCTCATGAGGTCGGTCATAATTGGTTTTATGGCGTGTTGTCTACCCATGAACGGCTTCATCCCTGGATGGATGAGGGGTTGAACTCTTATTTCGACCATCGATATACGTCTTCCGTGCGACCGGCGTCCCGTTTTACGCTGGCCTTTGATACCGAAGGCTGGTTGTTACGCGGGGAGGCAGGGAAACATCTGTTGCCGATACCCATGGAAGGCATCAGCCAAATGTATTCGGAGATCGACTACCTGGTAGGGGCCTACACCATTCCGGAGCGTGCCTTTCGCGTCCTGGAAAATCTCGTTGGTCGGGAGAAATCCGATCATGCCTTTCAGCATTATTACCAGCGCTGGCAGTTTGACCACCCGTTGCCAGCAGACCTTCGTGCTGCTTTTGAAGAAGACCTGGGTATGGATCTGGAATGGCTGTTCGGTCAAGCATTATCAAAGCCCTTTGTTCGTGATCTGTCGATTCGCAAAGCTCGACCAATAAATGGTCAGCACCATGTCACGATCCGGCAAAATGGTCTTCACGGCCTGCCCTGGTCTCTCCGACAACTGGATAGAGACAGCACCCTGCAGGAGGATTGGTGGCCCGGCTTTTCAAAAAAGGATACCACTGTTCTGGTGTCCATTTTACCGGGTACCCGGACCCTGTCCGTCCGAGATGGTATCGTCCCAGACCTCCACTCTGCCAATGATCAATATCAGCTGAACAGCCTGTTTTCCATAAAATCGGGCTGGGGACTTGGTTTTGGTGCCGGTGTATTCCATGCTCCACGACTGCGCACCTATGTTCTACCGCTAATCGGCGGGAATGTCTATGACGGTTTTCAGGCTGGGCTGGCTCTGCATAATCAGAAGGTTTATTATCAACCTTCCGGATATTTTCTCGGTGGTTTATACGGATTTGGATCCGAACGATTCGGGTATACCGCAGCAGCCTATCAGGACCTTTATTTATCAGAAGGACCCGAATTCATCCGGGTGGGTATTCGGGCACGTTCGAACAGTTTTTACCCCTTCGATGGGGGTAACTGGCACTACCACCGTTTCCAACCGTATGTGGAATGGCAGAATAGGGCAGAAATCCGGGCGGAGGAAGTTCATTGGCTTGCCGGACTATACAGCTGGATCATCGGGCGCCAGGAATTGAGTTCTGATCATCATTTGCCTCAAACGGCCGAAAACCTGACCTGGGATCGGATATTGGCTTTCCGTTCAACAGTTACACACCAGGAAGCCCTGCAACCCTGGTCCATCAGCCTGGATGCTGAATACCAACCTTATCAGGATGCGTTTGGTCGGCAGCAGGGATATTTGAAAACCGGGATTGAACTTCAACTGGCCAATCAGTTTTTACCCAAGCGATATTTTCATATCCGGTCGTTTATTGGCGGCTTTCCTTACAATTCCAGAAGGGAATCCGGAAATGTTTCCAATCCATCTACAAGGGGAAGTTATGCCTTGAGTTTTCAGGGCATCAATGATTATCGATTTGAAGATCCATTTTATGGTCGATCGGAATATTCCGGTTTCTCCAGTCGGCAGATCCTGATTCGAGAAGGCGGTTTCAAAACGGCTTTGGGGCCGGCATTTGGCGATGGCCAGAGCAATCACTTTATCGCTTCGATCAATCTTCGCAGTGATCTTCCGTTGGGCATTCGGTTACCCATTCAAATCTATTCTGATCTCGGTTACTGGTCAGACAGGACATTTTTGGGTCAGGACAAAACAATTGTGGACCAGCTCTGGTGGGATCTCGGTTTGCAGTTCAGTATCCTGGATGATCGTATCCAAATCTTCTTCCCCATCGTCCAGAATACGACATTGAACCAATTGCTCAAACAACGCGATCCTTCTTACTGGAGTCGGGTGACCTGGACAATTGATCTGGACCTGCTCCAACTCCCCTGGGATTTCCCATCCCTGTTTTAGAAAGGGCCAGGTAAAATATTGTAGGTAGATTTGTGTCTACCATGGGCGAATTTCTCCAAATTGAACTTCTGAAAATCGGAACATACAGCCTGACGGTTGTCGAAGTGGTCTATGCGCTGCTGATCCTGTTTTTTGCCTGGTTGACAAGTTTGATCATCTCGTCAATTGTACGTCGGTATTTCCGTCGTAAAAAACTGGATATCGGCCGATATTATTCAGTGAGTCGCTTGATCAGCTATGTCATTTATGTCATTGCTATTCTGATTGCTTTTCAGGCGCTGGGTATTCACCTCAGTGTTATTTGGGCTGGAGCAGCAGCATTATTGGTTGGTCTCGGTTTTGGCTTACAGCATATTTTCAATGACCTCGTATCAGGTATCGTCTTACTGATCGAAGGCACCGTAGCGGTAAATGATGTGGTCATTGTGGAAGGAATTGTTGGCATTGTTCGAGCCATTGGCCTTCGGACATCCAAGGTGGAAACCCGTGACAAGGTGGTTATCATCATTCCCAACTCCAAATTGGTTTCTGAAAATGTCACCAATTGGAGTCACAATGATGCCATGACTCGATTCCAGGTGAAAGTCGGGGTCTCTTATTCCTCAGATGTTGATCTGGTAGAACGTCTGATGTTAAAGGCGGGAGCAGATCACCCTCAGGTTCAGCATTTTCCAGAACCCAAAGTTGCCTTTGAAGATTTCGCTGATTCAGCGCTGATTTTTACGCTATACTTTTTTTCCGAGGAATTCCTGGCGATCGAATTTGTCAAAAGTGATTTGCGATTTACCATCACTCGTTTATTCAGGGAGCATGGAATTGTGATTCCTTTCCCACAGAGGGACCTGTGGTTACGCAATCCCGAATCATTGAACAAAGAATCATAACTAACCTATGCATCCCATTGTCATCTTGAAAAAGGGGCGCGAGGTACCTCTTCTTCGTCGTCATCCCTGGATCTTTTCAGGCGCTATTCTTCGTCTCGAAGGTCAGCCCCAGGATGGTGATCGGGTCATCATTGCCGACCACCGGGAAAAACCTCTGGGTTGGGGTCATTTTCACGATGGATCCATCCTGGTCAAGATCATTGCATTTGGTCCAGAGGAGCCTTCCGACAGCCCCATCCAGGAAGCCCTTGGAAATGCCTGGGCGCTCCGCCAACGTCTGGGATACGGCCCTGGAATGAACACTACCGGATTCCGACTGGTGCATGGTGAAGGCGATCACCTGCCGGGCTTGATCATTGATATTTACGAAGGGACTGCCGTTTTTCAGGCGCATTCCATTGGCATGTATCGCGAACGGGAGATGATTGTTCAAGCACTGCTTGCCCTGGAAGGATTAAATATTCAGCATGTCTTTGATAAATCCAGATCAACCCTTCCTCCTCTTTTTGCAAAAACCATCCGGGATGGTTATCTCTATGGTGAGGCAGCGGGCACTCGTTTCATCGAGCACGGCATACCTTTTTTAGCACAATGGGATGGTGGTCAGAAAACAGGATTTTTTCTCGACCAACGAGAAAATAGATTGCTACTCCAGCGATATGCCGGAGAGAAATCAGTCTTGAATGCCTTTTCCTATAGTGGTGGGTTTAGCGTCTATGCGTTGCTGGGTTTGGCAACCAGTGTCACCTCGGTGGATGTCTCTGGTAAAGCTTTGACCCTCCTGGAAGAAAACCTGGAGATCTCAAGTGTCCCCCGGGATAAACACACCTCTGTCGAAGCGGATGTGCTCCACTATTTGCGGGATCATGAAACACTATGGGATATTGTCATCCTCGATCCACCAGCTTTTGCCAAAAGCAAAAATAAACGCCATCAGGCCGTCCAGGGTTATAAACGCCTGAATGCAATGGGTATGAATCGAGTCAAACCCGGTGGTTTATTATTTACGTTCAGTTGCAGCCAGGTGGTCGACAGTCAATTATTCAGAGATACCATTACTGCTGCGGCACTGGAGGCGGGTCGACAGGCCAAGATCCTGCATGTACTCTCGCAAGGCCCGGACCATCCGGTTAATCTTGTCCTGCCAGAGACCAGCTATCTCAAAGGATTGGTATTAGAAATCCGTTAAGCTGAAATGAAACAAGTTCGTATTCAAGTTACTGGCAAGGTACAAGGCGTTTGGTTTCGAGTCCATACCCGCGATCAGGCAAAAGCACTAGGTCTGACTGGATGGGTGAAGAATGAACCGAACGGATCCGTCAGTATTGTGGCTTGCGGGCCAGATAGTCAGATCCAACTGCTGATCGAATGGGCGCATCGGGGCGCCCCTTTGTCCAGAGTGGACCAGGTCATCGCCACTGATGAACAGCCTGAATCATTTGACCACTTCGACATCCGGTAGTACCCGACTTCAGGAAGGTCTCCAGCTGTTTATGTAGTTTTACAGCCTAAATCTTGATGTTATGAATCGAATACTACTGGGATTAAATATCCTGCTTCTCATCGCTGTCGGCTATTTGTTCCTGGATAAATTCAGCACTAACGAGCCGGAAGATGATGAATCCTCTTTGGCACTACCTGTGGATAATGTATTGAACATCGTCTATGTGAATACAGACACATTACTCAATCAATACACGCTGTTTATCGATCAACAGAAAGCGATCAGTTCCCGTGAAAAGACGGCCGATGCCAAATTGAAGTCTCAAGCAAGGTCTCTGGAAAGAGAGATCATGATGCTGAATGAAAAAGCAAGCAAGGGGACCATGACTCCAAAAGACTTGCAAGCAGAGGAGCAGCGGCTCACCATGAAGCAGCAGCAATTAATGGCCGACCAGGAAAGTATCACAAAAGAGTTGATGGCGGAATCCAACCGGGTCAATGATGAATTGCAGAGAGAGATCTCCTCTACTTTGCGTGTGATCCAAGCCCAGTACAATTATGATTATGTCCTGAGTTATGGTGGTGGTTCACCTGTACTTGCTGTGAATGACAGTTTCGATATCACCCGTGAAGTGATCCAACGGTTGAATAAACCGAAAGCGAAGTAACGCGAATATGCGGATGATGACCGGGATCTGAACGGCTTCTACCAGCAGACACCCGAGTCACATTACCATCGATCAAGTCCAAAAGAAAAGGCTGCCGGATTATCTCCGGCAGCCTTCTTTTTGAGGTTGCTATAAAAAAGCTTACGCCTTCTTAGTCCGCGTTGCCTTTTTGGCTGTACCTGCTGGACGTCCACGACGCTTTGCAGCTGGCTTAGCAGCAGTAGTAGTGGTTGTGCTGGCAGCAGCTGTAGCTGTCTTCGCTTTCGCTGGACGACCACGACGCTTTGCAGCTGGCTTGGCAGTTGCAGTTGTCTTTGCAGCAGCTGTCTTCGCCTTTGCTGGACGGCCACGACGCTTTGGTGCAGCTGGAGTAGCAGCAGCAGCAGTAGTGGTTGTGCTGGCAGCAGCTGTAGCTGTCTTCGCTTTCGCTGGACGTCCACGACGCTTTGCAGCTGGCTTGGCAGTTGCAGTTGTCTTTGCAGCAGCTGTCTTCGCCTTTGCTGGACGACCACGACGCTTTGGTGCAGCTGGAGTAGCAGCAGCAGTGGTTGTGCTGGCAGCAGCTGTAGCTGTCTTCGCTTTCGCTGGACGGCCACGACGCTTTGCAGCTGGCTTGGCAGTTGCGGTTGTAGTCGCAGTTGCACTTGCAGCTTTAGCTGGACGACCGCGGCGCTTAGCTGTGGTTGCTTTCGCTTTTTTTGCTTTTGCCTTTTCCTTAGCAAGAGCTGCTTTGGCTCTTTCTTTTTCCTTTTTTGCCGCGGCACGAGCTTTCGCTTTTTCAGCTGCTAAACGCTCACGCTTTTCTTTGGCCAAAGAAGCACGAAGCTGCTTTTCCAAATCAGCGACTAATTTGTTGGTAGTACCAGCCTGAAACGCTAATTTCTTCAGCTCTGACTGATAAGATTCTAACAAGTCTTGTAATTCCTGTGGACTCAAACGAGTGGTTGCCATTGTTCCTGTTTTAATTTAAACTCTGCAAATATAAGTAAGATAGGTTTGTGTAAAACGAAATCCCTGCCAATTGTTTCACAGAATGGCCAATTTCCATGCTTTTTTTATTAAAAAAGTTTGTCAAGCGTTCAAATTACCCTTTCTGGAAGGGTGAGTTACCTGAAAAAGCCATCGGTTGATCAAGGTGATCCGTTATCGATAGATTGGCATTCATGACCAGATCGCCCTCCATTGAACACAGACTGATTTCTTTCAGGTCATTCACCTGGCCGAATTCCTCCGGGAGTCGAAATTGAATATAATTATCTGTAAATCCTCCGACAAAACCCGGCTTCTTGTCCTGCTCCAACAACCCGGGTCGGATCGTATGGAGGTGCTCCTGATAAAATGCAGCCTTCTTTTTATCTGATAAAAACCGCAAAATGGCATTGCGTTCCTTTCGTACTGACATCGGTACAGCTCCGTCCATCGAAACAGCTGGAGTATTGGGCCGCTCAGAATATGTGAAGACATGGAGGTAACTCACCGGGAGGTCTTCTATAAATCGAACCGTTTCTCGAAAGTCATCCTCTGTCTCACCGGGAAACCCGACAATAACATCCACACCAATACAAGCATGGGGCATCAATTCCTTGATCCAGGACACCCGTTCTGCATATAGTTCACGGGTATAGCGACGTCGCATTTCCCGCAACTGCTTATTATTTCCGGATTGCAGGGGCATGTGCAGATGTGGCATAAACCTTTCTGAACCGGCAACAAATTCCAGTATCTCCCGCGTGCAGAGGTTGGGCTCAATAGATGATATACGAAAACGAGGGATTTCTTCTACCCTATCCAGTGCTCGGATCAAATCAATAAAAAGGGCCTCTTTTTTTATCCGTTCCCCTTCAATTACTGCTGTACCATTCCCGAAATCACCAATGTTCACACCTGTGAGCACGATCTCTTTTACGCCTTGATCGGCCAGGAGTCGCGCATTCTGTACCACTTTTTCCACTTCATCACTCCGGCTGGCTCCACGAGCCAGGGGAATCGTGCAAAACGTACATTTATAATCACATCCATCCTGGACTTTCAGAAATGACCGCGTCCGGTCACCGAACGAAAACGAAGATGTAAATGTATTGGCCTGTTGGATATCCCCTGCATGGACTTTTACACCGGCATCACCCATAATGAATGGCTCGAGATAGTCGAGGATGCGAAATTTTTCAGCGGCACCCAGGACGAGGTCCACTCCCGGGATGTTGGCAATCTCCTGAGGCTTTAACTGGGCATAACAACCAGTCACGACCACATTCGCCTGTGGATTACGGCGGAGGGCCTGCCGAACTGTCTGTCGGCATTTTTGATCTGCAAAGTCTGTGACCGAACACGTATTGATGACATAGATATCTGCGACAGAGGTAAACGTGCCAATCGTATAGCCATTATCCTCAAACAGTCGACTTAATGCAGACGTTTCTGAATAATTGAGCTTACAACCCAATGTGTGAAATGCAACTGTGCGCGGCGTGGCCATAGCCGGCAAAAATACAGGATTTCAGGACAACCATCAAAAAAGGCCCCGGCTATCACCGGGACCTTCAAGTAAACTCGGAACATTGGGCTTCTTCTAGGGTCGGGTAAAGAGGAAATTGCCATCCATATCAAAAACAACAACCTTGCGGCCATCAGGAGTCAGAATACCCACCACGATAAATTTGTCATGCTTTTGGCAGGCGGCCTTGATCTCAGCATCGGGATAGTTTATGGAGAGATAGTCCGTGATGATTATTTGCAGATCGGTAACAGGAATCAGTTTGCAGAATTTGGGACAGTGATGAAAACCTGCAGTCTCTTTGAGGAAGTTGCCATCCTGATCAAAGACCAGGATCATTTTAGTATCCAGGAGTACGAGGATCACCTCATTCTTCTCCTTCCCGACTTTGATTGTCGCATCGGGATAATTGGTTGTGATGTAGTCCAGGATCTCCTGGGAGAGGTCGTCCATTTTGATCCAGGTCCCTTTGCCGCCACAGGGTCCAAATTTGTTCAACAAATACAGGTGACGTGTAGAATGGAGACGCCGTCCAGCCTCTGTAAAATAGATCGTTTCTTCATCACCCATGATGACTTCATAACCGGCATCACTCACGTAGTTGGCAGCTTCCACATAAGAATCAAAATTGTAGTAGGCCACTTCTTCCTGAATTTCAACCGGAAGGGCTGATGGGCTGATGGCCTCCTTTTCCGCGGCAGTCGCAATTTGTTCTACAAGCGCTTCATCATCCAGGATGGCCTCTTTGTTACAAGAGACGGCGGCGATTAAAAACAGGCCACAGAGAAAAAACAGAATCTTTTTCATGATAATAAGTTTTTGGTTCTTACTCTATTGGTGAGGAAGAATCTATTTCGGTTGCCTCCCTGAAAATTTTAAGAATTTATTTTTTCATTGCTGCGACTATTTTGCTTTTTCAAACCTTATTGTTGAAATATAAAAAATACCCTTTACCCGTCTAATGGCATGGACGGGCAAGGGTATTCAAAAAGGGGGGGAAATTAAAATGTTCGTCGAAGTGCCAATTGAACGCCTGATCCATTTGTTTTGGTGGACACATTGGGACGGTCGACAACGGACTGTAGAGAGAACCATTGCTCATAACCCAGGCTGGCACTCCAGGCATCTGAAAAACGATATCCGGCATACAAACCACCTTGTGCATCCCAGATGGTCTTTTGGAGGTGCTTGAGTTGCTTGGTTGATTCGGTCTCTCTGATCTTGATCTTATCTCTTGCTTCAAGTACTTCAGTAATGGTTGAATTGCTGGCCAGGAACACCTGAAGGCCCATGCCTCCGCGAACTTCAGCAAACCAATTCCTCCATTCGTAGTGGTAGCCAACATAGACAGGCACCCTCAACCATTTCAATGAATGATCGACTGTCAATCGGAAGGACACTTGATCACCTTCCTGATAATCGGTTGTGACACTGTTTTCTTCTATGTCCACACGCAGGGTAGCAGAGGTGGTCCCAAATCCAGTGTTGATCACTACAGGAATATTCTGCTGATAAGTATCTGTACCGACTTGAGTGGCATTACTTTTTGTGTAGACCCACTTTTTTTCTTTATCCACCTGTTCATGAAAATCCTGATACTCGACACCAGACCCTATGAAAAAGCCGCTTTTATGTTGCCATTCATATCCAGCCCCAATTCGGCGTCCAAGGCCTCCTCTGACCATCTTGTCCGGGCGTGGCACGAGACCTATGGTCTGCCGGTCGTGATCAGCAATTGTTCCAACAATTACGGTCCTTTCCACTTCCCCGAGAAGCTGGTGCCGGTGACGATCCTCAACGCGCTGGCGGGCAAGCCGCTGCCGATCTACGGCAAGGGGAGTCAGAACATCCGCGACTGGCTTTTTGTCGAGGATCATGCCGGGGAGCGCTGTTGTTGTCTCAATGAGGGGAGATCGGACGCAGCTACAATATCGGGGGGGACAATGAATGCACCAACCTCGACCTCGTGCAACGGGTGCGCGATACTTGATGAGGTGCGTCCCAAGGCAAACGGGCGCTACGCCGACCAGATCACCTTTGTCGCGGATCGGCCCGGCCATGATGCGCGGTATGCGATCGACGCGACCCGGGTCCGCGCCGAACTGGGCTGGCGCCCCTCGGTGACGCTGGATCAGGGGCTGGCGCGGACGGTCGCCTGGTACCTGGACAATGCGCCTTGGTGGCGCGCCTTGCTGGACCGTGAGGGCGTTGGCCAGCGCCTGGGACGGGCCTGATGCGGGTCCTGGTCTTTGGTCGCACCGGCCAGCTCGCCCGCGCGCTGGCGCCGCTCGTGCGCCCGACGCAACCTATCTGGGGCGGCCCCGAGGCAACCGATCTGCGCGACCCCGAGGCCTGCGCTGCAGGCGATGCGCGACGCGTCGCCCGGATGCGGTGATCAACGCCGCCGCATGCCACCGCCGTGGACCACGCCGAAGCGCACGAAGCCGAGGCGCTGGTCACCAGTCGGCGGGGACGCGCCCGGCTGCGGTGGCCCGCGGGCCGGCGCGGACCTGGCAATCCCCTTCGTGCATATCTCCAGCGACTACGTGCTTTCCGGGCGAGGGCGACGCGCCGTAGCCGGTGGACGCCCCGATCGCGCCGCTGCGGCGCCTACGGTCGGTCGAAGGCCGCGGGCGAGGTCGGGATCGTGGCAGCGGGGGGAGCCTTTCGCATTCTGCGCACCTCCTGGGTATTTTCTGCCGATGGCGGCAATTTCGTGAAGACCATGCTGCGGCTGTCGGAAGCGGGCGACGGGCTGCGGGTGGTGGATGACCAGGTCGGCGGGCCGACCGAGGCGGGGGCCATCGCCGATGCGCTGCTAGCCATGGCTGCGACCTTGGGGGTGGCGCCTGCCTGTCGGGGACCTACCATTTGCCGGGGACCCGGATGTCAGCTGGGCCGGGTTTGCGCGAGCGATCTTTACGCGCGCCGGACTCGACTGCGTCATCGAGGGCATCCCACCACGCTATACCCACAGCCCGCCCGCGGCCTGCTGAACTCGCGGCTGGACTGCAGTCGCCCCGAGCAGGCATTCGGCATCGCGCGCCCGGACTGGCGGGCCGAGGCTGGACCGTATTCTCAACGAGTTAGGCGCTAGTGACATGACACAGCGCAAGGGCATCATTCTGGCCGGATGGATCGGGCACGCGCCTGTACCCGATCACCATGGGCCTGTCGAAACAGCTTTTGCCGATCTAAGACAAGCCGATGATCTTTTACCCGCTGAGCGTCCTGATGCTGTCGGGTATCCGCGAGATTGCGATCATCACCACGCCCGCAGGATCAGGACCAGTTTCAGCGCCTGCTGGGCGATGGCGGGCAATGGGGGCTGAGTTTCACCTATATCGCAGCCCAACCCCGACGGGCTGGCGCAGGCCTATATGCTGGCCGAGGGGTTTCTGGACGGCGCGCCCTCGGCGATGGTGCTGGGGGACAACATCTTTTTCGGCCACGGCCTGCCCAAGGTGCTGGCCGCCGCCGATGCGCGGGCCACGGGCGGCACGGTCTTCGGCTACCGCGTCGCTGACCCGGAACGCTACGGCGTGGTCGATTTCGGCGCCGACGGCAAGGTCCGGTCGATCATCGAAAAGCCGGCCAAACCGCCATCCTCCTATGCGGTGACGGGTCTGTATTTTCTGGACGGCACGGCGCCGGAACGGGCGCGGGCGCGTGACGCCCTCGCCGCGCGGCGAACTGGAAATCGTGTCCTTGCTAGAGATGTATCTGGCCGAGGGCAATTGCAGGTCGAACAGATGGGCCGCGGCTATGCCTGGCTCGATACCGGCACCCATGCCAGCCTGCTGGATGCCGGCAATTTCGTGCGCACCCTGTCCGAACGGCAGGGCCAGCAGGTCGGCAGCCCCGACGAGATCGCCTATGCCAAGGGCTGGATCGATGCGGCGGCGCTGCGCGCGCGTGCGGCGAAATATTCGGCAAGACCGACTATGGCGACTACCTTGCCGGGTTGCTTCGCGACTGACGCATAGGTGCGGCGCGTCCGCATCAACTGCGG
>CALNZC010000058.1:0-117747 GCA_942490895.1 uncultured Saprospiraceae bacterium
CTCACCTCACCTCACCCACCTCACCTCACCTCACCTCACCTCACCTCACCTCACCTCACCTCACCTCACCTCACCTCACCTCACCTCACCTCACCTCCACCTCACCTCACCGCCGGGCCGGGCGCGGCCCGCAGCAGCAGGTCGGCCAGGGGAGGTTCGGCGAGCGCGTCGACGCGCGTCGTGGTCACCCGCTGTTGGCCGCCGTGGATCTGCTCGAGGGTGAGAAGCGCCAGCAGGGCCGCCTGCAGCGCGCGGGGGGACCCGCCGAGCCGGGGGTGGAGCCCGCAGAGGCCGGCGCCGAGCCCGGCCACCAGTCCCGTCCTGAGCAGGGCCTGCAGGAGCGCGATCCGCGCCTGGACCCCATCGACGTAGCCTGGCTTCTGCGCGGCGAGACTGCGCTCGAGGGCGGCGCCGCCCAGCGCGCAGGCCCTGCGGCCGCGAGGCCGGCCGCCATGGCGGCCTTGGCCGAGGCCCGCGGCGACGCGCGGCGGCCTCGTTGTCGCCAGCGGGCGAAGCCGGCGGCGCTCCCAGCAGGCTGGCGCCCAGGGCCGTGAGCACCCACCACTTGGAGGAGAAGCGCAGGTGCAGCGGCGCGCACCAGGCGGACGGCCGCCGCGACGAGCCCCGTCAGCGCCAGACCGAGCCCCACGCGCGCCGCGGAGGCGGCTGCGGAGCCCGAGATGGCTGCCACCAGCCCGATCGCGCCCAGCGTGGCCCCGCACCAGGGCGCCAGCCCGTCCCACAGCGCGTAGCCCCAGTAGCCGCCGCGATCGATCGCGGCTTCGCCCGCGGCGCCGCCCGCCACCAGGTCGAGCAGCGTGGCCAGGGGCGCGAAGTCCCAGCGGGTGTCCGTGAAGTGTTCGAGCCCGCGGTCGGTGCGGGGCAGCTCGACGAGGATCGAGGCGACCTGCAGCCCGGCCAGGCCCGCTGCGAGCGCGCCAGCGGCTGCCACTCGGGTGACCACGTCGCGGCGGGGCCCTCGGACCCGAATGGCCAGGCCAACCCGCCGAAGCCGGCGGTCAGCGCGCCCTGCGCCTCGGCGCTCAGCAGGATCAGACCCACGCTGAGGCTCAGGAGCGGGGCGCCGCCGGGCCGGTCGCGTCCCAGCCAGCAGCCTCCGAGCAGGGCCCAAGGCAGCCAGGCGGCGCTGATCAGGTAGGGGATCGCCCAGAACTGCGACATGAGGAAGCCGCCGCCGGCGTAGGTCACCGCCGCGACCAGGGCTTCAGCTCGGACCCCCCCCTCGCGCGCCAGACGGTACGCGCCCACGGCCGCGAGCAGGACGTGCGCGATCAGGAGCCAGGCCATCGCGCGGGCCGGGGGCAACCAGCCGAACAGCGCGTAGCCGGGGTAGAGCACGCCGCCGTTTCGCGGCCCGAAGTGGCTCGCGCCGTGTCCGCTGTAGGGGTTCCAGCGGGGGATCGCGCCCCGGCTGAGCGCGCTGCCGCACACCTCGAGCTTGGGGTAGAAGAAGGCCTGCAGGTCGCGGCCGATGACCATTCGGTCGCCGAGGGTCGGGGCCATGAGGGCCAGGGCCAGCGCGGCGCAGGCCAGCCCGACCAGCGCGGCCCGAGGGTCTAGCCTGGGGCGAGCCACGCGCTAGTCCCGCGCCGCGCGCCAGGGCGGCGCAGCCAACGACAGGTCGTGGGGGCCACCCGCCAACCCCCAGGCCTGGGAAAACCAGCGTCTGGCCTAGCCCGGGGGGAAGCGCTCACGCAGGGCGGGTGACCCGAGCAGCTCGTGCGTCCGATCCGGGAGCTCCAGCAGCTCCTGCTCGAGGTGCGCGCGGAAGGCCTCTTGCTCGGCGCGCGGCGCGCGCGGATCGATCCAGTAGGGGCCCGTGGCGCGCAGGGCGATCCGGCCGAAGGGCAGGGGAAGCCCGGAGCGATCCCAGCCGCCCAGTCGCAGCCCGCGGCTCCACCACACGCGGAAGCAGAACACGGGGGCGCGCAGGCGCCGGGCGGCGAGCACGGCCCCCGGCTTCAGGCGGTAGGGCGGACCATGGCTCCCGTCGACGGTCAACCCCAGGAGGAAGGGCCGCGGCTCCTGGCGCAGGTGGCGGAGCATCTTGTGCAGAATCGGCCTGCGGCGAGTCTTCCCGCGGGAGCTGCCCCCGCGGAACACGCGCTGACCGTAGCGCTCGAGCAGCGCGGTCACGATCCGCCCGAAGGTGCCCGCGCTGGCCAGGGTGTAGGTCGGGAGGCGCCGGTAGGCGTAGGCGACGCCGAACACCTCGTCGTGCCAGAGCACGCCGACCGCGCGCCCGTGGCGGCGCAGGCACTCCAGGACCGGCTCGCTGAGCTGGTCGTCCACGCGCGAGGTGCGCCACACCACCCACCAGTAGGCGCCATACAGGGCTGGGAGCAGGCGCAGCGCCCAGCCCCGTGGCCCACACGCTGAAGGCCGCGCGCAGGCGCTGATGCGGCGCCCGCGACGGGCGGCGGTGCTGGTGGTCGAACTGGCTGCCCAGCGGGTGCGTCGCTCACGCGCGCCAGGGTATCGCCGTTACTTGGCCAGGCCGCGCTTCCACAGGGGCAGCGCGGCCTGCTTACCGGCACCAGGGCGCCGACCAGGGCGCGGCGCTTGGGCGGTGTGTGGCCGCTGGGGAGGCGCGCTCCGGTCCGCGGCGTCGCCGAGCGAGGCTTGCGGGTCGACCGGCGCCCCGGGTCGCGGGCCAGCGCGTCGGCGACCCGGGCGCCTCCCGGACTCGGGCTCCGGGCCCTCCTCGTCGTCCTCCACCTGGGGCGGCAGCTCGCAGGTCTCCTTGCGGATGGGATCCCAGAGCAGCTCGCCGGGAGCTCGTAGAGGAAGCGCGACGGGCGGCGGCGCTCGTCGCTTGGAATCCAGGAGCGGCGCAGCCCTGCGTAGGTCGCGACCAGCCGCTTGCGGGCCCGGGTGAAGGCCACGTAGGCGAGGCGCTCCTCCTCCAGGCTGCCCTCCGCCACCGAGCGCCGGTGGGGAAGATCCCCTCTTCCATCGCCACGCAGAACACCAGCTCCCACTCGAGGCCCTTGGCCGCGTGGACGGTGGTCAGCGTGACCTTGTCGGCGTTGGGGTCCTCGCGGTCCTGAGCCGTCGAGCAGGGCCAGGCGATCGAGGAACTCGCGCGCCGGGTCCCCGTGCGACCCCGGCGGTCCGCGTCGCGCGCGGCCTGCAGCAGGTTCCCCAGCTTGGCGATCCGCTCCGCGCCGTCGGCCTCGGCTGCGGAGCCGCTCTTCGATTCCGCTGCGAGCGATCGCCGTGTTCGACGAGCTGCTCCACGGGCGACCCGCGGCGCGGCCGATCTCGCGGACCCAGCGCGGCGAAGGCCAGCAGACGCGCCTTGGTTCGCGGGGTGATCCCCGGGATCTGCCCCGCCCGCCCGCAGGCCTCCACGATCGAGATCCCCGGCCGCCGCTGATGGTCCAGGAGCTCGAGCGCGCGTCTTGGCGCCGACGCCTGGGCAGTGGGTCTTGAGCACCCGCAGCGCGGAGATGTCGTCCATGGGGTTGACCCCCAGGCGCACGTGCGCGAGCGCGTCCTTGACCTCGCGCCGGTCGAAGAACGAGGTCGCGCCGGCGGTGGCGCAGGGGATGTTGCGCCTGAAGGAGCGCCTCCTCGTAGCGCGCGGCCAGGATCGAGGCGCGGTAGATGATCGCGATCTCGCTCGGCGGGCACGCCCGCCTTCGATCGCTTGCCGATCCTGCTGGGCCACCGAACTCGGCCTCCAGCTCGGCGTCGAGGCAGCGGCGCACGTCGATCGAGGTCGCCGCGCTCGCCGGTCGGTCGCAGCTGCTTCTCGCGCCGCTCCGTGTTGTGCGCGATCAGACGGTTGGTGGCCGCGAGGATCGTGGCGGTCGAGCGGTAGTTCTGCTCGAGCAGCACGACCTTCGCGCCGGGGTAGTCCTCCTCGAAGCGCAGGATGTTGCCGACTTCGGCGCCGCGCCAGCCGTAGATCGACTGGTCGGGGTCGCCGCACGACGGCCAGGTTGCGGCGCTTCGCCGGCCAGCGAGCGTGGCCAGGCGGTATTGGGCGTGGTTGGTGTCCTGATACTCGTCGATCAGCACGTAGCGGATGCTCGCCCAGGAGCTTGCTCGTGCACGTCGGCGTGGTCCTCGAGCAGCCGGACCGGCGCCCGCGACCAGGTCTTCGAAGTCCAGCGCGTCCCGCTGCTGCTGGAGCTCGCGGTAGATGGGCAGGATGCGGGCCGCGGCGCGCTCGACGTCGGTTCGGGCGGCGCGTCGGTAGGCCTCGTCGTCGAGGCGCTCCTTGGCGCGCCCGATCGCGCTGGCCAGGTCGAAGGGGCGGGTGCGCTTCAGGTCGAGCTGGGCTTCGACGGCGGCCTCGCGCACCAGCGCCAGCTGCTCGTCGGGGCTCGAGGATCGCGAAGCGTGCTTGCTCGAGCCCGAGCCGCTCGGCGAAGCGCCGCAGGAGCCGGACCGCGAAGCTGTGGAAGGTGGAGACGGTGGGCAGCTCGCGGCTCCAGGGCAAGAGCGCCTCGACTCGCTCCCGCATCTCGCCCGCGGCCTTGTTGGTGAACGTGATCGCCAGCATCGCCTCGGGAGAGACCCCGTCCGCGACCAGGCGCGCGATCCGACGCGTAACGGTCCGCGTCTTGCCCGAGCCGGCTCCGGCCAGGATCAGCAGGGGCCCGTCGCGGTGCAGCGCCGCTTCGCGCTGCGGCGGCGTCAGGCCGGCCAGGAGTTCGGTGGACATGGGGGGGGATCCTGGGGAGCCCCACATAAGAGATGGGGGCTAATCTGAGGGGGGGGGGGGCTGCAAAATTAGGATCCCGTATAGGCTAGAGCCCCAGATGGGACATGTCGCCAACTTGAGCCCAGGCTGGGGGCGGCGCCGTCTGCAAAAGCTTATGGTATAGTTATGGGAGAGGTGCCTGTGGTTAGAATTGGAAGGAGGGGGGGGAGGAGTGGAGGGAGTGGGGTGGGGGTGGGGGCGGGGGGGTGAGGAGCGGGTGGGCATGCTGGACCCGACGGACGGCGAGATCCTCGCGGAGTTGAAGACGCTGCTCGATCAGCCGTTCGAGCCGGTGCAGCTCAACGCCTTCGAGGTGCGCACCGCCGTGGCCCGTCTGCATGGCCTGCCGGTGGGAGCCCACGGGATCGCCGTGCAGCTCAGCGCCAGCCGCGAGCTCGACTTCAGCGAAGGACGCACGGCGCCGCAGCTGATCGACGACCTGCTGAGCGTGGCGATCCAGCAGGGCGCGACCGACGTGCACCTCGAGGTCTACGCCGAGGACGCGGACCTGCGCTTTCGCGTGGACGGGCGGATGCGGCAGATCACCACCCCGCTCTCGCCTCTCAACCTGCCGCGCGTGGTCTCGCGCTTGAAGGTGCTCTGCGACGTCGACGTGCTCGACCACCGGCATCCGCAGGACGGCCACTTCGGGGCGATCTACGTGGACGGGCAGGACCGTCGCCGCATCGACTACCGCGTCTCGTTCACCCCCGCGCCCCACGGGGAGGAGGCGGTGATTCGAATCCTGGACTGCCCGGCGGTTCCGGCTGGAGCTGGACGCGCTCGGGATGCCCGAGCAGGTGCTGCGCCGCTACCGGCGCGCCTGGTCGAGCGGCCGGACGGGCGCGTCCTCTGCGTGGGCCCCACGGCCTCGGGCAAGACCAACACCCTCTACGCCACGGTCGCCACGCTCCGCGACCACCAGCTCAAGATCATGACCTGCGAGGAGCCGATCGAATACGAGTTCCAGAAGGTCAACCAGCGCGAGGTCAACCAGGATGTCGGCTTCGCGGCTTGGGTCCGGGCCTTCCTGCGGCACAACCCGGACGTCCTGCTCGTGGGGGAGATTCGCGACCGCGACACCGCGGAGACCGTGGTCCAGGCGGCCACGACCGGGCACATGGTGCTCTCCACGTTGCACACCCGCAGCGCGATCAGCGCGATCGTCCGGCTCCGGACCCTGGACATCCCGGCCGACCAGCTCGCCCACACCCTCGTGGGAATCCTCGGTCAGCGGTTGCTGGCCAAGAACTGCAGCGCCTGCCTCACCGAGGACCACCCCGACCCCGAGCTGATCGCCGAGTATGCTTAGCGAGCCTCCCGCGGGCGGATTTCGTCGGGGGGCGGGCTGCGAAGGGCCTGCAGCGGCACGGGCTACGCCGGGGTGTTCGGCGTGTTCGAGCTGCTCGAGATCCGGCGGGACCTGTCGGCGGCGATCGGGGCCGGACTCCCCGGGGACGAGCTGCTGTCGCTGGCGCTCGACCAGGGCTTCGAGCCCGTGCTCGAGCAGGCCCTGGCCGCGGTCGTCCGGGGCGAGACGACGCTGGGAGAGGTCGCGCGCAGGATCGAGCCCCTGGGGGCGGCGATCAGCTAGCGGCGCTCAGGGTCGCAGGGCTCGCTCGACGGCCTCGCCGGCGGCTCCCCACACGGCGGCGCGGGCGGTGAGCAGCCGGCGCAGCTCGCGCCTGCGTCGCGGGTCGCGGCGGATCGCCGCGCCCGGCAGCTCGATCGCGCGCTGGGTGCGGTCCTCCCGGCCCGTCCGCGCCTGGAGCTCCGGCTCCCACCAGCCGGCCGTGAACGAGACCGCGGCCGGGGTGGGGCTCCACCAGCCGGAGGGCCAACGCCAGCCGCGCTTCGCCTTCGCGCAGCGCGGCCGGATCGTCCGTCTCCGTCCAGTTGGCCAGCAGGAGGGTCGCCAGGCTGGCGTGGACCTCGGCGCGGGCGGGCGCCTTGGCGGGGGCCTCCCGCAGGGCTGCCAAGGCTCGGGGCGCCACCCCGCGCCCGCGCGCCTCCCACAGCGCTTGCCCTCTCAGATACGGCACCCGCGCCCGGGCCAGCGAGCCGTCGGCCATGCCCAGCACCACCGCCGTGCGGCGAGCTTGCTCGGCGCGCAGCTCCGGACGCAGCTCGCTGCCGGTGATCCGCGCGAAGGCGCGTTCGCCGCGGGCCTCCGCGGCCGCCTGGGCGCTCGTCCAGGAGCCCACCGCGACCAGGGCCAGCGCCAGCAAGGCCAGCGGCAGCGCCCGGCGGTGGGGCCGCGCGGGACGCAGCGGACTGCGCACCGCTGGAGGGCAGCCCAGGCGAGGGCCAGCGCGACGAGGAACGCCAGCGCCGCGCCCTGGATCTGGAGGCCGAAGTCGAACAGCTCGTGGACCAGGACGCCGAGGGCGCCGGCGAGGCAGCCTCCCGCCACCCAGCGGGCCTCCGCCGGGCAGGTCGTCACCCGGCGGACCGCCACCGCGATCAGCGCCAGGACCCCCAGGACCAACAGGGCTGCCTGGGAAACCCAGGATCGAGGCCAGCTCCAGGTAGTCGTTGTGGGCCTCGGCGAGTAGGTTCGAGCTAGGGCGCGCGTCGTCCAGGATCGGCCAGCGAGGCCTCGCGGAACGTGGCCAACCCCGAGCCGGCCCACGGCCGACCGGCCGCCACCGCCGTGGCGACGCGCCAGTTCTCGACGCGGCCGCTCAGGCTGTCGAGAATGCCAGTCCGTTCGAAGCGCTCCAGGAGGGGGTCGGGGTCCGACGCGACCAGCCCGACGGCCAGCGCGCCGACCGCGAGCGCGGAGAGCCCCCAGCCGCGGCCGCCCAGACGACCGGTCAGCCCCAGGGCGAGGATCACCGTGAGGGTCCCGGCCATGGCGCCGGCACGGGACTGGGTCAGCACGATCCCCAGGGCGATCAGCGCCACCGCGACCAGCGCCAGGCCGCGGCGAGGGACGCTCCCCTGGCGGAGCCCCGCGACCAGGTCGGCGAGCCCGCCGAGGCGATCTCGCGAGCGGCGCAGGGCTGCCCCCAGCCCCGCGCCGAGTCCGGCGACGAGGAAGGTGCACAGGTAGGTTCCGGATTCACGAACGGGGTCCGCGGTCGCCCCGACCGAGGGGTCGAGGACCTCGCGCTCGGCCAGGTCCGAGAGCGCCAGCAACAGTTGGCCGTAGGTTTGATCGGTTTGAGCTTCAGTCGCGAACACGAAACAGAAGCAGACATGGCCTCTGTCAATTATCTCTGTGGAACGGAATACAACGCTGCAGGCGCTGCAGGCTTCTTTCGCAAAATGGAAGGTCAACCATCACCACCCGTCTTCCTCAGTACTCACCCCAATCCCAACAATCGGGTGAAAAAGATTGACGAAGAAAAGATCAAGTTGACCTGCTCCGGTGGTCAGACCTACAACTCCAAGTATGTCCAGATGAAGAATCTGTTGCCGAAATAACGAATGGCATGCCCCGCAAATAAAAAAGCGCCCTGCAAAACAGGGCGCCTTTTTTATCGTTCTGATTGACTTTCTGATACTCCAAATCCACATTATCATTTTGAATGGTGGGGATTCATGACTGTATTGATCTACCCCATTTCAGCCACAACCTCTCTCACTTCAGGGACCATTCGCTTCAACATCCCTTCAATTCCCGCTTTCAATGTCACCGTACTGGAAGGACAACCACTACAGGATCCCTGCATGATCACACTGACTACACCTTCACGAAAGCCCTTGAACTCGATATTGCCACCGTCCATTTCGACAGCAGGTTTAACGTAGGTCTCAATCAATTCAACGATCTTTTTTGCAATGGCTGCATCCTCCTCAGAATAGTCAAAGTCTGCACCACGTTCTTCAACGATGGCCTGCATAGCCTCGGTAAATCCTTCCTTGATGATCTCCTTCCCCTCTTCGATATAGGCCTTCAAGAATTCCTTTAGACGCAACATGACATCCTCCCAGGCAAAGGAGAGTTCCTTGGTGACCGTCACAAAATTATTGGAGATATAGACACCTTTGACATAGGGTAATGCAAAGAGTTCATGAGCCAGTGGAGACCATTCTTCAGCCAGTTCAGGGGTCCGAAAATCAGCTGTACCCTGGTACAACATCCTGTTAGTCACATACTTCAGTGATTCGGGATTAGGGGTCTGCTCGGTATACATCATTACCGGCGTCTTAACCGTATCGCTCATGCCTGTCAGGTTTTAGATAGTGAAACGAATTTCACGAAGGAAGGTTTTCACAACTTACAACGATTCCAACATCTCCCGGACCAACCCGAGTGATCGTTTTTCAGGAATGGGATTCCAGGTGTATCCGCCAGCAGTAATCGACAGATCGATCCAGGCAGAATAGAAGTTGTTTTGAACGGCTTCGGTCACACAGAAAAGGCGACCTGTCTTGCCCGCTGGAATATCTTCGATCTGGAAGACACCACCACCTATATACTCCAGCGCTACGGCAGATCCTGTCACGATATCCAGCCAATAGACAGCAGTGTTACTTTCGGAAAAACCCCTGGGCATCTGGGCCTGGATTTCGGGATCCGCCGGATAAAGATCCACAGATTCTCCTGCGCACCACGTGCCAGATTTCGGGATCGAAAGTAAATATCCATTGACTCCAGCTCCATTCACAGGATCGATCCAGTTGGTCAGGCTTAACTGACTCTGGGGAGCATCCTGCCAGCGAAAATCCCATGGTGTAGGACGAATGCCCTTCCACATGGTCAGGCTTCCACCACTTGTAGATGGCCATCTGACCAGAATATCTTTGGTGAGAACAAGTTCTTCACCCTCCTTGTCAGCACGTAGTCGAAATGCTTTATCCGATCGGACCTGCCCCTGATAATGCTGCATCGAAACCTGGTAATCCACCTGATCTGCAATGTCTCTGATCTCCTTCCAGGCAAGTGAATACCCATCTTCCACTACTTTTCCATCCGCTGTCATCCAGGCCTGGTCTGGTATCTCGATCAGAACACCGGTTTCAGAGCGGACCAGAACAGGGTTGCCGGATAGACCCATTAAAGAAAAAATGGTATCGCTTTGAGCCGGTAGTTGTTGATAGAAATTGAGGATATTTCCTCGAGGGATTGGCACCGTATAGTCTGGATTGAAGTCATCTACTTCAGACTGGCAGGAAGCCATCAACAGGCCTCCTAAGAAGCACCATATGATCGGTCGGATTCTCATTAGAAATATTGACGAATACCCATCGCCACCCCGAGATTGACATATTTCTGATCAATCGGATAGGACTGAATATTTAATGGACGCATCCACACCCGTAGCTGTGGTTCAAACAACAGGTGAAGTTTGGGGCGCAAGGAATAATTGAAGCCCATGCTCATCAACAAACTGCTTCCTACACGGGTTCGGAAGGCTTCGTACCCTTGTTCATTATTCGAATCAAAGTTGACCAGCTGGTGATCAGGATTCAGGAAATCTCCTCGCTGCGAAGCCGCAATATTGAACAGAATACCCGTATTCAACTGGATCACCCAATTACCCCGATCGATTTCATAACCCACCATTAATGGGATATCATAAAAGCGATATCGGTTATAGCCAATCTTGTTGTACGAACCATATTCGGTCACGGAGAGAGTATCCCATACGTAGACAATGTTGCCATTCTGGTAGATCGTATCCAGGGTCACATTGATGACTTTGATGACCTCTGCATTTTCGTCTCTGTACTTCAGTTTTTCAGCGATATCGGTATAAATCAGACCTGTACGTAAGGCCAGTCCACCTTTGAAATGGGCATTTACCCGAAAACCGGCACTATAAGCGAATGTATAGGATTCGTCATTTTTCCGTTGCTCGGCATATTCGATCATGGAAGGATCCTTGTAGACCAATTGACGGGAAGCATATTCTGGAGCGAAGTAAGCATCGACAGATAATCCACGCAGGAAGCTGTTAAAACTGTAACAACTCGGAGAAGACTTGTACTTCGCTGCCTTCCCAATTCCGGGCAGAGTCTGAGTCTGCTCTGATTGCACACCTCCAACCTGTTCCCTGAACAATCTGTCTGTAGTGGCAAACCGATAGTCCAATTCGACAACTTCAGCATTTTGTCCGATACTCTTTTCAAGATCACTCATCTCCACAGCTGTATTGCGGCGATTCGTTGTGATGACCTGTTTATCTGATGATGCAATTTGATTTCCATTAGATGAGGCGATGTCCTTCAGCGGACTGTCTTGACCCCGTAAGTCCTTGCTTGATCCAGATGCGCTACCTGACTGTGTATTGGAAGACCTTCCTGAAGCACTGGCCCGGGATTTCAAATTGCTGTTGGCCGTAGTTACCTGAATGGCCGACTTGTTGGCAGTAGAAACAGATTTTGAATCACTCGACTTCTGAATGTTTGTGTTCGTTGTATAATCTTCGTTTTGGATAGATTGAGTGGTTTGAGTAGCCTGATCAGACACCTCGGAGAGATCTGCAGTCCGGTTCGATGAAGCATTTTGATCCGCGGTCTGTTCTTCCTGGAGTACAGGAAGATCTTGTTGATTGAAGGTCGGTTGGTCTGCCGGGGCCGAACCGAAGCTCAACCACAGGGAGATTGTCGCCACAAGCAAGATACTGGCACTGAAATAGTACCAGCCAAGAGGGTGGATCCGCTTGTCCTTTCGGGCAGCCTGGATCCGAGACCACATATCCTCCGGAACAGGAGAATCGGTATTCTCCAGCCGGCGACGAAGGATCTCGTCCGTAAATTCGTGCTGTCGTTTCTTCATCTTCGTGCTATAATGCTACTCGTGTAATGGCCAGTACTTTTTCTTGTAGCCATTTCCGTGCTTTCACCAATTGAGACCGTGAGGTACTCTCTTCAATCGATAACAGGTTTGCGATCTCCTGATGTTTATATCCTTCGATCACATATAAGTTGAACACTGCCCGATATCCGTCGGGCAGGTTACTGATCAGTTTGATGATCTCCTGTTCACCCAAATGGGCGATGGCATCTGGCATATCCGAGCTTTCCCGGTATTCTTCCGCCGCAGTGATCTCCTGTGTTGGTCGAGCCTTTCTCAGATACTTCAGAGCAGAGGTGACCATGATTCTACGGACCCATCCTTCAAAAGATCCCTCGTGACGAAAACTTTTCAAGTTCGCATAGACCTTGATAAATCCTTCCTGAAGAATATCCTCCGCCTCCGAATACTCTTTGGCGTAACGCAGACAAACAGACATCATCCGTCCGGCATACCGGTCGAATAAAGCCCGCTCACATTGAGGATTCCCACGTAAGCATCCATCGATCAATTCTCGTTCCGTCAACGATTGTCTTGGTTATCCTCTAAAAATACGCCAATATTCAGATACCTGAAAGGGGAGGAGCGCTGCCTGACCCTCTAAAAAAAGGGCTTTCATTATTTCACCACTCCCTACAAGAGATTTGGATGCTCTACTCTCATTCGATGAAAGAAGGGCTTTCTTTTTTGGTCTGCATTCCATTTCATCTGGTGAGTCCCCTTATGATGTAACTTTCAACACTCTGTATAAAGTACTGTTGATCAAGTATTTCATATTAAATAATGGTCTCTTTCCATCGTCCCCGTCGAAACAGGATAATGCATAAAATAGCCACAAGACTTTCTGCGATAGCCACCGCAAAAAACACCCCTGTTGGACCCCAGTCAATACCAATGGCCAGATACCAGGCCAATGGAATCTCTACCAACCAAAAACAGATCAGATTGAGGTACATGGGTGTTCGGGTGTCACCTGCACCATTAAACGCCTGGCTGAGGACCATCCCATACGCATAGAAGATATACCCCAGGCTGATGATCCGCAAACTCAGAGATCCAACTTCTATCACTTCCGGTGTAGGGTCAAAGAAGGCAATGATCGGACCTGCAAACGATATGTAAATCACTGCAACGATCAACATGAAAATCATGGCATATCGACTGGCTATCCAGGCAACTTGCTCGCTTTTATCCGGCTGCTTGGCTCCCAGATGTTGCCCCACCAGGGTAGAGGCAGCGTTGGCCATACCCCAGGCCGGCAGGATAGTGAAAATGATGACCCGGATCGAAATCGTGTATCCAGCCAATGCAGCGGGTCCAAAATCAGCAATGATCCGAACCAGAAAGATCCAGGAAGCAGAAGCGATCAGATATTGAGCCGCACCATTCCATCCAACGGTCAGCAAACGCAAAGTCACCTCTTTTACGAGTCGCAAATGGTGGAGACCCATCCGAATAATGTGCTTTCCACCGAAAAGGTGGTAGAACTGATAGATGACCCCCGTGCCCCGACCGATCAAAGTCGCTGTTGCAGCCCCTTCAATACCCATTTCTGGAAAAGGGCCAAGACCCATGATCAGACATGGATCCAGGATAATATTGATCCCATTGGCTAACCACAGGGACCGCATAGCCAGAGCGGCATCACCCGCTCCACGAAAAATCGCATTCAACAGAAACAGGAACATGACGGTGATATTCCCGGCAAACATGATTTTGGTATAGCCCTGTCCCTCCCGGATCAATTGATCATCTCCGCCCAGTAATTGCAGGATCTGTGGGGTGAAGAGGTAGCCGAATATCCCCAACACCATGGAAATGCCCAGGCCGATCCAAATGGATTGTGCTGCAGCTGTGGCGGCAGCATCCTTATTTCCTTCTCCGATCCGACGTGCCACCATCGCGGTGGCCGCGGCACTCAAACCAATGGCCATGGAATACACTAGCATCATGACCGATTCGGTCAAACCAACAGTCGCCACGGCATGAATGCCCAATTTGGCCACAAAGAAGACATCCACCACGGCGAACAGACTCTCCATGACCATTTCCAGGACCATAGGTATCGACAACAGGAGGATGGCTCGCCGGACAGGCAAGTGCGTATAATCCTGTTCTCCACCACGGAGAGCCTGACGGATGAGGTGTATCGTCTTTTTTATCAAGGCCGGCAAAGATACATGGTAGCCCTACGGTTTGCCGGTCAACCTGCGGATTAACGAAGTTTTGACGCTTGAGGCATAACTTTGCCCCTCATTCACTTGTTTCAACTCCATGAGATCACTTCTGCATGCCCTTCTGATCCTCGGTCTGTCCCTGGCTATCGGTCAACCGACCCTTATCGCACAGGATAGTACCTGGAAGACCCTGTCCAAGATTACGTTCACTAAAAAATATGATGAGCTTCTAGGCTTCAAAGTGGATGTGCCTGTATTCGGGGCGGAAGTGAAGAAACTGGACGGAAAGGAGATCACCCTGCGCGGGTACATTATTCCGGTAGAAGGTTATCGCAGTCACACCGAATTCATCTTCTCCGCATTCCCGTACAACATGTGCTTTTTCTGTGGTGGAGCTGGACCTGAAACCGTCATGGAGGTCAAGTCTATTACGCCCGTCAAATACACCACCGAACCGGTGACATTGAAAGGGGTGTTGCATCTCAACGATTCAGATGTCAACCGATTGATGTACGGTTTGGAAAAGGCTAAACTGATCGAGTAGAAAAACTACCGCCGTTCAAATGCTCTGGACCAACCCAGACGAAAAACCACCAGAAGAGCCACCAGGATCAATATGACCCAATAGAAGGGCAAGTATGTAAAAGCAATGATATGGGTCCGATCGATCATCCACATCAGTAAGAGGACTACGAAGATCATCATCAGTAATCCGGCCAATTTCCCAAATCCACGGACTCTTTCAAGAGGGACATTCCAGCGGATCAGCCAAAATGTCAAGGCCATGCTCACAATCGGCAGAACCTGAATGTACACGTCCGTATCCAGGATGCTCCTCTTTTCAAACAACCAGAAATACACACTGAGGACTATGGCAAATATTCCGGGAACAGCCGCCATATAGACTAGCAAACTGTACAAATAGTTCCAGGGAATCTCCTCGCCTTCCTGTCGACCCAAAATTCCAGCCAGCAAGGCTGTCAATGGAATAACCAGAAAGTAGCCCACCAAAAGGATTGGATTTGTGGCCAGCAGGTTGAAGAGTTCGCCAAGTGTCATAGACTGAATTAAATACCGAGTATAAACCGGACCGGATCCTCTAATAGCTCCTTCACCTTGACCAGGAAGGTCACTGAAGAACTGCCATCAATGACCCTGTGATCGTAGGACAGTGCCAGATACATCATCGGACGGATGACGATTTGACCATCCACTACAACCGGACGTTCTTTGATCGCATGCATTCCAAGAATGGCCGACTGGGGTTCGTTGATGATGGGCGTACTCATCATCGAGCCAAAGACACCACCATTCGTAATGGTAAAGGTTCCTCCACTCATTTCCTCCAGTGTCAGTTTACCCGTCCGAGCTTTCTCTGCCAGGTCTTTAATGGCCAATTCGATCTCATGAAGAGCCAGGCTTTCCACGTTATGCACCGGGGGAACGACCAATCCGGTCGGTGTGGAGATGGCTATCGAGATATCCGCATAATCATGATAAATGAAATCATCCCCGTCAATACGTGCATTCACTTCTGGCATATCCTTCAGGGCCAGAGCACACGCCTTGGCAAAGAGAGACATAAAGCCCAGCTTGATACCATATTTCTTGACGAATGCATCCTGATGACGTTTGCGCAGATCAAAGATGGCGCTGAGGTCCACTTCATTGAAAGTGGTCAACATGGCCGTATTGTTTTTTGCTGAGACGAGCCGCTTGGCGATCGTCCGACGCATTCGGGTCATCTTTTCCCGACGCTCTGCTCTGGAGAAGGCGATCGGTCCTGCACCACTGGCAGCAGGTTTTTCGGTGGGTTCTATTGGTGTGGGTGACGATGCATTTGCCGAAGCTGCATCCTGCTGAGTGATCCTTCCTCCTTTGCCTGTGCCGGTGACATCGCTGGATGTCAGTCCTTTTTCACGCATCAATTTTGCTGCTGCAGGGGAAGGATGGCCATCGGCATAAGATGAGGCTGCCGGTTCGGGTTCCGGACTTTTTACCGGTGTTGGTGTTTCTGCCGGTGATGCAGGTTTGTCAGTCGTCGCAGGGCCTTCTTGAACACTGGTATCCAATTTGGCAATCAGTGCTCCGATTTCCAGATCGTCACCTTCGGCTGCCACATGAATCAGTTTGCCAGAAGCTTCGGATGGAAACTCAAGAGTGGCTTTGTCCGATTCAAATTCACAAAGGGATTCATCCATACGGACGAAACTCCCGTTTGGCTTTAACCATTGTGATAAGGTGACCTCTGTGATGGATTCGCCCACGGAGGGGACGCGAAGTTCGATAAGACTCATGAAGAAATGTTGGCTGCAAAAATACCGGAAATCTGAAATCCAGCCCAAGGATACGGACTTCCTCAGGGTAAACGGTACAACACCCCTTCTGTTTCAATTTGAATAGAGCTTATTTCTGATTTCTGAATACTGCCACACTGGCGGGTATTCCCTTTTTGCCTTCACTGGCAATGAAGAGGTCGCCTTTCTTATTGAAAGCGATCCCTTCCGGTTGAGGTAAAATGGAAGGATTTAGTGCGTATAAGCGCTTGTAGCCTCCGGTTGCATAAAAAACAAGGAGCATTTTTCCTCGAGCACTGAGCATCCAGATGTCGTGAGTGATGGGGTGGGTGGCCAATCCAGAAGGGCCCAATGGAAATTCTCCTTCCTTCTGATCCAGCCATTCCATCAGTCGGCCCTTCACTTTTTTGTCGGTTTCTTGAAGGATACCCTTACGCAGTACATCCTGAGTGATTCCGCAAATCTGCTCCTCAGGTTTGTCTTTTTTTAAATCCCAATACACCCAACCTTTGATCATCGTAGAAGTGGGTGATGCATTGTTTTCAAAGTCTTTAATGCAGAGCAATAAGGAGCCTGTTTTTGGATCGTAACCCAAACCTTCCACATCGGTCCCGGAAGGAAGAAGGGCATCCATCTTTTCGACCAGACTGTCCGGACCATTGTTCCATTTTGTACGAAACAGAATGCCATCACTACGCAATAGGTACAGGGTAGAGTCTACCATTTCCAATCCTTCATAGTCTCCTTTACCCGTGACAGTCCATTTATCCTTCAACTGACCGGTTTGGGGATCCAGACCGTAAACCATGCCCTGTTCATCCTGCAAACAAAGCAGATGTGTTTCCCCGGGAGCAAAGGTCAATGCTGAAATTTCCCTCAACTCTGCAGGCATGATCCAGACCTGATCAGGCTTGCCCAAACGCCCTTCCTGTGCGTGAGAAGAGGGGACTATGCCCATCATGATGATGACTAACAGGAGGTGGTGATAAATCTTCATTGTAGTTGCTTCTTTCTGTACTCGTAAATGGCCAGGGGTATGTTTGATTGATTTTTTTCAAACAAGGAAATTGCCTTCTTTCGGTCCGCATTCAAACCCGTCAGCAGAGCAAAGTGATATGCTCCTTCTGCCATCAGTTCCGGGTCACGAACATCTTCCAGAAACGATTCCAAAACCGCTTTTCGTTTATCATCAGGCAGGATCCTGGCAGAAAGGATCATGACCTCACGATGCATGGCTGGATCATCCCATTGTAAGACATCCTCTTCTGCTAAAGAGAGGATTGGTGCTGCTTTTGTTACATCTCCATTTTCGAGAAGGATCCAAACAGCCGCTAATTGACAGTTTGCCAACAATTTGCGGTTGTTCATTTCTTCGGCCATTCGGGTCGCTTCCTCAATGAGTCGAATGGCTTCATCAGGCTGACCCAGAATCTGCCGGGCTCTCGCCAATGCACACATCCCCTTGACCTGCCCCTTTCGATATCCGATCTGACGAGAAAGCGCCAGTGACTTCTGGACATGGGCCTCACCTTCCTCCCATTCCCCCAAACGCAATAAAAGTGAACCGAGCAACTCTAACGCAATCGACTCACCCTGAAGGTCCTGCAATTCCCGGCTCAGCACCAGGTCTTCACGAAAATCAGAAAGCGCCTCTTCCCATTCTCCGCGTTGCTCCCTGACCAATCCTCGGGTGCCCAATGCAATGGAAATCCACAATCGATGGCCCATCTCTTCAGCCAGAACCAATCCTTTTTCCAGATTCTTGAGGGCAATTTCAAAGTGACCCATCTCATTCTGTACAATGCCCAGATTGGTGTACAAGCTGATCAAACTCTGTTTTTCTCCGGTCTGATGACGAATCAGTAAGTCGTTATACAGTAATTGTTCTGCCTCGACATAACGGCCCTGGTTCATGCGGATCAATGCCAGACTCATGACCAGCTGGTTATCCACCTTCGCCGGGTCATCAATCATCAACATGGATCTAGTGATATAGGTCTCCGCCTGCTGATAATCCCCCTGTCGGAAATACAAAGTCGCCAGGTCTTTGTGGCAGTGGGTCACACCCTGCTCATCGCCAATGGATTCATAAATGCGAATGGCGTCCTGGAGTGCTGTCCATGCCGCTGGGTAATCCCCCAGAAGGACCAGGAAGTGGCCACGAGAAGCCTGATGATGAGCAATAAGCCCAGAGTTCTGAGCTGTGGTAAACGTGGGGTTATCCAGTTGATTCAAGGCATTTTGCCATTGACCAAGTGCTTCGAAAGCCGGTAATTGCTCCAGAATCAGGCTCGGTAAGCCTTCGGGATCAACATATGTCAATGCCCGATTAAAAAACTCCAGGGCCTCCCTGTTCTGATACTGTTTCAAAGCATAACGTCCCGCTTCAATGAGATATTCCACCGCCTTGTCGGTCCAGCCCGCCAGTTCACAATGGCTGGCCAATGCTCCAAGATGTGGTCCGATTTCCAACTGGTACACCCGCTCCATCGCTGCGACCACCAGCCGATGCAATTGCTCCAGTCGAGATGCCATTTGAACATCATAGATCACTTCTCGCAACAAGCTATGCCGGAAGATATAATCCATCTCATCGATAGCTTTGAGGATCTCGGCACTTTCTGCATCATCCAACTGTTCTGAAAGATGATCCGTCTCTTCACCAGAGGCTTCCATCATGTGGATCAGGACGGGCAAGGCAAAGTTGGTACCAATGACAGAGGCAGATTTGAGGACCTCTCGCACACCTTGCTCGAGCCTATCCAGTCGCGCCATCAGTATATCCCGGAGGGTTCCCCCCAGAGTCAACTCAGATTCTCGAACGGTCCAGCATTCGTCTTGTTGGTGCAATAGACTATTGTCACGCAGGTAAAGCAGCAATTGCTCAGAATAAAAGGGATTGCCATTGCCGGCACGCTGTAAAATTTCAAGAAGCGTATCGGATGCAGGCCCTCCAAGTATCGTTTTGGCAAGTGTGCGAATCCCTTCCGGATCCAGTCCGTCTAAAGAAATGATGGGGTGAATCTTAGTATCAAGGAGTTTCAGGTCTTCGATCGGTGTTCGTCCAGTACAGATAATGGTCAGTTCATCCGCCAGAATTCGTTCATGGATCATTTTTCGAGTGGCATGATCCAGGTCTTGCCAATGTTCGATCAGGATACCCAGGGGTTTATCCCGTTCTCCATTGGATAATAATCGTTGGTGCAATTCTTCGATGCGCTCAAAACGGACTCGTGGTGATAATTCATCAGCCGATCGCAAACGCACAACCTCTTCCATTAAATGGGAGACATCCTCCCGTAAATGCACGTTGATTTCTTCCGTCCAGGCTTGATCCAGATCAGCAAAGGGTGCCGTATTCGCTGGATTGCCATGCAGGTTCAACCAATCGATCCGTGTATCCGTAGACCGGCAGACTGCCCGGGTTAAAAAAGTCTTTCCAATACCTGGTTCACCCAGAATTTCCAGGCATTTCCCACGAGGCTGTTCCAGAATATGAATAATGTGTTGAAGTTCTTCCTGCCGACCGTACAACACATCTTCTCTGGCCACCTCCTCCTGAAAGGAATGAACACAGAACACGGGTATGGGTTCGGCAAAACCTTTGGCTCTCACCTCTGGAAGAGCTTCAACATTCACATTCAACCCGGCCATCGAGACTTCATCGCACAGGATCTGTGCAGGTTTTGCAATCATGGATAATCGGGCAGCCAGGTTGACCGCTTTACTGGCCACGACATACTGTCGTCTGTAGTCGTTTCCAGCAAGACCGCAGAATGCAGGGCCTGTACTGATCCCAATATGCAAAGGCAAGTGGATGAGGGACGGATTGTGCATCAATGCCAATGCGGTCTGAATCGCCATCCGTCGGGATTCTCCCGTGTTGATTGGTGCGCCAAAGAAGGCGACCATCAGACCACCCTTGTCCGTGAAATCTGTCTCTTTATAATACCCTTCACGCCGATAGATCTCAGAGGTAGCGACTTGAAGGACCAGGTCAACCTCTTCGATTGTCAGGGTTTCAGGAAACGCCAAAAAGAGGCTGGTCACTTTTCGAAACTCCCCGCCATGAAAGCGTTGGGTCAGAAAAGTGGGATAAAATGAACGGGTGTGTCTGACTGATTCCTCTGCGGTAGATAGCGTCTCTGCTATGTTGACCTTCTTTACTTGAAAATGGTCACCTACCGGAAAACAGTTGGCCCCCGGCACTGAAGCAATTGCTTGATGATAAGCATTCGAAATCTGGATTTCCCCGGCGGGAGCATTGGACTGTACAGTCACAGCTCGGGCAATCCCTTCTCCACGGATATACCAGGAATGGGGACTCTCAGAAGTAATATGCCACTTCAAAGGTCCCTGGTCTATTCCGATCCGTAAGGGGATCTCTACCTGCAAACGGTGTAGAGCTTGCCGGATCTCTTCTGCTGCATACAACGCATTTTCGACGGGTAGATGTTCTGGGAAGATCCCGGCAAAGGCATCACCAGCGAAGTAGGGGATAAATCCTCCCCGACTGTGAATGGCCGTTGCAGCTGAACCGAAAACATCGTTCAACATGGTGGACAGTCGCTCTGCACCTGACTTTCCTTCCTTCATCAGCTTCTCCGTATACGAAGTAAAGCCTTTCAGATCGGCAAAAAGGACAATAGCTTGCATCCCCCCCAACTGGTGGTGGTCGTGAAAATGATCATCAATAAAGGGTGGTAAAAATCCCCGCATGGGGTGTGAAATTAGAATTTCCCTTCAGCAGCGACAACGGATCAGGTGCTTTTCTTGGATCAACAACAGATATCTCCCCTGATTGTGGTGTTTCCAGGCGTCCTGAATCTTCCAGAAAAGTTTCCTGGATCAGTAGAATTGCATCCGAAAAGGGTTAGCCCATTTCACAAATCCGGCGAACTACCCGATAGATGCGGGTGTATTCATTGATCTCCTCTTCGAATGGATCATGTTCCAGATGATTGGCAGATATCATACGCAATGCGGAGATCCGACCCCGGCTATCCGGGATCTTCTGCAGGTATTTGACCCATACCGAACCACTGGATTTGACAGCATAGATCTCATTATCCTTGATCTGATGAATGGATTCAATCTCATTGCACACCACCACATCACCGTTCATAATGACGGGTTCCATCGAGTTTCCTTTAATCGGAAATGCGACCAGGTCGGTGCCTTCCAATCCTGGGATGGAAAAATAATCGATCTCTTCCTCCGCAGCCGTATCAATGGCTGATCCGGCAAAAGCCTGCGTGGTGGTAAATAAAATATTCTGACGCCGGCCGTCATGCTGTTGGGGCATGACAGATACCGGATCCAGACCGAATGGTGTGCCTTTTCCGTGGAGCATCCAGGTTTCGTTGATGCCATAAGCCTCACAGAGGTTTCGTGCCTGATGATAGTCGATCACCCGTTTGTCTTTCGGATTGAGGAAGGCCCGCACAATATGTCCATAGGCCCGATTGCCCAGTACTTTATCTGCAAAGTCACCCATTCCCAATCCAGAGCGATCATTCTTGACAATTTTGCCCTTTTCCTCCAGCAAAGCAAAGATCTTCCGGAAGCGGTCGTTGAGCTCAATACGGTCTTCAGTGATCATGGCAATTCAACTTTTTCAAACAAATTCGGGTTTCAATTGCAAATATAAAACAAATAATGGTGATATTGTCAACAAATGAAAACAGATTGTCATGTGTATTCTTTTTACACGGAATCGGATAGAGCACAGGACAACAGAAGAGGATTGCCTATTTTTGGCCCGAACATATTGTAACCTTTACCAATGGGAATGATCATATCACTGCTCAACCACAAGGGTGGCGTTGGCAAAACCACCTCAGCCATCAATATTGGCGCAGGTCTGAATCAGCTGGGAAAGAAGGTGTTACTGGTAGATCTGGATCCCCAGGCCAACCTCACCTTGTCACTGGGGATTCCCCGGCAGAAGTCCACGATCTATGAGTCTATCCGCGGGGAAGCGGAATTGGCACCCTATACCGTCAAACCCGGGTTTGACGTGATCACCAGTTCCCTCGATCTATCGGGAGCCGAGATGGAGATGATCAATGAAGCTGGCCGCGAATACATCCTGAAGGAGTTGTTCGAGCCGATGATCGATCTCTATGATTATATCATTATCGACTGTCCCCCTTCTCTTGGACTCCTGACCCTCAATGCACTGACCTGCAGTCAGACGGTGTACATCCCTTTGCAAACTGAATTTCTCGCTTTGCAGGGGCTGGCCAAGATCAAGCAAGTCATCGACAAGGTGAAATTCCGCCTGAACAAGGATATTGAGATCGGAGGGGTGATCGCCACCATGTATGACAGCCGGAAGGTCCTGAGTCGCGATGTTGTCGAGACCATCCTGAAATACTTTGGCGAAAAGGTCTTCAACACCTATATCCGGGATAATGTCTCCCTGGCTGAAGCACCAGCCCAGCGCATGGACATTTTCAGCTACTCGCCAAAAAGCAACGGTGCAGAAGATTATCTGAATTTATGTGCTGAGATCCTTGAGCGCACAGCCAGTCAGGTGAAGATTCCGGCAAAAGTCATGACAGCGAGTGAGTAAAAAGTCTTTCACCGATGGTTTAGAAAGCCTTTTTTCCGGTTCCCGGGAAAAAGAGGCACTGGACACCCTTGCTCCACCCAAGCGGAAAAAGAAAGGCCGTCGTTCAGGCAGCGAAGATTCCTCTGACGAAACGGTGAAGTCGCCCCGACGTTCCGGCCAGAAGAACTTCAGTTTGGACCTGGATGCCTTTCTTGCTGATGTGCTCAATGAAAGCTTGCAGGAAGAACTGGCCCAGGCAGAATCTGTCCAGAAGACCAGGGAACAGAACCCGAATGACGAAGGACCTCACGGCGAGGGTGTCGATGCGCTGATCCGCTCGACCCTGGAAACCAGCACCATGGAGATCGCACCCGGTAAGACCAGACGGGTAACCTTTTTTTTTGAACCTGGAAAGGTCGAACAGTTGAAAGCCCTCGCAAAGGAAGAGAATATCTTTATGCGGGAAATGATCAGCAAGATCGTGGCAGAGTACCTGGAACGATTTGAAGCAGAGCAGAAAAAACAGGGGTGATCTACTTTTAAAATATCACTCTTCCAGACGTCGGATTTTCACACCTTTAACAATACTGAATGTCATTCCACCACCGGAAATGGAGGCTTCATGGTGCTGATTGTATTCCATCAAATATTGATGGTCTCTGAACAACCTTTCTTCTTTACCTGAGGACTTCGTATCTCTGGATGACTCTGTTCCCGTCAGCTTCTCAAGGAATGCTTTGCGACCATCTTGGAGTTCTTCCTGCGTATATCGAACGATATTCTCTCCTTCCCAGGATCGAATCACCTTGAAATCGATTCTCAAACTATCTGCCTCCTCCTCATCGATCATGATTTGGGTAAACAAGACTGAATCACCCTTTACTGGTATTTGAATGATCTTTCCATGTCCTAACAGCTCTATCGGTCTAGTCACCCAGGAAGCCAGGCTACTATCATCTTTCAGCGTGTTTTTCAACAAGCCAACTATATATACAAGTTGCTTCAAACTGTCTATACCATTCAACCTGCTTTCCAGGTCATCAAATCGTGCCTCAAGAAAGGATCGAACTTCAGAGGCATTCACCAATGTCAGACTTTCTCCTCCAGACTCCATAGATAGCAGTAATTCCGGCCAAACCAGATCATCCCAATTTGCAGGTAGCTCATTTTCAATAAGAAACAAACGTTCCCACATGCCAGACCCTTGACCATATCTGAACATGTTCGTGTTCTCCTCTGCAGGGAGAGGTTCCAGAAAAAACGTATCCTCAACATGAATATCCATGAACAAAACTCCATTTCTCGATTTCTGGTCGATTTCTGAATAAGAATAACGGTTGACGGTTGAGGATATAGCCTGAATAAGCAGCTCACCAACCTCCGACTTGGATTCAATAACCGACGAAAATCCGGGAGAATCTTGGCCCTGTGCAGTCTGTGTCCAGGTCATCAAGAAGATAAAGAGGACCCACGTCATTGGCCGGGAATAATGTGAAGTTGTCATGCTAACATCTATTGGTCCTTTAAAGTTAGTACTTAGGGTCACCACCACATATTAGTCTATAAAAAATCAAATCAGACTCTGCGGGGCTGGAATGAATATAAGGCAACCGAATCCATTCTCTAAACGTTACTCCCAACATGAGACGTATACTTTTCATCCTCTGGATTTTCGGAGCCATCTCCTTCCAGGCATCCGCCCAAACCACAGACACCCTGGCCCATGCCCTGCTCTGGGAGATTTCTGGCAATGGCCTGGAGCAGTCATCCTATCTCTTTGGTACCATCCACATGATCCCCAAAGAAGACTACGACCTGCCGGACCGGCTTCTGGCCAGGCTGGCCCAATCCGACCGGCTCGTCCTGGAACTGGACATGGACAAAGCCACCAACATCTTTGCCCAATTGGGCATGATCCCTAAAATGCTCATGCCAGACGGGATTCGAATTGGCGATCTGGTCAGTACAGAGGATTATCTCCTCGTTCAGCAAGCCATTGAAAAGGCTGGTCTGCCCAGCAAAATGATCGAACGAGTGAAACCCCTTTTTCTATCCGCCCTTCTCGATCCAGAAATGGGTAAAGCGGCAGAGGCAGAATCCTATGACCTGAATCTATACCACCTGGCCAAAGCCAATGATATCAAACACAGTGGTCTGGAATCCATCAAGGAACAGATGGCCGCTTTTGATGCGATCTCCCTGGAAGATCAGGCGCAGATGCTGGTGGACCAACTGAAAGGAGAGGAAGGCAAGGGTGGATTTACCGATCTGGTGTCGGCCTACAAGTCTGAAAATCTCAATCAATTAGCCTCCTCCATGGAAGCAGAGGCGGAAGGCGATTTTCTGGATGTTCTCTTGTACAACCGGAATCGGAACTGGATTCCCATCATGACCAAAATGATGAAAAAGGAACGGGTCTTCTTCGGTGTTGGTGCCGGACATCTGGCTGGCACACAAGGCGTCGTACGGTTGCTGGAGGCGGAGGGATATATACTCAAGCCCATTCCGGTCTTTATCCAGTAATCCTCCATTTCTACAAGGCTTTACCAAGATCTGAATGGGACCATACCGTCAAGAATTTTGTCAATTCCCACGCTTGTTCCATTTTTGAGCAAATCAAAAGAAGTTCCGATTTCAAGCGTATTTGATTGCGATTATACCCTTTCAGATAGAACTGTTGAGTGGTCCTTTTTCAGTCCGCTCGGGAAGCCCTATTTTTGATCCCTCGGTACTGTTCACAAACAATGTCCAATTGGAAACACCCAACGACGACTCCATCAGCCTCAATAAATTCATCAGCGAGACGGGCATCTGCTCTCGCCGGGAAGCTGATCGGCTGATCGATGGCGGCCGAGTAACCTTGAATGGCAATCCCACCCGGACGGGAAACCGGGTCTCTCCCGGTGATGTCGTCCGCATCGATGGAAAACCGTTGAAGGCCAAACCGAAGACGCTGTATATCGCCTTCAACAAGCCCGTAGGTATCGTCTGCACCACTGATCCCAAAGAACCGAAGAATATTATCTCCTATATCAAGCACAAGGAGCGCCTCTTCCCCGTCGGCCGCCTCGACAAACCCTCGCAGGGCCTCATCTTTCTCACCAACGATGGCAACATCGTCAACAAGATCCTCCGGGCAGGCAATGAGCACGATAAGGAATACATCGTCACAGTGGACAAACCCATCCAGCCAGATTTCATCGCCCGGATGAGCAATGGCATTCCCATCCTCGGAACGGTGACTAAAAAATGCCTGGTCGAGCAACTGAGCAAAACCACCTTTCGCATCATCCTTTCTCAAGGCCTCAACAGACAGATCCGGCGGATGTGTGAGTATCTCGGATATGATGTTACCAAGCTTATGCGGATACGCATCATGAATGTCGAACTGGGCAACCTGCCCATTGGCAAATACCGGGAGCTATCCCCCACCGAACATCGGGAATTGCAACGACTGATCGCGCATTCCTCCAAAACCGAGGAAGCTTCCATGGACCAAAACAAGAAGAAGAGTCCTGCTCCATCCTCCAAAAGGCCATCGCGCCCGACTCCACCTAAACGATCCGCCCGACCGGCGACTCCTAAACGGAAGAAGAGGTAAGGGGTATTGGCAAGTCGGTATATAGTTTCTCGCAAAGGCGCAAAATCGCAAAGGAATATAGGCAATACGATCAAAAGATCCTTTAACGCCTGGCCACTTGCACCCTTCCTATAAAGTGAAAGCTCGCAAAGGGATTTCGGATCAGGAAATTCTCAGCGAACAACTTTCAACTCAGTATATCGAAAAGGCTTTAAACAAGCTTAATTTTTCATGGCAACTGTCTCCTGAGGGGACCATGGTAAAAAAGAAATGCTGTGGATTTAAAAATCCGGAATCTCTTTGCGCCCAGACGATTCTGTCTGGATCCGGACTGTAAACGTCCGGGCCTTAACTTTTCTGCGCCCTGGCGCCTTTGCGAGAAAGGAAATACCAGTTTTCTGTACTCGCTTTCGAAATATCGCATTCCAGCTTGCAAACATATTCCTGGTTGACGATTCCACTCTCTACTCTCCACCCCTTACTCTCCACAAAAAAATGCCCGCACCATCTCACGACGGCACGGGCAAATCGGTTCGGGAACCGAAAAGGGGGATAGTTTACATTCAATTATCGTTCGGTGGCAACTCCGCCAGGATGCCCGCCTTTTTAAAGGTCAATCCTTTAGCAGTCGGATCCGCATCAACAAGCATGGTATCGCCTTCGACAAATTCACTGGCCAGCAAGTGCTTGGCCAACTCATTGATCAATTCTTTCTGTAATACACGTTTCATCGGACGAGCACCATACTGTGGGTCATATCCCAGATCAGCCATCAGATCTCGTGCTTTGGCACTCACCTCAATGGTGATGCCCTGCTGTGCCAACATTTTGACCACCTTACGCAATTGTATATCCAGAATCTTACCGATCTCCTCTCGGGTCAACGGCAAGAACATGATCCGCTCATCGATCCGGTTGAGAAATTCAGGTCGCAGATACTCTTTCAACTGATCAAATACTTCCACTTTGGTCGTTTCGATAATGTCCGCCCGATGCTTTTCACCCAAGGCGTCCAGGTCTTCGAAGTTCTCCAGAATGGTCGGCGCCCCCATGTTAGAGGTCATGATAATGATGGTGTTCCGAAAATCAGCCACCCGTCCTTTGTTATCGGTCAATCGGCCATCCTCCAGGACTTGCAGCAGAATATTGAAGGTATCTGCATGGGCCTTTTCGATTTCGTCCAGGAGGATAATGGAGTAAGGACGTCGACGCACAGCTTCCGTCAATTGTCCGCCTTCGTCATAGCCGACATAGCCAGGAGGGGCTCCGATCAATCGACTCACAGAATGGCGCTCCATGTATTCGCTCATATCGATCCGGACAATGGCATGCTCGTCATCGAATAAGACTTCCGCCAATGCTTTGGCTAATTCGGTTTTTCCGACCCCTGTTGGGCCAAGGAAAATGAAGGAGCCGATCGGACGGTTGGGATCCTGCAATCCGGACCGACTGCGTCGAACCGCATCACTGACTGCAGTGACAGCCTCCATTTGGCCGATCACCCGTTTGCCCAACTCTGCCTCCATATGCAGGAGTTTTTCCTTTTCACTCTGCATCATCCGGGTGACCGGAATACCGGTCCATCGGCTGACCACTTCGGCAATGTCATTGCTGGTGACTGCCTGATTCGTCATTCGCTTATCCTGATCGAGCTCTTTTAGTTTGTTTTCCGCCTGCAGGACCAGTGCCTCTTGTTCCTTGATCTTCCCATAACGCAGGGTGGCAACCAGTTCGTAATTGCTTTCTCGCTCCGCCTTTTGGGCCTGCTGTTCCAGTTCCTCAATCTGCTGTTTGCCCGCCTGGACCTCATCGACCAAAGTCTTCTCATTTTGCCATCGTGCCCGCATTTCGCGAAGCTTTTCCTGGAGATCGGCAATCTGCTCATTGAGCGACTCCATTTTCTTTTCGTCCTTTTCCTTCTTGATCGCTTCTCGTTCGATCTCCAGCTGGCGTACTTTCCGTTCCAACTCGTCCACTTCTTCGGGGACGGAGTTCATCTCCAACCGCAACTTGGCAGCAGCTTCATCGATCAGGTCGATCGCCTTGTCGGGAAGGGATCGATTGGCGATGTAGCGATGTGACAATTCAGCCGCAGCGATCAGGGCCTCATCCAGGATGTCGATCTTGTGATAGACTTCGTAACGCTCCTGCAGACCCCTCAGAATAGAAATGGTGTCCTCCAGACTGGGCTCATCGATCAGGACGGTCTGGAATCGACGCTCCAGCGCTTTATCCTTTTCAAAATACTTCTGGTATTCATCCTGAGTGGTCGCTCCGATGGTCCGCAATTCTCCCCTGGCCAGTGCCGGCTTGAGAATATTGGCTGCATCCATGGCGCCATTGCCGCCGCCTGCACCCACCAGGGTGTGGATCTCATCAATAAACAGAATGACTTCACCATCCGCTGCCGTGACTTCCTTGACCACCGCTTTAAGGCGTTCTTCAAACTCACCCTTGTACTTGGCACCGGCGATCAGGGAGGAGACGTCCAATGAAAAGATCTTCTTGGACTTCAGATTTTCAGGGACATCCCCACGTACGATACGCCAGGCAATTCCTTCCACGATCGCCGTTTTTCCAACGCCAGGATCACCAATGAGGATGGGGTTATTTTTCTTTCGTCGAGAGAGAATATGCAAGACTCGTCGGATTTCCTCATCCCGGCCAATGATGGGATCCAGCTTTCCACTCTCCGCCTGCTCATTGAGGTTGACTGCAAATTTGTTGAGCGAATTATAGGTGTTCTCGCTGTGTTGATCCGTCACCTTACTTCCTTTACGTAATTCGAGAATGGCTTTTTTCAAAGCTTCCTTGGTGAGTCCCGCATCTTTCAACAGCTGAGCGCCTTTATCGCGTCCTGCCAGAATACCCAACAGGAGCAATTCGATGGAGATATATTCATCTCCAAACTCTTTCATCAGTTTACGAGCCTGCTGCAGGACACTATTCGCATCCGGGGTGAGGTACTGCTTTTCTGCTCCGTCTACTTTTGGATAGGTGTCAATCAGACGATCCACCTCCTCCAGCACCTTGTTCAGGTTGGCTCCGGTTTTTTGAAATAAGAATTTCATCACCTGATCATCGGTCTCATAGATTCCTTTGATCATATGGATGGTATCTACCTGCTGCTGGTCATGGCCGCCGGCAATTTGTTGGGCCTTCAAAATGGCCTCCTGGGTTTTTACGGTAAACTCGTCGTATGTCATGGTCTTGGTTTCTGGTTACTCTCCCACAAATTAGATTCCAAGGCTTAAAACCTGATATTTTCTGCCAAGCTGGCGGTTTTGTAGGAATTTCAAATGTCCAAATGGCAGAAGAATTCATTTTTTCCTGCAGAAAAAGTAAAATTGTACTACTATGGGGTTTATACTTTAGCCCTGTCTAAACTCTACATGTGACTTATACCCTTGCCGAAGAGGATTACCTCAAAGCCATTTACAAGATCGCTGAAAGGCATGGTACCCCTGTCAGTACCAGCTCTATTGCAGATCTGATGCAAACACGACCTGCCTCGGTGACGGATATGTTGAAAAAGCTGGCGGATAAGGAGCTCATTGATTACAAGCGGTATCACGGAGTCAGTCTCACTCGGACAGGGGCACGGCAAGCCACTCTATTGATCCGGAAACATCGGTTGTGGGAATGTTTTCTCGTTGAAAAGCTGGGTTTTAACTGGGATGAGGTTCATGAGATCGCGGAACAGTTGGAACATATCCAATCGGATACACTGATTGATCGTCTGGACGATTATCTGGATAATCCCAAATTCGATCCACATGGAGATCCCATTCCGGATGCCTCCGGAGCCTACCGCATGCGGTATCAAATTCTGTTGAGTGATCTAGGCTTAAATCAACTTGCGGTGCTGGTTGGTGTTCGGGAGCACACCTCCAGTTTTTTGCAATATCTCGATCAAAACCAACTGGCTCTAGGTGCCACTCTGGAGGTTGTGGAGGTCCTTCCCTACGATGGGTCCGTACGATTACAATTAGGTGATCGGGAGCCCATCCTTATTTCTGGTCAGGTTGCTCGTCAGCTCTACGTCCGCCAAACGACAGAAACAGCCTAAAAGGCCACCTGCATGCCCACCCGACCGTTGGCAAAACGATTGTCATTGGCCGAGAAAATGGATATGATATTATCCGATGCACCATAGATCCGCACAGGTCCCAACTTCAGCAGGAGGTGAGCACCCAAATTGGTGTAGGTCTTGTCATAGATCGTATAGGCAATGCCCGCTTCCAGAAAAGGGAGTGGCTTGAAGTTTCCTCCGACAGAAATCCCACTGAATGTATAAGATGCTTGACGCTGGCCAAAGATCACGGCACTGAGTCCGATCTGTTCTGTCAGTTGATAACGGCCACCCACTTGAAAAGACCAGGGCAGTGCCGTTTGAAAGGACCCCCCTTCGGTTTCTTCAAATTCCAAAAGGGCCTCCAGTGTATCCAGTGCTCCCGCCAGCGAAAGTGAATCCTCTGAAAAGAGAGAACTGAATTCAAACCCGTCATACTGGATACTCTTCTTGGAAGCATAGCTGATCACATCTTCCTTCCAGGTGATCCGTCCAATGTCCATCACAGCTGCACTGAACGATAAACGATCCGTGATGTCCACATCCACGCCCAGGTCCAGAGCAAAGCCTGAATTTCGAGAAATCAATTGAGAGAAATTATAGTCCTCCAGGTCCAGCATCAGATCACTGTTACCCCCTTTCAGAATGTCCAACTCAGGTGAAGTATGGATGAGATAATCACTATTCACTGTCAATTGGTAGATATCATCGCTGGTATGGAGGTCCAGTTTGGATCGTTCTGTTCGGGCAGCCAGAGTTCCATTCAGCCATTTAAGGCGACCCCCGATACTGACCTTGCCGATCTGCCCAGCGACACCCGCATAAAACTCATTGTACAGCATGCTGTTGACCTTGAGGCCCAGGTTGGCTGTTTGGCCAACAAATTCGGCATTGCCGCGGAAGAAAACGCTGAAGAGATCCTTCGGGTAATCCAGGAAATTCTCATATCGAACCTGATGGCCAAGCTCAAACCAGAGGTTTTTGGTCTTCCAGCCGACACCCAGCGTTTGGATGGCACCCTGGATCATGAGTGTATTCTCTTGATCCATTTTATCCAACACTCCATCAATATCCAGTGTGGTGATCCCATTATTCGTCGATGAAATAAGATCGTTATAGGAAAATCCCGAGTTGTACAATCCAACACCGATTGAAGGTAATTGTACGACCAGTCCTTCCTGAGGGATGGTGCCCGGCATCCGATATCCGACATGATTGGCGTGCCACATGGCTTGATTCATCTGGGCATGGAGGACATCCTGTGTGAACAGACAAAGTAGCATCAGCAGGCTTTGCCCGAATATGATTGTGTGTTTCATGTTGCTTATCGTTTAACCGCCTATTTCCTTATCCAGTGTTGCCTTGAGGCCCAAACGGACGTTGACCTTATCGGTTTCCCGAATCCGGACATCTTTTTGTCCTTGCTCAGCCGTTGAAAATTTGGTGTTGATCAATACTTTTTTGGCGTTGCGCATATGTTCCAATAATGCAGAATCTGCTTGAATAAAGGTGATCTTGCTACTAGCTGAGGTAGAATATCCATCGGCATCAGTAGGTGCCGCCGTCAATATCTGTTCTTCAGCAGGAAGCAGTGTAGCCAGGGTATTTCCCTGATCATCCAGTAAAGTGGCTTGAATGATGACCTCTAAAGGGAGTTCATTTTCAGCAACCAGCTTCAGTTCTGCCGCACTGAACTCATCCAGTTCAGACAAGTCGATCTCATATTCTTTGTCAGCCATGAAGTCTGATGCTTTCCCGAATAGCGGCAGCTCAACTTGCAAGCCAATTCGGAAGTAGGAAGAATCCGTGGTGAATCCGATCAGGTCAGGGATCTGGTCTGGATTGGATATGGCATCAATATCATAATCCAGGGTATTCGGATAGATATTCAGAATGTCTTTGAAATTGGAATTATCCTTATTGAAGACTACCTCGGTGCGTCTTTCCTGACCCACCTCTGACAGAGAGGGATAGAGGAAGTCTACTCCGTTATCTAAAAGCATACTTTCTACTTCCAGCTGGGTAGTTCCCTTACTGACCCGCAAGACATTCACCTTGGATCGCACTGGAAAACCGAATGCATTATCGACGAAGAGGATGACTTTTGGTTCTGCAAATTCGAGGTTTCCCTGCAGGAGATTATCAAAGATGTCCATAGAGATGGTATCTCTGCGGATATCGAATATTTCATATCCGAAGTATCCTTCCAGATAAGAGAACTCTACATCAGTCACAGCAAATATCACTGCCGGGAGAATGACTGGCGTACCGTCGGATTTCTTTGTGGCAGAGTAGCGCACGGTAATATCCTGGCTGGCCAGGGCAATATCATAGCCGGCAATATCCGTAGGGGGTAAATTCAGGAAGATGGGCACAGATCCTGTGTAATCAATGGTCGTGCTGATCTTCAATGTTTCCCCGTTTTTGGTGACCTGGATGAACTCCAGAACAAAGTCGAGGTCCTCCGGTACATTCGAATTGATCTGGACACTGATGGTTCCCTTGGTAAATCGAGCTTTAGTCAACTGGATTTGATTCTCCAGGGTAAAGGGCTCTGTAATCGTGGTGTCCGTCATCAAGCCGCCAAAAGGTGGAATGGCCTTAAACAGCTCAGTGGCATCCCGTTTCAGAATGTCCCCCCGATAAATCAAGGTCAGGTGACCATCTTTGACCACCAGTTCTGCAGTATCCGAATTCTCACCAAATAGATCCTGGATCGTCGTAGTTGATGTGAACAGAGGAACGGCGATCTCCGGTGTATAGGAAATCGTCTGGATATCCTTCGTACAGCTCCAGATCAAGGAGGTCAGCAGAAGCCCAAAGAGGAGGAGGCGTGGTCTGGTATTCATGTGAGGCAAATTGGTATTAATCAAACCCGTGAAGGGTTACTTTTTCATCTAACTGAGGAATCTGAACATCTTGCATGCCATCCTGCTTCAGGACTTCAGCAAAGGATTTTTGAGCGGGATAATTGCCATGGACCAGGAACGTCTGTTTGACACCCTGGAATTGATTGCTGATGAATTCCCGCATTTCATCGCGATCGCCATGTGCAGAGAAGGAATCCATTGTTTCGATACGAGCCTTGATCTCCTTCCATTCTCCGAAGACTCTGACCTTGTCATCTCCATTGCGCAAATACCAACCGGGGGTTCCGGGAGCGCAATAGCCCACCATTAAAAAGGTGTTCCGTTCATTGCTGATATTATTAAAGAGATGGTGTTTGACACGACCGGCATTCATCATCCCCGAAGCACTGATGATAACACAGGAGCCTTTGACATGATTCAAGGCTTTGGATGACTGGGTGCTCCGAGTAAAGGTCAGGTTGCGGAATCCAAACGGATTGGGATCCGCAATGAGATATTCACTCAGCTCATCATCATAACACTCCGGGTGCAGCGCATAAATCTCAGTAGCCCCTGTTGAAAGAGGACTATCCACATACACCGGAATCCGTGGCAAAAGTCCTTCGCTTTCCATTTGATCCATCATATAGATCAACTCCTGGGTCTTGCCTATACTGAACGCCGGGATGATCAACTTTCCCTTGTTCTCTACCGTTTCCCGCAGAATGCGCAGGAAACGATCCTTTTCATCCGGTTTTTCTGCGTGGACCCGATCACCGTACGTACTCTCGCAAATGAGGTAGTCCAATTCAGGCATTGGTTGTGGATCTCTCAAAATAGGCCTGTCTTTACGGCCAATATCTCCAGTAAAGCCGATATGTACCATGCGATCTTTCCTACGGATGCGTAAGGTGACATTGGCACTACCCAGGATGTGACCGGCATCCCGATACAGGACTTCCACATCAGGATGAATACGCAACCATTGATTGTAGGGAACCCCTACAAAGTTTCGCATCAGATTGAGGACATCCTTTTGAGTGTACAACGGTTCGCGAACCTTATTCTTCTTACCCCGCTTTTCATGTAATCGATGATAGTACTTGGCATCCTGTTCCTGGATCTTGGCACTGTCCAGCAACATGAGGGTGCACAGGGATTGTGTGGCATGCGTGGAATAGATATACCCCCGAAACCCATCTTTGAATAATTTGGGTAGTCGGCCGCTGTGATCAATGTGAGCATGAGATAGCAATACACAATTGATCTCCTGAGGGTTAAACAACCAGGACTCATTAAACATCAACATCTCCTCATTCCTGCCTTGATACATTCCACAATCCAGAAGGATCTTGAATCCGTCGTCCAGGGTCAGTAAATGTGCACTTCCGGTCACTTCCCTGGCCGCACCACAAAATTGGATCTGCATAGTTCGTCGTATGTTAAATCTGGGGTTCCGAAGATAGACAAATAGAGGATTCAGAAAAAAATGTAACTTTTTCCTGTCACAAAAATTACCGATTTTGATGACTTAATACATTGAAAAGTTGAAAATTACATGTTTAAATTACTTCCAATCTTATATCAAACAACATAGGACAAACCCGGGGATAGATCTGCAACCCTTTACTTTAACGATATTTAAATCTATACTTGCACTAAGGTTCAAACTATTATAACGCAGCATTGGGTCATGTATACTAACTTGAATAGTCGACTATTATATATAGTAGTATTTCTTATTGTGTTTTTAGGGTCGTGTAAACATGATCCTGTCGTCACTGTCGCTCCTTTGGATGAGACCTTGCGTACGGAACTGGAACAAGTTTCTCCGACAGGGTCAATGGAGTATTATATCCTGCCCATGGGCACTAACCTGTCACAAATACCGCAGGATCCGAAAAACCCCCTTACCCCTGAAAAGGTAGCACTTGGCAAATTTCTGTTCTTTGAAACAGGGATGGCTATCGAGCCTAAATACCCTTCAGGACTGGGCACTTATTCCTGTGCAACCTGCCACACACCTGAGGCGGGATTTCGCATTGGCCGCGTACAGGGGATTGCTGATGGTGCAATGGGCTTCGGCCAAAATGGCGACCAACGTCTGATGCACGATGATTATATGGTCAACGAACTCGATGTTCAAGGAATTCGACCTCTTTCTGTTCTCAATGTCTGCATGGTAACCAACACAATGTGGGCTGGACCCTTTGGAACGGAAGGAAACAATGTGGGTACTGAAGACCTTTGGGTCGGTGACTTTGCAAGCAATTTCACCGGGTACAAAGCACTTGAAGCACAGAATATCGTGGGGATGAAGACCCATCGACTGAATATCACACCGGAATGGCAGAAGCATTTGGCTATACCGATCTGTTTAACAAAGCCTTTCTCGAATTTCCAGGAGAACGAGACGGATCACTCAACTGACGGCATCTTTGGCCATCTCGGCTTATCTGCGGACTTTGACAACCACTCAGGCACCTTTTCAGCGATGGGTTCGCGGATTCATGGGTGAGATGACAGATGCCCAAAAGCGAGGTGCCATCCTCTTTTTCAATAAGGCCAACTGCGCCCGTTGCCACAACGAACCCAATTTGGGATCCAACACTTTTCATGCTCTCGGAGTCTCCGATCTTTATGAATGTGTTGAAGCTGTGGGTACCGGTCCTCAAGAAGCACGCAATATGGGCCGCTCCCTCTTTACAGGTGAGGCCAATGACCAATTCCGCTTTCGTGTACCCCAACTGTACAACTTGAAAGGCGCACCCGTCTACTTTCATGGCAGTAGCAAAACGTCCCTTGAAGAAGTCATCGCTTATAAATGTGCGGCGATATCGGAGAACCCCAATGTGCCATCTGAAAAACTATCATCCTTCTTTCAGCCTTTGGATTTGACTGCGTCAGAACGTCAGGATCTCCTTGAATTCATCCGGGATGGGCTCTTCGATGCAGAGTTTTCCCGTTTTGTACCCACCAGCGTCGGATCCGGAAACTGTTTACCGAACAACGATCCCATTTCCAGAACTGAATTAGGTTGCGAATAAGACTCACGACGGCTTCATATACCAGATTTTAATGCTCCTGTCGCGTTTCTCATCCCGGCAGGGCCAGGTGATCAATATCCTGGCTGTGATAAGGGTCGCGTTTGCAGTTTTCTACCCAACTTTGTGTGCACATTATACTATGCACCGTACCTTTCTATTTCTATTAGGGGTGGCCCTGGGATCCTCGGGCTGTAAGACGGTCCAACCCCCCGCCCCCCCGCAGTCTTATTCCATGTCTTTACCTCAGGTACCTCTTTCTACCTTGTTTGTACCCGTTCATTTGACACGGGAGGTGTTGGAATCCATGCTCCAGCAAACCATCCAAGACTTTGATCTACATCAAGTCAGTGGCAATCAGAGTGGCCTGGCCTGGAATGCGACTCTAGCTGGTAAAGTAGGTATTGATCTCAAAGGTCAGCAGATCATTTCCACAATTCCTTTGAATGTTGCAATCTTCAAAGACCTCGGCATTAGCACCCTTTCCGCGAATGGAGAATTAGAGGTCAAACTGCATACACTGTATAATATCCGACCAGACTGGACGGTCCAGACGTATACTACCCTCAATTCTCATCACTGGACTAAAAAGCCGGTGGCCCGCATCGGAGCCATTCAAATCCCGGTCGGAGCACTGACCGATCTCATCCTTCGATCTACGCAACAACAAATGACGCGTAAGATCGATGAAGAGATCCAACAGGCTTTAGACCTGCGCCTACTTCTGACACCTCTTTGGACGACACTTAAGAGACCACGACTCATCAGTGAATCCATGCAGATCTGGTTTCGTTTCGAACCTCAAGTGGCCGGCCTTGAAGCCTTCAGAGAAGAAGATGGCAGCTTGTCCTCTGCTGTGCATATTCAGGGATTAGCCAGGGTAAAAGCCGGTGGTGAACCGGCTTTACTTCAGCCTGAAGCCATGCCAGAATATGCTCTGGTTGAAGATCATCTCGACAGCCTGCGCATCATGATTCACACAGAAGTGCCCTATGAGCAGGCGGAGCGATTGGCAGAAGAACAATTGATCGGTCAATCCTTTACCTCCGGAGGAAAAACAGTGACTGTCGAAGGGATCGATCTATATGGACAGGGAACACATCTCATTGCCTCTGTCCGACTGGCCGGTGCTTACAAAGGACAAGTGCACTTACGCGGGCGTCCTCATTTCAATCTGGAAAAAAACCAGATCGAACTGGCCGAGTTTGATTTTGATCTACAAACCCGAAATGTCCTACACCGTTCCACAGGATGGTTGTTTAAAGGAAACATCCGTTCTGCTCTGGAGGCACAATTGCGGTTCCCTCTGGAAAACAACCTGAATATTGTCAAGGAGGAAATCAATACCCAACTGAACAATTTGCAGGCCGGACCCTGGATCCGTCTCTCTACGCCAGGCTTGCATTTGACCATGGAGGATATCACCCTCACCCCGGATGGAATGGCTCTGAATACCTTGTTATCCGGTCGGGTAGAGGTCCAGTTGACTGCATTTAAGTAAATCCCCTCCTGCCGACAGAGTGATGTTGTGCTATCGATTGGGAGGATTGGTGAGGATTTACCAACAAAACCTGACGATCAGACGTTATCTTTGGAGATGTTCCGAAAGCAACCCAAGCCCAGACCATTTGATTACCGGCCACGGTATTATGATCCGGACAAGTCTTTCTTATCGGATCACCTGCCAGCCGCTAAAAGCGGTGATGCACGGGTCGAGGCCATGAAAAGTCGGATTTCCCGACAATTCAGAAGCGGCGATTCTTCCGGGTCTTTTCGCACAGAGACACAACGTCAGATCAAGCGTTCAAATCGCATTCTGATCATTGTTCTTGGGCTGTTGTTGATCGGAGCATATTGGTTTCTTACTGTACATTTGCCGCGAATTCTCGCGGTTATTGAATAATCCTTCATGGGCGATATCATCAAACTTCTTCCGGATGCCATCGCCAATCAGATCGCAGCCGGAGAGGTCATTCAGCGGCCGGCATCTGTGGTTAAGGAGTTGCTGGAAAATGCTCTGGACGCTGGTTCAGCACGCATTCAGCTGATCCTGAAAGATGGTGGCAAACAACTCATTCAAGTTGTGGATGATGGTTGTGGGATGTCTGTTACAGATGCCCGAATGAGCTTTGAACGGCACGCCACCTCCAAAATTCGCAGCGCAGCAGATCTTTTCCATATCCGCACCATGGGATTCCGAGGTGAGGCCCTGGCATCCATAGCCTCCGTCGCTCAGGTCGAATTACGAACACGACGAGAGGAAGACACCCTGGGCACCCGTATTCTAATCGAAGGCACGGCGATCAAAGCCCAGGAGGACTGTGCTACAGTTCCAGGGACCAACCTTTCCGTCAGGAATCTCTTTTACAATGTTCCGGCACGGCGCAAATTCCTCAAATCAGATACGGTCGAAATGCGGCATATCCTCGAGGAATTTCAGAGGACAGCCATTGCTCATCCTGAGATCCACTTCGCACTTCACCACAACGATCAGGAAGTCTATCACCTGCCTCCTGCCAATCAGAGGCAACGCGTCGTTGCCGTGTTGGGATCAAATAGCAACAAGAAAATGATCCCCGTTGAAGAGGAAGCAGACCGTCTTTCTGTTTCCGGATTTGTAGGCCGACCAGAGGCTGCAAAGAAGTCACGCGGAGATCAGTACCTCTATGTCAACCGACGATTTATTCGCAGTGGTTACCTGCACCATGCCATCCTCAGCGCCTTTGAAGAACTGATCGGTGACGATCAACATCCCCTTTACGTTCTTTTTCTGGAGATTGACCCCGAACGTATTGATGTCAATGTTCATCCCACCAAACATGAGATCAAGTTTGAAGATGAACGACTGATTTACCACTTCGTCAAAGTTTCCGTCCGCCACGCTCTGGGACAGTACCACATTGTCCCCTCGCTGGATTTCGAACCGGACCATTCTGTGGCTTCCTCGAAGTTCGCTCATAGCGTCCCTTCAATGTCACGGGAAAAGAACATTTCCACCATTAAAAGTAAGGACCAACGTTCTGCAGCCACAAAGGATTGGCAGGAACTCTTCACCGTCCTCCAGCAACCCCTTGAAGCAGAGAATCCAAATGCTTCACTCGGACTGGATGACCCGCTCGCACCAGCTGTGACCTTGAAAAGTGGTCCGGCAGAAGGGGAACAGTTGTCCACACATGCCGCTGAACGGACACCGATCAAGCCTTACCAGATCCAACAGACATATATCCTGACTCCGATCAAGTCCGGTTTTATTCTGATCGACCAACAGGCTGCTCACGAACGCATTCTCTATGAGCAATACCTCGAGCAACTCCAGGGACAACCGGCTCGTATTCAGAAGGAGCTCTTTCCCAGAACCATTGAACTCAATCCCGTTGAAGGGCAAGTGATCCGTACGCTGTTAGCTGATCTCTTACAATTGGGCTTTGACCTACAGGAGTTTGGTCAGAATACCTTTATCCTCCATGGCGTCCCTGCCAATCTCCTCCATGGTCAGGATGCCCTGGCCCTGATCCACCGACTGCTCGAACAACACAAACAGGATCACCCTCTCAAGGCGGGAAATCAGGAAGCCCTGGCCATGAGTCTGGCCCGGCAGGCTGCATACCGACGTGGAACTGCCCTGGATGAAGACACCATGCAGAATCTGATCGATCGGCTTTTCGCATGTTCCATTCCCTATAAAAGCCCCAGAGGCCGCCACTGTTTCATTACTTACGAACTGGAAGAGCTTGCCAAACGTTTCTCCGGTTAACCTATCTTCCCGCTTCCGGAACAACTGAAACAATCAGCACTACATGAACAGTATTACCCCTGTCGTAAAACACTTATTAGTCATCAACGTACTGATGTTCATCGGCACATTGTGGATGGGTGATGACCGATTGATGCTGGCCGCTTTTTACCCCACTTCGGATCTATTTCAGCCTTATCAGCTGATCACCTATATGTTTATGCATGCCGATATGGGTCACATCTTTTTCAATATGTTTGGCCTCTATATGTTTGGACCACCCCTCGAGATGGTTTGGGGGCCAAAGAAGTTCCTGTTCTATTACTTCATCACCGGGTTTGGGGCGTTAGCGCTTCACTTCCTGGTCAAGTATATTGACCTCCATTATATGGGTGGTGCCGCTTCTAGTATCAATATTCCCGTTCTCGGTGCTTCAGGATCCATTTTTGGTATTCTGACCGGCTTCGGAGTCCTTTTTCCCAATCAGCGCTTGATGCTGTTGTTTCCACCCATCCCGATCAAAGCAGGACTCTTGGTTATTCTCTATGCGGGTCTTGAGCTCTTTTTAGGGTTGGGTAATTTTGAATCCGGAGTAGCCCATTTTGCGCATCTTGGTGGAGCTCTTTCCGGGTTTTTATTGATCCTTTACTGGCAAGGTTTTCGATTGCGCTAAACCAAGACTAACTTTACTCACATGCTCCAATCGATCCTGGATGATGTCCGCCGGGAGTTCCGCATGGGAAACATGGTGACCCGGTTGGTCATCATCAACATCTCCGGCTTTCTGCTGATCAACCTGATCCGATTGATCTTCTGGTTGAGTAATGCCGGGGCCATTCATCCGCTCTATTTCCAGATTCGCAAGTTTCTTACCCTCTCATCCGAACCCTGGTTTGATCTGACCCATCCCTGGGTGTTGATCACTAGTATTTTTCTCCATGAAGGATTCTGGCACCTCTTGTGGAATATGCTCTTCCTCTTCTGGTTTGGTCGGATTGTCGGGGATCTGATCGGCAACCATCGAGTAATGCCCATCTATGTCCTCGGAGGAGTCTTTGCCGGACTGATCTTTATTCTAAGCGCCCAGTTCCTGGCATTTGGCAACCACGGAGAGGTCTATGCCCTCGGAGCATCTGGAGCTGCAATGGCCCTGGTGGTTGCTGCGGGAATGATCGCTCCGGATTATGGCCTTCATTTGATCCTGATTGGCGAAGTCAAACTCAAGTATGTCGTAGCCTTTCTCGTGGTCCTCGACCTGCTCAGCCTGGCCAATGACAACAATACCGGGGGTCATTTTGCCCATCTCGGTGGCGCTTTCTTCGGATACCTTTTTATCATCCTGCTCCGTGAAGGGGTAGATCTCAGCATCTGGGTCAATAAGTGGACGGCGGCTTTTGGGGCCCTGTTTCAGAAAGGACCCAATTCGCGAAAAGGACCACGACTAGTCTATGTACAGGAGCCAACCATAGAAAAAAAGGAAAAGGCACGTTCCCGAATGGATGATCCTCAGAAAAAACTGGATGCCATCCTAGAAAAAATCAAGCAAAAAGGGATTGACTCTCTCAACAAAGAGGAACGTGATTTCCTTGAAAATCAGAGTGCAGATTCGTGAAAAAAGCATCGGTTCTGTTCATTCCCTTCACCTTGATCGTGAGCCTGTTCATGATCCTGACCCTGATGGCCCCTTGGGTCTCCCCAAGTGCATTCTGGCCTGCTCTCTTTGCCGCCTATGGTTTTGTTTATCTTTTTCCGCTTCTGATCCTCTGTCTCATTTACTGGCTGCGACCACCCCGACGCTGGGTATTGCTACCCGCTATTCTCCTCCTGCTGAGTATCCCGAGTCTGAATCGACACATTCAATGGGGTGGGACTGAAGCCTCTTCTTCCTCACCCAAAGGAGTGGTGATCGCCACTTTGAATGCCTACTCTCTTCACAAACTCAAGCTGGATAAAAAGAATGCCGTCCAGGTCGACCGCACCAAGTCAGTCGACCTCTTTCCCAAAGACATGCAACCAGATATCGTATGTCTCCAGGAAATCCCCCTGATCTACCAACCCCGAGGCCCAGATTGGGGTATTTCAAACAGCTTTCTCTTTCGTCACAAAAATTCATTGATTGTCAGTCGATATCCCATTGACACAAAAGGAAAAAAATCGTTTGAAGGAAGTGGCAATAGTATTTCCTGGGCGGATATTACCACTCCTATTGGACAGATTCGAGTGTTTAACGTCCACCTCCAATCCAATCGGATCAGTCAGGATGCAGACAACCTGGCCCATGCGCCAATGGATGAGGCCAAGACCTGGTCAGGATGGAAAAAAGTTCTACGCAAAGTGCGCAATTCCACTCTACTTCGAGCAGAACAAGCACAATGGCTTGCTGATGCAGTACGGCAAAGTCCGCACCCGACAATGGTTGCCGGAGATTTCAATGATACCCCGCAATCCTTTGCCTATCGGATCATCCGCAAGGGCCTGAAAGACAGTTTTGAACATGGTGGGTCTGGTTTTGGTACCACTTTTGCCGGCCGCATACCCGGACTTCGTATTGATTTCATCCTGGCCTCTCCAGATCTGGAAGTGATCGATCATCAGGTGTCTCCTGTCCGATATAGCGATCACTATCCCGTTTTGTCGCGAGTGATCAAAGCCGATTGACCGGATTCCTCTGCCGGAAATACTAATTTTGCCTTATGACCAAGGACCTCACCGTTTACAACAGCCTCGCCAGAGAGAAACAGCTCTTCAAACCCATCCATGCCGGATATGTGGGCATGTATGTCTGTGGACCTACAGTCTATAATGATGTACACCTGGGAAACTGCCGGTCTTTTGTCAGCTTTGATATCATCTTTCGCACCTTCCAATACCTCGGTTACAAAGTGCGCTATGTCCGCAACATCACCGATGTCGGGCATCTGCTGGATGACGGTGAGGATCGCATTGCCAAAGGGGCTCGTCTCGAGCAACTGGAGCCTATGGAGATCGTGCAGAAGTATACCAATGGCTTCCACGATATCATGCGGGTCTTCAATGCCCTACCACCCAGTATCGAGCCTCGAGCAACCCAACATATCATCGAACAGATCGAAATGGTCAAAGCCATTCTGGAAAATGGTTTTGCCTACGAGAAAAACGGTTCTGTATATTTCGATGTGCCCAAGTTTGCCAAAGAAACCGGCCATTATGGCGATCTGTCCGGCCGGGTGATTGATGACCTTCTCCAGGAGACCCGGGATCTCAAACGACAGGATGAAAAAAATCATCCCGCGGATTTTGCCATATGGATGAAAGCTGATCCGGAACATATCATGCGCTGGCCCTCACCCTGGGGCGAAGGCTTCCCGGGCTGGCATTTGGAATGTTCGGCTATGAGTACTAAATATCTGGGTAAAACCTTCGATATCCATGGCGGTGGTTCTGACCTGAAGTTTCCACACCACGAAAACGAGATCGCCCAGAACTTCGGGTCTTGTGGCTGTGCACCGGCCAACTATTGGCTTCACGGGAATATGCTCCTCCTGAACGGACGGAAAATGTCCAAAAGCGAGGGGAACACCATTTCCCCGGAACAACTCTTCACCGGCGACAGTCCCTTGATCAGCAAGGGATACACCCCCATGGTGATCCGGTTCTTTATGCTGATGGCCCACTACCGGTCGACTCTGGATATCACCGATGAGGCTCTTCAAGCCGCAGAAAAAGGATACAAGCGAATGATGGATGCCTGGCAGAGTCTGGATGGACTGAAAGGTACAGGACAGACGCCATCGGACATCGACCAGGAGATTTTGGCCACTCTGGATGGCGCTATTGCCAACCTGTGTGATGACTTCAACACTCCCATGGCCCTGGCCAAACTTTTCGAAGTGGTCCCTCGGATCAATGGACTCATCGGTGGGCAGATCCAACAAGATCAGATCCAACAGTCAACACTCGTTCAAACCAAGCAGGTCATGGGAGATCTTCTTTTTATGGTCTTTGGCCTGCGCGAGGAAGAACGTGCTGGAGGAGCATCCGGCACACTGGATGCCTTGATGGCCTTGATCCTGGATCTCCGACAATCAGCTCGGGCCAACAAAGACTGGCCCACTGCCGATAAGATCCGGGATGGACTCAATGAGGCTGGGATCGTCGTCAAAGACGGGGCTGAAGGCTCTAGCTGGACAGCGTCCTGATGAACTGATTCATTGTCGGACTCTTTCACCACGATGATTTCAATCAGTCAGAATCAGTTTTTTTACATCGATCAACGTACCATTCTCATTTGAGATAATGACTAAGTACATCCCCCTGGGCTGATTTCCCAACCATATTAGAGGTTGTTGACCCTGATGAACCAAATGGCCGGTCAAATCCATAATCAGAAATTGTTCTCCAGGTATCAGGTCGATGTAGACCTCATTGGTCGCCGGGTTGGGCGTCATGACATGCCTCTTGAATGAAGCGTCTGAAAGTTCCGTTGCCACCATCAGACAGTTACTGATCTTGATCGGATTCTCACCGGAAACATCCATTCGCCAAATTTCCCATGTCTTATTATTTGCATTCAGATTATGGGTATAAAAAATCTGTGGAAGCGTTGGGTGGAAAAAGGGGATGTAAAAATATTCCTGCTCCTGAGCATTAGTGATCCTTTCCCAATTGCTACCATCTGCATCTGCGATGACAATATCACAGCCTTTGTTATATCCTAACCATTCTGTGGTAGAGAACACCAATTTGGTGCCATCTGCATTAAAATGCATCCCGATCTCAGCGTACCCGAAGGCATTTTCCGGTGTAATGCTGACCCAGTTATTTCCATCGAGGTCCATCATGACAATATGGTTATTGGCATTCAACCCCTGAAGGAAATAGATCTTCTGACCTCCGGGGTGAAAGACTGGAGCTGATTGCCAGTAAGCTCCTGATTCATTCGTGATCTGGGTACGACCAGAGCCATCCATGTTCATTATGAAGACTTCCGGATAATTACTGTCGTCCCAAGCATCAAAGAGGATCTTCGTACCGTCAGGGGAAAATGTTGGATTGCCATCATATCGCGCGTTGTTTGTCAGGTTGGTTATTTCAGATCCATCTGCATTCATGATATAGACTTCACCGTCCAGACCATAGGCATTCATCTGAAAAACAACCTTTTGACCATCCGGACTGGGGATGGGGTTGTACTTGTTTGGTAGTGTATGAGTTAATTGTTCAAGCTCCGATCCATCAATTTTCGATCGGAAGATCTGGTTTACACCACCATCCCGATTGGAGGTGAAATACAAATGTTCGCCATCCGATGTAGGAGTTGAACAAAAATTGAAACAGGTTTCCTGCGCATAAGCTGTACTTAGCCCAAGAATAAAAAGTATCAGGTATAGCAGATGTTTCATGAGATTTTGCTTTTGGTGATCAAACTCTTTCAACATATTCTAGCCCTGAAATCCCAGATTGTCAATGATGCCGGTCATGAGAGAATCGAGAGCGCAGGTACACGCATAAAAAGCCTCTGTAATGGGCTTGGTTTCCAGAAGTTTATCTCACACAAACCAAATGCTCTGATCACAATCATTGGTTCGAATGACTACCATTATCCAGAATGCTAAACCGACCAGCTACATTTCTCATCCGGGATGGCTCGTCAGGTTGAGATCTCATCCCCGATCCGCCTTCATACGGTGAGGGTTCTTCTCTCCTGTTTCCAATAGCTCGCCCCTTCTGCAGCTTTTTCACCTGTTCATCTCGGCACTATTTCTCACTAATCCCAATTCGTATGAACAAGCGAATGACGGGTGTCCTGTTCTTTTGTTTTTGGGTCCTGGGCCTGCCGGCACAGTTGACATGGGAGCGAAATGTGCTGGCCACCTCCGGATCCACCTTGACTTCGGGTCCACTGACTGTCAATCTCACTATGGGAGAAGCCATAGTGGGTTCATTCAATGCCGGAGCCAATGCCCTGTCGACCAATCTTGGTTTTCAACAGGGTAACCTGATGCTGACAGGCATCGAAGACTGGGCATTACCATCATTGCCTCGTGTCTATCCCAACCCGTTTCATCACACCCTCACCATTGACGTGGAGTTGGACCAACAGGGTCAACTGGCACTGATGGATGCCCGGGGAGAGTCCATCCACTTACAAGAGATGAATGGGTCCTCCTCGACAACCCTCCGTTTGGCTGATCTGCCTGCAGGTTCCTATATCCTCAAATGGCTGGATCTCCATTCTGGTCAAACCTCATCCCTCATCCTGATAAAACAATAAGCCATGAATCGCCTCTTTACTTTCCTCATATTCTTCTTTGGAATCTTGTCGTTTACCTTTTCACAAATTCCACAACAGTTTAATTTTCAAGGTGTTGCCCGAGATAATGGAGCGGTGATCACCGGCACAGTCAGCTTGCAGATTTCCATTCATCAAGGTACCCCTGCCGGGCCCGTTGTCTTCAGGGAACGCCATTTTCCGGTAACCAACAATGCGGGTGTTTTCAATGTGCTAGTTGGACAAGGAATGCTGGTCACGGGAACCATCTCTTCGATAGACTGGACAAATGGTCCATTCTTTCTCCAAACTGAACTCGATCCAACTGGAGGGCTTTCCTTTACGGACATGGGCACTACTCCATTTTCGAGTGTTCCTTATGCACTTTATGCCAGGGAAGCTGAAATAGATGCTGTTCAGGATGCTGACGCTGATCCCACCAACGAGATCCAGCAGTTGAGTTTTAACACTGTCAACAATCAGCTGTCCATTTCCAGTGGCAATACAGTCACTATTCCAACTGGAGGAACTGATGCTGATGCCGATCCGACCAATGAGCTCCAGACGCTCTCACAAAGTGGCAACCTGGTCTCTTTATCTCTTGGCGGCGGCACCATCAATGTCGATGATGCAGACAACAATACCAACAACGAGCTCCAATCCCTCTCAATAAATGGCAATCAGCTCACCCTGTCCAATGGTGGCGGAACCATCAGTATTGACGATGCAGACAATAATCCCAATAACGAATTGCAATCCCTCTCTCAAAATGCCAACCTGGTGAGCTTGTCTCTGGGGGGTGGTACCATCAATATCAATGATGCAGATAGTAACCCCGGTAACGAACTCCAGAATTTGAGCTGGAATCCGGCTGCGAACTTGCTTGGGATCACTACAGGAAACAATGTCGATCTGTCCAGTCTGGCAGCCAATCCAAGCCCCTGGAAAACAGATCCCTTTGGCCTCTACTATAATCAGGGGGATGTGTATGTTGGGAGTCCCGGTTCTACTCCGTCATTGCACCTGGCAACCACCTTCATCGATTTTCACACGGGGATGCCCTATTATTCCTTTTACGATCCTTACCAAATTGCCTTCACCGGGGAGACCTTCTCATCAAAGCTGACCAACAATCTTGTACAAATTGATGGGGCCATTATCGATTCCTACTGGAACAATCGGATGGATTCCACTGGCTTCTATGCAGATTACTGGGGCCTGTTTCCAGGGCAGACTGTTCAGGATGCCTATGGGTTTGAAGCACGTCCGGATATTGGTATCTCATCATCCTATGGTCGGCTTCAGACGGACCAGCTCGAGATACGAGAAATGGGAGTCACCGCTCGGCTCGATAAAAATGATCTCCTCTTCCAGATAGACGGCTTGGGACCTTACGCTCAGTTTTCTGGCAATGGAGTGGGCTACGTTTATCTCTATAATGGGGCAAACTGGGCCAATGTTCTGCTGACCGGCACCAATCATGGAGGAGACCTTCAGCTCTACGATCCGACTGGTAACCTGAATGCCATTCTAGGATATGATAACAGTGGAAATCCGAATACAGGATCACTCAGTCTTTATGATCCCAACGACAACGAATACATTTACCTCGGCATGGTGGGTTCTTCCGGAAACGGAAGTGGAGGATTATGGTCAGATGGACCGAATGGTGCGTTGAATACCATGATCACCAGCTACAGTTCCTATCCAAACCATGGCTGGATTGGTGTTATGGACGCTGGCGGCAATCAACAGGCCGGGATGTATGTCGATGGATCTGGAAACGGAATCCTCTTTGCCGATGGCGCTAGCGGTGGTGTCAAATCATTTGTCATGCAACATCCTGATCGAAGTGATACCGATATCTGGTACGCCAGCCTGGAAGGACCAGAAGCAGCCGCCTACGAACGCGGTGTCGCCACTCTTCATAACGGTACTGTCTTTGTTCCATTCAGCGATCACTTCAGAGTTGTGGCAAACACGGAGACCATGACGGTTATCCTGACTCCGCATAGCATCGATACCTATGGCCTGGCCGTGGTCAGCAAGACAGAAACTGGATTTACGGTCAGGGAACTGAAAGGGGAAACCGGAAACTTCTCCTTCGACTGGGAAGCCAAATGTGTCCGTAAAGGATGGGAATCCTGGCAGGTCGAACGTGAGCATAACAGTCACCATACCGGAGCAAAGCCAAACCAATCATCACGAAGAGAAAATCATTGAATCCAAAGCCACACCGGATGATTCCTTCCGGTGTGGCTGCTTTAAAAGCACCCGGTCCTCTTGACAAGCGCCTGTAAATAGTCTAAATTGGCTATGACTATACCCCTTTCGTGTGATCATCCCCCCCAAACCAATGATCTCCTACACCCCATTTTCTAGTTGTTAAACCCCTTTACAAATGAACCGATACCCTCATTGGGTCATCGCTGTCCTTCTGTTGATCCCGACAGTGGGCATGGCCCAAATCACACCCGAACGTCTGGTCATCGCCAGTGCCGGGCAACAACTGACCGCCGGTGACCTCCACTTGGTGAGTACTCTTGGCGAATGGGCCACCGGCCCACTCACACCATCTGGAACAAGTCTGTCAACCAACCTCGGATTCCATCAGGGCAACCTGATGATCACCGATTTGGACGAATGGATTGACCTCGGTTTACCCGCGCTTTATCCCAATCCATTCAAGGATCAAATCTTCCTGTCGAATCCGACAGACCGAACGGGTATCCTTCAGATCATCGATCCTCTGGGTCACCTCGTTGTCCTCAAAGAATTGCAGCCCCAAACACCGGCAGAATCCATCTGGATGGGTTCCTTTCCCGCAGGGGCTTATATCGTCCGATTCCTGGACCAACAGCATCAGACCACTTCCTCTCTCACCATCCTGAAACAATAACCCATGCGTATTTCCCTCTACCTGCTGTTCTTTCTCCTGGCGGCATCCGTCTTGACTGCTCAAGCGCCCCAGCAATTCAACTTCCAGGGTGTCGCCCGGGATGGTGCCACTGTCGTCACCGGATCTATTACGCTGCAACTCACCCTGCATCAGGGCACTGCTAATGGCCCGGTGGTTTTCCGCGAACGACATGCCACGACCACGAATCCTGCTGGTGTGTTTAATGTCCTCGTCGGTCTGGGGACACCATTGCTCGGAACCATTAGTGGCATCAATTGGAGTGCTGGACCTTATTTCCTGCAAAGCGAACTGGACCCAACTGGCGGTCTGAGCTTTACCGATATGGGGACCACACCACTGTCTAGTGTACCCTATGCCCTCATCGCCCAATCTGCCATAAACGATGCAGTAGATGATGGAGATTCCGATCCCAATAATGAAATTCAATCGCTCACCTTTAGCAGTGTGACCAAGACCCTGTCCATCAGTGCCGGCAATTCTGTGGTTTTGCCTGTTGGTGATGACGCCGATGCAGATCCCAACAATGAACTGCAAACCATCACTAAATCTGGGGCGACGATCACACTATCCAATGGTGGTGGCAGTGTCAGCGTGAATGACGCTGATCCCGATCCGATGAATGAGATTCAAACCCTGTCCAAATCCGGCAGCACGATCTCGCTTACTGGAGGCGGTTCTGTGATCGATGAAGTATTCGATGGGGATGCGGATCCAACCAACGAGCTGCAGGTCCTGTCCAAATCAGCCAATATCATTTCTCTGTCTGGTGGAGGATTTGTCACAGATGATGTGGATGATGCTGATGCCAACCCGGCAAATGAATTACAAAACCTGACTTGGAATCCATCGACTACCATGCTCTCCATTTCACAGGGAAATGCTGTCGACCTGACCAGCTTGGCTGGTGGATCATCCTACTGGAAGGATCACCCGATCGGGATCTACCATGCCCAGAAAGATGTCTATGTTGGACATCCAGACAGCGCAGCTGCTCTACATTTCAGCCCATTCGCCCTGGACTTTCATACCGGGACGCCATTTTATAGCGTCCTGACTCCAGGTATTCTGGAATTTGAAGGTCCCGGCGTTCATTCCTATATGAATAAAGGAAGTGTGTCCATCGAAGGCCCCATCATCGATCAAACCATTGCCATGATCCATGATTCCACTGGTTTTTCAGCATCTGCCAGTGGTTTTGCCAACGGATTCACCAAACAAAGTCCCTATGGTTTTCTAGCCCAACCGTTTGGGGGAAACACCATCACTTCTAACAGTGAGCAAACCTGGGACAAATTCAGGATCGTGGATGATACCAAGTATACCGATCTAACCATCAGTAACCTGACCTTCGGAGAAGATGGCCTGGGTCCCTATGCCATATTCGGGGGCGAAAGTGGTGGATTTTTCAACTTATACAATGGAGGAAACTGGTCGGCTGTTGAAGCCAGCGCTAAAAATGGTAGTGGATGGCTGACAACCAAAGACCCTGTCGGAGGTGAGAATGTACACCTCTCCTGGGTGAATGGCTATCCAAACCATGGATATTTAGCGGTCTCTGATGGAAACAATGATCCCCAAGCCGGTATGTATGTCGACGGGCTGGGCAATGGTTACATTTTTGCAGATGGTGCCAATGGCGGTGTAAAGTCCTTTGTGATGCCTCACCCTACCAAATCGGAAAAAGAGATCTGGTATGCCAGTCTGGAAGGGCCTGAAGCAGCCGCTTATGAGCGCGGTGTCGCCACACTCACCAAAGGAGAGGCCTGGGTGCCGTTCAGTGAATCCTACGGCATTGTGGCCAATCCAGAGACGATGACCGTGATCCTCACCTCACACTCTGCAGACACATATGGACTGGCTGTCGTTGAAAAAACGGCAACCGGCTTTAAAGTCAAGGAATTCAAAGGCGGAGAAGGCAACTTCTCTTTTGACTGGGAAGTGAAATGTGTCCGTAAAGGATGGGAACACTGGCAGGTTGAACGTGACAAGCGCGAACGTGCCCCCGGAACAACAAATCTGGACTAAAACACCAACACGCAAAAACCCCTGGCTTTATGCCGGGGGTTTTTTATTCATATCCCATTTTGACGAGCTGCTTTCTGGCTTCTCGTTTGGTCAGGGCCGATAACCTCTCCTTTTCAATAAATGCCGCCACTATGGCCGGATCGGTTTTCGCATGTTGACGTAAGGCCCATCCGGAGGCCTTCTGGAGGAAAAACTCTTTTGAATCTGCTACCTGAAGGATGTACCGAAACAACCGTCTGGTGTCCGTCTTTTCCTTATACCGCAATTGGTAGATAATGGCCACACGCTGCAGCCACATCTCACCTGAAGACATCCACCGTTCTGTCACTGGAGCGATCTGTTCCGGATAGCGTTCAAAATGGATACTCACCAGCTTGGAGATCCAATCCACCGTATCCCACCAGGAATTCTTGAGAATCAATTCTTCCAACAGATCAATCAGATCAGCACCACTCTTCTTCTGCGTTTTTTCAATGATCTGCAACGCGATATAGTGCAATTCCCGATACTCTTCAGCGTAAGCCTGGCGCACGATTGTTTCCAGGGGACCACCATAGACAGGGTATCCAAATTCCTTTACAAATTCCCTGAACAGGCCGACCCAAACTGGCGCCTTTAGGCCGTAAAAGGAGAACTGATTCCGCATGTAGGCCATCTGCCCTTCAGCAGTAGCCGGATCACCTGCTTCAGCGAAGCGGTGTTTGATCTCTCGTAGATAAGGGTCAATCTTCATGTTGGTCCCTTTTCAATATGGCATACCGGTGTTCATCATAGATCTTACCCCCTTTGATCACAGCATCCCGGGAACAGCCCTCATACGTGAATCCTGACTTTTCAAGCACCCGTCTGGAGGCAGGGTTAAAGGAAAATACATGGGCATACAGGCGTATAAGTTCTGAATGGGTAAATAACCAGGGGACAAATACCCGTGCTGCTGCAGTCGCAATTCCTTTTCCCCAATAGTCTTTACTGACCCAGTATCCAAACTCAGCACTCAGACGGTAGACATCCCCTTGGGGTACAGCGCCCATCATACCGATCAGTCTGTCTTGATCTGTGATCGCCAGATTTTGAGGAAGTCCGCTTTGAGGTTGCATATCCAAAAATGCCCTCGCGGCCTGGTCAGTGTAAGGCGAGGGGAATTGGTCCCGTACAAAATAAGCGATCTGAGGGTTGTTTGCATGACGGACCAGATCAGGAATATCCCGTTTTTCCAATGGTCGCAGACCGATACTTGAGTTCTCCGTCACAAGTTTCATCCCTGCAAAGAACGGGATTAATAAAATCTTCAAATAGTACGCATCAAACAGGGTATCAAAAAAAGACCGCCTATGAGATACATTCCCATAGGCGGTCGTTAAACCGAGTCGATTCACATCTGCTATTTCCGGCCGGGGCGCTCTTTGCGAGACCGACGCTCTTTGACCTCATTGACCAGCTGTCTGCGGAAAGCCCCTTCCGCATGCTGAAGTTGGATCACTTTAGTTGCTGGCAAAATCTTTCGGAATCGTTCCGTGTACTCCCGCCGTAAGGCTGATTCTTTCTCCATCAAACGCAGCTGCTGATCCAGCATGGCATTGGCTTCCTGCTCTGACAGATCTTCGACTGGCTTATCTGGCTTCATTTCCTCCCGAATGGCCTTTTCCTTGTCTTTCATTTCATTGAATACAGGCCAGAAAGTCTGGGATTCGGACGGGGTCAGATTCAGTTCACTTGTGATGAATGCGATCCGCATCGATTCAATGCGCTTTTCCATCTTGGGGTTGTTCTTCCCTGGAGGACCTGGAGGTCCTGGCGGTTGAGCGTTCATCGCAGCAACGATCAGTACGATAAAGCTGATCAGAATTCCTTTTTTCATGGTCAATTATTATTTGTCTCGGTTATAGAATGCCTTTCCACTCCTCTTCATCCCATTCCTGGATTTCATCCATCAGGTACTCCTCCAGTCCATCCTCTCCCATTTCCTGAAAAAGGGAGCCCTGAGAGGTCAGACCAGCTTGTATCAGCAGTTCGACCTCAAAGTCTTCAACATTGTCTTCGATATACAAGTAGATATCCTCGGTTTTCAATTCGGCAAAAGCACCTTCTTGTGGCGTTGTTGGCCAGAACCAAACGATTGCCACCACCAGCATTGCCACTGTGGCAAAGGCGACGGCCATTGCCGGCCGTTTGGGCAGAGAAAGGAAGGACCACCAACCAGACTCTTTGGCCTGTTTATTTGGGTTGGTTTGATTTTCCCGATAGGCCTGAAGGACGTCCACCTGAAGGTTGTGAAAGTATCTCCCCTCCACAGGAGGGACATCCTCGGGCCGTTGCAGTCGTGCAAGCCGGGGAGCGATCTCTTCCAGTTCCTTTCTGATCTCCTCTTTCATGATATCTGTACGCTTTGCAAATGGTTTTCGATCTTTTTTACGGCATGGTGGTAAGACGCTTTGAGCGATCCTACCGATGTTTCAAGAATCTCAGACATCTGTTGATATCCCAGTTCCTCGAAATATCGAAGGTTGAATACGATCCGCTGTTTTTCAGGCAGCAATTCGATCGCTTCTTTCAACACCGCCTGGACTTCCTTCTCGGATATACCCGCGGCCAGACCCTGATCAGTCTGTCCATGGATGTCCGGTTCTAATTCCGATGTCATTCTCCGTTTTCTCTTTTTCAAAAAGGTGATGGATTCATTGACTGCGATTCGATACACCCAGGTATACAGCGAACTGTTTCCTTTAAACCGATCTGCATTTAATAACACCTTTACCAGAGTCTCCTGTAGCACATCATGCGTGTCATCGACGGAGCGAGTCATCCGGAAGATCAGACTGTACAACTTCTCCTGGTACAAGTCCATCATCTGTCGGAATCCCTCTTCCCTCCGGAGTGGATCGCAAAGCATTGCTAATACATGTTGATCTGATCCGGAGTTGGCCACGCTGTTTCAGGTTCCTGATTGCCTCTTTGACGAGGTGAATGATAAAAGGTTTAATTCACGATCCGGAAAGGAGGATCATCTGAACTTACAAGTCAGTACTGTCACGTCATCCGGAAAGGGCTGTTGACCGCGGAAAAGCTCCATACGTTCCATAAGTTGTTCGTTGAATTCCTCCGCAGGCAAGTGATAGTAAGCCCGGGAATAATCAAATAACAACTGTTCGTTAAGGAAGTCTCCATTGTCATTTTTCAAGTCGGTCAATCCATCTGTATAACTCAGGATCATGGACCCGGGGGTGATCTCCACTTCACCCACTTCCAGTTCGGGGAGCTCTGTAAAACAACCCAGGATCGTGCATCCATCTTGCAGTTGGACTAACTCTCCATCCCGGACCAATAGCGGCGGAACGTGGCCGGCATTGACATAACGCAACTTGCGTTCTGCAGGCAGGTATTCGGCAAAGAACATCGTAATGAATCGGGCACCGTTGGTGATCCGGAATACAGCATCGTTTAATTGGACGATCAGATCGTGCAGAGAAAGTTTCTGAAGGAGAAGACTGTGGAGGTTCGCCTGAAAATTGGACATGATCAGGGCTGCCGCCAATCCCTTCCCGGAAATATCCGCTACACAAAAGCTGAGTCGCTCCGAACTGTGTTGGATAAAATCAAAATAGTCGCCTCCGACCCCCAGTTGAGGTTTATATATGCTCGCCAGTTCAAATTTGTCGCTGGTCGGGAGCACAGCGGGGACCAACATCATCTGAATATCGCTGGCCAGTTCCATTTCACGCTTCAGGCGTTCCTGTTCCAATTGGCGCTTGAACAGGCGCTTATTCTCAATGGCAACCGCCACCACATTCGTAATGGTTGTGATGAACTGCACCTTGTTGTAGATATCCTGCTCCTGATCCAGATGCCCTAGAAAAGTATAAGCGATGGCAGTATCCTTATGCATCACGGGAATGATCAGGTCAAATTCCTTGAGGAAGGGGTGTTCATGGTGCTTGAGCTTGGTCAAGCGGGAAAACCCGCTCAACAGGTATCCGATCGCGCCATGACGTTCGATAAACTGCGGCTGTAAACCCAGATAAGCCGGACAGACCCAATCCGTCTCTTCCTTGTTCTTGACAAAGAGTGCCATTCGCGTAATACCCATCTCCCAGTTGAGAAAGGACTGGTACATCCGGAACAAATCTTCAAACTTGATATTGTTATTAATCGCCTGGGTGATGTTCAACAAGCGATTGATCTGAAGCTGCTTGAGGTTCAGATCTTTCTCCAACTCTTCAATCCGTTGGAGCATGTCGGTTTGGGCATGGATGTCAGACACCCCCTAAAAGTACGGGATTCCCGACATTCTTCGCACCGCTTTGAGCCACTTCTGCAACCATCCCCGGAATCTCCACTAATTTCAGCCCTACAAATCTGTTTCTATCACACCGTTTACCCTCCATCAGCAGGATATTCCTTATTCAGATCCAGGACATCTTCTGGGTGGCCTTCAGCATCTGCCCGGACTGCGGTTTCTGGATAGTGCCCTTCGTTCTCCAAACCTCGGACGGTATTCCTATTTGATGGCTGATCCGTTTGGTTCTCTTCGCTATCAGAATAAAACCCTGTACTGGGATGAGGAGGAGATCTCCGGCGATCCATGGACGGTCTTTCGCAAAAAAGTACGCCAGTTCCCCTTGCAATATCTTCCGGACTGCCCACCGTTTCGGGGAGGTGCTGTCGGCTATGTCGGGTATGAGCTCAACCAGACGCTGGAGACTTTGCCTCCTGTACCTTCAGATGGATACGATCTGCCCTCATTATGGGTCCACTTCTATGATGTGGTGGCTGTGTTTGACCACCTACGTCAAACTACTACCCTCTATAGCTCCGGATATCCTGAAAAAAATCCCATTCTACGGCGGTCACGTGCTCTCGAGCGGACAGCCTGGTGGATGGATCAATTGACCTCCGCTGCAGCGGTTCCACCTACGGCGCCACCAGTCCGGACGAATCCTCAGTGGACATCCAACTTTACCCAAGAGGACTATATCCGGTCGGTCGACCGAATCCGGGAATGGATCGCTGCCGGCGATGTCTTTCAGGCCAATTTTTCTCAGCGTTTCACCGCTGATCTTCCCAGAGACTTTGACCCTGTTGCTTTTTATCAGCATTCCCGGGAGATCAATGCAGCACCTTTTGGTGCCTATTTCCAATATCCTGATCTCACCATCGCATCCGTTTCTCCGGAACGGTTCCTACGCTTGTCCGGACGAAAGATCGAAACCCGACCGATCAAGGGCACCCGTCCTCGCCATGCCGATCGGCACCGTGACGCAGAACTGGCTGCTGAACTGATGGCCAGTCAAAAAGACCGATCGGAGAACACCATGATCGTTGATCTGCTCCGCAATGACCTCTCCAGGGTCTGCATCCCCGGATCGGTCACTGTCCCGGTACTATGTGGTCTGGAATCTTATGCCTCGGTCCACCATCTGGTGTCCACTGTGCAAGGTGAACTCAAACCAGGGTTACACGCTGTAGACGTTGTTAAAGCAGCGTTTCCAGGAGGGTCGATTACGGGGGCACCCAAGAAAAGGGCCATGGAGATCATCCAGGAATTAGAAGGCATCCCCCGGCATGTATACTGTGGTAGCCTGGGATACTGGGGCTTTGATGGACATATGGATACGAATATTGCCATCAGAACGATCCTGATCCAGGGGGACAAGGCCTGGTTTCAGTCGGGCGGGGGGATTGTCTATCTTTCGGATGGCGCCGAAGAATACCAGGAATCCCTGGATAAGGCTGCCCGAATTTTTACTGCCTTTCAGCCATGATCCTGATCGTCGACAATTACGATTCCTTTGTGTACAATCTGGTCCACTATTTCCAAATCCTGGGAAAGGAGGTGGAGGTAGTCCGGAATGACGATCCTGTCCTGACCGATCTGTCCCAGCACCCACCGGAAGCCATCATTCTTTCTCCTGGACCTTGTACACCTGTGGAGGCCGGTCACTGTGTTGATGTTATTCGCTCCTGGAGTGGGGTTCTCCCCATCCTCGGGGTTTGTCTGGGACATCAGTGTATAGGTACTGCATTTTCGATCCCGGTGATCCGCTCGCCCCAACCGGTTCATGGTCTCTCGGAGAAGATCCACACTAAAGCCGGACATCCATTGTTTGATGGACTATCCAACCCGTTTGATGCGGCCCGATACCACAGTCTTATCCTTCCTGCGAAGGAACAGGATTGTCACCCGTTGATCCCGATTGCCTGGACGAGCGATGGCCTGAACATGGCTGTTGAACATTCAGATCATCCGACCTTTGGGGTCCAATTCCATCCCGAGTCTATCCTCACTCCAGAAGGTCTACACCTTCTTCGCAATTTTCTCACCCTGACCCATACCCTCCATGAACAACGACACTTCGCATGATTGGACCTGGGTGAATGGTCAAGTCATTCCCGGACACCAGCCAGTTGTCTATGCTGATGATCAGGGCTTCCTTTTAGGGACCGGACTCTTCGAGACCATTGCTGTGGTCAATGGGAAACTGGTGAACCTCGCAGCGCATATCAATCGACTTTTAGCTGGACTACAGCAGATCGGCACACCTTTGTCATTGGAACAAATGGATGCGGAAGGCATGTTGAAAGACCTCTTTGAAAAAGAAGCCGGTCGCCATGGTGCTTTACGTGTCACCGTCACCCCAGGCCGCACTGATCGAGGATTAAGCGCACAACGATCAGGTGAACCTAATATCATTGCGCGTTTCTCGGAATTGGTCCATCTGTCTTCCCATCCGGTAGATCTGCATATCGCTTCTTTTCAGAAAAATCCGAACAGTCCGAGTAGCTATCTAAAATCCACCAACTATCTGGATCATATTCTCGCCCTCCGTGAAGCAAGAGAGGCAGCAGCAGATGATGCATTACTATTGACAGTGGATGGTCGTATCAGTTGTACCACAACAGCCAATGTGATCATCTGGGATGGACACCAGTTGAAACAACCTGATTTACACTCTGCCGCACTTCCAGGGACAACCCTGGCCTTGTTAAATTCACTTCTTCCTGCCAAACGTAAAATTCATCAAGCACCCTTGACCCGTCTGGACCTCGATGTGGCCAAGGGCGTATACCTTGTCAATAGCCTCAAAGGAATCCAACCTGTCAATTCTATTGGTGACCGGCGTTATTATTCTGATTTGAATGGTGTGTTTGCGGTAATGACCAAAGCACTTCGCTCCTATGTCATTGCCGAGTGTGGGGAACATGTAGGGGAGGGTGTATTTCCCTGGTTGGGAGAGGGGTGAACCTGCTGCATATCACATGCTACGCGCCTTCTGGCGTATATGCAATCAGGTTTGTCGAAGGTATCTTTTGAAGATTGGAGAACCAGTCAATTCAACAGGAGGAGGATGCCATGTTCAGTACTTACACATGTTTAACCCTCCTCCTGTTGATCATTCACGGTCCATTGTAAGCACAGAACAATAAGATATCCCGAGCATCAAATAGAAATAGTACTCTTGTTCTACTGGCTCTATTTTTTCAAATATATTACTCATGAATGATCGTTTCATCGCTGCATTCCGTCGATTCAAATTTTTACACCTGTCGGATCTGCTTTCATTGTATAAGACAGCCTCGATCAAATCTTTCAAAAAGGGAGAATTCATAGCCAGGGAAGGCGAGTACTGTCCTTACGTCTTTTTAATTTTAAAAGGAATCATCCGGATCTATATCCTTACACCGGAGGCTACAGAAAGAACTGTCAGACTGTCAAAAGAGAAGGACTTCACTGCATGTGGTGACAGTTTTCTCCGTGGAAACCCCTCAAGAGAATATATGGAAGCAATAGAAGATTGCACCGTTATTATATTTAAAACCAAATTGTTAGATGAACTGGCCAAAGAGAATATTCGTATTCAACGGCTTATGTATGAAGGATTGAAAGAAGGCTTTTGGGAAGCCATTACCCGCATCGAATTCTTTACTATCCTTACTCCAGAGCAGCGTTATCGGCGTTTGATAGACGAGTCACCAGAACTACTCCAACGTGTTCCCCAGAAATATTTAGCTTCCTATCTCGGTATTACAACCGTCTCCTTATCTCGGATCAGAAATCGGAAAGGCTAGGAAGTAGCCGCTTTATTAACATATGTTATTTTCTGGCTGTTTTTGTCGGTTGATATTTGTATTTCAAATCTCATCACAAATGCAGGTGTTCATGTCAAAAGCAACCAATGACCCGAATTCGGAACAGAACTTCCATCATCAAGGGTTGAAAACTGTCCTGTTCATGCTGTTTATTCCCGGGATCTATTTGATTGGAAAATTGATCTTGCTGATCATCTAACCCGAATTCATGAGAACGATTATTGTCGATGTAAGGTCCTCAAAAGAATTTCAGGAAGGTACATATCCGGGTGCAGTGAATATTCCATCCAATGAATTCAGTATCTCTCGTTTCGATCCGTTCAAGGGAGATTCAATAAGTTTAGTATGCTACAGTGGTCGCAGAGCCAAGGATATCCAGTTTCTTCTGGAAGAAGCAGGGTTCAGACATGTAAGCCTGATGCAATACCAGATCGCTCATTTTGAAGAACATTCCATCAGAAAACCATCCAATTGGACAATTGATCGGCAATTTCGACTTGCCCTGAGTGTGTTAATCGGTATATTTCTCGTTGGGAATTACCTGTTCAATTACCCTCACTCCCTGGCCATTCTACTTATCGTATTTGCAGGTCTGATCTACTCTGCTATCACAGATAATTGCTATTTGAAAGTACTCATTGCCAACCTTCCATGGAACAAAACCGACATCGAAATTTCCAAATCTCTGAACCCTGCATCTTCATCCCTGGCTGATTCTATTCCTCTTGATTAATGGATTCCCTATAATTGCCTTTTGACAACTGATGAAAATTGTGGATTGGTGGACGGCTGATTGAAACGATGCGGGATGCTTAGGCCATAACCCGAATTCAAGATTCATGATATAATTATAACTATCATTCAGGTAGTGGCTACATTCTACAGATCTTCCAGCATCATTCCCGAAGTCCTCAATTGCCCTTGCAGATGTATAAAGTATCGCCATGTCCTTGGGTTGATGATGATCCCACAGCAGTACAAAACCCGTATAATTCTGAAATTGTACGTTTAGTTCAAACTGAAGCCCTTTGTCCTCCTGGAAGTCTTCGGTCGTAAAAACTTAGGCATCTACTGAAAAGAAGCACTATGCTTCTCTCAGAATTTTTTCCATCTTTCTTCCTCTTGCCAATTCATCCACCAACTTATCCAGATATCTGGCCTGCCTGGTGAGTGGATTGTCAATTTCCTCGATCCGGTAGCCGCAGATAACGCCTGTGATCAGCGGCGCGTTCGGGTTTAATTTGGCCCGCGCAAAGAAGGTTTCAAATGTCACTTTCTCCTCCATCAGATCCTGAAGTTTCTGATCGTCAAATCCGGTCAGCCATTCGATGACCTGATGCAGTTCCTCTTTTGTTCGCCCCTTCTTCTCCACCTTTGTGATGTAGTGTGGATACACGGAGGCAAATTTCATTTTTGCAATTCGATCGTTGTGTTCGGGTGTGATTTTCATTACCGTTCCAATTTAACTAATACGCCTTTTCGCTTGACAATGTTTTTATAGTCCCATTGAACTTCTCTTGCCTTTTGCAGCCATCGTGTCAAGTCATCTTCATCAATGTCAGATGTCTGTTGATAGAAAATGGAGGCATCTTTGAATTTCTTTCCCGGGACATTCAACCCGGGCTCGTTAAAATCAGCTCCACTCCAGAACATCAACCGGATTCCTGCTTTTTGCCGACTATAACCCACTATGGGATTGCCATCCAAAAACCAGACTGGGTGGGCATGCCAGAGCTTTCCTTCTGCTTCAGTCAATACACTGCTTATGATTCCTGCTAACTGATCACAAATGATTCTGTCAACAGTTTGTTGTTGGTTATGATAAACTTCTAAATCGAGGGATTTCATTGGTTGCATAGGCATGATCATCAGAATTCTACTATTTTACAGAAGAGTTGCGGCTCTTTGTTCATTTATTGCTTTTATCTCCGGTCAGGTTTTGTGCTTTCTCCTTTTGTATATCACTTAGATAAATCTTATCAATCGGCTCAGTATAATTGTCATACATTGAAATACTGTTTAAATAGAGTTGCTCAGATTTATCCAGGGCAATGAAATACTCATCCATTCTATTGACCTGTTTATTGGCCAAGGCCAGATAGAAATAGACCTCCGCTAACTCGTAATAATCCAATTGCTTTTCTAATAGTTCAATAGCTTGTTCGTAATTGCCCAGTTCATATTCTATCACACCGATATGATAATAATCATATAAGCCTGGGGAAGATTTGTATGTTTTCAAGTGGGTATGAATGATCGTTTTGGCCCTTTCCAGTTCTCCCAATTCCTTATAGCATAAACCGAGTGCTACTTCAAGATGATAATTCCCATTCTGACAATACCCGACATCATAAATCATAATCCGTTTTAATTCTTCTATATCTTCGATTGCACCGATGTAATCTCTCAGGAACTGTAATCTGCACCAGCCTCTATATCCCAGATATTCTATGGGTGATAATTGTACGGCCCTATCAATTAGTTTTTTCCACTCAACAAAGTGTCCTCTTTTTAGATATGGAACCCCCTTCTCCATATATGAATATGCGAAAGAAGGGCACAGATCAATGGATTGATTAAACAATTCCTGTGATTTGAAAGAACCTTGCTTGTATCTGATGGCTTTCCATGCTTTTTCACAAGAATTATAGCAATCCGTATTATCCTTAAGTAACTCACAGTTGGGTTGGGAACATAATTCAAAGCTGAAGCAAAAAATGGTCAGTACTACTATTAGAACCTTCATGGTAAAAGTTTTACTATCTGTCCTGATTCAATTTTGAATGTCAAATATTGATAGTAGTCATACTTTAGTTCTCCCCGACTTCTTGGGGACCATTTTCTCAAGCTTTTTACGATATCCAATATTTGAGTAGATAATTCAGTGTCGAAGTTAATTGGCTGATATCTATTATCCATTTCTTCCATTCTAAATCGACCCGTTTCGCCATTGCAGTTTACAATAAACCTTATTGTGATATAGCCGTTTTGATCGGGTTCATTTGGAAACGAATACTTGCCAAATATTTCATTTTCCAAGCCTCTTTTTTCCCCTTCATAAGAAGGGGCAGTATCTTTCGAATTACGTATATAATATTGCTTAATGATTTCTTCATTGCACAGTTCAAAATTGGGGTCATCCTTTTGAACATCAAATGAAATGTCGCCCACATCCTGAGGATTTTGTGATTGACATCCTGGGAACATCATCATAAATGAAATAAATAAGAGTTGAACTGTTTTCATACTAGTTAGCAAGTTTTTTATTCCTGAGTTTTTCCATCCGTTAGATGAATGCTATGCAATTTCAATGCTTTTATAAACTGTACCGGGAGTTATATTCAATACATCGTATTCGGATTGACTGACTCCCTGGGTATCTGCTGGATGGCATCCCAATGTTCACAGATCTTGCCATGTATGTCAAACCTGAAAAAATCCATGGTCACATATTGATCATTTCCCGGCCAGGTCTGGTGAGTATGCAGGGCCACCAGATCTCCCTCTGCAATACAACGAACGAACGCAATGGATTTGTCCGGATACTCCCTTTGCATGCGTTCAAAATAGTCTATGAAGCCCTGCGTGCCATTGGCCACATCCGGATTGTGCTGAATGTATTCCTTTCCAACATAGAGCTCAACTGCCGTACCGGGATCTCCCTCATAAGCCATTCGATAAAAGGCGATAGCATTTAGTTTGTTCTGATCCAGATTCAATTCTCTCAATTTTTTCAGGTATGATTTTCAGCGGACTCTCAAAATTATCTTAACTCATCAAGAAAATTCACTTGAAATCATATACATTTTATCCGGCCAGGAGAAAATAGTCGGAGCAGTTGTATTCACCCCGCCCAACCCTCTCGATCGAGGCTCCGGTATTGGATCGCCTCGGCCAAATGCTCCACCTTTATATCTTCACTACCGGCCAAATCTGCAGCCGTACGCGCCACTTTAAGGATACGGTCGTATGCCCGGGCAGAAAGCTGAAGTCGCTGCATCGCTGTTTTTAAAAGAGTAGTGCCTGCCTGATTGATCTGACAAACCTTCTGGACCATCCGGTTGGGCATTTGTGCATTGCAGTAAATATCCGGCAAGTCCACAAATCGCTTTTCCTGGATCTGGCGAGCCTTTTCCACTCTGGCCCGGATATCCGCACTAGATTCTGATGGGCGGCCAGATCCAGCCAGTTCATCATAGGATACAGGCGTCACTTCCACATGCAGATCTATCCGATCCAGCAATGGCCCTGAGATCTTGGTCAGATACCGCTTGACGACCCCAGGAGCACAGACACAGTCTTTCTCCGGATGGTTGTAGTAGCCACATGGACAGGGATTCATGGAGGCAATGAGCATAAAACTGGCCGGATAATCCACACTAAATCTGGCCCTGGCAATGGTCACCCGACGTTCTTCCATGGGCTGGCGCATGACCTCCAAGACAGTGCGCTTGAATTCCGGTAGTTCATCCAGAAAGAGCACCCCGTTATGGGAGAGAGAAATCTCACCCGGATGGGGATTGGATCCACCACCCACCAGGGCTACATCACTGATCGTGTGATGCGGACTGCGAAACGGGCGGGTGGTGATCAAGCCACTATCTGCAGGCAAGACTCCAGCTACAGAGTGGATCTTTGTTGTTTCCAAAGCCTCAAGCAAGGTCAACGGTGGCAGGATGGTCGACATTCGTCGTGCCAGCATCGTCTTTCCAGCACCTGGTGGGCCAATCAATATCGCATTGTGCCCCCCTGCTGCGGTGAGTTCAAGTGCGCGTTTGATATTCTCCTGGCCTTTGACATCTGAAAAGTCGACCAGGAAGTGATCCTGTTGTTCCTGAAAGAGTTCACGTGTATCCACATGCAAGGGCGCTAACCCGGAACGCCCTTCCAACAAGGCAATGGCCTCCTCCAGGCTATCGATGCCATAGACATCCAGATCATTGACAATGGCAGCCTCCCTTGCGTTTGCCTTTGGGAGTAGAATCCCCTTGTACTTTTCTTTCCGGGCCTGAATGGCCATTGGCAGGCAACCTTTGATGGGTCGAATACCTCCGTCCAGAGATAGTTCTCCCAACATCACCAACCCTTCCAGTTGCTCAGTGGGAATCTGACCAGAAGCCGCCAGGATACCCAGAGCAATGGGCAGGTCGAATGAAGAACCTTCCTTGCGCACATTTGCCGGCGCCAGATTGATCACCAGCTGGATATTCGGCATTCGCTTTCCGACATTCTTAATGGCTGCACTGATCCGTTGAAATCCTTCCCGAACGGCATTGTCGGGCAGGCCCACCATGTGATAGCCTACTTTGGTATGTGAGGTGATGGGTCCTCCTGTATTTACCTCTACCGTGATGGTCCGGGCATCGACGCCAAATACTGCACTGGAATAAGTCTTGACCAACATCGCAAAAGGGCTTCTTAGGGGTTTTCGTGATAGATCTCCTCGATCAGTGGAGCGTATTTTTCCAGAATGACCCGGCGTTTGAGTTTAAGGGTGGGGGTGAGTTCTGACAGGCTTCCATCGGTTTTGACCGGCTCCCAGGAATCCGGCAGTAACCGGAAGCGCTTGATCTGTTCAACCTTGCCAAAACGAGGGTTCACGCCGTTGATGATACGTTGAAACTTGTCCACGACCTCGGGAATTTGTAACATTTCATCCTTGGTGGTCCAGGGGATTTCCTTGTGTGTGCACCAGTCTTTTAGCGCCTCTTCTGCTGGCAGGATGAGGGCAGAGACAAATTTCTGATTGTCCCCCAACACCATGACCTGTTCGATCAGGAACTCCTCTTTCAGTTTGCTTTCAATGGGCGCCGGAGCCACATACTTTCCTCCGGAAGTCTTCATCAGTTCTTTCTTCCGATCGGTGATCTGCAAAAAGCGAACACCATTATCTCCTTCCACCCACCGACCTACATCGCCGGTACACAACCAGCGTTCGCCGTCGATCCAACGAAATACTTTTTCGTCTTCTTCGGGTTTGTTGTAGTAGCCCATCATCTGGTTGGGACCTTTGCTGAGAATCTCTCCTTCTCCCGGCCCGTAATTCGGGTCATCTGATTCAATGCGTACTTCTACTCCATCAATGGGTGGACCCACCGTGCCCAGTTTGGCCATGCCGGGCTCAAAACGGGTAATACAGATACCGGGTGCTGCCTCGGTCAGGCCATAACCTTCGCGGATAGGAATGCCTGCTGCCGAAAAGACCTGAGCCATCTTGGTCGGGCAGGGCGCTGCACCTGTAATGATACCCCGGACCTCTCCTCCAAGCGCTTCCCGCCATTTGGAAAAAATGAGTTTATCGGCAATTTTTCGTTTGATTCCGGCCACCCCGGTATAGGTCTTGTCATACGCATAGTCCTCGGTCAAACGCATGGCCCAGAAAAAGAGGCCACGCTTAATGCCCGTCAGACCCAGACCTTTATTGTAGATCTTTTCATAGACCTTTTCGAGTAGCCGGGGGACTGTGCTAAAAAAATGGGGACGAATAGCACGCAGATCTCCATCATCACCACCCAATCGATCAGGAGTAGTGAATGCCGCAGAAACGCCGGCAAATATATAGGCGTAGGAGACTGCTCGTTCGAAAATATGGCAGAGGGGTAGAAAACTCAATGTGCGTAAGCCTGCTGAGATGGGAATCATCGGCAGAATGGTCTTCACATTAAACACAATACTGGCGTGATCCAGCATGACTCCTTTTGGAAAGCCTGTGGTGCCAGAAGTATAGATAATCGTAGCTAGTTGATTGGCTTGAATAGCATCGCGTTCTTGATCAATGCTGGTGGTATCTGTGTCTAGCAGATCGCGCCAATAGATACAATCCGGTCGGGATTCGAAAGAGATCAGCAGGTCAATACCCACTTCTTGCCCGGCAGCAGAGACTTTTTCATACAGGTCGCCACCTCCCAACATAACCGCTTTGACACCCGCATCTTTAAAGATGTAGGCATATTCCCGAATACTGATGGTGGGGTAAACCGGCACGCTGACCAATCCTGCCAGTTGGCAAGCCAGATCTGCGATCACCCATTCCGGCCGGTTGATATAATCCACCAGGACGACCTTGTCTCCTGGTTTCAATCCCCTCTTCCTCAGCCCTGCAGCCAGTTGGCGTGAATACTGATCCAAATCATCAGAGCTCCACCAGACCCACTTCTCTTCTTCCCGGATGCCAAAAGCTTTTTCCTGGGGAAAGTGTTGTCGTTCATAGGTGAGAAAATCAAAAAGACGGGTGATTTCTGCTTGTTCCATATACCTCATTACCTCAAGGTAAAATAGGGAATGTTCGGTTTATAAACTGGCTCGACCGGTAAAAAATGACCCATTCGAATGGATTTAATTTCGGTTTATCCTCATTTATTAGGATATACAATCACTTGGCTATCAATTTATTGGTATTTTTTTACGACATTTTCTAAAACAAAGCTCTTTTTGATATATACCTCCTACATTTGTCCTCAAATACGACGACCGTATGTATAGAGCTATACTTTTCTTTTGGCTTTTGGCTTTTCCATTTCTGGTTCATTCCCAGAGTTCGGAATTCGGTGTTTCGCTCCAGGGATGGAACTACCAGGGCGATATCAACCCCAATACTTTGCCCTATGTCCCGGAAACCGATTTCGGGGCCAGTCTTTTCTATCGATATAACCTCAACAACAACTGGGCCTTGCGTGCTCAGGGGTCCTATGGTCAAGTTTCTGGTGATGACCGGAATTTTGATGACCGGAAAATCTCCAATCCCCTCGTAGATTTCAAAACTACTTTTTTCGCAGTAGAGGGCATGATAGAGCTCAACCTTCTCGGTAGGGAACGCAGAAATCTGCGGCTTTACGATCAAGCCGGTAATCGCCTGAGCTATGAAGAATTGAAGAAAGGTGGTCAGACACTCTATGATGACGAGGGTAATCAGATCAATTACGCTATTAAATTGAAGCGCCCCGTTTCCCCTTATATTACTGTTGGTGTCGGGGGCTTGTTTTTCGATCCCACCACTCATCTGGAAAGTTCGAACGGAGCAACATTTACGCCTAAGGAAGTGAACCAGGACTTTTCCAAGATCAATTTCATTACCCCTATAGGTGGTGGCTTGAAGTTTTATCTCAATGACCGTTGGACGATGGGGCTTGAAGCTCTGATGGTTCCCACATTCGGTGATTACCTGGATGGAGCCAGTGATTCACGGGACCCGGAAGACAATGATTGGCTTTCCACGCTCAGCCTGGGATTGTCTTATCGATTTAGTGAAAAGGACAGCGATGGCGATGGCATTATCGACCGTGAAGATGCTTGTCCGGATATACCCGGCAGCATTGGACTTGCCGGTTGCCCCGATAGTGATGGCGATGGCATTGCCGATCAAGAGGACAGCTGTCCAACAGTTGCCGGTTTAGCCAGTTTGATGGGTTGTCCGGATACAGATGGCGATGGCATACAGGATAGCCAGGATGCTTGTCCAAAGGAAGCTGGTCTGGCCGCATTCAACGGTTGTCCGGATACAGATGGTGACGGGATTCAGGATAGTCAAGATGAATGTCCGCTGATCAAGGGTACTGAGGCCATGAATGGTTGTCCGGATAGTGATGGTGATGGGATTGCCGATGGTCAGGACAAATGCCCGAATGATGCGGGAATTGCTGCTTTAGGGGGTTGTCCGGATAGCGATGGAGACGGTGTTGCGGATATTGATGATCTATGCCCGACTGACAGCGGCCTGGTTGCACTGAGCGGCTGCCCGGATAGTGATGGCGATGGCGTGGCAGACCATTTGGACAAATGTCCGAAGGTCAAAGGACCAGCCTCTAACCAGGGATGTCCTGAGATCGAAAAGGCTGATTTGGACAAGATTGCTTTTGCAATCAAAAATGTACAATTCCGGAGCAATCAGACTCGTCTTCGTTCCGCTTCTGTTCCTGTCCTGAATGAGATTGTCGGGCTGATGGAAAAGTATCCTGCATACAATCTGAAAATTGAAGGTCATACCGATAGTGATGGGAAGGAAGATGCCAATTTGAAGTTATCCCAAGGTCGGGCCAGGGCTTGTTTCGACTTTCTGGTCAGTAAGGGTGTTTCCGCTACACGTATGACACATGCGGGATATGGTGAAAGTCAACCGATTGCTGATAATAAGACAGACGAAGGAAAAGCCGCCAACCGACGGGTGGATTTCGAGATGATCCTTCGTTGAAGCATCGAAGAGGAGAGGCCTTCTCGAGAGAAATAGTTCGTTTAAAAGAAAAGCCGCTGTGGAGCATTTCCACAGCGGCATTTTTTTTATTTAGACGATCCTGAAGGATCAGCGTGATTTCACTTTGTCGAGATAGTCAGCACCCTGGAGGTTCAGGTTTTTTGACAGTTTAGCCACAGCATTGAGGTCAATATCCCCGACCATGCTCAACATCAGGAATCGGTTGGGGCCAGCGACCATCAGCAGGAGTTCCTGCACCTTCTTACCAGGTCCCATGGTATAAAAACGGATTTGTTCTCCATTTTCTTTGAGGGTCATCAGTTCGTCGTATTTGGCGGCAGTCAGTTTCTTGGTTGCCTCTTTATACATTGGAACGCCCGTATTGCCTTCCATCTGGAGAACACGAAGTCCTCGCAAGTTTTTGATCAGGGCTTTGACTTCAGGGTCCATTTTCTCAATGTCGCTGGTGGCGATCACATCGAACATTTTGGGACTGACATAGACCGATTTGAACTGTGGGTCCTGTAGGTACTGATCAAAGTGCTTGGCGATGGCATCGTCCTGACTAAAGAGAGGCAGGAAAAGCAGGGAAATTGCAAAGGAGAGAAACCATTTCATGGTTGTCGATTTTTAGCGTGTCTAATTCATTTGTATAACGCCCAACTCTTGAGCCGGGGCGACGGATTGAATCGTCATTTGTTGGCCCTTATCCATCGTAGATGACATGAGAGCTAATGCAGCGGTGACCTGGCGATAGGCTTCTTCCGGATCATCGTATGTGTCTTCCATAACCAATGCTCCTGCCTCCGGGCTATTGCGTTCATTAATCACCCACCAACCAGCGGCAATCAATAAGGCAAGGGAGGCTGCAATGGCCATGACCCGTCGGATTCCGATAGAAATGATCGGTGCGGGTTTAATCTTGTCCATCAAACGATGTTCGAAGGAATCTGAGAGTTCGACCGACTGGTCATGATGGGTCAGGACAAAAAAATCGCGATATACCTCAAAAGAAGGATCGATCTCACCGCTGTTAAAGTAGGCTTTCAGCTGGCGCTCTTCGTGAACATCCGTTTCAGCTTCAAAATATCGTTGAAGCAAGGCTTCTATTTCCTTCCGGTTAATTGCTTCCATGGCCCTCCATTTTCTTTTTCAGATTCTGTCTTGCCCGGAAAAGTTCGGATTTAACCATGGCTAGTGAAATATCCAGGGTAGTTGCGATCTCGTCGTAGGTCAATTCTTCTACTTCACGCAAATGCAGGACCAATTGTTGTCGATCGGACAATGTTTTGATATATGCCTTCAGAACAGCAACCCGTTCGTTGATCATCATCATCTTATCCGCAGCGACATGTGTACCGACCTGCTCCCCTACAGAATCCAGGCCAACGTTTTGCCGGCTTTTCGCTTTCAGGTAGTTGAGTGATAAATTTCGGGTCATGGTCATACAATATGCTTCTGGATGTTCCAGATTTACCATATCCTGTCCTTTTTTCCATATGCGCAGAAACACTTCCTGCACAATATCTTCCGCAGCCATTTGATCCCGTACGAACTTCAAAGCGAAGCGATACAGTTTGTGGCGGAGCGGCAAAAAGAGACGTTGAAAGTCTTTTACATCCATAGGCATTGACCAGCGACTAGGCCGAAAGTTACAGGTAATCCCTGTTTTTCACGAATATTCAGTTGTTCTGCCCCAAGATAACAGGGTACGTGCTCATCTGTATACTTTTGTGGCATGAAGTCGCGTCGAATTTGGGCACACGCCTTATCCATCATCTTTCACCCCCTTGGTGTACTCACATACACCTTGATGTTCCTACTCAGTGCAAATCCTTATGTTTTCGGGGTGAGTCGGATGTCAGACAAAATGGATTTGATCCTGATTGTCTTCAGCACTACTTTCCTTCTTCCTGCCCTGGCTATATTCATGATGGTCAAGCTGCAATTGGTCAATGACATGCAGATCCGTGAACGTATGCAACGGGTAGGGCCCTACATTGCAGCAGGAGTATTGTACAGTTGGATGACCAAAAACCTGCTGGAAAACACGGATATACCCCCCGTGTTTGCGGCCATGAGTCTGGCTTGTACCCTATCCATTTTTATAGCCTTTGTGATCAATGTTCAGTTCAAGATCAGTTTACATGCCATCGGTTCGGCTGGGATGACTGCGATTTTTGTCATTCTCCATCTCAATTATCCCTATGCTCGGGTAGGATTGGAGATTCCGGCTATGGGTTCTGTGCAGATCAGCCTGCTGACCATGGTCTTTCTTTCGGTGATTATCGCCGGACTGACAGGAAGTGCCCGATTGATTCTGCAAGTCCACAAACCCCAAGAAGTGTTTTGGGGGTATTTTGTCGGCCTGACCATTCCTTTCCTTGCCATACCTATTGCTGAATATCTATAAACACACTTTATGCTTCTTCGAAAAGTTCTGTTTTTTCTCTTGGTCAGCTTCCTCTGGTCATCTTGCCAAAAGGATGACAAACCAGAAGGTACTGATCTTGACATCCAACCGGGAACCGGGGTGTTTATCCTGCATGAAGGAGGGTTCAATCAACTGAACGCTTCATTGGCCTGGTTAGAAGATACTGCTACTGCTATTCAGACGGGGCTATTTCAACAGGTTAATCAACGTCTGCTCGGTGACGTCCTCCAGAGTATGACCATTGTCGGAGATGATGGCTATCTGGTTCTGAATAACTCCAGGTCTATTGAAAAAATTAGTCTCTCCAGTATTGATCTGAAGGATCGTCTAACCTTGAGTCATTCCCCACGATTTCTGCATCCGATCTCATCCAGCCAGGCATTGGTCAGCACCATATTTTCCGATTGGATGTTGGTGGTGGATCTGGAACCCCTCAAGGTGGTCGACTCCTTCGACCTGGGACATTGGTCTGAAGAGATGCTGACCCTTAATGGCCAGGTCTGGGTCGCTGCTTCCAATCACGATCAGATCTATCAGGTAGATCCTCAAAGTCTAAATATAGTCGACAGTATATCAGTTGGTTATGGAGCAAATCACCTCGCGCTGGATGCCAATGGTATGCTGTGGGTCATGAGTATTGGCAACTTCGTTGATATCCCTGCCAGTATACATGTGGTAGATCCGGTAGCAGGTACACTTGTGAAGAGTTGGGACTTTACTTTAAGTGAGTACCCCAGCAAACTTCAGGTCTATGGAGATCAGGTGTATTACCTCAATGGAGGATTGAACCGGATGTCTATCCAGGATGCTGCATTACCCGCCAGCCCCTTGATTTCTGGATTTGGTTATTACGGGTATCGCATTGACCCCAGAGATGGACGTATATGGCTTGCCGATCCTCTGGACTTTCAGCAAAAAGGGAAAATCGATCTCTATCAACCGGACGGGACCTTGATTCGCAGCTATGCTGCAGATGTGGTTCCCAGTGATTTTCGATTTTATTGATGGCAAAGACTCTGGACATATCCACTTGGTTGCGCTTTTTACGAACTGCGCCAGGCCGATTATGGCGGATCTTTCGCGATCAACTTTCTGGTAAAGCGCGTTGGAAGCAGGCCTTGATCATTGCCCTTTGGTCGGCCGGAGCTTTTCTATCTACTTCTATTCTGGCTACTTTGATCTACGGCGTTCTTCCAGTGCCGATCACACCATTAATGGTGATCCGGAACGTGGAACAATGGATGGATGGGAAGAAGGCTGTTTTTGAAAAAGACTGGGTATCCATGGATGAGATCAGTATCCACCTGGCACCGGCAGTGATGTGTGCTGAGGACCAGCGGTTTATGGATCATTGGGGATTTGACCTCGAAGCCATCCAGAAAGCGATCGAACACAACAAGCGATCGAAACGCACCCGTGGGGCGAGTACGATCAGTCAGCAAACAGCAAAAAATGTATTTCTCTGGCCACATCGTTCCTGGCTACGAAAAGGCCTGGAGTTGTATTTCACCGGGTTGATCGAACTGGTCTGGACCAAACGAAGGATCATGACCGTGTATCTGAATGTGGTTGAATTCGGTCCAGGTATCTATGGCGCTGAGGCAGCAGCACAGCAATACTTCAGGAAGCCGGCAAGCAAGCTGACAAAATCGGAAGCAGCCACATTGGCCGCGGTTTTGCCCAACCCTAGAAAGTACTCTGTGGCCCGGCCCGGGCCTTATGTCCATCGAAGGAAAGAGTGGGTCCTTCGACAAATGCGCATGCATGGATCGGGGATTTATCTAGACAAAAGCAAGTAGAGACGAACTTTTTACATGCAATATTGATTCATTACACCGTATGAAATACCTGATCGTTGGCTTGGGCAATGTGGGTGGCGACTATGAAGGCACCCGGCATAATATCGGTTTTGATGTCGTAGAACATCTGGCCCAGGAGGCCAATGTCTCTTTCGAACTGGACAGTCATGCCTATGTCGCGCGAATGAAATTCAAGGGTCGGCAACTGATCCTGATCAAGCCGACCACTTATATGAATCTCAGTGGAAAGGCTGTACGATATTGGATGACCAAGGAAAATGTCGGCCTGGATCGGGTACTAGTCCTCCTGGATGACCTGAATCTACCTCTTGGGAGATTAAGGATGCGAGCCAAAGGGTCCGACGGTGGGCATAATGGATTGAAGAATATCCAGGAACTATTGGGACGAACCGATTACCCTCGTTTGCGCATCGGGATCGGCAATGAGTTTTCCAAGGGCCGGCAAGTGAATTATGTTTTGGGCGAATGGAGTGAAGAGGAGCGAAAATTGATCCCCGAGTTGCTCAAGCAATCCGCGGAAGCGGTGAAACAGTTTTGCAGTATTGGCCTGTCGAGGGCTATGAATGCTGTGAATACCACTTCAGAAGACTAGCCAAGGGTCATGTTTTCCCAGGTTACGTGCTATTTGATTCGAACAGAGGCACAAATTTCCCTGAATAATTGATGGTTTTCTGGGGTAAAGGCCATATTGGTACTCACTGAAATGAATTTTTTATCCAGGAAGATATATGCCGTAAACGTGTATACATCCTCTTCATTAAATGGGCTACGATAGACCATCAGTTCCATCTCCTGTGGGTTGGATTCTGATTCGTTAAGCACGATTTCTGCTTCCTGTTCTGACAAATATTCCCGTTCCAACTCCATGATCTCCTCGCGTGTCGACTCTTGATAGGCCAAAACCATCTGCAGGTTTTGATTGGTTTCCGGGTTCGTTATAATAACGCTGTTAGCCATAAAGGAGGCTTCATCTACAAATCCATATTTCTCCACATCTGCTGTAAATGGAACTGTTTCGAAAAGTTGTAGAATCGCATTTTCATCAATAAAAATGGATCGGATCATAGACAGCACCTGTTTTTCAAGGATACTCTCATTCATCTTTTCATAAGCTCCTTTAATATCCAGGACCCTGGCATTATTTCCGATGTAAGCGAGCCATAGAACCTGCTCTCCCCTGGGAGTTTGTGCGGTTGTTTTAATCAGTTTTCCCTGATAATCCCGAAAATGGATGGTTTTCATCATTTCTGGTTTATCATCACCTAGAAAGATGGGTATCCATTCCGTTTCATAATCCTCAAGTGAGACTTTTTTCTGTTCGATAAAAAGGTAAGCTTGTTGTTCTTCGTTCAGAATGAGTTTGGGATTGGTTGGTGACTGAGCCCATTCCGGCTGATCCAGAATCATATAGGCTACCGTTCCCCTGATCCTGATATGTTTATCCTGTAAGGTTTTGGTCCAGTTTTCACTCTCTTGAGCAATACCGGAAAAGGCCATCAAGAGAAATATTAATATATATATTTTACTCATTATTAACAACTTTAGTGATTTACTTCTCGGAATATTTTCCTTGAATGAAAATAATTCATTTGCCTGATTCTTCAATTGAAGAGAGGTAAAATTGTTCCACGTGCCTTCCCGGCCAGAAAACAGAAGGCGGCATGGAAAACCCTATCTTCACCGCCTAGTCAACCAACACTATCCCATGGATATCTATGAAGAGTCGATGATCCTGCACAAGCAGCTGCGTGGTAAGATCAGAGTGAACGCCAAGATCGATCTGCGTGATGCACATGAATTAGCCCTGGTCTATTCACCGGGCGTTGCTGCACCATGCAAAGCCATAGAAGCCGATCCCTCATTAGTGTATGATTATACAATGAAGTGTAATACGGTTGCCATTGTCAGTGATGGGTCAGCTGTATTGGGTTTAGGGAATATTGGACCTTTAGCTGCCATTCCTGTGATGGAAGGGAAGGCCATGTTATTCAAACGGTTTGCTGCCATAGATGCTTTTCCGATTTGCCTGGATACGCAGGATCCGGATGAGATCATCGAGACGGTCAAACGGATTGCACCAGTGTTTGGCGGGATCAACCTGGAGGACATCGCCGCTCCGCAAAGTTTCTACATTGAAGAAAAATTGCAGGATATCGGCATACCTGTGTTTCACGACGATCAACATGGTACTGCCATCGTCTGTCTGGCGGGATTGATCAATGCAGCGCGGCTGGTCAACAAGCCACTTTCTGATCTGAAGATTGTGATCAATGGTGCTGGAGCAGCCGGAATTGCCATTGCAAAAATGCTCAAGTGCGCAGATGACTATGGAAGTGAAGTCTGTACACCGGTGAAGCAGCTTGTGATCTGCGATTCCAAAGGGATTATTCATCGGGACAGGGATGATCTGAATGAAGCCAAACTGGACATACTTCGCTATTCCAATAAGATAAACCTGAAAGGAAGCTTGCGGGATGCATTGAAGGATGCAGATGTTTTCATCGGAGTCAGTGTCGGTAATCTTCTAGAAGCAGATGATATTCAATCCATGGCTAAAGATCCTATCATTTTTGCTTTGGCCAACCCCACTCCTGAAATCATGCCCGATAAGGCTTATGCTGCCGGTGCTGCCGTTGTGGCCACTGGCCGAAGCGATCTGCCAAACCAGGTAAATAATGCTCTTGGTTTTCCAGGGATTTTTCGCGGGGCATTGGATGCGAAAGCAAAACGGATCACTGCCCGAATGAAACTCGCTGCTGCATATGCAATTGCCGAATTCATTCGTGAACCCACCCAGGGTATGATCATTCCTGCAACTTTGAACGAAGAAGTGGCCTGGAAGGTAGCCAAAGCTGTAAAGGCTGCGGCACTTGAGGAAATGTAGTCACCTATATAAACTAATCGGACATCAATCGTTGTAAAAACGAGGTTACAGCCTGACTGGCTTCTTCACCAGTGGGCCGATTTGACTGTTTATTTGCCCATCTTTCACGCGTCCTCCAGGCCTTTTCAATATCGAGTTCATCCTGGTGTTGAAAGAGCCAGGGGCCTTTGTCTTTCAAGTGAATAGCCAGGTATTCCTGTTCGATCTGACCAGGGGTGGGAATGAGCAAGGCTGGTATACCCGAATACGTCAAATCCATAATGGAGGAATATCCTGATCTGCTGATCTGCATTGCTGATCGGGCAATCAGTTGATCAAGTTTTACCCCGGGGAGTATATCATAGGATGTAACACGTTGGTTATCAATGTTATATGTAGGTTTTTCCATTGTTCCACGAATCAATATATGGTTGCCCGGGATGATCGCCAATTGAGCGCTGACTCGTTCCTCCAGTTGTGTACGTTGTGGTTCAGGACCAGAAAGAATGGCAATAATATCTACCTCTTTATCGGATGCCTGAATGAGTGGAATCTCAAACCTGGAAAGGGGTCCTATATAATATGCCGGAGGTCGGTTGTGTTTCCACATGGCCATTCCGCTACACAAAGAGGAGGAACCCTCCCAATCCGGTACCCATATCTCATTAAATTTCTGTGCCCAAAATTTGACTATCCCCTGGCCTATTTTATCAGCCCATTTACAAGAACCATAAAACTGGAATTGATGACTCATCAGAATGCTGGGAATTCCTGAAAGCCTGATTCCGTAACGATTGTCACTGATAATGGCAGCACAGAGGTTGGTGTCGAATAATGGCTCGTATCCATCGCTGTTCCGCCCAGATAGCACTCAGAATTATCCATAAACTGCGCAACACATTCCAATACATATTCTGACGACTATACCGTATTGTATATGTAGGCAACTCATGGATAATTTGCCCAGGAAATTCTATTCGAAGGAGGTCTGCAGCTACTCCGTCAGAAGCTAGAATGACGGGAATGCCCTTATTCTGGAGAGCCCTAATGAGAGGTACACTGCGAGAAGCATGGCCGATGCCCCAATTCAGTACGGCAAACAAAACAGGTTTTTGTTCGCCACTTTGCATCATCCCGCCAAAAGTTGTTTGACTAGATCCGAAATGGCCTTTCCTTCTGCTCTTCCGGCAACTTGTTGATTGGCCAAACCCATCACTTTTCCCATATCCTTCATAGAAGATGCACCTGTTTGTGCAATTATGGCTTCGATCAATGTTCTCAGCTCTTCGTCACTTAATGGCTGAGGTAGAAATTTTTCAAGAATGGCCAATTCCTCTTCTTCCGTTACGGCAAGGTCATCACGCTTCTGCTCCCTGAAAATGCCAGCTGACTCCTTCCTCTGTTTGACCATCTTCTGCAAGAGTTTGATTTCTGCAGCTTCATCAAAAGTTTCGGAGGTTCCACTCGTTTGAAAAATGAGGATTGCGGACTTGATGGCACGAAGTGTACGTAATGCCGCCTTGTCTTTATCTTTCATGGCCTGCTTTAAGGCATCCATGACTTTCTGTTCTAATTGCATGGTACAAAGATACATGATGATCTTAGCCTGGCCGATGGATTCAATCCAGATATTGAGTCAATTCATGAAAACAAAAACGAATCTACATTCCAGGTCATCAGTATTTTCTTATCCGTATCAACTCTTTACTAGCTAATGTCTCAAATACATGACAAACAGATTATTTGTATAAGTTGAAATATCTTAACTAGTCACTGGTATAAAAGCAGTTATTGATAACAATATATCATCATATCATCACTCAGTTAGAGCGTTAATCCAATTTTACAGACAGGGTTGTACGGATAGTTTATAGGGATATGAAACTAAGGTACTGGCATGCGGTATCTTTGAATGATCAATCAAAAACGTATAAACGAGGACAGCAACATATGTCAACACCTGGAATTAAAGTATTTGCACCAGCCAGTGTTTCGAATTTGGGCTGTGGGTTTGATATCCTTGGCCTGGCTTTGGAACGACCTGGAGATGAAATTATCGCACGCCTGACAGACCGAAAGGAAATACGAATCACAGAGATCACTGGAGATAAGGGCCAACTCCCGCGAGAAATCGGGGAAAACACCGTGACCATTGCAGCCACTGCTTTACTCGATCATCTTGGCGAAAATGGGCGAGGAATAGACTTTGAAATTCACAAAAGAATGCCGTTCGCCAGTGGACTGGGTTCGAGTGCAGCAAGTGCTGTTGCGGGTGTCGTGGCGGTGAATGAATTGTTGCGCCGACCGTTAGAAAAACGAGATCTACTGCCTTTTGCGATGAAAGGAGAACAACATGCTAGCCAGGCATGGCATGCAGATAATGTAGCCCCTTCCCTACTCGGAGGAATTATTCTGATCCGTGATAATGCGAGTTTGGATATTCATCGGATTCCCACTCCACGAGGACTCTATCTTTCCATCTTACATCCACGCATCCAGATATCAACTGCAGATTCAAGAAAACGACTACCGGATAGTCTTTCATTATCAGACCTAGTGACTCAGACAGGAAACCTGGGCGGTTTGATTCATGGACTCTATCAATCTGATTTCAAGTTGATCGGACGTTGTCTGCAAGATGTAGTGATTGAACCTCACCGTTCTAAAGACATTCCACACTATAATGAGATTCGTGATGCTGCTCTTCAAACAGGTGCCTTGGGATGCCTTATATCTGGTTCTGGTCCAAGTATGTTCGCTCTATGCGATAATAGCCTCTTAGCCGAAGAATGTGGAAATGCGATGAAAAATGTCTTGAAGAAACACAGGCTGCGTCATGATCTCTATATCAGTGGAATCAACTCTGAAGGCGCCATGAGATATTAATATGCTCTACTTTTCTACCCGTAATCCAAGTCTAAAGGTTTCTGTTCAAAAAGCAGTAGAACTCGGTTTGGCAATGGATGGTGGATTATTCATGCCAGAATATATTAACCCTCTTCCATTATCCTTTTGGCAGAATTTGCATACGAGCACATATCCAGATATTGTCTGGCAAGTCATGCATCCATTCTTTGGTGGAGGTCTACCGGAATCTTCCTTCCAACGAATCGTCGATCGTATCTGTTCAATTCCAATACCAGTGGTACCCTTAGCTGATCGATTGATCGTTGAACTATTTCATGGTCCTACCCTGGCATTCAAAGATATCGGAGCAACCTGGATGGCGGGAATTCTTGGGGAGTACCAACAAAACCAAAATAGAAAGCTGGATATCCTTGTTGCTACCTCCGGTGATACTGGAGGTGCTGTCGCATCTGCATTCCATAAAATTGAAGGGATCACGGTCCACATTCTCTATCCTAAAGGAAAAGTGTCCCCTTTTCAGGAAAACCAGATTGCTGGACTCGGGTCTAATATTCATGCCCTGGCTGTTGACGGAACCTTTGATGATTGTCAATCAATGGTCAAGAAAGCATTCCAGGATAAGGATCTCCGTCTTTCACTTCGGCTGACCAGTGCCAATTCAATCAATGTAGCTCGATGGATTCCTCAATGTATACCCTATATAGAATCCTATCGCCAATGTACTACCTATCCTCAGGAACGCACTTTTACAGTTCCATGCGGGAATTTGGGAAACTTGAGTGCCGGTCTATTTGCCCAAAAATTGGGACTACCTTCTTCGTCTTTGGTGGTCAGTACAAACGAGAATGATAGTTTCATCCAGTATATCCATCACGGTTTTTGGAAGGCTAAACACACCATTGCTACTCTAGCAAATGCAATGGATGTCGGGGATCCCAGTAATATAGATCGAGTTAAATGTTTACTTAGTTCCACGTGGAACATTCCAAGGCCATCCATCAGAGGTTATAAAGTAACGGATGAAGAAATAAGATCCACCATCAAAACAGTATACAGTCGATTCGGATATACTCTTGACCCTCATTCAGCTACTGCGTGGCAGGCTATTGATACAGATCAAAAGGAAGGTAAAAATGATCATCGACCACTATTAATGGCCACTGCACATCCATCCAAATTTATGGAGATCATTTCCAGCACAGTGGATCTACCTACAGAAATAGAGACTGCCTTTTCTAGTCAACAGAGAAAAAACCATCAGTTCATTGGAGCCGACTTTAATGCATTTAAAGAATACCTTCAATCCAGTAGATAAAATGATATATCCATGTTCCACGTGAAACATTCATTCACACACATACAAAAAAAGGGGATGATCTATTTGAGATCATCCCCTTCACTGTTATAGCGAACAAGATCAATCCGCATTCATAGGATGTCGATCCAAGAAGTTTAACAGGATCTCATTAAAAGCATCAGGAAGTTCCATCATCGGGGCATGACCGCATTTATCCAGAAAGTATAACTCTGTATCTGCAATCAACTCATTAAACTTCTCAGCTACAAAGGGAGGCGTAATGGTGTCCTGCTTTCCCCAAATCAAAAGTGTTGGACAAACAATCTGATCGAGCTTATCTGAAATGTTGTGTCGAACTGCACTCTTCGCAGTTGCAATAATTCGAATGGCCTTATTCCGATCATTCACCGATGAGTACACCTCATCCACCAATTCCTTTGTTGCTACAGCCGGATCAAAGAATGTGGTCTCCGTTTTCGTTTTGATAAATTCATAATTTCCTCTCTTAGGAAAAGAAGACCCCATAGCACTCTCAAACAAACCACTACTTCCGGTCAGGTTTAAGGTATGGACACGATCCTGTCGGCGTATAGCATAAAGGAGAGCAATATGTCCACCCAGACTATTTCCTAAAACGTTCACTTTCTCAAAACCTTTAAACTCAACAAACTCCTCAACATAGTCCACTAAACCACTCACCGATACCTTTCGAATGGGAAGATCAAAAATCGGCAATATGGGAATCACCACATTGTACTTATGAGAAAACTGACCCATGATTGCCTCAAAATTACTGAGAGCTCCAAAAAGTCCATGAAGCAGTAATAGTACGTCACCGTCACCGCCACTTTCAACATACTTATATTTCCCTTCTTCCAATACTTCTCCTGCCATAATCGGGTCTCTATGATTTATACAAATTTAACAGATAATCCCATAGTAAAGTCCTATCCCTACAAGACCTAAATATTCGTCTTCGTATTCTCTGAACGACCAGTATACGAAATCCAGATCAACTCAGTGCAGGCCAGACTTAAAAGTAACAGGGCACACATCTGATGAGCAGAAGCAAGGACAACTGGCATGCCTTTCTGAAAGCCCAATACAGTTAATATCCCTAACACGATTTGTGTTATTAACACCATTACTAACACGATGTGTATTTGTTTATACACACTGTGTTTATTGGCATACAGATATCTTAAAAAATAACGTAATCCAATGATTATCAATAAGTAAGCCGTAATTCTATGTAGACTTTGAACAAGGGCTATCATAAAGCCAGAATCATCATAATGCACCAAGTTATACACAGTCCAACTCTCCCATTCCAATAACAATCCAGGTATATAAACGCCATTCATATCAGGCCATGTAGGATACGTGAAACCAGCTTTCATTCCGGACATCATACCTCCAAGGAAAATTTGAATGACTATCAAACTAATGAACCAAATAAGAGATCTACGCTGTCGATCGGGAAAGGACCCTATCCCCTCAGGCCAAAGTTCCTTGACCAGGATATAGAGCAAATAGAGAAACACACTAAATCCTAACAGAAGGTGAGCAGATAACTTATAGGCATTTACCCAGGGTCTTTCGATCAAACCACTAGCCACCATGATCCAACCAAAAGATGCTGTAATAGCTGCAAGGAGGACCAGAATTCCCAAGCGTTTCAATAATACAGGATGAAAATGACCCTTCCGCCAAAACAAAAGAAACGGAAATAGAAAGATCAACCCCATCCATCTGGCCCACAATCGATGGAAATATTCCCAGAAGTAGATCATCTTAAATTGGGGTAAGGACATACCCTTGTTAATCAAGCGATATTGAGGTGTGGATTTGTACAATGCAAATTCCTCCTCCCAGGCTTCTTCGGTTAATGGCGGTAAAGTCCCTGTGACAATCTCCCATTTCGTGATACTCAGCCCACTTCCCGTTAATCGGGTCACACCTCCAATGAGGATTTGACCGAAAATCAGTGCTAAACCGACAATCAACCAGATCCGAACATGTTTGTGCATTGGTTTCCTTTCTTTCATTTCCCTTCAAGTAACAGCCTAAAGGTACAGCGCATTTCGACCTAGCAAAACCGCATTGGTGACCTATGTTGATTATATGATTTTTGAAAATTTTCTAAAAAAAGAAGTCATCATCAGGGCTGTGGATATGTGAGTCTTTCATTTTCAATAAATACATACAATCTGGATTCTCACAATTTCATCAGGTTTATAAACAGATGTTAGTATAATTAACTTATTGATTAGTAAGTACTTAACAATATCTATTTTTAAGTGGATAAATGGTTTGTTGAAAACATATTTTCATATCCACATTTTTATGCTGTGGAAACAGGTAGAATAACTTCTCGTAATTATCCTGTTATACCCAACAAAGCATTGTGTCATATATATGATGAATTCATATTGTTAATGGATGTGTAGAAGTGACCAGGATATGCACAGCATGTTGATCATCTTGTGCATAACCTTAAAATGGTGGACCTTCGTCACGAATACCTTATATATTGTTCTTTTTCTCATCGGGGATAACTTTATATGCGCATCATCATACAACGAGTCAAGGAAGCTGCTGTCCATATTGATGGTATCGAACCGCAAAGTATTGAAAATGGGTTGTTGATTTTTCTTGGTGTTTCGGCTGATGACAGCAATGAAGATATCCAATGGTTGGTTCAAAAGATCCGACAATTGCGGATATTCCCTGACGATGACGGCAAGATGAATCTGGACATCACCCAGGCAAATGGATCTTTTCTAGTGATCAGTCAGTTCACTCTGCACGCCTCAACGCGAAAAGGAAACCGGCCATCCTTTATTCGAGCTGCAAGGCCCGAAGTGGCCATCCCACTGTATAAGGAGTTTATCCAGACACTCGAAACGGAGAGCGGTTGTCAAGTGCGTACGGGAATGTTTGGGGCTGATATGCAGGTACATTTGCAAAACGACGGGCCAGTAACCATTATCATTGATAGCGAACTCCGAGAATAATCATGACATTAAGAGAAGCACAAGATCAGGTTGACCAGTGGATCAAAACCTATGGTGTCCGTTACTTTCATGAACTGACCAATATGGGCATCTTGATGGAAGAAGTAGGGGAATTGAGCCGGCACATGGTGCGTACTTACGGCGAACAATCCTATAAGCGGGAAGAAGAGCGTGAGCAATCCAGTGAAAATATCCAACAGGAAATGGCGGATGTCTTATGGGTGTTGATCTGCCTGGCTAATCAGACTGGTGTTGATCTGACTCAAGCCCTGGAGGAAAGTATGCAGAAGAAGACCATCCGTGATCGCGATCGTCATCAGAATAATGAAAAATTGCGGCCGGCAGACGAGCAATAATTTCTACTGTTGAGCCAATTGTTCGACTGTCGTTTGTAATGCTTTGGCAAAGGCTTCCGGATCCTCCAACATGCCCATGTGTCCAGCATTCTCCAGAAGATGAAAGCTGGTGACATTGGCAATATGACTTTCTTCCAAACTGGATTCTTTTGGAATTAATGGATCCTTTGCACCAGCGATAAAACCTACCGGAATCTGCAAATCCTTAATCGTTTGGGTATGATCCTTCCGATCCCGCATAGACTGGATGGCCAGGCTCACGCCCTGGTCATTATACAGACAAGCCCGTTGGATCCACAACCGCATCAACTCCGGATTGGCCTCTCTGAATTCAGATGTATAGAGAGAGGGGATCAATTTTTTTGCATACCTGGATAGGCCATTTTTCTTTAAAAATTTGACCTGGTCGTCTCTGCCTTTGCGCTTTTCGGGGCTATCTGCTCGCATTTGGCTGTGCATCAGGATCACTCCGTTTAACTGATGAGCATAATGTGACGCAAACTCGAGGGCGATATATCCGCCCATGCTATGACCGGCCATGATCACTGTGCCCTTATTGTTATCGAGAATCCAATCTCTCACCTGATCTGCAAACCCGGTGATCGATAGTTCAAGCAGACCCAGATTGACTGCATCACCAAACCCGGGCAGATCAGGTAGAAACCAGGTAAAATTCTTTTGATCCAGGAGGGGCATGACCTGTTCAAAGATCCTGCGATCTTCACAGAATCCATGCAGTAATACTACTGAAACCGGTCCTGAACCGTGTTTGACAACTGGAATGGAGGACATGATGGGTCTTTTCGTAGGCAAAGGTAATGCCTTTCACTAGGGTAGAATAACCAATTCGGTCCTTCTGTTCATTTGACGGTGTACTGCAGTGTCATTTTCCACTAACGGATTGGTTTCTCCATAGCCAATTGACTCCAGTCGATTTTCCGGAATCCCGTGATCAATCAACCAACGGACTACAGAAGTAGCCCGCCTGGAAGAGAGCTCCAGGTTATCCTCCGGATGGCCAATATTATCGGTATGTCCTTCGATACGGATCTTCAGCTCCGGGTTCTGCACCAGGAAATTTTGAATCTTTTCCAATTCAAATGTGGATTCAGGTAGTAAAGTGGCGCTCCCGCTCGAAAAAAGGATGTTCTGGAGTACAATGGGTTTTCGATCCTTACTTTTTGCCTTCTCAATCGGATAAAGGTCAACATCGATCTGATAGGGATGGAATGCCAGGGTATCCATCAGATCAAAGGACTGACTGAAAAAGCTGTGTTTTGGATGATCGATGAGTAAGGCGTATCGTTTTCCTACAGGAAGACAGATCAAATATTGGCCATCTGGATCTGCCGATAAGATAAAGGGCGGTGCATCTGGTGTGTCCAAACATTGGAATGTAATCGTAGCGGGAAGTCCGTTTCGACTGATCGCGGATCGGACCGTTCCGGTCACATAAGTGACGGGTGTCCCTCTTCGATCTGCGGGAAGAGTGAAGGTGAAGAGGTCGAAATTGGCCTGGCTATTTGATGTGAACCGATCTGAAGAAAAATAGGCTGTTTGACCATCGAGACCAAGGGTCATGGCCTGCTCTTGTTCGCGGGTATTGATGGGGTATCCGAGATTAACAGGCTTTGACCAGGAGCTATCAGCCGTCAGCCGGCTGACAAACAGATCGTGAAATCCCATTCCGATATGACCGTTGGAGGAAAAATAAAGGGTCTTTCCATCCGCATGTAAAAACGGAGTTTCGTCATCTCCTGGAGATTGAATTTTTCCAGGCAGCAGCTGAGCGACTGACCATTGGCCATCCTGGCTATACGTGCTGTACCACAGGTCCGCACCTCCTTTACCCTCGGGACGCTTCGAAGAGAAGATCAACAATCGGCCATCCGCGGATAAGGTTGGTTGAGAATCCCAATGTCTACTGTTGACAGCAGGGCCAAGATTTACGGGTTCACTCCAGTGACCTTGCCACCAGAGAGATTCGTATAAATCACAGGAGCCCAAGCCATTTCGATTGTTACAAGAAGTGAAGATCATCCTCCGTCCATCCTTGCTCAAACAGTGGGCTCCTTCATTTTCAGGGGTATTGAGATCAGCTAATGGATAGGCATCTTTCCAGACTTCATCCGACTGGCGGGCAGTATAAAAATCTTCCTGTCGTCCATCATGACGAGTAAAAACAACGGTCCTGCCATCAGCAGTAAAGGTGGGATTGAGTTCATCACCAGAACTATTCAGTGCTGAACTAAAGGGAACAGGGTCAAACGGCACGGGATTGCTCAGGGCATGCTCCCGAAATCGGCTTTGTGCTGCCATTAACCTGGCCACTTGTTGATCCTCCAGATCCAGGCCGGGGAAACGAGCGAATCTTTCGAGGTATACCATGGATGACGACCAATTTTCTCTTTTGAACTGCAGTTTACCCAGCTGGAAGTAGACATAGGGTTCACGTAAGCTATCGATCGAGATCAATTTCTCCAATGCAGGGATGGCCTCGTTTTCGCGGCCGAGCCGATTGAGCAGAATAGCCAACTGAGCCTGAGCTTCATAGAATTCAGGGGATTCTTCCAGAGCTTTGGAATAATAGGCAATGGCTTTGTCACCATCTTTTTCCCGGACTGCTTTTTTAGCTTTTTGAAAATACTTCTCCGCTTTTGGAGTAGGTGTCATGCTTTGACTGAAACCAGCCAGAGAACCACAAAAGCAAAAGAGAACGATGAGAATTGAACGCAGTATGACCATGCCAGGAATAACGATATCGAACGATTTTTCGTCTCTAGGTGACGGAAGATTGAAGATAGGGAACCCCAGCGTTCTGCTGATTGATTCTGAAGTTGATGCGATTCCCGACCTTGTTGACATGAATGCTCAAACCGATGGACTCATTCAGGGTGAGGATGGCAAAACCAGGTGCTCGTGGTGTGGTCATGATCCGTTTTATCAACAATACCACGATCTGGAATGGGGTCAACCGGTCCATGATGAGGTTCGATTGTTTGAAAAAATTTGCCTGGAAGGTTTTCAAAGCGGATTGAGTTGGTTGACCATTCTACGAAAGCGAGAACATTTCAGGACGGCGTTTGCCGGTTTCGATGTCGAGAAGATATCCCGATTTGATCAACGGGATATTGAACGGTTGATGGCAGATACTGGAATTATCCGCAATCGCAGAAAGATCGAGGCTACTATTAACAATGCTCGAGCCGTTTGTCAAATGGCTGAATCTGGCGAAACATTGTCCTCTTTTTTTTGGTCCAGAATACCTCCATCATCTGAACGTCCCAAACGAATGACAGCTGCCGCTCTCCGCTTATTGACTCAATCACCGACTTCCGTTCAAATCAGTAAAGACCTGAAAGCACGTGGGTTCACGTTTGTGGGGCCGGTGACGATGTATGCACACATGCAGGCTATGGGTATGGTCAATGATCATGTGGAGGGTTGTTTTGTTCGAGATACACTTCCCTCACCAACGCATTCCAAAAAATAGCATTTCTAATCTAAAAACAGATGTACAGCACATGACGAAGCGTCCGTATGATATTGTTTTGTTTGGAGCCACTGGCTTTACAGGGCAACTGGTGTTTGATGCCCTGTTAAAAAAGCAGGCAACTGAAGGATTTCAATTGGCCATTGCCGGGCGAAATATCGAGAAACTGGAATCATTACGTGATGGCAGAGCGGCTTCCGAGGTAGGTGTATTATATGCCGATTCGGGAGATCGAGAATCACTCGAAAATATGACAGGCCAGGCTGTGATCCTGATCAACACCGCTGGCCCGTTTAACTGGTATGGTGAAGCGGTTGTCCAAGCTTGTGTCCAAAAGGGAACACACTATCTGGATATTACGGGGGAGCCGGCTTTTGTGCATAATGTCTTTTCAAAATATCATCAGAAAGCGCAGGAAGCTGGAATATGTATTGTGAATTGTTGTGGATTTGACAGTATTCCTGCAGATCTGGGAGCCTGGTTAACCGCGCGGGCTTTACCAAAGAATGAACCCAAATCTGTGCGTGCATTTATTCGAACAAATGCTGCTTTTTCCGGAGGAACGTGGACCACTGCCATCCATGCTATTTATCAGCGGACCGTTCACAAAGAAGCCAAGTTAAGTTCTGGACCCCGACATCCGGATACGCCACGAATGGACCTGTCTATACATTTTCAATCCCTGATCAAACGGTGGGCTATTCCGATGCCTGTGGTCGACCCGCATATTGTCAAACGAAGTGCCCGTCATCTCCCAGATGATTATGGGCAAGCATTTGCATATGGACAGTTTTATACGGTTGGTTCATTTTGGAAAGTCGTTCGCTTAATTGTTCCTATTTCAATGGTCTTTGTTCTGGTCCGTTTTGACACAACCCGTAATTGGCTGTTTCGAAAATTTCCAGCAGGAACCGGGCCCTCCGAAGAAAAACGTAAAAAGAGTCAGTTCGAAGTCAGGGTGATCGGCGAAACTAAAAATGAGCGCATCGAAACAGTAATTAGTGGAGGAGATCCAGGATATGATGAAACTGCAAAGATGCTCAGTCAATCTGCTTTTGCTCTGCGGGATAAAGTGGTTGAACAACGATTGGTGACAGGAGTACGTACACCCGTTGAGGCACTGGGGCAAGATCTGGTTGAGCGGTTGATCACAGAAGGCATCCATATTGAAACGAAGGCCTATTCTCCTTCGGTTAATACATGATCTGATCTGGAATAAAACAGGTCGTTCTTCCGGACAGGGTAAGCGTGTCAACAGGTCCGCGACCATCGGGAAAAACATATCCTTTTTTTCTCCATGACCAAAGACTGGAAGTCGGATATGTACTGCTTTCTGTATGGCGATCAATGGAGGCAGAAAGAATCTCTATCATCACCCGGTAGATTTCTTTTAGCCTTTTTAGAGGTAGGTGTTCTACTCTGGATCCCGGATGGACCATTGTTTGTAAACAGATTTCATCAATGTATAAATTTCCCAATCCTGCTAATACAGATTGATTTAATAATACGGCTTTAAGTATTCCCTTTTTAGCAGATAATCGATCCAGAAATTGGGATTCAGAAAGACTTAAAGCATCTGGCCCCAGGGATTTCTCTGTGAGAAAAACCTCCAGGTTATCGATAGAATAAAAGCTTCCAAATTTTCGCATGTCGACATAGGCGAGAGATGGACCATTCTTAAAATGCAGTATAACCCGACTGAATTTGGGTGGTTCCTCTTCTGATTCAAATGGCTCCATTTCCCCTGTCATGCCTAAGTGAATATGCAACCAATGCTGGTTGGACAGTTTGGCAAAAAAGTATTTGCCACGGCGATACGTTTCGGTGCAGGATTGCCCGATCAATTCCTTTTGTAAATCCGTAGATGAAAAACCCCGGAGGACTTTGCTATCCAGGATCAACACTTTACGAATCCTGCGATGAAGGATTTGTTTTTCAAAGCGAAGACGAAAGGATTCTACTTCTGGTAACTCGGGCATAGATGGTTAGAAAAGGGATAAACCGTACAGTTATTTATTCCGTCGAAAAAACGAAAATTTTGTCATTCCAAGATCATCCGGAGATGTTGAGGATATCTCGAATAATGGGTTTTAAGCCACTGAATAAAAATTCGACAGCAATGACCATCACGATCAGACCCATTAATCGCATGAGCACGTTATTCCCGGTTTCTCCCAAAATGCGAATGAGCTTGGAAGAACTGTAGAGTATGAGATAAGTCAATAGCATGACTAGAAAGATGGAACCAATCAGGATCGCTATGTGCGCTCCGGATTGTGCATCATCCATCATCACAATTGCATTGGTCATGGATCCTGGGCCAGCGATCATTGGTATGGCCAATGGTGTCACCGAAATATCATTGACATAGCTGTGGACATCCTGTTTACTGACTTTCACTTTATTCAGGCGGGCCTGCAACATATCCATGCCCATGAGAAAGAAGATCACCCCACCCACAACGCGAAAGCTGTTGACGGAAATACCGAAAAATTTAAAAAGGAGTTGTCCGGAAAATGCGAACAGGACCAATGTTAAAAAGGCGACGAGGGAGGCTTTGAGGGCAGTACGTGTTCTGGCAGCCGGATCCAGATTGGCGGTCATGGTCATAAAGATCGGCATGGTTCCGATCGGATTGATCAAGGTGAAAAATGAAGTCAAGCACAAAAGGGCAAATGCCAGGGTATCAGACATACTTCAGATTGAGACCGCAAAACTACTCATTCAGAAAGGGAAAGGCCTTCAAGTGTCCAGAGTATATATTCTGGAAAGTGTGATCAACGGGAATACAATTCTTTCAGCTGGTCCACGCCTAGGGAGATTAGGATCTTAAGAATATCGAGATTGACATCCTCCAGTTTGTTGATGTACAAGCATCCCTTTCCGGTTTTGCATTTGCCCAATTGACTCAGTAGATCCTGGTGCTGATTCAAACCAGCCATGATGTAGAGGGTCAGACTTTGTTTACGAGGAGATAATCCAGTGAGAAACCAGTCGCCTTCCCGACCGGAGGCATAAACGTAGTGATAGTCACCAAATCCGATGATGGTACCCCCCCACATTTTTGGTGGAGCATTCGTGATTTCCTGCATGATGGCCATGACTTGTTCGCAATCCAGCCGGCGTTTGTCATTCTGCACTGTTGCGAGAAAATCAAGTACTGAGGCATCATTTGGGGTGGTTTTGAGTGTGGCCATAATTATTGTCTAACATTCGTCAGTCAGTGGTTTGGGGAGGAGTATACATGTTTTCCACATTCCTTATCGGCTTGAAATATAATATTTTCAAGGAAGAGTATGAACGCAGCATTCTTTGGCGAGTGGCCCCGAGTTGTCTAAAGGAAAGATATATGGATGATGATCTGGCGCTGGGGTACGTTTTATTTCGTTGGGGGCAAGGGGGTTGGAGCGCCATTAAAGTGTTGGTATTTGCCCAGTAGTTTTCCAATCATCACTTGAATGGGCATGATGACCTTTTTGACAAAGCCAGGAATTTCCGGCATATCATATTCAGATCCATATCTGGTGAGGAGCCATGCGGCATCAAAGGGGTCCGGGCGTTCGGTGCTAGATTTATTGATGGCGGTGTATATGGCATCCAGGAAGAAAACAATGGAATGAGGTGGACTGATCCATCCATCACAAAGCAGAACGTCATCACCATCGTTCCAGAAACGATGGGGTGTCCCTCTTTCAAAAACCACAGTTTGTCCTGAATATGCGAGTTGGGGTTCCTGTCCTAGAATTTGCCACCCCATGGTGCCTTGTTTTACCGTTAGTGATTCGTCTTGTTGCCAGTGGGTATGCATGATTGGGCCGGCACCGGGTTGGACCTGATTGGAAACAATGAGTTTCTCTGCACCTTTCTCTTGAATGATCTTGTGAAAGGTCAACAGTTCGCCGTGACGCGTTTGGATGGTATGGGGCAATGTGATCATGTGATGTGATTTTCAAACAAATTTAGGACATTGTACTAATCTAGGCAAATTAGTATAGTACAATGTCCTAAATTTGAGACATGAATACCAGAGAACGGATACTACACAAAGCCATGGAGCTCTTCAATCAATCCGGAATGTACAATACGGGTGTGCGCGAGATTGCTCGATCTCTGGAGATCAGTCCGGGAAACCTTTCCTATCATTTTGCACGGAAGGAAGATCTGTTGATGGCTATTCTGGACAACTACAGAAATCTGAACGATACCATTTATGCTGCATATTTTGAGGGAAGCCCGGGACTGGGTCGATACCTTGCGATGATCAGAAAGCTTTTGGTGAACACCTATGATCATCGTGGTGTGTTCCTGGGTTTGGATGAGCTCCGATCAGTACTGGGAACGGAATTTGACTATCGGGCAGTTGAGGAAAAGCGAAGATCCTTTCTGGATCGGATATTGAAGGATCTGGAACAGATCGGCGATCTCGATTTTTCTACGTTGGATAAGGCATTCCTGGTTGACATTCTGGCTTTTTTTCAACGATGCTGGATCATGGAGGCGATGATCAGCTACCCTCATCTGGAAAAGGCCCAAATTGTCAAACGATATATGCGATTTATCAGCCTGCACTTTGCCCAAGTGGCCACACTTCAGGGTCAGCGACAGATGGGGATGTGGCTGTAAATCAAGCTTTTCGATATCCAGATGTGAGTGATAGACGCTATATTCGTTTCAAATCTGTCTATGCGCTTGAAGCTTGTTTCATTTCTCCTTCTTCTTCTTCCAGTTGTCCTCATTTCTCAGGACAATCCAATGACCGATACGGAGGGTCAAATAGACTCTCTGATCCAACTGAACCGACAACTGATTAGCAAGGGGCAGATCAAGGCATCCTGGCAAGTCATCGGAGAATCAAAAGTCCTTTCGGATTCGCTCCTTGATCCACAACATTTTTTGAATGGTCTTTGCCTGTTCAACTATGGCCGGACGCTGCATATCATGCAGGATTATACACAAGCGGAGGAATATTATCTACGTGCCCTGGAAATTCAACGGAAACATCAAAAAAGTCATGCTGAAGATCTGGCCGGAACAGTTAATGCGCTGGCTGCTCTCTATTACACAATGGCGCGGTATGACGAATCGGAAGCCTTATACTATGAAGCCCTGAAGATCCGCAAAGTCACCCTTGGTGAATCGCATTCAGACTATGCGATGAGTGTCAATAATCTGGGGAGTTTATTTTTGGCGAAAGGAAATCTACAGGAAGCAGAACGATATTTTGTGGAGGCCCTTTCCTTACGTAAACACAACCTTGGAGAAGATCATCCTGATTATGGCTGGAGCGTGAACAATTTGGGTGTCTTGTACAAACGAATGGGGAAATACAAAGAGGCGGAAGCGATGTATCAGCAAGCGCTCGAGATCTGGAAAAAGGCTTTGGGGCCTGAACATAGAAATGTTCTCGATGTGTATATCAATCTTGCCAATCTGTATCAGGAGACTGATCGATTCCTGGAATCGGAAGCGATGTATTTGCAAACGCTGGAGATTTGGAAAGAGGCTTTAGGTCCTGAACATGGATATGTCGCCAATGCGTATAACAACCTTGCCCGACTGTATCAAAAGATGGGTCGATATCAAGAAGCCGAAACACTATTCCAACAGGCAACTACTATCTGGACGAATAAGATTGGAGCGGATCATCCACAGGTGGCTTTGGGGAAGCACAACCTCGGGTTATTATATATGGATGCTGGTGATTATTCGGCAGCTCAGGAAGAGATGGAAGCTGCCAAAGAAATCCGCGAACGATTACTAGGACATGACCATCGTGATTTCGGGAATAGTCAGAACGGACTGGGCCAAGTGTATTGGAAAATGCATGCATATGCAAAGGCAAAAGCACCATTACGCGATGCGGCCTTACTGCAACAAGAACTTTTGGAAAATGCAGTCAAACATTTGTCTGAGCAAGAGCAGGTCGACTATGCGGAGCGATTTTTAGAAAACCTGGAACTGTTCTATTCCTATGCACATGATTTTTCCGACAGTGAAAGCGACTTGGCAGCGACTTGTGCAGATCTGGCTTTATTTCATAAAGGCTTTGTTCTGGAAGCTTCACAGGTCTTTCGCAAGCAGATCCGATCCACACCAGCTGTCAAGAAGAAGTTTAATGAACTTCGACTAATTCGAAAGAAAATGGCTGTGGAATATAGCAAGCCGATTTCTGAGAGAAAGGAAATTGAATCATTAGAACAGCAGGCCAACGACCTCGAAAAGGAAATCAGCTTAACTCTGGGGCAAGATGGATATAATAATAGTGATGTGACATGGTCCAGTGTGAAAGACAAATTGAACCCGGGAGAAGGAGCTATTGAATTTATTGATTTTCATTATCACCATCCGGACCTAACAGATAGTGTTTTTTATGCAGCGCTGGTCATTCGTCCGGACAGGACACAACCGGTCTTTATCTCATTGTTTGAGAAATCAGCTCTGAACAAAGTTTTGAATCCAGATGGAGCGAGACGATCGGACTATGTGAATGGCTTGTATGCTTATGCAGATCGTGGTTTAGTTCAACAAGAAGAGCCTTCTCCATCACTGTATGATCTCATTTGGAAACCATTGGCAGAACATCCGGATGGCGTCGGCGATCTGAAGACCCTTTACTATTCCATGTCTGGTTTACTTCACCGATTAAATCTGGGTGCCATACCCATTAACGATGAACATAGCCTGGCCGACCAATATCAGCTGGTACAAATGGGGAGCACCCGAAAGCTGACGCAATTGGATCGAGACGAATCTACAGTTCGGGATGGTGTTTTATTTGGTGGCATTCGATATGATTTGGACAGTTTAGAAATCCTCGCCGCCCTTGAATTGGATGATCCTTCGCTTTTAGCCAGTCGAGGAGAGCAATCTGTAGCAGGTGTAGATCAATATCTGAGGAAGGGAACCTGGAATTATTTAAAATGGACCGAGCGTGAGGCAAATACGATCAGTTCCACTTTGGAAGAGGATGGAGTAACCATTCAGCAATTCTCAGATATCGAAGGAACTGAAGAAGCGTTCAAATCTATGTGTTCTGGAAAGAAGCCTTCCCCTGGAATCATTCATTTGGCGACACATGGATATTTTTTCCCTGACCCTGCTGAGATTCGGGAGAAGAGCTCTTCAGAAATCATCTTTCAGTTATCGGCTAACCCGATGATCCGATCAGGACTTATCCTGGCGGGAGGGAATTATGTCTGGTCAGGAGGTCAACCATTTACAGGTCGAGAAGATGGCATACTGACCGCCTATGAGATCAGTCAACTGGACTTGTCAAATACCGAATTGGTGGTCCTGTCTGCCTGCGAAACGGGACTGGGGGATATCAAAGGAAATGAAGGAGTTTATGGATTACAACGTGCCTTTAAAATTGCCGGGGCAAAATATTTGATCATGAGTTTGTGGCAGGTTCCGGATCGGGAAACCATGCAATTTATGACCACGTTTTACCAACATTGGCTCGAGGAAAAGATGACTATTCCGCAGGCCTTTCAGTTAACCCAGCGAGAGATGCGGGATCGATTTTACAATCCCTATTCATGGGCTGGTTTTGTATTGGTGGAATAGTGATCCAACAGTATACTGATAGATGACCTATCGTGACATGATTGGAGATTTATTTTTCCACGAATTCAAAAGATCAACCATCTTTTACTAGAATTCGTGTTGAAAAGGGTAGGAGCTGTTTAATCTAGAAAATTTCAGATAAAGGACTTTAACTAGTACCATCATATGAAGTCACAAATACTACTCATCTTCTTTGTATTTCCGGGGATACTCTGGTCCCAAACGGTGGATTCGCTGACGATCTTTGAAGTGAATAGATTGTTACAGTATTCTTTTGAATTGACGAAGCGACAATCCTATGACAGTTCACTGGTTATCATCCAACAAGCGGAACAAATGGCGCTTGAGCGGATAGGTGAATCATCAACATACTATGGAGAGGCCTGTTTTCTTCATGGGCGGATCTTTCATGTTCAAGGAGATACATATCAGGCAGAGACCTGGTATAAAAAGTCGGCAGATATTTTGAGACCCCCAGGCACATTTCAGGATAGCCTTGTGTATGCAGAATGTTTGAATTATATGGCTATTCTGAAACTGAATTTTGGCGATTATACAGCAGCTAAAGCCATGTTCATCGAAGAAATTGCTATCCGAAGACAGCTGGGGCAGGGTAGAAGTAGATATGCTTCCAGTATTCTCAATCTGGCAATCGTTTATGAAGAGGAAAGCGAATATGCAGAGGCGGAGAAGAATTACCTTGAAGCCAAAGAATTGCTAAGCCAATCACTAGGACTGGAGCACCCTTCTTATGCCTCGTGCGTCAATAATTTGGGTGGACTTTATATTACTCTGGGGAAACATGACCAGGCTGAGGTATTGTTAAAGGAAGCCATTGCTATTCGAAGGAAATTGCCGGGAGATAATGATGAGGAGCTTGCCAAGTCTATCCACAACCTGGCAAAGCTCTATGCCCAGTTGGAGCGTGTGGATGAAGCCTATCAATTTTATTTTGAAGCAAAAAAAATTCGAGATACATTATTTGCGGACCCGAACCAACCCGATCGTGAACACCCACTCATAGCAGAAAGCCTGATTGATATTGCCAAGCTCCATATACAGATGGGTCAGTTTGCAGAGGCTGAAAAGATGTTATTGCATGCGCGAAATATTCTGGACCGATGGCAATCAGCCAACAATAAGTATTTAAATTTTGATTGCCTCATCCAGCTGGCCTCTCTATATAGCCGAATGGGTCAGTTCGACAAGGCTGAAGCCCTCTTTTTGGAAATTCGGCGAACCACAAAAGAAGGGTTTGATCAGTACGATCCGATCGCCATCCTGAGTATTAGCAAGTTGGGTTTGTTCTATCAATCCGTAGGGGATGAACAGAAGGCTGAAGAGCTGTTCAAGGAACATCTCCTGCTCCTGAAAAATAGTCTGAAGAATCAGAATAGGAAAACGGAGGAGAGTGAAGAATATGGGAAGAGCCTTAATGTCTTGGCTAATCTCTACAGTGAGCAAGGCCGGGATAGTCTGGCCAAACCACTATTTGAAGAAGCGTTGACCGTATTTGAAGGAACTATTGGTAATCGTAATTCCAATTATGCTACTGTCGTCAACAGTCTGGCCAGCCTTGAGTTCAATGCCGGACGACATGAGCAGGCAGAATTGCTCTTCCTGGAAGCTCTTTCCATTTATGCCGATACTTTAGGTAAACAGCATCCCTATTATGCGGCATGTCTGGGTAGCCTGGGTAACCTCTATTTCGCAAAAGGTGAATTTGACAAAGCTGAACCAATGTGTCTGGAGTCCAGAGACATTTTAAAATCACAATATGGTACTCAACATCCAGCCTATATTTTCAGTGTAAAAAGCCTGGCCAACTTTTATGAAAAAAGGGGGAATTATGCAAAAGCGGATACTCTATTAGAAGAAATATTTATGGCTAATGAGGCCCGAATTGCTCTGGCTGCGTCCTTTATGTCCGAGCAGGAATTGGAAAAGTATATAGCGCTATTTCAGGCAGATGGGAATGACCTCTATGCTTATTTATATGCACGAACCGTCAATGAGCAGCCTTTGAGCAAATTGACAAAACTGGCTTATGACCATACCTTGTATTATAAAGGATTCCTGTTGCTGGCTGCTCGCAGACTCAGTAAATTGGCCATTTCTACAGAGGAGTCTGCTCGACTCTTTACAAGACTCAAAGACCTTCGGAAGAATCTCGCATTTGAATATGCCAAACCGATCAGTAGTCGGCATGGAGTCGATTCATTGGAAGTAGAGGCAAATTCAATTGAAAAACAGCTCATTCAACAGGTGGCCGGTTATGGCCAAGCGATACAGCAAGTGCGTTGGACGGAGGTTCAGAAAGCACTCCAGGAAGACGAAGTGGCCATTGAGTTTGTCCATTTTATGGACAAGGGTCAGGAAGGTGAAAACATTATTCGATACGCAGCCTTAATCCTCCGTGCACAGAGTACAAGTCCCGAGTTTGCATATTTATGTACTCAAGAGGAATTGGGTGTTCGGGTTCGTTTGAAAAGTGAGCGTAGGGAGGAATATGTAAGAGTGCTTTATTCCAATAAGGATCGGGGATTAAGTTCTGATGGAACACCGACTAAACCACTTTATGATTTGATTTGGCAACCTCTGGAAGAAAAGGGTTTGAGTGATATACAAACGATCTATTTTTCTCCTTCTGGCTTACTGCATCGGATCAACCTGGGTGCCATCCCCATCAACAGGGATTCGGTTGTGACCAATCGCTATCAAATGATCATGGTCAATAGCTCCCGGCAATTGCCTGGTGGACGTTCAGATAGGTTGGATTCAATGGCTAAAGAAGTTCAACTATTTGGAGGAATCGAGTTTGATATACCAGCTGAAGTCATCGCAGCTGTTTCAGCCCACGATCCAGAAAATGCGATCAACGATACAGGAGATCCTCAAGTAGATGCCAATGATCGGGGTGTCCAGGAACGATGGGATTACTTACAAGGTACCGTTGAAGAATTGGATTCTATAAAAACTATTTTCAAACGGGTTGGATATTCGATACAGGACAAATCCGGAATGCTGGCCACCGAAGAATATGTCAAAGAAATGGGTCAAAGTGACCATATCTCACCGAGTATCATACATATGGCCACGCATGGTTTTTTCTATGAAGCACCGGAGGAGAATTCTCAAAATGAAGCGTTGACCATATTCAAAAAATCAGAGGAACCCATGATGAGATCTGGTTTGATTTTGTCGGGGGCCAATTTTGCCTGGACTAAAGGACGGCCGTTGCAAGAAGGTGCGGAAGATGGGATTTTGACGGCATACGAGATCAGCCAAATGGATCTGTCCCAGACTGAGCTGGTAGTTCTTTCGGCTTGTGAAACCGGACTGGGGGATATTAAACAAAACGAAGGTGTTTACGGATTGCAGCGAGCCTTCAAGATCGCTGGGGTCAAATATTTAATCATGACCTTATGGAAGGTGGATGATGAAGAGACCGCGGAATTTATGATTCAATTTTACAAGCATCTGTTGAACGAAAACCGGAGTATTCCAGAAGCGTTCCGACTCACCCAGCTGGAGTTTATTCCCAATAACTTACGTAAACCCTATTACTGGGCGGGGTTTGTATTGCTCGAATAATTCCAGAGTTGTTGGAGAAATAGTGGCTTTATCATGATTAATTATTTTACTTTTCGTCCTCTATTTATCGTTTTCTGCTTCTGCATGGGAGGGGTGGTATCTGCAGGCGCTCAGGATGCAAACAGGGTGCTTATTCACCAAGTAGACTCTATTCTGAAGGTTATCAAGGATCCCGATAGTCAACTTTCGCGCCCCGAGGTTCTGGAGAAATTTGAAATCCTAAAGGACATGACGCACAAAGCCTCCGGAAGTCAAACGGAAACTTATGCCAGAATTCGTTTTGAAGAGGGAAAATTTCTATCCAAAATTGGTGATTATTTGAAGGCGGAGGCCGCTTATCAGGAGGCAATTGATATTCAGAAGTCAGAGAATTCGCGTGACGATAGGATGTACATCGATGGATTAAATCGGCTTGCACTGAACCGGGAAATAATGGGAAATTATCCAGGTGCTGCTGTATGTGTACAAGAGGTTCTGAACAAACGAAAAACAGAATTGAATATCTATGATCCAAAAATCATTGGATCAACAACGACTTTGGCACGTTTGTATCGGAAAATGGGAGACTATATACAAGCTGAGGCTTGTTTATCACAGTTTCAAACCAGCGTTATCAACCATAAAGATATTTTGGATAAGGGATATGCAGAACTCCTCCTGGAGTTGGCAGACCTGTACAGTGAGATCGAGGATTTTGAACGTGCTGAACCGACATTTATTGAGGCATTGTCCTATTTTCAAAAAAAAACAGATAAGGAACACCCTGCATACCTTAAAGTCATCACAGGAATGGCTGAATTATATCTTAAAATGGGTCAAAAGGATGCAGCTCTCGTTTATTTTAATAAAGTAAAAAGTAAGGTTGATCGGAACGAACTCATGCGACCAGGCGCTATGTTGATGGGTTTGGCCAGACTTTCCCGCGCGAATGAAGAGTACGATGACGCAGAGGAACTTTATCTGGATGGTCTGGAATATCTGGAAAATGATTTTAAGCAAATTTCACCGGAATATGCCCAGTTGAAATACGAACTCGCGTCCCTTTACAATGAGCAAGGAAATACGAGTAAGGCAAAAGCGACCTATGGTGATGCTTTGGATCGTTGGCAGGTTTTGGAGGGAGACCGAGTGCCTGGATACCCTCAAACTTTGATGGGATTGGGTGTCATTCTAATGGAGGAGGGGAAGTATAAAGATGCTATTGTAAAATTTACGGAATCAAAACATTTGTGGGAGCAGACACTGGGAAAACATTATCCGCTATATCTCATCAATATCCTTGATCTGGCGCATGCATATTGGAAGGATAAACAATATGGACATGCAGATTCTCTATATGCAGAGGTGGCTGAATTGGGCCGATTGCGCTTATCCAGTGCGGCACATTATATGACGGCTCAGGAGTTGAATAAATATATGCAGAAGATCTTTGATGCTCAGGCTGAAATTTTATCCTTTGTGCTGGATTCACCGGTCAATAAACTGTCATCTCGGGCATGTTATGATAATGCACTATTCTATAAAGGGCTTCCTTCTGAATAACGCAATACAAATCAAGCGGAAGGCCTCGACAAATGCCATGAGCGATCTTCTCTATAAGCAGATGAATAGTTATCGTCGTCTTTTATCAAATGAATTCGAAAAATCAGATTTAGATACGAATATTGTAAAACATTATTCTTTTCTGGTTGACAGTTTTGAGCGGGAGTTGATTTGTTCATTGACCGCTGTGGACACCACTGACCTTTTTTTACAAAGATCATGGAATCAGATTTCTTCCTCTTTAGTGCCTGGTCAGGCCGCAATAGAATTTGTTCGTTATCGATCCTTTCAAGAAGTAACGAATGATAGTATCATGTATGCTGCTTTGGTTCTTGTTCCGGGAGTTGAAAAGCCATATGTGGTTTCATTGTTCAATGAAGAAGTCCTCTCTTTTATACTAGCGCCAATCGAAGAAAGGACCTGGAAATATGTCAAATCGATTTACACGTCGGATATGCGTGGAATGGTGCGAAACGGAATGACTAGGGCCACACTGTATGAGTTGATCTGGAAAAAGATTGAGGCACTCGATATGACCGACGTACACACCATTTATCTGGCCCCATCTGGTGTTTTACACCGGATTAATTTAGGTGCGATAGCCATTTCACCAGACAGCCTGATCTCGGACAGGTATAGGCTTGTCACTGTCAATAGTACCCGACAATTGATACCCATCGCCAGAACTGAAACGCTTCGCGATTCGATGGTGGTTATTTTCGGAGGTATTTCCTATGATTCTATTCCGAATGATTTAGTTCAATTTCCCGTAGTACAGAGATCCAGTCAAGTGCCAATAGCCAATCAGGAAGTCTTCAGTAGTATTGACGTGCGTGGAATAGATCAAGTACGGTGGAATTATTTGGTGGGCACACAAACAGAAGCCAAAAAGTTGACAGAGATATGCGACACGTCAATTCTTCGATATATCAATTATACTGGTTCGGGAGCTACCGAGTCGGCGTTTATTCAGATAGGTGAGCACGGTGCTCCTCCATCTCCCTGGCTTTTACATATTGGGACGCACGGGTTTTTTCTTTCTGACCCTGCGACACAACCTGCAGATCATATGTTGGAAGATATTCCTTCCTTTAATAAAGAAGATCAACCGATGATGCGTTCTGGTTTGATTATGGCCGGGGTGAACTATCTGCATCAGAATGCTGTGGATCATACCCTGAGTACGAATAATGGGATTCTTTATGCAGAGGAAATCAGCCATCTTGACTTTTCGAATACAGAGTTGGCGGTGTTATCTGCATGTGACACAGGTTTGGGAAAAATTCAGGGTGATGAGGGTGTTTTCGGCTTGCAAAGGGCCTTCAAAATTGCGGGTGCACACTACCTGATCATGAGTCTTTGGCAATTGAGTGATGAGAAGACTTCCAAATTTATGGAGACATTTTATCGAAGATTGCTCCTGGATGGAGAGTCCATATCGGATGCTTTTTACAATACCCAGCATATCATGAGAAAGCGGTTTATTGATCATTATGATTGGGCCGGATTTGTCTTGTTAGAGTGAGGCCAACCATGGGCATTTAAAATATTCGGTATATTTATAAAATGTGTTTGCACTCATTGCCGTTATAATTCATTCCTTGTGATTTACTTGAACCCCTTAATGACAGTCCCTATGAGAGTTTTTATTTCTTCCGTTTTTCTCTTGGCTATGTTCCCTTCCCTGCTTATGGGTCAGGCGACGAATCAATCTTCAGGATGGTCACATCATGATGGGTCCCATCACTATTGGGCATTGTCGTCCAATGAATCGGGAAATGCATTAAACCAAAATCAATTCTTGGATCGACATTCCAATGAATTGGGGTTGTCTATAGACGATGAGCTGATTCTTCAAGGAGCGCAATCCGATCAACTGGGATATACGCATTACCGGTACATCCAATATTTCAAGGGACTGCCTGTCGATGGGAGTGGTCTGATCCTCCATGAAAAGAATGGGGTGATTCAGAAGGCCAATGGTCAATTTTATAGTGGTCTCCACCTGGATGTCCACCCTCAACTGACTGCTGAGGATGCTGTATCCATAGCTGCAAAAACATTGAAGGGCCAACACCCTGTTGTAGAGGAAGAGACTCTGCTCATTCTACCGGGAGAGGTGGTGGAAGACACACGATATGGGACTTTGTGTTATTGCGTGCATGTACATTCTGATCAGCTTATGGAAGACCGGAAGGTTTATGTACATGCACAGACTGGACAGGTTGTGCAAACCATTTCCAATATCTGTCTGGGTGATGAAGTGGGTTCAGCAAATACGCTTTTTAGCGGCACAAGGGCCATTACCACGGACGAAAATGGTGGAAGCTATACATTGAAAGAATCTGGTCGACCGATAGAAACACTCAACCTTCATCATGCTGTTGATCTAGGTACAGTGACCAGCTTTACCGATGATGACAATCAATGGACAGAGCAGATCAAGGTGTTGCGCAGTATCCGTATCAATACCATTGGCGCCGGATGGTGGGATGGTATCCCTGGCGATGTCCCGGATATTTTCCTGGTTGTCAAGGATGGATCCAATGCCACAGTCACGACTACACCGGTCATGATGGATGTAGTGCCTCCTTTTTCGGTTCCGTTACAGTTAACCTTGACGAATCCACCTTATACCGTCAGTATTTTTGAAGATGACAATGGCCCACAGCAATGGGGTGGTCAATTTAATGTCAGTACCTCGCTTGGTGAAAAGACCTTTTCCATCATTGGCAATACGGGAACCTATGAATCTGTCCAAGAGAATGATCCCGCGCTGGATGCACATTGGGGTGTGGAGCAGACCTATGATTATTTTATGGATGTGCATAACCGGAACAGCTATGATGGTCAGGGTGGGCAGATCATTTCATATGTGCACTTTGCAGTGGGCTGGCCGAATGCCTTTTGGTCCAATAACAGTCTCAAGTTGGGCGATGGTGATGGCGTCAAGACCACACACCGGACCTACCTCAATGTGATTTCTCACGAGATCACTCATGGTGTCATCAATGAGAATGGGGGTGGCGGACTGAAGTATCAGGGCGAATCGGGGGCGTTGAGCGAATCCTTCGCCGATATCTTCGGTACCGCTGTGGAACATTTTGCCAAGCCAGCGACTGCGGACTGGTTGCATGGTGAAGAAGGCTCTTTGATCCCGGGTGAGTATGTCAGATCAATGGCAGATCCCCGTGCGAAAGAACAGCCGGACACTTATGGATCCAATGATAGTTATTGGGCGAATCCATTGGACACGATGGTTGATTTTGGTGGTGTCCATATCAACAGCGGCGTTCAGAACTATTGGTTCTATCTGCTCAGTGAAGGCGGCAACGGGGTCAATGAAAACGGGTATGCCTATATCATCGACGGGATTGGTTTGCAAAAGGCGGAACAGATCGCTTACCGGAACCTGACCCAATATATTTCAGCATCGACTACCTCTACGTTTATGGATAGCCGAATGGGATCGATCATGGCGGCAGAAGACTTGTATGGGGCAGGATCAACTGAAGTCATGACCGTTCAAAAAGCATGGGCAGCTGTCGGAGTGGGCACCTTTGATCCGGGGCCGACCTGTATGGGCCTCACTCAGCTGACAGATCCGTCTGGGCCACTCAGCGATGGTAGCGGGATGTTCGATTATGGTCATAATGCGGATTGTAGCTGGCTGATCAATCCTGTTGGCGCAAATGCCATTACCCTGAATTTTGCCGAATTTGATGTTGCTGCCGGAGATACTCTGACCGTCTATGATGGTGATAATGCCAATGCTGCGGTGCTTGCGACGCTGACAGGAAATACCCTGCCGGGGGTGATTTCATCTACTGATGGAATTCTCTTTATGCAATTCACCACAGATGGTTCGGAGGCCGCACCAGGATGGTCACTGGACTACAGCTCTTCCTTTATGACCTATTGTTCCGGTGCACAGGTACTGACTACTGCAGAAGGAGACCTGGACGATGGAAGTGGGATAGAGCGCTATGGCAATGAAAGTCATTGCACCTGGTTGATCCAACCGGCCAATGCAATGGACATTACCCTGACGTTCACATCATTTGATACGGAAGAAGGATATGACTATGTGACCGTGTTTGATGGTGAAGATGCAAATTCGCCCATTCTGGGGGATTATTCTGGGAGTACATTACCGGCTTCCGTGACGAGTTCAGGTGGTCATCTATTTGTCCGATTTACCTCTGACGACCTGGTCCGTAAAGAAGGCTGGACGGCCAGCTATATTTCCAGTGAGATCACCTCGACACAAGACCCGGGAGGCCATACCCTTTGGCGGATGTATCCCAACCCGACATCAGGCGAGTTGATAGTGGAGTTGCCTGAATGGTCTGGTACAACGTCCATGATCTCTTTGTGGAATGTTTATGGACAGCTGGTCAAAAGTGAGGCTGTTGCCGAAGGAAAAACGCAGGTGCTGATCGACCTTGGGGATGTGCATCCCGGGGTGTATCAGATGATATGGTCATCCGGGGATCAACGACTGATTGGAAAGGTCCTGGTCAAATAAGGCGCATGGAAAACAAAGGGTGATAAATATCATGGGTATACCCGGTTGGGTATCACCGATGTTCTCATTTTTCATGACGATTTTGGTGACTAAGAAAGATTGGTAAAACATCTGGTCTTTTAGTCAATCGCCCTGCAATGAGGGCATCAAAAAGGGTGTTCCCGGATCAGGGCGGCATATTCAGCAAAAGATATCCGTCATGAAACGTCTGACCAAAGAACAATTCGCCGCTCTAGCCAACCGAGATGGTGGCCGGTGTGTGTCTCTATACATGCCCGCCCATCGAGGAGGTCAGGAAGTATTAAATCAGGAAGACCGATTGAACCTTAAAAACCTGATGAAGCAGATCACCAGTGATCTGGATGAACGGGGGTTTGATCGGCGGAGCATTGAAACATTCATGCAACCTCTCGTAGACCTGTCAAAGGATACCGAATTCTGGCATGAACAATCGGAAGGCTTGGCGATTTTTATGAGTCGGGAGTTCTTCCTGACGCTTCACCTGCCTTTTGCCGTAGATCCATTTTACTATCTGTCTACAGAATTCTATCTCAAACCACTGATCCCATTACTGATGGGGGATGGCCGCTTTTTCCTGCTGACGTTGAATCTGGAGGACCTTCACTTGTATCAAGGCGATCGGGAGGGTTTACACAATCACCCGATGCCAAAGCCCTTGCCCAAACGCATGGAACAGGTGGTTGGATTTGATGTTGAAGAAACCACTTCTGGCCATCATGGCCAGTCCATTCACCATGGGCAGGGAGAAGGGGCAGATGATCGAAAGGATGAGATCCTGACTTATTTCCGCGAAGTGGACCATCGGATCAATGCGGCCCTTGAGGGCGAACATGCACCTTTAGTTCTAGCTGGATTGGATCACCTGGTGGCGTTATATCGGCAGACCAACCACTACGCTCATCTCTTTCCGGAGGTGCTTCACGGTAACCCACAATATGAACCACGTCCTGACCTCCATAAAAAGGCCTGGGAACTTTTGGCCTTCACGTTTGATCAGGAACGTCAGGAGAAGGTGGAGCAATTAAAGGAATGGCATGGTACCGGTAAGACGTCCACCAATATCAAGCAGATCGTTCCTGCTGCACTGGGCGGAAGAGTTGACACCCTGTTTCTGGACCAGACAGAGATGATCTGGGGTACCTATGATCCGAAGGATGCTATGGTGCGTTTGCAGGACGAACAAAACCTGTCCAATTCGGACCTGGGAAATCTTGTGGCCAATGAGGTGCTGCTGCATGGAGGCAAGGTGTATATCACGAGCCGGGAGGCTTTGGCTGACCCAACAGCTCCTGTCAACGCACTTTATCGTTATTAGATTGAACGTGCCCCTTTAGTCAAAAAGCCGCCCCGGAACCTTCCGGGGCGGCTTTTTCATGATCAGGTAAACCCGAGCCAATGGAGAGACTTAGCCTCCCCGTTTTTTTCCAGCCACTTTGGTCTTCTTTCGTACGGCGGTATTGCCACTCCGTTTTTTGACCTTGGTTTTGGTTGTTGTTTTCCGAATAGTTCCCTTTCTGGTTTTCACCGTTGTTGTGGTTCGGGTACGGACCACTTTAGAGTGAGCCCGGTTTGGCGTATAAACGCGATGGGCTTTGACCACCCGATGGGTTTTGACGACATGGTAACGTTGTGACCGATAAGGGGCGACTCGTACATGCCAACGATGGTATGTCAGAGGCTTCCATGGACGATACACAGAGGGGTAGTGACGCCAGCGCCAGGGAGAAACCCAAACAGAATAGCCGGGGCTGTAGAGGTAACGCACACCCGGCCAAAACCAGACATTCACCACCACCCGAGCATAAACGGCATCTCCAGATGGTCCTTCACGGTTGTCCGCGCGCACGTTTTCTTCGTAAGGCTCTACGATCACTTGTTCACCATAGATGTCTTCGTCACCTACGATCTGCAAGAGGGCGCTTTCGGATCCATTTTTTTCGATCTCGATGACGGCGATGTCTTGATTCTCCGTTTCACTGAACGGGACTTGAAGGACCAAAGCATGGACGTCACCGTCCATGTTGTCAATGACACGGATATAGTCAACTTCTCCATCCTCATTCAGGTCGAGGTTGTTCACGTTGTTTTCCGGGTTGTTCAATAGCTGTTCAAAATTCTCTGGAGAGGTGGCCGTTTTGAACAGTTCCAGAGCGCCTTCCAGTGAGAAGTTGTCTCCAGGCAGGCCTGTTGAATCTACGGCCACTTGGGCTTGGGCCATGGTTGTACCGGTCCATCCGACCAGGAGGAAGGCAAGGAAAGTCAATAGCTTTTTCATCGGGTTAGTATTTGTGGATCTGTATCCTGTGAAGGTGACGTACCGGGTATTGTGGTTGCCCAGGTACATACATATGACAGGAAATAACCGGGAAGGTTTAATAACACCCGGATTTGAGATAAATGAATTTGTCATTCATATCGTTGACAATATATTATATTGTGCAACCATATCACACCAACCATTTAGCACTATGAAAACATGGATCAAACGTATCGGCCTGGTCATCCTTGGCCTATTGTTGATTGTCGCGGGATTTGCGGCCTTCATTCAGTTCAGTGGATTACCCTCCTTCGATCCTATTCCGATGGACTTGAAAGTGGAGGCCTCCCCGGAAAGAATTACCAAAGGAGCCAAGATTGCAGCCGTACAGTGTATGAATTGCCATATGGGTAAGGACGCTCGGATGTCCGGGATGCAAATGGTGGATGTGCCCAAGGAGTTTGGCACCATCTACTCCAAGAATATCACCCAGGATAAGGACAAGGGTATCGGCAATTGGACCGATGGCGAACTTTATGTCTTCTTGCGCACTGGGATTCGAAAGGATGGCTCATTTGCCCCGGTTTACATGCCCAAGTATCCATTATTGGCGGATGAAGATATTTACTCCATCATCGCCTGGTTGCGGTCTGATGCTGCACCTGTACAACCATCCACACTGGAACCGCCCCCAACCATCCCCAACTTCTTAGTTAAAATGTTGTCTCGCACAGCCCTGGGACCCCCCCCTTTCCCTGAGCAGCCCATCCTGTTGCCTGATACCAATGATATTCTGGCCACAGGACGATATTATGCTGTGGCGGCATATGACTGCTACAACTGTCACTCCGCTGATTTCAAAACCAACAGTAGCCTGGAGCCTGAAAAATCTGTGGGCTTTTTTGGTGGGGGCAATCCCATGTTGAATCTGGAAGGAGAGACCATCAATTCGGCCAATATTACCCCGGACCCCACTCATGGGATTGGCAAATGGACAGAGGATCAATTTGTGCAGGCCGTGAAGTATGGGACCAAACCCGACGGGTCAAAGTTGCGCTATCCGATGCTGACACATACGGTGTTGCCCGATGAGGAGATCAAGGCGATCTTTACCTATCTGCAAACGGTGCCACCGCTCCCAACGGCAGTCCAGAGATAGAGAACTAAAGTGGATAGTTAGAGATCAGGAGCGAACGATTTCCAGAGCATGTTGCAGGAGGAGATGGTGTCCTTTATCCATCACCTGAAGGATCTGCTTTTTTTCGGCCAGGTACTGAGGGGCATAACCGGGTGCAAAATCGCGGATGGACTGGCAGTTGTGGGTGATATCCCCGTATTTGATGGATTGGGCAAAGGGGGAGATTCGGCTCAGACGCAGTGTCTCCAGACGGTGCCGTTCGGCCCGGTTCAGACCGGGGCAAAGTTCCTTTTCATAACGGTTGGTGAGGTCCATGACCGTATCGGTGACCAGGACTGCATCGGATATGGGATAGTGTTGGCGGACAAAGGAAAAGATGTCATGTGGGCCAAAAGGTGTGTCTTCCACTACGTCGTGAAAGAGGGCGGCTAAGATGGCTTCTTCCTCGTTCACATGTTGGGCGACGATACCAGCCACGGTGACCGGGTGGGTCCAGTATGGCTCGAAGGAATATTTCCGCTGCTGGTCTCCATGCCATGCCCGGATCTGTTCGATGGCCGGGATAAATCGTTCATGAAGGGGCGTATCCATAGCCGTAAAGATACGGGCCTGTTTTCGGAAGCCGCTAATGACTCTGATCAGGTTTAATCATTCAGTAGCTGCAGGTGGAATACGGGTATGGGCTCGTTGACGGGTGCAGTAATCTTTTCGACGATCTGCCAGGTGTTTCCCTCCGGACCGCGAAAGACAAAATGTTATGACCGGTTACACATTTGGCAGTAGCGGCTTACGCCCCTTCAGGGCTCCTGAATATTTAGACGTAGGAACGAATGGCGGTGCCATTCGCTGGGATCTGACGCCCCGTTGGGGCTCTTAAAGTAGGACCTTGTTGTACGTTGATGAAAATAAAAATCTGATTGGAAGAGCCATTCGTCATATGCACTGGGAATCGAATATCAGTATTGTGTTTTTTACTACCTATTGAGGATTAAATTCACGAGGTCCAGGGAGGATGGTTCAGCCCTGAAGGGGCGCCAGATCGTAGCATCCCGCAACGCGGGATGTATAATGCATACGTCATTTGATAGCCCTGAAGGGGCGAAAGAGACTATTCTTGAACCGAGATGGACAGTTCGTGGAATGGTTAGGGTTGTTCGGTAAAAATATCTCGCCTTGGATTAGTCATTCAGCAACTGGAGGTGAAACACGGGAATGGCTTCATTGACTGGTGCGGTGATCTTTTCGACGATCTGCCGGGTGTTTCCCTCCGGACTGCGGAAGACAAAATGTTATGACCAGTTACATATTGGGCAGTAGCGGCTTACGCCCCTTCAGGGCTCCTGAATATTTAGACGTAGGAACGAATGGCGCTGCCATTCGCTGTGATCTTGCGCCCCGTTGGGGCCCTCTAAAATATTTTGGACTAGTAATAATGATAAGCCCTGAAGGGGCGTCAGATCATAGCATCCTGCAACGCGGGATGTATAGAATTGAATAATTTAGTAAGCCCTGGAGGGGCGCAAGAAACGCCTCACCAATTGAGAAGTATAGCTCGTGAAATTGGGTATTCAATATTTTTCTCCAGGTTTAATCATTCAGTAGCTGCAGGTGGAATACGGGTATGGGCTCGTTGACGGGTGCAGTAATCTTTTCGACGATCTGCCGGGTGTTTCCCTCCGGACTGCGGAAGACCAAATGTTATGACCAGTTACATATTGGGCAGTAGCGGCTTACGCCCCTTCAGGGCTCCTGAATATTTAGACGTAGGAACGAATGCGCTGCCATTCGCTGTGATCTTGCGCCCGTTGGGGAAATTTGGACTTTAGAAGCCCTGAGGCGTCCTGCATCCGCAACGCGGGATGTATAGAATTGAATAATTTAGTAAGCCCTGAAGGGGCGCAAGAAACGCCTCACCAATTGAGAAGTATAGCTCGTGAAATTGGGTATTCAAGATTTTTCTCCAGGTTTAATCATTCAGTAGCTGCAGGTGGAATACGGGTATGGGCTCGTTGACTGGTGCGGTGATCTTTTCGACGATCTGCCGGGTGTTTCCCTCCGGACTGCGGAAGACCAAATGTTATGACCAGTTACATATTGGGCAGTAGCGGCTTACGCCCCTTCAGGGCTCCTGAATATTTAGACGTAGGAACGAATGGCGCTGCCATTCGCTGTGATCTTGCGCCCCGTTGGGGCTCTTAAAGGTTGTAAGAGACTCTTTGTAAAGAAGAGCCCTGAAGGGGCGCCATACCTCAGCATCCCGCAACGCGGGTTGTATAATGCATACGTCATTTGGAAGCCCTGAAGGGGCGAAAGAGACTACCCTCAATCCCATACATATCGTTCATCATATTCGATCTGGTATTCCTGAAGGAATCGGAGATACTCTTCCTGGAAAGATATCTGTCGATGATGCTCGTGTTGATTGGATATATACTGTCGGACGGTTTCTACGTCTTGACTCTTGACAGAAAATGCTCCATAGCCACGTTGCCAATAAAAATTCTGAAATTCAGGACCCTTCGATTTTATCCATTTCGAAGAATGACTCTTGATCGCCTCCATGAACTTCATGAGAGCAATTTTTTGTGAGAGGAGGCAAAGGATATGTACATGATCCTCAGTCCCCCCCACTGTGATTGGAGTGCATTCCAGATTACGCAAAATTCCACCTATATATTTGTGCAAATCCAATTCTATTGATGGAAGGATCAAGCGTTGGCGGTTTTTAGTGCTAAAGGTGATATGTAAGTAATTTCGTACGAGAGACTGACCCATACAATTTGATTTTTACACAATAATATTCTTCCAAGTTTATGAATTGTGTCCTTACCGACAGGCGCTTTGAACAATTGATTGACCTGGATAGAACGGACAATTAAAATAGCAATAAATATATTATCAATTGATAATTGGTGACCATTTGTTTTGATTGGCAGTAAGATCTTGCGCCCCTTCAGGGCTTCTAATTGTTTATGGCAAATGGACGAATGGCGCTGCCATTCGCTGGGATCTTACGCCCCGTTGGGGCTCTTCAGGGTGTCGCAGACCAGTATTCATAAATAGCCCTGAAGGGGCGTCAGATCGTAGCATCCCGCAACGCGGGATGTATAGAATTGAATAATTTAGTAAGCCCTGAAGGGGCGAAAGAGACTATTCTTGAACCGAGATGGACAGTTCGTGGAATGGTTAGGGTTGTTCGGTAAAAATATCTCGCCTTGGATTAGTCATTCAGCAACTGGAGGTGAAACACGGGAATGGCTTCATTGACTGGTGCGGTGATCTTTTCGATGATCTGCCAGGTGTTTCACTCCGGACTGCGGAAGACCAAATGTTATGACCAGTTACATATTGGGCAGTAGCGGCTTACGCCCCTTCAGGGCTCCTGAATATTTAGACGTAGGAACGAATGGCGCTGCCATTCGCTGGGATCTTACGCCCCGTTGGGGCTCTTTAGGGTGTCGCAGACCAGTATTCATAAATAGCCCTGAAGGGAGTCAGAAACGAGCGACCAACTGAGCAGAGCAGTTCGCGCAATAGAATGGGTTATCCAAGATATCATTCCACCAAGGGTGGGCTTAGTCATTCAACAGTTGTAAGTGGAATACGGGGTTGGCTTCATTGACTGGTGCGGTGATCTTTTCGACGATCTGCCGGGTGTTTCCCTCCGGACTGCGGAAGACAAAATGTTATGACCAGTTACATATTGGGCAGTAGCGGCTTACGCCCCTTCAGGGCTCCTGAATATTTAGACGTAGGAACGAATGGCGCTGCCATTCGCTGTGATCTTGCGCCCCGTTGGGGCTCTCTAAAATATTTTGGACTAGTAATAATGATAAGCCCTGAAGGGGCGTCAGATCATACCATCCCGCAACGCGGGATGTATAGAATTGAATAATTTAATAAGCCCTGAAGGGGCGCAAGAAACGCCTCACCAATTGAGAAGTATAGCTCGTGAAATTGGGTATTCAATATTTTTCTCCAGGTTTAATCATTCAGTAGCTGCAGGTGGAATACGGGTATGGGCTCGTTGACGGGTGCAGTAATCTTTTCGACGATCTGCCAGGTGTTTCCCTCCGGACCGCGAAAGACAAAACAACGCTCCCCAAATTCATTGGGCATCACTGGTGTGGGCTGCAGGTTGGCTTCGGTCACTTCTGCCCACATCACACCCAGACGAGGGGTGTAGAAGGTATGTGCCGTAATACCTCCATACCCGGGTAACTGTCGATCGGAGCGATCTGCCCGAGGCTCGACAGGCATGAAAAAGCGGAGTTTGCCGCAGATATTATTCGGGGAGTGAAAGGTCTGAAACCAGTACGATTCACCAGGCTGAAGCATGTAGAGGGTGCGTGGCCCTTTCAACCACTCTCCTTCAAGCGTCGGTGGTCCATCGGCCTCCAGACCCAAAGCAGAAACCAGATAGTTGAGTTGTTCCATGGAGTCGACCTGAACAAATAGATCGTGATGGGTCAGTTCGCTGGTCCCCAGTTTGGTCCCCAGATGGATATTCCCATATCCGGGAATGGTATAGCCATAACGTTGGTAAAACAGGTGATTGACCTCCTGGCCAAACACGGTCATTTCGCGGGTAGTGGTGGCATGTTCGTAAAACGAGAAGGGGCCGTCAAAATCACCAAGGACACCCTGACGAATGGGGTCGGTGACCAACCAGGGGGCACCACCATCGCGGGCATCCTGGTAGATGTCATGCAACCAGAAAATATCGTGGGTCAGCATAGCGGCAATACGCATACCGATCGTGCCGGGACGCGCATAACCTACACCAGGACCCAGTGGTTCATCCCAGACCCAGAGGCGGATTAGTCCATGGCTGTCACTCTTGCCGTTTTGCAGGCGGTAGCCCTTGACTGCGGAAGGAATGCCATAGAGGTTTTGTGCCGCCATTTTATTCAGATACCCGGTATTGGTGACCCGGTAGCCCATTTCGCCATAATAGCGCAACGCCTCATTGAGATCGCTGACGCCGATCGCCGCTTCATAGACCCCACTGATCCCCAGTCCTTCGCCAGCCCAGGATGCATCGATCTGTGCTTCCTCTTCAAAAAAGGTGGGTGTGATCTCTCCTGTTGAATCCACGGGAAGGGGTGGTGGAGGATTCTGGGAAAAAGCCAGGAAAGGGAAGAAGAAAAGTATGAATAAGAGAGACCGCATATAGTGGAAATTAAAGCACCAAATTACAAGCACCAAATCACAAATAAAATCCAAGCACCAATATTCAATGACCAAAACAAAACCGTTTGTTTTAGTCATTTGAATTTCGAATTTGGTGCTTATTTGGGTTTTGTTATTTGTTATTTGGAATTTCTACCTCTGGTTGTAAACCATATTTATCAATTAAATACACCAGGCTGGTAATCGCTGCTGCCCCGAGTTCCAATTCCCGTTCGTTGACATTTTGAATGCGATCGTTGCGGGTGTGGTGAAAATCGAAATAGCGTTGTGGATCGGGTTTAAAGCCGACCAGGAGGCCTTTCATAGATTTGAGGGGGCCAATATCAGCACCGCTACCGCCTTGGGTCAAAGTGAGACCATACGGCTCCAGGAGAGGTAGCCAGGAGTTGGCCTTGCGGTAGTAGCGGGTAAAGACTTCGGGGTCGGCTTCCATGGAGAAACCACGCGGCGTAAATCCACCTGCATCTGATTCGATGGCGGCAAGGTGGAAAGTATTGGTGGAACGTGCGGAGTCCGCATAAGCCTTCCCACCGCCGAGGCCGCTTTCTTCATTCATGAAGAGGACAGCACGAATAGAATACCGAGGCTTGTAGCCGATCTGATTGAGCAGGTTGAGGACTTCCATAGCCTGGACGCAACCAGCGCCATCGTCGTGTGCACCACCGCCGACATCCCAGGAATCAAGGTGTCCGCCGATCAGGATGAAGGTATCGGGACTGATCGTGCCCATCATCTCACCGATGACGTTGTAGGATTTGAAGTTGCCCTTGGCTTTGCAGGAGGTGATCACTGTGGCATCGGTACGGGTTTTCTTCTTGAGCTGGGCACTCAGCCATTCTGCATCGTTGGTGGTGATGGCGATAGCCGGGATAGGATCTATGTCTTCGGGGAAGATGGTCACACCGGTGTGGGGCACATCATCCAGGTTTTGGGTCATCGACCGAACCAGGCAGGCCACAGCGCCATATTGGGCCGCTTTGGCGGGTCCGTAGACGCGCTGGTCGACGGCCTTGCCGTAAGCGTGAAAGGGAATGAGGTCGGCCGGATCCATGGGCCGGTTGTAGAAGACGATCTTTCCATCCAGGGCAAAACCCAGCGTATCCACCTCGTCCAATGAGTGGACTTCGACTATAGAAGCTTGTACTCCGCGACGCTTGGTGGCGCCGGAATAACCCAGGGCAAGGACATCGAGTTCTTTGATGATGTTGCCGTTCTGGCGGATGATGACCTGTTCCTTATCACCGCGTTCCCAGACGGGTACGGTGCATTTTTGTTTCCAGGCACCGACGTTTTCCAGTTTATCCAGTTCGTTGAATGTATAGGCGATGGCCTGTTTGGATTGGGAAGAGCCAGCCAGTCGGCCGCCGACCTCTTCGGAGAGGTAAGTGAGCCAGGAGTAGGCTTTTCCGTTTTCGAGGGCAGCGGTGTGGATATTCTTGAGGACAAAGGCATCCTCTTCGGTTTGGGCCTGGGCGATGGTCCAGGAGAAGAGAAGCAGGGCAATGAGGGGGATATATTTCCACATACGATCAAGGATTGGATTGGACTGTCGAAGGTAGGGAATGGTGGGGACGTTCCTTGTTTCTGCCTACAGGATTGGTGGTCGGTTATTGTTGGGGTGGTCGTGATAACCTCACCCCAACCCCTCTCCTTGCAAGGAGAGGGGCCTATTGGATTGTGGCAAGTAGTGTTGCGAAAGGCGGTTGCAGATTCACTCTTGCGGGGCGAAATCAATGGGTACAGGTGCAGGGCTATAAACCTTGCACCCCTACGGGGCGCTCTTCTGTTTACGATCTTCCTAAAATGGAACAGCTATTTTCTTGCTTAGGTGAGGTTGTACGATTTCGATCGTATCACAAAATTCTAACTCCGCTTCAGGAGCTTGTGAAGCACTATCAAATTAATTAAAACGAATAAACCAATAAACTTCCTTTACGTATTATTCCAAAAATATAATAGCCAGACATTCATTTTGGATGAATATATTTAAATCGTTGCGATTGGGAGTAGTAGTATCACCCCTACGGGGCTCCTGCTGATGTTGCAAATGGAGTGCTATAAACGTTGCACCCCTACAGGGCGCTCATCTGATTGTTGATTTTCACAAAATGAAACAGCTATATTCTTGCATGGAAACTGTTGAATATTTGTGGCCGAATACTGAACGCCGAATACCGTTTCAAGGATTCCCTCTTTTTTAGCCGACTATTTTTCTCCTCGACTCCCTCCCCCGAACACTCGGGGCTAAAGTTTCGGCGGGCATGCCTCCCCTCCAAACTCCTCCACTTAAAAGGCCCTTGTTTGGTGACCCCTATTTCGAAATAAATCAATAATGAAATACCCAAATTGTCAGCATCAGGATTCACAGGATTTGAGGATAACCAGAAGAAAGGTATATTATTCTAACGCCTAAACGTATCCGGTCCTGGTTTTACGACGAATGATTTTATTAAAACGAATAAACGAATAAACGAATAAACGAATAAACGAATAAACTTCCTTTACGTATTATTCCAAAAATATAATAGCCAGACATTCATCTTGGATGAATATATTTAAATCGTTGCGATTGCGAGTAGCAGTATCACCCCTACGGGGCTCCTGCTGATGTTGCAAATGGAGTGCTATAAACGTTGCACCCCTACGGGGCGCTCATCAGTCTGACGAAGCTCCTCCAATTAATCGGTTATACTCTCATTTGGATATTATTGAAATTATGGGACCGAACGCCGAAATACCCAATACCGAATTCCTTTACATCTGAATGTTATTGATATTTTCGAATGGTGGTGGAATCTTATCTGGATCCTCATCAATAATCTGCAGAATATCCCGGGTAATTCCTCGGGAAATATTGGAAATAGGGACATCATTAGGTGAACCTTCGAATGGGTTTTCCCCAGCCAGCCCGATGCGCAGCATGGTATTAAATACCCAAATGACAATGACAGTAAAAGGGATATTGAACCAGACAAAATACTCTCCTATAAATTGATTTGTTTTCGCAATTTCCATACCCATAATGGCGAAAGTTGGAATGATGGCCATTGGAAGCAACCACATAAAGATGTGGACAAAGTGATACCCGATACTCCCGTATTGTTTGGGATATGGGAAGTTTTTAATACGCTCTGATTTTCCCTGCAGTGCAGTTAACTCCTGCAGTAATTGTTGCAAATTCAGCAAGCTGAAATCCCATAATTTCTTTTCATCGGTAAGTTGTCGCAAATGTTTTGACTGTAGACTGATGATGGCATTGGGTTTATTGTCGTGCGCCATGACGATGTCCAACTCTTCTTTTGAGAGATGAGGCGTTAATTCATCTTCCAGGGGTGAATTATATTCCGGGATATTATACTTGTACGTCTCCATTTCGTGGATGGCCTCATAGGAAGTCTCCCAGGTTTTTTTACTTCGCATGGCATACCGCAGGGCAGTTAACCAGGCTACATGACGATGCGTAAAAATGCGGATGGCTTCTGTTTCCACTTTCGCTGCCTCCGACCGATGCAGATAAAAGCTGTCCTTCAAGGTGATGATCAAAGATCTGGACGCATTCACAATGCCTCCCCAGATCTTTCGGGCCTCCCAGATCCGATCATAGGCTGCATTATTTTGGAAACCGACCATAAACGCAACAGCTGTACCCACCAACGCCACGGGTGCGAGGGGTACCTGCAGCCATTTGATATTCAGCAATTCATAAAGAATTGTGACAGCGGTAGAGAAAATGGTGAAAAACCTGATTTCTCGTTTGGTCCAGATGAGCACACTTCTGAATGAAAACCTTCTTTGGATATACATGCCGAATATTTAGTGGTGGTAGATAGGGAATGGAAAGATATTCATCTCTTCCTAAATTCTGCTTTGGTAGGTGTATAGGTCATGGTAGCGACCATTACTGGCCAACAGTTCATCGTGTTTTCCTCTTTCGATAATATGGCCATCTTCGATCACCAGTATTTGATCAGCCTGACGAATCGTACTCAAACGGTGAGCGATGACAAACGTGGTTCTGTCCTTCATCAATGCACTCAGACTTTTCTGGATAAAGGATTCGCTTTCATTATCCAGGTTAGATGTGGCTTCATCGAGAATAATAATCTTGGGATTAGCGAGTAAAGCCCTGGCGATGGAAATACGTTGTTTCTGACCGCCGGACAGCTTGACGCCACGTTCACCGATTAATGTGTCCAGGCCATCGTCAAAGCGGTCTGTGAATTCATTGACATAGGCACCCTGGACAGCTTCGAGCAATTGGTCCTCAGTAGCATCTGGTCGAGGAAATAAAATATTCTCCCGAACGGTGCCTTCAAACAGGAAGTCATCCTGGAGGACCACACCCAGGTGTTGCCGAAAACTTCTCAGATTAACTTTGGATAAATCGGTCCCATCCAGGGTGACGACACCGCTATTGGGATTCAGAAAAGTGGCCACCAGGCCGGCAATGGTGGATTTACCAGACCCGGATGAACCGACCAGGGCGGTTACACTTCCTGCCGGGGCTTTAAAATGGATATTATGAAGTACCTCTTTGTCGTTTCCATAGCTGAAGGAAACATCGTTGAATTCAATATCCCCCACAAAATCAGTAAGTACTTGAGTACGAACGGCAGGGTCATCTTCTTCATCCATTTCCATTAATTCCTGGGTTCTGTCCAGACCTGCCAAAGCTTCGGTCAGTTGACTTCCGATATTGCCCATTTGAACGATGGGTACGATCATAAATCCGAGGACTCCGATAAAGGCGAAAAACTCTCCAGCGGTAAGTTCACCACCCGCCATAAAATAACCACCGATTCCCATTATTCCAGCGGAGGCCAGACCGAGGAGTAATGTCGCAGAACTCTGAATAAGTGCGTTGGCGGTTAAGCTTTTTTTCACATTCAAATAGAGTCTTTCCACTCCAGCTTCAAAGGTCAGGCTCTCTTGTTCTTCCGCATTAAACGCTTTGATAACTCTCACTCCATTGAGTGTTTCGGTGAGGCGCCCGGTGACATCCGAATTGATTTTTCCGCGCACCCGAAAGATGGGCCGAATGTATCCGAAGGCTTTCAAGGCAACCACGGTAAAGATGGATATGGGGAGCAGGACAAACAGGGTCATCCAGGGATTAATGCTAATGAGGATGATGAAAGCCCCCAGAGATGTGAGTGTCCCGCCAATCAGTTGGACAAAACCGGTACCGACCAGATTGCGGATGCCTTCGACGTCATTCATGACTCGGGAAACCAGTCCTCCTGATTTGTGGTCATCGAAGAAGTGGATGGGAAGTCGGAGGAGCTTTTTGGCCACCTTGACGCGGAGAATAGAGATCATGTGTTGTGCTTCGACACTCAGGAGTCGGGTTAAGGCAAAAGAGGTGGCGGCCTGGATGACCAAAGCGGCACAGACAACGATGAGCAGATTCATCAACAGGGTCATGTCCTTGTTGGGCACCACATCATCGATGAGGATTTTGGATGCATATGGTGTGACCAGCCCGACAAAACTCTTGATGAT
>CALNZC010000059.1:0-62655 GCA_942490895.1 uncultured Saprospiraceae bacterium
CCTGCTTTGATCCCGAAATCCTGACGGATAGAGAAATCCAGGAAACTTGTCCAAGGCAAAAAGTTGGAGTTCTTTTCTGCGTATTGACCGCGGTTTTCGCTCAGATAAGCGTCTTCCTCGATGAATGCATTCAGGTTCTCCCACTGTTCAGCCGCAGTCACGACTATGCCGCTGGAAGTGTAATCCACCAGATTGATCTCAGAAGCATCAGCAGGCACCCATGCCAAACTCCGGTAACGGCTTGTACTTCCTGATTCATTGTTCAGGTTCCGAGCATTCGAATTACCAATAACATAGGAATAAGGGCTGCCCGTCACGCCGTCATAAAACAGGGTGAAGTTGGTCGCTACATTTTGATCCTTTGTCCAGTTGATCTTATAGTTCAAGGAGGAAATCACCCGGTGTCCAAGAGCAAAGTCTGAACGTCCCAAAACGGGGTTGTTCCGACCATTAACACTCATCTGACCTCTCCACTGAGAAGAGTTTTGTGAGGAGGTTCCTTCGCTTAGCGCTTCCGCATCACCATAGGTATAAGCCAAAGTTGCATTCAAACCGAAGTTGAACCTCTTGGCTAATGATGCGGTCACATTGTAGGTATAACCTTCATTGGTATTCGAACCGACATAAACAGCACTGTATCTGCTATCAATATTCGTCCGGTTGTATACAGAACGATTATCTGGTCCGCCAGTCCAGTTGAACTTCACAGTAGGATCTGAGTTGACGTTGGTATACAAGACATTATTGAGCGTCTTGGAGTAAATTCCTTCCAATGTAGCCGTGATGCCACCTGGTAGTTTAGTATCCACTGCCAGGTTTCCACGGAATACTTGTGGGTATTTGAAATCCTTGGTGAAGATGTTGATATCTCCAGAAGGAGTACTGAAATTGTCATTCACATACTGATTGTCAATCTCTGGACGGAACAGGACTGGTCCACCCGCTGTCGTTTCATTCACATTACCTAAGGTCAGGCCATTATTATTGTACATCGCACCTGGCCATACAAATGGAATACGGCTTGTGAAAATACCCAGACCACCGCGGAGTGTGGTCTTCTTATCGCCCATAAGATCGTAATTGAACCCAATCCGAGGCGAGAACATGAGCTGTCCCTGAGGGGCCTTACCACCTTCGATATCATTGGCGATATCATACTTTGCTTGTAGTAGAGGTAAAGTCGTCGTGTTAAACGATGGATCAATTTCTGGATCCATGTTTAAAATCGGGATATCGATACGAATACCACCCGTAAATGTAAATCGAGGATTGACTTCCCACTCATCCTGCAGATAGAAACCCAGCTGCATCGCTTTGAAATCAGCAGCAGCTGCAGAACCATCACCCGTTTTATTGTCCACAAGTGAATAAGTGCGATCATATTCCTTTGCCGGCATACCATCCAGGAAGTCCTGGAGGCTGGCAAAACGATATGTTCCATAGTTCTGGGCAATGAACAAGTTGTAAATATCATAGAACTCATTATGCGTGCCGATCGTGATCGTGTGATCACCGCGATAGATCTTGAAGTTGTCAGTCAGGGTAAAGATCTTTTGATCCAGATTATTCCCTGTTGAAAACTCCTCGGTTCCGATCCGGATTACATTTGAACCACCATCCTCAATGTAGAGGTATGGGAAGTCGCCAAAGCCATCACGGTCATCCAATACAGTCGTATAACCGAGAATCAGGTTATTCGACATGGTGTTCCCAAAACGGCTGTTCAACTCCAGAGCCGTTGAATTGGTCGTACTCGGGAAGTAGATGCCGTTATTGGAAAAGTTGATCGTATTCGGTGAACCAGAGAAGCGACTGTACTGCTCCGCTTTTGTATAATTATGGCGAAGCGTCAGGCGGTGATCCTTGTTGATATTGAAGTCGATCTTACCAAAAAGCTTCAAACCATCCAACTGATTGGAGGTATTGCCAAAGGTGCCAGGATCATATCCATAACTCTCGATCAAGGTCGAACGCAATGTCTCCAGATCAGTCGCACTTGAGTTTCCACCGTATGTGTCAATATCAAAAGGAGAAGGTGCTTCATCTTTCTGAATCTCAGCATTGATAAAGAAGAAGACTTTGTCACGGATGATCGGGCCACCCACGGATGCGCCATAGGTTGACTTGGTAAAGTCATCCACCTTCACCGCTTCATTATTTGTCCGATCGGTTAATGCACTATTTGTTTTTCCAACCATCCCCTGGTTCTGGAAAAAATAGTAGGCTGTTCCTTCGTAATTATTCGTTCCAGACTTGGTCACAGCGTTGATTCCGCCACCTGCAAAGCCACCCATAGTGACATCATAGGGAGATAATACAACCTGAATCTGATCAATGATATCAATGGAAAAAGGAGCGATACCTGTCTGGCCACCATTGGTACCAGAAGAAGAAAGTCCAAAAACATCATTATTGATCGCACCATCAATATAGATCGCATTGTAGCGATTGTTGGTGCCGCCAAAAGCAGTGCCATCACCATATCCGCCCGCCTGAGGCGTCAACTTGACATAGTCATCAAGATCACGGTTCAAGGTCGGCATGACTTCGATGGCTTCTGTTGAGATCTGCGTACTGGCCCCTGCTGATTCCCCAGCAGTACCAGGACTAGCCGAAATTTCAATGGTAGTCAACTCCGTAGCTGATCCTTCCATTTTAAAGTCAAACTTCCGAGTTTCCCCCAGACGCAGATTGACACCTTCCAGTGCGATCTCTCCATACCCGGTATAGGAAACCGTCACTTGATAAGGTCCACCTACTCGCAGGTTAGACATTCGGTAATACCCATTCTCATTGGTGATCGTCCCGTAAGACGTCCCGGATGGGGTATGCACAGCCACTACGGTCGCCCCGATCAGGGTCTCACCAGAGGCTTGATCAACGACCTGTCCAGTCATGGAAGCCGTTGTGGTGCCCTGAGCCAGAGCACCGATCTGAATGGTGGCTATTGCCAACACCAGACCGAATAGTCTAAGTAATACATTTCTCATAGTAGAATAGGTTAGGTTTAAAGCATTACGCGGCAAAGGTACCCGATGAATGTTAAGAGACTCTTAAATATATCAGGTAATGCAAATCAACGAAAAAGAGCGGGCATATCGAAGAAACATTTATCCACATTTACACCATTTATCATGTACAACCATCTGTGGATGAGGCAGATTCGCCGCTTAATGGAAGAAAAACACCAATGTATCAATCAGTTGCAATACATTCATTTGAATTCTACATATCTTTAATATCATGGAAACCAGTCCTTCACAATGACCTATATCCACGGATTTTCAGAAGAGGAGCAGAATCGTCTGTTGAAGCAGAATGAAGTCCTGGCGCCATATATTTACCAACATCAGGATTTTTCCCAATGCAAACATCTGGTTGAGATCGGTTGTGGTGTTGGTGCGCAGATGATCACCCTCTTGCATCGATATCCTGACCTTTATATCACAGGCATTGAATGTTCACCAAAGCAACTTCGTCGAGCACATACCCAGCTCGATCATTTTCCTTCATTGGAAGGGCGTTTCACATTGATTGAAGATGATGCCTCCAGAATAACACCTCGCTTCAACCAACCTGTCGACGGTGCATTTATGGTGTGGGTGCTGGAACATGTCACATCTCCAGCCGCATTGCTTGCCAATACATTTGCCTGGTTGCCCGCTGGCAAAAACCTTTGGATCACAGAGGTCAATCACCCCAGCTTTCAGGTCTGGCCATCTTCAATTGCCATCCAGGATTATTGGGATGACACCCTGAAGTACCAACGATCAATCGGGGGCGATCCAGCAGTAGGCCTGCAGCTGGCAAATCTCCTGGCAAATGCGGGTTTCATGGAGATTCAGACAGCTCCCCATCTCTTCTTTCTGGATCAGACAAGACCACAGGAAAGAAGTACAATGCTGGAATACTGGTTGAATCTGATGCGCAGTGCGCTCCATGAAACACTGGAGGCCGGATATACAACCATGGCGAAGTGGCAGGAAGCGGAAGCAGATATGCGCGCCTTGAGTCAAAACCCGGAGGCCGTCTTTTATTATTCCTTTATTCAGGCTTCTGGCCGGAGACCGGCCTAGAACAACCCATAGATCTGGGTATTCACTTTTTCAATGATCCGGCCCAGATCTTCCGGGTTCTGTTTGAAATCCAGATCATCCACAGTGATCACCAACAACTGGCCATCAGTATAGGAATCGATCCACTTTTCATACTTGGCATTCAGGCGTTTCAGGTAATCCAGACTCATATTCCCCTCATATTCCCTTCCGCGACTGTGGATATGGCTGACCAATGTAGGAATGCTGGCCTTGAGATAGATCAACAGATCTGGTGGTTTGATCTGTGATGTCATCAATTCGAACAAAGAAAGGTAGTTGCGGAAATCCCGGGTGCTCATCAACCCCATCTCATGCAGGTTGGGTGCGAAAATATGTGCATCCTCATAGATCGTTCGATCCTGAATGACCGTCCGGTCTCCATTATGAATCTCCAGAATCTGCTGGAATCGATGATGCAGAAAGTAGATCTGCAAATTGAAAGACCAACGATGCATATCCATATAGAAGTCACTGAGATAAGGGTTGTTATCCGTTGACTCATAATGGACATCCCAGTTAAAATGCCGGGATAATTGTTCGGAAAGTGTGGTTTTTCCGGAGCCGATGTTGCCGGCTACAGCAACATGTTTGATGGCCGTTTTGGTCATCTGCAGGAGTTTCCATGAATAAAACGTCCAAGGTAATCCATTTGCCCCAAAGACCGACTTACCCATTTATAGGTATTTCTAAAGTCCGCTCCATCCTTCAAAATCATAGTATTGGCCCGATGTTTCCCACCACTTATCGAAAAATGTCGGCCGCCTGTTCGGGATTTCCGACCTTGCAGGACAACCCGAACAGCCTTTCGTTTGCTTATGGATACGATGATCAAAGTACAAGACCTGAAGAAATTATACCGCATGGGATCTGAAACGATCTATGCCCTCAATGGGGTCAATCTGGACATTTCCCGAAATGAATATCTGGCCCTCATGGGGCCTTCAGGTTCTGGAAAATCAACATTGATGAATCTGTTAGGTTGCTTGGACACTCCATCATCTGGAATCTATCAGCTCAATCAAACCAATGTCGCAGACCTCAATGATGACGAATTAGCCGAAATCCGCAACAAAGAGATCGGCTTTGTCTTTCAGACCTTCAATTTGTTGCCTCGACTATCCGCCCTGGATAATGTCGCCATGCCACTCGTATACGCTGGCTTGGGCCGGAAAGATCGACTGGCGAAAGCAGCCCAAGCCTTAGAGTCCGTTGGTCTTGGTGATCGCATGGATCACCGGCCAAATGAATTGTCAGGCGGACAACGCCAACGTGTCGCCGTAGCCAGAGCACTGGTCAATGGTCCCTCCATCATCCTGGCCGATGAACCGACCGGTAACCTCGACTCCAAAACCTCCTATGAGATTATGGACCTCTTCGATAACTTGCATGCTTTGGGAAATACCATCATCATCGTGACCCACGAGCCGGATATTGCGCAGCGGACCCAACGTATTGTCAAACTCATCGATGGGGTGGTAGAATCAGATGAACGGATCAACTAATCCAGAATATGGCATTTAAAATATACACTAAGACCGGAGATAAAGGTGATACTGGTCTCTTTGGCGGAAAACGAATTCCCAAAGATGATCTGCGCATCGAAGCCTATGGGACAATCGATGAATTGAATGCTGTGGTAGGGATGCTTACCGATGAAGTCGTTACTCCAGAGATCTCCAAATTCCTTCGTCTACTCCAGAGTGACCTGTTTATCATTGGCTCTCATCTGGCCACGGTACCTGGAAAGTCTTTAAACTTGCCCCCTCTACCTATCGAGCAGGTCAACGTGATGGAAAACCAAATGGACCTGTGGGATGCTCAACTTGCCCCACTCAAGAATTTCATTCTTCCCGGTGGTCATCCGGTTGTCAGCAAGGCTCATTTAGCCCGTTGCGTTTGTCGAAGAGCAGAAAGGCGAGTGATCAGTCTGGCCAGGCAAGAGGAGGTTTCTCCCGATATCGTGATCTATCTCAACCGGCTTTCTGACCTGTTCTTTATGCTTGGCCGAAAGCTGGCTCATGATCTCGAGATAGAAGAGATCAAATGGGAACCCAAAATCTGATCATTCCTCTTCATCAGTATACGGGCAGTGTCGACAACCACTCTTGCAGCAATAGCCACGCCTCAAGAGAAAATCACCGGTGAAGACCATCATTCCGTGTTCTTATAGAAGTCCTTTCCTGGTTTGAGTTTTTGCTCGCTTTCAGGTTCCGGATCTTCCTTTTTTTGCCACCACCATTGCATAAAATCTCTCTTGTGTTTCTGTTTTCCCTTGACAAAGGAAGAAAAAGGGACTAACATTGTGACATGAACAGGAATTCATACCAGGATGTTTGTTGTTGCTGCATTTTCCCAAAAGGGAAGGAGTGGTAGCATGATCCTTTGTGATCCTGATAAAAAGGCCATTCCCTCCGGAATGGCCTTTTTGTTTTTATCCCATTCAGAAACGAATCAAAAGAATACTGTTGTGACCCACTTTTTCGCGTTTCCATCATGTTGCTGTTGTTCTCCCATTCGCCTCCGGCGGACCTGATCGCGATATGTCTTCACGCAGAATTCTATCCACATCGAAAGGGCCAGTCGGAAACCGACTGGCCCTTTTTCATTCAATAACCTACCCATGATTCAACAGACGACCTCCACTCCGGCCATAAACGTCAGGCGATTGTCCGCTTTGAGCAAACGGATTGGCAATACGCCCCTTTATGAGTTTTCATCCCTGTCGCCACACCGGGGTGCCCGCATTTATGGCAAGCTGGAATGGATGCAATTCGGTGGAAGTGTCAAGGCACGTGCTGCATTCAACATCCTGAAATATGCTATCACCACTGGACGACTGACTCAAGGTCAGAAGTTATTGGATGCGTCCAGCGGAAACACCGGAATCGCCTACGCATCAATATGTGCCGTACTCAACATTACTTTCACCCTATGCCTTCCGGAAAATGCCTCAAAAGAGCGAATCCAGATCCTCAAAGGATTGGGCACCGAGTTGATCCTCACTTCCAGAATGGAAGGCACTGATGGTGCGCAGCAAACAGCAGCTCATCTCGCCGCTGATCAACCCGGTACCTACTATTATGCCGATCAGTATAACAACCCTCGGAATTGGCAGGCTCATTTTCATTCTACTGCGCCAGAGATCTATAACCAGACTTCAGGTCAGGTCACCCACTTTGTTGCCGGATTGGGCACGACTGGCAGTTTCACCGGATCAGCTCGAAAATTTCATTGTCTCAACTCGAAGATCGTCAATATCGGTCTGCAACCAGACAGCGCCATGCACGGCCTAGAAGGCTGGAAACACCTGGAGACAGCTCGTATTCCCGGCATATACGATTCCAGTTTAGCCGCAGAACTTCTGCCCATTGACACGGAGGAAGCCTTTGATCTGATCCGATTTATTGCCCGCAAAGAAGGACTGATTATCAGCCCCTCAGCAGCAGCGAATCTTCTCGGTGCACAAAAGGTAGCCCGCAAGACACGCACCAGTAAAATCGTGACTCTGCTGCCAGACAATGGAGACAAATACAGCGAAATTCTATCACAAATCCTCTGATATCATGTATATACAAATCAAAAAGAATGTCATGACAGGCATTTTCGACCATGCCTTAACCGACTTTCCGAACGAATGCTGCGGATTCCTCTACGGCACGGAAAAGGGCAATCGAATTATCGAACGGTATGAACCGGTGAATAATGGAAAAGAAGGCGATCAACGTCGTCGTTTCTCCATTGATCCGGTGGATTATATCCGTGCTGAACGACAAGCGCAAGAATGGAACACCCATCTCGTAGGCATCTATCATTCGCACCCACTGCATCCCGCTATGGCCTCAGAACATGACCTGGCCCAGGCCATGCCCTGGTTTTCTTATGTCATCGTCTCTGTTTTCCCGGATGAGGTTAAAGAAATCCGCAGTTTTCGACTGGATGATATCCAGCCCTCCTTTTCTGAAGAATTGATCACCCATTAAATCTATTCCCACATGGCAACGATTATGATTCCCACACCCTTGCGCAAGTTTACTGAACAAAAGTCTACCCTGGAGGCGACTTCGCTCACGGTAAAAAGTGCACTAGACCACCTGATCCACCTGTACCCGGCTTTGCAGAATCATCTGCTAGACAAAGACCATCAGGTTCGTTCATTCGTCCGAATCTTTGTAGGCGATACAGATTATAAGGATCTGGAAGGCCCGGAGACAGCTATCAATAATCAAACAGTGATCAGCATTGTACCCGCCATCGCAGGCGGTATTCCAAGCCATAACTTACCTTCGAATCATGCAAACAGATAACCAGGAATCCACCTTCACTCCAGAGGAATATGCCCGGTATTCCAGGCATATCATTATCCCCGAATTTGGGTTAGCGGCACAATCCGCATTGAAAAATGCACGTGTTCTGGTCATTGGATCTGGCGGATTGGGAAGCCCGAGTCTTCTCTATCTGGCTGCCGCTGGCGTCGGGCATATCGGTATCGTTGATTTCGATACGGTCGACGATAGTAACCTGCAACGACAGGTCCTTTTCACCACTGAGGATATCGGAAAAAGTAAGGCAAAACAAGCTCAAAAACGCCTTCGCGTCCTGAATCCCTATATCGAGGTAACTGTTCACGAAACCCGACTGGAGACTTCCAATGCCCGAGAACTGATCCGACAATACGATATCGTGGCAGACGGAACGGACAATTTCCCCACGCGGTATCTGGTCAATGATGCTTGTGTCCTTGAGGGAAAAGTCAATGTGTATGCTTCCATCTTCCAGTTTGAAGGACAGGTTTCTGTCTTTAATTTTCTGAATGCAGACGGAACGAGAGGTCCAAATTACCGTGACATCTTTCCCGAACCACCACCCCCGGGACTAGTGCCGAACTGTTCGGAAGGTGGGGTGCTTGGAGTACTACCGGGAATCATCGGCAGCATGCAAGCCCTGGAAGTGATCAAAGTCATCACCGGAGTGGGAGAACCTCTAGCCGGTAAACTCTTTTTATTTGATGCGGCTTCCTTTCATACACGCTTTTTGAAAATCCGGAAGAATGAAGCATTGCGTATTGAGGAACTTATCGATTACCAGCAGTTTTGTGGCCTCGATCTACCCGAAATACCCGTACCGGAGATGACTGTCCAGGAATGGGAACAACTGCGCACTTCCGGAAAACCGTATCAACTGATTGATGTCAGAGAACCTTATGAATATGCAATTGCCGCGATGGAAGGAGAAATGATGCCTGTTGGGCAGATCACATCATTCATACCCTTTATTGCACGCGACAGACCCGTGATCATCCATTGTCGAAGTGGCGTACGGAGTGCACGAGCCATTCGGGAACTGAATGCTCTGGAAACTTTTGATAACCTGTATAATCTGAAAGGTGGCATCCTGGCCTATGGCCGCGAAATCGATCCATCCATACCCCAGTATTAGGAGATCAGATCACCTGCCAGGTGGCTTGATTGCGATGAACCCAATACCAGGCTCCAAAAAGAACGGTATTGTAAAACAGATCGCCGGCAATGGTGCCACCAATAAAGGGTAATCCGGCTGCATAGCAGGCCATTAAGCCAGACATGTTCATCGGGTAGGGGATCGCCATACCGATGGAACCTTGCAACCATACCAGACCATTACTGATCAGGAAGAAGATCACCGAACCGATCAGAGACATCTTAACCAGTTTTCCAGGAGCAACCTTGCCCAGGACATACCGTCCCAGCAGGAAAATGGCTGCAAACCCCAGATAGGTACCCATGTTCCCAAACCAGCTGAATGTTTCGAAATATTGGCCGTAAACGAGATTGTTCAACAGTAGATCGCTGACCCATAAAGCGAGAAATGGAATCAGGAAGGTGTACCAATGTTTCCGAAAAATAGCTCCTGCAAACAGAGCCATTCCACCAATTGGAGTGAAGTTATAGGGATGGGGGAGGAGGCGTGTCATGGCGGCCGCCACAATAAGGCCCAATGCCAAGAGCCACTGATTCCGGGTTTTGGTCGCATTCGTCATAGGTGCAAAGGTAGGATGAAAAGATCAAGCTTGGGTAGCATTCGCTATTTTCGCCATTAAACTACGCATATGTTCTTTCAAGCAGCCACTCATGGCTCTAATTCCTGGTGGCAATATTTGTTTGGAATCATCATCGTGGCTCTTGGCTATTTAATCGGTCAGGTACCTCTCGGGATAGTCACCTTATGGGCTGCAGAACAACAAGGCGACTTGTCTCTTGTCCAGGAATTCGCGGACACCATGGACTTTTCCGTTTTAGGACTGGATGCGAATATCGGGTTTGCATTAGCCCTGATCATGTTTCTCGGGGCCCTTCTCGGATTGTGGGTGGTGATCCGCTACCTTCATCAGCGGCCCTTCCTCAGCTTGATCAACAACCTGGGAAAGATCCGATGGTCCCGTTTTTTATGGGGTGCAGGAATCTGGCTGTTGCTCGGTATCCTTGCAGAAGGTGTTTCCTGGATGATCAATCCAGAGGCGTACCATTTGCAATTCGAAGCGAGCTCATTTATTACACTGGTCGGTATTGCCCTGATCTTGATCCCCTTTCAGGCCGGCTTTGAAGAACTATTCGTTCGAGGTTACCTCATGCAAGGCATTGGTCTGGGTACCCATTCCAAGGTCATTGCCATGGTGGCAACAAGTTTTCTCTTTGCTGGATTACATCTCATGAATCCGGAAATCTCCGAATTCGGCTTGAGTACCATGGTGGCCTATTACGTCCTGGTCGGGCTCTTCCTCGCTGTACTTACGGTGATGGATGATGGCCTTGAATTGGCTATGGGTGTGCATACCGCCACCAATCTGTACGGATCGATATTAATCACTTTTGAAGGCAGTGCCTTGCAAACACCCGCATTGATCAAACTGGATGTCCCAAATGTGCAGATCATGTTATTGCTGATGGTCCTTTCCGCCACTGTTTTTCTCATCATCGCATCAAAAAAATATGGTTGGGCTGACTGGAAGAAGTTAACCGAACCCATTCAAACAACCAGACCGGAAGAAATCGTGTTAAATGATGATGAGTCCCAACCTTCCTCAAATAAATAATCCCTTGAGAAACCTCTTTTTACTCCTTCTAGCTGGATTCAGCCTGACACTGCCTGCTCAGGAATCCTATTGGCAACAACGTATTTCCTGTGAAATGGAGGTGGATTTCGATCACATCCACCATCAGTATTCGGGAACACAACGATTGATCTATCAGAACAATTCACCGGATACCTTAAAGCAATTGTTCTTTCACTTGTATCCCAACGCATTCCAGAAAGGCAGCGAGATGGATGCCTGGCGATTGCGATTACCTGATCCTGATCCGCGTATTGTCAATGGTCTGACAGGAATCAAACCAGATGAAGAAGGACACCTCCACATTCGTTCACTCCGTATGAATGGGGATCCGATCCCATATCAAGAGAACAGGACTGTTTTGGAGGTTCGACTGACAACGCCAATTCCCCCGGGTCGATCTGCTATTCTGGATATGGAATTTGTAGGCCAGGTGCCCAAACAGATCCGCCGATCCGGGCGTTTCAATGCAGAAGGCGTAGACTATTCCATGTCCCAATGGTTTCCCAAGATTTGCAACTACGACTATCAGGGATGGCATGCCAATGCCTATGTTCAGCGTGAATTTTACGGGGTATGGGGTGACTATGATGTTACCATCCACATTGATTCATCCTACATTCTCGGGGCTACAGGATACCTTCAGAATCCCCAGGAAGTTGGTTGCGGATATGAAGATCCAGCCTTACCACTCCAAACCTCCAGGTCAGCCAAAAAAAGCTGGCATTTCATCGCTCCGAATGTGCATGATTTTGTGTGGGCTGCTGATCCTGACTATACCCATACCAAAAGAGTGATGCTGGATGGAACAGAATTTCATTTCCTTTATCTACAGACACCGGAAAACAAGGAAGCATGGGAAGCATTGCCCGTCTATGTTGATTCAGCCTTAGTCTTTATCAATGCGGCTTATGGACACTATCCCTTTCGACAATACAGTATTATTCAGGGCGGAGACGGCGGCATGGAATACCCGATGGCGACCTTGATCACCGGGAACAGAGGATTGCGGAGTCTCGTTGGGGTCATGGCCCATGAATTGATGCACAACTGGTACCAGATGGTCATGGGGACAAATGAATTACTCTATGCTTGGATGGATGAGGGGTTCACCTCCTATACCAGCTCCGAAGTCAAAAGCCGCCTGTTTCCGGGTGTAGATTTGCTTTATGCTCATGTCGGTTCTTACCAGGGATATTTCGGTTTGGTGCGCTCCGGCATGGAAGAACCATTAACCACAAATGCAGATCATTACCTTTCGAACTATAGCTATTCAAACAGTGTGTATAGTAAGGGTGCAGTTTTTCTGCATCAACTGAGTTACATCATTGGCAAAGAAGCACTGGATCGCACCATGATGCAATATTTCAGGGATTGGCAATTCAAACACCCGACACCTACCGACTTTATCCGGGTAGCTGAACATGTGTCTGATCAGGAGTTGGATTGGTATCACGAATTCTGGGTCAATTCCTTACGCACTATAGATTATGGGATTGATTCGGTGTGGTCAGAGAAAGGTCAACTGCATATCCTGCTCCGACAACACGGCACGATGGCCATGCCGATTGATCTCGCTATCAAAACCCCGGAGGGTGCAGTGACGCGGATAACCATCCCCCTGGATGTACAACGTGGCGAGAAGAAGGTAGACCGTTATTTCACACCAGATGCTGTGGCACCCGATTGGCCCTGGACCTTTGAAACCTATGAATTGATCATTCCTGGAAACTGGAAAACGAGTGGGTTGGAAGTCAGTATCGATCCAACGCAACGCATTGCAGATACTGATCGAGGAAATAATACTTTTTCGGTCCGTTAACCTCTAGCACCATGCAGAAACGCTGCCATCTTCTGCACAGCTCTTGCCCGGTGTGATATACTGGACTTGACTGCAGATGGCAGTGCAGCAAACGGTTGATCAAACCCTTCTGGAATAAAGAGAGGATCATATCCGAAGCCATCCTGCCCCCCCGGTTGCAGAGCGATGTGTCCTTCAATGACGCCTTCAAAGATGTGGAGTTGATGTTTGTACCATAATGCGATTATGGCTCGAAATCGGGCGGAGCGATCCTGAACACCGGTCAGGGCATCCAGCAATTTTTGATTATTGGCCTCGGCAGTTGCGTGTTTACCAGCAAATCGTGCGGTATAAACACCTGGCGCTCCGTCGAGTGCATCCACCTCCAAACCCGTATCATCTGCGAAACAATCCTGGTGAAGACGATCATGGATATAACTCACTTTTTCAATAGCATTGGCCTGGAGGGTATCTCCAGTCTCAGGAAGATCAACATGAATCCCCGAAGCTGCCAGGCCTGTGATCGCCCATCCCGCGCCAAGTATTTGCTTGACCTCTTCGATTTTATGGGTGTTATTGGTGGCAAAAAGCAGTTGTACAGTTAAGTCAGTCCTGGTGTTCATGGAGGTATCTTTTTTGAAAAAGCTCCCAAATCCTTTTTTTCATCTCCCCATTTTTACTTACTTTCAAGGGTGAGTCTGTTCGATAGAGAAAGGTCTCTCCAATTTGCGCTGAATAACCCATTGGGAGTGACGATTGGAGGCCGATCTGGCTGGCTTCTACGCCGAATAGGTAAATATCTGTGATGGATGATTGCTGGATCAGATCATTGAATGAAACCGTCCCACCCATTGGCATTTGCCATAACAGTACATCCATGTCCAATTCCTTTTGGGCGGCTTCAAACATTTTGGATAGATAGGCTTTCTCCTCATCCCATTGACTTGACTCAGGAAGGAGGATAAGAATCGAAATAGAAGGTTTAATTGGTAAATCAAATCCCTTTGTCGATTCTGGCTGTAAAATAATAGAAGGTAAAATTTCGACAGGTTTCATAATATTATTCTGCATTAACATGTGTTGGCAAATATTCTTCCGAGGGATGTCCATTTCATGACTACTGGCAGAATATTTAACTCAAATTAATTAACTTTACACAAATCCGTCGCTATGAAATATAACATTAAGGTGACCTCAACGGATCGGTCCAGACTCGATACAGTTGATTTTGCCAACATCCCTTTTGGAAGAGTCTTTTCTGACCATATGTTTGTCGCGGACTACCAAAATGGTGAATGGAAGAACATGGAAATTGTGCCTTTTGGCCATTTTCCTATTCATCCCGCTTGTATGGGTTTACATTATGGACAATGCATATTTGAAGGAATGAAAGCCTCACGGGCTAACGACGGCACTCCTTTTTTATTCCGCCCAGAAGAACATGCCAAACGGTTTAATCGGTCAGCTGCCAGGATGTGCATGCCTGATTTTCCTGAGGACCTGTATGTGCAGGCCATTCAAAAATTGGTCTACCTCGATCGAGAGTGGATTCCCAAGGTTGAAGGTTCTGCATTGTATTTGCGCCCTCTGATGTTTGCCAACGCTGAGTTTTTTGGTGTACGCCCGAGTGACACCTATAAGATGATCATCTTCACTGGACCGGTAGGCCCTTATTATGCCAAGCCCGTATCCTTGATTGCTGAACAACATTATGTTCGTGCCGCCATGGGTGGCGCTGGTGAAGCAAAAGCTGCCGGAAACTACGGTGCTGCTCTCCTGCCTGCTGTAAAAGCTCAGGAACAAGGGTATGATCAGGTGCTGTGGCTGGATGCCAAAGAGTTCAAGTACACCCAGGAAGTCGGCACAATGAACATCTTCTTTGTGATCGATGGAAAAGTAGTCACTCCGGCTACTTTAGGGACGATCCTCAAAGGGATCACCCGAGACAGTATCATCACCATCCTGAAGGAAAAGGGATATGATGTGGAAGAGCGGCGAATCTCCATTGATGAGATCGTTGAAGCACATAAAGCGGGCAAATTCCAGGAAGCCTTTGGTGCAGGAACAGCCGCAGTTGTCGCACATGTCTCTCGCATCAAATATGGTGACTTGATCATGGAGCTACCCAACATGGAAGACCGACATATCGGTGAAATGGTCAAAAAAGAGATCAATGGAATGCGTTCCGGAAGATTGGTCGATCGACACAATTGGATCGTTCCCATCCAGCAACCAGAATTAGTCTAAAAAAAGGCGCTGAGTGATCAGCGCCTTTTTTATGTGAGGTCAGAAAGCTGGCGGCACCGGTTTATTGTCAACGATCTTTTCAATCCGTTCCAGAACCTCCGTCGTCAAGTGATCGACGACATCAAGAGACGTCAATGTCTCTTCCAATTGCTCCGGCCGACTGGCACCCAGGATCACAGTCGAAACCTGCGGGTTCTTCAAACACCAGGCTATTGCCAGGCGAGGCAGAGATACGTTCAACTCATCCGCCAGTTGCTTCAGACTGCGCACTTTCACTAACTTCTCCTCATCCATACTCCGCTCCTTCAACCATTCCAGTCCTTCCATGCCCAGTCGAGTACCTTCCGGAAACTTCTCCAGATACTTCCCTGTGAGGACCCCACTCCCTAATGGAGACCAAATCGTTGTTCCCAGACCTAGAGTCTTGTACAATTGAGCATACTCATTCTCCACCTTTTCACGATGAAACAGATTGTACTGAGGTTGCTCCATCACTGGACCGATCAAATGATGTTCCCTCGCTACCATGTGTGCTTCTGTGATCTCCTGAGCTGACCATTCAGACGTTCCCCAATACAGAATCTTACCTTGTTCAATCAAATGATTCATCGTCCGGACAGTCTCTTCAATAGGGGTATTTTTGTCCGGACGATGACAAAAGAAGAGATCCAAATAGTCTACTTGCAACCGGCGAAGGGCAGCATGGCAGGCTTCGACGACATGCTTCCGATTTAATCCGGTTTGGTTCGGCAGTTTACCTCCATCCCCAAAAAAACACTTTAGAGGAAACCAGGAAACTGCTTCTGTCCCAATTCATCTTGTGGAGAATATTGCCCATGACTACTTCTGACTGCCCACGAGAATAGATCTCAGCATTATCGAAGAAGTTGACCCCATGTTCATATGCGATAGACATCAACCGCTCTGCTGTTCCATCTTCAATCTGTTTGCCGAATGTGAGCCAGCTTCCGAGTGACAAAGCACTCACCTGGAGGCCAGAATGACCTAAATAACGATATTCCATATTGATATTTTGTATACTTTCAAGGATGTAACCCGAACGCGAATCGGTTGTTCCGGGAGGATACCAAAATTGGTAAAAAATAGTTGAATGGCACCTCACACGATACCCAAACAAACAACGAATAAGGCTTGGCAGGATGCATGGGACACATTACGCATGCAAATAAAAGATCTTACCGATTCGCAGATCATCAAGACTCCGGCAGGAGGAGGGTGGTCCATTCAGCAAGTCATTCAACATCTTGGTTTGTCGGAGCAGCTTTCCCTGAAATACCTGAAGAAGAAGACTCTTGATCCGTCAAGAATTCCCAAACGAGATCTGGGATACCCCTTCCGCAAGGCAGCTTTGTACCTCTACCTCATCAGCCCATTTCGATTTAAAGCCCCAGCGATGGTCTCCTCACGCCAATTTGCAAACAAAGAGGACATCCAGGAAACCCTGGTTGGGATTGTTGCTCATCAGGAAGAAATGATCCAGTTCATTCGAAATCTGCCTCCTGAAGCGACGGCAGGCCTGGTCTACAAACACCCCATTGTCGGACGAATGGATCTGGACGGCATGTTCTGGTTTTTCACCTGGCATATCCGCCATCATATTCGGCAGATCAATCGGATCAAAAGCAACTTATAAGACCAGAAAACCAGCCACACAGGCCGTCATAAAACAGGCGATCGTTCCTCCGATCAAAGCGAGTAGACCCATCTCTGTCAAAGCTTTGCGTTGGCCAGGTGCCAAAACACCGATCCCACCGATCTGGATACCAATCGAAGCAAAATTTGAAAACCCGCACAAGGCGTAGGTGGCAATGATCAATGATTTTGGATGAAGGACAATTCCGGCATCACGTAAAGATTTCAACTCCGCATAGGCAAAGAACTCATTCAGGACAGTCTTCTGGCCCAGCAGCTGGCCGATGACCAGAATATCCTGATTGGGTGTCCCCAGGATCCAGGCAACAGGAGCAAAAAGCAGCCCCAAAAGATAAGTAAACGTAAACCCTTCAAATCGACCATTTGTCGCGATTTGAATCCGTTCATTCCAACCTGTCCATTCGCCGATCGAACCGGACAACATCTCATTCGCCATGTAAATCAATGCGGTAAAAACCAGCAGCATCGCCCCGACATTTATCGCTAGTTTCAGGCCATCTGTTGTACCCCTGGAAATAGCATCCAGTAGATTGTCGCCCACATCTCCAGACATTTTCATTTGTTCTTCAAGTGCCTTCTCCTTCACCTCAGGAAAGAGCATTTTCGCAGCCACAACCGCAGCGGGTGCGGACATGATGGACGCTGTCAGAAGGTGTTTAGCAAAGTACTGCTGCATCACTGGATCATCTCCGCCGAGAAATCCGATGTAAGCCGCAAAGACCCCCCCCGCAATGGTGGCCATCCCACCTGTCATCAGACATAACAATTCAGACCGACTCATCCCCTCCAGATAGGGCTTGATCACCAGAGGCGCCTCTGTTTGACCGATGAATACATTCGCAGCCGCAGCAAGGCTTTCAGATCCGGAAAGGTGCATAGTCCGTTTCATGACCCAGGCCATACCGAAAATGATCTTTTGCAAGATCCCGAAGTAGTATAGGATTGCGGAAAGAGCAGAAAAGAAGACGATTGTAGGCAGAACTTGAAATGCGAAAATGTATCCAAACGTATTCAGGTCCGTTATGATGTTTCCAAACAGAAATTTTGCCCCGGCTGAACTGAATGTCAGTACTGCCTGAAAAAACTTAGCTACATAATCGAACATCGAATTGATAATGGGAACCTTCAGAATGGCAATGGCAATCAGTACCTGCAGTAACACACCCGTACCAACCAGTCTCCAATTGATTGCACGTCTGTCTCTGCTCAACAGAAAGGCGATACCCAATAAGAGCACTAATCCCAATAGACCCCGTCCTAAATCCATCATCCAATCCATATTCGATATCCCTTAAGTGTCAATCCTTCAGTCAATCCGATTGCCAAAATAGCCTATTCCCATGAATCCCAGAGTCTACTCTTTTGCCTCAGGAATGTGAAGCCCTTGACCACAGTAAAAAATGGAAAACATACTACCTTCGCCCTCGTGAAAAAACGGCACCTTTTAATTGGCATCACCGGGGGAAGTGGTTCCGGGAAGACTTCCTTCATCCAGGAATTGAAAAAGACATACTCCACAGAAGAGGTCTGCATCATTTCTCAGGACGATTACTATCGCCCCCGCGACCAACAACAGGCGGACCGGCAAGGGGTCACCAATTTTGACCGACCCAAATCCATAGATAAGAAGGCCTTCTATCGGGACATCACCCGTTTGATGAAGGGTGAGCCCGTCGAGCGTGTGGAATACACGTTCAACAACGACTTGCAACAGCCCAAAACATTAGTATTCAAACCAGCACCAGTTATCATTGTTGAAGGGTTGTTTGTCCTTCATTTTACCAAGATCCGGAAGCTGCTCGATCTGAGTATATTCCTTCATGCCAAGGACAATCTGAAAGTCATCCGCAGGATCCGTCGCGATCAGGTCGAGCGGAATTATCCACTTGATGATGTGCTTTATCGGTATCAACACCACGTATTACCCACTTTCGAGAAGTATATCAAACCCTATATCGACGATTGTGATATCATCATCAATAACAATCGAAAATTTGATGTGGGATTGGATGTGATCCAGAGATATATCCGGCACTGGCTGGATGATGAGCATCAAAAAGAAGCAGGTAATACCGACACTACTGCTTCATAGTCAGCCATTTGCACCCCCCCCCTCAACTATTGCTGCAATCCGAGCCCTTGTGGACTTGTGGATAAGTTCAAACACATCCCTGGCCTGTAAAAGGAAGGGTTCATCGACGAAATTCTGGATATCCTCAACAGTTTCCAGACCCGGAACCTGCATCATACTGGTCCGAAACTGATAGGGTCCATTGGCTACCTGGATCGTCCATCGATCCTGATAATGAAACAATGTGATCTTATAAACTGGATGGGGGATTTCACCGACGACACGCATGGATCAGAGGTCTAATGCTGGGTTGATAGAAAGCGATAACTGGCGATAGAGTGCCGCAAGCGCCGGGTTGTCTGCTAAAAGACGCAAATGGGCATGGATACTGTTCACATCACCCCGTATGGCTGGCCCTGTCTGGACTTGAGCCCCACGCAGGGTCATTAACTTCTCGACGGTCTCATTTAATAAAGGGTAGAGTACCGCAGGATCCATTTGGTGGACTTCCACCTGGGAAAAGGCCTGTTCACACAGGTGATAAACAAAATTGTTGACCATCACCGCGGCCAGGTGATAACGCTGGCGTTCGTCATCCGTAACCACAGTGATTTTCGAGCTGAGCTCTTGAGCAAACGTCAACAGTTTATCCGTCGTGACGGGTGAATGGCTGGAGATAAGAATAGGGATTTCCCGGAAATCTCGAGGGTGTCCTTTTGTCAGCGTTTGTAAAGGATAAAACACGCCGGATGAGGTCCATTCTGCAGGAAACACATCCAGGGATGTTGCTCCTGAAGTATGACAGATGAGGGGATTGTCCAAACCAGAGGCAATACATTGCTGCACGACTTCGGAAATAGCCCGATCCGGAACACAGATGATGATCAGTCCGGAATCCTCTTTCAATTCATGGATTTCACTAGCCTCCTGAGCACCTGTCTCCTGACAAAGAGTGGTTGCATGTCCGACAGTCCTGGACCAGATCCTTTTGATCGGCGTGCCAGCTTTATGAAAAGCATGGGCAAGATTCCAGGCAACATTTCCCGTACCGATCAGGCTCACCGCATTCATGCTGTCTTGATTGTTGGCACTCGTCGGTTCCATGATGCGAGGCCCAATCCGATCATCAGAAGGAGAGCTCCAAGCCAGAAAAGATTGATGCCGGGGAACAGTATAGTTTCCAGCACGATGTAATCTTCTCGTTCATAATTATCCGCGATCTCGAAGGCCAATCCCTGAAAGTCGGGCTGCCGGGCCACCCAAATCGTCACTTTGCCATTGTCCGGATTCAACTTGACAAAACGGGAATGGATTCCTGTCGCCGGGGAGTAACTCTTGATATTATAGGGCTGGTTTTCCCGAATCAGAAATATGGGGGACTGGGTTTCGCGATATCCGGATGCTGTTTTAGACTGGATCCTCAGATTCGCCGCAACTGCAATATCACCTTCTACTGATTCAAACTGAGGATGTTGGGGTGATTTGTCAAATCCTGTCAATGTTAGGGTATATCCTCCAAAATCGAAAGAGTCATCCACGCCTAGTTCAACCGGACGATAAAACAAGGAATCATCTGGAATCAGAAATCCTGAAAAGACAGCGTCATTCAACCGGACCTTGGCACCCAGCCGGTCTACTTTTTCTGGATAAGAGTACACCAGGTTATCCCGAAGGACGATCAATGGCATACAGGTCATACTGGAATCAGAACCATCAGATCGCATTCTGACTTTGGCGGCAATCACCTGATCGCCCTTTTCAGGCACATAATCTGGATGAGTTGCTTCATCTGACCAACTCACCAGTGTTGCTGACATTCGGCCAGTGTTCAGTGTAGAATCAGGCACCAACATGTGCAACAGATACCGAAGACTGTCTTCTTTTGCCTTGGCTCTTTCAATGTCTGCTTGTTCATTAGGCAATCCTGCAATATGTGAAAACACATCCTTTGAGAGGTACCGCTTTGTACTGGGATTGGAAGCCGCCTGTTTCTTAAAATCCTTGTCAAACAGGATACTAGGTTGGACTGTAAACTCATCGATGACCCGACCTTCCTCGTCTCGTTGCACATAATCGATGGCATAGGTCCGAGTATGTCCGACCAGTGTATCGGATTGATAGGTCACCTCATACCCTTTAATAAACAAGGGTGAATCCTTGAAAAGCAGGACATTGCGATCGATCATATCCCGGCTCAACAAGCCTTCCATTGCAAATCGATTCTGAGAAATATGTTCCTTCTTTAATCCGGAAGCAATGATCCCGATCATCATCAAACCAAAGCCCAGATGGGAGAGGGTAGATGCACCCTGCTTTAATTGACCTTTCAAAAAGAAAATGAGGTAATCCAAATTGGCGATCACCCCAAACCAACTGACGAGAAGTAACACATGATAAGCCCATCCCACATAATCCAACCAAAGCCATGTCAAGGTGGTCATGACCAGGGCAAGTAAGAATTGCACACCCATTCTGGTCAGAAAGGCTCGGACAGCCCCTGAGGCCAGAGATCTCCCATATCGTAAAAAGAGTGTGGCCCCGCTCAAAACGGCGATAAAGACTGCAATCCAGAACTGATATCGATTGTAGTGAGTGATCGGATCTACTGGCATCGACCTGTGCCATCCAGAAAGATCCTGGCCGGTCAGCCAACCAATTCCATCGGCAATTTTATTGTACACCGGAATAGATGTAGTAAACGTGATCAACAAGGCGGAAAAGAAGAGGACAAGGCTTCCGATGAACATCCAGAATTCTCTGCTGGTTGTGGGCTCCTCTTCTTCCTTGACGGGAATAGCACGGTATCTGCTCAAATAAACCCAGAGGAACCATCCAGTAAAAAAGAGAATAAACAGGACGAGTTGCCACTCCAACCCAAGTTCAGTAAAGGCGTGAACGGAGGAATCCTGGAGGACACCACTACGTGTGAGAAATGTGGAAAACAAGACGAGCAAAAGGGAAATGGCATAAAACACCATCGTACTCCGAATAGAATGACCTGTGCTCTTGGCGATAAGGTTGGTATGGATACCAGCTATTAGAACGATCCAGGGAACCAGCGACATATTTTCAACCGGATCCCAGGCCCAATACCCTCCGAAAGAAAGCGCTTCATACGCCCAGGCAGAACCCATGAGGATGCCAATCCCGAGAATCGAAGCACTGAAGAGAGCCCAGGGCAGGACGGGTTTGATCCAGGCAGTATATTCTCGTCTGACGAGTGCTGCTATTGTAAAGGCAAAGGGAACTGAAACACTGGCAAACCCCAAAAAGAGGGTTGGTGGATGAATGGTATTCCAATAATTCTGTAGCAAGGGATTGAGCCCTTTTCCGGTAATCAGCTGGAGATAGTCGGCATTGGCAAAGAGTGGGGCATCCATAGTGTCCCGCAAGAGCAGGAATGGATTGTAACCAATTTTGATGGCATCGCTCTCCGGAAGCAGGTACAGGCCCAAAAGCATAGACAAAATGAAGGCCTGAAGGAGGGACATGACCACCATGACTGGCGCCTCCCATTCCCGGGCAGTTCTCATAAGGATGAGCCCGAGGACAACATGCCAGAAGGCCCAGAGCAGGAAGCTACCGGGTTGATCTTCCCAGAATGCTGAAAAGATATAAGCAAATGGTAGATCATCAGATACATGAGCCCAGGCATATTGGTATTCATAGTACCGGCTCAGCATAATGTAGAACAGGGTTGCAATTGTAGCCAGAGTGGCTATACTATGCAAGCGAAAAGACCAGCGCCCTAGGGTCAACCAACCGGTACCCACATCTTCCTTGCGAGTATGGCGGGCGTATGCGAAAGCAGTCAGGATCGCTGCCACAAAAGAGAGGATGATACTGAAATGACCTACTCTGCCCGGCCACAGATGTTCACCAAAATATTGGAGTTCTTGCATGTGTTTGATTCTGAGATCAGCTTTCCTGTTGCAGGAAAACTTCTTCGTCCTTGTATTTGGACGGGCACTTCATCAACAGTTCTGACGCCAGAAAATCACCTCCATCCATTTTGCCCGTGACAACGATTTGTTCAGACAACTCAAAGTCTTGAGGTTTTGCTCCCCGCAATATGACCTTCCTCACTTCCCCTTCATTGTCTGAGACGTAGAACGAAAAATAGTTTGGGTCTTCAGTAGGATTGTAGTACATCTCCCTGTCCTTGGCCAATTTACCAACGACTTTCACCTTCGCCTCCATTCGGGTCGCTTCTCGGAATGTACTGTAAGTACTCATATCTCCGGCAGCAGAGATCAAGAGGCCGATGCCCAAAAGAATCAAAACTCCGGCTATGATATAGATCTTTTTCATCTGGAAGGGTCTGATGTGCAAATGTACAGGATTCGGATCGTTCCCTCCATAACAACCGATCAGGCAGAGATGTTTCCTACCTTTATTCTCTAGACATTCCGATGCAAGAACGGGTATTACATATTGACCAGGGCCGGATCATTCGTGGACGGACGACCATCCTTCGGGATATCCAGCTGGATATGGTGCCAGGCGAATTTCTTTACTTAATCGGAAAGACCGGCGCTGGCAAATCCTCCCTGATCAAAGCGCTGTATGGAGAATGGCCCTGGGAAAGTGGCACGGTTCAGATCGCAGGGTTCAACCTGGTAGGTCTCCCCAAAAAAAGGATTCACAAATTGCGGCGGAAACTGGGCATCATCTTCCAGGACTTCTTTTTGCTGAGAGAACGAACCGTTTATGAAAATTTGGATTTTGTCCTCCAATCGACCGGATGGAGATCCAGGAAGGAGCGAAACGCTCGAATTGCTAAAGTCCTGGATGAAACCGGGCTGAGCGCTTATGGTTTCCGTTATCCAGCCGAACTCTCCGGAGGTGAGCAACAACGATTAGCCATTGCGCGAGCCCTGCTGAATGAACCAAAACTGCTCCTGGCGGATGAACCTGCCGGGAATCTCGACCCCCAAACCAGCGATGAGATCACCCGCCTGATTCGTAATCTGGCACGACATCATCAGACTGCTGTGTTGTTTGCCACACATGACTACCGATTGATTGAGCGATTCCCATCACCCATCCTGCACTGTGCGGATGGTGTCCTCAAACGTGTGGATCGACTTCCGCAAAACAGTGCCTGACGCACTCAAATCATCTCGGCAAATCGAAATGAGGTTACTGACCAGGTTGAGATGCCTTCTCCGTATTCATCGGATCTTTACCCGTCCCCCTTTCTGAAGTTCCTGATTTGTCCATATCTTCAGGAAACTCACCTGTTATGTACTGGCGAAGATTAAATGGCGATCAAATTGACCTTCCACTTCTCGAGGCCGTTGAACGCACTCTCAAACGGGAAAAGGAACTCGGAAATCATCTGAAAGTCTGTATCGGAACAGATTCGCAGGTGAGGGGTGAACTCGTGGAATTTGCCACTGTTATCGTATTCCTTCGACAAGGCAAAGGTGGCTTCATGTTCATTCGAAACGAGAAGCTGACCCAGCAAATGAAGATACGGGAACGCATGATCCTCGAAGTAGCTCGTTCCGTGGACATTGCCTATCAACTCTGTGATCTCCTCGATCGAAATCATGTCGAATTGGAAGTTCACGCCGATATCAATACAGACCCACATTTCAAATCAAACCTCGCATTGAAGGAAGCTATGGGCTATATCATGGGCATGGGCTTTGCCTTCAAAATGAAACCCGATGCATTCGCTTCCTCCAGTTGCGCGGATAAAGTAGTGTGAGCACCCGGAATCAATCGCTATATTCGTGGCACATTATTGATTGAATCTGTTCATGATCCAGATCTTCGTTACGGGCGGCACTTTTGATAAAGAATACAACCTCATCACCGGGGAGCTATTTTTCAAGGACACCCACCTGCCTAAAATGTTCGACCGTGGTCGATGTACCCTGGATATTGACATTAAGACCTTGATGATGGTGGATAGTCTCGAAATGTCAGATACAGATCGCGATATCATTATCCATAACTGCCAAAAATCCATGGCTTCCGAGATCATCATCACTCATGGAACGGACAGGATGGTTGAAACAGCAAAAGCACTTGCAGAATCCAAGTTGGGAGACAAAACCATTGTTCTGACCGGAGCGATGATTCCTTACGCCTTTGGCAACTCCTCAGACGGTTTCTTCAATTTAGGGAGTGCCCTCGCTTTTGCACAGGCTCTCGAACCGGGAGTCTATATTGTGATGAATGGCCGCTATTTCCATTGGAATCAAGTTGTCAAAAACAGGAAAACAGGTAATTTTGAAGAGATCCGACAGGAAACTGGCCCGGATTTGCAACGTATACTCGATTAATTGGTGTCCATCATAGGTGATTTCACCATTACCCTTGATCGTACACATCTATCCCTTTTATGTCAAGCCATACATCTATGAAACATTTCTTTGCCACAGTTTGCATCTTGATGACCCTCTCCCTGGTGAGTGGTTCCGTGAGTGCTCAAAATTCCAATGAACTTTTTGGCACTGACCACATTCCAGAAATGCGACTGACCATTCGTCAGGCAAACTGGGCCCATGTTCTGGACTCCATGAAGATTTCCGGAGAGGGAATGATCGTTGGGGCCGCTGAAATTGATGGCATCAAATACCCCAATGTGGGCATTCGATATCGGGGTCAGACCTCATATACCTATGAAGGCGATAAAAACCCTTACCAGATCGAACTGAACTATATCCACCCGGATCAGAATCATCAGGGGTATCATTCGTTTACGTTATCCAATGCACTTCGTGACCCCAGCTATTTGAGGGAGTATCTGGGCTTTTCTATTGCCGGAAACTATATGGATGTACCTGAAGCCAATTTTATTCGACTTTATGTCAATAATACATTTGCAGGTATTTATATCAATATCGAACCTGTAGACGCCTATTTTCTGGAAAGACGCATGGGGGAGGCCTGGACTTCACTCTTCAAATGCAGTCCAGATCTGGTCGAAGATGGCGGTCCTGAAAATTGTAAAAAGAACATCTTCAGCAATCTGGAATATGAGGAAGATGCGAACTGCTACCTCTATAATTATCGATTGAAGGAAGGTGATGGATGGCCATATTTGATGGAATTGGCCCGGATCCTGGACCAGGAACCTGAGAACATCGCTTCCGTTCTCGATGTGGATGCAACCCTTTGGATGCATGCCTTCAATAATCTTACCGGTAATCTCAGCAGTTATTCCGGGCAACACAGCCATAACTACTACCTGTACAGAAATCAGGCTGGCCTTTTCGTCCCTGTCATCTGGGACCTCAACCTGGCATTCGGAAGTTTCAAGAATATTGGGCAGGGATCGGATCTGAGTATCAAAGAAATGACGGAACTGGACCCTTTCCTTCATGGAGATAATATCACCAAGCCTCTTATTCGTCAGCTGTTAGCGGATGAATTTCTCAAGAAAGTCTATGTGTCTCATTTGCGCCAAATGATGCAAGAACACTTCCGAAAAGACAATTTCAGAAAGCAATGTGAGCAAGTGATGACGGGCCTCAAGCCTTCTGTTGAAAAAGAAAAAAATGGCTATTACACCACGGAGGATTTCACCAAAAGCCTGGACAAAACGGTGGGCACTCGGAGTAAAATTCCTGGTCTGGCCAAATACATGGAGGATCGAGTAAACTATCTGAAGCGACTGGATGCGTTCACTGTTGTCGAGCCAGAGGTACTTTCTGTTGACGTTCTAAAAAGGAAGAAATATGACACCGCAGATGTCAATAGTTTCACCATCTCTGTCATTGCCGGCAAACTCCCAAAACGAGTGCATTTGTACTATCGCTTTGACAAAGATCAACCCTACAATACTGTCCTGATGGAACCAAAGCCTGATGACAAACTGGGAAATGGAGAAGGACGGTTTGTATCCAAGATCAAACCTTCCGGAGGCAACACAGCACTGGAATACTATGTGGTTGCTGAGAATACAGCCGCTGTCTCCTTTTATCCAAATGGATATCGGCAGGCACCACTAACAATCACCCTGGAAGAATTGAATTGATGAAGGGAGTTTTACTCCTTGGATGGGTCACCATTGTGTGGTGTTTGAGCACTTCACCCATCCAGGCACAAGACAAGGCCAAAGGCCTGGATCCTTTTCATTTATATGAACTCCGGATCCAATTTGATGACAAACATTGGGAGAATAGGCTCAAGGCCTATAAGTCTACTGATCGGCGTGATAAAATATCGGCCACCATCTGGTTTGATAATATCAAACTCGACAGCGTTGGCATCCGGTTCAAAGGGAACAGTTCGTTTAACAATGTCAAAAAACAAGGCAGCAGAAAGTTGCCCTTCAGCTTGGATGCGGGCAAGTTTATCAAAGGCGCCGAATTTCCGATCGGATATGATCACCTCAAGTTATCTAATGGTTTTCGGGACCCCAGCTATCTGAGAGACGTTCTATCCTATTTCATTGCCCGTGAGTATATGCCAGCACCCGAATGTGCCATGGCCCGCGTATATGTCAACAATGAATACTTCGGTGTCTATACGCTGACACAGGATATCGACAAGTACTTTCTGGACAGCTGGTTTGATGAGAAGAAGGGTATCTTTTTTAAATGTGATCCTGATTGGGATCAAGTGGTCCAATTGGATGGATGCCAACCGGGACAGAATTGTAGCCTGGAAAACCTGGGACCAGACATCAAGTGTTATGACGGTCGGTATGAGATGAAGTCTGATACCGGGTGGGAGGCCTTGATTTACCTTGTTCAAGAGCTGAATGAACCTCAGGTACCACTAGATAGCATCCTGGATATTGACCTGACATTATGGATGTTAGCCTTTAACAATGTGCTTGTCAATCTGGATAGCTATACAGGGGATCTCTGCCATAATTATTTCCTTTACCAACGAAAAGATGGTCGATTTGTCCCGTTGATTTGGGATCTGAATCTTTCGTTTGGTGGATTCAGAAGGGTCCAACACGCAAGCCTGGAAGACGCCGAAATGATGCAATTGGACCCCATGTTACAAAGGGACAATCCCCAGCGTCCATTGATCTATCAGCTGCTGAAGAACCCTCATTATGAGAAGATCTACGTCGCACATATCCAAACCATCCTCGATGATTTCTTTTTGAATGGACGTTACATTAAACTGATGGATCAATGGCATGCTTTGATCCGTTCAGCGGTGCAAGCAGAGCAAATGCCCCTGTATTCGTTTGATCTGTTTGAGCAAAACAGGCATAAATCCGTCACCATTGGCAATCAGACTACCATTGGTATATCGGAACTGATGGAAGGACGGATCAAGGATTTGAAAGAACATTGGATCTTCAGTCGGGGAACCCCCGATCTGGAAATCCCTAAGGTCACTAGAAACAAGGATCAGGGGATAGATTTTTCCTGTAAAGCCAGCAATGTAAAGTCACTCACATTGTATTGGCGAAAAAAGGGTACCCACGTCTTTAAACCCATAGCCCTTGAGGCTCCTGCACCTGTAAAATTAGGAGCCCCACGAACTTTCACTTACACGCTGACCGGTATTGAAAAGTCTGTGGAATACTACGTCGTAGCCGAAAATGAAGAGCGCGCAACCATCATTCCCAAAACAGCCTCTTTCCGACCTTTGGTAATCAAGTAGGACTGTTTGCCAGTTTGATTTGGGTCAGAAGAAAATTCTGGCTATTTTTGAATGCACGGCAATCCGCCCATCCATGGAATGTTCATCCAGCCAGGAGATTAGCAAACCTCCGTCGGAAATCTTCCCCTTCCTGTACGCCTGGGAGAATTTACCCTTGTGGATCACTGAATTTAAACGTTTTGAACCCATTTCCGGAGAAGAAGGGGAAATCGGTTCCTTCAGCTGGGTCCATCTGACCTATGGCTCCTATTCCTTCAAAATGAAACAGGAGATCATCAATTGTGTCGATGATCATGCTTTGGACGTTACCTGGAGTAATTCTTTCCTCCAGATCCATCGATCCTTTGATGTTTCTGAAGAAGCCGCGGGCATTTCCATACTCAACAGCCATTTGGTATTGATCCCCCGGAATTTCTGGGGTTCACTCTGTTTGCCATTCCTGACAAAAACGATACGGAAGTACCAAAGCAGGAATATGCAACAACTAAAAGACGCATTAGAACTAGTCATAATGAGTTGACCCACTTCTTGGCTGTTTTTCTCCTATCTTTGACCAACCCAATAAAAACCGATGGCATGACCCGAGTGCTTCGCCTATCCCTCATCCTATGCGGGATGGTCTTATCTTCTGTAGCCTCATCTCAAACTCCCCTTCACCCAGACGGTATAGGTGCGCGATTCCTACTTTTGGATCATTACACACCCAATATCTATGATAACGCAGATCCCCAGCAGATCAGCAACGGGATTGAGATCAATTACCATCGCAATGTGGGATGGAAATACCTGAACATTGTCCTGCCACTCAAATTTGCAGTGGCCAAGTTTCCGAATACACAACAAGACCTTCGATTCACCAGCCTGGACCTCCTCCTTCAGGGTACATTTTTCGATCCTGACAAGTTGGCCTCGCCCTACTTTTTCGCCGGAGGCGGATTGGTGTTAGAAGATTATGCGGAGTCCAACATTCAATTCCCAATGGGTGCTGGATTAAATGTCCGGGTGGCTCGAGACTTTTATATCAATATGCAGGCAGAATTCAGAAAATCCATGGCCAGTGGGAAAGACAACCTCCAATATGGGTTAGGCTTTCTGTATGTGCCCGGGTTGAAGAAGATTCTCATACCGGTGGATTCAGATCAGGATGGTATTCTTGATCCGGATGATCGCTGTCCTGCTTTGCCCGGATTACCCGAGTTTAAGGGTTGTCCGGACACCGATAAGGATGGCGTTGCAGATCCTGAAGATCTGTGCCCGGAAGAACCGGGTACCGTGAAAGCAAAAGGTTGTCCGGATCAGGATGACGATGGTGTTGCGGATGCAGAAGATAAATGTCCTGAACTGGCTGGACCTCCTGCCCTGAATGGTTGTCCGGATACAGATGGTGACGGATTGACCGACGATATTGACCAGTGTCCAGAACAATCTGGACTGGCCACAAATGGCGGATGTCCCGACAGAGATGATGACGGTATCATTGACTCACTTGATGAATGCCCGGACGAACCTGGCCTTGCCGAAGACGGTGGCTGTCCTGTCAGTACCGATAGCGATGGTGATGGTGTCCCCGACAAGCGAGATAAGTGCCCACTCATGCCGGGCCCTGCCAATGGTTGCCCGGATCGTGATGGTGATGGCATTGCCGATCAGGATGATGCCTGTCCGGATATAGCCGGTTTGCCCAATCTGAAAGGATGTCCTCCTCCTGTCGACTCTGACGGAGATGGTATCATGGATGATCAGGATGCCTGCCCATCTGTTCCAGGACTACCCGAATTGAAAGGCTGTCCACCAGAAGGAGATCAGGATGGAGACGGTTTCCCTGATTCAAAAGATGAATGTCCGACATTGGCCGGTTTAATCAACGGCTGTCCGGATAGAGATGGAGATGGTGTAGCCGATCCTAAGGATCGCTGCCCGGACAGGGCCGGCCCTGCAAACAATGATGGCTGTCCCATAATTACTGCAGAAGATCGCTCTGCTTTGGAGCTAGCCATGCGAAATGTTCAGTTTGAAACAGGTTCAGCTACCATTCTGCCGAACTCTTACCTCACATTGGACCGGGTAGCAGGGGTACTGCTCAAATACCCGGATTACCATCTGATCATCAATGGACATACGGACAATGTTGGACGTCCTGCGACGAACCTTTCCTTGTCCGAGCAACGTGCAAAGGCCTGCTACAATTATCTGATCTCCAGGGGAGTGGTGGCCTCACGCATGTTACCTTCCGGCTTTGGAGAAACCCGACCGATCACGAGTAATAGGTCTGAAGAAGGTCGGCGTATGAATCGCCGGGTTGAATTCATTATGTACCTCAAATAAAACGATGACCAGCTGTCGGTTCAGGCCGGCCGCTGGTAATCCTTATATCCTTTCTTCTCCAGGTGCTCTGCCTTCTGCAGTACCTGAGACTCCAGGTCTTTCATATACGCAACCAGTTTTCGCTGGATGGTTTCGTCACTGCTACCCAATATGCGTGCGGCAAGGATTCCGGCATTTTTACCTGCATTCAACGCCACTGTGGCAACAGGAATGCCATTTGGCATTTGTAGGATGGACAGGATAGAATCCCAGCCGTCAATAGAATTGGAAGATTTGACAGGCACACCGATCACAGGCAAAGGCGACATGGATGCGACCATTCCAGGCAAGTGTGCTGCACCTCCAGCACCTGCAATAATGACCCGAATACCCCGATGATGCGCTTCTCGGGCATAAGCCACCATCCGTTCTGGTGTGCGGTGTGCAGACACTACGGTTACTTCTACGGGAATTTCCATGCTCTCCAGAAATTCAGCGGCCGGGGCCATGACTGACAGATCTGAATCGGAACCCATTATGACACTGACGAGAGGCTTATTCATGCGATGACTTTCAATTGATCCCGGACAATGCGGGCCCGGTCCCGTGCTTCTTCCAACGTTTCTGCCACAACGGTGACATGCCCCATCTTGCGGTAAGGCCGAGTTTCTGCTTTTCCATACAAATGTACATGTACGCCAGGCCAGGCAATACATTCATCCCAACCCTGATAAACTGCCGCTCCTGTATATCCTTCCTCACCGAGGAGATTCAGCATGACACCCGGACGAATGAGTCGGGTATCACCTAAAGGTAATCCAGTGATAGCGCGCAAATGCTGTTCGTATTGAGAGGTTTCACAACATTCTATCGTGTGATGCCCACTGTTATGCGGCCGGGGAGCCACTTCATTCACGAGGATGTCTCCTTCCTTGGTCAGAAAGAGTTCAACAGCCAGGAGACCTACGGTGCCAAATGCCTGAGCGACCTGGACAGCCAATCTCTCTGCTGTCTCAGCCTGGTCAGCCGTGATCTCTGCCGGGCAGCTCAAAAACTCAACCAAATTAGCTTCCTGGTGGAATTCCATCTCTACAGCAGGAAATGCCTTGCACTGTCCATGGACATCCCGGGCAACGACAACAGCAAGCTCCTTTGTCATGGGGACCAGATCCTCAATCAGGGATGGCCCTTCGAGCAGTTTGTGCAGATCAGCCTTGGTTCGGATGATCGCAACACCACGACCATCGTAGCCCGCCTCTCTCGTCTTCTGAACAAAAGGCAGGGACAGACTCCCCGCGGAGACTGCTGATCGGATAGCATCTGCATCCGCTAACAAGCGAAAAGCAGAAGTGGGTATGCCATGTTCCTGGTAGAAACCTTTTTGGAGGCCCTTATCCTGGATGATGCGAAGAACGGAGGGGGAGGGGTAAACGGCGACGCCTTCCTGCACCAGGCGGTCGAGTGCATTCACAGAAACATGCTCGATCTCAATGGTGAGCACATCCATGTCCTGACCAAATTGGTAAACATCTGTTTCATTCCGAAAACTGCCCACCGTAAATTGTGGGCATACCTGACCGGCAGGAAAATCAGCCCGTTCATCGAGGATGGCCAGATCTAGACCCCAACGAGATCCGGCCTGACAGAGCATTTTACCCAATTGGCCACCGCCAAGGATACCGATCTTCTGTGTGGTGAATTGCTTCAAATGGTTTGAGTTTGGGCTCAAAAATAAACCCTCTACAGTTAATAGACGATTCGGGCTTCAGTCTTTATGTTTGCAACAAAGGAATCATCATGAAACAAAGGATCCTCAGGAATGCTCAAATCGTCAATCGTGGACAGATCACAGAAGGCGATATTCTGATCAAAAACGGCCGAATTGAGCAGATCGGACACGGACTCAAATCAACGGGGCAAATCGAAGAAATCGACCTGCATGGACACCTGGTGCTACCTGGAATCATTGATGATCAGGTTCACTTTCGGGAGCCCGGAATGACGCATAAAGCCCAATTATACACAGAATCCAGGGCAGCAGTTGCCGGTGGGGTCACCTCATTTATGGAGATGCCCAACACAAAGCCACCTGCTTTAACCCAAGAACTGCTGGAACAAAAGTATCAAACCGCTTCTCGCGATTCAATCGCCAATTATTCCTTCTTCATGGGCACCTCCAATGATAACCTGGAGGAAGTCTTGCGTACAGATCCGAAAAAAGTCTGCGGGATCAAAATTTTTATGGGTTCCAGTACGGGGAATATGCTGGTGGATGACCGTCAGACCCTGGACAATCTGTTTTCCCGTTCACATATGTTAATTGCCACACATTGTGAAGACGAACAAACGATCCACAACAACCTGGCGAAGTACCAGGAGAAGTACGGAGACAACATTCCATTTACCGCCCATCCAGCCATTCGAAGCCATGAGGCCTGTTATCTGTCTTCGTCCACAGCCGTAGAACTCGCGAAGGCCCACGGTACCCGACTTCATATCCTCCACCTGACAACCGCAAAGGAACTCGAACTTTTTGACAACAAAACCCCCTTGGGGCAAAAGCGGATCACCTCTGAGGTGTGTGTCCACCATCTTCATTTCAGCGAAGACGACTATCCCGCATTGGGTTCATTGATCAAATGCAATCCTGCCATAAAATCTGCCCAGGACAGAGAGGCCCTGTGGAAAGGACTGCTCGAGAACAAACTGGATATCATCGCCACGGATCATGCCCCGCACACCTGGGAAGAAAAACAAGGCAACTACATGAATGCACCATCCGGCTTGCCTCTTGTACAACATGCGCTGGTTATGATGCTGCAGGAAGTTCATACCGGTCGTTTGACCCTGGAAAAAATGGTGGAGAAAATGTGCCATGCGCCGGCAGATTGCTTTCGTATCCCGGATCGAGGATATCTGGATGAAGGCGCTTATGCGGATCTGGTCGTTGTAGATCCAACTTCAGAGTGGACGATCAGCCAGGAGGTCTATTCTATAAGTGCCAATGGTCACCACTGGATGGCATAACGGATGAAAGGCCGGGTAAAGTCCTCCAGACTTATGTGAATGGCGGCCTGGTTTACGATCAGGGAAAGATCGTTTCGGAAACACCCGGTATGCGGTTGGCATTCACCCCTTTGACCTAATTCATAAAGCTAGAAATCATCGATCTTCCTCTATATTTCTGGGCATTGGTTGCAGAAGGTGAATTGCAAACCGAGTTCACCCATCTGAAACATATCGCACGCGACCGATTTCACAGTCAACGTGCTCTGCGATCTCCGGCCCATATCACCCTTATCCCGCCGTTACGCGTTTCTGAACCAGATTGTCAGCTTCTGGAACGTAAAATTGCGTCTATTGCCCATCATACTGAAGCATTTGAACTTGAGATTGATGGTGTGAACGGGTTTCCACCCAGAGTCATCTATGCAGATGTCATCCAGCATCAAGAGTTGACCGCCCTGTATCAGCAGATGAATTCCGCTTTTCAGGAAAACCAACTGATCCCAACCAAGGGTCGTATCCTTTCCGTCCCCATGTAACGCTTGCTTTCCGGGACCTGGACCCCCATCAATATGCCCCGAGGCTTTCGCCTATTTTGACAAGATGAACCTGAACTTTGCCTGGTCTGCCCAGCCTATTTCACGATTGAACCATCATCCGGACGGTTGGCAAATCGAAGAATCTGTGGTTCTTGGCCATCCTGATAGTTAAATTCGTCCTTGAGAATGTCCGGCTAGGATTGGCCAATCGATACAGCATTCTCGCGCCGACATTTCCATCCCAATCAACATCCCCTGCCACCTCACAGACATCAAAACCGACAATGGTTCGCCCACTTGTAACGATTTGCTCCAATAATGCATTTGCTTCGGCAAAGCTCAACCCGCCCGGCACGGGTGTGCCTGTTCCCGGGCACAGGGAAGGATCCAAACCGTCAATGTCAAAGCTGACATATACTTCATTGGGCAACTGATCAATCACTCTTTCCCAAATCGATGAAAGGGAAGCACCATCGAATTGTGCCTGCCGGATATCCCGATCACGATAGACTTTAAACCGATCTGGATCGGACTGTGCCAGATCCCATTCTTCACTGCAATAATCCCGAATACCGACTTGAACTAACCGTTGCACCGACAGCCGATTCATGACATTGTAGAAAATCGAGGCGTGCGACCAGACAAACCCTTCATAAGCCCTTCGAAGATCCATGTGCGCATCGATCTGGAGGATACCCATTTGCGGATAGCTCTCGCTCAACGCCCGGATTAAACCGAATGGTGTACTGTGATCTCCTCCGAGGAGAGCCGGAATCTGTCCGTTCTTGATAATCTTCAAGCTATCCTGATAGACCGATTCATGGAGTTGGGTACAAGCTTCATTGATCTCTTCGAGAATCGCCATGCTCCGGTCTGTCTTCATCCCGGCCTCCAGCGTTTCAATATGGAATTCGGCCTTTTCACGAAGTGAAGAGGATCGTTCGAGCAAGGTTTCGTCAGGTGGACGAACAAATACACCTAGCGTCCAGGCATCCGGGACGACAGGATCCTCCAGGTCCAACTGCCCGGATGCATCCAATACCATCCCCGGCCCCTGAGCTGTACCCCCGCCATAAGAAACGGTCACATCCCAGGGGACCGATTGAACGACCACCTCAGCTTCTTCCTCATGAAAGGGTAAGCCAATAAATCGTCCATTTCTTAATCCTACACCATTTGGGTTGAATTGGTGAAGCCGAATCGCTCTTTGTGCCTTTCTATCCATAAGGCGAAATTATCCTTTTTCGCTACTTTTGGCCTATTCAAACCACAAACGAGTTATGGGGAAAGTACTGATCATAGGAGCTGGAGGAGTAGGTCGAGTAGTCGCGTTCAAATGTGCGCAACACCCGGATGTCTTTGAAGAAATCCTCTTGGCTAGCCGAACAAAATCCAAATGCGATCAAATTGCAGAAGCCATTGGTGGTAATCGGATCAAAACAGCTCGTGTAGACGCTGATAATGTCCCCGAGTTGGTGGCATTGATCAAGGATTTTCAACCCGACCTTGTGCTCCACGTCGCTTTACCTTATCAAGATCTGACCATCATGGATGCCTGTTTGGAAACAGGGGTCAACTATATGGACACAGCCAACTATGAGCCCAAGGATGTGGCCAAATTCGAATACAAATGGCAGTGGGCCTACCATGATCGTTTCAAGGAGGCTGGCATCATGGCGTTACTCGGCTGTGGCTTTGATCCGGGTGTGACGAGTATATTCACCAAGCATGCTGCAAAACATCATTTCGATGAAATTCAGATGCTTGACATTGTGGATTGCAATGGCGGAGATCATGGGAAGGCATTTGCCACCAATTTCAATCCGGAGATCAATATCCGTGAGGTTACTCAAAAAGGAAAATACTGGAAGAATGGCCAGTGGGTAGAGACTGAACCGCATGAGATCGGTAAGATGCTGACCTATCCGGGCATTGGACCCAAGAAATCATACCTCATTTATCACGAAGAACTGGAGTCGCTTGTCAAGAATTTCCCCAGCTTGCATCAAGCTCGATTCTGGATGACCTTCGGGGATGAATATCTGACCCATCTGCGGGTGATCCAGAATATCGGGATGGCCGGTATCCAACCGGTCAAGTTTAAAGGAATGGATATCGTCCCTCTCGAGTTTCTTAAAGCTGTTCTGCCTGACCCGGGTGAACTCGGTGAGAATTATACCGGAGAGACGTCCATCGGCTGCCGGATTCGTGGCCTGAAAGACGGGAAGGAAAAGACCTATTATGTTTGGAATAATTGCAAACATGAAGATGCCTTTGCCGAGACAGGCACTCAAGGCGTCTCCTACACGACAGGTGTTCCAGCCATGATTGGCGCGAGAATGATCATGACTGGTCAATGGAAGGGAGCTGGTGTATTCAATGTGGAAGAATTCAACCCCGATCCATTCATGGATCGACTTAAACTGGATGGATTACCCTGGCATGAAGAAACTGGAGGCGATCTCGAACTCTAATCGTATGCCTGTAGACTACAGCCTATTTCCTTCACCTTGTTATATTCTGGAAGAGGAGAAACTCCGCCGAAATCTGGAACTCATACGTAAAGTTCAGAATGAATCGGGTATAGAGATCATCCTGGCTTTCAAGGCATTCGCTATGTGGAAGGCCTTTCCAATTATCCGTGAGTATATCGGAGGCGCCACCGGATCTTCATTGCATGAGGCTCGTTTGTGTTTCGAAGAAATGAAGGCCCGAGCACATGTTTATGCACCGGTCTACATGAAGGATGAATTCAAAGAGTTGATGCAATATGCCAGTCATATCACGTTCAATTCGCTTTCCCAATGGCATCAGTTCAAATCTGAACTATCGGAATCAGATCATCCAATCTCTCCCGGGATCAGGGTTAATCCGGAGTACTCGGATGTCAAAACAGACTTGTACAATCCTGCGTCTCCGTTTTCACGTCTGGGCATGACAGCAGAGCATCTTAAAGATGGACTACCAGATGGGGTAGAGGGGCTGCACTTCCATACCCTTTGCGAATCGGACTCCTATGCACTGGAAAAGGTTTTACAAAACCTGGAATCTCGATTCGGTCACTTGTTACCCCATGTCAAGTGGGTCAACATGGGAGGGGGACACCTCATGACAAAAAAAGGTTATGATATTGATCATCTGGTCGGGCTGCTTCGCACCTTCCGTGAAAAACACGACGTCCATATCATCCTCGAACCGGGCAGTGCATTTGTCTGGCAAACCGGAAATTTGTTGACCACAGTTGTTGATGTTCTAGAAAACAATGGAGTCAAGACGGCAATCCTGGATGTATCCTTTACGGCACATATGCCTGACACCCTGGAAATGCCCTATCGGCCTGTGATTACCGGAGCATCCGACCCACAAATGGGAAAACCAACCTATCGGTTGGGCGGTACCAGCTGCCTCGCAGGAGATTTTCATTCTGAATATTCATTTGCGAAACCCCTGCAACCCGGAGATCAGATCATACTGGAGGATATGATCCATTACACGATGGTTAAAACAACTACATTCAACGGAGTCAAACACCCTGGAATCGCAATGTGGACAGTAGATCAACAGGCTCGGATCTTTCGTGAATTTACTTACGAAGACTTCAAGAATCGGCTCTCGTGAGTGCAGAACTAATTCATTACAAGGCATATATAAATACCGAACTAAAGTCACACATCCCAGATGACCGCCAGCGTGGATGGATCGTTCGGGCCTTGTTGGAGGACTGTCCAACACCCATTCAGCATGAAGCATTTCCCTCATGGCTGGACGGAGCACTCCAGGAGGTTATAGGTGGTAAACCGATTCAGTATATCACCGGTGTAGCTCATTTTTACGGGCATCGTTTTACGGTTAGTCCCGCTACTTTGATACCCCGCCCCGAAACGGAAGAGCTGACGGATATGGCCATTCGTTGGTTGAAAGCCCATCCACATCGACAGTCTATACTTGAAATAGGCACGGGAAGTGGTTGTATTGCCATTTCAATGGCACTAGCCTGCCCCGACAGGGACATTATCGCCTGGGATCATACCGAAGCGCCACTGATCATTGCCCGCCAGAATGCTCGTCAACTGAACGCCTCACTGGTCTTCCAGCAACGTGACGCCCTGCAGGTTGAAAGCTGGCAACCTTTACCCCCTATAGATTTGATGATCAGCAACCCTCCTTACATCGCTGCAAATGAACGTGAACAAATGGGGCCCGATGTTTTGGCCTATGAACCGCATGATGCTTTGTTTGCACCGGGCCCTGACCCATTGATCTTCTATCGCACTATCGCTGAAAGTGGCGTAACCATGCTCAAGCCGGGAGGAATGATCATGGTAGAATGTTCAACCTATACAGCCATGATTGTTTCTGGAATTTTTGAACATGCAGGTTATCAGGAGGTCACCCTCCACCAGGATCTCCAGGGTTTGGACCGGATGATCTCGGCAAGATGGAGGACTTAACCTCCTGCCGGTTTGGTATCTGAGAAACCCATATCCAAAAGAAGTTTGATCACTTTTTCCCTTTGATTCCCCTGAACCAGAACTTCTCCATCCTTAGCACTGCCACCCGTTCCGCATTTGTTTTTCAAGGTTTTTCCGAGGGTCTCAAGGTCTTCTTTGGTACCCACAAAACCAGTGACCAGGGTCACTTCTTTACCGCCTCGTTGTTTTTTATCCAGATGGACTCTCAACTTCTGCCGCGATGGCTCTAAAGTAGCTGCAGCGTAAGAATCCTTCTCCGCATAGTTGTATTGTGGATCGGTAGAGTACACGACACCGTAGCGTCCTTTTTTTTGCTTTCCCATAGTTAGGCGATAATCAAGGATAAAGATCGGGGTTCTAATTGAAACGAATAGGAAGCTGCTGTTGAAAACAGCTCGCCGTCAGCCTGAAGCGGCGTCCGCTCATCTGGATGTATACTGACTTCATTTGCCGTGAACTCCGTCATCCAGGAGAGCCAGCTGGTCATCCCGGTCAGCACAAGGGGTACCGCTAGAATGTAGCGCCAAATGGATACTCGGCGAACAAGGACGACCGTCATCAAACCATCATCCGCCAGTGCTTGCCTGGCGATCCGGAATCCATACCCGAAAATGGCCGCATTGGCAATGACAACGGTCAGGAACTCCCCACGAATCTCTTCTCCATCTGCAAGGACACTTCCTTTCCAGAAGATGGACCCGGTCATTAACTTCAGAACAGCCCTGAAGTAGGCTTGAAATCCACGTCGCTGACTGGATCTGACTTCTGCGGCAACCTGCGCATCAAACCCGACCCCGGCCAGATTGACAAATGGAGTCCCGTTGACAGTGAGTGTATCCACCGCTTTGATCCGATTCCGCTTGAGGATGGCCAGGTTTTGCTGGATATTGCGCCGATACCCGAAATAGGCCGCAAATCCATTTCCGGAGCCGGCAACAATCAGACCCAGTGTTTCTTTTTGAGGGTCCAGAAGTGGCGCAATGGCTTGGATGGTGCCATCACCACCAACAGAGATGAAGCGGTTTAACCCGGCTTCTCGTCCCAATTGAATGGCTTTCTTTGCACTGCCATCATCTGAAGTGCTCAAGAACAAGCATTTCGCTGGATCGAGTGCATCCTCAATGGATTGAAGCAGGTGTAATTTTGATCGCCCTCCTGCAAATGGATTGGAGATAATGCAATAACCGTCTTGAGCGTACTGAACCTTGCCTTTAGTGTCAGCGTCGATCATCACTTTATGGCCTGTCCCTTCATAGCACCAGCTATATGCACCTCAAGTGCCTTGTGGGCCAGAGGCGTTGTAAACGCATTCAGGGATTCGATACGGGTTTGAATGATATCTTTTGATTCACTCTGGATTGCATTGGCCAATTGTTCGGCCAGTTCTTCGATCCGCAAAGCCTCACCTGGTGTCATCCAACTCTTATTCTGATGGATGAATTTCTGTGCAGAATGGACCATCATATTTCCTTCATTCCTGGCTTCAGCCAGGGCTTTCTGCAACATATCATCTTCAGCATGCCGGATCGAGTCCAGGAGCATGCGCCCCATCTCCTCTTCGTCGATACCATATTGGGGTTTCACCATGATCGACTGAAACGTCCCGGAACGCAATTCTTTGGCCATCACCTGTAGAATGCCATCAGCATTCAATTGAAACCGAATTTCCAGTTTGGGAATTCCTGCTGGCATCGGAGGAATGTCAGAAAGGATGAACTCCGCCAGTTTTCGATTATTCACGACCAGATCACGCTCCCCCTGAAAGACACCGATTTTTAAGTTTTTCTGCCCATCCACAGAGGTGGTATACTGCCGGGCGTACCCACAGGGCACCTTGGTATTTCTGGGAATAATGACATCCATCAAGCCGCCCACCGTTTCGATCCCTAGCGAGAGGGGAGTGATGTCCAGCAAAAGCAGGTCCTTTCGATTCCCGGCCAGGATATCAGCCTGGATGGCAGCTCCTGCTGCTACGACCTCATCCGGGTCCAATTCATTATGAACCGGCCTTCCAAAATATGCCGAAACCGTTTTTTCACAAAGGGGATCGGGTGGAGCCTCCGACCATGATCACCTCGTGGCTATGGCCGTTGTCCAACGTGGCATCCTTGATGGCTGCCTGGCAGCAGATGCATGGTCCTGTCCATTAAGGGTTGGATCAATTGTTGAAATTCTGAACGGGAAAGTTCAAGATACATCCATCAAGCGCGTATAGCAAATTGATCGTTGCGTGGACAGTGCTTTTTTTGCTCGTTCTGCCGCCAACCGCAAAGCCTGACGTTCTGATGCAGATGACACATGTCCAAGCCATACGTTTCAATCCAATGAGATACAATGCCTGATCCAGATCGTCCCCACCTAGGAAGGTGTCACCGTTGGTCGACGAACTTCAAATACACCATCTTCAATGCGAAGGATGGAAATATCAAATGTTCCACCGCCCAGATCATAGACTGCAATCGTTTTTGCATCCTCAGGTGCAAGACCGAGTCCATAGGCCAGACTGGCAGCAGTCGGTTCATTGACAATCCGCAACACGTCCAGACCAGCCAGTTTACCGGCATCTCGAGTCGCCTGCCGTTGGGCATCATTGAAGTAAGCCGGAACAGTGATCACCACCTTTTCAACCTGTTGGTCAAGATGGTTTCAACTCTTGTTTTCAGCTTTCTCGAAGGATGAGTGCGGAGAGCTCAATAGGAGTGTAGAATCGATCACCTACCCGCACTTTGACCAATCGATCCTGATCGTCGTTGCAAGATCTGGTAGCCCAATTGATGGGTCATAATCGGCCAGATCCGAAAAGGACTTCCCCATCAGGCGCTTTGACTGAAAAGATGGTCCGTCCCGGATCATTGACGAGGTGAGATCGGGCAGAATCTCCCACCACTACATCTTTCTCTGTTGCAAAATAGATCAGAGAGGGAACAAGGCCTGATCGGCCATCCGAATCACGAACAATCACGGGTTGTTCGTCCTGGATATAGGCAACCAGACTGTTTGTTGTGCCCAGGTCTATCCCCACGATCAGATTATCTTCATTTTTTATGGACCCTGATTTCAGGTCGATCGCTATCTTGGCCATATGATTTTTCGTCTCGTGGATTCGTAGAGGCAACACGCACAAAGTTCAATTGTTTATTGGAATTTCATGGTGTACCTCGTCAATAATAAGGCTGCACGTCTGTTTCTCATCCTGGGAGGCTTCTTTATTGCCAATGCACTGATTGCAGAATTTATTGGGGTAAAGATCTTTTCCCTCGAGCGTTGCTTCGGATGGGAGCCCCTCAATTGGAGCCTATTTCAGCAGGATGGCCTGTCCTTCAACCTCACTACTGGCGTGTTGCTTTGGCCAGTTGTCTTCATCATGACCGATATTATCAATGAATATTTCGGCCGGAAAGGAGTCCGTTTATTATCCTACCTGGCAGCTGCCTTGATTACCTACGCCTTTATTCTGTTCTCTCTGGGGATCATCCTGCCACCTGCGGACTTCTGGCCAACCTCTCACATTCAACCGGATTGGAGTCCGGAAGTACAAGAGCAGATGCGCCAACAAGTCGGGGACTATAATGCCGCTTTTCGGCTGGTCTTCGGACAAGGGCTCTGGATCATCATAGGTTCCCTGATTGCCTTCTTACTTGGGCAAATGATCGATGTCTATACCTTTCACTGGATCAAAGAAAAAACGGGAGAAAAATGGATCTGGCTGCGGGCAACAGGATCTACACTGATCAGTCAGTTTATTGACAGCTTTGTGGTCCTGTTTGTTGCCTTTTATATCGGTGCAGGTTGGGATATCCGACTGGTTTTAGCCATCGGTGTGGTGAACTATATCTATAAATTCACAGTCGCCATCAGTTTAACGCCTTTATTGTACCTGGCACATGATCTGATCGAACGATATTTAGGCGAGGAATTGGCAGAGGAGCTGAAGAAAACAGCGATGGTAAAGGGCTAAAAGAACTTAGGCCGATCCGTTAAGATCAGCCTTAAGTCCGCCTTCTCATAGTACATCAAAAACCTATACTCTCTAAGTCAAACACTGTTCCAAAAAGCCATTTAGCAAAAGAAAAAAATTCATATGACATCCGTTAGCACACATAAAATCCTGATGGTCAGGCCTTCCCATTTTGGATTTAATTCTGAGACAGCAGAGAGCAATGCTTTTCAACAAGTTGATGACCAGACCACCCCAGCGGAAATCTCCCAAAAGGCCATTATTGAATTCGACCAGATGGTTCATATACTGAGACATGCTGGGATCGAAGTGGAGGTGATAGAAGATACTGCATCACCCGTCAAGCCAGATGCGATCTTCCCGAACAACTGGATTTCATTTCATGATGATGGAACTCTGGTCACGTATCCCATGCAGGCCAAGGCACGCCGTGCCGAAGTGCGACAAGACCTGGTCGACCGATTCAAATCGACCTGGGGTTATACTAAAGTGCTTCCTCTGGATCAACACAATCCTTCAGGACCCTTTCTAGAAGGTACGGGCAGTATGATCCTGGATCGTGTCCACCATATCGCCTATGCCTGCATCAGTCCCCGAACAGATCAAGTCTTGTTCCAGGATTGGGCCAGACAGCTCGGATATCATGCCTTGGCCTTTACAGCTGCCGATGCCGGTGGCCAGCTGATTTATCATACCAATGTCATGATGGCCCTTGGTGATGGTTATGCCGTTATCTGCCTGGCCAGCATCATCGATGCGATCGAACGCCAGACTGTTGTTGATCAATTGGAGGCTTCTGGTAAAGTCGTAGTCGATATTTCATTTGATCAGATGAATCAATTCGCTGGAAATATGCTGCAGGTGTTGAACAAGGATGGTCAGCCCTATCTGATTATGTCCGCACAAGCTCATCAATCCTTGCATCCCAAACAAATCGATCAACTTTCCCGCTACGCCACTCTGCTCCCTATCCCGTTATGGACCATTGAACGGATAGGAGGAGGCAGTGCCCGTTGTATGATGGCTGAAGTCTTTCTACCCGCTGGATGATCACCAGTATTCTCCTTTCTTCAAATCTTGGCACACAGCCTGATTTCCGTATCTTGGTATCTTCCCCAACCACCTTTTCACCATAGAGATATGAAAACACTTTACACCATCCTTTTTGGATTTTTTCTTTTGGCAACCCGACTAACAGGGCAGGTTGCAATTCAGGAGATCATGTACAATCCACCTGAATCAGGAACAGACACCCTGGAGTATTTGGAGCTGGTCAATTTGATGGATATCCCCGTAGATCTTACAGGATATTTCTTTTCATCAGGGGTAGTCTACACTTTCCCGTCGATGATCCTGCCTGAATATGGATACATGGTGATTTGCAAGGATTCGATCCGGTTTTCACAAGTCTTTGGATTGACCGCTTTTCAATGGTCGACAGGAAGCCTGGACAACACTGGAGAAACTATTGTTCTCAGCAATGCGCAAGGCCAAACTGTAGACTCTGTCAGCTATTCCGATCAAGGTGGATGGCCCGGCTTGCCCACCGATGGCAATGGCAGCAGCCTTGTCCTGTGTGATGCTTTCGGCGATCACAATGACCCGGCCAACTGGCAAGCAGCGTCAACCGCCACTGGAGTTTACATTAATGGGATCGAATTAAAAGCCAATCCCCTTGCTCCCTCCAGCTGCAAAACGGCAGATGAAAAAGCATTGATCCTGACAGGTGTGTTTGATGCGCAGCCCATGAATGCCGGTGCTAAAGGTGTAGAGGTCTTCCTGCGTCAGGATATCACCGACTTGAGCTTGTATGGCCTCGGTTCTGCAAACAATGGTGGGGGATCCGATGGCGTAGAATTCACATTCCCTGCGATTGCAGGGACAGCTGGAACGTTTTATTACATCGCCGTTGACAGCACACTTTTTCATGATTTTTTTGGATTCAAAGCTGATTTCACTTCCCAGGCAGTGAATATTAATGGCAATGATGCAATCGAACTTTTTGAGAATAGTGTGGTCATTGATGTTTTTGGAGAAATCGATGTTGATGGGTCGGGGCAACCCTGGGATTACCTGGATGGATGGGTGTATCGCGTAAATGGTACCGGACCGGATGGATCAACCTTCAAACCGGACCATTGGCTCTATAGTGGTGTTAGTGCATTGAAAGGATCACCAACCAATCTAGGGGCTCCAACCCCCTTCCCCAATGGGACTTATGATCCGAATGGGAATGTAGTCCTAATGGCTAATGATGATTATACGAGTACAGACCTGAACCAGTCACGAGAGATCCAGGTGCAGGCTAATGACTTCAAGCCAAACCCCATTCTCAACTTTGAACTCCTGGAACTTCCTGGCCATGGCACAGCCATGATCACCAATTCGACTGCTGTCACATATCATCCGGAAACAGACTATTGCGGCCCGGATCAATTGTCTTATCGACTTTGCGATCAAGATGGATGTGATACCGCGACGGTTTATATCACCGTGAACTGTCCTAAAATTTATCCGATTTACGACATCGGAATGGTGACCACCATCAATGCCAATGGAATCCTGGATTCCATTCAAACCGAGTGCCAGTTGGAAGGGGTTGTGTACGGGGTAAACCTGCGGCCAGGTGGGTTACAATTCACGTTGATCGATGATCTGAATGATGGCATCACTGTATTTTCAGCAGAACAATATGGCTATACAGTCACAGAAGGAGACAGGGTTATCGTCCAGGGCAGGATCACACAATACAATGGTCTGGCAGAGATACTTCCAGACACAGTATGGCAGATTGGATCGAATGAAATGTTATTCAGTCCTCAAGTGGTATCCACCTTTGATGAATCCGTGGAATCACAATTGATCCAGGTTCAGTTTGTTCAACTGGTCGATGCGAATGAATGGACCAATTCCGGTTTTGGGTTTAATGTGCGCATCTATTCAGGCACAGATACCATGGTGATGAGAATCGATGCAGATGTAGACTTGTTTGGCCAATCTGCACCTGTCGGAGTGTTCCATGTGACAGGTCTGGGCACTCAATTTGATGAAACCAACCCATATTTGGAGGACTACCAGATCATGCCTCGATATCAACAGGATATTGATCTACTGAACAGCATTGCTCAACCCGAAATGATCATCTGGAGCATCCACCCGAATCCGGTCACAGACGTTTGTCACCTCGCTTCTGAGACACCACTCCAATCGGTACGCCTCCTGGATGCCCAGGGACGAATCGTTCGTCAGGTACAAGAATCAAGTGACGACTATAACTGGGAGGTTCACCTCGGGAATCTTCCGGGTGGGATGTACTGGATGCAGGCCATTACGGCAACAGGTCAAACTGTCGCTCAACCGGTATATCGAACGGAATAGGGAAGGAGACCAGGTTCAATCCAGATTGACAGCTCGTTTTCCTGTTTTCTTCAGGTCAACCTGGATATGTTCATGCAGGGTTGTGGCCAATCGAATGCCCACATAATCTACATGGACGGGGAAGGTTTTATGATGTCGCTCCACCAGGACGGCTATTTGCACCTTCGCAGGCATTACTTCCATCAGTGGCTTGAAGGCATAAAATAATGTCCGTCCAGTATTGGCGACGTCATCGACAACAATAACGGTTTTATCAATGAACGATTCAACAGGAGCATCACAAGTGGCAGGTCCTTCCAATGGATCAGCCGGGTTCAAGCGCAAACTGAACATTCGAATATCGAATTCGGGATGATACGCCAGCACCGCATCACGTAAGATCGAAGCAAAATGGAGTCCATTATTATTGATCCCCAACAGATAGAGCTCCTTGGCTTCCCAGTTCTCTTCTGTGATTTCGATCGCCAATCGTTGGATTTTCTGGGCAATCTGTCTGTCATTCAATATTTTTACCATGTCGGGACAATTCAACGGCTAAGATAAGCCGCACAAAATCAAACTACTGATGGCTGCACCATTGATTTTTACTCTTCTCTTCGCATTTACGGTCTGGATGTCCTACAGGCAATACGGACGCATCATCCAAAATATTCGTTTAGGGATGGATGAGCAGATAACGGGCGACCGTCTTCAGCGATTGCAGAACATGGCCTATGTGGCATTTGGTCAGGGAAAGATGTTCAAAAATTGGATACCCGCCGTCCTCCATTTGTTCATCTACCTGGCCTTTATCATGACGCAGATCGAGCTGCTGGAGATCATCGCAGATGGCTTCTCAGGCCACCATCGGTTATTTGCTCCGCATCTGGGAAGCTTCTACACCTTCTTGATCTCCTTTATTGAGGTCTTGTCACTATTGGCCTTTGTCGCTACAGTAATTTTCCTTCTACGGCGAAATGTGCTGAAAGTCGATCGATTCCGGAAACCCGAAATGAGAGGCTGGCCAACTCGAGATGCCAATCTGATCCTTCTCGGTGAGATCCTGCTGATTACCGGCATTTTCTCGATGAATGGAGCCGACACCCTTTTACAAACACTGGATCCGGGACACTATCCATCAACGGGTTCTTTGGCGATCAGTTCATGGTTGGGGCCATGGCTATTTGGCTCCATGGATACGGCCTCTTTGCACATTGTGGAGCGATTTGGATGGTGGCTCCACTTGGTGGTCGTTTTCGGATTCATTCTCTATCTCCCGTTTTCCAAACACCTTCATGTCTTTTTTGCCTTTCCGAATACCTATTTCGCCAGGCTGACGCCCAGAGGTCAGATGGACAATATGCCGGAGATCATGAACGAGGTCAAATCCATGATGGGCATTGGAGAGCCAACCACAGAAGGGGAAATGCCGGCTGAATTGCCTGAATTTGGTGCCAATGATATCACAGGCCTCAGCTGGCGAAACCTGTTGGAAGCCTATAGCTGTACAGAATGTGGCCGGTGTACTGCAGTTTGTCCAGCAAACCTGACCGGAAAAAAACTATCCCCACGAAAAGTGATCATGTCCATCCGGGATCGCGCAGAAGAAGTCGGCGAAAAAATCAGGAGGGGCGATCCGGAGTGTATCAAACCGGAGTTGCGAGGTGAGGGCGTCTTATTGAATGCAAAAAACTTCGACGATGGGAAAAGCCTGTTCGATCTGATCTCGCCCGAAGAAATTCATGCTTGTACAACATGTAATGCTTGCGTAGAAGCATGTCCGGTGCTGATCAACCCTTTAGAGCCAATCCTGAAACTTCGTCGGTACGAAATCTTGACCCAATCAGCAGGCCCTGCCGACTGGCTCCCCCTGTTCAACAGTCTGGAAAACGCAGGCTCCGCCTGGCAGATCGCCCAGGACCGGGACCAATGGACCCGGGAAATTCAATCCTAATCGCAACCAGGTAATCGAACAAAGATCATGGAAGAACAACTACATATTCGGACCCTGGCTGAATGGTCAGCTGCAGGTGAACGACCTGAATATCTCTTTTGGGTTGGTTGCGCCGGAAGTTATGACGCACGAGCTCAAAAAGTCACCGTCGACTTTTGCAAGATCCTTTACCATGCGGGTGTCACCTTTGGCATCCTCGGAAATGAAGAAGCCTGTACAGGTGATCCCGCCCGACGAGCCGGAAATGAATTTGTCTTTCAAATGCTGGCTTTACAGAATATTCAGACCCTGAATGGTTACGGGGTCACCAAAATTGTGGCGACCTGCCCACATTGCTTTAATACCCTGAAAAACGAATACCCCGAACTCGGAGGAACATATGAAGTTTGGCATCATACCCAGCTCCTGAATCACCTCCTGCAATCCGGAGCGTTGAATATAGCCGCCGATGAGGTAAGCGGGCCGATCACTTATCACGACTCCTGTTATTTGGGGCGTATAAATGGTGAATATGATGCTCCACGCCAAGTTCTTGAACATCTGAAGGGTGAGATCGTTGAAATGAACCGGATTAAATCCAATGGACTGTGCTGCGGCGCAGGCGGCGCACAGATGTGGAAGGAAGATGAACCAGGAGACAAACGGATCAATGTAGAACGCGCCCAGGAAGCACTGCAGTCAGGAGCGAAAACAGTGGCGGTGAACTGCCCCTTTTGCCTCACCATGATGAGTGACGGGTTGAAAGCGGAGGATAAACAGGATGACGTTATGGTTTACGACCTGGCCGAACTCATTGTAAAGAACAACAAATGGTAAAACAGGATACATCCCCATTCAAGGACTTTTCACCACAAAGCCGGGTTTGGATCTTCCAATCAACGACTCGGTTAACATCGGATGAAACCCAGGAAGCACGAACTCGGTTACAGGCATTTATGCAGGAATGGACTGCTCATCAAATGCAATTGACAGCCACATTCGGCATTTACTTTCAACACATTCTGGTGATCTCCATTGATCAGGGTGGACATCATGCCACGGGCTGTTCCCTGGATAGCTTACACCAAACCATTGCAGGACTTGGACAGGCCATTGGCAAAGACTTTTTTGATCGACTGAGTATTCCTCTGTTGATAAATGAAGACATCACATTCCAATCGAAGAAGTCCATTCTGAATGGCATGTCCACAGGGACATTGGCAAAAGATACTCTGATGCTCGATCAAACCATCCAGCAGTTGGGTGATTGGAAAGAAAACTGGATCGTTCCGATCAGTGCTTCCTGGATTAAGCCGCTATCCAAGGTCAGCTCAATCTGAAGCCTGCCCTCCATTTTCTTTGGACAAAGCCCTTTGGCTGACATGAATTGAAGATGACCTTCCTGCGGAGGCGGTCTGACGTTAATTTTTTGTCAAAATCCCCAATCTATTTTTCCAGATTGGGTGTGCAGACGTTATTTGTCCATGATCAACACATCAGTCCTATGAAAAAGTATATACTCGTCAGCGCACTAACTGCCATTATTGTCACTGGTGCATTGTTGGCTACTGCCTATTTCTTCGATTGGAATAACAAGACCGTCAAGATTGAGCATGTCAATGATATTCCTGTAAAGGGGGCCATGTATACTGTGAATGCAGATGGCGATATCATCCCTCTTGATTTCACTAAGACTGCCGCTGAAGTCATGGATGCTGTGGTGCATATCAAATCTACTCAGGCCATGACTCAGTCCCAGGCATCTCGTCGCTCAAACCCCATGGATGATTTTTTTGGAGATGATATGTTCGAACGCTTTTTTGGACCTCAATACCGCTTTGAATCACCTGATCAACGACGTGAACCCGAATTACGCGTTGGCAGTGGCTCCGGAGTAATCATTCAGCAGGATGGCTATATCGTGACCAACAATCACGTGATCGCAGATGCGACAGATATCGAGGTCACTCTACATGACAATCGTAGTTTCAAAGCAACACTGATCGGTACTGACCCGACGACTGATCTGGCCTTGCTCAAAATAGAAGAAACGGGCCTACCCACCGTCGCATTCGTCAACTCTGATGGGGTACAGGTTGGAGAGTGGGTCATGGCCGTGGGCAATCCATTCAATCTGAATTCAACCGTCACAGCCGGAATCGTATCAGCAAAAGGACGAAATATCAATATTCTTCAGGACCAGTTTGCCGTCGAGTCATTTATCCAGACAGATGCAGCCATTAATCCGGGGAACAGCGGTGGGGCATTAGTCAACCTTGAAGGAAACTTGATTGGGATAAATACGGCTATTGCCAGCCCAACAGGTTCCTATTCCGGTTATGGGTTTGCCATCCCTTCCAATATTGTCAGCAAGGTGATTGAAGACCTGCTGGAATTTGGAACAGTCCAACGAGGGTTCATCGGTGCCATGATCCGGAGCCTGGACCACTCACTCGCCAAAGAAAAAGGGCTGGATAGAGTACAAGGCGTTTATGTGGATAGCCTGATCAGTGGAGGTGGGGCAGAAGCCGCTGGGATTAAATCCGGAGACATTATTACATCCATTGACGGTCAGATGATCAACAATTCCTCTGCACTACTGGAAAGTGTCGCACGTCACCGTCCCGGGGATAAGCTCAATCTGACGGTTGATCGAAAGGGCACCCTGAAGAACTTTGTTGTCACGCTGAACAATAAAAATGGAGATACATCCCGAATCATCAAGGAATCTCCTAAAAAAGTGGAATCTCTGTTAGGCGCAGAATTGGCTGCAGTGAATAGGAACACAGCAAAAAAACTGGACATTCAAGGTGGCGTACAGATCAAAAAGCTACTGCCAGGAGTACTCCGCAAACAGACCAGCATACAGGAAGGCTTTATCATTTTACGCGTAAATGGTCAGCCCGTAGACAATCCAGAAGATCTGGAAAGCAGACTGAGTGGAAACAAAGGCGGTGTCATGCTGGAAGGCGTGTACGAATCCAAACCCAGTGAAACATATTATTACGCTTTTGGATTGTAACCGATCCAAATAGAATGCCTGCAAAGCCCCTCCGAGTTCGCCTCGGAGGGGCTTTTATCGAAGAAGCCCGTTGATCCATCGAATAGAACGAACTGACCTCCAAAAAACCGATATCTTTCCTCTATGTTGAGGCAGATCAAAACGTTCATTGGGGTCCAGGTCCTGGATCTGGAAGTACATGTGATGGCACCTGGTTCAGGTCGTAAATGCCTGCCGTTGGTCTTCAAGTGGACCACCCAGGACAAGCGGACCATTTCCAAAATGGAAATTGCCCTCAAAGAAGAATATACCCGGGGCCGATGGACCAAGAAAAAGAAAGAGACCTTTTACTTAGGATCTACCCGAATAAATGGCCCATGGAAGGTCGAGCCTGACCTACCGGTTGTTCTGGAAACGGATCTCGATTATCATTCCGTCTCCAGTCCTTTTGATCAATTGAAACGAAAACCATTGTTAAAACCGCTGACCTTGGGGTTGGCATGGATTGAAAACCTGCATTCTCATTTCTTTCTGGAGATCACAACGACGATTCAGGGAGCCGCACTACCCATTGTCAAAAAAGTAGACCTCTACGGACTGGATATGTCTTAAGCCTTATTGTTGTTGTTGTTGTTCGAACTGCCGAATCAAATCCTCTGGATTCACACCAAGATTCTGAATCAGAATTCGGGCATCTTTAGCAAACACATCATTTGGAAATTCATCCAGATATCCCTCATAGGCAGCCTTGGCACCTTCGAGGTCTTTCAATTCATTCTCAAGGGTAAAGCCCTCAAGGAACCGTGCTTTCGGCGCAATTTCTGAATCTGGAAATGCTGTATAGATCCACTGGTATAACTTGACAGTGACTGCGGGCATACGCAAACTGGAAGCCAACTTTGCCGCTTCATTCAAATAAACAGGTGATTGGGTTTGGGCGGGGAACAGTAATGCGTATGATTGGCAGAATGCGATGTATTCCCGGCCTGCCTGACGAGAAAACTGGCCAGAGGAATCAACGACAATCCGTTGACGTAACAACTGTTGGATACTATCAGGAGATGGCGATGCTACAGGGCAACAAGTGTCTTCGGTTGGCTGATCTATCCCACTGGAATGGGCACAACAGATCATATCCGCTGTTGTCTCAAACTTTAATTGTACCCGGTACAGGCTAGCCAGCCGCTTGAGGTTTGCATGTCGTTCAGGACTGTTGGGTGCCCTCTGAATAGCCTTGTGATAAAGACGCTCTGCATCCAATAACCTGGAAAGGGATAATGCTTTTGCGGCCAGTTGACCATAAGCTAACCCGGCATCTAATTTGGGATCCTCCAGGAGGATCATGTCCACTTCCTTTTCTGCGGCCTTCAAGTCCGGTAACGTTTGGACCTGATCCAGGTTGGGGAACCGTGACTCAGCGGGGGATTGCTGACAGCCAATCAATAAGACCAGAAAGAGTGCAGTCAATATCGTCCTCATGTAAGATTCATTTTCACAAAAGTATACGCTTCCGTTCCAAAGAAAAGAAGGAACTGAACATTTGTCCCCTTTTCAACATTTTGGTCACATGACTACACCTGATGAAAGATCTTTGTTCTGGTTCAGACGTGACTTGCGTCTCCTGGACAATTATGGGTTGACGCAAGCGCTGAAGAGCGGAAAACCCGTAATCGGATGTTTTGTGTTCGATCCCCAGATCCTGGATCAACTGGAAGACAGGGATGATGCAAGAGTCACGTTCCTGCATCAACAATTACATGCCCTTCAAGAAGAAATTCAGCAGAAGGGAGGGCGTTTGCTGGTCCGTTATGGAAAACCAGAAGTGGAGATCCCAAAGATCATCCAGGAAAATCGCATTACAGCCCTCTTTACCAACCACGATGATGATCCATATGGATGTCAACGAGACAAACAGATTCAGCAGCAATGTGCCCAAAATGGCGTAGCATTTCACACGTTCAAAGACCACCTGATCTTTGAACGTGCCGAGGTCCTAAAACCGGATGGAACGCCATATACCGTCTTCACTCCGTATTCCAGAAAATGGAAGCAGCAGATGTTGGACAGCGACTTACAAGAAGATGGGACACCAACTTGTTTTGCAGCTTATCCGTCAAGTCATCTTTCAGGATGGGAACAAGGCCGAAGCGAAGAAATTCCGGAATTATCTGAAATGGGATTCCTGAAAAGTGCGATCACATTTCCAAACACGGACGTGTCGACATCACTCATTCAACACTATGATCAAACCCGAGATTTTCCAGGTATTCAGGGTACATCAAGATTAGGTATTCATTTACGTTTTGGAACGATCAGTATTCGGGATATCGCCCGACAGGCATTCTCGCTCAACGAGACTTATCTCAATGAATTGATCTGGCGTGAATTCTATGCTATGATTCTTTTTCACTTTCCCAGAGTGGTGATATCATCCTTTCGTCCAGAATACGATCAGATCGAATGGCGAAATAATGAGGATGAGTTTCAAATGTGGTGCGATGGCAAAACGGGTTATCCTCTGGTAGATGCTGGAATGCGTCAACTGAACAACACGGGATATATGCACAATCGTGTACGAATGGTCACCGCCAGTTTTTTAACTAAACATCTATTGATTGACTGGCGCTGGGGAGAAGCCTACTTTGCCCGAAAGTTATTGGATTTTGATTTGGCCAGTAATAATGGTGGCTGGCAATGGGCCGCTGGTTGTGGGACAGATGCAGCACCTTACTTCAGGATTTTTAATCCGACCGCACAACAAAAGAAATTCGATCCTGAATTTCTGTACATCAAAACCTGGATAAAAGAGTGGGGGACCGCATCCTATCCCATTCCAGTTGTGGAGCATTCATTTGCTCGTGAACGTTGCCTCAAAACGTATAAAATCGGTCTGAACCGCCATAAATAAAACAAGGCCCTCAATGGATATTCTCCTGAAGGCCCTGTTTTGGGAAATTGCGGTTTCTGGGATGGAAATCGGATTGGAATAAAAAAATGGGTACTCTTTAACGCCCATGGGATCAATCCGAGGTCTCTCGATAGCTCTAAGGTATTAAAGGAATTTTACATACAAAAACACTTGAAGCATAATAATATACAGATAAAGCATTACCTGTAACTGTATATAGCTGAATAACAGTAAATTATGATTTTTGGCTTAAAGTAAAAAAGCGGCTGAGAATATTTTTATTCCCAGCCGCTTTACTTTAATTAGGCAGTATAATCGCCTATTTCATCTTCTGAAGCGGGATACTGAATGGCCGCTTTCCCTCCTGCATGACCCATGCAATGATCAGACCATCTGGCCAATTTTGGCAATCAACGACAACTGATTTTTGTCCTGGTGCAATTGTTTTGGAATGAATTTCTCTTCCCAACAAATCATAAAAAACAACCTGAGTCTCATGAGTCCCTGCTTCCAGGAAACGAATTTCTAATCGGGAAGAAACGGGATTGGGAAAGATGGCCACATTAAACATATCCAATTCTTTCACCACTACCTTTTGAATATCCGAGACGCCTAATACTCCCTGGTTGGAAACCATTCGAACTCGATAAAAATTCTCACCCCATTCCGGTTGCTCATCCCGATACGTATACCAGAGATCTTGGAGAGGGTCACCAATGATCGTGGCCAGATACTGATAGTCCACACCATCTAAGGAGCGTTCAACGACAAACACATGGTTATCTGAATATTTTTCAGAAAACCATCGCAAATCAACGTCCAAATCCAGATTGACGAATGCAGAGAGCGATTTAATGGCATGCTTTCCACCACAGGCTTCTGTTTCTATTTGAATGCTGGTGGATGCTTCACAACCATCCAGGGTGACCACCAACGTGATGGTCTGTATCCCACTTTCATCCCAGCTGACATTATTCACCACAAGACCATTCGCAGTTTGAGGATGACCATGTGGTCCAAAATTCCATTCATAAGTAGCATTCGGACCATTGCTCTTGCCCATGAAGAAATAATCTTCATCAACACATAAAGGTCCAGATGGTCCACTGATCTCGGCCAACGGGTCTGCAATAGACTTCGTAACAATATTGGTTTCACCAGGATAATCCCAGCATCCTTCACGCCGGGCACATCGGATATAATAAGTCGTCAGTTCAATTGGACTTGGATCAAAATCCGGAAAATTGGAATTCGGGATTTCTTTCCATTCAGGATTCCCGGGGTAATACATTGGATCGGTATCCGAACGCAACCATAAATATTCGATTTGTCCCAGACCGCCAGCAGGAGAAATCAGATTCACGATCTCCGCTGGATCAGCACCGGGTTCACACAGGACCTCATCATACCCGATCGTTCCCCCTGAGGTGACATTAACACATCGAGCATGAATACCCGCATCAAATGTCAGGTCATCTTTAGCTCCAGGCAGAATGGTAAACTCTGCTACACAACCGGTGCTTGGTGATGGATCACTATCAATAGCATCATTGCCTCCAGCATCCATCAGTGTAAACTGGAAAGCTGACGTATCGATAATGAAACAGATTGAATAGGTCCCTGGCTGGACATCCGAAAACAGATAATACCCTGTATTGAACCCAAACCCGGACGTATACATACTGTCAATCACTACATCATCCCCAGTACCGTATACACCATCTGGTCCGGTTTGAACCAATTTTACCAGAATGCCATTTTCTCCATATTCATTCTGATCCTGAAGTCCATCGCGATCACTGTCCAACCAGACAAAATCACCAATATTGATTTGGCAGTCCTCCTGACCATCTTCTAAAGTGACCTGTTCTACCGATGTACAGCCATGTTGATCCGAAACAGTGACATGGTACGTCCCCATACCCAGATTGGAACAAAGCGCATTTGTTTGCTGGGCAGGATCATCCCACTGATAGGCATATGGAGTCGACCCACCTGTCACAGTGATCTCTGCAAACCCATCAGTACCACTCTCACATGTGGGGTCGACACCAACAATGGTCAGGGTTAACGGAGCAGGTTCAAACACATCTGCCATTTGGACAATGACACAACCATTGTCATCCGTTATAGTGACACTGTAAGGGCCGCCATCCAGGTTTTGCACATCCTGTGTTGTCGCACCATGACTCCACAGGTAGAAATAGGGGGCTGTGCCTCCCGATACAGTTAGATCAATACTTCCATCCGCTGAACCGGCACAACTCACATTCAACGGAGTCACCGTTGCGACAAGGTCGCCAGGTTCAACTATTGAATATTCCTCGACTTGAGTACAACCGTTTTGATCAGAGACAGTAACCGTATAAACACCTCCACTTAGTCCGTCCAGATCTGGGGTAATGTCACTTGTATTCCACAGGTAGGTATACCCCGGCGTTCCTCCAGCAACAGAGAGTTCAATCGCTCCGGTGGATAGCCCGCCGCAAGCCGGATGCGTCAGGGCCGCTGTCAGGGTCAGCAGCGGTGGTTCTTCTACATTGTAAAATGCTGTCACAGAACATCCCTTGAGATCGGTCACCGTCACGGAGTAAATACCAGATGTCAAATTCACAGGATCTTTCAGATCCGGGGCATTGTCCCAATCGAAGACATAACCTGGAGTCCCCCCAGAGATGCTGATATCAATCCCACCCGTAGCCTGGCCGAAGCAATTGACATGCTGAACCGTTCCGCTGATTACTGGCCCTTCAAATAATTGAACGACGACTGGATTAGACAATAGAATGTCGTTGCAATTCTCTCGACGGACAGCTCGGAGATACCAGGTTGTTGTGGTGATACTTCCAGGATCATATGAAGACTGGTCGGCGCCGGGAATGATCGACCAGGTTCCTGGATCAAAAGGAGGTCCCGATTGGCTAGAATACCAGGTATAGATCAAATTACCAGCGCCTCCGGATGGCGATAAAAGGTTGGTCAAGAGCGACGGATCAAAAGACGAAGTGCAACTTTCTTGATCTGATCCGATCATCCCGGGATCGTCAACATTCTCGCAGCATTTGACTGCCTTAGTCACATAGCTTGTCTCACCTGCATATTCTGTACATCCTGCCCGACGTGAACATCTTCGATACCAGGTTGTCTGTGTGATTGGTCCCGGATCATAGTTCGGCGTATTGGAGTTGGGTAACACAAGCCAGGACGTGATCGGTAGGGAAGGATCAACCGACGTATACATCCACAGATATTCCAGATCGCCAGATCCGCCGGATGGCAAGACGACATTGACGATCTCGGATGGATCAAATATCGGATCCGGGCAGCCGGTTTCGTCCCCGGCGATGCTACCACCATCCGTGACATTGTCACAGGTGAGAAGATCATGAATAGAACTATTATCTGTGGTATGACCCTGAAGAGATCCAATATTGATCAAACAGATAATTGCCAGTGGTATGAGTCCTTTAGTTTGGGGTTCATCTTACGCTGTTGGTAATTATGCTACATGGAGAGTAATTAACAAACAATTTACATATCTTGCTTTTGATAGTGGAACAGATACTGTTACACCAGGAGCATTTGTTATGAGTGATGGTATCGGAAATTATAAACTTCAAGGTGCACCAACTATTACAACTGCTAGTGGATCTCACTTAATAGGGACCATTACTTTTGGTGGTGGTGGTGGAGCATCCGCATATGGATATCCTAAAACAGCACAAACTGTTGGAAAACTTGTTGCGTTAGATACTAGGTGTCCAAAAGATGGATTAGAAGATGTTCTAACCTATCCAAGATCTGGTATGCCTGGATCACAAACTGCTGGTATGATCAAAAATCTTTTTGATTTTGCCTATTATATTTTACTAACTGGAAATGGTACAGCTCCAACAGTAGAATATGTATCGTGGGCTATTCGCTCAGGTATTTTCGGGCTGGCTCGAATTCAGCTACTTGTATCATAATTAAAGGAGATTATTATGGCTTATATGACAATTAAAGATCAAGTTGCTTATGACAGCTTCCCTCAAAAAGAAGATCGTGTAAAGTATTTTAATGTATATGATGCATTCACGAGTCGTGGGCGTATACTTGATGATAAAGGAACTGTAAACACGTTCGAACTTAAAGATCTTGTAACAAAAGAAGATCTAATGCGCTTTATGCCGCAAACAGTTGAAACTGTTGTGCGCGAAGCAATTGAACCTAATCTATTTATAGTCCCAAGGTTATTCCAAGAAATTATGATCGAACAAGGATCAAGAATTCAAATTGGAGCACTTGGACACATGGAAGCTGGACGAGTTGGATCTGCTGGAGAATATCCAGAAAGAATGCTTGACTTGGATGGCGGAGATATGGTTGCAATTACTACGGACAAATATGGTCTTAAAATTTCTTTAACAGAAGATGTTGTACAACAGAACCAATTTGACGTAGTTAACGTATGGCTAAGAGCTGCTGGAAAAGCAATGGCTCGCTGTAAAGAACGCGTCGGCGCTAAGTTAATTAATGAGACGGGATATAAAATCTTTGATAATGTATCCCCAACTACATCTTACGCTGGTATGACAACTGGTAGAGATATCACTGGAACTGCAAATGGATCAATGACTTCGGGAGATGTTTTTGAAATGTATGCTTATCTTCTAAATAGGGGATTTTCACCTGATACTCTTTTAATGCATCCATTAGCATGGAAAACATTTGCAACTGATCCAGAGATGAGAGAAGTTGTACTTGCAGCATCTACTATTGCTCAGGTTAAAGGACAACCCGCACCTAATTGGGGTACTGGCCATCGTGGTTTTGGACTTAGAACTGCTGGAACTGGAACTGAAAAAACTTCTGGTAGCACAGTTAAAGGACCAAACCCTTGGGTTCAGACACTTAACCCATTAGGCGCACAGTTTTCTGTTGCTCCTTCTTATCTACCTTCACCGATCCAGGTTATCGTTACTCATATGGTTCCATTTAGTTATGGTTCACAGGGTATTGAAAGAATGGATACTGGTTGCACAACTAACGTTATCATGGTTGATTCTGATAATTGTGGTGTTATCGGTCAAAGTGAAACAGCAAGAACAGATAGATGGACAGATCCAGAGAGAGATATTTTAAATATCAAAGTTAGAGAAGCTTATGGCTTTGCAGTACTAGAGCAGGGTAAAGCAATTGCGAAAGCAAGCAATATCGCAGTATCTAGGAACTACAACTTTGAGAATTCAAATAGTCAAACACTTTCAACTCTTACTCTAAGTGGAGTTCCAAGTGGATGGGTTTCTGGAGCAACTACTCTTCCGTAATAGATGAGTAGAATTTGGAAGTAAACAAGGGAGCAGAGCAGCATTTTTGCTCTCTCCCTTTTTTTTTAAAAACAGGAGAAAAAGGGATGTCGAAGGAAAAAACAAATAAAGGCGGATTTAAATTACCAAAATATTTAAAATTAAATAAAGGGTCAATGTGGTTTGATACTGATGGTGATAATTCATCTGGAGTATCACTTTACGCTACTAACATAAATTTAATTGGACGAGATACAAAATTAAAAAAAATTAAAGATGAAAATGGAAAAATTGATAATGTTCCGATAATATCAGAAATACCAAAAGATAAATTTGATAATAAAAATATAAATGATTTTGGAAAAGAAGATGGAAATTTGCAGTGGTATGTTGATACTACTAAAATACCATCTGAAAAATTATCAAGAATATTATTTGCTTATAAACATGGAATACTGGTCGAAGCTGACCCTAAAGTTTTACCTAAACCAATTACAATTAATACAGAAAATGATTTCACATTTAATAAAGATAATGGTGAAAGAATTTTTAATGGAAAAAATAAAGAAATTTACGTAAAACTTCAAAATTATAATTGGATCACATTAAAATCGTTTATTAATAGTACGCCAAAAAATGAGTCAGGAAGACAAAATTTACTTGATCTTTTTGAATATGAAAAAAAAGGATATAATCCTTTAAATCGTCCAAGACTTGAAGTATTAGACGCAATCCGCGCCAAACTAGAGACTTTGGTCCAGGCATATCTGGGATTAGAATTAACGAAGAAGATTAAAAATGGCTTTAAAGTTATTAATCATACACCATCAATTAATCAAACTGGTGTTTTTAGAAATGAAACAATTAGTATCTATTTTGATAGACCTATTCAAGCATCAACTATAACTTGGGATACAGTAACTGTTCAAGAAAAAAGTAGTTTTACTACTATGCCTGGAACGTTGGGTTCCACATGGACATCCAGTGGAACCTGTGTTCAAATTGATTTTGTTCCAGAATTAAATATGTTATCTAACACTGAATATAGCGTTTATGTATTTGGTACACCAAATAGTATTGTTGCAATTGACGGAACTTTAATAGATGATACATATGTATTTAATTTTACAACTGGTACTGGTTATTATGATAGTTCAGGTCTTGCGGGTGTTCCAAGTGGATACGATGTTTCGGGATATGAAACAGAATTATCTGGAATAAATGCAATTGATCAAGAAGATATAAGTAGTTTTTATATATATAGTACATATCCACAAAATCAACAACCTAATATTGAGTTGATATTAAGTGGAGTACAAATAGTTTTTACTGGACAAATAGCCTCTTCTGCGCAAGAAATAACAAATAGAATAACTATCGAAGAAGAGGACGTTTTATAATTTAATTTTAAGGAGAAATAAATGGCAGACATTATCACTAACGCATGTCAAGCACTTTTAGGGTCTGGTCTTTTACATTGGGATTCAGATACTATGTATGCTTGTCTTTATGCCAGTGGAGCAGTTTTTACAGCCGACTCTAGTGCATACGCAAATACTAATGAGTTAGCAACAGCCTATGGTTACACTCAATTGGATAAAGTTCTCACGGGAACAACCGTTACCTGGGATGACGCCAATGATGAAATTATGTATGATTGTGGAAATCTTACTTGGACAGCTTCTGGTGGAGATGTTGGTCCAGCTCGGTATTGCGCAATAGTTCACAGTGGCGAATCTAAATACTTATACATTATAGATTTCTCAACAGAAAAAACAGCTAACACAGGCACTGATTTTGTTATCACAATAGATGCCTCTGGTCTTTTTAGATCAAGACAGGCTTAATGCTTAAAGGATAATTATGATTAATGAAAAGTATTCTTATAAATCATTTAAGAGACAGAGTTTATTATCTATTCCTGCAAAAGAATTTAATAACACAGAAATAATAGGTTCATGTTTTTATCAAGATGAACCATATACTAATGTGTTTCCTAGTAATATTACTAATGTAATTTTTACTGGATGTAATCTTGATAATTGTATTATTCCAGAAGGCGCTACTGTTACTGGCGGAACCAATAAATATTTTAAGGAACAGAATGATTTAGAATATTGGTTAGTTGATAATACAGGTAAAATATTAAAGCCTAGGGATGAAAAAAAATTTGATGAATGTAAATTAAGTAAGGATCCAAAAGATATACCTTTAGCAAAATTAATAACACCAATTACTATTACTAATGATCCAAAACTTATTGAACAACAGAAAATAGAAGATTTAAAAAATGATGAAGAAAGATTAAAACAAATATTAATAGATACTGGAGAATTATCAGAATCCATAAAAGAGGTTAAATAATGGCTATCAACGCTTATTATCATGTAACACCAAGTGGCGCAGGTACTAAGACTGGAGCTGATTGGGCCAATGCCATGAGCTTAGTAGAGTTTAAAACCTATGATGAAGACGCAGGTGTAAAAGTTGCTGGGGATGTTGTGTTCTTTAAAGAGGGAACATACACTTTAACATCTACTATTACTGGAGCATTAGCAGGGACAGCTATTTCTCCTATGCTATACGTAGGTGTAAAATCTGCGACTACAAATGAGGGTGCTGCTATTACTTTTAGCGATTTTGCTTTAAGTACTGATAGACCATTTTTTGATTGTGCTAGTTATTCTTTTAAACCAAACGTGTATTCTATTGTTCACGGACTTCAGATTCAAAGTGAATATGGGTATGCGTGTTGGGGCGGGAATAGTAGTATGTTTTTGTTTTGTTCATTTTATAACGATTATGGTTCTTCTGCTAATAATAAGTACGGTTTACTCACTGGTGCTTATTGTGTTGTTTTAAAATGTACATTTACGTCTGCAAATGCAAGAGGATTAACAACAGGCGCAACAAACAGAATAGTAGCTTGCACGTTTTATAATATTGCTGATGCAACGAATGGTGCTGGTATTGTTTTTTCAGCTAGGATAGGTCTATGCATTATTGGTTGTATTTTTAATAATTGCTTTGTTGGAATAAATAGTACAGGTTCTGATCACCCTATAATATGTAACAATACTTTTTATAATTGCGGCACTGCTGTAAGCGAGACTGATGGAGAAGATTGGTTATCTTATAACAACATTTTAGATACGCTATCAGTAGCAGGTTTTAGTTGGACTACCCAAATAGATATTAATAGTTTTTTATATAATCACGGAAATGATACACGATGTACTGATATGTGGGTTAATGTAGATGTAACAACGTTATTTAAGGATAACTATGTTTCTACAGGCGATCCTCTATTTGTAACCGCTGGTA
>CALNZC010000060.1:0-56033 GCA_942490895.1 uncultured Saprospiraceae bacterium
ACGATCGCCAATATCAACGCCTTCATGATGAACGCCGTCGCCGATCCGCGGCAGCCGTACTGGCACCCCGGCTGGACCGATCCCGACCCGCACTACCGCGCCATTCGCCGCGAGCACACGAAGCGTTCTCTGCATCTGGCCAAGGAACTCGGCGCCATGGCACATTACCACCGAGCCGGGCGGTCACCTGGCCGAAGACCAAACCCGGGACGAGGCCGCCGATATCTTCTACGACGAGTTCATGCCCTGCCTGGAAGTCGCCGAGACAGCTCGAGATCCGCTGCTCATCGAGCCCGAGCCCGAGCTCTTGATCGAGCAGTTCGACCAATACCTGGCGTTCGTCGATCGGATCGACTCGAACTGGGCCGGTCTCAACTTCGATATTGGCCATGCCTACTGCGTGGGCGAAGACCCGCAGGACTGGGTCGTGCCCATGGCCCCTTACACGAAGCACTACCACTTCGAGGACATCGCCGCCGACGCGCGTGCACCAGCACCTGATTCCGGGCCACGGGGCGATCGACTTCACAGCCACGCTGCAAGGCAATCAAGCCACCGGCTACGATGGCTGGATCACCGTCGAGCTGTATCCGTACATCGACAACCCCGACGATGCCGCTCGAGGAGAGCACGCGAGTTTCTGACTTCCCTCATGGAAGAACTCAAGGTATTCCGGTCGCCTAGCAGCCTGTTCAAATAGTCATCGAAAACTAAGCAGCTTCTCGCACCTATCCCACAACCTTACGTATCGCACGTGGCCGCAGCACAACCCTCCGATCCGCCGCCCCCACGCCGCTACTGCTTTCGTACCTGCGGCTCGTTTCGCCTGCCGAACGTGTTCACGGCGCTGGCGGACATTCGCCATGGGGCTCGTGTTCATCTCGAGTCTGCTGGGCGATTCCGTCTCCGGATCGCCCAACTGCGCCGCCGATCAGCTGCCTGTACACGGCCGACGTGGTCCTCAACGACGTTTACGCCTACGTTCTCGGATCCGCCCGAGGCGGCCCTTCCGACGGTGTGGCCTCCGGCAAGCGTTAGCCGACCCAAGGGCTCCCTGCAGCGGCAAGCTGGTGGTCATAGAGGGGTGCTGCTGACCTACCTCGTCACCGTGCTGACATCGGGGCGAGCCAGCCTCGTCCACGACGCGAGCGGTCCGGCTCGACCAATGCCCTGGCAGTATGCGTGATTTCTTACGATGGCGCAAGAGCTACGCCGCCAACGCCAGTCCGCACGAGAAGGCGCGTCGCCGCCTTTCAACGTCCGGCTACTCGGCATGAGAACCAGGAAGTGAAGCCGAAGGTCGAGTGGAGAAGAAGACTGAGGATCTGGCCAACCAGCACCTGATCACCGGCGACCTGGGAGGTGTATCGTCGCCGCGTCACCCTGTTTGCTCCCACCAGGCCCACATCCAGTCCTTTGACCCTCGGGCACCTCGGCGCCGGCATCGCCGTCGCCATCGAGATGCGCGGTCGCAACATGGGCGGCCCGGAGATCGAGGACGGCAAGGTCCGAGAACGGCTCGTTCACCGTCACGGCGAATATCGCCATCGGCCTCGGCAAGGGCACCGTCAAGTCCACCCTCCGGCAAGGTCAGCATGGCGAGCAACCTCGAGACTCGGCACCGTCGGCGTTCAGCGCCAAGCGCAACTACAAGGAGTTCAAGGAGCCACCCGCACCGGCGGTCGCTCCGGCGTGCTCCACGTCCAAGCAGCACAACCAGCGGCCTCAGCAAGGACGACGGCAAGCCGACAGCCCACCGAGGCAACCGACGATCGACGACAACCTCGAACCCGATGCGGGCGCTGCTCGAGAAGCGGATCCCCGCGATCATCAACACCACCCGCGCCCCGGCGATCACCGAGGTCGTCGCGAAGTGGTTCGAGAAGAACAAGCTGCCCTTCGTGATGACGGTGCCCGACGACGCGGTCGACACGCCCGAGATCCTCGGCGACGCGAAGCTCGCGGTGCTGCTCGGTCCTGACGTCGTCAAGCGCAAGGCCGGCAAGGTCATCAACAGCCGCCGCGCGGATCTCCGCAGCGGCTTCCCGGTCGGCCTCGTCACCGGCGACACCGAGGGCGCCCGCTACCTGCCGCTGCACGCCGCGCTCGCCGTGCGCTACGGCCTGGACCCGCAGGACGCGCTGAAGGCGATCACCATCGGCCGCGAAGATGTTCAACCTCGACGACCGGATCGGCTGCCTCAAGCGCGGCAAGGACGCCGACTTCGTGGTGTTCTCCGGCAACCCGTTCGAGATGACCAGCGCGTGCTGCTGGTCGTGGTCAACGGTCGGGTCGTCGTCGACAACCGCCGAGGAACCAAGTGAATGCGCATGACGCGAGCTCAACGTCACCGCTCCTGATGACGCCTTCCCGCTCGCCGCGGGGTCTGCGCTCCGCGCCCAGGACGCCCAGGAACGGTCGATCGAGATCTACTTCGGCCGCAACCGGCCGAAGGAGCACAAGGTCGCGCAGTGGGGCCCCGAGACGGTCCCGAGCCCGCGCCTACGCGTTCAAGCGCGGCCAAGATCGTCCCGGGCGAGGGCACCGCTCGATCCGAGAACGGCGTCGTGCTGACGCGCAACGGCAAGATCGTCGCCATCGGCAAGGCGCGCGAGGGTCGCGATCCCCGACGGCTCCGAGGTCATCGACCTCGGCGACGCGTGGATCATGCCGGGCCTCGTCGACCTGCACTGCCACATCGCGGCAGACGGCTTCGACCTCAACGACACGGTTCACCCGACCAACCCCGAGCTGCGCACGCTCGACCTGATCACGATGGATCACGAGCAGATGCGCGCGCGCTGGCCGGCGGCGTGACGACCGTGCTCTTCATCCCGGGTTCGGGCTCGAACATGGGTGGCTTCGGCACGCTGACGAAGACCGCGGGCACGCCCGAGGAGGCGCTCGTGCGCTTCCCCGGCAGCCTGAAGATCGCCCAGGCCGGCAACCCCGAGCGCCGCGCCGGCGACCTCGGCGCGACGGTGATGGGCATGAACCAGGGCCTGCGCTACGCGCTGGAGCGCGGTCAGCGCTACTACCGCGCGTGGGAGGACTTCGACGCCGGCAAGGGCCCGAAGCCGGAGCTCCAGCCGGACCTCGAGTACCTGCGCGGCCTGTTCCGCCACGAGTACCCGGTCAGCGTGCACACGCAGATCTACCAGGTCGTGCTGCAGACGCTGCGCGAGCTGCGCATCGAGTTCGGGCTGTGGACCGTGATCGTGCACGGCACCTTCGACGCCTACCGCCTGAGCGAGGACGCGCTGAAGCGCCGGCGTGCCGGTCTGCAACGGCCCGCGCGCAGTACCACTTCGACCGCAGCACCGGGCAAGTTCGTCGGCCTCGGCAGACGCGTGCATCGCGGCGGCCAGCACGGCTGGCGAACGCCGCGTCAACGCGGCGTCGGCCGCGACGGCATCGGCGTCAACACCGACTCGCCGGTCGTCGCGCAGGAGCAACTGACGCTGCAGTGCGCGATGGCGGTTCGCCTCGGCCTGCCGTGGGAGGTCGGCATGCGCGCGATCACCATCAACCCGGCGCGCTTCGTCGGCATCGACGCACCGCGTCGGCTCGCTCGAAGTCGGCAAGGACGCCGACCTCGGCATCTGGAGCGGCGACCCGCTCGACCCGCGCAGCCACGTCGAAGATGACGGTCGTCAACGGCACGCATCGCCTACCGCCGCGACCCGGACGCGCCCGCGCTTCTGACCGACCGTCCGCCGCTCCGCGTCGCCGCTTCCATCCCCCGCCGGTCTCGCCGCCTTCCTCGCGGCCGTCGGCGTCGCGTGCGCGCAGCGCCGACGTCCGGCCGCGCACGCAGCGAGCGCGCCGGACCTCCGCGGTCCGCGCCGCGCGCTGTCTGGACGGCTGGTCGCCGACGCGACCGGCCGATCCATCGACGGCGGCGATGCTGGTCGAGAGGACGGCAAGATCACCGCGATCGGCCCGCCGATGCGACGAGGTGACGATCCCGGCCGGCGCGAGGTCCTCGACCTCGGCGACAGCTGGTGATCAGCCCGGGCTTCGTCGATCTCCACCACCACGTCAGCAGCGGCGGCGGCGACCTGAACGACATGGTGATGCCGATCAACGCCGAGCTGCGCACGCTCGACGTCGTGCGCCCGGGTGAGCAGATGATCCGCGACGCGGCGGCCGGCGGCATCACCACGACGCTGTTCATCCCGGGCTCCGGCACGTTCCTGTCGGGCTTCGGCACGCTGCTGAAGATGCGTGGCGGTCGCCCCTCGAACAGATGGTCGTCCGCGAGCTCGGCGCGATGAAGGTCGCGCAGGGCTACAACCCCGAGCGCGGCAGCGGCGACCTGGGCAACAGCCGCATGGGCATGCACCAGCTGCTGACCGAGACGCTCGAGCGCGGCAGCGACTACGCCGAGGCGTGGCGCGACCACGAGGCCGGCAAGGGCCCCAAGCCGAAGCTCGACGCCCGAGCTCGAGCAGCTGCGCAAGGTGTTCGACCGCGAGGTGCCGGTGATCATCCACACCGCCGGCGCGCGCGACTGCATCGCCACGGCGCGGATGTTCCAGGACGTGTTCCAGGTGTGGATGATCCTGTCGCACGGCACGTTCAACGGCCACTGGGCCGCCGCCGCCCTGGCCGCGCGCAAGACGCCGGTGAACCTCGGCCCGCGGATGTACGACTTCACGCGCGAAGGTCGGTTCCAGGGGATCGCCGCAGGCTACTACTCCGTCGGTTGCAACGACCTGTCGATCAACACCGACGCGCCGGTCATCCCCGCCGAGCAGCTGCCGCTGCAGGCCGCGATGGCCGCGCGCCTCGGTCTGCCCTACGAGGCCGCGCTGCGCGGCATCACGATCGTCCCGCGCACCAGATCGGCATCGCCGACCGCGTCGGCTCGCTGACCAAGGGCAAGGACGCCGACTTCCTCGTGACGGACGGCGACCCGCTCGATCCGCGCACCCCCCAGAGCTGGTCTTCATCGAAGGCCGGCTCGTCCACCGAGCAGGAGACGCCCCGTGATGGCGCAAACTCACCTCCACCGTCAGCCGTCGCGATCCTCCTCGGCGCCGCTCGACGGCCCAGGCCCAGCGCCCGACGGCGATCACAACGCCCGCATCGTCACGATGGAAGGCAAGGTCATCGACCTCGGCATGGTGCTGATCCGCAACGGCAAGATCCACGAGGTCGGCAAGAAGCTGCGCGTGCCGCCCGGGGCGAAGATCATCGACGCCAAGGGCGGCACGGTGATGCCGGGGCTGGTCAGGTCATCGCCGGTTCGGTTCCTCGGGACGCAGCCCCACCATGAACCTCCCGCCCCAGTTCCGCGGCGGGGTCCGGTTCGGCAACTCGCGGGGTTCTTCGCGCGGCGCGGCCACGATGCAGGCGTCGAAGAAGATCGTCGAGGGCGTCTACGCCCGGCAGGACGTCTTCGGCGAGCTGCTCGAGTGCGGCGTGACGACCTGGCGCTGACGCCGACGGGCAACGGCTTCCCCGGACAGGGCGCCGTGCTCGATCCCGCCGGCAAGACCCTCGAGGAGCTGACGGTCGACGACGCATCGTTCGTCTACGTCTCCCCCGCGTCGGGCTCCAGAACAAGAAGGTGTGATCACTTCCGTCCACCCCCGCGTCGGACGATTTTTCGTTCTTTAGATGGCTTTTCCAATTGTTCGCATATGGCGACACGAAGACCGGCCTTGACCAACTTCGGCATATAGAGATCAAGGGAATGGTAGGGAAATCCGGCTAGTTCAATATCCGAACCACCATTATTACGCTTGGTCAGTACAATGCCCGTAACGGCGGCTGTACGGATGGCATCTTCGCCAAAAGTTTCATAAAAATCACCAACGCGAAATAAAAGAATGGCATCTCTGTATTTGCCTTTAAGGCGCAAATACTGCTGCATCAGCGGTGTTTCCTTGGATTTACCTCCGGTCGTCTTCGTCTTTGCCAATTGAACTGCAGATTTGAGCTGAATCCTAAAGGTAAGGTTCCTTACCTTAGCCGCAAAAATAGGGGTTAATGAAACAGAAATTACAAGAACAGCTGAGTCCGGAAGATTTTGACAAATTGGTTGCCGCGCTTTCACGCGTCGCTATCTTAATTGCCGGTTCCGACGGAATTTTTGATGATGAGGAGAAAGAATGGGCAGAAAAACTGACTCATATTCGGAGTTATAATCATCCTCCTGCTCTGGAGGGGCTTTACGAAGTTGCCGATATGGACTTTTCAGAGCGGTTGACTGCTCTGTCTAAAGCTTATCCGGATGATCTGGATCAACGTAACCAAGCTATCCAATCGGATCTGGCTGAGCTGAATCCTATCCTGGAGAAATTGGAACCCAAAACGGGTCATGCGATCTACACCTCCCTGAAATCATTTGCAAAACATATCGCCCGATCCTCTGGAGGATTTCTCGGTTTTGGATCCGTCAGCGCAGCTGAAGCGAAATGGATCGAATTACCGATGATCAATCCGATTGAAGATGTAACCGAAGAAGAATAGAACCGAGCACTATGAAGTATTTCCTGACTCTGGCTGTCGCTGTCTCCATGATGATGCTATCGACAACCCTTTTGGCTCAACCAGTGGGTTGCCATTATCACCAAAGCGATTTACAGATTCAGGAACCCGACCCGGTGTCCAGAGTGAAAATGAGGGCCGCTGTTGAACGCAGTGATTCTATTGATATTCTTCATTATGAAATCTGGCTGGATGTCACCCAGTTCAGTGGAACATTGAAAGGAAAAACGACGGTGACGCTCACACCCAAGTTGCCGGATCAGGACATGTTGACCTTTGACTTGACTACCTTGAAATTGGATTCAATTCTGTTCAATGGTCAGCCATTAGCATTTACATATCCAGACCCATATGTTCTGGTTCAAATGCCTGAGGTCTTAGCCCTGACCGACACCGTTTCTCTGACATTCTATTATCAGGGGACGCCTCACAAAGACCCCAGTTGGGGTGGATTTTACTTTGAGGGAGGTTATGCTTACAATCTGGGCATTGGGATCACGAGTAATCCTCCCAATTTCGGACGGGTCTGGTATCCCTGTTTTGACAATTTTGTCGAGCGGGCCGCCTACGACATCCATGTATTGAGCTCTTTTGGTAGAAAAGGCTACGCCATTGGTGACTTCATTAGTGAAACCATCGCCGGACAAGACAGTGTTTGGCGTCATTACCGCATGGAGCAATTACTTCCGACCTATCTCACCAATGTCGCCGTGTCCAACTATGTGGCACATCGAGATACCCATTCTGGGTTTTTTGGTGACATCCCTATTGAATTGTTGGCTAAACCCGAGGATATCAGTGAAATGATCAGTGGTTTTTCAAAACTTGGCGATGCTTTGGATGTGATCGAATCCTGGTATGGCCCCTACCCTTGGTCAAGGGTAGGATATGTGATGACCACAGTTGGTGCGATGGAACATCCCACTAATGTGGCGTTCCCGGAAAATGCATTGAACAATGGTGCAGGTGACGTCCGTTTGATGACCCATGAGTTAGGTCATCACTGGTGGGGAAACGTGACAACACTACGTGAGCCTACAGACATGTGGATCAAAGAAGGAAATGCGGAGTATTGTGCTCACTTGATCGATGAATGGACGATCGACAGAAAAGCATTCATTAATACAGTCAAAAGCAATCACCTCAATGTCCTGGTTCAGGCCCATCAGGCAGATGGTGACTTTTTACCATTATCCGGTATCCCTTTCAAAAATATATACGGCCGCCATTCATACTGGAAGGGCGCTTCCGTTATGCACAACCTGCGCGGATACTTGGGTGACTCACTTTTCAGAGCGACTCAAAAGTCCATATTGACGACTTACCCGTACAACGCCATTGATGCGGAAACCTATCGGGATCATGTGACTCTGGTTTCCGGTATTGATGCCGGGCCGTTTTTTGATGCCTGGATATTCAATCCGGGATATGCGGCATTCAAGATCTACTCCCGTGAGTCTACTGCGGTCGGCAATGACTACAGCGTTCAACTGGTATTGGAGCAGGGTTTGCGCGCTGCACCTGCATACCATGAAGCTGTTCCCCTGGAAGTCACCTGTTACGGACCCAATTGGGAAATATATAAGGAGACAGTTCTCGCTGGTGGGCCGGTTAGCGCACATTCTCTGATCGTTCCCTTTGATCCAATTCACATTTCATTGAATGAGGGAGGGCAGCTGAATCAGGCCCGCATGGACTTCCAGCAGGTCATGAAAACAACAGGCAACTATATACTGCCATTTGTCAAATTCAGAGTGGTGGTACAAGCGATCACGGATAGTGCCATGGTCCGTGTCGATCATCATTGGACAGCTCCTGAACCAATTCAAGATCAACCTGAACTAAAGATATCATCAACCAATTTTTGGGTGGTATCCGGGATATTTCCTGCAGGATTCGAAGCACAGGGTCGTTTGTCTTACAATGCCTCAGCAAGCAATGCCTTCCTTGATGCAGATATTGCCAGCCCAAAAGAAGACAGTCTGGTGTTGTTGTACAGGCCTTCTCCCACAGTCGGCTGGGAAGAGCATCCTGATTACAAGTTGATCGTCCTCGGCCAAACTGATGGAAAAGGAGAGGTTCTCATCAATGGGTTGCTACCTGGTGAATATGCCCTGGCTCGAGGTCAGTTCATTTCAACCAGTATTGCTGAATCTGACCTGAATCAACAGGTCAAAATCTTTCCCAATCCGACCAGTGGACCCGTTTGGGTGGATTGGCCTGAGGAACACAGTGCCCCTGCACAATTCCGATGGGTCAATGCATTAGGTACTGTCGTGCAACACCAGCTATTGTCTGGTGTGCAATCCGGGCATATCTTTGAGATCTCCACTTCCGGATTACAACCGGGTTATCACTTCCTCCAGATTTTTAGTGAGCAAGGGGAGCAGGTCCAAAGAGCGATTTTGATACATTAACCCTGAGCAGGGCTTTGCAAATAGAGGATTGGAAGTGAAAGCGGCAAGGTTCTTGGTCTTTCACATGTGAATACATTTACATATGTTCCAGAAACTGCTTTTCCTGACCAGCCTGGTCGTTCTCTTTTCTGCCTGCGCTAAAGACAATCACTCGGATGTCCTGGATACAGAATTACTGGCCGCCATTGAAATGGCAGCCCAGGGCCAAGGCACAGATTTTTTCCTGCTGCCAGAAAGCGATGATTTTGATCGGATTCCCCAGGATCCTAAAAATCCATTGTCTGCTGAAAAGGTAGCTCTGGGAAAATTGCTCTTCCATGAGTCCGCATTGGCCACCAATCCGATCAAGCCTCAGTCGACAGGAACCTATTCCTGTGCGTCCTGTCACTTTGCTGCCGGAGGTTTTCAAGCCTGCCTGACCCAAGGCATCAGTGAAGGTGGTATGGGCTTTGGTATCAACGGTGAGTCCAGAGTCAAAGACCCCTTGTACAGTGAAGCCGACCTGGATGTACAGCCCATCCGAACTCCATCAGCATTGAATATTGCCTATCAACCGAATATCCTCTGGAACGGGCAGTTTGGAGCGACGCATCTGAATGCAGGTACCCAATCCGAATGGGAGTACGGAACGCCTAAGGCCACTAACTTGCTTGGGTATGAAGGGACTGAAACACAGGCTATTGCCGGATTGAGTGTCCATCGAATGGACCTCAGTCAAAACTGGGCCGCCCTCTACAAATATGAGGAGCTCTTTCGTGCAGCCTTTCCCGGTGTTCCAGACGATCAGCTTTTCACCAAAGAACTAGCTGGTTTGGCCATCGCTGCATATGAACGAACCTTACTCGCCAATGAAGCCCCTTTTCAGGATTGGCTGAAAGGCAAGCGTACTGTGATGAGTGACAAGGAAAAACGCGGTGCCATTGTCTTTTTCCGAGATGCAAACTGCAATGATTGTCATACTGGCCCCGCATTAAGTTCCATGGCTTTTTATGGTCAAGGGATGCTGGATCTCTATCATCAGGGTGCCTTCAAGGCATCTAAGGCCAGTTCAGAAAACCTCGGTCGTGGCGGATTTACAAAACGCCCGGAGGACATGTACAAGTTTAAGGTGCCACAACTCTACAACCTCAAGGACAGTCCCCATTATGGTCATGGTGCCAGCATGAAAACGATCCGAGAGGTGGTTCGATATAAGAATCTGGCTGTACCAGAAAATCCAAATGTATTGGCCTCTGCACTTGCAGATGAGTTTGTTCCTCAACAGCTTACGGATCAACAAGTCGATGATCTGGTCGCCTTCTTAACCTTTGGATTGAGAGATCCCTTCTTGAAACGTTATGAGCCGACGAGCGTTCTTTCCGGGCATTGCATCCCGTTGAATGACCCTATGTCCAAGGCAGATCTGGGTTGTGAATAACCCTTTTCGAACACGTTTTTCAAGTGTAGACTTCTACTTAATACTGCCGTATTAAGTTTTTTTCGCATTTTGATACCGGAATAGTAATTTTAACTGATGTAAGAGGTCTCTTGCATCAGCTTTTCAACATTCGGTATGCGATTATCTCTACTCCCGTTCTTGCTCCTTTTTTTTCTCTCCTGTTCCTGGCTTCAAGCCCAGGAAATCAAAGGTCATATCCATAGTGGACTGGATGGGGAACCACTGATCGGGGCAAGTGTTCTAATCGAAGGGTCTACTATGGGGACCGTCACAGACTTCGACGGTAACTTTCGACTCGACGTTCCATCCTTCCCCGTTCGATTAGTCGTGAATTATATCGGGTATGAAGAACAAATTCTAAACCTCGACAACGTTCCAGGTGATTTTGTGATCACCATGGAAGAATCCGGTATCACGCTCGAGTCCATCCAGGTACAAGGTCATCGGATCACGGATAAGCAAAAAGAAACACCTCTCACGGTAGAAGCATTGGATCTACTGGCGATCAAGGAAACCCCTTCAGATAATTTTTATGATGGTCTGGGATCTTTAAAAGGAGTTGACCTGACCGCTGCCAGTCTGGGATTCAAGGTGGTCAACATGCGTGGGTTTAACAGCACAAGTCCTGTGCGTTCCCTGCAGATCATAGACGGCGTAGATAATCAGGCCCCGGGACTTAATTTTTCACTTGGAAATTTTTTAGGCTCCAGCGAGTTGGATGTCCGGAAGGTGGAATTGATTGCTGGAGCGAGTGGTCCGTTCTTTGGCCCCAATGCATTCAATGGCGTCATTAGCATGGAAACAAAAAGCCCGTTCTTCTTCCAGGGCTTGAGCGCTCAAGTCAAAACAGGAGAACGGCAATTGTTTGAATCGGCCATCCGGTGGGCACAAGCTTTCAACAATAAAGAAGGGGAACCCCTGGTGGCGTACAAACTGAATTTATTCTACCTCAAAGCCTATGATTGGGAGGCAGACAACTATGACCCGGTCAATGGCAGCGATTATGATGCCTCCAATCCGGGTGGATATGATGCGGTCAATATCTATGGGGATGAATACAAAGCCTTTATGGACTATACTGGCGATTCAGAATGGTCACCGTTCTATCCGCTGGGTGCATTTTTCAGAAATGGGTATCAGGAGATTGATCTGGTCGACTATAATACCCGCAACATCAAAGCCAATGCGGCAGTACATATCCGCCTGGATCCAAAACAGGATTTTGATTCACCAGAACTGATCCTCGCCAGTAGTTTTGGCTCTGGAACAACTGTATATCAAGGGGATAACCGATTCAGTCTGAAGAATATCCTCTTCTTCCAAAACAGAATTGAGATCCAGAAAAAGGATAAGTATTTCATTCGGGCATATGCCACAAATGAGGATGCCGGAGATTCCTATGACCCATATTTCACGGCCTTGAAACTGCAGGAGTCCGCCAAATCCGATGTGGCGTTTCGGGATGATTATCGCAACTATTGGACGGGAGTTGGAAAGTTTTCTACCCAAATGGTGAATCAGTTGGGGTATCCCAAGTTGATATTTGATCCTAACACGGGAATGTTCTCCTTTGATTCAGAGGCGGCCGACAACTGGTTTGTTGAATATGCGGATAGTATGGCTGCCTGGCATGCTCGAGCCCAGGCATTTGCAAATCAAAAATCGGGTCTTCCCGGAGTCGTTTCTGTACCGTTTTATGTGCCTGGAACGGTTCGTTTTCAGGATAAATTCGACCAGATCCGTTCGACTAAATCCGGCGACCAGGGTGGGACATTGTTTTTTGACAAATCAGCTCTTTACCATGTCCACGGGCAGTATCAATTCGATCCTAACTGGTTTGACAAGATAGTCGTAGGGGGTAACTATCGTCTCTACAAACCCAATTCTGAAGGCACCATCTTTGTGGATACGCTGGTCAATGAATTCAATGATCAAGGGGAATTGGTCAATTCTTATTACAATGAGGTGACCAACGAAGAATTTGGATTCTACGGAGGAGTGGAGAAAAAATTCTTTGATAAACTGTCCACCGCTGCCACCCTGAGAGTCGATAAAAACAGGAATTTCAACTGGTTGTTCACCCCTGCCCTGTCTGCCGTATACAGCCCTGTGATAGATAATTACCTGCGCTTGTCCTTCAGCTCAGCCATTCGGAATCCGACATTGACCGATCAGTATTTACGGCTCAATGTGGGTCCGGCTCTTCTGGTCGGAAACCTGATGGGTTTCGACAGTCTGATTACCGTCGAGTCCTTTCGAACGGCGCTTGAGAATCCTACTGCCATTGCTGTTGACTCCTTTGTCTATTTCAATGCGCCTCCGATCCGTCCGGAAAAAGTCAAGACCTTTGAGATCGGCTACCGCACAACGATCATGAAGAAGATCTATATTGATGCCGGCTATTATTTCAATATTTATGACGATTTCATCGGCTATAATCTGGGATTGACGGTACCGGTAAAAAACAATCAGGTCTCGGTAAAGGATTTGCAGGTCTACCGGGTTTCCGCAAACTCCACGAAACAGGTCCAGACTCATGGATTCAATATTGGTATCAACTACTACATGCACTCCAACTATATGGTGAGTGGCAACTACTCCTGGAATAAATTGCTGAAAACAGACGAAAACGATCCCATCATTCCGGCTTTCAATACGCCCGAACACAAGTTCAATTTGAGTTTTTCTGCACGTGACTTGCCGATAGGCAGGCGTCTGCGAACCGGATTCAGCATGAATTACAAATGGGTGGAGGGATTCCTCTTTGAAGGATCGCCCCAGTTTACGGGTAATATCCCTACTTATGACATGGTGGATGTCCAATGGAATGTCCGACATACCGTTTGGGGGACAACCATCAAACTAGGTGCATCCAACCTTTTTGGATTCACACCTTTGAATGAGCCGAATCCGGAGGGTAAATCCGCCATTGCCCGGATGTTTGATAATCGGAACTTTCAGACCTATGGCGGTCCACGAATAGGAAGATTAGCTTATATTTCGCTCCTCTATGAGCTTGATACCAAATAATTAGTGCTAACAGGTTACTATTATCAAACGTATGATGAAAAAACTCTACCCCCTTTCCTTTCTACTTCTGCTCCTACCCTTGCTGACCATGGGTCAGTCGACGCGGTATCTGGATGAAGTATTCACTGATGTTTCGACAGAAGCAGGTGTGACATATGGCGTAAATGCCACTGTCTTGTATTACTCCCTATTCGGCCAGGCTGTGCCGGAAGCGTTGAAAATGGATATCTACACGCCGGATGGTGACACTGAAGTAGATCGTCCATTGATCCTTTATTTCCATACTGGAAACTTCTTGCCTTTCAGGAATCCTGCCAATCCTGCAGAATTGGGATTCAATGGTTCTTGTGGCGGTGAACGCACAGATTCCGCTGCGGTGGAAATGTGTACCCGACTGGCCAAAATGGGCTATGTCGTTGCTTCATGCAGCTATCGCCTGGGTTGGAATCCATTGGCAGCAACAGATGTTTTACGTCGTTATGGCATCATCAATGCAGCCTATCGAGGTGTGCAGGATGCCCGTACAGCGATTCGTTACTTCCGTAAATCCAATGATTTAGATCCGGACAAATATGGCATCGACCCCGATAAAATTGTCGTTTGGGGACAAGGAACAGGTGGATACCTGTCTCTGACCATGGGAACGTTGGATAACTATCTCAAGATTCCTTTGGCTTCCAATGGCAAATTCGTTTATGATCATGACGGCAATACAATGACACCGCCGATCCCCATGATCATTGAACCGATCAATGGTGACATTTATGGCGAAACTGTGGGCATCGCGCCTGATGGGGATACCCTTTGTTATCCAAACCATTTGGGTTATTCTTCTGATTATGCATTGGGTGTTAACCTTGGAGGTGCCAGTGCGGATAGCTCATGGGTGGATCCAGGACAAGTTCCGTTGATCTCCTTTGCCGTACCAACAGACAACTTTGCGCCATATTCAGAAGGTATCGTCAATGTTCCAGGAACGAACCTGCAGGTTATCCTGACACAGGGTAGTTATTTGATCCAACAGTTGCACGAAGCTTTTGGCAACCAGGATCCTATGCTGAACGCCGGCATCTCATTTGATTTGACGACAGAACAGGAAGCGGCATATGCGGCTTCTCCAGCAGGGCTTCAGGAGGTTAAGATCGGATTGTATCCATTTAACATGCCAGACAAAGACAGTGTTCCAGGTGTTCCAGTGACTGTTGCCCCATGGGAATGGACCAGTTTTGCTGGTGCGAACCCTGCTGATCCATGTAATATGAATGGCGGATCATCTCGCATGTATATTGATACGATCATGCGTTTCTATGCCCCGCGTGCATGTTTTGTCCTCGGTTTGGATGATTGTATCTCCGAGCTGACCGGACTGGATATCGTTCCTGGTGCCGAAGTTGGTCTCAATGCCTACCCGAATCCAGCATCTGACTTTATTGTCTTGACATCGGATGCGAATCAACCGATGCAGGAAATCAATCTCTATGATGAAATGGGTCGCTTGATCAGAGTTATTCCTGGCGTCAACCAATCCACTTTCACATTAGAGCGTGGACAGATTCAACCCGGGAGATATATTGCTCTGATTCGTTTTGAACAGGGTACTGCCGTACGTAAGTTGATCTTCAACTAAGAACTAACCTTCCAAATGATGAAGGGCTCTCCATCCGGAGGGCCCTTTTTTATTTCATGTAAAGATCGATCAGACCCTCTGGCAGGTCCATCGTGACGATCTGTTTTTCCAGATCTACGGCCAGAATGAGGTCTTCATGAAGGGGGATCAACACCTCCTTACCCTCCAATTCAATATATGCAGTGAGTTGTGTTGGCAATTCGATCACTTCTTCTATCGGGCCTAAACGTTGATTTGTGGTCACATCATGAATCATAAAACCAACCCAAGCTTCAAGGTTATCCTGAACCAGTGCAGCGCTCAACTGAACACTGGCGGGTAACTCCAGGTTTGCCCCCTTGATGATCTCAGCTGCACTCCGATCCTCAATTCCCTCCAACTTCAGGAGTAACCCCCCGGCATTACGCGTCTCCAAGATCCGATATGGAAGGCCTTTGACAAAGACAAATTCTGCCTTCTCCAGGATAGCCTCCACTGATACATCAGTCAGAATAACCCGTAATTCACCCTTCAAACCATGGGGTTTGCCCAGCTTGCCAATAAGACTCTTTTCCATTACGCTTATTTAGTTGTTTCAATCAGGGTCTGGGTCAGGATATATCCCTTTTCTGCTTTTTCTTCCCATGGAATACCGGCACAATTTGCAGGCTGCCCTCCACATTGTGTATCGAGGATGATCATGCGTTTGTGGATGAGTCCAACGTTTTTCTGATACCATTCCTGGCTGTATCGGCGTTCGATCAAATTCTCATCATCCGCTTGTTGGATGCGCAGTACCTGATCCCACTCGTACGGTCCAAGCTGTACCTGTTCCTGCTGTCCAGCTATGACAAAAGACCACCCCTTGAACGGCTGCATCAGTTCACCATAGATGGGCAGTTGCACATAGGGATCAAAAAAAGCGGTGCCATCCCAGGCAAGCCCCTGGTAAAGTGGATAAAGGAACTTGATCAGAATACGGTTTTCCTCATTCCATAACAACCGGTCTTTCTCCCTGCTGATACCAATGGTTTTCAAATATGTCCAAGGCAATAACGTATCAGTGCGAGAATATTGATTCATCACATAGGTCAGGCCGGAGGGTGTAGAAAATGTATCTGTGATCACCTCACGGAGGTAGCTATACACCGTATCCACCAATTGTGCGCTGCCCAATGGGTCATAAACGACAGAATCGACCTGATAGGTCCAGCTTCTCCCGACAGACAAAGGCAGGTAATCTTCACCTGATTCTGCATTAACCGGCGGGAAAAGAGGATCGGCAGTACATTGCCACATCAAGAGTGAGAGACCCAGGAGTATTCCCAACAGGTATCTCGAGCTAGTCATTGGATTGAAATTGACGGCTTCCGTGAATGATGCCGCCACCGATGACATCTTCACCTTCATAAAAGACAGCAGATTGACCGGGTGCTACGCCTCTGACATGGGCATAGAACTCAACCTCTACCTCTGCTGGCCCGATCTGTTGAACGCGACCGAGGGTACCTGGGTCATTATAGCGAATCTGGGTAATGGCTTCTCGTCCTGACTGCAAGTCAGGGTATTTCATGAAATTGACCCCTTTGATGACGACTCCGTTGCGCAGTAGATCATCGACCTCACCGAGAACGACTGTATTGGTTTCCGGACGAATCTCAGTGACAAACATCGGTTTTCCGAAAGCTTGCCCCAACCCTTTACGTTGACCAATGGTATAAAACGGATAACCATCATGTTGTCCGATCACTTCTCCCTGGGGGTTGAGGAATGTGCCCCCTTTCACCTGCTCGGATAGACCCGGGACACGTCGCTTCAAGAAACCACGGTAATCATTGTCTGGGACGAAACAGATCTCGTAACTCTCTCCCTTTTTGGAAAGATCTGTATATCCCCAATCAGCGGCCATCTGTCGGACTTCAGGCTTAGTAAAAGGGCCTAGTGGAAACCGACTGCGGGAAAGACATTCCTGGCTCAAGCCCCATAAAACATAACTCTGATCTTTACGATCATCTACGGCTTGCCGAACAAATTTTCGGCCGTTTTCTTCTACAATCTTGGCATAATGTCCCGTAGCAATGAATTCACAATCCAAAGCATCTGCACGTTTGAGCAATGCATTCCATTTGATGTGAGTATTGCACAGTACGCAAGGGTTTGGCGTCCGGCCTGCCATATATTCATCGACAAAATTGTCAATCACATAGTCGCCAAATTCCTCCCGGATGTCAACGATAAAATGATGGAAGCCCATATCCACAGAAACCTGTCGAGCATCGTTGATGGAATCCAGACTACAACAACCCGTTTCCTTCTTACTTCCACCGGATGATGCATAGTCCCAGGTCTTCATGGTGATACCCACAACCTCATAACCCTGCTCATGAAGCATCATGGCAGTTACCGTGGAGTCAATCCCTCCACTCATCGCAACAAGTACACGTCCTAGTTTGCTCATTTTCTAACTTACGGCAAATTTACTTCGAATCACGCTACTAAACAGAGGAACCATCTATGGAGTTGTCTGTAACCGATCCTTTTCCCACAATTCTGGAGCCAACCCTGCTGATCCACAAGCAAATTGTGAACGAAAACCTCTTGAAAATACAGGCAAAAACAAAGGCCAATGGTATCCGTTTTCGTCCACACATGAAAACTCACCAACATCCTGAAGTTGGTCAATGGATGCGGGAATCCGGTATTGAGTCGATCACGGTATCATCCCTGGATATGGCCGTTGAACATGCCCAATGGGGTTGGTGCGATATCACCATCGCCCTCCCCTGCCATCCTAGACAGATCGATCGTCTTGTCGAACTTTCTCAAAAAGTGACACTTCAAGTCATTGTGGATCAACATACCATGGCAGAAGTCCTTCACAATAGTCATGCTAACCTTCATGTCTGGATCGAATTGGACACAGGGTCAAACCGCACTGGCATACCCCTGAGTGCTGTCGAACGAATCAGAGACCTCCTTGCATATATCGATGCATCACCTCATTTGACTTGTCTTGGATTCCTCTGGCATGACGGGCATCAATACGCTCACTCATCCTCCGAAGCAGTCGTTCATGAATGGTATCAGACGATACAAGCGGTTCAGCGTCTCAAACAACAATTGGGCAGCCGGGCCGAATCTTTACTGTGTTCTGCCGGTGATACTCCAAGCGCAAGCCATGTGCATGACCTGTCCGATGTGGATGAAATCAGAGCGGGTAATCTAGTTTATTATGACTTGATGCAATGGCAGGCTGGAAACTGCACCCAGGACCAGATCGCTATCTGTCTTGCCGCGCCCGTAACGGGTTGGTATCCGGATCGTGGTGAAATTGTCGTCCATGGTGGCGCGGTTCATCTCTCCAAGGAAGGATTGAATGCAGGCGATGGGCAAACCATTTATGGAATGGCAGTTCGGCTGCATTCCAAAGGGTGGACACCCTTGGCATCCCATTCAATCGTGACAAAGTTGAGCCAGGAACATGGAGTTATACAATTGAATTCCAATGAATTAGAAGAGTTTAAGCCAGGGTCGCTTATTGGCATTCTTCCTGTGCATTCGTGCTTGACAGCTGATGCTATGAAGCATCAACGTTCACTTATTATATGAATATTAATAAATTAACATTAATCATAATATGTTTGGAACGAATTTTGGATAGATAATGGAAACGGAGAAGACATGCAAGAAGATAAAGTCATTCTGGGTGTAGGTAGCCGCGTGAAGCATCCAGCTTATGGTGAAGGAGCGATCACCCGACTCCATATGGCTGCATATGATGTTTGTTTTATGCAATACGGAGTAAAACATGTCGGCAAGGATTACGACAAATGGGAAATCATAGAAGCAGTCCCTGCAGAAGAACCAGTCACATTCAATGAGGCGGAACGCTCTTTAATGAAGGTACTCCGCACATGGGGAGAAATTGGAGAGATCGTGCCATTGGGTGACCGATGGGATAATGGACTACTGATTCTCCAGCCAGGAGAAGAAGGAATGAAGTCTAAGGAAATGCCGATTGATTCATTCTTTCACAAAATTGTCATGGTCCGTGACCGATTGAGGGTCATGGAACAACGGATCAATAGCAGCAACCTGACTGACGAAGAAAAGGTGAACCTCCAACAGTATATCACCAGGATCTATGGGTCATTGACATCCTTTAATGTGCTCTTCAAATACAAGGATGATCATTTTGTTGGTGAAAAGTCCTGACCATTCCCATATACCAACGTTATTTTGGGAAAAATTCCCTCATGCTAGATTTACGAACCACACTTTTTTACCTCTTTTTGATGGCCCTTCCCCTATTCTCGGGTTGTCTGGTCATTGAGAATCCCTATCCGAAGCTGGCTCCGGGTATGTGGCGAGGAGTCCTGCAGGTGGATCCTGCCCAGGCCTCGGTCATCGGAGGTCGATCCGACCAACAAAAAGAACGTGAAGTCGCATTTGAAGAAGTGACAGAAGGCGAACTGCCTTTCGAGTTTGAGGTCGTCTACGATACACCAGACTCCTTCCACATTGTGTTGATCAACGGGGAAGAACGTATTGTATCCAGAGATATCCTGTTTGGGCTGGATCGTCGCACAGCAAAAGATACTCTGACGGTCAGCTTTCCTATTTATGACACATATCTCGAAGCCGTTTGTGAATCCGGGGTGATGCAGGGTTTTTGGATCGTCAACTATAAGGAAGAATACAGAATTCCATTTGTCGCTAAATACGGGGAAGGTTATCGATTTACTCAGCTGACAAAAGAGCCCCTGTTGGACCTGAGTGGCCAATGGTCCGTACAATTCGAACCGAATACACCTGAGGCCTATCCGGCTGTTGCGGAATTTCAGCAAACCGGGAATACATTGACTGGAACGTTTCGTACAGAAACGGGTGACTATCGGTTCCTTGCAGGTACGGTTCAGGCCAACAAACTCTACCTGTCCTGTTTTGACGGGGCACATGCCTTTTTATTTGAAGGAAAGATCAATGAAGATGGCACCTTGATCGGTTCATTCCGATCCGGCAAGCACTATCTGGCCTATTGGGAAGCACAACGGAATACTGATGCTCAAATGACAGATCCGGATGTTCTGACAGGCGTATTGAACCCGGAAGCCCCTGTGTCTATTGCTTTTACAGATGCAGATGGTCAATTATTCTCGTCAGATGAACCTGCATACGCTGGCAAACCGATGATCCTTCAGATCATGGGCACCTGGTGTCCGAATTGCCTGGATGAAACCAGATTCTTAAAAGAATATCTGGCTGAACATCCTGATTTTGACATACCGATCATCAGCATTACGTTTGAAAAATACCGTGAACAGGAGAAGGTCCTTGCTTTACTGAAACGATATAGAGAACGATTGAATATCCCCTGGAGAATAGTGTGGGGAGGTTTTGCCAACAAAGAAGAAGCGGCTGCGGCCCTTCCATTTCTGGATGGAATTAAAGCGTACCCCACCCTGGTCTTTCTGGATAGCGAACACCGGATACGACGAGTCCACACAGGATTTGATGGCCCGGCAACGTCCAAATACAAGCAATTCGCTATCGATTTCCATAACTTTGTAAACCCACTTACCGGCGAACCCCATTAAGCCTGTAAGGAATTGTATACCATGAACAATCCACATTTCGTTGTCCTTTTTCACCAGGTGAATTATCCCCTGGCTGCCCAGATGACTCGTCATCTGGTACGAGGCGGCTTTACGTTCGCACTGGTTTGCGAAGACGATCTCAAGCCAGGCGAATCTCTGGCAACTCGGCTCGAGCATGACACCCGTCCCCTGCTGCTCATGGTCAGTGACAACTTCTTGAAGGATTCTTCTTGTGTCGCCAATCTCTTACCTGTACTTCAAAAGCGGGAACCCTCAGAAATCCAAATCATTGTCCTGACTGAAGGCTTCCCGGATGAATCCAGTGAGCCGGTACCTACCCGTCTGGATCGCGTCGGACAGATTCTCCACTACATCAATTATTGGCAGGATCAATATCTCCAACTTCGCAAAATTCGACCAGATCAGATCGAGGATGCAGGTCAACATGAAGTCTTGGTCAAACAGGTCCGCAAGATTGCGTTTGAAATCGGCAATTTGATCGAATTCTTACGTGAACAACAGACCTACAGCTGGGAAGCATTGACCGCAAATCATTACGAACTGTTCTTCCGAAAGAGTGGCAATATCAGTCTCCATCCGGATTTCAAAAATGAACACCCCTTTCTGGAAGAAGATGAACACCTGGAGGACAGAATCAGAGAATCTATGGAGGTCATCAGGGATGATGAATCCCCACTGGAGGAGGATACGGAGATACTCGTAAAACTGCCCATCCAAGAACAGGCAGAAAATGGCCAGTCAGACACCTCACAACTCCAAGCAAATCCGGAACATGAGCTGTTGAAGAAGCTCATTGCCTATAAAAATGGTCTGGAGGAGGAGGAAGAATTTGAGGACGATGATGATGACTGGGATGAGGAAGAAGATCATTCTGAATCAAATGACATCAGTGATCCAGACGATGAGGATCAAGATGCTGGTCATATCATTGCACTCCCTCAACGCAACCTGGCCCACATGAAACGGCTGGTTGAACACGATCCGGAAAACATCCCTGCTCGACTGGATCTGGCCGCATTACTTGCAGAAGATGATCAATTTTTCAATGAAACGACCAACCATCTGGAAGAAGTTTTACGGTTGGATCCTAAGAATGCCCGTGCATTTACACTCCTTGGGCAGCTATCTGGACAGTACAAGGAGACAAAACTGGCTATCCGGTACTATGAAAAAGCTCTGGAGTCTGATCCGACATACGGGCTGGCACACCTGGGATTGGGGCGTATCTTATTGGAAGAACCACAACAGATTGATCGGGCTCTTGATCATTTGTCTGATGCTAAATCCTTACTGACTGACAATGAGGAAGCCTTATCCCTTTATGGTCAAGCCCTGGTGTCTGTCGGCAAATTGAAAAAGGCTACCAAGGCCTTTAAAAAATTACTGAAGCTGGATCCTGAGAATGAATCCGTCAAAGCCATCCTGGCAGACTTGTACTATCAGATCGGGGATAAGATCAAAGCGGTTCAAGTACACCGTCTGGCACCCGATACAAAGTTGGAGCAGCCGGATACTGGCTGGCCCGAAGAATTGTTATCCTTTGATCAATCTGAGAAAGGTGATGCTCCTCAGACCACAGTCGAAACAACAACTGGCTCCAAGAAGACTACCCAACCTGAAAAGGAACCCCAAGTACTGACTATTCTGATCACTGGCGCCACATCTGGTATCGGACGTGCCACAGCCAGAATCCTCGCCAAAGCAGGGCATCGGTTGATCCTGACTGGCCGCCGGGAAGAGCGACTGCACACCCTGCATGAGGAATTGAAGAATGAATTTAATGCGGATGTCTTTCCACTCTCCTTTGATATCCGACAGGAAGCGGTGACTCGCCAAATGATGAAGGCCTTGCCTGAGTCTTGGGCCAATGTAGATATTTTGATCAATAATGCGGGACTGGCCAGTGGACTGGCGCCCATTCATAAAGGAGATATTGAAGATTGGGATCGTATGATCGACACCAATATCAAAGGACTCTTATACATGACCAGGGCGATTTCTCCGGGCATGGTCAAACGTCAAAAAGGTCAGATCATTAATATCTGTTCTACGGCAGGAAAAGAGACCTACCCCCAGGGGAACGTGTATTGTGCTACAAAATTCGCTGTAGAAGCGCTGACGCGCTCTATGCGCCAGGATCTCCATACTTATGGCATACGTGTAGGCCAAATCAGCCCTGGGCACGTGGAAGAGACTGAATTTGCGATCACCCGTTTTCATGGTGATACAGAGAAAGCCAATATTTATTCTGATTTCAATCCACTGACATCCTTGGATGTGGCGAATGCGATCCAGTTTATGATCTCTCAACCAGCACATGTCAACATCCAGGATATCATGATGATGGGCACCCAACAGGGCAGTCCAACCATGATCAATCGTTCTGGACGAATCTATGATCAGGATTGATCAATGATCACGGGCAATGTTTGCAGTACGTTTCCTTCCTGAATCCTGATGTAGTATAACCCGGCAGGCAAAGTGGGCAATGTCAAATCCACTTGCTGAGACAATCCATCGAGAGGGCTGTAGTTCCGTTGCATCACTGTCTTTCCATGACGATCAAACAAGGTGATGAATGTTTGTTTTCCGGATGCGTTTCCCCTCCGATTCAGGACCAATTGACCACCTGCAGGATTAGACCGAAGCTGCCAGAAGGAGGATGCGTTCAAGGGCTCATGTACCGCGGTATTCATCGGCTCCAGGATTTTCGAAATATCCATAGTCAACATGGATCGGGCATGTGTCCCTATAACCAAGGTCTGTGTCTCTGATTGATAAGCCATATCGTATACGGGAATAATGGGCAAGCCTGTGCTGAGGCCATACCATTGTATCCCACCATCTATGGATCCAAAAACACCGGCATCCGTCCCGACAAAGAGGATGGAGTCACCAGTACCAGGTACAATGACAAAGGTATTGACGCCAATGGGCGGAAGATCACCAGAAAGATCGACCCAGGTCTTTCCGGCATCATCAGAGCGATGAAAGTGAGATATAAATTCGTTATACCGGTAGCCGGAATGACTGACATATATGCGATCCTGGTCTTCAGAACTTCCTTTACACGATGTGACATATCGCTCTGGTAGCCCATCCGTTATGTCCTTCCAGATTTGACCATCATCCTGGGTGATCCACAGATGCCCATCCCCAGTTCCGGCCAAAACCGTCCCAGACACGAGTGGAGACTCTCCCAGAGCAGTGATCACATGTGTACCCGGATAAAACAGTTGGACTGAATCGGTTAGTTTGCCACTGATGGGCACCCAAGCCTCTTCAAAATGATCCATATTTCGATAGACCCGATTGGTACCATGATACATGGGGTAAGGCGGATGGGATGAGATGAAATATGGAGCGTCCCACCCGATCTGGTCATTCAGATCGATTCCCTCCGTAAAATCGTCCCAACTTCCGCCGCCATCTGTTGAAACAACGATTCCCCCACCCTGCCATTCGGCATAGATGACATCGGCATATAACGGGTGAAAGGCTGGCTGAAATCCATCAGCGCCAAAAACGCGTTCCCATGCATTCGGATCGCTCCATCCCTTTACCGTTCCGTTGTCTTGCAATCCACCTGAAAGTTGGTCCGGATCATGAGGATTGAGTGCTATTCGATAAAATTGAGAAGCGGGAAATGCATCCAGATCTGCCCAGGAATCACCGCCATCCCAACTGGTATATGCGCCACCGTCTGTTGCCAGGTCTATCCTTCCATTCGGGTAAAAGGACAGATCATGTTTATCGGCATGAACATTAAATTCCCACCAGGGTGGTTCAGATATATCCCATTCCGTTCCCCCATCCCGGGAACGCCAGAGATCGACACCTAAAACAAAGATGTCATTCCTGTCTTGAGGATTGACGGCAATCTTACCAAAATACCAACCGAATCCTCCCAGGACATTGGAAGGGAGACTTGAGGGATCAATACTCGTATTGATCTGGGTCCAACTGGTTCCATTATTCTTACTTCGATAAATCCCTTTCACGTTTTGATTCGTTCCCACAAAGAGAACAAAAAGATGTCCCTGAGACCATGCGAGCCCCGATCGGGAAAGTGGTTCATCAGGTAACCCATTGAGTAATGTGGTCCATGTATCTCCACCATCCAGAGACCGGTATACCCTGGCCAGGTTTCCATTTACGATGGATTCTGCCTGGTTGCGGACCCGGTGCCATCCACAAGCAAACAATGTATTCGGGTTATCCGGATTGATTAAAATATCGGTGATTCCCGCTTCATCAGACAGGTATAGGACCTTTGCCCAATTCTTACCTCCATCGTAAGAGCGATACAGACCTCGTTCGTCTCCCCTTCGCATAGGAATGCCCATACTTCCGACATAAAGGGTATCCGGATGTGTCGGATGAATAACCAGATCTGACAAGACACCGGCGTCTTTCAATCCGACATATTCCCATGATTCGCCATAATCCTGACTCCGAAAGAGTCCTTGACCAAGAAATACATAACTGGAAATATTGGGATCCCCTGTTCCGGCATAAATCACGCCTGGATCAGTGGGATGGACTCGTATAAATGAGATACTCAGGGTTGCCTGATCATCAAAAACGGGATACCAGCTGGCCCCACCATTTACACTCTTGAATATCCCTCCTGCTGTCAAGCCAGAAAAAAGCATATTGGAGTCTTGAGGATGCCGGATCAGTGTATTAACACGTCCACCGATATTGTCCGGGCCTCGATTAATCCAGGGCTCATCAAATCCTGCAGGAATATCACCTCTTTGGGTGGCTTTGGCCCTGGTCATTTCCAATGCCTGGAGGTAACCTTCAGCGCCACTATCCATATTGGGATAATTGCGCAGCAGGTAATAGTCCTCAAACGGCTTCAGGATTGACTCTGGTGATACATTGGCCTGCTCATTACAAGAGAATAGCACAAAACTGGCTAGAAATAAGATGAGGGAACGCATATAAGTCAGGTTTAAGAATCGGAGAGCCCGTTTATAAAGTTACGAAGTTCCATCGCCTCTTGTGGTTTGATGCGGCCACTGAGGATCAGTCGTAACTCACGGCGCTTCATAGCCTCTTTATATAGACTCTCTTCCTGGGATGTCAATGGTTGCACCTCTGGAACATGAACAGGTTTTTGACGCTGATCGTCGAGTGCAACAAATGTATAATAAGCATGATTGCACCTCTTGGTATTGCCACCTTTGATATCGGTAGAAAAGACTTCCACATAGATCTCCATTGAAGTGTTGAAGGATCGGGTGACCGTTGCATCCATGGTGACCACTTCTCCCATATGGATGGGCAGTTTGAAGGAAACGTGATCGACAGAGGCCGTCACGACATAGCGTTCACTATGTTTTCCTGCACAAATTCCTGCAGCAATGTCCATCCATCTCAGGAGGTTTCCACCCATCAAATTACCCAATGGATTGGTATCATTGGGCATGACCATTTGGGTCATAGTGGTTTTTGAATCGGAGACTTTCTTCTTATTCTTCGTCATATCAATCTTGTTGATTAAAGGATCAAAACCCCTTTTTTATTCAATACAGGTACTTCCGTCAGGAGGGACTCATCCAAACTGCCCTCCACGAAGAGGTAGCGTTTGTCATACATGTGTCCCTCAAATTGAAAGCTCACCCAGAATTCATTTGTGAGTTGAACAAGTTCGAAGGGAATCAGTTCGAGCAAAACGGCTTGTCCCGCATCTATATTTTCAAAGAAATACCGAAGCGTTGACGACTTGAGATCCTGTTCTTCCGATTTCTTATATCCGGTAGAGGTCACTAAAACCTGAGTAACAGGCACTTCTTTCATATTGATGAGGAAGCATTCCCAATACGAATCCTGAGAGTCTGCTCCAGCTTCAGCAGGTACCATGGCCACTCCAAAATCGGCCACTTTTAGTTGATCAATATCCTTCAGCATTACTTCAAGTGTTGGGCGCGGTCAGCGAACATTGGAAAACTACAGCAAAATGGTCTCGAACAAGGGCCTTCACCTCTTCCATTTGCAGTGGTTGTCCCAGTTCTTCAGCTAAGGATGTAACTCCTTTGTTCTGATCCTCGATCCCGCAGGGGATGATGTGTCTAAAATAGTCCAGATTCGTATTGACATTGAAGGCGAATCCATGCAAGGTGACCCAGCGGCTGAGATGTACTCCGATGGCACAAATTTTTCGAAATAAGGGTCGCCCCTCATCAGGTGCCAACCAAACACCGGTATATCCATCCAGGCGTATCCCCGTCAAACCGTATTCTCGAATAACCCGAATCATGACTTCTTCCAGATTTCGGACATAGAGATGAACATCCCGAAAAAATTCCTCCAGATCCAGAATGGGATAACCGACGATCTGACCTGGTCCATGATACGTAATATCGCCTCCTCTGTTGATCTTGACGTAGGTGGCCTCTACTTTCTTCAATTGTGCTTCATTGAGGAGTAAATGGTCGGGGCTACCGGATTTGCCCAAGGTATACACATGCGGATGTTCACAAACAATAAACACATGTGGAGCCTGACCTGTAGTAGGGTCCTCCGGTTCCAGATTCCTTTTTCGTTGAACGAGACGTTGATGACAACTCGTTTGATAATCCCAGGTAGAGGCATATTCCACCAGACCCAGATCTTGATAATGTACCAAAGGTGTCATACAGTCAGAATTGAAGAAAGTCCAGGACATGTGACTGGACAACCTTTTGGGTGGTTTGATCTTCCAACTGGTGATCCTCGATCAATCGCGAGATCTGACTCACTGGTAGACGGTTGGGCATGACGATGACATCCAGATAGTTGAGAATACCCGTCAGATGATCCATTCCCAAAAGATTGCCCGCTCTGCCAGAGGAAATCCCGAGAATGGCCGCTTTTTTTCCTGCAAATGACCTTTTCATTTCACGGACAGAACAAGCGTCCAGGAAAAACTTGAGGATACCTGGAAAACTGCCGTTGTATTCGGGAACGACAAAGTAAAACTTGTCGGCGGGGATGATCAATTCATCTTGAATGGTGGTTACCTGAGGTGATTGATCACTTGGTCCATAGTCACCTGAGATCAACAACGGGGCTTCCAGAATCCGCATATCCAATAATCCGACATGTTGACCTGCCTGTTCAATAGTCTCCTGGACATGTTGAGCCAGAACCATTGTTTGGTTCATATTTCGATTCGTAGCGGAAATTACCGTGATCATATGGCAAAGATACTACCCTCTGAATCCAATACCGGACGCTTTTGTTCACGAAGGTCTCGCAGTACTTTTCACTATCTTTGCGCTCCCAAACGTTTGACCTATGGACATAACCTTCTACGGGCATGCATGCTTTTCAGTGAAGACCGGTGGAAAACACCTGCTCTTTGATCCTTTTGTCAGTGGCAACCCCCTGGCAAAGGCGATCCATCCAGACGATCTCCCTGCAGATGTAATCCTGGTGACGCATGCTCATGGTGATCATGTAGCTGATCTTGAATCTGTAGGGCTGCGCACAAAGGCCCTGATCCTCAGTAATTATGAGATCGTCAGTTACTATGAAAAAAAGGGGTTGAAAGGACATCCGATGAATATCGGAGGCCGGGTGGAGATGCCTTGGGGAACGGTCAAGTCAGTAGTGGCCATTCATTCCAGTGAATTTCCAGATGGGACTTATGGTGGCAATCCCGGCGGATTTGTCATTTCGAACACAGAAGGCACTTTTTATGTGGCTGGAGATACTGCATTGACCATGGATATGCAGTTAATTCCGAAAACCTGCCCATCACTGGATTTTGCAATTTTACCCATCGGAGATAATTTTACCATGGGCATAGATGATGCAGTTGAGGCTGCGAAAATGGTGCAATGCACCACCATCATTGGTTGTCATTATGATACCTTTGGGTATATCGAAATTGACCACCAATACGCCCGCAAAGCTTTTGCAGATGCGGGTATTCGATTACTTCTTCCCACCATTGGGGAAACCATAACGCTTTAATCCTATGGGTAAAATTATTGCCATAGCCAACCAGAAAGGGGGTGTAGGTAAAACGACAACTTCGATCAATTTGGCCGCCAGCCTAGCGGTCATGGAGTATAAAGTTTTACTCGTGGATGCAGATCCACAAGCCAATGCAACCTCAGGAGTTGGCGTCACGCTTGGAGAGGATGATGTGCATATTTACGACTGTCTGATCAACGATCATTCAGCAAAAGAAGCCATCGTCTCCACGGAAACACCCTTTCTGGATTTATTACCAGCGCATATCGACCTGGTTGGAGCGGAGTTGGAACTATCGGCTTTGACCGATCGGGAGTTCCGGATCAAATCCCTACTCAAAGAAGTTCGAGACGAATATGATTTCATCCTGATCGATTGCCTTCCATCCCTGGGACTGATCACGATCAATGCCCTGGCTGCTGCAGATAGTGTACTCATTCCGGTACAGTGTGAGATCTTTGCCTTTGAGGGTTTGAGTAAGCTGAAAAACACCATTCAACTGGTCAAAGCCGGCTTGAATCCTAAACTGGAAATAGAGGGCATTTTATTGTCCATGTATGACCGTCGTCTCCGATTGGCTAATATCGTTGTGGAGGAAGTACAATCCCACTCCACCGATCGCGTTTTCAAGACGATCATTCATCGGAACAGCCGGGTCAGTGAAGCACCAAGTATGCACCAACCGGTGATCATGTATGATGCCTCTTGTACCGGATCGGTGAATTTTATCAATCTGGCTCGTGAACTCCTGGAGAATAATACGTCATGGGTCGCTGTAAAAAAGCCCGTTAAAGCCTGAATATGATCGAGAAGAAAGCCCGTAAGAAAGAAATCGGAAAAGGTATCCGTGCGTTGCTGGCGACGGTCGAGCAATCACCTGCTGAAGAAACCCGAGCAGAAGCCCAGAAAGAATTGAGCAGTGAGATCAATGAGGTCCTGTTGTCTCAAATAGAACCGAACCCTTTTCAGCCACGACAAGATTGGGATCCAGCCGAATTGGAAGAACTCGCTTCTTCGATCAAGGCAATGGGGATCATCCAACCGGTCACGTTGCGTGCATTGACAGCTGATTCCTATCAGCTCATTAGTGGAGAACGACGATTTCGTGCATCCAAGCTGGCCGGTTTGGAAAGTATCCCGGCTTATGTTCGTACTGCCGGTGATCAAGAAATGTTGGAAATGGCCCTGGTGGAAAATATCCAGCGTGCCGATCTGAACGCGATTGAAGTGGCGATCTCCTACCAACGATTGATTGATGAGTGTAAACTAACCCATGAAGGGTTATCTGATCGGGTGGGTAAGGATCGCAGTACGATCACGAACTACACACGTCTCCTCAAATTGCCACCTGACATTCAGCATGCCCTCCGTAAAGGCCAGATCAGCATGGGTCATGCCCGAGCTTTGGCAGGCAGTACAGACCTGCTCAAACAAAGAGCGGCATTCCGCGAAACCGTAAATAAGGGTTGGTCTGTCAGACAACTCGAGCAGTTTCTCAGAGGAAAAGAAATGAATCCTACCGGTCAAAAAACCTCCACACCTGGGATGTCCGCTGCAATGCGAGAAATCGAACGCCGGCTTGCCTCCCACTTCGGATCACGGGTTCAACTCGAAGGCCAGGAAGGCGGCAAGGGCAAGATCACCATTTCTTATGGTGATGATGAGGACCTCAACCGTATACTGGAGCTATTGGATATCTGAACATGAGGCTACGGACTGGATGGCTCCTGATCTTCATTTTGTCGAGTGTTTTGGCCGCTGGACAAGAGTCCCCCTCCGCAGATACGCTGGCTGTCGTCAAGCAATCAGAGAAGGTCTTCACACCCAGTCCCCAACGAGCAGCACTGTATGGGCTCATCCCAGGCGGAGGTCAGGTATATAACCGTCGTTATTGGAAGTTGCCGATCGTATACGGTGCTTTAGGGGGGCTGTACTACCTCGCTCAATTCAACCGAACGGAATACCTGCGGTTCAAAACGGCTTTTCAAAAGGACCTGCTGGGGGAAGATCATGAATTTTCAAATCTGAATCTCCCTGCCTCTGTTTTGCGGAATCAGCGAGATGCCTATCGAAAGACTATGGAAGAGTATTACATCTTCATGTCTTTGACCTATCTGCTTTCCATCGCCGAGGCCTATTTTGATGGGCATCTTCGGAATTTCGATATCAACGAAGACCTCAGTGGGCATTTACATCCGACCTGGATGGTCAGTCAAAATGTGATCACCCCGGGTATAGGCTTGTCCGTCCGTCTGCGACCAGACCGAACCTCGGCAATACCGATTATTTTACCTTGATGTTTTGATCAAACCCCCACTGGTTGAGTACCCACGATCCGAATGGAGTTGGTAGATCCAGTATCCAGCAGGTAGGTCGTGTAAATCCAGGGGGATTCGCTGTACCCCAGCATCGATGTTGACAGTCCAGTTCCGGAATATGCGGCCGGTCATATCGATTAGCTGGATTGTTAACGATTGCGATGATGGCCCATTCAGCTCAAGCATAGACAGGTCCGTAACCGGATTTGGGATCACTCTGGCAGATTGAAGCCAGGTATCCGGATTTGCTGTAGATGTGGTACAATTTGGAGCGTTTTCCTCATTCAACTTCAGATAATAGTTGCCGGGGAAAAGCAGAGGGTTGGGGAAAGTGACCGGAATGTTCGCGCCTGTCTTTGTTTTCAATATCCCTACAAATTCAAGGTCGTAGACCCCAATTGGATTTGCTGCAGTAGGTTTCCCGTATAACTGTACACATCCCATTTTTCCAGCCAGAAATTTACCGTTCGACGGATTGCATTTATAGTTGATCCCAATCGGTAGATTAGAAATGGCACCTACGGTATCAATCGTAAAGGACTCCACGGGAATTGGGGTGGGAAAACCAGGAAACAGGATAGTATCCGGAACCTTTAAGGTCCATGCAAAATCAAATTCGTGATTGATACAGGCCTCCTGATCAATTCCACCATCTGGATTCAGCAATGAATCATAAGGGACTGGAAACACGAATCCGGTTGAATCCAGATACATGGAATCAGGTTGGCAAACTTGTGCCTGCAAGGAGGATACCTGAATCAGGAGAGCAGCAATCAGAAGAACAAATGATTTAAACATGGCCAGGATCGTTTTGATGAAGATACAGAACAGACCGTATATCCCGATAAAACTCCTGACCCTCATCCTGTCATTCTCTATATTTGAAGCACAACAGTTTCGTGCATGAAAATTCCAATTCTCATTCTCTGCTTCATAGGCCTATCGATGACTTCCCTTTCTGCGCAATGGGAATCAGGAATTTCAGGTATCATCATCGATGCAGATGATCAAACGCCATTGATCGGAGCTACCGTCTTATCCGGCACTCATCTGGCCACAACGAACTATGACGGGCGCTTTAAATTGGATGCCCCACCAGGGGCCTACCCCGTACAGATCAGCTATGTGGGCTATCATACGCTAACCATTGAGGTGATCGTGAAAGAGAAGGAATATTCACCTGTTGAGGTCAAGATGGAGCCATCTTCTCTGATGCTTGAAGCGGCTACCGTGACCTCAGGTCGTTTTGAGCGTGCCCTCGGTGAGACAACAGTCTCTCTGGATATCCTCAAACCTCAATTCATAGACCACCTCAACATGGTCAGCCTCGATGAAGCCCTGGACCGACTACCTGGCGTCAATATCATCGATGGCCAACCCAATATTCGAGGAGGATCCGGTTATTCCTACGGTGCCGGATCGCGAGTCATGCTTCTGATCGATGACATCCCCGCATTGCAGGCCGATGCAGGATTCCCCAACTGGGGAGATATTCAGACCGAAAATATTGATCAGGTGGAAGTCTTAAAAGGCGCAGCTTCAGCTCTGTATGGTTCTGCGGCGCTGAACGGGATCATTAATGTGCGTACAGCCTACGCAAAATCCACACCTTACACCAGGATCAGTACATTCTATCAGGCATTCATGGATCCTTCTCAGGCCTCAAGAAAATGGTGGGATGATCCCTGGAGTCACAAACCTGGAAGTGGTGGACTCAGTATGACCCATCGACAGAAATTCAATAAACTGGATGTCTCAGCCAGTGCATTTTACATCAATACAGAATCCTGGGTCAAAGACGCTTTTGATAAAAGAGGACGAGTGACAGTGGGATTGCGATATCGGATTTCCGACCGTTTCGTATTGGGCATGAATGCAAACCTGAATGCAGGGAGTAGCCGATCCTATTTTCTCTGGGAGAACGACCAGGCCGGAGCCTATCTGGCGGGAGCCGGAAGCAATGAAAGTAGCAGCAAAAAGGTGCGATTTTATGTGGATCCCTACCTGAATTATTTTGACAGAGCCGGTAACCGACACAAGGTGATGACACGCTTCTATTCGATCGATAATGACAATAACCTCAATCAGGGGAATCAGTCACAATTGTATTATGGAGAGTACCAGTTCCAGCGAAATATCTCCAGCCTTGACCTACTGTTTACAGCGGGAGTACTGGGTTCTGGGAGTCGAGTAGATGCCGACCTTTATGCGGATACGATTTTCAATTCTCGCAATCTGGCAGGTTATGTACAGGTTGAAAAGAAATGGTGGAAGTGGTTGACGCTCACGGCTGGAGCACGTCTTGAAAACAATGCCATTCAAGGGCCGGAGATTATTGGAAAGGATACCCTGACAGATGGGCGAACAGCAGAAACCAAGCCTGTTTTCCGCTTGGGCGCCAATGCCAAACTCTCGCCATTTACCTTCATCAGAGCCTCCTGGGGGCAGGGTTATCGATTCCCGACCATTGCCGAGAAATTCATCCGTACCCAGTTTGGGGGATTCCAGGTCGTCCCCAATCCTTACTTGAAATCTGAGACGGGATGGAGTGCCGAACTAGGCCTGAAACAGGGTGTCCAGATCGGCACCTGGAATGGATTCTTGGATGTGGCGCTGTTCTGGACGGAATACAAACGTATGATGGAGTTCAGTTTGACACCCAATTTTGCTTTTCAAAGCCAAAATATTGGAAACACAGTCATCAAAGGATTTGAGGTGAGTTGGCAGGGTCAAGGCACCTTATTTGGCCAGCCGTTCACCATGCTCACCGGATATACATACATCGATCCTCAATATGAAACCTTTGGTGCCACTCAGATGAACGGTTCCAGTTCAGGAAAAAATGTCTTGAAATACCGTTTTCGCCATTCAGTGAAAGGAGATTTTGAGATGCCTGTCACGAAGTGGCTGAGCGCAGGGTATACGTTCCAGTATAACAGCCACATGGAGGCTATCGATGGCATATTCAATCTCATCCCCGGGGTTTATGATTTCAGACAGGCCAATGACAAGGGGTTTGTACTGATGGATGTTCGACTGGGATTTCAAATTACCCCCAGGCTGGAAAGTTGGTTCATCGTCAAAAACTTATTGAACGAAGCTTATTCCATGCGACCAGCCCTTCTTGAAGAGCCCCGGAACCTCACACTTCGGCTGAATTACTTCCTCCAAGGGAAGTAAAACCACCCAAAAACCAAATGAAACTTCATTTTCGAATTGCTTCGTGAACAATTGTAGCCGTACTTTTGTGCTCCTTTTATAAAAAATCAGCCCATGGCCATCATTATCACGGATGAATGCATCAATTGCGGAGCATGCGAACCGGAGTGTCCCAACAACGCGATCTACGAAGGTGGTATTGAATGGAGTATGCTTGACGGAACAACTCTGAAGGGTGAGTATGTCCTGGATGAAGGTCAAACGGTCAAGGTGGATGACAAACAGACACCTGTTTCTGATGATTTCTATTATATCGTTCCAGACAAGTGTACGGAGTGTGTTGGCTTTCACGAAGAACCCCAGTGTGCTGCGGTTTGTCCGGTAGATTGTTGCGTCCCCGACCCGGACCGCGAGGAAAGTGAAGAGGTCCTTTTAGGCAGAAAAGAACGGCTACACTTGTAGCCGCGTTCGGATTCACGGCCGGATTTTCTTTTCTTTGGGAAAAAATACCCCAACACATGGCCAGTGATATTGAAATTGCCCGGAAAGTAACCCTTAAGCCTATTCAACAAATCAGTGATAAACTGGGTATCCAACCGGATGACCTCCAGTTGTATGGTCGCTATAAGGCCAAAATCCCCCTTTCCTATATTGATGAGAAAAAGGCCAAGGAGACACCATTGATTTTGGTGACGGCTATCTCCCCCACTCCAGCTGGTGAAGGAAAAACGACGATGTCCATCGGTCTGACAGAAGGGATGAACCGATTGGGCAAACGCACTTGTGTTGTATTGAGAGAACCATCTCTGGGTCCGGTATTCGGAATTAAAGGCGGAGCAACTGGTGGCGGATTCAGCCAGGTTTTGCCCATGGAGGATATCAACCTTCATTTTACCGGAGATTTCTCAGCGGTAGAAAAAGCGCATAACCTGCTATCTGCTCTGATCGACAATAACCTCCAATCCAAAAAGAGATCATTAGGCCTGGATCCACGAACTGTCTTATGGAAGCGGGTCATGGATATGAACGACCGAGCCTTGCGTAACACCGTAGTGGGGCTGGGAGGCTTGAGCGGGGGTGTACCTCGTGAAACCGGATTTGACATCACTGCGGCCTCTGAAATCATGGCTATTCTGTGTTTGTCGAACAATCTGAGCCACCTGAAGGAGAAAATGGGGAATATCTTTATCGGATTCACCTATGATCGTCAGCCTGTGTTTGCTCGAGACCTGAATGCGCCTGGAGCCATGGCAGCTTTGATGAAGGATGCGATTCAACCCAACCTGGTCCAAACCATTGAAGGGAACCCTGCGATTATTCACGGTGGTCCTTTTGCCAATATTGCTCAGGGTACGAATACAATTATCGCGACACGCATGGGTCTGACCCTCGCCGATTACGTTGTGACAGAGGCTGGTTTTGGTGCTGACCTCGGTGCGGAGAAGTTTTTGGATATCAAATGCCGCCAGGCTGGATTAAGTCCCAAGACTGTCGTTCTGGTCGCCACCATCCGCGCGCTGAAGTATCACGGCGGCGCCGACTTGAAAGAACTGACCAATAAAGATTTAAATGCGGTGGCAAAGGGCTTGCCCAACCTGACGAAGCATTTAGAAAACATTGGCCATTTTGGACTCCCTGCCGTTGTGGCCATCAATCGATTCCCAACTGATACAGATGAGGAGATCGAAGTCGTGAAGGCACACTGTAAAGCCCTTGGTGTGCGAGCAGAAACCGTTACAGCTTGGGCAGATGGCGGAGCTGGATCAGAAGCCTTGGCTGAAGCCGTATTGGAAGCCATTCCTAAGGCACCGGCTCAGTTCACGCCGATCTATTCACTCGATATGTCCATTGAAGACAAGATCGAAAAGGTTTCTAAGACCATTTATGGTGCTGATGGAGTTGAATTTACCTCCAAGGCACGATTGGATCTTCGCCGGATCGAACGGCTTGGACTGAGTGGCCTCCCTGTCTGTATGGCCAAAACTCAAAAGTCTCTATCCGATAATCCCGACTTGCTTGGACGACCCACCGGTTTCACGATCACCGTCAGAGAAATTGAGATTGCTGCAGGAGCAGGGTTCGTTGTGCCGATTACCGGGGATATGATGAGAATGCCCGGGTTGCCACCCATTCCTTCTGCTGAAGCTATTGATATTAATGATGATGGTGAAATCACCGGTCTGTTCTGATTTATGCTTCACTATACGTCTTATTGAATTAATTCGTATAAATATTTCACGCATAATTTAAGATATAGATCAATCCAAACCTGTAATGGTGTGGGTGCTACTGACGTACACATGACGATCTGTTGTCATTTGATAAATAACCTGTTTGAGGTAGGCGATGACCCACCCAAATCCTTTATTTTTGTAGCGGTTCCAATGAGAAATCAGAGGAATCACAGATTATAATCCCTATTTATCCCAATCTGTTTTAATCCCTTTAACCGATCATTTTATAACCGGTGATCCGGCGGCAATTTATAGTCCCATGAACATGTCTTTTCTCTGCCCTGGACGTTGCGTCCGCGGGTTTATTTCCCTATAGTTTGCCGAACATGTTGGACGAGGTTTATCCTCGTTGGTTGCGTTATTACGCAGCCCTTCACAAGAATCAACTGCTGTCTCCAAAGGACAGTTAAGAGTAATTGGTTTTTGGGATGGCCTCCTTCTGTTCGCAGAGGGGGGTTTTTTTATTGGGTCCCGATAGGTATGGTTCCGGAACAAAGTCTCAACTTGCGTGTTAAACCGGATAAACCAACCTTAGCCAGATGGCCAAAATCACTTTTCATTTCGAAGATCCTGCTCTCCCATCTGTGGAGGTAGAGAACGCTCCAGAAGGTTATTCTATTTTGGAGATCACTGAAGATCACGATATTCACCTCAATCACAACTGTGGAGGCGTCTGCGCATGCAGTACCTGTCATGTCTATATTGAGTCCGGAGAGGAATACCTGGAAGAAATCTCTGATAAAGAAGAAGATTTTATTGATCGAGCGATAAATCCTCGGCTTGAATCACGATTAGGTTGTCAGTGTATTATACTTGACGATGCCGCCCAGGTGACGGTAACCATTCCTGATCAATCACGCATTATCGGTCATGAACACTGATCAATAGCTCAACCCTTTCTCGTCCACATTCAACAGAACACAGATGGCATTTCAAGACCTGGAAGATCTTCCCATCGCCTGGAGCGATCATGAAGATATTGCGATGAAACTCTACGAACGTTTCGGAGCAGAATTCAATGAAGGACGGATCTATAGGATTCGATTTACAGATCTACTGGAGTGGATTCTGGAAATTCCTCAGTTTGAAGGCACTAAAGAGGGGGCCAATGAAGGTCACCTCGAGCAGATTCAAGCGAAGTGGGTCTATGAATGGCGTGATAACAATGCATCATGAATAACGCCCTCGAAGCCTTTCACCAGGTCAACGCTTTTTTCTTTGATGTCGATGGCGTGATGACAGACGGATCACTCCTGGTCACCGAATCTGGTGAGTTCTTACGTCAAATGAGCACAAGGGATGGTTTTGCCATGAAACTGGCCATCAAACTGGGCTATCCCATTGGTGTGATCACTGGAGGTAGTTCGGTTGGCGTCGAAAAACGACTTTCCTTACTCGGTGTTTCGCCCATTTACTCCGGTATCCAATCAAAAGGTCCCGTTTTTCTGGAGTACATCCAAACATCAGGCATGGACCCTGATTCCATTCTCTATATGGGAGATGATTATCCGGATATTGATGTCATGCCTCATGTGGGCGTTCCCACTTGTCCGGCAGATGCCATTCCGGAGATTCAACGAATCTGTACCTATATTTCCCCTTTTGCAGGAGGAGATGGATGCGTTCGTGATGTCATTGAAAAAACGTTGCGGATCCAGAAAAAATGGCCATACGCCTGACAACCAATTGTATAGCTCTCTTGCGCATTGTCCGATGGCAGAATCTGGGAATAGTCGCCGGCTGTTTGTGGATTTTTCATCGTGTGCTTCAGCAATATGAGCAACCAGACGCCCCGTTACTGCTGCATGGCACCCATTTTATCCTCTTTGTAGTCGTCGCACTTTGTGTGACTGCATTCGGGTACATCATCAACGATTTTTTTGATCGCAAAACGGATGCGATAAATCACCCCCAACGCCAATCGGATTATCAACGGGTTGCACCACTACACCCAATACACCTGATTCTGTTTTTTATCCTGACTGGTGGGGGCCTTGCTGTTTGGCTGGCAGCTGAATTAGATCAATGGTTGTGGCTCCCCCTCTTTCCGTTGGTGACCGGAAGTCTTTTTCTCTACGCATCATTCCTCAAGGGGGCCGGATGGCTGGGCAATCTCTGGGTCGCCTTGCTCAGCAGCATTCTCCACTGGGTGCTCATCCTCCCGGAACGGGTATGGCTGAAGTCGCTTGACAGTATATCAAGGCATGAAATCATCCTGATCTTTATCGGGTTTTCTTCGCTGTCGTTCGGAATATCCCTCTTCAGGGAGATCGTCAAAGACATGGAAGATCGGGAAGGAGACGAACAGGCCGAATGGAAAACAGGAGTGGTCAGATATGGGCTATCTGCTGCCCGGAAAGCGGCCTCCATCATCGGTCTGTTGACCGGTAGCGGCCTCCTCATGTCCATATATTTCATCCCGGGAAGTTGGTTGAGCAGATTTGCCTTGCTCAGTGCAATGATCTTGTTGATCGGATTGGTCTGGAGACTACAAACAGCTCGTGTAAAACAGGAATTTCATCATATCAGCCAAGGCGCCAAATGGGTTTTGATGATCGGTTTAGTGGCTATCCTATCTTTATAACATGAATACCTGGCAACCCCTCCCCCTTTTGTTAGCCTCTGGCTCGCCGCGTCGTAAAGAATTACTAGAACAGGCTGGTTTTACCTTCAGGGTTGCGGTGACCCATGCAGATGAAGTACTTCCCGCTGATATCTCCGTCTATGAGGCGGCCGAATACTTAGCCCGGCATAAAGCCCGTGCCGCCGCCGATTGGGTCAAGCAGAATGAAATCCTATTAACGGCAGACAGCGTCGTGATCCATGAAGGCCGTATTCTGGACAAACCAAAATCTGTTGAAGAAGCAATCCAACATTTGACGGAACTGGCTGGAAGACAGCATGAAGTCATGACAGGGATTTGCCTTGTTCATGGCTCTCAATCATGGTCTGGCAGCGCCCTTACGGAAGTCACTCTGGCCCCTATGAGCGCCCGCGAAATTGAATGGTATGTGGGTCATGCTAAACCCTTTGACAAGGCGGGCGGGTACGGAATCCAGGAGTGGATCGGATTGTGCAAAGTGACCCAATTGGTGGGCAGTTATCCGAATGTCATGGGCCTACCTGTCCATCTGGTGTATCAAGCTTTACAAGCCTTTCCCCAATGGTCAGATACTGATCAGGGATAATCCGATTCCCGACAGTATGGCGATCAGTTTCCAGATGCTGACTTTGTGATAATGTCCCTGTTCCGTCTCAAACAGAATGGTCGTGGCGATGTGCAATAACGAGCCTATGACCAGGGCCATCGTATTGCGAACCATATCTGTATTCAATAACAAGTGTTCGCCCAACCAGGCGCCTAGAGGGGTCATAATGGCAAAAAGAAGCAACACCAGCCAAAAACGCATTTTGGGAAATTGATGCGTGCGCATGAGGAGGGCCAATACATAAGCCGCTGGGATATGATGAATGGCAATCCCCGCAAGAAAGTGATTGAAATCAGTGTGGTGATTGTGCCCATGCGCATTCAATTCCTGATACCCACTCAACGGCAGTCCCTCGAGTAATGCGTGTAGACATAAGCCTAACAAAATGGCATAGAATTGACCTCCATGGGTCTTCTCTTTATGAAAATGCCCATGTTCAATCCCCTGTGACAGGTTTTCCAGAAGCAATTGGATGAGAAAGCCGCCCAACAGAAACATACCGGCATGACTGGTGGAGGCGTCATAGAAAACCCCGGGAAGCAGATGTGTAGCAATGATCCCCAGGAGATACGCAGCAGCGAAGGACAGAATGATACTGACCTGATGTTTCTGATAATTCGGTGAAAGAACGGCTATTCCCCCACCGAGGATGACCGCCAGAAAGAGGATACTATATTCCAACGCACTCATAGGGGCAGTTGACGGATTTGAAGGGTATAGTAGCGGTAGGCTTGGACCGTGAGCCAGCCTATGCCTGCGCCCAGAAGACTACCACAGAGAATATCAACAGGAAAGTGAACTCCGACATAAACCTGGCTCAGGGAAATAGCTGCTGCCCAAATGAGCCACAACCACTTTAGCTTCCTGTGTCGCCGGCTAAAAGTTCCCATCATAAAAAGGGCCAGAGCAAAATGATTGGTCGCATGTGAAGAAGTGAAGCTATACCCACTTCCACAGTCAACCAGAGGTCTGACGGATTCTTTGATGCCCGGGGCATTACACGGCCGCAAACGTTCAAATGTTGGTTTAATTACACGACTGCTCAGCGTATCTGATACCGTGATCAATAGAGCAACAGCCAGAATGAAACCTGTAAAATAGGCTCTCTGGTTATACCAGACATAACTGAGGATGAAAACATACAGCGGAATCCAGAACAACTTATTCCGCAACAATGGGGCGATGACATCCAGGACATCGCAGGCCCAGCCAAGGTGGATGGCAAAAAAGAGCTGTTGATCCAGGTGTACCAGGGACTCCATCATCATGATTGGGCATTCAACTTCCGACCGAGGAGAATCAACCGGTCGGAAGACTCTTCATTGTAAAGATCCAAATTGTAATTGCCGAATGTCTGATAAACTTCTAATCCAGCAGCTGCAAACAATCGGGTCATCGACTTGAGGTCAAAAGATTTGACATTCTCCTCAAACGTAAACTCCTGTCCCTGATCGGTAAAAGAGATTCGTTTTTGGATCACATTGTCGACATGTGAACGGTTGATCGAAAATGTGACCCCTTCAAGTGTCTTGACATCCTCCCGAATCAGATCTTTAACCACTTTTTTGGCATTCAGAAAGTCCAACACAAATATGCCTTCTGGACGAAGACCCAAGCGGATGTTCTTCAATGTTTGCACATGTTCTTCATCTGTTTTGAAGTATCCAAAAGAGGTGAAGAAATTGAAGATCATGTCAAAGTAATTCATCCGAAAAGGCTTCCGCATGTCATGCTGAAAGAAGGACAGTCCTTCATGCTCAAGACTCCGGGCAAAGGTGATGCTGGCTGGGGAAATATCCAGACCTGTAACATCATAACCCGACTGGGACATGTACAGGGCATGCCGCCCTTTCCCACAAGCCAGATCAAGCATTCTGGCTCCTGCAGGGGGCTGCAAAAACTGAAAAAGATTATCTATGAACACACTGGCCTCATCATCATTGTGATGTTTGTACAACAAATGATAGTAAGGGGAATCAAACCAGCGTGAAAACCACTCATCCTGCATAGCCGGTATCTAAGGACGGCAAAGATAACAAACGCCCAATGGCCTGTCGGTTCGCAGAGGCGCTGATTTTTGGTAAATTTACCCTTCATATCAATCCATGTCATTACTCATATCTGTTTCTGGTATCCGAGGGACAATCGGTGGTTCAGCAGGAGACAACCTGACACCATTGGACATTGTCCGATTCACCACGGCTTACGCGACTCTCCTCCGACAGCAAAATGCGCCTCCTCGCGTTGTAGTTGGACGTGATGGTCGCATCAGTGGCCCGCTGGTCCAAACCTTGGTCACCCAGACCTTAATGGCCATGGGTTTTGATGTAGTGGACCTTGGACTGACCACTACTCCAACAGTAGAAATTGCCGTTCCCGCTGAGCAAGCTGGCGGCGGGATCATCATCACTGCCAGTCATAACCCAAAACAATGGAATGCACTGAAATTGCTAGATCGAAATGGTGAATTTCTTTCTGCTGCTGCAGGCAAAGACCTCATTGAGATCGCACAGGCCTCATCGACCACCTATGCCGAAGTCGATCAGTTGGGAAAACACATCCTGGCCGGAGATTACCTGGATGTACACATCGAACAAATACTGGCCCTGCCCTATTTGAACATAGATGCGATCCGGGCTCGGAAATTCAATATTGCCATTGATGCGATCAATTCATCCGGCGCTATTGCCGTCCCCCGCTTGCTTGAGGCATTGGGTGCGACCTGCACCGTGATCAACCAGGAAGTCACTGGGCAGTTTACACATAACCCGGAACCACTGCCAGAACATTTAACCGAATTGCTGGAAGTTGTTGCCAAAGGACCATTTGATCTGGGAATTGCAGTTGATCCGGATGTTGATCGATTGGCCCTGGTCGATGAAAATGGGAACTGGTTTGGGGAAGAATACACTTTGGTGGCAGCCGCTGATTTCTGGTTGTCACATTGTCCTGGCCCTGTGGTCAGCAACCTGTCATCTTCTCGTGCACTTCGGGATCTGGCTTCTCGTTATGGGCAGCCCTGTGCGGCATCCGCGGTGGGTGAGGTGCATGTCGTTCAGAAAATGAGACAGACCTCCGCCGTGATTGGTGGAGAAGGAAATGGAGGTGTGATCTTGCCGGACTTGCACTATGGTCGAGATGCGCTGGTCGGTATTGCCATCATTCTGGCACTGATGACAGAACGGGACAGTACCTTATCCGCATTGAAAGCGACATACCCATCATATGCCATGAGTAAACAAAAAGTGCCCCTGACACCACAATTATCCTGGGACAAAGTGGTGGCTCATGTTAAAGAACATTTTGTTGATGGACAGCATGACGAAACCGATGGTCTGAAGATCGACCTCCCAGATAATTGGGTCCATCTTCGGAAGAGTAATACCGAACCTATTGTACGGATCTATACAGAGGCTGCAACGTCTGAAGAAGCAGATCGACTTGCCTTTGAAACGGTTGATCTGATCAACGCCATGACCCTGGAACCACAATCTCCATCTGCTTGAACTTCTCCTCATAAATGCACATGAACAGCACTGACACCCAAACTAATGAACCTGTAGCTCAACAGGATCTTGAGGATTTCTTCCTGCGTTTCCGCAAGCATACCATTGGCGTAGACCAATCCTATGTCACGCCATATGGTCAGGTCAAAATGATCTATGCCGATTGGACCGCCAGTGGACGTCTCTATCAGCCGATCGAGGACAGGATTGCCTCCGATTTGGGGCCCTTCCTGGGGAATACACATACAGAGACGTCCATTACCGGATGTTCAATGACCAAGGCGTACCATGCTTCTCGCATCTTGATCAAGGATCATGTAGGTGCGCTACCCGAAGATATTCTCATCCCCACCGGATCGGGAATGACTGGTGCTGTCAACAAATTTCAGCGTATTCTCGGATTTAAGGTTCACGAGCGATATCGGGATCAGATCACCATCCCGGCAGCAGACCATCCAGTCGTGTTTGTGACTCATATGGAGCATCACTCCAACCAGACTTCCTGGCTGGAAACGATAGCTGATGTTGTGTTGATCCCTCACCAGGACAATGGCATGATCGACCTGGATGGGTTCCGGGATTTGATCCGTAAATACGATCATCAGAAGATCAAAATTGCTGCAGTCACCTCTTGTAGTAATGTTACCGGCATACAGACGCCTTACCATGAAATAGCACGGGTCATGCATGAGCATGATGGATTGTGCTTTGTCGACTTTGCCTGCTCTGCTCCCTACATCGAGATCAATATGCGCCCTGCAGATCCTCTGGATCATTTGGATGCGATCTATTTTTCTCCACACAAATTTTTAGGAGGCCCGGGCACCTCTGGCATTCTGGTTTTCAAGCCAGACTTGTATACCAATGAGGTCCCCGATCATCCTGGAGGCGGCACTGTCAAATGGACAAATCCCTGGGGTGAAAGGAGTTATATCAATGCAATTGAAGACAGAGAAGATGGTGGCACCCCACCCTTTTTGCAAACGATTCGGGTTGCGCTTGCTATCAAGGTCAAGGAAGAAATGGGTATTGACCGCATTCAATCTCGCGAACACGCCATGATTGAACGGCTATGGCCCAGGATGATCAGTATCCCGGGATTACATGTCCTGGCACCGGATCAACCCAACCGACTCCCTGTATTTTCCTTTTATATAGATGACCTTCATTTCAATCTGGGTGTCAAATTACTCAATGACAAATTCGGGATACAGGTGAGAGGCGGATGTTCCTGTGCCGGCACTTATGGTCACTACCTGTTGTCTATTTCCTATGAGACCAGTAAGTCTATCACGGAGGATATTGAAAAAGGTATTCTGAGTTCAAAAGCGGGTTGGATGCGCTTGTCTTTGCATCCGATTATGACGAATGCGGAAGTGGACTTTATCGTTGAGTCTTTACATCAACTTGCCCTTCATCACAAGGATTGGGCTCGTGATTATGTCTATATCCCTTCTACCAACGAATTTGTTCACCTTAAGGAGATTCCGAATGAAGACCAATTGGTCGAAAAGTGGATCCACCAACCGATCACACCCCTTTGATGGCAATACGCATTTATCTCGACTACGCTGCAAGCACTCCACTTCATCCTGAAGTAGGGGCTGTCATGCATGACGTGGCCTTGAATATCGGAGGCAACCCTTCATCCATCCACGCAGAAGGACGCTTGGCCCGAACTGCCATTGAAGAAGCCCGAAAAACGATCTGTAAAACACTGAAGGCATCCTTGAGTGAATTGTTTTTCACCTCTTGTGGTACGGAATCGAATAATACCATATTGATCGGGGCGGTCCGTGATCTGGGTGTCAAAAAGATCATATCCAGCCCTTTAGAACACCATTGCATCCTCTATGCCCTGGATTATCTAACCAAGCATTATGCGGTTGATGTCGTCTATCTCCCGGTCAATACATACGGCCAACCAGACCTGGATGCACTGACAGAAGAGCTGGCTCGTTCAGAAGGCACCAAAACGTTGGTCAGCCTGATGCAGGTGAACAATGAGATCGGCACGACCATAGATATCCAGACCTATGGTCAAGTGTGCCATGATCATGGTGCACTCTTCCATAGTGATACTGTCCAGGCTATCGGATTTGCCTCCTATGATCTACAGTCAATGCCGGTTGACTTCATGTCTGGTTCTGCCCATAAATTTTACGGCCCCAAGGGCGTTGGATTTATGTATATCCGGAACGATCATGTAATCCAACCCATGCTTTATGGCGGTTCACAGGAACGCAATATGCGTTCAGGTACTGAAAATATTTCCGGTATTGTCGGTATGGCTAAAGCGATGGAACTGGCGTATAGCAATCTCGCAGTGAAGACTGACCATATGATGGCCATTCGTCAACAACTTCTAGATGGCCTGTCCCAACATATCCCTGGGATCACTGTCAATGGCAATCTTACCGGAAACTACAGCCCCAAGATTCTCAGTGTCAACTTTCCAGAAGGGCCACGCACTGAGCTGCTCCTGATGAACCTGGACATTTCAGGAGTGAGCGCATCCGGTGGCAGTGCCTGCAGCTCCGGTGTCGAATCAGCCTCCCATGTATTGAGTCACCTACCCATTCAGGAGGGTGCGAAAACAGTTCGGTTCTCGTTTTCACCGCTTACCACACCCGAGGAGATCGACAGCGTCATCAATATCATGTCTACCATAGCCAACGCTCCGACACATGCAACAACCACGTTTTCAGAATAACAAATGAGTATGAAGATTGGCTTGTATGGATATGGTCGAATGGGAAAAACAGTAGAACGAATTGCTACTGAAAAAGGTGATGCAATTGTTTGGAAAGTAGATTCTCAACAAGCCTCTACCCTATCTGAAGATCAGATTCGCGAAGCAGATGTGGTCATCGAATTCAGCCAACCGGATGCAGCTCTTCATAACATCTGTAAATGTCTGGAGGCTGGTGTTCGGGTCATATCTGGCACCACCGGGTGGCTTGAAGATTTGCCTGCTGTCCAGGAATTGACCCGGAAGCAGCAATTGGCATTTTTACAGGCGAGTAATTTTAGTGTGGGTGTCAACCTGTTTTTTGCGGCCAATGCTTATCTCAGCAGCCTGATGGCTGCACAGCCGGACTATCGGGCCAGGATTGAAGAAACCCATCATATTCACAAGAAGGATGCCCCCAGTGGGACGGCAATCACGCTGGCAGAACGGGTGATTGAGGCATCTCATGGCCAATTGGAGAACTGGCAACTCACCCCGGAACGGTCCTTAGATCAACAAACTCTTCCTATTCAGGCCTTTCGTGAAGATGAAGTACCCGGTACCCACTCACTCCATTGGACGAGTGCAGTAGATGAGATCACCTTGACACACGTGGCACATAATCGGGAAGGCTTCGGTTATGGGGCTTGGTTGGCCGCGCACTGGATAAAGGATCGAAAAGGTGTATTTACGATGGCTGATGTCCTAGGCTTTAACCGTTCGGCTGATTAGGCCAATAACTTTATCAATCAAGACATTCCGTTCGAACGGTTTTCCCAGGTAGTCATCCATTGAAAACAGAGATGCTTTATCTGGTGAAATGACGTAGGCCGATGCGGTCATAGCCAGAATCGGGATATTCATTCCTCTTGTACTAGCCGCTTTTCGTATGGATTGAGTGGCTCTATAACCATCTAGCTCAGGCATCTGTAGATCCATTATGACTAGATCAAATGCCGTCCGTTCAAAAGCTTCTACCGCTTGAAGACCATCATCACAGACCGTTACCGTTGCACCTTTTTCTTCCAGTATCTTGGTAACGACCCATTGATTTAAGCGATTATCTTCCGCCAGAAGAATGTGTTTCCCAGCCAGGAGATTGATGCCTTCTTCACGATCCTTTATATCCAATTGCTTGGCTGATGTCGAAAAGGGTAACCAGATTCGAATATGTGTGGCATTTGCCTGTGTTTCTAAGAGCAATAATCCTTGTTGTAACTCTACCAACCTCCGACTGAGCAATAATCCTGTGTGCCCGTTGTAGTAGGCCCCTGGCCTTTGACTCTTCCCCTCCAGGGAGTCTGTCAGCACCTCACGTAACAGATCTGGATTGGCCACCCGCCCATCAGATGCGATATCAATATCCAGGATTCTCCCTTCCGGTGAATCTCCTTCACGGGTATGCATTGTGAGAGTGATGGCTTTCAGGTCTTCTTGTTGAAAGACCACCTTCAGCAGGTTACTGAGTATTTGGGTCAGCCGGATGGCGTCTCCCACCAGAGGTGTATCCGGTAAAGATTTCAAATCCAGTTCTAGGCTGATTCCGCGCCTGTTGGAAAGCTCCTGAAAACGGGAATGTACCTCTTGTACAGTCTGCTTCGGGTCGAAAACCTCATGAGCAAAAATAATCTTGCCTGATTCCAGCCTGGCTTTATCCAAGAGATCATTGAGATATTGGACAATGTCCTGAGTCGCTCCTCGGATCTTTTGTAGTTCTTTTTGATAGGGATCGAGATCTCTGGACAAGAGAAGTTCGCCAGAGATGCCCTGAATCGCATGTAGTGGATTTCGCAATTCCTGGCTTAATGTGGCCAGGTAATGGGCATTTTGTTCCTGACTGTGTTCAAGGTATTCCCGGTCGGCGATCTCAGAGATCAACCGCTCATTCAAATTGAGGAGTGCATCATTCAGGGTGGCAATTTCATCATTCTGTCGTTCAATGATGGCACTTCTTTCCAGAAGTAAATCATGATCCTTTCGCTTCTGTTTGTACCGCTGAAATAATGCGATCAGGAATCCGATCAATGTGAGCAAGAGGCCGAACATCAATAAAATGATGATCTTTTTATACTGTTGATCTGATTCTAACCGGGCGATCTGCCCTTCGCGATCCTTGACCTGAAGTTCAGACTCAAAGCGGGTAACCAACTGATCCGCTTGTATCGTTTGCTGAAGGTTCCAGGCGCTATCCCGGAACATATCATATTGTTTACGGGCAAAAAGAGCGGGGCCAGCCTGATGAGTACGTTCAAGAATCAGTGCTTTTTCCAGATAATAGGTTTCCAATCCAGGCAGATACCCATGGATCCCAGCCAAAACGTCGTCAGCTGCATGACTGGTTGTTTTTTGATCCGCATCTTGACCAGCACTTACTTCTCTAAGCAGTTCCAATCGGGCCTGAAGGACCGGATCAACGGATTGATTATGGGTCAATCCGGATAAGGCATATTGCTGGGCCAAACCGGGATCACCCAGATCCAAATACATCCATGAAAGTGCCTGACAAGTTTTGGCAGATCCATTTTCATCACTCAGCTGATTGGCCAGATCCAGAGCCATCAGGTAATATTGTTCTGCTTGATCCCAGTTGCCTAATCGAGACTGCATCTCTCCAAGGGTAAAGGCGATCTGTCGAGCTGGCAGGATTTGATTGGATGAAGAAAACCCTTGTATTGCTTTCTGGTATTCATTCAATGCAGACCCTACAATGCCTTGATTATGCTTGTATTGTGCCCTCCAGAATGAGATCCACGGCGCCCATGAAGGGTCTGAACTGTCCAGAGCCTTTTCGAAATAGTCACCGGCAAGCTTCCACTCTCCCATTTGGGAGAGTACATGACCCAGACGCCCGGTCATTCGTTGATAATCTTGAACGTCACTGACGGGGTCTAAGGATCCGAATACCTGGAGATACGTATCCAGAGCATTCTTCAGGTCATATCGTGATTCGTAGATAAGGCCTTGAATCTCATCGGCATTTTGACCTGTGCTTTCACCTGATGCATGAGCCAACAGTAATTCGATACTGTCGGACAAATGAAGGTTGACCCATGGCTGGATGGTCAGGATAAGAGAGGCTTCCTTTTCCGGTTGTGAATAAGCGAAAAAGTGGGATAATATGATGAGACTACATAGAAAGATTAACCGTCTCATGAGAAGGTGCTTTCACACTAAGGAGCCAATTCCTTGCCAACTTATACAAAGAAGGATGCCGACATGATGATCGACATCCTTCACACTATGAAAACACCCTAAGCTTTTTTTCTAACAGGGATTCTTCTTAGATAGTTTTCTGGAAGGCAACATTAACAGTTCCGTAGCAATCCAGAACATCGGATATGATCCATCTGTTTCCACGTATCTTTGAGTAGTGATTGCTCAAAAATCTGTAGAACGAATCCTGGACACCGCACGCATTGACGATGTCGTGGCGGATTTTGTCACTTTGCGAAAGCGAGGTGCCAATCTATTGGGTTTATGCCCCTTTCACACGGAAAAGACACCTTCTTTTACCGTTTCTCCTGCCAAAAACCTGTTCAAGTGTTTTGGCTGTGGCCGTGGGGGTGATCCCATCAAGTTTTTGCGTGAACACGAAGGCTTTTCCTATCCGGAAGCTTTGAGATACCTGGCGACCAAGTACCAGATCGAGATTGAAGAAACCCAGGAACAACGACGTGATGATCCAGAAGAGATCCTGAAAGATCAACTCTTTGTTGTCAACCAGTATGCCCGGGACTACTTTTCCAAACAGCTTTTCGAATCTGATGATGGAAAGGGCTTTGGACTTTCTTATTTCAAGGAACGCGGTTTTCGAGAATCCATCCTCAAGAAATTTGACCTCGGGTTTGCCCCAACAAGTGGAAGCGCATTGACGGTCCATGCCGTGCATGAAGGTTTTCGTTCTGAAATCCTGCAACAAGCAGGACTGAGCACCAGTCATAACCGGGACTTCTTCCGTGAACGAGTGATGTTCACCATACATGGCTTGTCTGGAAAACCTGTGGCTTTTGCGGGTAGAATATTAGGGAAAACATCGAAGGGGCCAAAGTATATCAATTCGCCAGAGACACCGATTTACCATAAGTCGAATGTCCTCTATGGTCTTTACTTCGCTCGCCAGGCCATTCGAAAAGACGACAATTGCTATCTGGTTGAAGGCTATACAGATGTGCTCTCCTTAGTCCAGGCCGGCATTGAAAACGTTGTCGCCTCCTCTGGCACAGCACTGACTGCCGAACAGATCCGACTGATCAAACGGTTTACGCCGAATCTGACCATACTCTTTGATGGTGATGCCGCTGGATTAAATGCAGCCATGCGCGGGCTGGATCTTGTGTTGGAACAGGATATGAACGTGCGGGTTGTGGTGCTGCCGGATGGACAGGATCCGGATTCATATTTGAGCGAACTGGGTCCTGAGAAATTCCTTCACTTTCTGGAAACGGAGCGCAAGGATTTCATCCTTTTCAAAACCTCTCAGCTCCTTCTTCAGAGCAAAAATGACCCTGTCGCTCGGACACAGGTCATCAAAGAAGTCGTCCGGTCTGTTTCCAAGGTTCCAGATCCCATCAAACGCGGGGAGTATATCAAGGTCTGCTCGCAGGTCTTGAAGGTAGAGGAGTCATTACTGATCGCAGAAACGAATAAGGTCGTCGCCTCCGAAATACAAAAGGACAGACGAGATCGCGAACGATCAGAACGTCGTGAAGAAGCGAAGGCTGATTCAACAACTTCTACTCCTGCAATTTCAGATCCCGGACCGAAGAAGCATCCACCCCAGGAATTGGACCTGGTGCGCATTCTACTCTCCGGGGGGGACAAAATCATCCAGGTAGGTGAAGAAGAACAAACGGTTGCCAGCTACATTTTGAAGGAATTGGACGAAGAGGTCATACAAGAATTCAAGTCTCCACTCCTGCGGACGATCATGATTGATTTCCTAGAGCGTCTTGCGAATGGTGATTCACTTAGTTCAAAGGTTTTCCTCCAACACCCGAATGAGGAAATTCGAAACCTGACTATCCAATTTCTCAGCCCGGATTATCTGTACAGTGAAAACTGGGAAGAGCGATATCATATCGTGCTCCATACCCAGCGGATGCCGGAGGACAATTTTGCCAGGGATGCCCAACTCGCACTACAGCGCTATCAACTTCACAAATTGGATCATTTATGTGAAATGAATGCCCAGCGAATAAAGGAGGCTTTTGAAGCCAATGATGAAGATCAATATCTCCACTATCTGAAATTCCAACAAGAATTACAGACCCTGCGAAACAATGTCGCGGATCAAGACCTGAACACCGTCATCCTCAAGTGAGGACAAGGATGACCCATCTAGAATCTATCGAAAAGTAAGGTCGAAAGACGGCCTAAACGAAATACAGAATCAATCTGCAATACCTTCATTGACCAGATAGCGTTCTGCATCCAGAGCCGCCATACAACCTGATCCTGCCGCAGTAACCGCTTGTCGATAGACCTTATCCTGGGCATCGCCACTCACAAATACACCGGGAATCTTGGTTTTTGACGTACCTGCCTGGGGGATCAAATAACCAGTTTCATCCATATCAAGCCAGTCTTTGAACATACCAGTATTGGGTTTGTGACCGATTGCCACAAAGAAGCCTTTAATGGCGACTTCCTTCTCTTCACCAGAAACCCGGTTTCGGATACGGACACCTTCTACGCTATCTTCTCCCAGAATTTCTGCAGTCTCAGAATTCCAGTGTACTTCAATATTGGCCGTATTCATCACACGCTCTTGCATGATCTTACTGGCACGCATTTCGTCACGTCGGACAAGGAGGTGCACCTTCGGACACAATTTTGCAAGGTAACTGGCTTCTTCAGCCGCCGTGTCACCGCCGCCAACCACTGCGACGTCCATGCCCTTATAAAAGAACCCGTCACAAACAGCGCAAGCAGATACCCCTTTATTGGCCAACTTCTTTTCGCTGTCCAAACCCAACCATTTTGCACTGGCTCCAGTAGAAATGATGACGGTATGAGCCTGAATTTCAATGCCTCCTTCGGTATAGATTTTATGGACAGGTCCCGTAAAATCAACTTTGGCTATCATTTCATATCGAACTTCAGTGCCGAATCGTTCCGCCTGTTTGCGAAACTCCTCCATCATTTCCGGCCCCATGATCCCCCCCGGGAACCCAGGATAGTTATCCACATCTGTCGTGATCATCAATTGGCCCCCAGGCTCTGCACCGGTGTACAACACCGGAGATAGGCCAGCACGAGCGGCATAAATGGCCGCCGTATAACCAGCGGGACCTGAACCAATAATCACTGTCTTCAATACCTGTTCTGCCATGATTTTATTCATTGTGGGGCAAAGATAGGTCTTGCTCCACAAACGACTCTGTGTGAAGGATCACATGAAAGGAGGGGAATCCTTGGGTCAGGCTGACAATCGTTCAGGCAGAGACACAGATCGATCCATGGATTGGATCAGGTTCGCACTGGTCCTGCGATTACAATATTGGTTGTAATGTTGATGGGCAGTGCGCCTCAGCCATCGCACTGCCTCCGGGTCTTCATACAACTTGTTCAACAAGTCGATAAGGGCCGTTTTACGGTCTTGGGGATGGCCGTCCTTGATTGCAAAATACCAGCTTGCCTGGAGATCGCCACCAGACATTTTTCCGCTGTAATTGATCAATATTTTTCCTCGCTGACAAATCTCATTCATCAACCATGTAGGCGTGATTCGATTACCGGTCAACCATACATCTACGCGGGAGCGCAGACGTTGAAAGAGGAGTGTATCCGAGCGATGTAACACCTGAAAATGGTGTTCATAGCCTGTCGCCCGAATTTCTTCCAGGAGATTGAACATCGGACCTGGAGGGTCAAGCAAAAGGATGCGTACTCTCTCCCTGCGTTTCGGTGTACGAACACGGAGGAAAGATTCAGAAACATGAATACATTCGAGGAGTTGATCCCGACTGGGACAATCCAATAGGAGAACAAACGACTGCATAATCTCGGTTTTTGGAGTTGGCAATGTCGTTGCTCATGGGATTAAGGGCAAATAGCACGTTCCTTTGCTTGCATTCCATCCCGAAATCGTCATTTTGTGACATGGATAATTGACGAATCTCCAAAGCATTCATTGACGCTCGGGTCTCCGGCAGTAGCGTCAACCTATAGAATGGTTGCTGTTCTGCAACCATTCTGGACACCGATACTGGGCCCATATCTAAAAAATATTCACGAATTGTGACCAGAAGTTGCAGCAAAATAGTCTACGGCTAGCTGGTATAGAGCGCGATCAAGGGGTTTTTCGTCATGCCCCTCCAAAACAACATCTGCTTGTTCATACCAGTGCGATCGGTTGGCAAGAAGATCCTCAAGGACCGTTTCAAGTGGTACTTCACTTGAGGATAGCAATGGCCTCCCCGCTTGCTGGCCTTCCAGATGATGGGCCAGTTGGGTCGCTGTGTATTTCAGATAGACGGTGAGATCTTCAGATGTAAACAGTTGTGAATTTCGTTCAAAGCAAGGGGTTCCTCCTCCAAGGGCAAGAATCAGCCTTCCTTTCATTCCTAGGATTTCCTTCAATGCTTCATGCTCAACATTCCGAAACTGGTCTTCCCCACTTTGGGCAAATAATTCTGGTACTGTCAGTCCCGTAGATGACTCGATGTATGCATCCAGATCCAGATAGTCAATATCCAATTCGTTTGCCAGAAACCTGGCCATGGTTGTTTTCCCTGACCCCATCATTCCCATAATGATGAGTTTTCTATTTTGAACCATCGTCTTCATCATCCTCAATTAAACCGAACCTAAAGGTCTTTGCGTAACAAGTTTATACTATTTTTGCCTTCATGAATTGGAAATGGATCATCCACGTACTGGCGATATCAATTATTGGATCATGCCAGTCAGATCAATCATCTGAACGTCAGTTGCAGGCTGACCCCGATCCAAATTCACCTTCTGCAATGATTAACATTCCAGTTGATGAACATGGTCAAGTGGACGTTTCGAAAGTGGCTAAAATCGAATTTGATTCCGTAGTATTCAATTTTGGTACCGTAAAAGAAGGTGAAATAGTCGAGAAAAACTTCTCTTTCACGAATACCGGACCTGTCGCATTGATCATGTATGATGCAAAGTCTACTTGCGGATGTACAGTACCTGAAATACCCAAAGAGCCCATCCCACCAGGTGGGCGTGGTGTTTTAGGAGTGAAGTTCAATACATCCGCCAAAACAGGCAAACAATCGAAAACGGTCACAGTGACCGCCAATACCTTCCCCGCTGAATCCAGGGTTACTTTGCGAGGAGATGTTTTACCCAACCCCAAATACTAAACAATTATGGATAGCAATTTTCTCGTCCAATTTGGTCCACTGATTCTCTTAGTCGGTGTGATGTACTTCTTCTTTATTCGTCCTCAGGCCAAGCGTCAAAAGGAACAACAAGCTTTTGTCGATCAATTAGAAAAAGGCCAGGATGTGGTCACAGCCTCCGGGATGTTTGGTAAGATCGTCAAGATTGAAGATCAAGTGGTGACGTTGGAAGTCGACCAAAAGATATGGGTGTGTTATACACAAATTAACAACAGAAGTTGTGCAATTTATTATTGAGCAAAAGAAACAAGCCCCTTCTTTAGGTTGTCAGAAGCTTTCAGAAATAGTAAGTGAGAAATTCTCCTGTAAGGTCTCTAAGTCCTTCTGTTAATTCAGTTCTTAAGGAACATGAATTACGAGCGGTACGGTTGGCCGTCCACAAAAATCTCCAAGAAGAAAAAGTTTAGTATTCCTGTCGAAAGAAAAAGTCAGCTTTTTAATAGAAATAAAGAGGGTGTTTTAGTTGAACAAAGCAATCCCGAAGTCCAGATATGAAGAAAGTCGCCGTGGAGAAAGAGGAGCTAAGGAGTGAACCAGCAGAGGCTCAGACAAGAGATAAGTTTATTGAAAAAACAAATCTTTTCCAACGCAGAACAAAATCAGATTTATTCACAGAAACCCCTTGGTAAATTTTTAGAAAAAATAGAAATACAGCGAGAGATCGAAAGGCAGAGATTTGGAGGAGAGGTGGCATTTTTGGGTGTTGTATTTATTTATGTTGCTTCGCTTGAGTTGGGTGTGATTGATATGATTTCTAAAACTTTTACGTCAACATCTGGGTGAGGATGCTCCTGAAGCGCTCGATTTGGCATGTGCGGCACTAATTTTATTAAATTTTTAAATATTCGAAAACGGAAGAGGATATTGTTTCGACGAAAAAAATCAGGTTGTTTGGGATTTGGTTGGTAAAGAGGGGCAAGAACCGGCAAGGAAGTTATGGAAGGCTTTATCAGCGACGGAAATGATGGAAAATTTTGAAGCAATTATCTTTAGTGAGCTTGAGCAGTTGTGCGTTCCAGTTAAAAGTTTTTAAGATGGTTCTTGCATGATGGTAAAAGTTTTTAACTTGAACGCGTGAAAGAACAAGCTCACTAAAGATAATTGCTTCAAAATTTTCCATCATTTCCGTCGCTGATAAAGCCTTCCATAACTTCCTTGCCGGTTCTTGCCCCTCTTTACCAACCAAATCCCAAACAACCTGATTTTTTTCGTCGAAACAATATCCTCTTCCGTTTTCGAATATTTAAAAATTTAATAAAATTAGTGCCGCACATGCCAAATCGAGCGCTTCAGGAGCATCCTCACCCAGATGTTGACGTAAAAGTTTGAAAAATCATATCAATCACACCCAACTCAAGCGCGGCAACATAAATAAATACAACAATTTTCCATGCCACCTCTCCTCTAAATTTCCACCTTTGATCTCTCGCTGTATTTCTATTTTTTCTAAAAATTTATCAAATTGCTTCGGTGAATAAATCTGATTTTGTTCTGCGTTGGAAAAGATTTGTTTTTTCAATAAACTTATCTCTTGTCTGAGCCTCTGCCAGTTCACTCCATAGCTCCTCTTTCTCCACGGCGACTTTCTTCATATCACGACTTTTCCCTTGCTTTGTTCAACTAAAACACCCTCTTTATTTCTATTAAAAAGCTGACTTTTTCTTTCGACAGGAATACTAAACTTTTCCTTCTTGGAGGATTTTTGTGGACAGCCAACCGTGTCGCAACTAATTCATGTTCCTTAAGAACTGAATTAACAGAAGGACTAAGAGACCTTACAGGAGAATTTCTCACTTACTATTTCTGAAAGTTTTCGACAACCTAAAGAAGGGGCTTGTTTCTTTTGCTCAATAATAAGATACACTGCTTCAAATGTTAATTTGTGTATAAGACACCCATATCTTTTGGTCGACTTCAACA
>CALNZC010000061.1:0-9594 GCA_942490895.1 uncultured Saprospiraceae bacterium
GGGAGGTCTGCACGGGCGTAAAGGGCATTGCCCCAACGGTCAAAAATGGCCAGGTTTTTTATTCGATTTATTTGGTCATTTCCGTAGATGGAAAAGACATCGTTGATGCCGTCGCCATTTGGTGTAAAACTGTTGGGAATGAAGATGTTTCCTCTGGTTTTGATGATCACTTCCAGGGCGTCCGAATCCGAACAGCCTTCCTGGGTCCATCCGGTCACGACCACAGTCTGATTGACGGTCAGGGGGCCGAGAGTGGTCTGGAGGCAGGTAGGACAAGTGAGCGGGTCGGTAGCGGTCCATTGCACCTGTGCCAGGCTCTGGGTGGTTTGGGCGGACAGGTCGATGACCTCTCCCGGGGTGGCGATGCGGTCCGGTCCGGCATCGAGGGCGACTGTTGCACCCGGGGTGATGACGAGGCCGGTGAGGGTGTCCCGACATCCGGCAGCATCCCGAATATAGATCGAGTATTGTCCGGGAGATAGATCGTTAAAAACGGTCGCTGACTGCCAACCACTCGCATTTAATTGCAATTCAAACGGTGATTGTCCTCCTGAAATATTCATGATTTCGATACTGCCATCCTGGTCGCCGGCACAGGTCTCGCCCTGGAGATTGACCTGAGAATTCAGACTCACATATTCGTAATATCGGATGACCAAGCTGTCGCAACCGGCCGAGTTTTGCAAGTAGGTGGTATCGGACAAAACACCGGCTTGACCACAAAGGATGATGGTCTCTTCGCTTTGCGTGAAAGGCACATACATGGTTTCATTGACAAGGACCGTATCGCAATCGACACCGGGCAAAACACTCACGATCGTCCCGACCTGGGATGGCTCACACGTCGTTTTTACAACGTATAGCGTGTCGATGCCGACGTATTTTATGTCTGTAGTGACAAGGCTGTCGCAGCCGTATTGATTGGACAGAATAGACACTGTATAAATAGCTTCTGCGGGGTCGCAGGTCACTCCGGAAAGGAGGGTTGAATCGGTGGGCGACAGGCTTGTTGTGGTGATGATGGTGCTGTCGCAACCCAGGGATGATGGTTGTACCGCGATGGTGGTTCCCGCTTGTGTCGGATCGCAGGTCGTTGCATTGAGCCAGGTGGTATCCAGAGCGACATATTGGATGTTTGTGATAAATAAACTGTCACAAGGTCCGCCCGTGATCACCAGGGTATCCATGGTATTTACCCCTGCCCCACAGATGGTTTCAAATTTCTCTTCCTGGTAAATTCCCGTATAAATTGAGTTGATATATACTGTGCTGTCACATCCAAATTGGTTGCTTAAAAAGAGCGTGTCCTTTCCAGCTTGAAGTGGATCGCAGGTGTACAACGTTTGATTCATGTTGTGGGAAGCAGAGAGACTTGTCGTGGTAATGACCAGGCTGTCACACCCGAATTGATTTTGCAGTGACAAGGTGTCTGTGCCCGTCTGGGCGGGATCGCAGGTCTGTAGCGAGAGATCGGTTTGGTCGGCGGCCAGCAGGGTGACCAGGTGCACGATAATGCTGTCACAGCCTTTCTGGCTGCTCAGTGTGTCAACGAACACACCTGCCTGAGCAGGATCACAAGTCTGGCTCAGCAGCGTATCTCGTAGCTCCGGCATCAGAATAATGGTGCGGATCACGATGCTGTCGCATCCAGCCTGATTGCTGAGGGTATCGGTAAATATCCCGGCTTGGGTTGGGTCACAGGTGTTGCTTTGAAGCAACAGGATGTCCGTTTTACCGATCAGGATCTGGATACAAACATTGTTGGAGTTGCCACATTCATTCGTGCTGATAAATCCACACAGCAATACGGTATCTGCCGACTGAGGGATAAACACCAACATAGAATCGTTGGGCTGTTGGATGTTTAGTCCGGGTGGTATGATCCAGGTATATCCTGTAGGTGAAAGGGTACCTTGACTGTGCAGTGTGTATATGAGCGTATCTCCTGCACAACCTGTAGCAGGGCCACTGATTAGCGGTGTCGGCGGTATATCATTGCTTTGGCTAACGATCACACAAGCTGAATCTTCACACATGGTGCTGCCATCAGGAGCGGTTATCGTAATGTTGAGGCAGTATTCTCCCGGAGTATTCACCAACATTGTGGGTGCATTGAATGGAACGCCCAGGGTGCCGCCATCATATGCAAACCACTCATAAACGACAGTCATATCAAGAGGCCCTTCAAGGGCTGATCCCGATCCATTCAGTACTATCTCTTTGATCATACAATCAAGCTCCGCTGGAGGCATAATATGAGTCTGTACATCCATCACGGTGATGCTGAACATGATGGTGCTGTCGCATTCCGGAGGCTGGGCCTGCTGGGTGAGGATACTGTGGTTGCCCGGTTGGTCAGAGGTAAAGGTCTGTCCATTCACAGTAATGGAGGCATCTTCACACAAATAAATAGTGCCGAGGTCTTCCACTACAGGATCCACACCTACCACCGTGAGGATGATAATGGAGTCACAGCCATTCGGATTAACAAACACCACCGGATGCACCCCTGGGGGATATGCCGCTCCGGCATAGATGTAGGTCTCATTATTGCAGATGGAAACTGGATCGGGATCGATAGGCACCATATCTTCAATTACAATGGTGATACAGGTCGGATCAGGATCCTCTGATTCTTCCGTACAATGGTTGGAAGCATCTACACATAACTCGTAAGTCCCGGCATTTGTCCAGTTTATACTTACGGAGTCCAAATCACCTTCCTGGATGAGATTGCCATCTAAATACCAGTACAAAGTCGATGCCCCATCGGGCCGTTCTATGTGATACACTCCTGTTGCATCGGTACATAATGCCAATGGCCCCTGGATATCATCTAGCCAAGGACCTATTTCACCACCTCCGCAGGGAGGGGTAAGCACCTCAATTGTGATTTCACAATTAGTTGGTTGACAACCAGAAATTAAAATATAATAAACGTCACCTATACCCAGCCCGAAAAGATCTATATCAAATTGCTGGCTGCCCCATTCAACTACATTCTTACATCCTGTAGTACAATATAGGATCTCAGTTGGATCTTCATGGCTTTCAATACACAATCCATTGTAGTTAAATACACCGACATACAAATCCATTTCTGGTACACAATTCGATGCAGTGATGATCAATTGTAAATCCGTGCATTCAGCATAGAATGCAAGCCAATTGGTATAAATACCACCACCACCAAATGGAGGACACGGTTTAGCTGGCCTATTTCCAGAATTAAGATCCGTCATCAGGAAACAATAATCATCCAATTCTTCATAGCTGCAAAAGATCGGAGCATCTTCGCAGGCATCAGTAGGTGGAGGATCGCCATCACATTGTGCACTTAGTGGATAGCTTAGTAAAAAACCAAAAAATAATATGAGAATATGGCGACAAAATACCCGCATGTCTTTTTATTAAAAGAAGCACACATATTGGAGAGCCCCCCATATGTGTGCTTTTCATCAATAAAAGTTAATTAATATTCGAGTTCACACATGCGGCCATCTGGATCGATGAGTACACCATGTATATCTCCGCCATCTCCTATTATCCAATCATAAATAGTATTGTCACACGTAAATTCCAACTCACCCATTCCATTACCGGTCACATGATTTACTGCATTCCAACTTGAAATAATGGGTCCACAGTTTGTCGAATTGTGAGAATCAGAATCTGTGGGCGGATCAGACAGCGTATAGAGGCCTCCACTTCCGTCCCAAACAAACACAAACCGCATATCGCCTACACTTGATGTCACACTTTGTGCTTCAATATTGTAGTCACAACAATAGTCAGGATTCAAGTTGGTGGGATTTCCACTGGCCACTGGATACATAGTGTAATAGAATTCGTCGTATGCATCCCACAAAATGGTTTCGGGTGTTGTATTTGTTGTACCCGATACATTATATAACCTCACTTCAAATTCTATGTCTTCATCAAAATCGTAAGGCTGCAAAAATCCCATATTGTCACCAGCATCAAAGCAGATCTCGTTGTTACTCTCATCGTAGAGGAGAACAGTAACCCATATGCTATTCGATATGGCATTCAAGTCCATCGTATTCACTACAGATGAATATCCAGCGTCATCTGCATCCTTTGTAAAAACACGTAGTGTAATTGATCCTGTATGTGTAGAAATACGTCTTATTTGTAAGACATAATCAAGGTCGCATGTGCCACGTAGCGTCGCACCTCCAGGCACTGGATTTGATTGTTCCTCACTCAGGATGACTGCCTGGATCACTGGTATTTCTCCGGTGTGCCGGGCAGGTTCAGTCATTGTCGTGTGGTTGAATTGGGTGGTCAGGGAATCAGCTTTGTACCTCCAGGGTATGAATTCCACTTCCTTGACAGCTAACTTTTCCATCTTACATAAGGTTTGTCTGTGACAAGTATGACAAAAGGTACCTCTTATCTTTCATCCGCGCAATACTTGGGTACAATATTTTCAGGCCTAAATTGCTTGGCATGAGGTAGAAAGCGTTGATATGCATTGCTGGATACTAGGAGGCGCGAGGTATCACGAGCACCATTCAGGGTATTTACCCAAAATTTGTTGCCCAACTTAGGAGGGGTTCGGATTTCTACTCTGTGGTTCTGTACTCAACTTCCATGGTGAAGTATTTCATTCTTGGCCCGCCTCATCGCCGGCGGGGCTCGGTACTTTTGAGGCACCAAAAGTACCCAAAAGTGCTTGTCGCCAAAATTGGCCTTTTTTTTCATGAGTGGCATTTCACTCATTTCGTTTATTGATCGAGGTCACAGTTACATCAGGACCCGGCCGCTCGTATTTGATCGGTGGCAGGGTTCTTCATCAACTCTCTCTCATCTCGTCTCTTGATCGAGATTCGGATACATTGTCCGACCAAATAATGCGGCAATTTTCATATAAAAATTCCACTTCAAAATGTGAGGTTAAATTATTGCCTGGTAGTACGGGTCACTGATGTGCTAGGGAGGCCCTCGTTTGGCGACAGCCAATAAATTTAAATATCTCTATTTTATTTAGCCGAATACCGAACGCTGTTTTTGCAGGTCCTCGTTTGAAGTCGATTCATTATGGACCTTCTCCTCGACTCCTCCCCTCTAAACTCCTCCACTAAAAAGGCCCTCGTTTGGCGACGGTAAAAAATAAACGAATAAACGAATAAACCCATAAACGCCCTACCTGGTCAACGTAACATCCCCTTTATACAATTTCACCGACCCATCAATTATTTCCACCTCTACGACATAGAGATACACTCCGGGATCCATGACATCATCCCGGAAGGTCCCATCCCATCCAGCCGAAGGATCGTTAATAGGAAGATCACTTCGTGAATAAAGTGCATTGCCCCAACGGTCGAAAATGGCCAGGTTTCGGATGCGACTGACCTGGTCATTTCCGTAGATGGAAAAGACATCGTTAATGCCATCATTGTTTGGCGTAAAACTGTTGGGGATGAAGATATTGCCTCTTGTTTTGATGATCACTTCCAGGGCGTCTGAATCGGAACAACCATCGAGAGTCCAACCGGTCACGACCACGGTCTGGTTGGTAGTCAAGGGGCCCAAAGTGGTCTGCAGGCAGGTGGGACAGGAGAGTGGGTCGGAGGCCGTCCATTGCACCTGCGACAAGCTCTGGGTGGTCTGGACAGAGAGGTCGATGACCTCACCCGGTGCAGCGATGCGGTCCGGTCCGGCGTCGATGGCGATGGTTGCACCCGGGGTGATGACGAGACCGGAAAGGGTGTCCAGGCATCCGGCAGCATCGCGGATCAGGATCGTATATTGTCCGGGAGATAGATCGTTAAAGACGGTCGATGCCTGCCAACCACCCGCATTTAATTGCAACTCAAATGGAGCTTGTCCTCCAGAAATATTTATGATTTCAATGCGGCCATCCTGATCGCCGGCACAGGTTTCGCCCTGGATCTGGAACTGGGAAGTCAGACTCACATATTCGTAATACCGGATGGCTAGACTATCGCAGCCGGCTGAATTCTGCAGGTAGGTGGTGTCGGATAAAATACCGGTTTGACCACACAGGATGATGGTCTCTTCACTTTGTGTGAACGGCACCCAGAATGTTTCGGTCACCTGAATCGTATCGCAATCCACACCGGGCAAAACACTCACCATCGTACCGACCTGGGAGGGCTCACAGGTCGTTTTTTCAACGTACAGCGTGTCGATGCCGACGTATTGGATATCCGTAGTCACGACACTGTCACAGCCGTATTGATTGGATAAAACGGAGACGTTGTAAATGGCACCCGCAGGGTCGCAGGTCACTCCAGAAACCAGGGTTGAATCAGAAGGCAGAAGGCTGGTTGTGGTGACAATGGTGCTGTCACAGCCCAGGGCTGATGGTTGAACTGCGATCGAGATCCCTGCCTGTGCCGGATCGCAGGTCGCTGCCATTGAGCCAGGTCGTATCCAGGGGTGCATGGGTGTATTCGGTGATAAACAGGCTGTCGCAAGGACCGGTGGTGATCAGCAGGGTGTCGGCATAATTGACACCAGTACCGCAGATCAATGTCTGGTTGGTCTCCTGGTACTGCCCAGTGTAGAGAATGGTTCGAACAACGATGCTGTCGCAACCAAATATCGACTGCAAAACCAGGGTATCCTGCCCAACCTGGGTCTGATCGCAAGTGTCTATGGTCACCTCGATAAAATAGGACGGACTCAGTGTCATAGTGGAGACCACCAGGCTGTCGCAGCCCTTCATGTTTTGGAGCCAGAGGGTATCTGTACCCACCTGTGCGGGGTCGCAAGTTTGAAGGGATACATTCGTCTCATCGGAGGGGAGCATGGTAACCATGCGAATGACGATGCTGTCGCAGCCCTGTTGGTTGCTCAGGGTGTCGGTATATACACCCACCTGCTGCGGATCGCAGGTGCCTGACATCACAGTGTCGGGAAGCGCCAAGGCCAGGTCTGTCGTCAAGGAAAAATTGTCGGTATAGTCGCACTCCGGAATGTCAAAATCATCATCATCATCCACTCCGGACAAAACGGATTGATCCGTATTGACCACCATGTGCAGTTGGGAGAGTGGCGGAGACATGAAACTGAATGTGAGATCAAGCAAACTTTCGCCAGCAGCGATCAGTTGCGTGGTCAAATAAACCCCCAGCAGGTTGCCGCCAGCAAGTGGATCTGCATCGTAAAAAGCTACCGGTATGCCGACAGGAACGGAAAGGGATGCATCCGCACGATTGTGCAGATCAAAAGAGATGGTGTACTGCTGTGTGGTGGGATCGTAGTTGATACATCCGATCTCCCCGTACATCCCCGCTGCCCTTTGGCGATAGTAGCCATTGGTATCGAGCAGGGATTGTTGCTCCATAAAACTATTGTAACGCCCATTCAGATCCGTTGCATTGTTTTTCTGGACAGCGGGAATGGTCAGATCGTCGTTGACATTATTGATACGATAGGCATACTGGTTCCAGACCTTGCGACCCGGAGCCCAGGGGGGCAGGCTGTCGGGAGAGCCGAAGATTTTTACCTGACCAAAAAACCCTCCATTCCCAGGAGTTCCACAAATCGTACAAATCTGGGAGGAGCCATTGTTGAGGATATCACCAACGATTGGGCCTTCAAATTGTGTCGCCGCTTCGCATGGTGTGGCAGAAATCTCAACGGGAATTGTGGAACTACCATCAATAATCCGGAGATGAGTTTGATCCCGATGTATGATTTCTGCAATGCCATCACCATTGAAGTCAAAAAGCACCACACCGGTACTTCCGGAAGTATCCGTATGTGGATAGGTCCATTGCTGGACAAGACTGCCAGTACCATTGTATTGATAACTTAATAATTTGGCTTCTCGAACGATCAGAATGGAAGGAAGAACAGTTGCAGCAATTCTCCCTATTGCAGGTGTACTTGTTCGATGAATATTGATCTGCTTAAGCCAGGAATTGGGTGGGGGTGTGACCATCGCCAACAAAGTGGGAACACCACCTGAAAGTGTATAGGCGTATACCCGGGCTTCAAATTGTGGATTTTCAGAATGGACGATCACATCCAACTGGCCATCGCCATTAATATCACCGATGGCCGTTAGTCCATCCCGATATTGCCCATCCACCTCAATTGTGTGGGGCGTCATTGAATTCCCGAAAGGTCCGTCGGGATTGGTAATTTGCACTTTATAGATCGTGTATCCGGCGGCTAATTCCAGATCGGAAGGATTACTATCCAATTGCGCTGCTACGGAAACACCAAAGCTTTGATCCTGGCCGATACCAAAGTCCCCTCCATCCACAAGTTTCACCCCTGTAAGAGCATTAAAAATGCGATTCCCCACGTAAACCTCTGGTTTGCCATCCTGATTAAAGTCTGCAAACCCAATATTTCCCTCACAAAGCTGTCTGTTTTTATCGACGCAATAATCATCCGAGACCCACCGGATTGTACCATCCAGATCTATACATACAATTCGACGCTGCAATAGTGTCCCTGCCGAATAACGAGTAGTGTTAAATAGTTCAGGTGATTGATCATTATCTACATCTGCAATGGCAAATCTCCTTCCATTAAATGGTAAGCTTTGAATGGGCACAGAAAACAGTGTGTCACCATTATTGGGATTAATGATTAATATTCTCTCTCCTTGTCCAATAACAATCTCTTCAGGATAACAATCACTTGTTACATCAGAAAATGTAGGAAAACAAAATGTACTAATATTTTTTATACTACTGGCGGATCTTAATTCCAATTCAATAGGACCAGATGCATAATTTTTATCAATATAGCATAATGTTGTATCCAAGCTTTGACAATCCTGGGCAAAGGCAAGTTGACAACTTAGAAAATAATAGAATACTAAGCCTATAATTAATGAAGATGTCTTCATAATTGTGGCATTTGCAAAGCCACCTGAGCAATATTGCTCAGGTGGCTTGATCAAAGATTATTGCTTGATGATTTTTACAATAGAGGATTGGCCATTCATGGTCCAATACCTCAAGAAGTACAATCCTGGCGGAGCAAGAAGAGATTGCTTATGCACCGTACCAGTGAACGAATCCAATACAATCCGCTTCCCATGGACATTCAATATTTCGTACTCTGTCTTTGGCAGCCTGGAGTAAATCATGATCTCACCGGAATGGGTCGGATTTTTATTAGCGAGACAATGAATTAAATTGAAGTTTTTCATCTAGAAAAGATTTTTGGTTTCATGATTCATTTCCAACCTCCCTTCCTAAGGGTCACTTCATTCTACTCTTACCACATGAACGCTACTTTCTGGGGTATGCATATTGTTCGACCTGATCAGGAGTGCTATCCTGTGAAGTCGTGTTCAAGTATGCTTCATTGTCTATAAAACTACAAAGTTTCTTTCAAGTCGCAAAGGCCTGGCTGAAGGCGCTACGCCTTTAACCCGTTGGCAGCCAACAATGACTACGTGGGGACAGAACTTGCCATCCGCCTTCGGACTTTTTATCATTTCAGGACAAGACACACCGTTCACTTTCCTCATTCCTCATTCCTCATTCCTGATTTCTCATTCCTCATTCTCGACTTCCCACTTCCGCCCTATCTTCGCCTTCAAATTCTGCAACTTGACCATTCTCGATACCA
>CALNZC010000062.1:0-48694 GCA_942490895.1 uncultured Saprospiraceae bacterium
CCAGGAGTGGAATAGAAAGATCCAATCCGTTGATAGACTTGGAAATTCAGCCAATTCGACATAAAAGCCTCTCTCCTAGAGCCCCTCTCCTTGCAAAGGAGATGGGGGTGCCTGCCCGCCGAAGGGGTGAGGTTATAACGTACAACCAGGCGCTTGAAAAAATCCACAAACACCTGAGACTAACCTGGAACCAAGCCTCCGGCTTGCAGGCAGGAACACAGGAACGAGGAACTCCCTTCTTTGGTCAATGACCTGCATTGCGCCCTGCAGACTGCTGAAGAAGGCGCTACTCTATCAGCAACCGAGGGCCTGGCTGTTGGATTGGTGGGATAATTAAGATGATCTATTATTGTATCAGTAGAGCAGTATGATGGAAATCATACCCGTTTCCGCCTGACGTCATTTGTTATGCTGAAAAACAGGTCTAATTAGCATGACCTAAATCCTTGATCATGACTACTCCACGTCAGATTCAGGTGCTCGTTCTTTTTTTATTCCTGAGCATCGGTTCATTTTGGATTGCCGGATGTAAAACCTATAAATGGTCGGCTAAACCCCCTGTAGATTTAAGTGAGATCATGGAGCCCGGGGATAAGCCCGTGAATGTCTACATGACCACTCCCGGTAAAAAGATCTATTGGTTGGTCACTCTGGGTGCTGTCGATCATGACAAGCTCTATGGAGAGGTGATATCCAGGAAGGAAGGAGCACCGTATTTTAAAGGGTCCAAGGAAGAACGGTTGAGTCAGCGTAATTTCCGGCTGATCATGACCGCCCCAAAACTGGATTCCCTTTTAGCTGTCGGAAGTTTTGAATTGCCCCTTTCGGATATTTCTATAATTGAGGAATATCAATATGATGAAACCGGGTCTATTCTCTTGACCGTAATTGCAACCGCAATAATTACGCCCGTTGTCATTTTATTAATATTCCTGGCTTCGAAAGGCACATCCTGCCCATTTGTCTATTCCGGAGCCGGCGACGATGCGGTATTTGAAGGGGAGATCTTCAGTGGTGCCACTCGTCCGAATATGGAACGAGATGACTGGCTGCCTCTTCGGCATCTTTCTGCAAAGAATGGCCAATATCAGATCCGCATTACCAACGAAGTAAAGGAGATCCAGCATACGGATCTGGCCGAACTGATGTTGGTCGATCACCCTGTCGGGACGAAGGTCCTCTTTGATAAATATGGCGTGATCCACACGATCATGGAACCGCAATTACCTGATCAGGCGGTTGATCGAAATGGAGAGGATATCCTTCCATTGATTCAGAGCCGGGATAGTTTTCGGTTCATGACCAGCGATATGGATGTAACCAGTGATGCTCTTGATTGGGTTGATCTCACGTTCTCCCGACCTCAAGGAACAAAGCAGGCCAAACTGATCATCGGGGCAAAGAATAATATGTGGCTTGATCTGGCATTTGGCCTGTTCATGGATGAGCAGGGCGTGTATGCCCAGCGGATTAAAGAAGAAGGACTTAAAAAGACAAAAGCCGAAAGCGAGGCCTGGATGCTGGATCAGCATATTCCGCTGGAGGTATTGCTGGAGACAACACCGGGTCACTTCACCCATTTGGATTGGTTCAATCTTGCCGGGCCAATGGCCATTCGGGAAGACCTGCTTGTTCTTGATCTGAGCAAGGTGAAGGGTGATCAGATCCGGATCCGACTCCAGGCCGGCTTTATGTTCTGGGAGATCGATCATGTGGCGATCGACTTTCAACCAGATCAGCCGGTGTCCGTTCAAACTCTTGAGGCTCTTGAAGCCGTTGATCAAAGCGGCGTATCCCGACGTGATGCCTTGCGGGCAGATGACGGAAACTACTACGATCAGCCTGAGGTCGGAGATGCCGTCACTATGATCTTTGAAGAACCGGTTCATGTTCCCGGATCGATCCGGAGTGCCTTCCTGCATGCCCGGGGACATTATGAGATTCTCAGAGAACCATCCAGACGACGACCGGATAAATCTTATCTGGCAGAATTCCGCGAGGCGGGCAGATTTACCCAATTCGCCCTGGAAAAATACCAGTACTTCAATCGAAAGGGGTACACGTTTGCTCCATCACTCAATCATTAGGATCATGGATGAAGGGAAGGAAAATAAACCTCATTTCCTCAGTGGCTGGAGATACAAACTGGCACGAGTAAAGATGGCCTTTGGTATTTGGCAGGTTGCGAAAAAGGCTTATTCAACTCGACATGAAGCATGGAATGCCATGGCGAAGACCTTGAGAGAAGTCCGATTGAATAATCAATTTCGATATATCGGTAAGGGTGTGAAACATGAGGGTAAACTCTATGGAATGGTCGGAATGCCTGGATATCCATCCCCGGCATGGAAGCGTATGGTCCGAAATGAGCTGCATCGCCAGGTGGCTATTCCGGGTCACCCGGGTAGCCTCTTTGTGGCGATCCTGGCCTTGACGCGCAAATGCCCGCTAAATTGTGCCCATTGTGTTGAATATGACACGCTGAATCAAATGGATGTCCTTTCCACAGATGACTGGCAAGTCATCATGGAAAAATGTGAGGAACATGGTGTGGCCCAGATCGAGATCAGTGGTGGCGAGCCACTGAATCGGTTGGAAGATATCCTGGTGTTGATCGAAAAGACCCGCACGGAGGAGATGGATGTCTGGATGCTCTCCTCCGGGTATCATCTGACGGAAGAAAAAGCAACACGACTGAAGTTGGTGGGACTAACGGGTATATCCATCAGTCTGGATCATTGGGACCCAGAAGTACATGATGCTTTTCGAGGGCGTCAGGGTTCCTTTGATTGGGTCATGAAGGCAGTTGAGAATTCTTTGGAAGCAGGCTTGTTGGTCAGTTTGTCAATGGTTCCTGCAAAAGCAACATGCAACTGGGAGAATTTGATGCGATATGCAGAACTGGCCCGGAAATTATCAGTTCATTTTATCCGCATCCTTGAACCCAGGGCGATCGGCCGGTATTCTGGTCAGGAAGTAGAACTGCAGGAACGTGAATTGGCAGTTCTGGATCAATTTGTAAAAAAATTGCAACTGGATCAACGATATCGTGCCTTTCCACCGATCGAATATCATGGCACATACTTGCGAAGGATGGGATGTATTGGGTGCGGGCGAAGATATATTTATGTAGACACAACTGGTGCAGTACATCGGTGTCCATTTAGTTCGGGTGCGTTTGGTAGTCTGGTGGAAGAGGATATGACAGATATTCTGGCGAACATAGATTCGGGGATTCATTGTTACAATTGAGTAGAAAATAAAGGTTGCAGCATTCAAAATAATTGGTCATTGTCAATAAAACCAGTTGATATAAAATTGTTGATTTAGTAGAATGAAAGTCAATTCAAGGATGTGTATATTTTAATCAAATCGTCCTATGAAAAAGTTTACAAATAAGCAGCAGATCGTTCTTTTGAATAATGCCTTTGCCATTATAGTGATTCTGATTAGTGTTGCATGTTGCATTCAAAGTTCGACCTTAAGAGCGCAAAGTAATCGACCTCACAAATCACCAATTCACTATTCTGGCCAACTGGGAGTCGGGTTCTACCCGGATGGATTATCTGGTACAGGCAGTGTGAACGTTATTTTCAATAAGAATCAACTGTCATTTCGTGCCATTAGAGCTGGCGAAGTCAGTATTATTGGTGGTGGAGTTAACGAAAATTTGTGGGAGTTCGCGCTGCTTTATGGCAGGAGTATTCGAAATCAGAAGTCATTATATGGTGGCTCTGCTGGATTGGCTTATGTGCGCGGTGTAAAACAAGGAGGGGTCAGTTATCAAGGATGGTTTGGAAATGTATATGAGTCCGTTCCATTTGATGGAGTTGGGTTTGCTATGGAGGGTCAAATATTTTGGATGCCTTCTTCAAATTTTGCTTTGGGATTAGTGCCACAGCTGAATTTTAATAAGCATTATTCTTATTTCGGATTTCTATTTGCTATCCGATTAGGCCATATGCCATATTGACTGAATAAGGCTGAGTATTTGTTCTACAGTATATTTAATAATTGTCAATTAAAAAATTCAATACAGGTTATAAAAATTGAATTTATCAAGGCTGGTATCAATAGAAAATTTTCTTTATTACATAAATATCGAGAATATGTGGGGCGATCTATTTTTACGAATGACACGGTATCCATTCTTCCGTAGAATGGTCTGGAAACCGATCTATGAGTTTACCATTCAAACACTTCCTTCGAAGGAATTGAAATTCATGAATTATGGGTACGTTCCCAATGAAGGCGAATTGCCACTTACTCTCCTGCCCGAAGACGAGTTGGATCGATATTGTATTCAACTCTATCACTTTCTGGCCATTCGCACAGAGATAAAGGGGAAGAGTGTCCTTGAAGTTGGGAGTGGTCGTGGTGGGGGTTCTTCTTATATCTACAGATACCTCCAGCCAGCAATGATGACAGGATTGGACCTGGCCGGACATGCAGTGACATTTGCCAATAATAATTGGGCATATGATGCATTGCATTATGTAGAGGGTAATGCCGAGGCTATTCCTTTACAAGATGAATCCGTGGATGTGGTGATCAATGTTGAATCTTCTCATGCTTATGGTTCCTTTTCAAAATTTGTGTCTGAAGTTTATCGTGTTCTTCGACCGGGTGGGATCTTCTTGATCACAGATATGCGGTTGCCCGAAGATTTAAAGGTGATGCAAAGCCAGTTGGCCCAATCAGGAATGGAGATTCTTGAAGAGGAGGATATCACCGATAATGTGGTTCAGGCAATTGATCGGGATGAGGAAAATAAAAGAAACCGAATTAAAGCATTTGTTCCACGCTGGTTTCAGTCTGCAATCAGTGAATTTTCCGGAGTTAAAGAATCGGCTATACACCGACATATGCGTGATCGAAAGCGACTCTATTATCGATGGGTGCTTCGGAAGTGATGTTTGGTTCCTGATTTTCAGTGGGTCGTGGCATTAGTCTCCGGATTGATCATTCCAGTCACGAGATTCCTTCGCCTGGATAGATCAACCAGGCGGTGAGACACCGCCCCTGATCATCATTCCATGAAAAGAGATCCTTGGAACAGCACGTCTTGCGCTGCCGGTGAGACACCGGCACCAGCATCAATAATAGGAAGTTGGAGACAAGGGTTGATGCGAATTGCAAAACCAAGAGCTTAACCAGGAACCAGGAACCAGGAACCAGGAACCAGAAACACAGGAATCAGAAATACTCTGCCTCCCCCGATTTGGCGCACTTGTAGCTATTCTCCGTGGGATCATTCCATCGCCAAACCCGGACCCCGAGTACTCGGGGCGGTCCGGATCCAGACATTCTGACTCCTAGTATTCAATGTCAGGATCGTCTGGGCCACCCCCTCATGAAGGCCTTTGTCTCCGGGTTCGGAAGTATTGTGGGAGGGGGACATGAATCCATTCCACGTTAAACCTTGAACAGGTGCTCGTCAGAGCACCGATTGAACCAGCCAGTAGGCGGGCAGGCTTTGAACAGCCAGACGTCTAAAACCGGCTGCCAATACTGAAACTAACCAGGAATCCGCCAGCTGGCGGAAACACAGGAATCAGGAATCTTCTACTGCATTTTCCTGGTTAGACGCCTATATTTCTATTCTCCCTATTATCAACCAAACCAACACAATGAATTACTTTGCCTTAATCGTTGCCGCTCTGGTGCCCATGATCATGGGGGATGATCTCTACTATTCGAAGTGATGGGGAATCGCCTGGATGGAAGCCAATGGCTTTACCATGGAACATGTCAAAGCCAACATGCCCAAACCGACCATGTATATCCGGGATTAGTCACCTCATTGTCCCCTCGCTGGCTTCTGGGGATGGCATTTAGCATGCCGATGGGCATGATAGACGTGGATTCCCAACGTATTTTTTCCAAAGAAATAGTCCATGCCCAAGCCACAAAACATTGTCACGTTAAACCTTAGCATCGACCAGATCCATGAAACAGTCCTCCATTTTGGAATGCACTCAGGTATGACGACCAAAAGATCCATGGCCATCTTTGGAAATGCGCAGCCGCAAATGGGCCATCGTCAATATCCTTTACTGGACCCTGACCGCTATGGTGATGTGTGGTATCATCAGCGTCTGGAGATAAGAATCACTGGATTCGATCAATTATAAAAAAGCCCCGTCGATAACATTGACGGGGCCTTTTCTTTTTTGGACAAACTGGCTTTATTTTCCCAGATCAAACGAAGCGGTTATAAAAAATGATCGCCCCGGAGCAAGAAGCCGGGTTGCTGGACTGATACCCGTCATCGCTCTGGACAAATGTTCTGCATAAGACTCATCCAGGAGGTTTTGGGCACCCAAAGACAAACGCAAGGTGGGGAGTACCCTCACAGCGACCTGCACATCCAATAAACCAAATCCATCCGTTGTCTGTTCGCCGAACTCTGGTGAGACACGGTCCTGAGTCAGCACCTGGCGCCAGGTCACCCGTGGTGTGATCCGACCATTCCAATACGTTCCCGAAAGACTGACCCGTGCATCCAGAGGCGGGATCTCCGCCAGTGGCTGATCGCGATCTCGGTCCTCGCCGTAAACATAGGCGACCATGATCTCCGACTGTAAGGATGCAGGCCAGGATTGGATCCAGGATGCCTCTGCACCGACCATCATCACTTCAGACAAGTTGACAAACTGACGTACGCCCGGAGCCGTTGGGATCCGCGGGCTTAGATCTGGTCGCTTTTGACCTGAGATGAAATCCTGCAACAGGCTTCCAAAGGCTGCTACCTGCACACGCCCTCTTGCATAATCATATTGGACATTCAGGTCGAGTTGTTGGTTGACCTCTGGCTTCAAATCAGGATTCCCCAGCATTTCAAAAGGATCCAACCCGACCGGCAGATAGTGAATGAACCGCTCAATCAAGCCAGCACTGCGTTGGCTACGTGCCAACCATAGACTGGTGGTCCAACCACCCTGCCACTGCCGGATGGCCCCCAGGCTGACAGCCGGGTTGATCTGCCGGGAATCAGGCTCCGGATACTCTTCCAGAAACGTCGCAGACGGCGACTGAAGGGTTGCCTGGTTAAGCCCGAGCCGACCCGCAGCAATGAGTTGGTATTGACCCAATTGCTGATGATATTCTGCAAAAAGTCCGGTATTGGTGATCTGACTCTCTTGCCAGACAGCATCGGTGATGACCGTTCCCATCATGGGGCCCATCAGGAACTCCCGAATGCGGTCCCCTTTTGCTTCTTCCTGGCGGAAGTCTACACCTGCATACAACAGTTGACCTCCCAGAAGGAAAGTCGCCTCCGTCCGGGCACCGTAGGTATTCGTTTTGGCAGCCGTACTCATATTCATCATTCGTGGATCAAGCGGTTTCAGCAAATTGTCCATCAGATGATCGACAAAGCTTCCACTGACAATGGTGCTCCACCGGTGCAGTCCCTCGCCCTGACCCTGCCATTCATGACGCAGATTGGTCATCCAGGTGTCATCTTTTCTCAGGTCCATTCCCAGGGAGGCGAATTCTACATCCCGGGCAATATTTCGTGTGGCATTGACCTGGAACATATGTTCATCGTTGACTTTGAGATGCATATTGGCCCCAAAACTGCCGCGATTGAAACCCGAGGAGATCGATTGGCCTTCACCATCCGAATAGTCATCACCTTGGGACCAGGACCCGTTGAGATCCAATGCTACAGACCGACCATTGATTCCCACCAGACCTTCTGTGCGGATGAGGTTTCCATTGGTTTCGTATCCCGTACTGATACGTCCATTTGCCTTTGTTTGGTCGGAATAGGTAGGACCCGCACTGGTAAAAAGTAGCGTTCCTCCCAGACCGGATCCATACCGCAGAGCGTGGGGTCCTTTGATCACCTCGACCTTTTCCATCTGGTTGAGAGAGACCTGGCTGGCGGGTGGGTCCATGCGATTGGGACAAGCTGCAACACAACTTTGTGCACCATCGATCACCATGTTCAGTTGGTCATATTTAAACCCGCGAACCACAGGATCAAAACCATATTGACCGGCTTTCCGAATGACAGCAATACCCGGACTTTGGGTGAGGACATCACCAGCATCATGTGCCAGCCAGTCCTGGTCATCAAATTGCTGGTGACTCTGGGGTCGGTTCCCTTGACGAAGGGCCAATACCGTGACGGGCTGAAGGATGATCCCAGCCTGACGTTTCCAGGCGAGGACGCCGGCTTTCTCCAACTGCGTTTGTTCTGCAGCACTCAATATCCATTGCCCGTATTCCAGGTGCGACAATCGCAGGTTTACACATTGGCCTTTCGGGCAGATACAGCGACCTTCTTCATCAGAAATGCCCTGATGGTGATCACATGCAAAATGAGCAAATGGGATCGGGAGGCCTGTATCAGCATCCTGTAAAGTGATCACCGTTGGTGCCTCCTGCGCCAGGATTGTATTGGGGTTGACCCAAAGGAGGGCCAGGGCCAGAATGGCCATATACAGGGGTCGCAAGCATGCGCCCTTTGAATAGGTAGTCATAATATTCGAATTGAATGGTCGGATGAGGTTCGACCATAATGAGGAAATTAGATCACTGAATAGACAACTGGAGTGTTGTCAGACGATCTATCCCCACGGCGGATGAAAGACATCCGGAAGATGGCTGGCCGATACAACTTGGCGGACCCGGAAGTTGTGGCGAACCAAAGAGATCAACAGTTCGGACATGCCGGGAAAAACAGTGGGAAGTCCCAGGATCCACTCCCGGATCTCAGGAGTGGTCTGGGGTTGTTCTTCTCCAGCGGGGGAAGCCGCCAACTGTTTTTTCAGATGGCATTTTCCATGACATTTCAATTCTGGCTTTGCCCTGTTCTCACAGAGTGTCCGTTCAATCTCTGCCCGATGGATATAGAACCGGCCAATAATCAGCGTTTGCCCCAATGCCTGGAGGCAGAAGGAGAAGATCAGGGGCCATATAGTCCATCTGGGCGACATAGAGCTTAGACTATTTCCTTTTCCAGTTGAATGGCGCGTGGAAAGAGGAGATTATTCTCCAGATGAATATGGGTATGCAGATCTGCTTCAAATTCTAGTAACAGGGAATAGAGCACACGCCAGCTGGTACACGCAGCTTCGGGATAGACAAGATCCCCCGTCAATTCACGAATGTTTGCAAATGATTCACCTGCATCATTGTGTTCGGATTCCATCATGCGAATCGGGTTGTTAATGGACCCGAATGGAGGGGCTGAAATTTGACTGCCCCGAGATTGAGACAGGACGAGTTGACGGATATAGGGAAAAAGGATATTTTCTTCTTTGCCCAAATGGGATTCCAATTCAAGGGCCAGTGCCTTTACTTCCAGGAAAACAGTTTCCAGGTAAGGATATTCCTGACCATGTCTGAGTGCCACTTTCTGAGCCGTCGCGACGAGAACAGGAAGTGATTTACGGACATAACTATGATGGACCTTTTCAATATGGTCGATGAGGAATGAAGTATCCCAGGCATCATAATCCATTGTTCTTCCAGCAGGTTGATTGAGGACGGCTTCCAATGCGGAGGCAACTTCTACAGGATCAGCGCCAACCTTTGTACAAGCGTCAGCCAGGTTGCGCTTTCCACCGCAACAATAATCCAGTTTCCAGCGGGAGAGCACTTCTGCTGTCCGATAATCCTCCCGGACGAGTTCACCGATCGGTTTCTGAGTGAGTTGTGTGTGTTCCATATGAGGGAAGGTTTTTTAGTGCATTAAAAATCCTTTCGCAAGGAGATATACCGGATCATGCTGACCGGCAATACCGCCCAGACAACCAGGATGGTCAACGCCAGCCCCATGCCCAAGGATGTGCCCAGGAATTTGTTGAACACCGCACCGGTATATCCCATTAATGCAGAGACATCCAGCTTGAGGAGGATGAGGATACGCGCCAGATCGATCGGATTAAAAACAGTTACGCCAATAGCTACATTTTCCAGAGGATAGTCCGAGAACCAGGCTAATCCTAAAAGGAATAATCCGTCATAGACGACTGCCAGCAGTAACCAGACCAGGATGGCCAGACCAAAACCGCGGATTCGGTTGTCATTGATCAAGGCCAATAAATATCCAAGAGCAGAAAAAATGTAAGAAAGTAGAACACCGCTGATCAGGAGGATGGTAAAATTCCAGATCTCCGATGAGAGAAATATGCCGGAGATCACAAATGGAATTCCCGCACCTAGTAAAAAACTGATGGCCAATGCTGTGGCAATACCCAGATATTGACCCAGGAAAATTGATCGCCTGGGAATGGGTTGTGCCAGAAGAAGTTCGGTGAATTCTCGGGTGTTGTATTGCACCATCACCCCGAAGAGTAGTGCGACCAGAGGGACGATGAACAGAATGGCGTTCATGAGACTGACAATCACCTTGGATAGGTCAGCACTGATGAAAAAAAGCGCACCGGTCAGCACCAGATAAAAGCCGGTGTAGAAATACAACCAGCGGCTGCGGATCAGATCGGCAAAACTGTAGCGAATGATACGGAGCATGATCTAAATATTTACTTGGGGTTGGACAACTTTACCGTTCATTTTCTTCATCTGGATCGAAGTCGATTCCGAGGGTTGGATCGGCGTGAGATGCCCTCCGCTGAGTAAATTGGCAATGGCCTTTTCCAGATTGGGTTCGTCCACACGTGCTTTAAGTTCGTCGGGTTTGCCATCAAAATAAATGCGCCCCTCTAGCAGAAAGACCACCCGATCTGCCAGTTCTTCTACCAGACTCATGATATGGGTCGTGATCAACAGGATCTTACCTTCTTCTCTGGCCTGGATGATCAACTCTTTCAATTTGACCAGGGCCACGGGATCCAATCCGGCAGTCGGCTCATCCAGGATGATCACTGGCGTATCATACATCAGGGTGAGCACCAGATTGACTTTTTGACGGGTCCCTCCGGACAAGTGGCCCAGCTGTGATTCCAGCACAGACTCCAACCCGAAATGATGGATCAATTCTGCACTTCGCGAAGGTTGAGACCGGAAGGATTCGATCATCCGGATCAATTCAAGTACGCGCAGATTTTCAGGGAACCGTGCGATCTGGGGCAGATAGGAAATATCTTTTCGATACTGGCCCTCTTTATCAATGAGCTGTCCATTAAAATGGATCTCTCCCTGATTGGGGAGGACCATGCCCAGAATGGACTTGAGTAAGGTGGACTTTCCGGATCCGTTAGGTCCCAGTACCGCAGTGATCCCGGGCCGGTCAAAGGCCAGGTCCACCCCGCGCAAGACCTGAAGCCGGCCGAATGATTTGTGAATGTGGTGTAGATGGATCATGGGTATAGGTCGGTTATCGTGAATAACGATGCATGGTTGGAAGTGCATCGGAGACTTCTGCTGGTGTCAGTACCGGGCTGACTTTTTCGGAGAAATTGAGGATTTCTACAAGTAGGCTCCGCATGAGAATAATGGTTTCCGGAGTTTGGTCTACAACATAGTTGAATAACTTGATCGGGCGATAGGGAATATCTCCGATTCCGTTTTTGTCGAGGTCATACCCGGAATAGTCGCCCCAGAAATTTTCTTCGATTCGGTTGGTTTGCATATTGCCGACGGCCGCAAAATCAAAACTGTTGCCGATGAAATTATTGCGAATAAAATCATTTTTCTCACAACCACCACCCACTTTAACCGCCCAGCCATTATTCAGAAAATCGTTGTCTTGATAATGGATGCGATTGGATCCTTCAGTAAATATGCCGATGGTATTTTTTTGAAATACATTCTCCCGGATCTCTGCATCATAAATCTCTTTGAGTAATAAGCCATAAGCAGCTTGCCCCCAGTTGAGATGAAAAAGGTTGTTCAACATGTGGATGCGTCGGGAGAACATCACGGCCACTCCGGCACCATTATCTCGAAAGGTATTCCCCGTGTAGATATCGTCGTTGGAGAACATAAAGTGCAGACCATATCTCAGGTTCTGCTCACTGATATTCCGGCGAACTCTGGATTCATTTGCAAATTCAAAATAAATGCCATCCCGATGACCCTTGATCAGGTTTCCTACAATATCAATATTTGTGCAATACCAGAGATGGATGCCATTGCCGCTGTTGGCTTCTCCCAGGGGCGTGCCCAGAATAGAATTATTTTCGATCCGACCTGATTTGGCATGTTCCAGATAGACCCCGAAGAAGGTGAAGGTTAATCGGTTGTTTCGAATTGTAAAACCTTTACTTCGTTTGACCCGGATTCCTGCACGGTCTTCAATATAACTGTAACCGGTATTGCGGATCTCAAAACCTTCGACTATGACACTGTCTGCTTCAATGATAATACCCTCTTTTTCACCAAGGGCATCCAGAACAGGCATGCCGTATCCGGATAGGATAATTGATTTATTGACGACGACCGGACATTCTTTATACAGACCTGAATGGACAATTACCCGATCACCCGATTGAGCGATGTCAATGGCAGCCTGGATGGAAGTAAACGTTTGATTTGCCCCCACATGGTGCGTCCTTCCCTGCACTTGGATTGCCCAGAGAAAGGAGATCAGAATAATCAAGAGGAAGGTGATCTGTCGCATGAGGCTGACTTATTGAGGGACCTGATTTTTGGAGGCCAGTGTGGTCTTCAGGGATTCCCATGAATGCAGTTCACCGGTCATGCTGGTTTGCATGGCGGCAGATCGATTGGCATCGTCAAATGCATTGAGAAAAGCTCCCATTGGGCTGGGCAGGTTGGGGCTGATCAGATAACTGGATGACTTGGCGTCAATAAGTGTCCCGGGCTGGTCGTAATTGGCCACCAGCAGATGACTGAACGTCGACTCATCCAGGGGAGAGACATAGTGGACCAGGCATTCGATCGCATCAAACTTGTACACCTTCCCTTTGAGGGTGACGGCTTCTGCACTATGCTGCTGGTCCACTATGGTCATCTTGCAAAAATTACAGGCATCCTCGCCATATGAAATTGGTTGGGGGCCAGCAGAACAGGCACTCATCACAAGGATCAATAGAAAGAGGATGGGTCGCATTATGATTGTTTACGTCTGAACCAGAAGGCCAGAAATGAAAAGAACATGCCGGCACCTGCCAGATACCCTCCAATATGAGGCAAGGACACAGCTGTAAAGTTGAGGATGTCCTTAGAACCGAGTAATGGAGGTTGGAAGGAAGCGCCAGGGATCTTGATCGGTGCAGTATCACTCAGGTTATGACCGTAGTCATATTCCCAAAGATAAAAATCGTAGAATCCGATCATAGACAGGATGACCATAATGATCAACCAGGTCAGATAAATCGATTTTTTGTTGATGGCTGCAGCGATAAGTCCGAGAACCGCCATTGCCAGAATCACCATGGGAAAATACTTCAGTTCCGGAATAGCATCCGGTTCGATGTATTTCATCCCCACATAGTGGTTCAGGATGTTGACATTTTGTAGGGTACCCGGCTCAGTGCCATCGATCTTGTTGATCCAGATATTCATCTGGACACCGGTGGGATATTGCGGTGCATAGAGGACGATCTTCCACATAGGGAAGAGGAACAGGCCGAGAATACCGGCAACTGCCAGTACCATACAAAGCCGTGGTAGGGCTTTCATGAGAGATTGAGTTTAGAGAAGAGAGCCGACCGGAAACGGCCGGCTCTCTTGCGACGAATGAAGCAACTGATGGTTTCACACCCACCAATTGAAGCGCTTATTGTTCGGGCTCAGGTTCGCCGAGGCTCCAGATCAATGGAGTGCTGGCATTGGCAGCAGATACGCGGACATATCCTTGCATCTCCTGGTGAAGAGCTGAGCAGAAATCAGTGCAATAGAATGGGAATACACCTTCATTTTTAGGATACCATACCAGTGTTTCTGTCTGGCCTGGCATGATCAGAAGTTCAGCGTTATTCGCTCCTTGCACGGCAAATCCATGAGGGACATCCCAATCCTGTTCCAGATTGGTGACGTGGAAGTAGACGCGATCACCCACCTTCACACCTTCAATATTATCCGGTGCAAAGTGACTTCGAATGGTCGTCATGTACACGTGTACATCTTTGCCACTGCGTTCAACTCTGGCTTCTTTTTCACCCAAAGCTCTGTAAGGGTGCTTGTTTTCTTCCAGAGGGAAGAACTTCTTGGAGTTCGGTACGATCTTATTTGCAGCAATTCCCTGTGCATAGTGAGGTTCACCAATGGTCGGGAAGTCAAGCAACATCTTCATCTTGTCACCGGTAATATCATACAGCTGAGCAGATTGTGTCAGCTCGGGTCCGGTAGGCAGGTAACGGTCTTTGGTGATCTTGTTCAATGCCACCAGGTACTTACCGTCAGGCTTTTTACTGTCACCACCAGGAATCATCAAGTGACCCACAGAGTAGAACGTAGGAACACGATCCAATACTTCCCAGGTACCCACTTTCCATTTCACCACTTCTGAAGAAATGAAGAAAGTTGTATAGGCATTCCCCTTACCATCAAATTCAGTGTGCAGAGGACCTAGGCCCGGCTCTTTAACCACACCTGCCATGACTTCCTCGTACTTGAGAACAGGAATGCCAGAAATGGTGGTTTCAAAAGCCTCATTTTCAATTGCAGCCAACATCTTTTTGAAAGAGTGTACTGTCAAGTCAGCAGATAGTTTACCACTGGCAACGATGTATTCTCCGGTTGGATCAACATCCACCCCGTGAGGTGATTTTGGTGTTGGCAGGAAGTAGACCATACCCGGGCAATCTTCTGGAAGAAGCACTCTGACCTTATCCACTTTCTTGGAGGTGGCCATGTGTGTCTCATCAGAATAGCTGTTATCCCGGTAGTTGGCAGGTATTTCCTTGAATTTACCTTCCGCGATATACTTCTCAGCCAGTTTCCAGTTCACTGCAGCGATATAGTCCTTGTCACGCTGAGAGGCACCTACTTCAAGAAGTGTGTGCTTTAACTCGGTATTATATGTGGTGAAGAAGGTCCATCCGTGAGAATCACCTTTTCCGGAGTGCGCCAGATCATAGTCAAAAGCAGGAAGCAATACCTGGAAAGAGACATCCATATCGCCGTCCTCCTTGTCTACACTGATAAAGCTGAGCACACCTTTGAAGTTTTCAGCGTAGGTATTGATCGCTACATCCTTCTGTGGATAAGGAACTCCAAAACGGGTACCGGCTACAACGTACTCTGTGTTTTCAGTTGTGAAGGGTGAACTGTGGTTACCACCGGAGTTAGGGATCTCAATGATCTCTGCAGTCTCAAATGTGGTCAGATCGATCCGGGCGATACGAGGTGTGTTATTCCCGTTGATAAACAGGTAACGACCGTCCGTTTCGCCATTCGTCTGAGATAACTCAGGGTGGTGGGCATCATCCCAAGGCACAAAGCCAAAGGATGTTTCCAGCATCGGTTTTGTCTCCTCATTGAATCCATACCCTTTCTCCGCATCTACAGCGAAGACGGGAATGACGCGGAGCAGACGTCCGGAAGGAAGGCCATAAACACCAACCTGGCCACTGAATCCGCCTGACATGAAGGCATAGAATTCATCATATTGACCGGGTGGTACATAAACAGCAGAAGCGGCATCACCGCTGACTGCACTGGGTCCGGCTTTGCCCTGATTGCCTCCGCAACCGGCAAACATGCCAGCCAGCAGGATCAAAGTAGCGGCCGAAAGGGACCAGGAAAGGAACGACATCTTCGTTTTCATAGCGACGTAAATTTTGTGTTGAAGGTGGATGGATCTTCTTTTTTGAATAAAAGACCCTTATATCCTTTATTTATGCAAAGGTTGGCCTCCCCACATCGATGGCAAATGACACTGGTCAATGCCCCCCCTGATAAGGATCACATGGAATCAATTCCTTATTTTTCCAGCGATATTCCAAAATAAAGGACATTTTTGTCCTTAAATAGGAAACGGTGTCAATCACTCAATCAGAATCACACGTGTTATCTAAGAGTTGCCAATACGCACTTCGGGCCGTTGTCTATATTGCTTCCCAAGCCACACCTGCCCATTTGGTGGGTGCTCAGGAGATTGCAGACGGTCTGGACATCCCTAAACACTTCCTGTCCAAGATCCTGCAGCAATTGACCCGAAACCAGTTGATTACTTCGACGAAAGGCCCGCATGGCGGTTTCTATCTGAGTGAAGAAAATGAATTGATCACGATCGATCGCATTGTTGAAGTCATGGATGGTCCAGGCTTGTTCAAGGCTTGCGTATTGGGCATGCCCCAATGTTCCTCCGAACACCCCTGCCCCTTACATACGCAGGCTGTGGAATATCGTGATGGCTTGTACAATAAGCTGAAAAGACTGAATATCAAAGAGTTGGCCATGGTGGTTCACAAAGAAAACATTAAGCTCTAACCCTGTAAATCATTCACCTGTTATGAAAAAACGATTTATTTTATGCCTGTTGCCACTTGGGTTTTTAATGGCCTGTGGCGGTGGCGACGAAACTGCGGATAACTCTGGCGATAAGCCAGCCGCACAAAGCATGATCGAAGATGATGCCCCAGCAGATCCAAAAGGCGTTGGGGAGATCAAACATGTCGAAATGAACAGCCCACTCAACGCGGATATGGTCGCTAAAGGAAGTGGCGTTTATGATATGAAGTGTTCCGCTTGCCACAAACTGACAGACATGCGTGTTGTCGGTCCAGGTTGGAAAGGGATCACAGATCGTCGTACACCAGAGTGGATCATGAACATGACCCTGAATGTGGATGTCATGCTGGAAGAAGATCCTGCAGCTCGGGAAATGTTGAAAGAGTGCCTGGTGCGGATGCCCAACCAGAATTTGACAGAAGATGACGCACGGAGCGTTCTGGAATTCATGTTGAAGAATGACGGAAAGTCCTAATCAACGAATAGTCGGTGTGCCACCAGGTTCTGGCTGGGTCTTTATTGCCCTGGTCAACTTCCTGGTGGCCGCCATTATTGGTGTCCTCTTACGTTACGCCTTTGTGGCAGAGATACCGGGCTTCCACTTTCGGAAGTTCATGTATGCACATTCTCATGTGGCCATGCTCGGTTGGCTCTTCCAAGGGTTCTTTGCAGTTCTCCTTCCCAAGCTCTATTCAGGAGCAATCCCCAAATCCATTCATCGATACTTCTGGCTATCTCAGATCATGGTGGTGGGCATGCTGGTGGCCTTCCCTATCGTTGGGTATACTTCGTATGCTATCGCCTTTGCAGCCGGACATATTCTGGTCTCCTACGGCTTTATTTATGTGATCTGGAAGGAATTGGGCAAGCGACGATATGATTTTCTGCTGGGTGTCCTCTTTATTCGAACAGCCCTCATCCTGATGGTGGTTTCGACCCTCTCCCTGTGGGCCATTGGCCCCATTATGGCCTCCGGGTTGCGCGAGCATGAAATCTTCTACATGGCAGTGCAATGGTTTTTGCATTTTCAGTTTAATGGCTGGTTTCTGTTTATGGCATTGGGACTCTGGTTTGTTCAACTGGAATCGGAAGGCGTCTCGCTACCCGTTCCCCAGGTGCGCACCTTTTTCTGGTGGTTGCTCGTCTCTACACCCATCACTTTTGCTCTGGCTGTGGCATGGTCCAATCCCAATCAGTTCGTTTTTGCCATGAACAGTCTGGGAATTGTTGTCCAGACCATAGCCCTTATTCTCTTTGTCCGATTTTTAATCCAATCCGGCATCCGCTTGACCGATTGGTCGACCTGGTCTCGTCGACTGTTGATCCTGGCCCTCCTCAGCTTCCTGATGAAGCTCTGTGTCCAGGCACTCGTCGTCCTGCCCGTTGTTGCGGAAATGGCCTATACTATTCGAAATTTTGTGATCGGTTTTATTCATTTGATCACCCTGGGCAGCCTGACCATGCTCCTGATCTCTCTGGCCCTGCGCAATGGCATGCTTGCCTGGCAGAATAAAATGGCTCCTGTCGGTCTCGGGCTGCTGATCATCGGCTTTTTGGGTAGTGAATTCCTCTTGTTTCTGCAGGGCACCATGTTTTGGATGGCCATGGGCTTTATGCCCTACTATCACGAAGCCTTATTTGCCATCTCCATTGCTTTGCCCCTGGGCATTGCCCTGTTTTTGATCGGTGTGTCCCGACCTTCTTCCAAAGCGATTGAACCATAATTATCGATCCGACTTAGGGTCTTCATCGAACAACCCAACTACCCCGCCAGTCAGCATAAATGACCAGAGAGTCCTTAAAGACGACAACCTCTTGAATACATAAGGGGCTCGTTTTTGTTACGAATGTGAGATGCTTTCTGTGCGAATGACATTACGGCCCTGCTCAAGGGCTAAAGCAGGAGGCAGCTGTTAGTGTCTCAATCTTTCCACTCTGCCATGATCTTGCCTGCAGAACTGGTGCCGATCCGGTCTGCACCTGCGTCGATCAGGGCAATCGCTTTTTCAGCAGTACGAATACCCGCACTGGCCTTGATTCGTGTGCTAGGATCCAGGATGCTACGCAGAAAAGCGATGTCCTCTTTGCTGGGTCCAGGGGCAAGCATACCCGTGCTGGTTTTGATAAAATCAATCTTGCTCTGTTCAGCAATGGTGCAGATCTGTCGAACCTCATCCGGATTCATCAACCCCATTTCGATAATGAGTTTGATCGGCGTGTTCTTGAGATGGCTGATCTGAGCCAGGGAGGAAAGATCATTTTCGAGGAAGGTCCAGTTGGCATCCTTCACCGCGGTGATATTGATGACAACATCTACCTCATCCACGCCGTCATTGACCAGCTTCTTGATCTCTTCTGCCTTGCCGGAGGTGCCACTATATCCCAATGGAAATCCAACCACGGACACCACAAGTGGACCTTTGTTACCCAACTGGCGGCGAGCTTCCTTGACAAAATAGGGAGGAACACAGACCCCGCCCAGGTTTAATTCGATCGCCTCCTCGCACAACTGCTGGATCTGTTCCAGAGTGGTTTCCGGCTTTAATAAAGTGGACTCCAGACTCCGGGCTAATACTTCACGCTCCATGGCTCAAAAATAAGGATTCACAACCGGTCAAGCCGATTATCCATGGCATTGTTTGTACTTCTTTCCACTTCCACAAGGACAAGGGTCATTTCGACCGATCTTCTTGTCCGTCCGAACAAATGTATCCGGCTTGGAAGATCCCTGACCCGCACTGGCCGCAGCTGCCTTCACCCGTTCAGCTTCTTGATCGGCTGTACGGGAAGCCTTGGTCTTACTCAGGTCTGTACGTTGTACACGTGCAGCCTCCAATGTGCTGCCATCCTGGAAGACAATGGTACCCCGCAACAGATAGGAAGAAACTTTTTCATTGATCTGATAGATCAACTGCTCAAACAGATTGTACGCCTCCATTTTATAGATCACCAACGGATCCTTCTGCTCGAATGATGCTGATTGTACAGAATCCTTCAGTTCGTCCATCGAACGCAAGTGCTCCTTCCATTGATCATCGAGCAAGGCAAGTGTAACGGTCTTCTCAATCTCCGTCATCAGCGATTTTCCATTACTAGCCACTGCATTTTTGAGATCGGCGCTGACCGCTAAAGGATGTGTGCTACCATCTGTGAATGGTATGGCGATCCGCTTATACCGTGAGCCTTCATTGTCATGAACCTGCTTCACCACGGGCATGAGGACTTCCTGGATTCGGTCACCCTTGAACTTGTAGGTCTTATCCACATGATCGCGAAACTCTTCAATGATCTCATCGACTTCTGCCTCAGAAAAGCGAATCGGATCCAATTCAGGATCAACACCCATCAATCGGATCGTATCCGTTCGGAAGGTTTCAAAGTCCCCCGTATTCCGATGACTGAGCACCAGGTTTTCTGTGAGGCTGGTGAACATATTGTGAATATCTACAGCCAGACGCTGTCCGTACAGGGCATGTGTACGTTTCCGATAAATCGCCTCCCGCTGGATGTTCATGACATCATCATATTCCAGGAGACGCTTTCGAATACCAAAGTTGTTTTCCTCCAGACGCTTTTGCGCTTTTTCAATGGATTTGGTCACCCAGGGATGTTGGATCACTTCTCCATCTTCATGGCCCATGCGGTCCATCAATTTGGCGATCCGTTCCGAGTGGAACAGACGCATCAATGTATCCTCCAGGGATACAAAGAACTGACTGCTTCCAAGGTCACCCTGACGTCCGGCACGTCCACGCAACTGGCGATCTACCCGCCGTGAATCATGGCGCTCCGTTCCGATAATGGCCAAGCCACCAGCAGCCTTGGATTTTTCATCGATTTTAATGTCGGTACCCCGGCCGGCCATGTTGGTCGCAATGGTCACTGTGCCACTCTTTCCTGCTTCTGCAACGACCTCCGCTTCGCGCTGGTGTTGTTTAGCGTTCAACACGTTGTGTGGAATGTTGCGCATGTGCAGCATACGACTGAGCTTCTCCGAGATATCTACCGAAGTTGTACCCACGAGGATTGGCTGTCCAGCTTCTCTCCGTTTGTGGATCTCATCGATCACGGCATTGTATTTCTCCCGGGCGGTCTTGAAGACCAGGTCATCGCGATCATCCCGGGTGATTGGCCGGTTGGTGGGGATAACCACCACATCCAGCTTGTAGATCTCCCAGAATTCGCCAGCTTCCGTTTCCGCCGTTCCAGTCATCCCGGACAGCTTGTGATACATCCGGAAGTAGTTTTGCAAGGTGACCGTTGCATAGGTCTGGGTGATCTCACCCACCTTGACATTCTCTTTGGATTCGAGGGCCTGGTGCAACCCGTCAGAATACCGACGGCCTTCCATCATACGTCCAGTCTGCTCATCAACGATCTTGACCTGCCCCTCGACGACCACATATTCCTGGTCTTTCTCGAAGAGGGTGTATGCCTTCAGCAGTTGATGGACTGCGTGGAGTCGATTGGATTTGATCGAAAACTCCTGGACCAAGGTTTGCTTGGCCTCCATTTTTTCTTTTTCTTCCAGTTCTTCATTCTGCTCTAGTTCCATCATTTTGGAAGCCAGATCAGGCATAATGAAGAAGGTAGGGTCCTCATTGCCCTTGGCCATGAATTCCGCACCTTTTTCGGTAAGGTCCACCTGACGATTCTTTTCATCGATGGTGAAGAGTAGTTCCTCGTCCACAATATGCATGTTCTTGGATTGCTCCTGCATATAGTGGTTCTCCGTCTTCTGTACCTGGACCTTCACCCCATCCTCACTGAGGAATTTGATCAAGGGCCGGTATTTGGGCAGGGCCCGATGGGCACGCAGCAAAGCCATTCCAGCCTCACCTTCATTGACACCATGGATCCCATCTGCGAAGAGTCGCTTGCCTTCTGCTAAAAACTCGGCGGCAAGTTTCGCCTGGGCATCGACCATGCGCTTTACCTTCGGATTGAGTTCCATGTACTCCTGGTCATCGGCACCTTTCGGGACTGGACCAGAAATGATCAGTGGCGTACGGGCGTCATCTACCAGCACCGAATCCACCTCATCCACCATGGCATAATGATGCTTCCGTTGGACGATCTCATCGGTCGAACGGACCATGTTGTCCCGCAGGTAATCGAAGCCGAATTCGTTATTTGTTCCGTAAGTAATGTCACACAGGTAGGCATTGTGACGCTGCACGGTATGTGGCTGATACTTGTCAATACAATCAATAGTCAGCATCAGGAACTCCATGATCGGTCCGATCCACTCGGCATCACGTCGTGCCAGATAATCGTTTACCGTGATCACATGCACGCCTCGGCCAGCCAGCCCATTGAGATATGCTGGTAAAGTGGCGACGAGGGTTTTTCCTTCCCCGGTAGCCATCTCTGCGATCTTTCCATCATGCAGCACCATACCCCCGATCAGCTGCACATCATAATGCACCATATTCCAGGTGATCTCTCCCCCGGCAGCTGTCCAGCTGTTCTTCCAGGTGGCCTGATCCCCATTGATCAGGACGTAGTTGCGCGAAGCGGCCAGGTCCCGATCATGCTGGGTGGCCTTTACTGGCAATGTGCTGTTCTCGGTGAATCGACGGGCGGTTTCCTTCACGACAGCAAAGGCCTCGGGCAGGATTTCTTTCAGCACTTCTTCCAAATGGCTATCACGCTCCTTTTCTAATTCATCGATCTGCTGAAAAAGGGCTTCCTTTTCGCCAAAGTCCTCCTCCGCCTCAGCTTCGTTTTTGATTCGTTCCAGATCCGCATCGATCTCTGCCAGATAGGCATTGATCCGTTCCCGAAATTCAAGGGTCTTCCCTCTCAACTCATCATGTGAGATCGATTTGTATTCATCAAAGAATGCATTGATCTGCTGGACGACGGGCTCATAGAACTGGATGTCACGGTCCTGTTTGGAGCCAAAGACCTTACCCAATACCTTTGCGAATATACTCATAGCTGAAACGAGGTTTATGGTGGGAAAACCAAAGGGCAAAGATAATATAACTTTACCCCTCCGATATGGACATCTAACTGCTCGAGAATCATTCCATTCCCTTCACTTATGCCAAATTGTCACGCCCTTTCCCACTGCCTGCTCCTGCTGTTCATCTTCTGCATGAGCGCATGTGGTAATCGGCAGAACCCTTATAAGGCCTATTACTTTCCACTTGACGAATTCGAAGAGGGAATGATCTACATCTACGAACCGGCCAACGCACTCGGCCTGGGGAATGAGATTTGGTCCCTTTCCACCATCCGAACGGATACGGGGACAGTGTTGTTCACTCGTATTTTTGACCCCTCACACAGCCTGATCCAAACCATTCGCGAAACCGAGGTGACGAATGGCATGTTGGCAGACGAAGCCATCTATTTCACTCGGGACACCCTGGACCAAAAGATTGTCGTCCCCTTGAACATCACCCGAAATGCCCTCTTCCCCTTTACCGTTCCGGATACGTCAAAGGTCTATACGTACCAGGCCAGTTGGCTCGAGCCGGGCGACTCCAGCCTGACGACAACACTCACCCGCTATCGGCGTTATGATCGTATGGAGACCATCACCCGTCCCAATGGAAAGAAGGTTGAAAGTGTGATTATGCATTTGCAGGAGAAAATGGAAAATAACGGTGAAGGTGTGCTCAGCCTTGAATTTCAAGGAGAGGAGACCTATGGCAAAGGGCTCGGCCTTATCGCCTGGAAACGAATTCTTCCCTCCGGGGATACCATCGCCTTCCAACTTAAAGAGACCATGTCCCTCCATCAGTATGAAGCGAAATACGGAAAACTGGAATGATCGGAAGAATTATCACATTCATTTGTTTCTCCTGGCTAATGTTGGGAAGCGGAAATGGTTTGTACAGTCAGAATCTGATTCAGCCACCCGGTCTGTTATGTATTAAAAATGACACCCTGGTCTGGACACTCCCGGTGAATCCATGCGGACCCTTTCAGAATTATCTGGTTTTTGGCAGCACTTCACCAACAGGTCCGTTCAATTTGATCACCACGATTTCCAATCAGAATCAAACGGAGTTCCATCATGCAGGAGCCGGGAATCAGACCTGGTACTACTATATGCAAAGCAATTTTGTCTGTCCGGGGGCCATTCGGCTTTCTAGTGATACGCTTTCATCTGCACCACCACAGACCATCTCCATCCTCAGCGCTTCTGTGCTAGGAGGACAGGTCGTCCTGACCTGGACGGCCAGTACTGATCCTCAGGTGGACCAATACATCATCTATCGCACTACCAGCGGTGGAACAGTGCCCGTGGATACGGTTTTTGGAGCGACTACCTGGACAGACCCCAATGCCTCACCTGGCCAGGGATCTGAATTCTATTATGTCCTGGCTGCAGACCCCTGTGGGAATACCAGCCTCTTTGATCTGGCTCACCAGACCATCTTCCTGGAAGCTACGGTGCAAGCCTGTGCCCAGACGATCACTCTGAACTGGAATTCCTACATCAACTGGCCTGGTGGTATCGGCGATCAGGTAGTCTGGTTGGCCCTGAATGGCCAGCCCGCTCAACCTGTGGATACTGTAGCCGGGAATGCCATCCAATATGTCTTTCAAGGAGCTGATGATGCGGACACCTATTGTTTCACCATTCGAGCCAGAGAAAGTGGAAGCAATATCGTCGCCCGCTCCAATGAGGTTTGCCTCGACCCCGATCTCATCCAGCCACCTCGCCAGATGGCTATTTCCTATATCACCGTAAATCCGGCTCAAGAGCCAGAACTGGAATGGGTCTGGGAAGACTACGCAGAGCTGAATGTAGCCAGTGTCGAACGACAGGATGCTGCCGGACAATTTCAGGCCATCCAACCCGTGCCCGTTACACCACCCCTGACCGTCAAAAATACCTATCAGGATATCGGGACAGATGCCTCAGTGAAGCCCCAAACCTATCGAATCTCAGCTATCGATCAATGTGATGTACTCTGGACGACTGAACCGGCTACCCCGGTTTTTCTGCAAGCGGCCTCACAGCCCAATTTTCAGAATACGCTGGCCTGGTCACCTTTGGTGATTGATGGTGCCACCATCGAAGAATATGCGATCTATCAGGTTCAGGGAAACCAAATATTGCCCCTGGGTACAAACGATCCGCTGACGCTCAACTTCATTCACCCCTTGAACCCGAACAGCCCACCACTTGCTCCGATCTGTTACGTCATTGAGACCACATTTGCAGTGATCCTTCCCGGTGGTCAACAGGAACGACGGTACAGTCGATCAAATATTGCCTGTGCCAGCCAGGATCTGCGCATCTGGGTGCCCAACGCCTTTGCACCCAGGGGATTGAACCACCTTTTCAGACCCGTCATCGTCTTTCTGGATGGCGGTGCCTATTCCATGGAGATCTACAATCGGTGGGGAGAGAAAGTCTTCGCCACCCAGGACCCTGGAACGGGTTGGGATGGAAAACGGGATGGCGGAAACGATGCCCCTCCCGGAGTTTACGTGTATAAGATTCTGGTAAAAGGCACGGATGGACAGGAAACGTTACGCACAGGATCGTTGACTTTGCTGCGCTAGTGGCCCGGTTTTTCCAGGACGCCCATTCCAAACAATGCAAAATCATAGCGCACCGGATCTGCAGGGTCCAACTCGCGTAAGGCGGTGGTGATCTCGATCGCAGCCTGCCAATCGCGTTGCTTCCGGTGCAATAGCCCCAATCGACGTGCGACGCGCTCCACATGGACATCCAGGGGAATGACCAGCTGATCTGGACGGATGCCGGTCCATACCCCGAAGTCGACCCCGCGATCGTCCTTCCGGACCATCCAGCGCAGGAACATATTCAGTCGCTTACAGGATGATTTCCGAAAAGGAGCGGACACATGCTTTTTTGTGCGGGAGGGCACATGCTCCAAAGAGAAGAAATATCGGTGGAATGCATTCAGGGCTTCCTCTGTATCCACGTGGTCGGCGTGATGTCCGAGTAGAAATGCAGATTCCAGGCTTTCATGACGGGAATAATGATGGCGGAAGAAGGCCATGAAGTATAGCAGATCAACATCGTTGAAGGTGCGGTGCCGAAAATGCATCATCCGCTGAAGGTCCTCTTCCTGGTGGTGGAGGACAAATTGATACGGCTGGCCATCCATCAGCTCGATGAGCTCCCGGGCCTTGTTCAGGATGGTCTTGCGCTGGCCCCATGCCAGGACGGATGTCCAGAAGCCCATGATCTCCCGATCTTGTAATCCCTCGAATTGATGGACGATGGAAATCGGGTCTGGGGGGATAAAAGAGGGTTGGTTGTACAGATCTGCCGCCTGATCCAGAATGGACCTGATCTCTTTCGAACGAGGGTTTAGGCGGGTTGGCGACAAATTTGTGCAATTTTTCAATAATCAGTTGGGTCATCTATCATAAACGGCGAGAATAGACGTTACATCCATACCAACAAGTTGAAACAACCTAACCCCCCTCGCTATGACCGTAACCTTGGTCTATGTGCTCGTCCTTGCTATCTTATTTCTGGCGAAAAAAGCAATTTTCGGTCAGCAATCCCTGATCAAATAAGGGCAAACTAAAGCCGTTTGTAGATCGGAAATGAGGCCAGACCCCAACGTTGGAGTAGATGGCTGAAAGAGACGCGCAAAACCCCTAATCCGTAAGTTACGGATCGTTGAAAATTGATGGAGCTTGCCTCCTCAAAATACTTGGTCGGACAGGTCACCTCGCCGATATCAAACCCGGCATACACGATCTGGGACAGCATTTCATTGTCAAAGACAAAGTCATCCGAATTCTCATTGAAGTTGATGGTCCGCAGGACCTCCCCACTGAAGGAACGGTATCCCGTGTGGTACTCCGACAACTTGTAATTGATCAGGATATTCTGGGTCAGGGTCAGGATACGGTTGGCAATGTACTTGTACATGGGCATCCCACCACGAAGGGCACCTTTGCCCAGGATGCGTGACCCCAGAACGACAGGATAGAGATTGTCCCCGATAATATTGACCATGCTTGGAATAAGCAGTGGCGTGTACTGATAATCTGGATGGAGCATGATCACGATATCACCACCCAGTTCCAGCGCCCTGTTGTAGAGGGATTTCTGATTGCCCCCATAGCCCTTGTTCTTTTCGTGGACAATCACATGCTCAATGCCGATCTCGCGGGCGACCTCTGCTGTGTTGTCCCGGCTGGCATCATCACAAAGAATGACCTCATCCACCAAGTCGAAGGGGATTTCGTCATAGGTCTTCTTCAGAGTCGCAGCAGCGTTATAGGCGGGCAGTACGACGACTACCTTTTTTCCTTTATACATGGGGTGACCAGTTGATTCGTCCTGCAAAGGACCGGAATCTTTCCGACTCACTCAAATGCCGGGCGCTGCATCTTCTTCGCGATGGGCATTTGCAAACAGGCTGGCGATAACGCCCACCAATAGCGCGCCCCCGATAAAAGCCAGTGAGGTCCATTCCGGAAGGTGGATAAATCCGTGTGACACCATTTTCAATCCGACAAAGAGCAGGATAGCCATCACACTGTATTTGAGGAGTTTAAACTTGTCCAATACAGCCGCTAGCATGAAATACATAGAGCGAAGACCCAGGATGGCGAAGATGTTACTGGTGAAAATGATAAACGAATCTGTGGTGATAGAAAAGATGGCCGGAATGCTGTCCAGAGCAAACAGAATATCCGTCGTTTCGATCATGATCAGGGTAAGGAGCAACGGCGTGCCCAGGAGGATCTTTCCGCGCCGGATAAAAAACTGTTGTCCGTAGAATGACCGGGTGATCGGCAGCACTTTCCGTACCCGTCGCAGGAGCCAGTGGTTCTTCAGGTCGACCTCTTCATCATCCTTGGCAAGCCACATCTTCAGGGCCGCATAGATGATAAAGGCGCCAAAGATGTAAATCAGCCAGGTAAAGCGCTGGATCAGCGCTACTCCGGCAAAGATCATAATGGCGCGAAAGATCACGGCCCCCAGAATGCCCCAGAACAGGACCCGATGCTGATGTTCGGAAGGCACCTTGAAGTAGGTGAAGATGAGGGCCATGACAAAGATATTGTCCAGGCTCAGGGAGAGCTCCAGCAGATAGCCGGTGAGGTAGAGGACAACGGCTTTTCCACCAGGGATATAGTCCCCCGTCATCTCCCGGATGCCACTCCAGTCCTCGTCATAGGCATAGTATACCACGATACTGAACAGCAGAGAGAGGGTGATCCATACGATGGACCAGGCGGTGGCTTCCTTGACCTTGATCTTCTCAGGCTCCTTGTGGAAGACACCCAGGTCCAGAGCCAGTGCGGCCGTGATCAATACAAAAAAACCGATCCAGAGGAGCATGTGGTAGAATTACGGGCGAAAGGTACACGGAATACGCAGAGAGTTTCGTGTTCCAGATTGACATTGTGGTTTGGCACGCAGTCTTGAACCTTTGGTTGTTCAAGGTTCAATGTAAGGCACGTTGAACTTTAAACAGGGTCAGTGTCAGCTGACCCATTAAACGTTGAACTGCCTGGTCGCACGCCACTATGAAACCTGTGCGACCTTGTTCCTGCGTTCCTGGTTCATCCCTCTCGCCCCGGCGGGCAAGCATCCCTCGAAATAACCCCTAACGAAATAACCCTGCTTTCAAACCCGGGGCAAAGCCAACGCCCAATACCCAACCCCTTTTTCGTTCCTGGTTCCTTTATTCCAAGTTCCTGGTTTGACACTCCTGGACTGCCACATAAAATAATTGACGCTGGTGCCGGTGTCTCACCGGCTGCGCAAGACGAATTGCTCTAAAATTCTCATTTCATTGAACGATAATCCAGGGCGGTGTCTCACCGCAAGGGATCAGCGCTTTTTCTGGGGGGAGGATGTTCCTGCGTTCCTGGATTCCTAATTCCTGGTTAGCAAGGAGTGTTCAGTCGGTTTCAATGGACTGGCTAGTTCAACGTTCAAGGCGTCCCCGAATTCTCGGGGAGCCAGTTCAATGTTCAACGTGATGTTTGGTACTGGGACTTGATTCCTGATTCCTGCGTTCCAGATGACCTGCCGCAAGGAGGGTTCCTTTGTTCCAAGTTCCTTGTTGGACTTCAAGACGGGCATTCGATCCTAAACGTTTGGCCGCTTGCCTGCCGGAGGCACGGTTCAAAGTACAATGGTTCACTTTAAACGTTGAACAACTGAAGCGTCAGCTTCGGTTTGAACGTTGAACAGTTCATCCTTGGAGACTATCGAAATAACCCAATAACGCTTCCCACTTCCCACTTTTCTCAGTCTCGTTTAAACACCCCGTCCCAGAAATCATTCCAGGACTTTTTCCGCTCCCGTTTTTTCAGCATCCGCTCATTTCGTTTGCGGATCCGCTCAGAAGCCTCGCTGGGTGTGTGTTTGTCCTGAGCGACTTCGGCTGTTTGTTCCTCCCGCTCCTTCAGGCCCAACCATTCCAACAGGCCGGGATCGTCATCGACAAAAACAGGCGCTTCAGGGAGATAGGGCGGGCAGTCCAGACTGGCGGCCACATACTCCGGAATGGGCGCAAATGGCGTTTTGACAATGGTTCGCAGGGATTCATCCTTGACGGCAGCCTGCATCATCCGGGCAAAGATGGGCATGGCAGACCGGCCTCCAGAACCGATAGCCAATGACTTGAAATGCACTACAGGGAGTTCAGCGCCGACCCATACGGTAGTGACCAGCCGTGGGTTGAAACCGGCAAACCAACCGTCCGCCTGATCCTGAGTGGTCCCCGTCTTTCCAGCCATCGGACCGGTCAGACCATAAGTGTACCGAAGTGCACGAGCAGTGCCGCTATCTACCGCCATCTCCAGACCGCTACGCAGGATCATAGCCGTCTCCGGATTCATAGCCCGTTCGTAAAGGGCCTGATTTTCTTCCTGGGTATAGGTGTAGAGAACTTCTCCGTTGGCAGTCTCGATCTGTTCCAGATAATACCAATGCGGACGGATACCATCCAGGGCGATCGTGCCAAAGAGGCTTAGCAACTCCATAGGTGAGGCCTCTCCAGTGCCCAGGGCAATGCTGGGTACTTCGGGAATGCTTCCGCTGAGGCCACATCGACGGGCCATATCGATGACCGGTTCTACCCCGGTTTCCATGATCAGACTGGCCGAGATGGTATTCAGGGATTTGCTCAATGCACCGGCCATGGAATACACTCCGCCATATTCATTGGAGGCATTACGTGGAGCCCAATCCTGATGATCGGGGTAGGTGACCAGTTGATTGTCAAAATAGTCACAGGGCATAAAGCCGGCCTCCAGGGCCGCCGCATAGACTAAAGGCTTGAATGTAGATCCCACCTGACGGCGCGCCAGGACATGATCATACTGGAAGAATTGCTGGTCGATTCCACCAACCCAGGCCATAATGCGGCCTTCAACAGGATCACCGGATACCAGGCCCGTGTGCAGGAGACTGAGGCAATACCGCAAGGAATCTCGTGGTGTCCACTCCCTCCGTGCGGGCCCCTGCCAGGTGAAGATCTGCATACTGACCTTCTGGAGAAACATGGCCTCCAGTTCCTTGTCGGAGAGGCCATCTTTCTTCCCTCTTTGCCAGCGATCACTGGACCGCATGGCCTTGTCCAGAATGGCGTCAGAGCCCCAGGGTTTCCCCCCTTTCCATTCTCGGTCGAATGCCGATTGGAGGACAACCATATGCTTTCTCATCGCCTCTTCGGCATAGCGCTGCAAGCGACTGTTCAGGGTTGTTTTGATGCGCAGTCCATCTGTATAGAGATTGTATCGGCTGCCATCTGGCTTTCGCATATCCTGAAGGAGGCTGTCGATCTCCAAGCGCAGGTGTTCTCGAAAATAGGTGGCCAGCCCTTCGTTGTGGTTTTCCCGGGTATAATGGATGCCCAGAGGGAGTGCTTTCATCCGGGTACATTCCACCGGGGTCAGATTGGTTCGGCTTTGCATCCTGTTGAGGACAGTATTCCTTCGTTCAGTGGCGCGATCCGGGTTCCGCACCGGATGGTAGTATGAATTTCCCTTGAGCATGCCGACCAGAAGAGCAGCTTCCTGAGCCTCCAGATCGCGAGCTGGCTTGCCAAAATAACGACGGGAAGCGACCTCGATGCCAAAGAGGTTATCTCCGAAGGGAACAGTATTGAGATAGAGGTTGAGCAGGTCTTCTTTGGGATAGGCTTTTTCCAGACGAAGGGCGACGATCATCTCGCGGATCTTGTTCACCGGGGTGGACAGCCAACCGTGATTTTTGCGGGGGTAAAGATTTTTGGCCAGTTGCTGACTGAGGGTACTTCCTCCACCCTGAGATAGATCCCGCCCGAGGAAGGTGCGGAAAAACACCCGACCCAAACTGATCCAGTCGATACCCCGGTGCTCGAAAAAACGAGAGTCTTCCGTAGCCACCAGGGCTTTGGTGACCCAGGGGCTGATGCGGTCATTATCGACGATGACCCGGTTTTCCAGATAGTATTTTCCCAGGATGGCTCCGTCTGAAGAAAGGACCTCGGAGGCCTGATGTTGTCGAATGTGAGCCAGTTCATTCCGGGTGGGCAGATCACCAAACCACCCCCAAAAGATGCCAGCGATCAGTAGAAGGATCAATCCCAATCCCGCCAGGCCGGCATACATCGTATACCGGAGGAAGGTGCGTACTCGTGGAGAGAGCCGGGAAGTCTTTTTTTTCTTTTGCGCTGATCGCGCCATGTTCTGGGAGGTTGCGAGAGTGGAACGTTCTGCAAGGTAGGATATTATGGATTTTCGGGATATAACTTCCTTGAACGGACGGTCTTCGGTCTTCGGCACTTGGTCTTCGGTTCCCAGACGATTCTCCACCTGGCGAATGACTGGATCCAGACCGCCCCGAGTACTCGGGGTCTGGATTCGGCCCTTTTAACTTTTATCAGGGCCGATGGCTGGAGGAGTTATTTCGATATTTTGTTATTGAGTTATTGCAAACATGAAGCCCGTATACTGAGGGATTCTGAGACTTTGAGACGGATCATTGTAATGGTGACTTTAGTCGCCAGAGGGAGAAGAATAAGAATTGCCTGGCCGTGGCGGGAGGAATGCCTGCCCACTGGGACGGGAGAAAATGAAATCGAATCTCTTGCGAGGGTACTTTTCCAAACGATAACCTGACCTTAAAATTTGTCCGGGTCTTGCGAATTGCGAATTGCGAATAGCATACGGCTATGCCTAATGTCCGCACCCGGGAATGTATGCTTCGATTGAGGCCCCAAAACCCAAGGCCCCAACGCCCATTATCTCCCCAGAGGGACACGTCCCTAAATTCAACCCTGTCGCGCTAATCATGTTCCAGACTCGCAGGTTCCTGCTGCAATCATTGTAAAAACGAGATTTTCCCACCCTTTCACTGGAACTTTTACATGGAAATGTGCCCTCTATTTCAGAGCCTATTACCCTTTACCTGCCCGGGGTACACCCAAGTGGCGTCAGCCACTGACGTGAATAGCGAACGGCGTGTAGGAGTCGAGGGGTCGAGAAGTGGAGGAGAAAAAAAACAAAGAGATTCTGATTTCTCCAGAACCCTTTTACCATTGACCTTTTACCCATTACCTGCCCGGGGTACTACCAGAGTGGCGTCAGCCACTGACGTGAATAGCAAAAAGCGAACAGCGAACGGCGAATAGCCCCGAGGCCTCCGGGGCGAATCGCCATCCCCGAGCTCAACTCATCACGCTTGCCACCAACCGCCGCGATCCCCCTCGATTCCGGAACTCACACAGATAGATCCCCTGCCAGGTGCCCAGGGCCAGCCGGCCATCTACGATGGGAATACTAATGGATGAACCGGCCATCACTGCCTTGACATGGGCCGGCATATCATCTGGTCCCTCCAGGGTATGGGTCAGAAAAGGCATACTCTCGGGCACCAGGTGGTTAAAGATGGATTCAAAGTCGGTGAGGACATCCGGATCGGCGGCCTCATTGATGGCCAATGCAGCTGAAGTGTGCTGAATGAAGAGATGTAGAATGCCGTCATTTGGCAGGTCGCTGACAGCAGCGAGGACCTCTCTGGTAATAATATGGAACCCGCGAGGGAAGGGTGGTAGAGCGAAAATAGAAGACTGAGTCATAGTGAATCACAGTTGGGGTTGCCAAATTTCGTCAACAGGTTGTACTTTTGCCATCAAATCCAAGTTCATGGAGCAAAGTAACACATCAACCACTTCGGCCTGGCTGCTATTTCTGGTTTCAACGGTAGCCACGATTGCCTTGTTGATCATCAAACCCGAGTGGTTCTGGGTTACCCTGCCATTTGTGTTGACCTCTCTGGTCAAGGCGATGCGTGCGATGTAATTCGTTTCCATTTCATCCTTGCTATTTGAATGTGCTGACACGTACAGGCCTGAAGCTGTATAGGACAGCCTGGATCCTGTTTGTCATTCTGCTTACTCTCCCTTCTGGGGTGCAGGGACAGGATTCCCTAGTCGTCGGATCCTACCATTTCGAAGGGAACAAGCGGACCCGTGACGCTGTACTGATGCGGGAGATGACCCTGCAAATTGGCCAAAAGGTGCATCCTCAGGATGTCGAAATGGCTTTAAAGGAAAGCGAGCGACTCCTCGGCAATACCGGACTTTTTCTTTCCATCCATGTCCATACCTGTAGAGAATCATCCGACACATTGAATCTCTGCATTCGTGTGAGGGAAGCCTGGTACATCTTTCCCATTCCCATTTTTGAACTTGCCGACCGAAATTTTAATGTTTGGTGGAAAGACTTTGATCACGATCTCAAACGGATCAACTACGGGCTGTATGTCAACCATTACAATTTCACTGGATGGGGTGATGTTTTGAAAATCAAAGTCCAGCAGGGGTATTCCAATAAATATGAATTGGCTTATGATCTGCCACAATTCCTGGGGAACAAACACTGGGGCCTGGGGTTGCAAGCATATTTCCAACGGTATCGGGAGATCAACTATGCCTCAGCAGATGATCGCCAACTCTTTTATCGGGATTTTGGGCGATGGATGCTGGAAAAATCCCACGCTCAGGTCCATGTTCGCTACAGGCCACAATACCGCTGGAAATTTTCTGTAGGGATGAATTACCGGTCGGCTGAAGTAGACCCTCAAGTGATCAACGATCTGAATCCGGCCTACTTCGCATCAAGAGAAACCCGCATCCAATATCTTTCTCTTTGGGGTCATGTAACACTCGATCAGTTGGATGATCGTGCCTATCCTTTTCACGGATATTCCTGGAGTGGATACATGGCCAAAGAAGGACTCGGACTTTTGAACCAAAGGGATCGATGGTGGGTCGAGTCTGTCTATGCAGGTTATCTCGCCACTGGTGAAGCGCATGGGTTTGAATGTGTTACTTCCGGAAGGGTGCAACTGCAGCGCCAGAATCCGGGCTATTTCGATTACCAGGCTCTGGGTTATGGCAATCGGCTGGTCCGGGGCTATGAACACTATGTGATCGATGGGATGGACTATGCATTGATCCAGGCCGCCTGGCGAATTCGTTTGTGGGATGTAGATCTGCCGATTCCCTGGCCATCCTGGTTTCAGATTCCAGCTTTTCCATCCATCCCGCTGAAGGTGTATGCACACATCCATACGGACCATGGGGTGGTCCACGACCCATATTTCCAATTGGAAAATCCCTTGCGCGGCCGATGGCTGATGTCTGCGGGAGCAGGGTTGGACCTGCGCTTTTTCTATGATAAGATCTTCTCTTTGCGGTGGAATATCAACGGACTAGGAGAGAATGGGCTATTTTTACACACCAGCTTTTCCCTGCGATGAAAGTAGCCCTGTACAGTCGTGTCTTTAAGTCAGATGACCTCCCGGTCCTGGAGACCTTGACGAATGCCCTGGAACAACAGGGGATCAGCTACTGCCTGGTGGAAGAATTGGTAGAGGCATTGCTCCAACATGGCATTGATACGACAGGTAAAGAAACCTTTGCCAGCCACCAGGAACTTTTAGCCTCCCGAGCAGAAGCATTTATCTGCCTGGGCGGTGACGGCACCTTTCTGAATGCGCTCACCCTCGTTCGGGATAGTGGGATTCCATTGATCGGTATCAACCTGGGGCGTTTGGGTTTCCTGGCCAGCCTGGAGCAGAGCCAGATCCAGCAGGCGGTATCCGATTTTGTGTCCGGCCGGTACGATATTGAAGAACGTGTCCTCCTGCAGCTTGATTCAAATCAAGACCTTTTTGGCGACTGTCCCTATGCCTTGAACGATTTCACCATCCTCAAACGGGATACTTCTTCCATGATCACCATTGACGCCTATATGAATGGTGATTTTATGAATACTTATTGGGCCGATGGACTCATCGTTGCGACACCGACGGGTAGTACAGGATATTCCCTGAGTTGTGGTGGCCCTATTGTCTTTCCGGGATCTGGCAATTTTGTGATCAGTCCGGTTGCGCCGCACAATTTGGGGGTCCGACCGATCGTCATTCCCGACAAGTCTGTGTTATCCTTTGAAGTCACAGGGAGGACAGACAGTTTCCTCTGTACACTGGACTCTCGCTTTGCAACCATCACCCCGGAAGATCAGATCGCAATTCGTTTGGCACCGTTTGCCCTGCGACTGATTCAGTTTCATAGCTACTCGTTCTTATCGACCATGCGTGAAAAGCTGGCCTGGGGCCGGGATCTGCGGAATTAGATGGAAGCCTTTATCACCATACAGCATATCCGATATCGGGCAGATCTTCGTCAGCCTGTGGATATTTCTATTCCGCTTGTGCCAGATGCCACAACACCGAATGCCTACTTCGCGCCTCCATTTCGGGTGGAGCCGGTGCGGATGGGCAGCTTTGTCGGAGATACCCGATTGGGTGGCGCGGTCAACTTTGTCAATGTGATGCTGAACCCCCATGGAAATGGAACGCATACCGAATGCTACGGTCACATCGCCACAGAACGTGTTTCTCTGCATCATTGCCTTCGGCAATTTCACTTTTCCGCGAAGTTGATCAGTATCCTTCCCGTTCGTCAGGAGAATGGTGATCAGGTGATCCAGGCCAATCAGATCCAGGAAGCCATGGCAGGACTTCGAGTCGATGCAGTAGTCATTCGCAGCTTGCCCAATCATCCTGAAAAGGCACAACGTACCTGGTCGGGGTCCAATCCAGCTTATCTGGAACCGGCAAGTCTGCAAGTTTTGGTCGACCTCGGTGTTCGACATATTCTGGTCGACCTGCCTTCCATTGATCGGGAAGAGGACGGTGGTCAACTTGCCGCACACCATGTGTGGTGGGGTTATCCAGAAAACCTCCGCGAGGATGCTACCATCACAGAGATGATCTATGTGCCTGAGGAACAAAAGGATGGTCTTTATCTGTTGAACCTCCAGATCCCTTCCTTCGTTTTGGATGCAGGACCAAGTAAACCCGTGTTATTTCCATTGATAGAGGTATCATGAAACCAGATCCATCCGCCTTCCATCCTCAGCAGATCAACCACCTGCGGACAGATGCGCATCAGGCTGTTCGGCGATATGTTGAAAAACATGAGGCGGCACTCCGTCTCTTGGATCAGGATGAATTTTACGATATTCTGGCCTTGTACCTCGATGCATTATTTGAGTGTGGTGAATATGAGGTCTTTTTGACCCGGGTGGATGAAGGGATTGGAATGACGGTTGATCGCCCGGTATTTGCGGCAAGAGAGGAGAGTATGTTTCAACATCTGTTGTTTCGAAAGGCAGCTGCAAGCTATCATCTGGGCAAGGAAGAGCAATGTGTCTATATCCTGAGCGAATTGCTTCGTTTGAATCCCGACCACCGGTTAGCTACCCGATTCCTCATTCAATGCAAGAACAGGCAAAGAAAGAATGCCAGACAAACCATCCGGGCTGTTTCCATTGGTTTGTTCCTCAGTACGGTGCTTGTCCTGGTTTTGGAGACCCTCTGGGTCAGGCCTTTTCAGATAGAAGGATTGCCATGGGTCCAGGGTCTGCGAAATGGATTGTTTATTACCGGATGGCTGGTCCTCCTGGGAGGTGAAGGGCTGTTGTTTGTGCAAAGCTCGAGGGCTGTGCAACAGTTTCGAGCTGGATTGAGCAAGAAAAAAAGATCGAAGAAAGAAACCCGGGAACACCAATGGCACTGATCCTACTTATAGAGACCGCAACGGCCAATTGTTCGGCTGCCCTGGCCCGTGATGGGGTGGTGCTTTCTGAACGGAGTTCCGACGATGGCTATGTACATGCGGAATTGCTGGCGGTGTTTATTCAGGAGTGCTTGGATGAAGTAAAGGTCAAAGCGTCTGATTTAGAAGCCATTGGAGTCAGTATTGGACCTGGTTCGTATACAGGATTGCGGGTCGGATTATCGACGGCCAAAGGCTTGGCGTATGGATTGCAAATTCCCATCTTGCCCATACCGACTCTGGAGGCATTGGCCAGAACGGCTGCGGCACACCATCCGGAGGCATATGCATGGTTCAGTGCCATTGATGCACGCCGTGCAGAAGTCTATCTGTATCGGAAGGGACCAGGTGATGCACAGGGGCCAAGTCCTGTTATCCTGGATACTACTCCCTGGACAACCTGGCTGGATTCACCTGTTGGCGAGGTGGTCGTGAGCGGGGATGGCGCCTCCAAGGTTGTGGACTGGTGGGCTATTCCCGGAGTGAAGGATTGTGGAATTCGATGTGCTGCTCGCCATCTGATGGAACTGGCTGAAGAGCTCTATGAACAGGGAAATTGGGAAGATATTGCCTACCTCGAGCCCCAATATCTCAAACCACCGAATGTGACTATCCCAAAAAGTCCTGTACTTCCTGGGCCTTCCTGATGAGATTGGCACGGTCTTTTATACTCTATAAGTCTTCCGGTGCTCCTTGCATCACCGGTTGAACCAACTCCCCCCTTTACCTACAGCGTCAAGCAATCTAAGGATTGTTTGCTGAGTCGACCCGTAATGGATATAGATGGATTGACCATCAGTATCCTTACACGTGACGAATATTTATAATATATTTGTCCTTCATATAGCAATTTGTCCCATATGGGTAGGGGAAATACCCAATTGGAAAAAATTGTAGAAGTGGATCGGCGACATTTTGGTACAGAATTCGCAAGGAAAGAACTGGTTTGGGAAACCGCCACAAGAACAATGACCCATGAGAAAACAGAAAAATGAAACTGTCATTCTGAAGAAAGGGAAGAATGATATTCAGTTGGACTATGCGGAGCTTCGAAAGGCCGTTTTAGTCCTGCGTGCTGTCAACCACAAGTTGCGGCAGAGTGTCATCGACCTCTTGGAGGACAATGAGAGCATGACGGTGACGGACATCTACATCAAGCTTCGACTTGAGCAATCCGTTGCTTCACAACATCTGGCCATTCTGCGAAGAGCTGGTGTAGTGATCACTCAACGACGGGGCAAATTCATCAATTATATGCTGGATCGCGAGAGATTGTCACAAATTTCGCGGTTGGTAGAAGAATTGGCAGCCTAATTTTTAACAATTCTTTCGCCTGTATTCTGCTGGGGTTTCACCCTATCAGGGACAGGCTAATTGGATGGCAGATAAGAGAATATGTAATATAATATAACTTCATATTGCTATTTGTAATGGGCATAGAAAATGCTGTAAGTCAATGGATTTACAGCATTTTTTAGTTCATAAGGTTGGGCAAAAAGGATTAAAAGTGGATATTTGTAGCAGGTAAACTACTTGTTACAGAATAACGCGCAACCATGAAGAGAGTCAAGGTAGGGATTGACAGCGACAAGCTACATTTGTCGTCAGAGCTATTACGTGCTCTCGCTCATCCACTCAGATTGAAGATCCTCGATTTCATTGATAAAAACAATGCGATCAACGTCAATAAGATCTATAACACGCTCAAACTAGAGCAATCCATCACTTCCCAACATTTGCGTATTCTACGCGACACGCAGCTGGTAGATGCTGACCGGGATGGAAAATATGTCCACTATACCCTCAATTATAGCACTATTGAGAAGGCAGTGAAAGCGATTCACCGGTATAACGATGCAGTTCGCAAGCGCTAACTGCTTGTCACAAAACCGCACATAATCTGTAAAAAGGTCAATTAGATGTTTCCCGGAAACCTGGTTTCCGCTAAACCTCCGTGGGCATCGGGTCATCGCTGACCAGTCCTTCCTCTTTTTTACTGATGGAATCCTGGGTGAAGAAGTTCCGATAGAACAGAAGGAGCAGGATCACGCCCACTGAAATGGAAGCATCTGCCACATTGAATACCGGCCTGAAGAAGAGAAACGGTTCACCACCGACAAAAGGTACCCAGGAAGGCCAGACACTTTCGATCATTGGAAAGTAGAACATGTCAACCACTTTCCCATAGAGCACTCCGGCATAGCCTCCCGCTTCGGGGAATAGCTCAGCGACCCCGCCATGATATGGTGATGCGGAAAAGATCAAACCATAAAGCACACTATCAATGATATTGCCCAATGCGCCGGCAAAGATGAGGGCAAAGCAGGTCAGAAGTCCAAGACTGGCTTCTGCTTTCATTAACTGACGCAGGATATAGGACAGAAATACGATGGCTCCCAAACGAAACAGAGACAAGATGAGCTTGCCATAAACTGCAGGAATCTTCCAGCCGAAGGCCATGCCTTCATTTTCCACAAAATGGATGAATGCCCAGTTCTGACCCAGGATGGGAAATTCTTCACCAATCTGCATGTGGGTCTTGACCCAGATCTTCAGGGATTGGTCGATGATTAAAACCAGGAAAATAACCAGGAGGATGAATGGGAGTCGTTTCAAGAGACGGTAAGAATTAGGCCTGCAAGTATAGACAATTTTGATTGCTGATCCTTTCCATCAGACTGTACTTCGTTGCGGAATTCCATGCTCGGTGATCATTGAAGGTCACATCCAGTTACCTCCAAAATCGGTCAAGACAAAAGCAGACCACATGATTTGAGGCGTTGCGAGGGAGCATGAGTATAGCTATGTGCCTGATAAACAAAGAAGTATCGCGAGGAAATTCTTGGGTAAGCAGAGCAAAGCTTTTCGTTTGGTCATGGCGTGGGGCGGGTAGAAGTGCCCTAGAAGCGAAAAAAGTGCTGCATGGCTTCGACAAAAGTGGATTTGCGCTGGACCGACAGGGGCAGTGATGTCCCATCGTCCAATATGAGAGTCGGACTCTTGGTCTTGACATACTTGCGCAAAAAAGAAAGATGCAGGATGTAAGAGCGGTGGATCCGCACAAAAGCGATAGGGTCGCCGATCTGGACCTCCAGTGCAGCCAGATTTCGACTGACCAGGATGGGTGAACCTTCGGTTAAATGAAGGAGCGTATAGCTACCCTGAGCCTCCAGATAACGAATATGATGAATGGGCTCGAAGGACCATCCTTCCAGGATGGGCAGTGCCAGCTTCCGCTGATCTGTCAATAATGGTTGTGGCGATTGATAGGACTCTTCCATCGCATTAGGGTGTTCAACAAGTTTAGGTCCTTCTGACCACAATTACCTTGTCAAAACCGGCATTGGTCGTCTGGAAGACAGGTTATTCATCCAGTACTTTCGGAATGGCCGCAGTGATCAATGAGAGCTCATACCCTTTACGCATGGCATGTTCGCGCAGATCTTCTTCCTGTTTTCCGCGTGGCCAGTCCGGAGCCAGATAGGTTGTCCTTCGGCGCAGCACCATCTCCAGATTCGTCAGGTATTCTTCCTCCTCGATCTCTTCCATTGCCTTGCGGATACAGTAATCACTGATCTGGCGCTTCTTCAATTCCCGGGTAATGCGATGTCGCCCCCAGGCTTTGATGCGATGTCGCCCCCTGGCAAAACTCCGGGCGAAACGTTCCTCATTGAGTAGATCCTCATCGATGAGTATGGCCATGATCTGTTCCAGCTCATCCCCGTAAACCTGCAAACGGATCAGCTTGAATCGGACTTCCTGATGGCAGCGATCCTGGTAATCACAATACCGCTGCATCTTGATCAGTATCTCATCACGCATCATCCGGTAAAGGTAAGTCATCCCCGAAGCAGAACCGTTCTGGATCATTCAAAAGCAATTGGGGCTTTTTTCAGTAATGATTGAACAACAACAGGGCACTACAGTTATGATGCCAGCGGCTTTTATACCTCCGCTGAATCGGTTGAGTTTCATCCGGTTTAACATCTATTGATCCCATATCTTTGCACTTTATATGCATAAATCCATCTTCCTCTTCCTTGGTGTTCTACTGGCCTTGCCCTTGTGGTCACAGCAATCCACACTGCTTGGGCGAATCATGGAAGAAGACATGGATTCGCCTCTTGAATTTGCCGCGATATCCATATTGAATCCTGCTGATTCCTCGCTGATCAGTGGCGGGATATCTGATCTGGATGGAAAATTTAAGATTACCCTTCCATCTGGACAGTATCTGGTTCGGGTCGATTATATCGCCTATGCTTCTCTCCTCCGCGGACCCTTCACCCTTGACGAAGGACAATCCCTGAATTTAGGCGAATTCCGGATTCATCCGGAGGCCGCTTTACTCAGCGAGATCGAGGTCAGTGCAGAAAAGAGTCAGATGCAATTATCCCTGGACAAGAAGATCTACAATGTGGGGAAGGATATTGCCAATACAGGCAGCACGGCAGCGGATATTCTGGACAACGTTCCCTCTGTCACTGTGGATGTGGAGGGAAATGTCAGCCTCCGTGGAAGTAGTGGCGTACGAATACTCATTGACGGTCGTCCATCCGGATTAATCGGTATGGGAGATAGTGATGGTTTGCGGTCCCTGCCTTCCACATTGATCGATAGGATTGAAGTGGTGACCAACCCGTCCGCACGTTATGAAGCCGAAGGGATGGCCGGAATTATCAATATCGTATTGAAGAAGGAAAGACAACAGGGATGGAATGGCAGTTTTGAGACCACACTAGGTTATCCGTTGGAATGGGGCGGAGCGGCCAATCTGAATTATCGGCGCTCAATGGTCAACCTGTTTGCCAATTATGGCATTCGCTATCGCACCAGTAGGGGGAGAGCCACCCAGTACCAGGAGTTCTATAGGAATGACTCGATCTTTATCAATGATCAGATCCGAAAGCATGATCGCAACAGCCTCTCCCATAATGTGCGTTTCGGGTTGGATCTCTTCGTAGGGGATGGAGGCACTCTGACAACTGCCTTGAACTACCGGTATAGTCAAGATGACAATAATACCCTGCTGACCTATAACGACTATCTGGAAAATTTCCAGCAACCCGTTATGATCACCCGTCGTACCGATCAGGAAGATGAACTGGAACCCACACTGGAGTATGTCCTGAACTGGAAAAAGACATTCGGGCGTGACGATCATGTCTGGACAGCGGATGCACGCTATCAGGACAATTCGGAACGAGAGCGTTCCGATTTCCTGGAACAATACTTTTTGCCGGATGGCACTTCGTCATCTGAACAGGACAGCGAACAACGTTCTGATAACAGGGAATCAGAGCGCAACATCATCTTCCAGTCTGACTATCAATATCCGGTTTCCAAGACAGGGAAGATTGAAGCAGGCCTCCGAGCAGGCCTCCGGGATATCGACAACAAATTCATCGTGGAAGAACAATTCCAGGAGGAATGGGAACCGCTGGTTGGCTTCAACAATCAGTTTCGGTATGATGAAGATATCTATGCCGCCTATGCGATTTGGGGTGAACAATGGGAACCTGTTTCGGTACAGGCAGGGTTGCGTTATGAATACACCGATATCAAAACCGAAGTGGTCGAAACGGGAGAACGCAATCCACGTTCCTACGGACAGTTCTTTCCCAGCGCCCATATCTCCTACCAACTGCCCAATGAACATAGTCTCCAAGTCAGCTACAGTCGCCGGATCAATCGCCCGGGATTTCGGTCACTCAATCCCTTCCTGACCTTCAGTGACGTTCGAAATATCTGGTCGGGAAACCCGAACCTGGACCCGGAACTCACGAATGCTTTTGAAGTGGGCCATATCAAGACCTGGTCCAAAGGAAGTTTCTCACCGGCGCTTTTTTATCGGATAACCGATCAGGTCATCGATCGGATTCGCACCGTGGATGCCGATGGCATCAGTTATATCCGACCAGAAAATCTGGACATCCAGCATGATATGGGTCTGGAAGTCACCTTTTCTTATGAACCCTATTCCATCTGGCGATTGAATGGTAACGTCAATTTTTTTCGTTCTATTACCGACGGGACCAATTTGGGTGAGCAGTTCAAATCGGATGCCTATACCTGGTTTGGTCGCCTCAGTTCCCGGCTAACCCTCTTCCAGAAAGTAGACCTTCAGATCAACTACAATTATCGGGCGCCTCGGGTGACCACACAGGGTAAATATCTGGCGATGCAACATCTGGATATCGGTGCGAGTATGGATATCCTGAAGAACAAGGGAACTTTGACTTTGAGCGGTCGCGATGTTTTCAGTTCACGAAGAAGGATCTATGAAAATCGAGGAGAGGACTTCTATACCGAAGGCAATTTCCAATGGCGAACAGGGTCAGTCAACCTCACTTTTGCTTATCGTCTGAACCAGCAAAAAGCCCGGGACAAGAATGGCGATGGGTCGGATGGTCGAGATGACTTTTAGGTCAGATCACGATCACCCCTTCTTTGGGATCCCCATAAAGCCAGCTGTTATGGGCTGTCCATTGCCAGGCTGCGAGTAAAGCCAGCAGTGCATCCATTTGATGTTGATCCCGGGGCAGAGGGAGATGCGATTCAGACCAGATCTCCTTTAATCCTTGCAGGAGTGGTGCGTGATCTTTGCGGCTGCACCCAAATCGACACTTCGCCATCCAGGACGGATAGGTTTCCAGCCAGGTCGCCTGACCATCCGGATAATGGTATCGTAAAGACATTGCCCGAGCGGTCAATCCACCCAGGAACATGGGTGACATGGCACCACAGAGTTGATCGGCCAGTCGCATATGAAACTGATCGCCTTTGCCCAAGACACCTGTTGGAAGGGAAAGAGGTGCGTCCAGAGCAATAATCGTGGGTTGAATAGACTGGAAGTGGTCCATGATCCACTGGTCCGCATCTGTGCCTTTCGGGCAGGCCAACAGCTCGATCCGGCTTCCCGTTTTGACTGCCATGGCAGTGGTGCCGGCCATTCGTGCACCATAATCTATACCGACGATGGGGGTCAGGGTTTCCACTTGATATTGCAGCCGGCACTGGGGTATTGTGCTTCCGATACAGGCTGTCCCGCTAGCAGGGAATCCAGCGCTTGGCGCAAGTCCTTACCAGAGAGTGCCGTATTATTCCCGGGACGGGAATCATCCAGACGCCCGCGATAGACCAGGCACATATCTGTGTCAAAAACGTAAAAATCAGGGGTACAAGCGGCATCATAGGCGCGGGCCACATCCTGCGATTCATCGTAGAGGTAAGGGAAGGAATACCCTTCCTGTTGGGCGTTTTCCTTCATCAGATCAGGACCGTCCTGCGGATAGTTGACCACATCATTCGAACTGATAGCCAGAAAGGCGACGCCTTTTGTCTGGTATTCCCGGGCCAGAGCTGTGATCTGTGGATTGACATGGATCACATAGGGGCAGTGATTACACAAAAACATGATCACACTGATCCGACCATTCATCTCATCATGGCCATGCATGGTCAGACCAGAGACGGTGTCCGGTAATGAAAATGCCGGAGCCTTGGTTCCAAGCGGTAACATATTGGATTCTTTCAATGCCATAGAGCTGATTTTAGTAATGCTGGCCTAAAGGTAAACCAGACGGTCAAAGTGTATGGGAGGGGTATGATGAACAGAATCAAATCCAGAACTGGCATCATCCTGATCCCTTGGTTATCTTTGAACCATGATGTGGATCCTTTTGTTTCTGGCGCTCTTGTTTTCAGCCTTGTTCTCTGGTGTGGAGATCGCTTATGTTTCCGCCAACAAATTGCGGGTTGAACTCAAAAAGCAGCAAGGAGGTCGACGAGGGCAGTTGATCACCCAGTTTTATGCGCATCCCGCCCGGTTCCTGGGAGCTATGCTGGTGGGCAATAATATTGTGCTGGTCATCTTCACGATGTTACTGGCCAGTCTATTGACGCCGATCCTTTCTTCAATGGTGCAGGGAGAGATCCTGCTGTCCTTCCTGATCACCATCATCGGAACGCTCATTGTCTTGATTTTTGGCGAATTTTTGCCAAAGGTTATGTTTCGCAATTATGCTGAAAAAGCCATTTATAACCTGGCTTTCCCCATTCAATTCATGAATGTCCTGTTGGCGGTTCCAGCGGCGATGATGACCGGATTGTCGCATATGATCTTGCGCTTATTCGTCAAATCCACCCCTCAGGAGGAAGACGCCGTATTCAGTCGATTGGAACTCGAGTCTTATATCCGCGATTCACAAACGTATTCCGAAACGCGAATTGACACCGATCTGTTTGGAAAGGCCCTCCACCTCAAACGAGTGCGGGTGAAGGATTGCATGGTCCCGCGAACTGAGATCGAATCGATTGAAGTGACAGAGGATCTGGATGCCCTCAAGGATCTGTTTATTGAAACCAAGCTTTCCCGTCTACTGGTGGTCGACAGCGATATCGATAATGTGCTGGGTTATGTTCATCATCAGCAGATGTTGACCAGTGACGGCCCCATCCGCAAGATGATCTTCCAGATCCCCTTTGTGCCTGAATCCATGAAAGTGCAGGATTTACTGAACCTGCTGATCAAAGAAAACACCAGCATCGCCTGTGTGGTGGATGAATATGGCGGTACAGCAGGGATTATTACCATGGAGGATATCCTGGAAGAGATCTTCGGCGAGATCGAAGATGAACATGATGAGGAGGACTATGTCGAAGAAAAGATCTCTGCAGATGAATTTCTGTTCTCTGGAAGATTGGAGGTCGACTACCTCAATGAAAAATATCCTTCTTTGCAATTTCCAAAAGGGGAATACCATACGCTTTCGGGATATCTGATCATGACCACCACCAGCATACCTGAAGAGGGTGATGAACTGATTCTGGATGGATACAAGTACATCCTGGAAGTGGTGAGTGACAAGAAAATCGAGACGGTTCGTGTGATCCGCTATGACCCTACGGATGAGGAAATGGATCTATAATTTCAGGCACTCCTTTCCGATTCGGTTGTTTCTGCTGCACTTCCAGGAACACGTATTTCTGTTGGTCATCTGGGTGTTTCTCTGGTTATTGATGACGGGGAATATTCTGAAATTATTCGGGATCAAATTCCTGATGTTATTGCCGGAATATCTCGACAAGACAGGCAATTTCAGCTACGCCATTCTCGGGACGGCTTTCGGGGCATTGGTGATGACCTGGAATCTGGTCACCTATCTCCTGCATGCTTCTCGTTTTCCCTTTCTTGCCGCTCTGTCCAGGCCGTTTACCAAGTTCGCGCTGAACAACAGCCTCATTCCCCTGCTGTTCCTCATTCTGTTCTTTTGGTCTTCCGCTTCCCTGCAGACTATTGAGGCCGGATTTGACGCTCGTCAGATCATTGGCCACTTTTTATATTTCCTGTTCGGGATGTTGGTCCTCACTCTGGTGATCGCCATTTACCTCTATCTGACCAATAAAGACATCCATCAAATGAAGCCGGGGGAGGTGCCGGCTCATTTGTTGTCAGGGCCCCGTCCTGGAGGACGTGTATTGAAGTCCCGATTGCCAGAACGATCCAGTGGCAACTGGGGTGTTGAGCTGTACCTCAGTGAACGCCTGCGGATGCGCCGGGTCCGATCAGTGGCCCACTATGAACCTGCATTACTCAAAGGAGTCTACCGGCAGAATCATCTGAATACACTCCTCCTCCAGGTCATCAGCCTGATCCTGCTCACCCTGTTTGGGCTTTTGGAGGAGATTCCTGTTTTCAGGATCCCGGCGGGTGCATCAGTATACATTATGGCCTCCATGGTTTTGGCAGTCGTCGGCGCCATTTCCTATTGGTTTGGTACATGGAGATTGGTGTTACTGGTCTTTTTATTGATGTTGGTCAATATGATCACAGGCAATCGAGGTCTTCGGGTGAATAACCAGGCCTTTGGACTGGATTACAGTAGTGATGATCGGCCGACCTATGATAATCCGACCCTGGACTCTCTTTTCAATCCGGATCAACAAACCAAAGACAAACAAGATGTCCAGCAGATCCTGGAAAGTTGGCTGCACAACCAAAAACAGGACAAGCCCAAATTGGTCATCCTTACTTCCAGTGGAGGAGGCTTGAAGTCGGCTGTCTGGACGATGCAGGTCATGAGCCAGTTGGAACATGCCCTCCCGGATTCTCTGATGCGGCAGATAGCGATGATGACTGGTGCCTCGGGGGGTATTTTCGGAATGGCATATCAACGGGAGCTCTGGCTGCGCCAGCAGCAGGGTTTTATCACGGATTATACCAAACCATTCTATGTTGAACGAATGGCTGGCGACTTGCTGAACTCTGTGGCCTTCAGCATTGCGACCAATGATCTGTTTTTTCCGGGATTGAAGTTTACTCGGGATTCCATGACCTATCGAAAAGATCGTGGATACAGCTTCGAAATGCAATTCCATGAGAATACCGGCTATGTACTGGATAAGGCTATTGGCGATTATAAGGAGGCCGAAACCAGGGCGGACATCCCTTTGCTGTTTATCACCCCAACTATTGTCAATGATGGAAGACGGTTGATCATTTCGCCGCAGCCAGTTTCCTTCTTGTGTCGATCTCCACTCCCGGAAAATATCAGAGACCGGACCGATATCGATGGGGTTGACTTTGGTCAGATGTTCCGTGCTGTGCGGGCCGATCGACTGGCCTTCAGTTCTGCCTTACGGATGAACGCCACCTATCCCTATATCCTGCCTGAGGTGAGCCTGCCCTGTGTGCCAGCTATCGATATTATGGATGCCGGCTTCCGGGATAATTACGGGATCTCACTTGCCGCTCGGTTTTTAGAAGTATATCAGGACTGGATTCGCGAAAATACCAGTGGCGTGGTGCTCCTTCAGATCCGGAGTTGGGATAAAACGCCAGAGATCAAAGAATCGGAAAGACACGGGGTGATCCGCGATATCCTGAACCCACTGGGTATAGTCGGTCAGCAATTGCGTCAACAGGATTTCGAGCATGACGCACAGATCGGGTTTCTCTTTGAGCTCTTCGGAGAGGACATGTTTGATCTCGTTCGATTCATCTACAAACCCGGTGAAAACCAGGATCCAGCCTCGATGTCCTTCCATTTGACGCAACGAGAACGCGAAGATATTCTGGGTGCCTGGTCCCTGCCACACAACCAGGAGGCGTTAGCACATACCCGGAAATTACTAGGTGTGATGGAATGAACTTTTTGTCTGAAAAATGATTGTGGTTTATTCACAATCTGACCAACATGACTTCGATTTCTCCATCTGATTATTCCGGTGCAATGACGTATTCAGCCTTCCGAATGCGTGTAGATGAATTGTTGGGGAAGAACCAGACTACCGGAGAGGACCACAGCCCGGCCATGCTGGACTATACCCGTCAGAATGTGCAACGAATGAACAAGTGGGACAAGATCTTTCGCCTTTCTGATGACAGCCTGACAAGAATCCGGGGCATCCAACGCCGGGTCGTTCTATTGACCCTGACGGAAGCGTGGTGTGGTGATGCGGCCCAGGTTATTCCTGTCCTGGCTCGTATTGCAGAGGCTGGTCCGATGGTGGATTTGCAATTGATCTTGCGAGATGAACACCCTGAACTGATGGGGCAGTTTCTGACCAATGGCGCTCAAGCGATTCCCAAGGTGATCATCCTGGATGCCGAAACCAGAGAAGTGCTCGATACCTGGGGCCCTCGACCCAGTGAAGCCCAGGCCATGGTCATGGACATGAAAGAAACGGTGAAGATCTTACCAGAGGGTGAACAGGCGGACTTCCGTCAGCGCTCCAGCGAAGCCATGCATGCCTGGTATGCCCGGGATAAGGGACAGCGTGTACAGATCGAATTTCTGAATACGTTGATGCCGCTGGTGCGGATGGAAGTGAGTGTAGTTGAGAAGGTGAAGAGTTGGGAAGGGAGGAGTTGCCACTACTCCTGCACCGAGGAGTCATTCGCACTTCGCTGTTCGCCCCCGAGGACTCGGGGCTGAGTACGAGAGGGTGGAGATCTTGCTCCGGATTGGGAGGGTAAATGGTAAAAGGTAATGGGTAAAGGGGCCAACGCAATTTGCTGTTCGCCGTTCGCTGATTACATGAGGGTGGAGATCTGTCTCCGGGTTGGAAGGACAAATGAAAACGAGAATAGGCCAATGCGCAACGCCCAATACCCAATACCGCCCTCTCTCAAAACCTTCTCGACTCCCAACTCATAACCTCCTAAAATCGCAGGTGCTTCACCGTCTCCCCCTTGTTGATCAGTTGCTGGAGGGAGCGCACACCGATCTGAGGGGAAAATACGTAACCTGGAACGCTGCTGG
>CALNZC010000063.1:0-2691 GCA_942490895.1 uncultured Saprospiraceae bacterium
TGGTTCACCACCCCCTATCATTTCACTGGCAGAAAGGAATGCTCCGAGGAATACCTTCAACCAAAACCGGGTCTAATGTTTCAGAACCATCGGCGTCGACCAAGTTGCTCGAAACAACTAGAGGTGTCTCCCATACCATGTCACAATTTTCTTCCGCCTGCCACTGAACACCTGTGATGACATAGTCACTGGCATCACCCGATTTGGTCGAACCATCCTGGTATGTTGCTTTTGCTGTGAACACAATCTGGTCAAAAACCGCGTTATCAGTACCAGTCAAGGTGAGATCAATGGTATGACCACTATTGGTAAAAAACTCGCCTTCACCCACCACCTCATCACCGCTTAGCAGAGTATAAAAACCGGCTTCATGCCCACCTCTCCCGCCCTCATTGGCAAATAGTCGGTTAACAGACACCGATGCCTCCGAAGTAGTATTATCGAACTGAATAATCAGTTCCTCAGAAACCTGGTGTTCCAGATCAACACCGAGCTGATAGGAAGGACCTGCATTCTGGCCTCCAGGCGCAAAACCACCCGCCCCAGTCCCTACATTATCAAGAGATGCCTCAGTCAGGTTGCCATCGGAGTCAACAGTTCTGCCCAAAACAGAAAAACCGCTTCCTGTTTCCTGGTAATTATTGACATCGATACTTCTGGTCACCATATCACCAGTCCCGGGAACAGGGACAAGCCGAGCTTCAGCAAGCTCAGCGGAAAGTTCAGGAACATCGGCAACAGCAGAGATATCAATATCGACCGTTGTTGGCTCAACAGACCAGTCAACACCATCATTTACCTGAAAAAAGAACGAACCGAACCCTTCACCACTCCCATGGTGCACAGGGGTGAAAACCAGCCGCCCAGCCTCAATAACATCGACGCTGATGCTTTGACCAGGCTCAACCGGATCGCCATCTAACATTAGGCTGCCATTCTCAGCATCCTCTGTAAATCTCACCGCTGACAACTGGCCGCCATCACTATCCTGAAAACCAAAATCAGCGACGCCAAGGGTGACACTCTGGTCTTCCATGGTTGCCAGTTGGGTATCTGTCCCTATCGGTGCATCATTAACCCCAATCACTTGGATCTCTGTAACGACGGTATCGCTGTTATCATTGCCGTCAGTAACAGTAATTTCCACAGATCGATCAGTTGTATCCGGGAAATCACTGGTATTGACAAAGCGAATTTGTTGCAGAGCTTGCTGGTAATCAGCAAACGGAGCAGAACCTGTCAGCTGAATAGAGATAGCACCCTCGGAAGACAATGAGGTCTGTGCATGTATTCCGTCCGGCAGATCTCCAATAACAAGCTGGTCGTTTTGAGTACCATTCTTCAGTACGATGTTAGCCCCCTCAAAAGCCGTGTCGTCCACATCTGAGAGCATGAACTGATTGTCTACTATTGGAGTTCCAAATCCACCTTCTACAAAAGTGGTGATATACTGATCAGAAGGCACCGAGTAACCAAGATGAATATCGTCAACATATGCCCCTAAACTATCGGACTTCCCTGTTCCGGTAAAAACGAGCTCAGACTCGTTTCCTCCATCCATGTCAGGAAAAGATGCCGTGATTGTTTTCCAGCCATCTGCAGCGTCATTTACCTGCCAGGTAATATTGTCTTCTGAGGACAGCGTTGTAACACCGGTTGCATCTGTATCAATATTTAATTCCCGGCCACCAAACGATACTTTCATATCACTGGAATCTGTCTTGCCCGGCCTGGCTTTGTAGGCAAAAATTACGGTATAGTTCTGATCCTCAATAGTGGTTATCTTTGTGGACAGCGAAAGATTCGAATGCCCATCCATCTCTATATGGCTCTCTCCATCAGATGCTCTGGAGCCACCAATATTACCCCTCTGGACCTCAAGACCCTCATCTGTGAGTGACCACAACACACCATGATCCCCGATCACTTCATTATCTGCACCAATACCCTGTGCAATATGCCATCCATCACTTGAACGAAAATTTTCAAAAGATTCCTGAAGCACTTCCTGATAATTCCCAAAGCTGATCGTAGGGGCTTCGTTTGTTCCTGTAACTCTAAAAACGAGGGTCTCTTGGGTTGCAGCACCCTGAAGATCAGTTGCTGTAACTGGAATATTCAGAATCATGCTCTCCCCGGTGCCGAGGTGTTGATAATCTGTATGTCCTGGATCAAAATGGTAGCTGCCATCTGCATTGAATTGCAGTCCAGAGATCAGCTTGTCAGTCGAATAGGTGATCACATCACCATGGTCAATGTCTATGGCAGAGACCTGTCCGCTTATTATTGGATCATCTTCAGCAAAAGTTTGAGAAGTGACAGAGGTAAAGACCGGGGCATCATTGGTACCTCGAACCGTTATTTCAAGTTGATGGGTAGTACCATCCACCGAAGATATCTCAATAACTTCTGAAGTCAGTTCACCATTGGCAAGGCTCTGGACATTTTCCTGCGATATGGCAAGCTGATAGGACCAACTCCCATCAGTTGACAAATCAAAGGATCCGTAATTCCCCTTGACAATACCACCCTGAAATGCTGCTTCGCCGGAATCAGGGTCAATAATATTCAGTTGACCAGAGACCGTATTCTGGGCATCTTCTATAACCAGACCACCTTCCCTCAACATAGATGTAGCAGTCCCAAAACTGATCGTAGGGGCATCGTCTGTGCCGGTAATTCTGCGCAGAC
>CALNZC010000064.1:0-18636 GCA_942490895.1 uncultured Saprospiraceae bacterium
TGGCTAAACAGCTGAAGGACTGATCAGAATCAGTTCGCTTTCGATGGTGTCAGGTGAAGGAAGTGCGGAATGTTCCCGATCTTTAAAGCAGCCCTGGCATCGGCTCGGGTCTGACATCAGGCCAGAGAGTCGAAAAAAGCGGGGTACAGAAGATGTTATTCAAATCTAACTCCTGGAATAAGTTTCGATACAGTCTATATGTGCCGGTTTATGATGCGATCGGACGTTGGTTCGCGCCTTATCGGCGGCAATCCATTGACAGTTTGCAGATCAAGCCCAAGCAGAAAGTATTGCTGGTCGGTGCCGGGACCGGACTGGATCTCGAGCACATTCCTCACGGCGCAGAAATCGTAGCCACAGACCTGACTCCGATGATGGTTCAGCGCATCAAAGTGCGCAACCGATTGCTCCTCCACCATTTAGACGCCCGGGTCATGGATGGCCAGAAGCTGGACCTGCCTGACAATAGCTTTGACGTTGTGATCCTGCATCTTATTCTGGCCGTCATACCAGATCCAGTGGCCTGCCTGCGAGAAGCCGAACGAGTGGTCAAGCCCGGCGGTCGGATCGGTATTTTTGACAAATTTCTCCCCCCCGGAGAAAAGGCGCCCATGTGGAGACGATGGGTCAATATGCTCACTTTCATTATTGCCACAGATATTAATCGTCATTTTGAAGACATCTTGCAAAAGACCAGCCTGCAAAAGATCTCTGATGAAGCAGTGGGGTGGGACGGCAATTTGCGCATCATTCAATTAGAGAAAGAGTGAAGCGCTGATCTCCAGGCCTCAACATGGCCTCCTGGGCCAGTGAATTTTAAAATGAAAGACTCTTTCGAATGGATCAATCGTTGTCCATTTGGTCTATTTGCCGGAGGTCAGATGAAACGTCCAATCCTGACCATCTACCGAACTCCGAATCTCAATTCCTGTATATTGGCGATGTCAAGCTAGCCTATGGAAAGTGCACACCAGAATTTTCGCCTGCAACGATGGATCCTACTGATCGGTGTTGTGCTTTTTGTGATCAAGTTAGTGGCCTGGTCGATCACCAATTCTGTGGCTATCCTGACGGATGCTCTGGAAAGTACCGTAAACGTTGTCTCTGCCGCATTTGGATTATACAGCCTCTGGCTGGCATCCAAACCTCGGGACAACAACCATCCATATGGACATGGGAAGGTAGAATTCCTCTCCGCCGCCATAGAAGGCACTCTGATCGGAGTGGCCGGGGGCATGATGATCTGGGAGGGCATTCATCGGTTAGTCGTTGAAGAGCCTGTTCAACATCTGGATCAAGGAATAGTCCTGGTGGGTTTCGCTGGCGGAATCAACTTTTTGATCGGCTGGATGGCCGTGCGGATGGGCAAGCGCAATCATTCTCTGGCACTCGAATCCAGCGGTCGGCATCTTTTGTCCGATGCCTATAGTACGGGAGGACTCCTCGCGGGGTTGCTCCTTTTATGGATTACCGGAATCGCCTGGCTGGATGCCGCCGTGGCGATTGTGTTTGGACTGATCATCCTGATCACAGGATACCGTATCCTCCGCAAATCCATTGCCGGTATCATGGACGAGGCAGATGAAGCTCTCCTGATCGAACTGATCGATCATCTCAATACCCACCGACGTGAAGCATGGGTCGATATCCACAATCTGCGGATCATCAAATATGGCAGTGTGCTGCACATCGATTGTCATCTTACCGTTCCCTGGTACTTCCATGTGCAGCAGTCCCATTATGAAGTAGATGCTCTCGAACAATTGGTACAGCAACGCTACGGGAATCGGGTCGAACTCTTTGTCCACACAGACGGGTGTCGCCCCTCCGCTTGCCGGCTTTGCAGATTGGAGGTCTGTCCGGAGCGTCAATATCCATTCGAGACCCGGGTAGACTGGACTCTTGAAAATGTGATTTCCAATGAACGCCATAGTCTCCAGCATAAAGTGAAGTCAAAGAAGTGATCAGATGGCTAGGCTGAGGGTGTGCAAAGCTGTATTTCTAATTGGTTTATAATGTAGGGCCCCAGTCCAGAATAGAGAAATGAGATGATGCCATGGCTCTGAGCGATGGATATTTCAAAGCAATTGATTATCACGGCCATCCGTGTGATCTTGGCCTCTTAATTGAATCAGGTTCAATTGACTGGCGTATCTTGTGGCGGCTTCTCCTGGTCGGAGAAGGAGGGTGTCTTGTGTTCTTCAATGCCCATGTGATGTTCTTGCCATCGATCATTCAACAATCAAGGGTGATTTTGCATTCATGAGGGTGACCCGCACCGCAGGACTAAAATACGTAGAGCGATTATGCCCATACAAGCATCTGAACCATTGACCCCGTTACGCCGATTTTGGCAGTTGTTGGCTTTGGACCGCAATGATATCGGAGTGATCTATCTATACGCTGTCTTCAATGGCCTGGTCAACCTGTCTCTACCCCTGGGTATTCAGGCGATCATCAACCTGATCATGGGGGGGCAAGTGTCCACCTCCTGGTTGATCCTGGTGACAGTCGTGATCCTGGGTATTGCCCTGGGCGGCGTGATGCAGATCATGCAATTGAAGATCACCGAGAACTTGCAACAAAAGATCTTTACAAGGGCGGCTTTTGATTTCGCCTTTCGTATTCCAAGGATGCGTCTGGACGCCCTGGATAAGTATTATCCACCAGAACTGGTCAACCGCTTTTTTGATACCATTTCAGTCCAAAAGGGATTGTCTAAAATCCTGATTGATTTTTCAACCGCGTCGTTGCAGGTCTTTTTTGGGATTATTCTCCTTTCCTTTTATCACCCGTTTTTTATTCTATTCAGTTTCGTTTTGCTCTTGCTTGTCCTGTTGATCTTTCGCTATACCGGTTGGGCAGGTTTGCGCACCAGTCTGCAAGAATCAAAATATAAATACGAGGTGGCTCATTGGCTGGAAGAATTAGCCAGGGCCATGGTCTCTTTTAAATTAGCGGGCAAGACAGATCTGCCGCTTCGCAATACAGATGACCGGGTAGCCGGCTACCTGGAATCCAGGAATGCCCATTTTAAGGTATTACAGATCCAGTATATTCTCATGGTCATTTTCAAAGTGATCATCGCTGCGGGGTTGTTGCTGGTCGGTGGCTTTCTGGTGATCGAACAAGAGATGAATATTGGCCAATTCGTCGCCGCAGAGATTATCATTATCCTCGTGATTTCCTCCGTGGAAAAGCTGGTCATGAGTTTGCAAACAATTTATGATGTTCTGACCTCCCTGGAGAAAATTGGCACTGTCACGGATATTCCGCTGGAGCGTGATTCAGGAATCAGTTCGGACCCATCTGGTAGCGATACCGGGTTGGAAGTAAAGATCAAGAACCTGCATTTTGAATTTCCAGATAGTGGCGGGCCCATTTTGAATGGTGTCGATCTGCATATTCAACCGGGCGAAAGACTGGCGATTGTAGGGCCAAATGGCTCAGGCAAATCAGTCTTGATGCGCATGATCGCCGGATTGTATGAAAACTATACCGGATCGATCAGTTACAATAATATTCCCCTGGGGAATATTGATATTCCCTCCTTGCGCAGTGTCATGGGCAACAGCCTTTCGCAAGACCAAATATTTGAAGGGACCCTCCTCGAAAACCTGACCATTGGCCGACCGGATATTCCTTTTGAAAAAGTCAAATGGGCCGTTGAACGGGTGGGCCTGAATGAATTTATAGAAACCTTGTCAGGCGGTTATGATTCCCGATTGGGGACGGAGGGCCGTAAGTTGTCCAGGACGGTGATCCAGAAAATTATCCTGGCCAGATGTATCGTGGCACAACCCCGCCTGGTCCTCCTGGAAGATTGGCTGGGTCGGATTGAACTTCCGGAGCGGCACTGCATAGAGGAGTGTCTCTTTGGCCCTGAAGGATCATGGACATTGGTCAGTATCACAAACGACCCGGAGTTCGCCCGGCAATTTGACCGCATTGCCATTCTTTCTGAAGGGAAGGTGATTGCCGTTGGGCCCTATGCCGATATTCAACACCATCCTGCCTTCATTTCATTGTTTAACCTATCCTGATCCCCATGCATCGCTTTCAAGAGTTTCGCAGAGAAGGAAGGTTGGCCACCGAGGAATACCAATCCTTTTCCATGCTCCGGCACTACCAGACCGGACGCACATTTGCCAAGTTGATCCTCATTTCCCTGGGCATCTTCCTGGTTTTTCTCTTTCTACCGTGGACCCAGAACATTCGGGCCAATGGCTTCCTGACCACCTTGCGACCCGAACAACGGCCTCAGACCGTCAACGCCATTATCGCAGGCCGTATCGAACAATGGTATGTGCGGGAAGGGGATCTCGTCCAACCGGGGGATACCATACTGCAATTGACAGAAATCAAGGACAATTATTTTGATCCCAGACTGCTGGAACGGACCCGGCAGCAGATCGATGCCAAAACCGGAGCAATGGATGCCTATCAGGAAAAGATCGGGTCCATGAATGCACAGATCGATGCGCTGTCCAAAACCCTCGAACTCAAACTGGAGCAGACCCGGAACTACGTCCGGCAATCCGAATTAAAAGTGATCTCGGATAGTACGGATCTGGTGGCAGCTCGTGCAAATGAGGCCGTTGCCGATGCGCAACTGACCCGGATGCAGCAATTGCATCGGGATGGCTTGAATTCGCTGACGGATCTCGAAACCAGGAACCTGAAATTTCAGGAAGCCAGAGCGAAGGCGGTCAGTGCAGAAAACAAACTGCTGGCGAGCAGAAATGAATTGATCAATGCCCGGGTGGAATTGATTTCCATTGAACAACAATATCGAGACAAATTGGCCAAGGCCAGGGGTGAACGAGCTGCGTCTCTTTCGGAGTATTACGGAGCGGATAGTGATGTGGCGAAAATGGAAGGACAGTACAGTAATTATGCAGTCCGCGCTGGTTATTATTTCGTGACGGCCGCCCAGAAAGGAGTGGTCACCAAAGCCATTCGTGCGGGTATTGGCGAGACCGTCAAAGAAGGGGAGCCTCTTGTCAGTATTATGCCTGTGGATTATGAATTGGCCGTAGAAATGTATGTCGAGCCAGTTGATCTCCCTTTGATCCAAAAAGGGAACAAGGTTCGATTCCTCTTTGATGGCTGGCCGGCCATTGTGTTCTCCGGTTGGCCAAATGCCTCCTCCGGAGCATTTGGAGGTGAGGTATTCGCTATCGATAATTTCATCAGCGAGAATGGGAAGTATCGGGTATTGGTTAGTCCAGACCCGGAGGATGATCCCTGGCCGAAGGGGCTGCGCGTTGGCTCTGGTGCAATCGGGATGGCTCTTTTGCAGGATGTGCCCATCTGGTATGAACTCTGGCGCCAGTTAAATGGCTTCCCTCCGAATTATTACCTACAGAATAGCGGTCAGTCTTCGAAGGCCTCAGCAGACAAGCCAAACGAAATTGGCAAGGAGAAGGAAAAAGTTCGAAAATAGGAACATGACCAGGCCGTTCACCATAGTCAAATGTATTGCCGTAGTGCTGACATGCATCGGAGGGGTCTGCCTTCCGACCAGCGGTGCCGGCCAGGAGGGCGAGCCCAAAGTGCTTGCCCTGGAGGATCTGTTGGCCCTGGTGCGGGAATATCATCCGGTAGCCCGACAGGCCGGGTTGCAGACAGTGCGTGGTGAAGCCGGACTTCAGAAGGCAAGAGGTGGCTTCGATCCGAAGCTCTACACGGTGATCGATCAGAAATATTACAATGGTAAATCCTATTTTTCCCACCTGGATGGAGGCTTGAAAGTGCCAACCTGGTTTGGTGTGGAGCTCAAGGCGGGATTTGACCAACAGTCGGGCGAATTCCTGAATCCTGAAAATACGACACCAACAGGCGGCTTGCTCATGGCGGGAATCCAGGTCCCCCTCGGTCAGGGATTGATGATCGACCAGCGAAGGGCCACACTATTCGCTGCACGGGTCTATCAAAAAGCTACAGAAGCGGAGCGTCGGATGATGCTTAATGACCTCCTCTTCAATGCCGCTGCCACCTATTGGGATTGGGTGCTGACAGAGTACAGTCTCCAGATCCTCCAGGATGCCAGAAGCCTGGCTATCTCCAGACTGGACTTTGTGCGGGGGAGTTATTCGCTGGGATCCAAGGCTGCAATTGATACGGTCGAGGCTTTTCTTCAGGTTCAGTTGTTGGATCAGCAGCTCCAGGAAGCTCAGGTTGAGAACAATACCTCCCGGATGGAATTGTCCAATTACCTGTGGGCCGAGGGATCGACCCCACTCGAATTGGAATGGGCAACCCGACCGCCAGATTCTCTACAGTGGTCTCCTGTACCGGAAGTGCCTTCCGACACGGTAGAGCAGTGGATCAGTCGATTGGCTGTGGATCATCCTGATCTGCAGCGTGCCACCCTCAAACTATCCGCGCTGGAGATCGACAGGCGTTTGAAAGCAGATAAACTCAAGCCCCGATTGAACCTGCAATACAACCTCTTGACAGAACCAATCGGTGATGCCTTCCTGGCACAAATCTCCCCGGTAAACTACAAGTGGGGATTGGAGTTTGAAATGCCCATTTTCCTCCGGAAAGAACGCGGCGACCTCCAATTCGCCAAAGTAAAACTGGAAGAAGCGCGGCTTGAGCGAGATCAGAAACAGCTGGAATGGCGGAATAAGGTCAGGACCTATGCGTATACCCAGGAAAATCTCAAAGCTCAGGTTCAACTGGCCGAACGAACAGTAGAGAATGTCCGGCGGTTGTTATTCGCGGAGCGAAATCGTTTTGAAAATGGTGAAAGCTCACTCTTCCTGTTGAATACGCGTCAACTGAAACTAATTGAAGCCGAAATGAAATGGCTGACACTGAAGACCAAACAGCAAAAGACCGGATTGGCTCTCCGGTGGGCATTAGGTGTAGGTTGGCAGTAGCCAATGGTGAATACTTGAAAAATAATCTATTCTATGATCGTCTTACATATTCTTGCACATGATGATACTCAGGCGCATGATCTCGCTGAATACTTGCTGCGTGAACGAATGTGGATAGATCCGTTTATTGAAGGAGAAGGTGTGATGCTTCATCAGGATACAGGGGTCGTGTCCGAGGTCCGACGAGTAAAGCTCCAGGGGAAGACCCGGGCGGCACTATATGATAAAGTGCATCGACGGATACGCGAAATGTATCCCTATCAGATGCCGGATGTATATGCCGTCCCGATCGTCAGCATGGATTGGGAGGATAGTCAACAATTGGTCCAGGCCAACTCTGAAGAGGAATGATCGACATAAAATGTTTTCCTCTGCCTACCTTTAGACAATGAGTGAATCCCCGCTGAAGATTGGCTTTGATGCGAAGCGACTCTTTCTCAATAATTCTGGTTTGGGTAATTATGCACGCACATTGGTCAATGGATTGGTAGCGGCACATGACGATATCACCTGTCATTTATATACGCCGGATACGGGCGACCGACCGGATTGTCAGGTCTATCAACAAGGCCCACCTTTTGAGGTGCATACGCCTTCTCGGGGGATGCCGGGCACTTTATGGCGATCCATTGGCATTCCCACCGCACTGGGCCGAAATGGAGTGAAGTTGTATCATGGTTTGAGCAATGAGCTCCCTATTGGCCTGCATAAGATTGGCGTTCGATCTGTGGCCACCATCCACGATCTGATCTACCGACATTATCCGGGGCATTACAGCCGGATGGATCGGGTGATCTACAATGGGAAAACAAAGTATGCCAGTGAGAATGCCGACCTGGTAGTGGCGATCAGCGAGTGTACCAAACACGATATTCTGGAAGCCTACAAAGTCGAAGAGCATCGTGTTGCTGTAGTGTATCAATCCTGTGACCCGATCTTTTATGAACCGGTCGGAGAGGCCGAGGGGAAAAGCATCCGAACCCGCAATGCCCTGCCCGCAGAGTATATGTTATATGTGGGTTCAGTCAATGAACGAAAGAATCTATTGATGCTCGTCAAGGCGATGGAGTTACTGCCAGACTCACTGCGGTTGCCATTGGTCGTTGTCGGGCATGGAGGCAGCTACCTGCGGAAGGTCAACCGTTATCTGACCAATCGAAAATTGTCCAAGTTTGTCTACTTCCGGCCTGGAATCGCTTCTGAATATCTCCCGGCGATTTACCAGGGAGCTGCGGTTTTTTGTTACCCCAGTTTGTACGAAGGATTTGGCATTCCGATCCTGGAAGCTCTGGCCAGTGGGACGCCTGTTCTGACCAGCAATCGGTCCTCTATGCCGGAGGCAGGTGGGAAGGGGAGCTTGTATATTGACCCGGAGAATATTGAAGAGATCGCCGATGGCCTTCGACGAATTTTGGAGAGTACTGAATTGCGGGATCAGATGGCTCAGGATGGTCGTGAACATGCGCTCTCCTTCGGCCTGCCACAGACCACAGCGAAATTGTGGGGTTGTTACAATCGCGTCCTGGAGAAATAGACACAGCCCGCACGTCTGAACAGATAATGCCTGGGGTGAAAAGAACTGCCCAGAATAGAGGAGGCCCGCATCATGCGAGCCTCCTACCTGATCAAATTCTCAGGGGCTGGTTCCCCTGATTTTTCATCGCGTCACTATAGAGAAAAAGTGAAGATCGTTTGCTCTTGAGCGGTATTGGTAACCCGTCCATTAAAGGATTGAGATTGAGAACCTCGGATCATCCGAACCTGGAAGTCTTTATCCTCTCCATCGAACAAGTTGACCTTGATACTGTAGTTCCCTTTTGGCATGCCAGACAGGCTGGGGGCGCAGATGTTTTCCTGTACCCATCCAGTCTCATCGATCATATCCCGGTCGAGTGTAATTCCACCGATTCCAGGCGTTTTATTTGACCAATACACATGCAGGTTGTCCGGGCCATAGAGGTGGAGATCCAGGTCGGTGTCTCCATAACTGTTGTTGCCGTTAAACCAGGTCAATGTCGTTTGAAAATCACCTGTACAGACGGGGATAGTTGCGAGCGGTTTGTATAATCCGCATTCGATAGTCGCGTAGCTTCCACCAGATGGCAATGCTGGGCCTTGACTCCAACCGGAGCACAGGGTAGCACTGCTACAAGTCACAACGTCATTGATATTGAATGTCAATGGCAGACTGTATTGGCGGCATTCTGGAAGAGCTAATTGATTGTTCTTGTGAGAGACGATCAATTGAGCGGTATATGTGCCTTGTGGACCCATAAAGGTCAGTCCTGCGTTGTGGTTGGGTCCCCATCCGGTGACTTTTGGCGGTGTCATGACTTCCCAGTAGCGCCGACCATTAGTGGCATTGGGGTTAAAAGGTGTCCACAGGCTCATTTCTTCCGGATAGGTTGGTGTGAAATCTGTGATGATCAGCTTGTTATAGCAATCAGCACTGAACCAACCTCCCTGATTGGCAGTCGCGGGATACCATCCGTTGTTGTTGTTTGTCCGCAACCTGAATCCGCCGGCACCGAATGGAGCTCGGGTACGGTTGATGTCACTGACATTCGCCAGCATATAGTATCCCAGTTCATAGACAGCGGCTCCAACCTCCGCTTTGTCTTCGTCATAGTAGGTGATCGGAAATACACCATATTCATTCCGTTCGGTATTGAAACCAACGACACATACCTGGTCAGGCGCTGTGCCATCGGGTAAGGTGAACAATACCCAAAGGGGGTCCTGGAAAATAAATCCTTCCGGTCCGAAGTTGGTGGTCTCGCCCACCAGTTTCATATTGGACGGTAAAGCCTTTGGAAGAGTACCTCCTTTTTCAATTGTAAAACTGACTGTGGCTGCATTGCCATTGGCCAGATTTGGAATCGCATTCGGGGGGATGATCAGTGAACTTCCATCCAGGGTCAAGACACCTCCTGCTTCATCCGAAGCGATCTGCTTGATCATGGATTGTGTAGTGGGATTCGGATCAGTGCTGTCTTTCTGGCAACTTCCGACCAAAACCATTGCAAGGAGCAGCATCAGCAATCCGCTGAATGGAATCTGCGTCCATCTGAAAGGTAACTTGATGTTCATGGCTGGTTATTTAGTAGTGAAATTCTTTTTTTTTCGCACACCTAATATGTCCCTCAGATCAAGCTAAAGTCAATGAGGAGAATCATACAACACACTCAGGAAAATCCTTGTCAAAAGGATGCTTTGCCCCCTACCTTTGGCTCACTCATTCCACTACTCATTCGGGTCTATTTTCGGATGAATATTTGGTAAATAAGATCGGTGCTCCCTTTAAAAAAATGTATTTAATCTTTTAATGTCAAAGCATTATTCATTAAGTGATTGGGATCACTGATGAAACTGGAGTTCTCACCTACATTGCACGAATACCATGTCTTTCAATCATGACAACAAGAATACTTTTCGGTGCCTTCTTTCTGCTCTTTGCAGCCGCATTGCTTCCAGCACAAACCACCTCCAGCTACGCCATCACGCTGGAGGAAGTGGACTACCCTTCATTTCCGGGTCTGCAGTCCTTCGTCATTGGGACGACGAATGAGGAATGGTTGGTGATCGGCGGGCGAACAGATGGTCTGCACCGCCGTCAACCCTGGGCTGCCTTTCAGCCGGAGGGGAACAATACGGCCATCTATGTCCTGAATCCGGAAACCGGTGAGACGTGGTCTGTTGGATTGGGTGGTTTGGCAGTTTCCCTTCAGGAACAGTTGCAGTCGACCAATATGGAGTTTTTCGATGATGATGACCACCTGGTGATCATTGGTGGTTATGGATACAGTCCCACTGAAGATGAACATATCACCTTTCCGTACCTGACTCGAGTGAATAAATCCGAGTTGATCCAGGCCATTAAATCGGGTGCAGATATTGCGCCTTCTTTCCAACAGATCCAGGATGACCGTTTTCGGGTCACAGGCGGATATCTGGGCCGGCTTGATGAAACGTATTTACTGGTAGGCGGTCAGGACTTTGAAGGGCGCTATAATCCGATGGGTCCGAATCACGGGCCGGGGTTTTCACAGGAATATACCAATGCCATTCAGCGCTTTACCCTCCAGGAGGATGGGATGAATATCGCTGTTGCAGATTGGCAGATCACTGTAGACAGTTTGGAACTGCATCGCCGGGATTACAATCTGGTTCCTCAGATCTTTCCGGGGGGTGCATTCGGCTGGACGGCCTTCTCCGGTGTTTTTCGTTATGATGCCGACCTTCCCTGGCTGAACACGGTGGACATAACGGATGTCGGATATTCAGTTGTGCCTGGCTTCAATCAGTATCTCAACCAATATCATACAGCACATGCGGCGCTTTATGACCCGGCTTCCGAAGAGATGACCTCCCTGTTTTTCGGGGGCATTGGTCAGTACTATCTCAATGAACAGGGTGTCCTGGTCCAGGATGATAATGTGCCTTTTGTGAAAACCATCAGTTGTGTCAGCCGGGAAGCGAATGGCCAAATGGCGGAAACGATTGCCGGACAAATGCCGGATTATCTCGGGGCAAGTGCAGAGTTTATCCCGCATCCGGATCAAGCTTTTGCTGCTCCTGGAATCCTGGATGTCTCTGAATGGTCTGTGGATCAGGCGGTGGATATCGGATATATCATGGGTGGTATTCAATCCGATGAAGCCAATATTTTTTTCACGAATGAAGGGGATCTCAGTGTGGCCAGCAATCGGGTTTTTCGGGTGTGGGCAAAACGGATGGTCACGGCTACGGAACCGGTCCCTGGTGTGACCGCGGAAGGCTATTTTCAGTTGAGTATTCACCCAAACCCGGCATCCGATCGACTCCATATCTACTTCCGCACCCACAAACGCGAATGGGTCCAGTTGGCCTTGTTTGATCTGCAGGGCAAGCAGGTTGGTCCGTCCTTTGAAGGGATTCTGGATGCGGATCGACACGAGTTTGAGTGGGCGTTGGATAGCCTGCCGTCCGGTCCTTATTTTTTACGACTCCAGAACAGGGGTGAGTTTGAGGTGGAGCAGATGGTGGTCAAGTGATGTCGTCTTAAGGTTGTCTAGTGACCTGTGGAATATTCCTGGAAATTGATGAATGTATCTCTGGAGTTATACAGTGACTCCATGGGTATCCCAGGACGATCCTTCATTCTTTCTGCGCGCATAATTCATGTTATATTGATCTTTGCGCGCATATTTCATGTTTTGCGCATGCTTTTCCTGACTTATACGCTAACTTGCGCGCATAAATCTTGATGAATGGCAAATGGCGCACATTATTCTCATTCTGCTCCTGTTTTTCACAGTAGACAAGTGCCCGAGCCAGGGCATGTCGTAGGATATGGAGCGATCATTCATGGCCTTGGGCTGAGCATGCCCATGCCGACCAATTTGGCCTTAGTCAGCGACCGCAACCGCCGACTTGAGTTGGATTCGTGGATTATATTGCCCTCCCGATATCTGCCTGATGACAAGGATGAAACTGACCAGATCCGGGCGCTCTACAATCACCTGGTCTTTGCCCTGAAGTATGAAGGTGTGGATCTGCTTTTCTTTAGCCAGCTGGCCAAAGCCCTGCAGGAGGAAGAAATGATTGACCTGGTCCGAATCGAACCGGCAGGACAATACAGCCGACGCATTTGGTTCTTACTGGAATGGGTGAGTGGGATAGAATTGAATGTACATTCAGATCTCGGGAAACGCAAATATGTGGAGGCGCTGAACCCGAAGCAACAGTTCTGCCTTTCGAAAGGCACACCTTCGTCCCGCCATAAAGTGGTGGACAACATCCCGGGTGTCCCAGGGTTTTGTCCGTTGGTCCGATGCTCTGCAAAACTGAAGGAGGTAGTGGCCATCACTCCGAATGATTCCTGGCCCAAAGTGTTCGGGGATATGCACCCTGATTTGATCAAGCGATCAGCAGCCTTTCTGCTGCTCAATGATTCGAAAGCATCCTTCAGTATTGAAGGGGAAAGCCCTAAAAGTCGGAGAGCGGCCTTGTGGGGACAGGCCATCGGGCAGGCTGGAAAAAGACAGTTGAGCAAGGAAGAATTTCTGAGACTGCAACAACTGGTGATTGGGAGTGACCGGTTTGTCCGGCTTGGATACCGGACTGAAGGCGGGTTTGTCGGCCTCCACGATCGAGAATCCGGCATGCCCATTCCGGATCACATCTCAGCACGTTGTGAGGATGTAGAGGCTTTGATGAACAGTCTTGTGGAGACCTATCGATGCCAGCAGGACAATGGGTTCCACGCGGTGCTAGCTGCCGCGGTTTTGGCCTTCGGATTCGTTTTCATCCATCCGTTTGTTGATGGTAATGGACGGATACACCGATACCTGTTTCATCACATCCTGACGGAATATCAATTTAGTCGACCGGGCCTGGTTTTTCCAATCTCGGCATCCATCCTGGATCATCTGGATGGGTATCGTCGGCTTCTTGAAAGGCACTCCATCCCTTTACTGGAATGGATAGACTGGGAACAGACCGAGGACAACAATCTCCGGGTATTGAACGAAACAGCGGATTATTACAAGTATTTTGATGCAACCCCTTTTGCCGAATTCCTGGTGGATTGTCTGGAAGACACAGTGAACCGGATCATTCCGGGCGAGATCAGTTATCTGAAACAATTTGACGCTTTTAAAACTGCTATTGATAACCAGTTCGATTTGCCAGACCGCCTGGTCGATCTTTTGTTCCGATTCCTGGACCAGAACGGGGGCAAATTTTCACAAAGGGCCATGGCAAAGGAATTTTCCGGGTTTGGGGACAAAGAGAAAGTAGACGTTGAAGCCATTTTCTTGCGAATCCGGGAACAGATCAACTGAAGCTTGGTTCAGGAATAGCGAGCTTTTCGCTTCAGACCGGCATCACATCTACTTCCGTACCCACAAAAGGGAATGGATCCAGTTGGCCCTTTTTGACCAGCAGGGAAAGCGGGTCGGACCGTCATTTGAAGGGATTCTGGATGCGGATCGACACGAGTTTGAGTGGGGGTTGGATAGCCTGCCGTCCGGTCCTTATTTTTTACGACTCCAGAATAGGGGTGAATTCAGGATTGAGAAGACGTTGATCAAATAATTCATCGGGCGTAAGTGTTACATTGTCAGTAGCTCATGCCTGCTGCAGGCACGGTCATACATCGCACATATTTTTTCTAATAATACGTTTCGGTTTGCTTGAATTTAGCATATCTTTAACAGTCGTGGTGTACTGATCTCAGTACATCTAGCCTGTTTGTATGTTATATCGAACTTCACAAGGGTGGGAATCCGCTATGTATCCAACTATCAGTTGCAGGTACAATGGGTTCGGCCGCCCGGATCTGGACCGACTTTTCTCCACATTTCAAGCAGCGTTTCGAAGAGTTTCAGGCTCTATCCTGACAAGGGCCTCCTTGTCAGGTACTCCGGACATCCGCATGGATACGTCCTTTCAATTGTTCTCCACTTTAGGCGAACAGAATGAGTTCTGTTCGCCCTGTTAATTTTCCTGGTAACGACCACTATACGCCTACCTTATGCGCAGACTGATTACTCTGATTTCATTTTTTCTTTACTTTTTCGCACCTGCTTTGGCTCAGCCTCCTGTGCCTTGCACAAACGGGACACAGAATACCTGTACCTGTTCAAATTCGCCAGTCCTTTGTTCGATCGAGGAATTGGATGGGTATACCTATGAGATGACAACCTACTTGCATCCGGGGGATGGACCAGATCCGATGTGCCCGCCTCCTGATGGGAATGGAACAACGTCTCACAACCCCACCTGGTTTCGATTTCCCGCCTGGTGTGAGGATTTGGAATTGGAGGTTTGTTATACTAACTGCGTAGATGGTCCAGGATGTTTCGGTTGCTGTCAGTATGGTATTCAAGCTGCGGTATACTATGATTGTAGTTTGGATCCCAACTCTGCGGTCGGGTGTGATACCAATGTCGGCGAATGTATCAACAACGGCTGTCGACTAGTGGAATTAATGGGCCTGGAGATCGGGCACATTTATAGTTTTTTGGTAGATGGTTGCTGTGGATCAGCGTGCGATATTGAGATCAACGTGATCGGGGCTTGCGGGGTGCCCGAAATTTCAGAGTTCACTGAAATCGTCGGCCCCACTTACATCTGTGCGGGTGGCGATCCTGTCAACTATTCGGTCGAACGACCGGATGGTGCGAACTGGATTCACTGGTATCTGGATGGCGTTTTGCTCAAGGAAGGAGTTGCTAATTCCACAAATAAGAACTGGCTGACAACCTGGACGACCCCTGGCACCTATGAGCTCTGTGTGGATGCCTCCAACAACCCTTGTATTCCAGTAACCAATGATCCAGAACCATTCTGTATTGAAGTTGTGGTGTATGACATCACTCCTGAGGATCCCCCTCCTGGAATCGTTTGCCCAGGGGATACGTGGCCATATAATGGAAATAACTATGGACCGGGGTCATATAATTTTAATTTCCCGAATCCCGATGGTTGTGATTCGATGGTCACTCTTGTGGTGACCGTTGATCCTGTAGAGGTAGTCGATTTGGGCGTCTTTGAGCTTTGCGATGGAGAAACCATTGATATTGGTGGGAACAGTTATGATATGCCTGGGATGTTTGACATCACCATATCTCAAGAGCAAGAACCATACTGCGATAGTGTCCTGACCTTTGAGATTGTTTTTTTTACACCTGATGCAGGAACCCTGGATGTCGACCCTTCACCCTTGTGTCCGGATGACACTTCGTCTATCAATGTGACGAATTTTAATAATGATCCGGATTATGAGCAATATATCGTGATTGTCGATGATGCCGGAATGGTGGTTGAAGTGATTACCGGAGCTTCAGGTGAATTCAGTCATGATGAGTGTGCGGAATTCACCGTGTATAGCCTGAACTTTCATCCGTTGGGGGGGAATGTAGCGCCGACAATTGGGAGTGATTTTACCACTTATGACTGCACAAGTGGATGTTGTGATATCGTCGAAGAACCTCTGATTTTCGAAGACGATGAAGCACCTACATTTCCTAATCCACCTGCAGATTCCACTTTGTCGTGTGTCTGGCTACTCAACCCCATGTTACCATTGGCCTACGAGGACAACTGTATAGATCCGGGAACAGTCGTCGGTGTGGAAACAGGTACGGCCAACCTTTGCGACGGCGGTACCATCACGCGTACATGGACGATTACGGATCTGTGTGATAACACCACGACCCACACCCAGACCTTAACTGTGGAGGCTTTGGCCTTGTTTGAATTTATAGATCCACCCGGTGATGAGACCATTATTTGCGATTCCATCCCAACCTCACACCCGAACCTTCAATACACCAATAACTCAGATGGGCCCTGCCTCATTGAAGGATTTGTGGTGCCAGTGGTAACCGGAAGTGCTGATCTTTGCGGAGGAGAGATCACCCGTACCTGGACCTATACAGATACCTGTATGCGGACCATCGAGCACGTTCAGATCATCACGGTTGAACCAACAGATCTACCAGAATGGGTCAACCCACCAGACAATATCACCGTGTCTTGCGATTCAGTGCCTGCCGGGCCAGTAGATCTGGTCATCAGTAATGGACTCAGTGGTGATTGTGGAATCAATGATACGATCGTCGGACAAACCTTCGGAACGTATGACCTCTGCGGCGGTGAACTAATCTATACCTGGGACTATACCGATCCCTGCGGTACGCCCTTCAATTATCAACAAGTGGTCACCATCAATGAAGTCATTGAAGCGGACTGGGTAGATGCCCCGCCCGATGTTACGGTGAGCTGTGACTCCATTCCCACTTCTCATCCCAGTCTCGACTATACCAACGGGTATATGGCAGGTTGTGAAATTTCAGGTACGGCCCCTCCCACAACTACGGGATCAGCTAATACTTTGTGGAGGTGATATCACGAATGTCTGGACATTTACAGATGATTGCGGTCGGACAAAAACGCATACCCAGGTCATTTCAGCAACACCAGTAGATGAGGCTGTATTTGATACGCTTCCTCCGAGTATGACCATCACATGTGATGAGATCCCTGTGGCTTTATTTGACTTGACCTATGACTCAATACACCATGATACTTCTATCATTGCATTGACTCGAACTGTATCTTGCTGTTTGAAATAAAACCGAACTAACGGTTCATTCAGTTTCATTACGAACTTTGATATTATTTTATCTAAGTCAAGTTCAATACTTTAAATCTATCGTTTCGCTGCTCATGGTAATCCCCTATTGCGAATTGAATTTGGAGGTCGTGGTGGGAATCGAACCCACATATCAGGAGGTTAGAAGTCCTTGCTACGCCATTCAGCTACACGACCCAGAACTTGAGCATATTATAGAAAGATTTAATCCGGGTCAACAGGAGGATGGTTATTTCTCTTTACCACCCTAATTTGACGATCGTCGATGAATATACGAAATTGCCCGCATTTTGATTTTGAAGTCCACGCACCATTTAAACTGGTCCAGTTTTGGTTTTCGAATTTATTCCGATATGGATTGCATTGAATTGCCTGCCACTTATAATAGCGAAGCAACATCAATTTATGTCCAGTATTTGGTTGTGGTGCTGGTATTGGATACATCCCTGTATTTAGGCATCATCCTCTTCATCGTACAAATGCTTTAAATCATAATCAGCAGCTTGTTTTGCTTTGATTTCTTGAAACGTCAAATCTTCTCCCCACCCCTTATCACGTGGATTGCCACATAGACAACAATGAGATCGACCACAATCCATAGCATTTTGTTTCTTAAAACGTCCACGAGCTAAACCGTGATCGTCTCTCCAATTTACATAGAGTATACGTAATTGTTTATCTATATGTCTCGCAGTATCGTGCATGCGTTGTACTTTCTTTTTCATAACTATTCTCCATAGGCGGTCCTACGCAGCCAATCTGCATAAGGATCGTTTTGGAGTTATAGTTATTAATAGTACACATTACATTAATGCCTCAGTTGTATTAATTATTTTAAATTATCCATCATCTTTGGAAATTGGGTCAACGTCTGAATAACGTTGACGTGGAGTATTCCATTTCCACCTGCTGCCAGCCAAGGATCTATAGATTTGCTTCTATCGTCTATCAATATTGCACGCTCATGTGCATACTGTTGTTTCTCTCTGCTTCGTTGAACAGTTATAACTTCAATATCGCTGCCGAGATGTTTCTTTACCCAAGCCCGTTTTTGACGGTCTACGTCTTCGGGATACTTGTGTCCTGTTGCAGTTAATACGATAGGATTGTATTTAAGCAAAAAATTCCACATATGCATAGCGTTTTCCATCACAGGAAGATTTTGGAAGAAGTCTTCTGCGCTGTTAATAGCGTTCCACATTGCATTCCCAGACTCTTGTTCGTGAGGGAGTTTTCCTGTAATGCGAACTACACCAGCATCGAAGTCTGCCATCACACCATCTAAATCAACAAATACTTGTATTGTTTTCATATTAGTTCCATAAATTGTCTATGTGCCCTTTCATTACTTTGGAGCACGTTGATTGTTTTCCAGTACGATGATCTTTTACGATATTATCCTGAAAGCGATACGTTCGTATCTTGTCGCCTCTCATTCCAGAGCCAACTTGATGCTTTCGGATTTCAGCGATCGATTGATGTGTTTCCTGTTCAATTAAGCTATCTAGTCTTGCATTGATAGCATCTATCGCTTCCGTCTTATTACAATCTCGTTTTCGGCCTTGTCTAGTTTCTACTATACCTGTAGGTACGTGAGCAATGCAT
>CALNZC010000065.1:0-11553 GCA_942490895.1 uncultured Saprospiraceae bacterium
GCGGCGCGGCCGGGCGCCTGTTACACCCTGATATTCTGCGCCTTCGGCGGCGAGGAGCAGGGACTCATTGGCTCACAGTATTTTGTGGATCACTTTCCAGAGATTGAGAAGGTCTAACTCATGTATTCCCTTGACATGGCCGGAAGTGACGAATGGCTAGAGGTTGCATTCGAAACACATGAAAACCAGACCCCTTACTGGGCGGTTCAGGATGCATTTGAAATGGGTCGAAAATTGAAGACCAAAGCGCTTCGCTATCCTCTCCATTTCGAAACCATCAACACACTCTCAGAAGACGGGGCTGGATCCGACCATATGCCATTCATCAATGCCGGTATCCCGGCACTGGCCTTCGTCAGCGGCACCAATCTCACACCGATTCACACGGCCATGGACCGCATCGAATTCATCACACCGGATATGCTCGACCGATATGGAATATTCGTCGACGCCCTTCTCGTCAAGTACGATCGTGAAGGCATCCCCAGCCAATCCGGTGACGGATATCTGCTTCTGTTTTCGTCCTGGCCGGCTTCGCTTCCCCTGATATCCGCATTCAACTATGCCGCATTAATTCTCGGCCTCTGGGCGTTTCTCATATCAAGAAAAAGCCGGATGCAGATTCCAAAAGCCAATAGAGTCCGTTTCTCGGGCTTAAACGACTTCTGGGATTCGCCTTTCTCACTGCTCATCCTGGCCCAATCGGGAGAGACCGTGATGGGGCTGATCCTGAGCCTGAAAAATCCCTGGTTCGCCCACCCCAAGCCCTATCTGGTTCTGGCGCTCTTCTGGCTCATTGCCGGACTTTGGATCTGTCTTCAAATCACAAAAAAGTGGCGTTTTTCACCGGATCCCTATGTTTATGTCAAACGCGCACTCATCGTGCCACTCCTTTTCATGATCGGCGCCCTGATTACCGGACCGAGGCTGGCTTTGTATCCCGCACTCACACTACTGTTCATGGGACTCACTTTCATGCTGGCATGGGGATGGGCCAAAGTCCTCTTTTCACTGTTGGCTCCCATTCCGACCCTCTTGCTCATGTTCCATGAATATTACTCCTTTATCACCCGAATCATGGCCTCAATGCAGGTGGACCCCATGATGAGTCTCATCATGAGTTTGATACGTTCGGCCGTCCTGTTTGTTTTTTATGTCGCATTCCTCTATCTCTATGCCTTTTTGGCTGTCACACTGCCATCGGTGAAACCGTTTCTCAAGGAATTCCGGCTGATAAAGACTCTGCCGGTCATTCTCATCTTTATCTGCGGCTATAGCGTCTTTCTTTACACTCTGCCGGCATATACAGACATGTGGCGCCCCTCCATACGAATTGAAGGTAAGTATGATCAGAGTACACAAAAGAGCCATTTGAATATTGTCAGTAATGAAAACATGAAAAACGTCATAGTGAACGCAGATTCCATATCAATAAAATTGGATGGACAATCGACCGATTCACTGGCCATTCGGTTCCAGGCGGATTGGTCTCACCTGTTTTGGTCAGACGGCTTCTGATAGCGGCCGCATCGATTTCGACTGGACTCTAAACTCCATCCACTCGTGGTACAATGTCATCCTGTCTCTCAAGGCCGACACCTTGGAGCTAGAGGATTTCGACTCGGAATCTGCCTATACCTTCAAAGATGGAGAAGCTGAGATCACCTGGTTCGCCGACCCGTCCAAACATTGAACCTGAAAGGATTGGTGCAAATGCATGAGGGCGCCTCGTTGATTCGAACAATCACGGCCATTTATGCACAGCCACCGGTTCCTATTGAAGTGGCTGCCGGATCCGTCCCGGTACGGTATAGAACAACGGTTACCCTTAGTGATACACTCAAATGATGCCACCATTGGGGAGACAACAATTACACACAGTCCGCCTGTGTCAAAAACTGATTTTACTCGTGATGTGGGTATCGACATCACTGTTCGCTCAGGAAGTCGATCTCTCTGAAACGGTTTTACGAGCAGGAACAGGAGTCATGGCTTGAGCGTATCGTCCAGACGAAACCGATCACCCCATCCGGCTTTGATGTGCGGTTCTACCACATCAAAGCCGATCTCAAAATCGATACGCCCTACTTACAGGGTGAAGTTTTGTGCCGCTTTGAATCCACCCGCTCCGATCTGCAAGTCATTCGGCTGAATCTGCATGACGCCTATACTGTCGACTCCATATCTGATGGGATTTCGTCCTATGTGCACTCCAATGATTCCCTGATAATCCACTTCCAATCCTCTATGGATGTCGGTGAACAGCGGGAGATCATCATACGATATCACGGCATTCCCCAACGCATCAACAATCTCAAAGGGCTTCGGTATGACCTGCACGGCAATAACGAGCCGATCATCGCCACGCTCTGCACCCCCTTTCTCGCCCATACATGGTGGCCGTGTAAAGATGGTCCGGGTGACAAGGCCGACTCTGTCTATGTGGATATCACCATTCCCGACACCACTGTAAATGGAATCGGGATGACAGCCGTATCCAACGGTATACTCGAGAAAACGACTCACAGCAATGGGAAATCAACCTTCCATTGGCGACACCGATATCCCATCGTACCCTATTATGTCATGATGGCCATATCCAATTATATCCCCATCAACCGGAGCTATACTTCCGAAGAGGGATCCATCACACCATTGACCTATTACGTGTTTCAGGATCATTTCAATGATGCGGTTCTCGGCGTTGAAGCCCTGCCAGACGTCATGAAATGTTTCTCATCACTCTTCGGCGACTATCCCTTTTCCCGTGAAAAGTACGGCATGACCCAGCTGGGATACTATGGCGGCATCGAAAATCAGACCAACACCATCATCAATCAGATGTCACAGTCTTGGTTCGAAGTGTCCGTCCACGAACTGGCCCATATGTGGTTCGGGGATATGATCACCTGCGAAGACTGGCATCATGCCTGGCTCAACGAGGGCTTCGCCACTTACTGTGAAGCGCTGTGGTCTGAGTATGAAAACGGTTTCGATGCCTATCGCCAACATCCAAACCAATCGATACACCGGTCCGGGCACTCTCTATCTGTCCGACACCAGCGACCCCTTTCAGATATTCATATCCATCATCTATCGTAAAGGGGCCTATGTTTTGCACATGCTGCGGGGACTTCTGGGCGATTCAGCCTTTTTCGATCTGTTGAAAGCCTACTCCAGACATGCCCCCTTCCGGTACAGCCATGTGAACACAAGTCAGTTTCAAGCATTTTGTGAATCCACCACCGGCATGGATCTCGACTTCTTCTTCGACCAGTGGATTTACGATGATTACTACCCAGTCTACCACTGGGGCTATAAATCCGGCACTCATGGTCTGAAATTGAAAATCAGACAGATTCAGAATGAAAAGGGATGGCGGCCTGTATTCTCCATGCCGGTTCCCGTTCACATTACGTTTTCCGACGATTCAGACACGACCCTTTTCGTATGGAACGATTCACTGGAGCAAGATTTCGTCCTGAACCTATCCGGTCAAGTCTCTTCCGTAGAGTTCGATCCAGACGGCTGGATACATCAGGAGAATTTTCACCGGATGCATCTCTTCCCGGATTCATCCAACGTAGAACCGGCTATCACGTCATCTCCCAACCCGTTCTCAGAAGAGACTCTCCTGCACATCAACCTGCCAGAGACCGGGAGAGCCCATCTGACCATTTTCGACATTCTGGGGCGGGAAGTCGACCGGATACTCAATGACACCGAGCTGGAATCCGGGGACCACTTCATTCCCTGGAACGCGCGTAAAAAGCTTCTCTCCACTGGGATTTATATGATCCGGTTCAAAACGGGCCGTTTCGAGAAAGTCATTAAAACACTCTATATCAAATGAGGCGGAAATGAGTGACCAGAAAATCACCTTGGGAATCAGCGCATGCCTGACAGGCCAAAAAGTTCGTTATGACGGAACCCACAAGCGGGACGCCTATCTCATGGATGTGCTCGGCCCCTATGTTAAGTGGCATCCGGTCTGTCCTGAAGCTGAATGCGGTCTTCCCATTCCCAGACCGGCCATGCGTCTGACCGGTGATCCGAATGAGCCGAAGCTGGTGGAAATCAATTCCGGTATCGATCATACCCGGCGCATGAACACCTGGACCGCCGAAAAACTTGAAGAGATCGCCGCATGGAACCTGTGCGGATTCATTTTCAAGAGCAAATCCCCCAGCTCAGGCATGACTCGCATCAAGGTCTATCAGGACACAGGCGCGCCTTCGACCCGGGGTATCGGTCTGTTCGCCCGGGCGATCATGGACCGGTTCCCCATGCTGCCCGTGGAGGACGAGGGCAGGCTTCACGATGGGGCTCTGCGGGAGAATTTCATTCAGCGTGTCTTCGTCTTCCACCGTTGGAAAGTCCTGAAGGAAGACGGCATCACCTTTCCCGGCCTTCTGAACTTTCACCGTGATCACAAGTTGTTGATCATGTCTCACAGCCCGGCGCTCTTGAGACAACTGGGCCATCTGCTGGGCTCGGCATCCAAACAGACCGTGGAGACGGTCTTGACGCAATACATCCTCACACTCATGGAGGGCTTGAAGCTGAAATCGACGGTGAACAAGAATGTCAATGTGCTGCACCATATCCTGGGCTATTTCAAGAAACAGATCTCTTCGGACGAGAAGCAAGAGATGCTCGACATCATCCAGCATTATCACATGCATCAGATTCCCCTCATCGTGCCAGTCACTTTACTGAACCATTATGTCCGTAAATATGATGACGCCTATCTGAAAACGCAGGTGTACCTCAACCCCCACCCCATAGAGCTGATGCTGCGGAATCATGTCTAAAGCCAATCGAAAATGGCAGCGTGATCGCCCAAAGAGTCTGTGAATGCATGCATGAAAAATTCAAATCTCATCGATATTGTACTTGACATCCATCCTGAAATTGATACATTTCAATAGTTTTTACATCAACCCATGAGGTCTATCCATGCTCATCATCAAACTGATCGCCAAACTGCTCAAGGCGATGGGCTCCAATGCATCGCCCAGGCAGGTGGCCTGGGGTTTCGCCCTGGGAGCCATCTGGGGACTGACGCCATTTTGGAGCCTTCACAACCTGTTGGTTCTCATCTTCATCCTGATATTGAAAATCAACCTGTCTGCCGCGCTGATGTCACTGGCCCTATTCAGATCTGTTGACATTCCCCCTCGATCCGGTTTTCCATCCCGTCGGCTACGCCATTTTGGTCAAACTCGAGGCACTTCTCCCATTCTGGACCGATCTGTACAATGCGCCGGTGGCCCCGTTCACCCGCTTCAACAACACCATCGTCATGGGCAGTCTGGTCACGTCACTGATTCTGCTGTTTCCCAATTTTTTTCTGTTCAAATGGATGGTAATACAGTATCGGGCCCATTGGATCCAACGAATCAGGAAGTGGAAGATCGTCCAGGTGCTTCAGTCCAGCAAGCTGGTAAAACTGATCACGAAATTCAAATTGATGGGAGACTGAAGCCATGCGTTGGACAGGACTGATTGCACTTTTGATCATCATCGGCGGCGGCGTTCTGGTCTCCACTCTCTTTATGGATACCTGGACTGAGGCGATCATGGAGAAAACAGGAGAGATTATTATCGGCGCCCGGGTCGAATTCGAGGGAGTGGACGTGGATCCGGCCGGCCTCTCTATTACGTGGACCCGACTTCAGGTGACCGACCCGGAAAGGCCCATGACCAATATTCTTGAAACGGGCACGGCCGAATTCAACCTCAACGCCGGCGCTCTGCTCAGAAAACGGATCAATATCGAAACCCTGCGTCTCGAGGAGTTCGCTCCGGCACACCCCGGAGCAGGGACGGCTCAATCAAGAGGCAAAAGAGGGTGAAGACCGAACCCACACTGGTTGACAAGGCGCGGGAAAAACTGACTCATGAAGTCGAAGCGCTGCCGGTCATGCAGATTGACGCCAACCGACTCAAAAGCTCAATTCATGTGGACAGCCTGATGGCCATGGCCGATATCCGGTCTGTCGATCGGGCCGACTCCCTGAAAACAGCGATTGAAAACCGGATTGAAGATTGGAATCGTTTTTATGAGAATTTCAAACCCCAGAACGATTTGAATGCCATTCGCTCCGATCTGGAAAAAATCGACTTAGAAAAAATCGACAATATTCCTCAACTGATCGTCGCTCTTGAAACGGTGCAAAAACGCACGCAAACGCTTCAATTCCCTCAAGGATACGGTGAACTCGCGCTACGAAAGGCTTCAGTCTGACATTCATGGCACATCCGGATATAAGAATCTGCTGACCCAATGGTTCAATGACGATTATCAACGGCTGCTGCAGAAAGCGAAGCTGCCCGACCTGAGCGCCTCAATGTAGGAAAGTATCTCTTTTGCCCCAGCTTGGTGAATCGGGTGACCACCTATCTGGGCTATGTTGAAAAGTGCGCGCACACGACTTTCGAAAAAGAAAAATGTAATGAAGAAAAAGCCTCAGCGGTTGCGAGGGCAGGACATCCATTTCGCCGATCGTCTCGGGCAGCCCGCCTTTCTGATCGAAACCCTGTCACTGTCCGGTGCTGTGGGCGATTCCATCCAGGGATGGTCTCTGAAGGGTACCGGTGAGGGGCTCACATCCCAGCCGTGGATATATGGCCGCCCGGCGACCCTGAATCTCTGGACATCAGCCAGATGGACGGAAAATCGATCTCGTGGCGCTTTTCGATCATACCGGCGATATTACCAGCGATTCATTGACTCTCATTCTGGACGGGATTCCTATGAAAGAGATGGCATTGAATGACAGCCGGCTGCCTGTGAAACGAATCCACGCCGGTCGCGGCCGATTGAAAGTGACAACCCGATTCACAGAATCCTCGGTAACCATGGATCTCTTTGGAAAGGCACGTAATCTGAAGTTCAATATGGGAGAGTCCGACCGCGGCGATATTTTTCAAACCGTACTCAAGGAGGCCTTGACCGGTCTCGATGAATTGACCCTCAGCTCACATATCCATTTTGAAAACGATCGGCTGACATTTACCGTGGCGTCAAATCTGGACCGACAAGTGTCCAGCGGGCTGTCCCGGCTGGCCAGCCAATCCCTGGAAGAGGCGCAGAGAGAGATTCGAAGAAGACTGAATGCTGAAACCGGAGGCCGTTTTACAGACGTAGAGGCTCTGCTCAATGCGTTCCGCACCGATTCTGCAAAACCTATGGACGAACGAAAGAATCAGACCGATCAGATTGACCGCCTGATTCAGAATAAAATTGATTCACTGAACAGTGAAATCGAAAAAAGAAAAAATCAGGAAGGGGGAAAACTGGAGAAAAAGGCCAGAAGCCTTCTGAATGATCTGATGGGTGAAAAAAAGAAGTAAAAAGAAAAATTGGGCCGGAGGCGCCCACTCCGGCCCAATTTTCTATTGACCACTTGCGAATATATTTCTTAATGGCTTTTCAGCCACTCATAGGTCTTTTTCAGGCCTTTGTCCAGTGTATGCCGGGGAATCCATCGCAGTTCACGGCGAACCTTTTCGATATTGAGTACACGACGACGGATATTGTCTATGTCTCTCCGGTCGATATGTTCGGCCTCTTCATCGCTGCCCGTGATAATCCGGATTTTTTCTGCCAGACGGTTGATGGTGGTTTCGATTCCTGTGCCGATATTGTACGTCTGTCCTTCCGCCTTGTATGAGGCGGCGGCCAGCAGAGTGGCTTCCACCACATCCTCGATATAGCTCATATCCCGGGTTTGCTCCCCATCTCCATGAATCTGAATGGGTTTACCCTCCATGGCGCTCTCGAAGAATTTGGATACGACGCCGCAATATGGATTGGTGGGACTCTGACCCAAACCAAACACATTGGAATAGCGAACGATGGTCGTGGCCAGACCATAACTTTCATAAAAGGCCTTGCAATAATTTTCTCCGGCCAGTTTGGACACGGAATAGGGGCTCAACGTGTTGATCGGATCATCCTCGTTGATTGGCAGATATCGGGTGTTGCCGTAAATAGAAACAGATGAAGAGTAGACCACCCGCTTTACCCGCTTCGCCTCTCTGGCGGCCAAAAGCACATTGAGAGTACCGACGATGTTGACCGCACAGTCCTCTTTGGGATCTTTCGTTGAGATGATAATATTTCTCGCCGCCTCATGAATCACCAGATCCATATCTTTAACCATCGACCGGATCAGGGCCTCATCAGTAACACTGCCTTCGATCACCTCTAAGTTAACATGCTTCGGTAAATTCTCTCTGCGCCCGGTGAAAAAGTCGTCGAGCACAATGACTTTCGCCTCGAGTTCGAGCAGTTTATGGACGATATTCGATCCCACGAATCCAGCTCCACCGGTCACAAGAACTCGCAGATTGTTGAAATCCAGATCACCAAATTGCATAATCAGCCTCATTTTCATAATAGATGTCATCCGAAACCCATCAAAAAGTATGCCGCAAGCGAAAAACCTGAAATTTTCATTCAATTTGAAACCGATGGTTCAAAAACTTGTGGACACATCTCAATATGAAATCAGAGAATCGGACTTGATTTATGGAGATCTTATGAATACATTCCACAAGGAATAACACAAGGAGGTTGAATGAAAATCGGAATTTTATCTGACAGCCATGACAATATCCCCGCCATTACCAAGGCCGTCAGCGCATTCAATGATGCTGAAGTCGGTCATGTGATTCATGCTGGAGATCTGGTCTCCCCTTTTACAGCCAAGCCATTGAATCACTTGAAATGTGATTTCACAGGCGTATTCGGAAATAACGATGGAGAGCGTCTGGGTCTGTCGCATGTATTCAATGGCCGCATCCACAGGGCACCTCATAATATCATTCTCGCGGGTCGGAAGATACTGATTCTTCATGAGCCCGACAACCTGTCCGCTCTGATGAAAAGTGGCGAATATGACGCCATAATCTACGGTCATACCCACCAAGTCGATATCCGAACCGAGAAGACTATCGTTATCAATCCCGGAGAGTGTGGAGGCTGGGTCAATGGCAAACGCACAATAGCCTTCTGGGATCTCGGGACGGACCGTGTCGATCTGCTTCCCATTTGATAAATCATGTAACCTTTTCTCATTCCCTCCGTCTTGTATATGAATGATGAAAAGAAAAGCATATCAAAAAATTCTGGCAAGGCATAAGAGTGACATATACAGCTATGTATTCTATTTATGCCGAAACCGGGAAGACGCAGAAGACATCACTCAAGATGTCTTTGTGAGACTCTGGAACCATTGGGACCGTATCCAGCAGCCCAAAGTGCATTCGTGGCTCATGCGTGTCGCCCACAATCGCAGTATCGATCTGTTGCGTAAATACCGGTCATCCCGTTCAAATGTTGACACTCAAGACATACTCGAACGGTTGCCCAACAGCGATTATCAATCGTTTTGTCCAGAACAATCCACCGTACTCTCTGATGAGCGTGAGCACCTGATTCGTGCCATGGACACTCTGCCTGACAAAACGCGCAGTCTCCTGCTGATGCACTATTTTCAGGATATGAAGTACGATACCATCGCTGACATACTCGATATTTCCGTATCCAATATCAAAATCATCATTCATCGTGGAAAAAAAGACTTCGAACGATGTTGAAAGAACAAATGGCCGAGCCGTATCATGAAGCATAATTGTGAAAAAATCAAAGATCTTCTGGACTCTTTCTCTGAGGGAGACCTCACAAAGCAAGAGACAGAATACGTCAAGAGTCATCTCAACGAATGCAGCACTTGTCGCAGAGAATTCGAAAATATGATCACGAGATCATTCATAGAATGAAATCGTTCCCCCGACTCGAATGCCCCGATTCGCTGCTCGATCGAATCGAGAAGAATACCATTCATTTTTCATCAATACAGACTGAAAGAAAATCACTTTGGCAACGACTGTTTCCAAGCACGGGGAGAACCATGATTCTGGGAACGGGCCTGGCAGTCGCACTGGTGCTGTTGCTGATCATCCCCAAATACATACATCATCCCACCAAAATAGAATATACTCAACAAGAGATCATTGAAGCGCACGCTCAGGTTCAGTGGAGTCTGGCCTATGCTGCAAAAACGATCAACCAAACCAATCAGAAAGTCGTACGAGATGTATTTCTGAACCGATTGCCCGGAACCGTTCGCAAAGGGATCGACGAGTCGGTGCCAATTTTTAAAGGAGGTCAATAATGAAACTCATGAAATGGATTATCACACTGATGCTGCTCTCCGGTGCCCTGTCTTCGGTTGTGGCACAGGAGTACGATGAGGAGTCTATTAAAACCCATCCGGGATATGTCGACCTGGAAGAAATCCAGATTCCCGAAAGCGCAGAACGGGTGACGGATATTTCCCTCGGCCCCGCCCTGCTCCGACTGATGGCCACCTTCGCCAACGGCATGGACGACCGGGAGGATGTGGACTACTCCGGTTACCTCTCCATCCGGGTCAAATCTTTTGAGATCAACCGCCAACAGTCCGATGAGATGAAACCCGTCATGGAACGTATTGAGAAGAATCTGAAGAAAGATAAGTGGGAAAGACTCATGACCATCAATGACAAAGACGATTATACTATCGTCAGTATGGTCACCCATAAAGACAAACCCGCCGGTCTCTTCATCATGTCCATGGAATACAATGAAAATGTCTCATTCGTGAATGTAGCGGGGAACATCGATCTAGAACAGATTTCCCGAATGGGCCTGGGTATCAACGATTCCACCATGCGAAGTTTAAGGATGCACTGGAACTAAGAGGTATATATTCTCGCAAAGGATTCGTATCCTTTGCGAGAATTCATTTTCATCGACATCATGGACTTTCCAGATTATACCCCTGTTTCTCACTGGACTTTTTCAAACCTAATGCAAGAAATATTGAGATAACGCCCAATGCCACGAGCATGAGTATGGGAATTGTATAATCCTTAACCGGCAGTGTACCGGCCTGCCTCATCGCTTCGATACGGACACTGATCTCGGCGCCGGATAATCCCTGCCCCTCTAGACCTTCACGGATACGAGTCATGGCCTTCAACGCTTCAGGATTAACCCAGTCTACAAGTTTACCAATGAATTTGTTCAACCCACCGAAACCGTAGTTTTGAATCGTGAACATGGTGGCGTAGGCCGTACCTAAACTGTACTCAGGAACGATTTTGGCCACCGACGGCCACATGGCTGCCGGTACCAGTGAGAAGGCGACTCCCAATGATAACAGTCCCAGATAACACAGCACCTGACTGTTTAGCACAGACAGTGAAAGATGAGCAAAAATCAGCAGTCCGGCTCCCAGCATCATAATCGATGCGGACTTTACCCCGCTTGTCGATCAGTCGACCGAAAATCGGTGTAAAGAAGATTGTACCCAGAGGAATCAATGCTGCGGTCTTGGCGCCGTTTTTCAGCCAGAAAGAGAGTGTTCCCCAGAAAATGACGATGAACAGTATAAAAAGTGCAGACAGGCCGGTCACTACTGCAATCCTCTTATTTCTATCCCTGATTTGGGCAGGCAAAAGTGGAAACAATAGACCGAAAACAAAGAAGACCACGAA